>NZ_FCOI02000010.1 GCF_001544795.2 Caballeronia temeraria | reverse complement strand
GCGACGCGAAGAAGGGTCTGGCGTCGCTGTGTATCGGCGGCGGCATGGGTGTCGCGCTGGCGGTGGAACGTCCGTAATAAGTCACAGATAGTCACTGGCGGGATTGGGAAGGGCCGGCGGGCGGCACGGAGATCGCCGTCCGCATAACGAAAATGGAGTGAGGAATGGCGAAGCGTATAGCGTATGTAACCGGCGGGATGGGCGGCATCGGCACCAGCATCAGCCAGCGCCTGCTTAAAGATGGCTTTACGGTCGTCGTGGGCTGCGGCCCGAATTCGCCGCGCCGGGTGAAATGGCTGGAAGACCAGAAGGCGCTCGGCTTCGAATTCATCGCCTCGGAAGGCAACGTCGGCGACTGGGAATCGACCAAGAACGCGTTCGACAAGGTCAAGGCCGAAGTCGGCGAGGTCGATGTCCTCGTGAACAACGCGGGCATCACGCGCGACGTCGTGTTCCGCAAGATGACGCACGAAGACTGGACCGCCGTCATCGACACGAACCTGACGAGCCTCTTCAACGTGACGAAGCAGGTCATCGACGGCATGGTCGAGCGCGGCTTTGGCCGGATCATCAACATTTCGTCGGTGAACGGGCAGAAGGGCCAGTTCGGCCAGACGAACTACTCGACCGCCAAGGCCGGCATTCACGGCTTCACGATGGCGCTCGCGCAGGAAGTGGCGACCAAGGGCGTGACGGTCAACACCGTGTCGCCGGGTTATATCGGTACGGACATGGTGAAGGCGATCCGTCCGGAAGTGCTGGAAAAGATCGTCGCGACGATTCCGGTGCGGCGTCTCGGCACGCCCGACGAAATCGGCTCGATCTGCGCGTGGCTCGCGTCGGACGAATCCGGTTTCGCGACCGGCGCGGACTTCTCGCTGAACGGCGGCTTGCATATGGGCTGACGGGCGGCGGCCTCCCGCGACGCTCACCGGCGCGCGGGAGGCCGCTTCTCGCCGGATTTATCAACGTGCGGCGAACATGCAGCAGCGCTTTTTTGCGACAACGCAAGACCTGCTTGCTGCCATCGCAGTAAAGTTTTGCGTTTAAAGGCGTTAAATGACCACCACTACTACTACAAAGAAAGCCGCCGAACGACTCATCAAAAAATATCCGAACCGTCGGCTGTATGACACGGAGACGAGCACTTACATCACGTTGTCGGATGTGAAGCAACTCGTGCTCGATCAGGAAGACTTCAAGGTACTCGACGCGAAGTCCAATGACGACCTCACGCGCAGCATCCTTCTGCAGATCATTCTGGAAGAAGAGAGCGGTGGCCTGCCGATGTTCTCGTCGGTGATGCTCTCGCAGATCATCCGCTTCTACGGCCATGCGATGCAGGGCATGATGGGCACGTATCTGGAAAAGAACATCCAGGCGTTCATCGACATCCAGCAGAAGCTGACCGAGCAGAGCAAGGGCATCTACGACGGCAACGCGCTCAATCCGGAAGTCTGGTCGCAGTTCATGAACATGCAGGCGCCGATGATGCAGGGCATGATGACGAGCTACATCGAGCAGTCGAAGAACATGTTCGTGCAGATGCAGGAGCAGATGCAGTCGCAGGCGAAGTCGATGTTCAACACGTTCCCGTTTCCGACGCCCACGCCTACGTCGACGGAGAAGAAGTAAGTCATCCGGAAGGGCGCATGCGGCCGGGGTCGCGCGCCTCGGCGTGAGCGGGCGCGCCGTTTGCTTAGGCTCCGCCTACGGCTCTCGCCGGATCCTGCGCGAAGGCCGCGCCGAAATCGCCGCGATACGTGAACGAGCCGTGGTGCGCGAGCTTCGAGCGGGCATCCACGTAGACCTTTCCGCCCAGATCGCGCCAGCGGCGGCAAAACGCGTAGTCCTCCGACAGATAGCGCCCGGTTTCGCGCTCGACCATCACGTCGAAGAAGCGATAGCAGTAGCCGTGCAGCGGCGAATCGGGCGGCGCGTCGGGGACGTATTGCAGATCGGGCATGCGCGCGATCATCGTTTCGAGCACCGAGCGGCGGATGCACATGAATCCCGTGGGCGCTTCGTCCACTTCGATGAAGCCGTCGTCGTCCACGGTCATGCGCGCACCATCGCTGGAATTCACCGGATAGCGCAATGCGCGCGTGAGGAATTGCTCCTGCGTGAGGCCGGCGGGAATCTCGCCCGTCCAGTCGATGCGTTTGCGCGGATACACGCCGGTGACGACATCGCGGTCCGCGAGCAACAGACGCAGCGCCTGATCCGGCGTGAAGCCGATATCGGCGTCGATCCAGAAAAGATGCGTGTGCTGTTTCTGAGCGAGAAAATGCGCGACGGCTTCATTGCGCGCGCGCGTGACGAGGCTTTCGCCGGACTTGATGCGCATCGAGCCTTGCACGCCGAGACGCCAGAGCTCGTTGGTGAGCGTCAGCATGCTGGTGGCATAGCCGGACGTAACCTGGCCCGAGTAGCAAGGCGTGATGAAAAGCGGGTTGAAATGGCGCAGAGCGGAAGGATCGAGCATGAACGGCGATGGGTGAGATCGAAGCGATGAAAGGCGCGGCGAATCCGCGTGGGTCACCGAATGTGCGATGCCCGGCCGGCGAAGGGAATCGGACAAGGACGGAAAGCCCGGGAAATCCGGTCTTTCGGCGCTCCGGGGTAAAATAGTCGATTGGCCTCGTGCGCTCCCACAAGACATCGTTCCCGTGAAAAATTCTTTAGATTCAACCGCCAAGACGACTCCCGCGCCGAAAATCGGCATGGTGTCGCTCGGCTGCCCGAAAGCGCTCGTCGATTCCGAGCAGATCATGACCCAGCTTCGCGCCGAAGGTTACGAAATCTCCGGCACGTATGACGGCGCGGATCTCGTCGTCGTCAACACCTGCGGTTTCATCGACGAGGCTGTGCAAGAAAGTCTCGACGCCATCGGCGAGGCGCTCTCCGAAAACGGCAAGGTCATCGTCACCGGCTGCCTCGGCGCGAAAAAGAGCGCGAGCGGCTCGGGCCTCATCGAGGAAGTGCATCCGAAGGTGCTCGCCGTCACCGGCCCGCACGCGACCAACGAAGTGATGAACGCGGTGCACACGCATCTGCCGAAACCGCACGATCCGTTCACCGACCTCGTGCCGCCCGCCGGCATCAAGCTCACGCCGCGCCACTACGCGTACCTCAAGATTTCGGAAGGCTGCAATCACCGCTGCACGTTCTGCATCATTCCGTCGATGCGCGGCGATCTCGTCTCGCGCCCCGTCGCCGAAGTCATGCTCGAAGCCGAAAATCTCTTCAAGTCCGGCGTGAAGGAGCTGCTCGTGATCTCGCAGGACACGAGCGCGTATGGCGTCGACGTGAAATACCGCACGGGCTTCTGGAATGGCAAGCCGCTCAAGACGCGCATGACCGATCTCGTCGGTGCGCTCGGCGAACTCGCCGCGCAGTACGGCGCGTGGGTGCGCCTGCATTACGTGTATCCGTATCCGAGCGTCGACGACGTCATCCCGATGATGGCCGAAGGCCCGCTGCGCGGCCACGTGCTGCCGTATCTCGACGTGCCGTTCCAGCACGCGCATCCCGAAGTGCTGAAGCGCATGAAGCGCCCGGCCAACGCCGAAAAGGTGCTCGAGCGCGTGAAGACGTGGCGCGAGATCTGTCCCGATCTGACGATCCGCAGCACGTTCATCGCGGGCTTTCCGGGCGAAACGGAAGAGCAGTTTCAGACACTGCTCGACTTTCTCAAGGAAGCGGATCTGGATCGCGTCGGCTGCTTCGCTTACTCGCCGGTCGAAGGCGCGACCGCGAACGAACTCGAGGGCGCATTGCCCGACGACGTGCGCGAGGAACGCCGCGCGCGCTTCATGGAGCTGGCCGAGGAACTGTCGGCGAAGCGCATGAAGAAGAAGGTCGGCAAGACGCTAAAAGTGCTCGTCGATGAAGTGAGCGCCGAAGGCGGCATCGGCCGCACGGCGGCGGATGCGCCGGAAATCGACGGCGTCGTGTACATCGCGCCGGCGACGAAGGCATCGAAGCGCTACAAGGCCGGCGACTTCGTGTCGGTGAAGATCACCGGCGCCGATGGCCACGATCTCTGGGGCGAGGTCTAAATCCATGCCAGCGATGCCGCACGTCCTCGCGCTCGGCGAGGCCATGATCGAGTTCAATCAGTCGACGCGCGATCAGCCGAACTATCTGCAAGGCTTCGGCGGCGATGTCTCCAACTTTCTGATCGCGGCATCGCGCCAGGGTGCGGCGACGGGCTTCGTGTCCGCCGTCGGCAACGATCAGTTCGGGCAGTTGCTGCTCGATCTGTGGCGCTCGGAAAACGTGGATACATCGACGGTGCGCATCGATCACGACGCGCCCACGGGCGTCTATTTCGTGTCGCACGGCGAGAACGGGCATCGCTTCGACTATCTGCGCGCGGGCTCGGCCGCGAGCCGCTACGCGCCGTCGCATCTGCCGCTCGATGCGATCGCCGCCGCGAAGGTCGTGCATCTGTCGGGCATCAGTCTCGCGATCGGCGTGTCCGCGTGCGACGCCGCGCTCGCCGCGATCGATCACGCGCGCTCGCACGGCGTCAAGGTCAGCTTCGATACGAACCTGCGCCTGAAGCTGTGGCCGCTCGCGCGCGCCCGCGCGGTGATGCTCGAAGCCATCCGTTCGACGGATATCTGCCTGCCGAGCTGGGACGACGTGACGCTGCTCACCGGCCACGAAGACAAGGACGCGATCGTCGACGCGCTGCTGAATCTCGGCCCGAAAGTCGTTGCGCTCAAGCTCGGCAAGGAAGGCGCCTATATCGCGACGCCCGATGAGCGGCGCGTGGTGCCGGGCCGCGTCGTGCAGGCGGTCGATGCGACCGGCGCGGGCGACTGTTTCGGCGGCGCGTTCATCGCGCGCATCGTCGCCGGTGACGATCCCTTCGCGGCGGCGCGCTATGCGAACGCCGCAGCGGCTTTATCGACGCAAGGCTTCGGCGCGGTCGCGCCGATTCCGACCCGGGCGACCGTGGAACGCGCGCTCGCCGAATAACCAACGGAGACGGCAACATGCAACGTGAAGTGGTGGTGGTAAGCGGCGTGCGCACGGCGATCGGCGATTTCGGCGGCTCGCTGAAGGACTTCAGTCCGACCGATCTCGGCGCGCGCGTCGTGCGCGAGGCGCTCTCCCGCGCGAACGTCGGCGGCGATGAAGTCGGCCATGTCGTGTTCGGCAACGTCGTGCATACCGAGCCGCGCGACATGTATCTCGCGCGCGTCGCGGCGCTCGACGGCGGCGTCACGCAGCACGCGCCCGCGCTCACGGTGAACCGCCTGTGCGGCTCGGGCCTGCAGGCGATCGTCTCGGCGTCGCAGTCCATTCTGCTCGGCGATGCCGATGTCGCCATCGGCGGCGGCGCGGAAAGCATGAGCCGCGCGGCGTACATCATGCCCGCCGCGCGCTTCGGACAGCGCATGGGCGATACGCGCATCGTCGACATGATGGTCGGCGCGCTGAACGATCCGTTCGACAAGATCCACATGGGCGTGACGGCCGAAAACGTCGCCGCGAAATTCGGCATCACGCGCGAGATGCAGGACGCGCTCGCGCTCGAATCGCACCGGCGCGCGGCGAAGGCGATCGAAGCCGGCTATTTCAAGGACCAGATTCTGCCGATCACGCTCGCGTCGAAGAAGGGCGACACCGTGTTCGAGCGCGACGAGCACGTGCGCATGAACGCGACGGCGGACGATTTCGCGAAGCTCAGGCCCGTGTTCGCGAAGGAAAACGGCACGGTGACGGCGGGCAACGCGTCGGGCATCAACGACGCGGCGGCGGCAGTCGTGCTGATGGAGCGGTCCGTCGCGCAGAAGCGCGGCGCGCATCCGCTCGCGCGCCTCGTCGCGTATGCGCACGCGGGCGTCGATCCGAAGATCATGGGCATCGGCCCGGTTCCGGCGACGCAGAAGGCGCTGGAACGCGCGGGCCTGACGGTCGACGATCTCGACGTCATCGAAGCTAACGAGGCGTTCGCCGCGCAGGCGTGCGCCGTGTCGCAGGAACTGAAGCTCGATCCCGCGAAGGTCAATCCGAACGGCTCGGGCATTTCGCTCGGACATCCGATCGGCGCGACCGGCGCGCTCATCACGGTGAAGGCGCTGTACGAGCTGCAGCGCATCGGCGGGCGTTACGCGCTCGTGACGATGTGCATCGGCGGCGGGCAGGGCATCGCGGCGATTTTCGAGCGTATCTGAAGGACGGAAGGATGATTCGAAGCATGAAAGGGCCGCGCATCGCCGCGGCTTTGACTCTGATCGCGGCGCTCGCCGGCTGCAATTCGCCGATGCCGACGGGCGCGTCCGGCGTGCTCGCGTCCGGTCAGCGCGAACCGGCGGGCGCCGACGCGCACGGCGCGCAGGCCGCCATCAAGGAACTCGCGCTGCCGCCGCAGAAGCCGCTCACGCCGAATCCAGAGTTCGCACGTTTCCCGCGCTACGTCGGCACGCTCGGCGACAGGCAGATCGAAATGAAGCTCGGCGCGAAAACCGACGAGCCGTCCGGCGTGCACGGCGAATACAAGTTCGCGGGCAGCCCGAACGTGATTCTCGTCGCGGGCGATCGCGACGGCGACACGCTCGAGATCGAGGAATCGAACGACGGCACGCACATCACGGGCAACTGGGTCGGCAAGTTCGCGGCGGACGGCAGCGTGTCGGGCGAGCGCATGGACCCGGACGATTCGAACGCGCAACCCTTCGACCTGCGTCCCGCCGTGCCCGGCCAGACCTTGCCGGCGACAGGCGCGGCCAGGGCGCCGCCCGCACCGTCGCTGGAACCCGCGCCGCCTGCGCCGCCGAAGAATGCCGTCGGCGGCACGAGCAACGTCATCATCGGCGAATGATTCGCTTTGTCTTCACCCCGCCGGGCGTTCCGGCGGCGGTCTCTTTTCATTCCGTATTGCAAAGTCATGACTGATTCCAGCAACAAGGACCGCGATCTGCAAACCCGCATCGTTCAGCCTGAGGACCGCATCACGCCCGGCTTCGAGTCGTTCTCGGTGCCGGTCGCGCGCGCCTCGACGGTCGTGTTTCCCGATCTCGCGTCGATGCGCTCGCTCGTCTGGAGCGACGACTCGAAGTGGCGCTACGGCCTGCACGGCACGCCGACGACCATCGCGCTCGCGCAGCGTCTCGCCGCGATCGAGGGCGGCGAGTTCGCGCTCCTGCAGCCGTCCGGGCTCGCGGCGATCTCCAACGTCTACTTCGGTCTCGTGAAGGCGGGCGATCACGTTCTGATCCCCGACAACGCATACGGCCCGAATCGCGATCACGCCGACTGGCTCGTCGAGGATTTTGGGCTGGAAGCGACCTATTACGATCCGATGACCGGCGCGGGCATCGCCGATTCGATCCGTCCGAACACGAAGCTGATCTGGCTCGAAGCGCCCGGTTCGGTGACGATGGAAGTGCAGGACGTGCCGGCGATCGTCGCCGTCGCGCGCGCGAAGGGCATCGTCACGGCGATCGACAACACGTACTCCGCGGGCCTCACGTTCAAGCCGTTCGAGCATGGCGTCGATATTTCCGTGCAGGCGTTGACGAAGTATCAATCGGGCGGCAGCGATATTCTGATGGGCGCGACCATCACGCGCGATGCGGAGTTGCACAAGAAGCTGAAGCGCGCGCGCATGCGCATGGGTATCGGCGTGTCGGCGGACGATGCGTCGCTCGTGCTGCGCAGCCTGCCGTCGATGAAAGCGCGTTACGAAGCCCACGACCGCACGGCGTTCGCGCTCGCGCAGTGGCTCAAGACGCGCCCGGAAGTGACGGCGGTGCTGCATCCGGCGCTCGCGGATTGTCCTGGCCACGAATTCTATGCGCGCGATTTCACGGGCGGCGCGGGCGGCCTGTTCTCGATCGTCTTCGATGGCCGTTATACGTCCGCTCAGGTCGATGCCTTCGTCGAAGCGCTTGATCTGTTCTCGATCGGCTGGAGCTGGGGCGGCGCGCACAGCCTCGCGATGCCGTACAACATCCGCTCGATGCGCACCGCATCGCAATGGCCGCATGAGGGCGTGCTGGTGCGCTTCTATATCGGCCTGGAAGCGGAAGCGGATTTGCGCGCGGATCTCGAAGCCGCGCTCGCCAAGGCGTTTGCCTGAATGAAGAACGGCGCCGCAGAGGCGCCGTTTCGACAGCGTTCAGAACAGCCGCAACAACCCGTCCAGCCCGACGAAGTTGAACGCGACGCTCGCCGCCTGCCGCACGACCGGCTTCGCGCGAAACGCCACCGACAAACCCGCTTCCGCCATCATCTTGAGATCGTTCGAGCCGTCGCCCATCGCGATGGCGCGCGTCGGATCGATGCCGATCTGCGCGCAGGTCTCGATGAGCGTGCGCGCCTTCACGTCCGCGTTCACGATTTCCCCGACGACCTTGCCGGTCAGCTTGCCATCGACGATTTCGAGCGTGTTCGCGCGCGTGTAATCGAGGCCGAGCCGCGCCTTCAGACGCTCGGTGAAAAACGTGAATCCGCCCGACACGAGCAGCGTCTTCAGGCCGGCGGCGCGCGCGCCGTCGAGCATGCGTTCCGCGCCCGGCGAAAGTTGCAGGCGCTCTTCGTAGACGCGTTCGAGCGCGCTCGCGTCGAGTCCTTTCAACAGCGCGACGCGCCGCGTGAGGCTTTCGTTGAAGTCCTTGATCTCGCCGCGCATCGACGCTTCCGTGATCGCCGCGACTTCGGCCTTCAGCCCGCAGAAATCCGCGATTTCGTCGATGCACTCGATCGTGATGAGCGTCGAATCCATGTCCATCGCGACGAGGCCGAAATCGGCGAGCTTCGCGGCCGGCTCGACGTACGCGTAATCGAGCGCGTGCGTGCCGCAATAGACGTCGATGTCGGGACGTTGCAGCGGATCGGCGTCGACGAGGCGCAGCAGCGTGTCGTCGACGCGCTGGGTTGCCTTCGAACGGGCGAGCGCGGCGAGCGGGCGCAAGTGCGAATCGGAGATCGGGGCGAGGCTTTGAATGACGAGATTCATCGGAGCGGAAAGCGCAGAAAGGCGGAAACCGCCATTGTAAAGAACCTTCAGCGCTGCACGCGCGCCGGATCGACATCCCAGTAAGGCGGCTCGCCGAACTGCGCCGCGAGGAACTCGATGAACGCGAGCGTCTTCGGCGGCACGAACGCGCGGCTCGGATACACGGCCCAGATCGCGACGGTCTGCGCGAGCGGGTAATCGTCGAGCACGGTGACAAGCTCGCCGCTCGAAAGCAGGGGCGCGACGCTCCACGTCGATTTCAGCCCGATGCCGATGCCCGCCGCGAGCGCATCGCGGATCACTTCGCCGTTGTCCGTGACGAGCCGCCCGGACACGCGCACGTCGATGACGCCCGTCGGCGTGACGAAACTCCAGTCGCGCTGATCGGCGAGGATCACGCATTCGTGATCGACGAGATCGGCGGGATGGCGCGGCATGCCGTGTTCGGCGAGATACGCGGGCGATGCGCACAGCACGCGCCGGTTGCTCGCGAGCTTTTTCGCGATGAGCGTCGAATCCTTCAGCGCGCCGATGCGAATCGCGAGATCGATGCCTTCATCGACGAGATCGACGATCTGATCGGTCATGCGCAACTCGACGGTCACGCCGGGATACTCGCGCAAGAACGCGGGAATCAGCGGCGAGATGTGCTGGCGGCCGAGCGAGGAGGGCATCGTCACGCGCAGCCGTCCGTGCGGATGCTCCCGCGCGCGCCCGACCGACGCGCGCGCGGCGTCGGCGGCATCGAGCAGTTCGCGCGCGTGCGCCGCGAAGATTTCGCCTTCCTGCGTGACGGAGACGCGCCGCGTCGTGCGGTGCAAGAGCCGCGCGCCGAGCATGCGCTCCAGCCCGGCGATGCGCGCGCTCGCCACCGCCGGCGACAAACCGAACTCCCGCGCCGCCGACGAGAGGTTCGCCAGCGCCGCCGCGCGCATGAAGAGGCTGACGTCGAGCAGATCGAGGCGCTCGCGCGTCGTGCCCTCCGTCAGAAAATCGCTCGCCATTTGATGGATTTTCCGAAAAATGTTTCAGCGATTATGGCGGTTTTCGAGATGACGGACACGCTTTAAGATCGAGGCAAATCCTCTTTGTGGAGCAACACATGAAAGCCATCGGCCTGACCCGCTATCTCCCGATTTCCAATCCCGAAGCGCTTATCGACATCGAAGTCGACAAGCCGGCGCCCACCGGCCGCGATCTGCTCGTGAAGATCGAGGCGATCGCGGTCAATCCCGTCGACACGAAAGTGCGCGCGCCGAAGGACAAGGTGGAAGAGACGCCGCGCGTGCTCGGCTGGGACGCGGCGGGCGTCGTGGAAGCCGTCGGGCCGGACGTGACGCTCTTCAAGGTCGGCGATCCGGTCTACTACGCGGGCGACATCACGCGTCAGGGCGCGAACAGCGAGTTTCATCTGGTCGACGAGCGCATCGTCGGCGCGAAGCCGAAATCGCTCGACTTCACCTGCGCCGCCGCGCTGCCGCTCACGACGATCACCGCATGGGAAGCGCTCTTCGAGCGGCTCGGCGTGTCGGCGGAAGGCAAGGATGCGGGGAAGTCGGTGCTGATCATCGGCGGGGCGGGCGGCGTCGGCTCGATCGGCATTCAGCTCGCCAAGCGCGTCGCGAAGCTTCAGGTGATCGCGACGGCCTCGCGGCCCGAATCGGCGAAATGGGCCGAAGATCTCGGCGCGGATCACATCGTCAATCACTTCGAGGACATTCCGAAGCAGATGAAGGACATCGGCTTTGCCCAGGTCGATTACGTGCTGATTTTCAACGACACTGACACGCATTTTCCCGCCGCCGCCGAAGTCATCAAGCCGCAAGGCGGCATTGCGACGATCGTCGAGAATGCGAAACCCGTTGCGGTCGAATTGCTGAAATCGAAGAGCGCGGCGTTTCACTGGGAGTTCATGTTCACGCGCGCGATGTTCAGGACGCCCGACATGATCGAGCAGCACAAGCTGCTGTCCGAAGTGGCGCGGCTGATCGACGCAGGCACGATCCGCACGACGCTCGGCCGCGATCTCGGCAAGATCGATGCCGCGAATCTGCGCGAGGCGCATCGCCTGCTGGAAGAAGGGCGCACCGTCGGCAAGCTGGTGCTGACCGGCTTCTGATCGTGGCGTTGACGAACGTCATCGACGTTGCTGCTCACTCGGGTTTTCCACTAGGATGAGCCGTCATGCGGGGCGCTAGACTGAATCGGCCTTACGGCACGCTGGCGCTTCGCGGCGCCGGCCTTCCTTCATAGCGCTCGATACGGAGGTGGCGGCATGAATCGTCGTTTGAACGTTCGTCGCATCGTTTCCGTCGCCGCGCTCGCGCTGTTCACAGCGACCGCCCACGCGACGCCAGGCATCAAGGTTCTCTCCGAAGCGCCCAATGACGGCCCCATCAAGTACACGGTGAAAATGGCGTCGAAGAATTTCGGCAACGAACAGGAAACGCGCACTATCCGCTCGGGTCAGACCGACGACTTCACCTGGCAAGGCGCGGCGGCGAGCGGCGCGCAACCGGTGCCGGACGGCTGTCCGCAGGCGGCATCGGTGCCGAAAAGCGCGGACGGGCAGGCGGTGCGGCAGGTGCAGATCCGCTTCGCGCCGGTCGTCGCGGACAACGGTTCGGCAAACGTGCAGATCAGCTTTCGCGCCTACGCGCCGAAGGGCACGAGCAAAGTGACCGTGGGCGGCAAGACGCTGCAATGTCCCGTCGATAACCGCTTCAGCCAGATCGTGCGTTTCTCGATGCCGACGTCCACCGGATCGAAGAAAACCGTCACGCTGGACGACGGCACGCAGTTGACCGTGACGGCGAGCCGGAAATAGCAGTCTGACGCGCCGATTCGTTCGGCGCGTTTTTTTATCTTCGTATCGCAACTAACGGTCTTGGATGTCGCCGCCCATCGAATTCGAGTCGATGGCGCCCATCGTCAGTAAAGCTTACAGATCGCGGTGTCCGACGCGCGCCGCTGCGCACGGCCGGCACACGACGCGGCGCGCCCGCACCGCTTGGCACGCTTCGTGCGATTCCTGTCGATGCCGCGCCAAAATCCGCGCGCGAAATCCGATAGCGAAGGTGCCACGATGCCGCATATGATCTGGAAAGGCGCGATCAGCTTCGGGCTGGTCCACGTGCCCGTGCAACTCTATCCGGCGACGCAGTCGGAGAAGGTCGGCTTCAATCTGCTCGACAAGCGTTCGATGGACCCGATCGGCTACAAGCAGATCAACAAGAACACGGGCAAGGAAGTCACGCGCGACAACATCGTGCGCGGCTTCGAGTATGAAAAGGGCAAATACGTCGTGATGACCGACGCCGAAATCCGCGCGGCCAACCCCGAATCGACGCAGACGGTGGACATTCTCGCCTTCGTCGACGCGCCCGACATCTCGTTCCTTTCGCTCGATACGCCGTACTATCTCGCGCCCGATCGCAAGGGCGAAAAGGTCTACGCGCTTCTTCGTGACGCGCTGAAGGACACCGGCAAGGTGGGCATCGCGAGCGTCGTGCTGCACAACAAGCAGCATCTGGCGGCGCTGATTCCGGTCGGGCCGGCGCTCGCGCTCAATACGCTGCGCTGGGGCGACGAAGTGCGCGACTTCAGCGAGTTCAAATTCCCGGACGAGAATACGAAGAAGGCGGGCGTCACGCCGAAGGAACTCGACATGGCCAAACGGCTCATCGACGATATGAGCGACACGTGGGACCCGGCGAAGTATCACGACACCTTCAAGGACGACATCATGGCGCTCGTCGACAAGAAGGTGAAGGAAGGCAAGGTCGCGGAAGTGATGAAGGTCGACGAGAGCGGCGAGGAAAAGGCATCGGCGGATATTCTCGACCTGTCCGAACTGCTCAAGCGCAGTCTGAAGAAGGGCGGCGGCACGGTAAAACGCGGTGCCAAGGCCACGCAATCCGACGGCGATTCGAGCGACGAAACCGCAGAAGAAACCGCGCGCCCCGCACGCAAGACGACGCGCCGCAAACGCGCTTAAGCCGATGGCCGAGAAACTCGACACCTATCAACGGATGCGGCGTTTCGACAAGACGCCGGAGCCGTCCGGCGCGGCAAAGCGTACTGCGCGCGCGAAAAAATCCGCGCAAAGCACATTGTCCTTCGTGATCCAGGAACACGACGCGCGCCGCCTGCACTACGACTTTCGTCTCGAACTCGACGGCGCGCTCAAGTCATGGGCGGTGCCCAAGGGGCCGAGCCTCGATCCGTCGGTGAAGCGGCTCGCGGTGCACGTCGAGGATCATCCGCTCGACTACGGCTCGTTCGAAGGCGAGATTCCCGAGGGCAATTACGGCGCGGGCAGCGTCATCGTGTGGGATCGCGGAACGTGGGCGCCGCAATCGGGCAGCGTCGAAGAGGCGGCGCGCGAGTACGCGAAGGGCAAGCTCAAGTTCACGCTCGACGGCGAAAAGCTGCACGGCGGCTGGACGCTCGTGAAAAGCCATATGCGCGGCAGCGGCGACAAGGAGCAGTGGCTCCTCATCAAGGAACGCGACGACGAAGCGCGGCCCGAAGCCGAATACGACATTCTGCTGAAGAAGCCGGGCAGTGTGATGTCGGCGTCGCTCGGCGCGCGCGACAAGAGCGGCGCGTTACGCGAGCGCACCGAACGCAAGACGAGCGCAAAGAAAACCACGACGCGCAAGGCCACGGCTAAAGCGGCAGACGGCCACGCGCATCCGGATATCGTCGCGAATCGCAGCGCCGAATCGTTGCGCACGCTGTCGCACGAACCGGCGATCGAAGGCGCCGTCAAGGCGAAGCTGCCGGCGACGTTCAAGCCGCAACTCGCGACGCTGCTCGATACCGCGCCGAGCGGAAATGATTGGGCCTACGAAATAAAATTCGATGGCTATCGTGTGCTCGTGCGCATCGAAACGATGAAGACGAAGCGCGAGATTCGCATCTATACGCGCAACGGCAACGACTGGACCGCGAAATTCTCGAAGCAGATCACGGCGCTCGACAGGCTCGATATCGAAAGCGGCTGGCTCGACGGCGAAGCCGTGGTGCTCGACGAACGCGGCCTGCCGGATTTTCAGGCGCTGCAAAACGCGTTCGATGCCGGTCGTCCGCAAGACATCGTCGTGTATTTCTTCGACGTGCCGTTTCTGAACGGCTACGACCTGCGCCACGTGCCGCTCGTGCAGCGGCGCGCGATTCTGAAGGCGCTCATCGAACCGGTCGACGATCCGGTGCTGCGCTATTCGCAGGATTTCGCCTTTCACGCCGAAGAGCTTCTGAAGAGCGCGTGCGACATGGCGCTGGAAGGCATCATCGGCAAGCGCATCGACAGCACGTATGTCTCGGGTCGCAGCCATTCGTGGATCAAGCTCAAGTGCCGGCGTCGACAGGAGTTCGTGATCGGCGGCTACTCGGAGCCATCGGGCAGCCGCGGGCACTTCGGCGCGCTTCTGCTCGGCGTCTACGATACGCACGGCAAGCTGCAGTACGCGGGCCGCGTCGGCACGGGTTTCGATCACGCGATGCTCGTCGCGGTGAAGAAGGAACTCGACAAGCGCGAGACCCAACGCATGCCCTTTGCCAGCGAGCCGCAGGAACGCAGCCGCACGCGCGTGCACTGGGTGAAGCCCGAACTCGTGGCCGAATGCAATTTCGCGGAATGGACCAAGGAGCGGATCGTGCGACAAGCATCGTTCGTCAGTCTGCGCGACGATAAACCCGCGCGTCAGATCGTGAAGGAAGAGCCGGTGGCGGCGAAGAAAGTCGCGGCGAAAAAGAGCACCGCCGCAAAGAAGACCAAGGCGAGTTCGGCCGAAATCGAAGGCGTGAAGATCAGCCATCCGGATCGCGTGATCGATAAATCGACGGGGCTGACCAAGCTCGATGTCGTCGAGTATTACGCATCAGTCGCCGACTGGATGCTGCCGCATCTGAAGGACCGGCCGGTGTCGCTCGTGCGCGCGCCGGAGGACATCGGCGGCGAACTGTTCTTTCAGAAGCACAGCGCAAAGCTCGCGATTCCGCACATCACGCAGCATCCCGATATCGATCCGGGGCATCCGCCGCTGCTCACCATCGAATCATCGAAGGCGCTCGTCGGCACGGCGCAGATGGGCACGATCGAACTGCATACGTGGAATGCGGTGGCATCGAACATCGAGAAGCCGGATCGCATGGTGTTCGATCTCGATCCGGGCGAAGGCGTCGGCTGGGAGCGCATGATCGAGGCCGCGCGGCTCACGAAAGATCTGCTCGTCGAACTCGGTCTCGCATCGTTCTGCAAGACGAGCGGCGGGAAAGGCTTTCACGTGGTCGTGCCGCTCGCGAAACATGCGAGCTGGGACGACATGAAGGACTTCTCGCAGGCCGTCGCGCAGCATATGGCGAGCACGCTGCCCAAGCTCTTTTCCGCGAAGATGGGCATGCAGAATCGCAAGGGCAAGATCTTCATCGACTATCTGCGCAACAACCGCGGATCGAGCACGGTCGCCGCATTCTCGCTGCGGGCGCGGCCGGGGCTCGGCGCATCGATGCCGATTTCCTGGGACGAACTCGACGATGTGAAAAGCGGCGATCAATGGCATATCGGCAACGTGCGCGAGCGGCTCGATGCGTTGAAAGGCGATCCGTGGGCGGGCTACGGCAAGTCCCGTCAACGGATCACGGCGGACATGAAGAAGCGGCTCGGGCTGACCGGGTCGCGCAAGTGAGTGTTCATTCAGGTTCGCTCAGGGAGACGATCATGAAGCAGTCGAATGCAGCACCGGAGAGCGTGCCCGAACGTGGACGCGAAATGGCGAGCAAGGATCGCGAGAAGCAGTCGCGCGACGATGCATCGAACGCGCCGCTGCCGCATGAAGCGGATCAGAACGTCGAATCGCAGCACGAGCATGGCGCGCGCGATGTCGGCAAGCAGGCGCATGAGGACATCGAACGCGGTCTCGTCGATACGGATCGACGCGGCGGCGACGACTATCAGCGCGACACGCAGCGCGATTCCCACGCGAACGCGAATAGCGACGACGCCGGCGCGAAGAAGCGATGAACCGTATGGTGAAAAGCCTGTCCGAATGGCACCGCGCGGGCCGCTTGCGTAGAATGAATCGTTAATCGTGAGCGGGTCTCGAGCACAACGTTTGCCGCGTTTTTTCTACCGATATGCGCGTGCGCGGTACGCGGGAATCGGTAAGCCCTTCCGATGCCCGCGTCCCAAAGCCAATTTAACGAAACATGCAACTCGACCTTCTGTCCCGTCTGAAGAACGAAACCGCCGCGTGCCATGCGCGGCTCGAGCATGCGCTCGACCTGATGCGGGACGACCTGCAGCGCGACGAATATATCGCGCTGCTCGAACGATTCTATGGCTATGTCGCGCCCTGGGAAGATGCGGCGGGCGCCTGCATGCCGGCATCGCTCGCGGACTTCTTCGACGCGCGCCGCAAGACGTCGCTGCTCGCCGCCGATCTCATCGCGTTGACGGGCGATAAGCAGTTCAACGTATCGGTGCCGCAAGCCGGACACGACGATCTTCCGCCCATGCATGACATCGGCGATGCATTCGGCTCGATGTACGTAATGGAAGGCAGCACGCTCGGCGGCCGCTTCATCGCGCCGCATGTCGCCGAGCGTCTCGATCTCGCGCCGGGCGTCGGCAATACGTATTTCGACGGCTACGGCCCGCGCACCGGCAGCATGTGGAACGCGTTTCGCGCGACGGCGGCGGCGAGCGTGCCCGCGCTCCAGTACGACGATGCCGTGAAGGCCGCCATCGCGACCTTCGACAGCCTGCACGCGTGGCTGTGTCGCGAAGCAGTCGATGTCGATGCTTCACAGCCGGCGTCGGGAGCGGCTACATGAGCGAGTCCGCGAGCGAGCCGCCCATCGGCGCGGAGGCGTTGCACGACCCATCGCAAGGACCGCCCGATGCCGAAGCGCGCCGGCGCACGCTCAGTTCGGGCATTGCGAGCCAGGACTGCGATGCCGAGCCGATCCACATCCCCGGCGGCATCCAGCCGCATGGCTTTTTGCTCGTCCTGCGCGACGATCTGCGCATCGTGCAGGCGAGCGAGAACCTTGCTGCGCTGACGAACGCGAGCGTCGAAGGCTTGCTGGGCGAGCCGCTCGATGCCGTGCTCGGCGCGGCGGGCGCGCAACGCGTCGCGCGGGCGGCGGCAGGCTCCGCGCTCGACGACGCGCCGCTCTATATCGGTCCGCTCGACGTCACGCCGCCGTCGTCCGAAAACCCGCTGCGCTTCGATATCACGATGCATCGTCATGACGGCATGCTTATCGTTGAGATGGAAGCCGCCGCCGCGACGGGCGACGCGTTCGCCTCGATGTATCCGCTCGTGCGCACGTTCGCACGCGGGCTTCAGGAAGCGCCGAGCGTGCAGGCGCTCGCCGAACTGGCCGTGCGCGAAGTGCGCGCGATCACGGGCTTCGGTCGCGTGATGCTCTACAGCTTCGATGAGGAAGGCCGCAGCCATGTGCTCGCGGAAGATCGCGACGAGGGCTATCCGTCGTTCCTGCATCAGTTCTTTCCGGCGTCCGACATTCCGCGTCAGGCGCGCGCGTTGTATCTGAAGAACCGCATCCGCCTCGTCGCCGATGTCGATTACACGCCCGCGCGGCTCGTGCCGAGTCTCAATCCCGTCACCGGCCGTCCGACCGATCTCACCTACGCCACGCTGCGCAGCTTCTCGCCCGTGCATCTGGAGTACATGCGCAACATGGGCACGCATGCGTCGATGTCGGTGTCGATCGTCGTGCGCGGGCAGTTGTGGGGACTCGTCTCGTGTCACGATCACCGCGCGCGCATCGTGCCGTTCAACACGCGCGTCGCGGTCGAACATCTCGGGCACATGCTGTCCTTGCAGATCGAAGCGAAGGAAGAGCGCGCCGAGGGCGAGTATCTGACCGCTTTGCGCCGCACGATGGGCCGCCTGATTTCGGCGATGGGCGAGCACGAGAATTTCGTTGCCGGTTTGCAGGCCGTGCCGAACGATGTGCTGAGCTTCGCGCGTTCGGCGGGCGCGGCGATCATCTTCGACGATCAGATCACGCTGCTCGGCTCGACACCCGACGAGGACACCGTGCGCGCGCTCACGCACTGGCTCGCGGAGCACACCACCGGCGTATGGGCGACCGATTCGCTCGCCCGCGAATGGCCGCCGGCCAAGGCGCACGAGGACAAGGCGTGCGGCGTGCTCGCGGTGCCGGTCTCGCAGATTTTTCGCAACTATCTGCTGTGGTTCAGACCCGAACTGATGCAGACCATCAAGTGGGCGGGCGAGCCGGTCAAGATCGAAGGCGCGGATGGCGCGAGCGCGCCGCGCACGAACTTCTCGCCGTGGCTCGAAACGGTGCGCGGTCATTCCGCGATGTGGCGTCAGGGTGAACTCGAAATCGCCGGCGAGTTGCGCGGCGCGTTGCTGAATATCGTGTTGCGGCGCGCGGAAGAGCGCGCCGAACTCGCGACCGAACTCGCCCGCGCGAACAAGGAACTCGAAGCGTTTTCGTATTCGGTGTCGCACGACCTGCGCGCGCCGCTGCGCCATATCGCGGGATACGGCGATCTGTTGCGCGAGCAGGAAGGCGAGCGCATGTCGGACAAGAGCCGGCGCTTTCTGAACAACATGCTCGATTCGGCGCGCTTCGCAGGCACGCTCGTCGACGATCTGCTGACCTTCTCGCAAATGGGCCGCGCCGCGCTAAGGCCCGCGCCGGTCGATCTCGGTCAGCTCGTGCGCGGCGTCGTGCAGGAATTCGAGGTGGAAGGCTCGGGGCGCGACATCGAATGGATGATCGGCGATCTGCCGCGCGTCACCGGTGACGCCGCGTTCCTCCAGCTCGCAGTGCGCAACCTGATTTCGAACGCGGTGAAATATACGCGGACGCGGGAATCGGCGAAAATCGAGATATTCGCCAACCGCAACGGCGATGAATACGTGATCGGCGTGCGCGACAACGGCGTCGGCTTCGACATGAAGTACGGCGCGAAGTTGTTCGGCGTGTTTCAGCGGCTGCATCGGGCGGAAGAGTTCGAGGGCACGGGAATCGGGCTGGCCAATGTGCGGCGCATCGTCGAGCGTCACGACGGGCGCACGTGGGCCGAAGGACGGCTGGGCGAGGGCGCGGTGTTTTATTTCTCGCTGCCGGTCGACTATCGCAATGCAACTGGAACACAGGGCGCGCCAAATACAAAGTCAAGAAAAGACCATGCTTAAACCGATATTGCTCGTCGAAGACAATCCGAACGATCTCGAGCTCACGCTCGTCGCGCTCGACAAGAGTCAGCTCGCCAACGAAGTGATCGTGGCGCGGGACGGCCAGGAAGCCATCGACTATCTCACGTCCGAAGGCGAGTGGAAGGAGCGCGCGCCCGGCAATCCCGCCGTGATTCTGCTCGACCTGAAGCTGCCGAAGATCGACGGCCTCGAAGTGCTCGACATGATCCGTTCGAATGCGTCGCTCAAGAGCGTGCCGGTGGTCATGCTGACCTCGTCGCGCGAGGAGCAGGACCTCATACGCAGCTACGAGCTCGGCGTGAACGCCTATGTGGTGAAGCCGGTGGAATTCGCCGAGTTCGTCGAAGCGATCAGCGATCTCGGTGTATTCTGGGCCGTGCTCAACGAACCGCCGCCGGGTTCGACGCGCTTTCGCCGCCCGCCGCCGGCGCAATGACGGCCGCGCCCATGTTCATGACTTCGCCCTGTCCGGTGCGCCCGCAAGCGTCCTTTAAAGAGGACGCCTAGATCATGCAGCCCCTGCATCTGCTTCTCGTCGAAGACAACGCACTCGATGCGGAGCTGACGATCGCCCAGCTCGAACGCGCGGACTATGCGGTCGATGCGTCGATCGTGTACGACTCCGCGAATTTCATCGCCGAACTGGAGAAGAGGCGCTTCGACGTGATTTTGGCCGACTTCGTGATGCCGACGTTTTCGGGCATCGAGGCGCTCACCATCGCGAGCGAGCGCTCGCCGGACACGCCGTTCATCTTCGTGTCGGGTCTGCTGGGTGAAGAGCATGCCGTCGATATGCTCAAGCGCGGCGCGACCGATTACGTGCTGAAGCAGCGTTTGCAGCGCCTGCCCGCCGTCGTGCGCCGCGCGATGCGCGAGAGCGCCGAACGCGCGCAGCGCATCGCGGTCGAGCGGGCGTTGCGCGAGACGGAGACGCATTTCCGCTTGCTCATCGACGCGCTGAAGGATTACGCGGTCATCACGCTCGATCCCGAAGGGCGCATTCGCACGTGGAACGCGGCGTCGGAGCGCATTCTGGGCTTTCCGGCGCAGGACGTGCTCGGCCAGTCCGCGAACATCTTCTACGCGCAGGAAGATCGCGAGGCGGCCGTGTTCGAAGCCGAACTGGACACGGCGCGTCGCGAAGGCAGCGCAAGCGACGATCGCTGGCTCTGGCGCAAGGACGGCCACTCGTTCTTTGCGTCGGGCGTGACGACGGCAATCCGCAGCGAGCATGACGAGCTGATCGGCTTCTCGAAGATCGTGCGCGACGCCACCGACGCGCACATGGCCGCCGACGCACTGCGGCTCGCGAAGGATCAGGCCGAATCCGCGAATCGCGCGAAGGACCATTTTCTGGCGGTGCTGTCGCATGAATTGCGCACGCCGCTCACGCCGATTCTCGCCGCGGTGCGTCTGCTCGAAATGAAGCATTCGCTGTCGCGCGAGGCGCATCCGACGCTCGATCTCATTCGCCGCAATGTCGAGCTGGAGGCGCGTCTCATCGACGATCTGCTCGATCTGACGAGCATCGCGCGCGGCAAGCTGTCGCTCAATTTCGCGAGCGTCGCGCTCGATACCTTGCTGATGAGCGCGCTCGACATGTCCGAGGCCGATCTGCGCGCGAAAGGCCTCACGCTCGACACGCATTTCGACGCGGGCCAGTTCATCGTGCTCGGCGATGCCGCACGGCTTCAGCAGATCGTCTGGAATCTGATGAAGAACGCGGTGAAGTTCACGCCGGCGGGCGGGCGCATCGACGTGCGCACATGGAATCCCGATCCGGCGACGATCGCGGTTTCGGTGACGGACAGCGGCATCGGCATTAGTGCGGAAGCGTTGCCGCGCATTTTCTCGGCGTTCGAACAGGCCGACGATTCGATCACGCGCTCGTTCGGCGGCTTGGGCCTTGGCCTCGCCATCGCGAGCACGCTCGCGCAGAAGCACGGCGGCACGCTGTCGGCGTACAGCGAAGGCCGCGACGCAGGCGCGCGCTTCACGCTCACGCTGCCGCTCGCGAAAATGCAGCCCACGCGCGCCGACGAGCCGCTCGTCGAGGCCGCGCGCCAGGAGCAGGGCCGCGCGCTCAGGGTGCTGCTCGTGGAGGACAACGAGCAGACATCGTCGGCGATGGCCGAAGTGCTCGAAATGCTCGGCCACGAAGTGTCGGTCGCGATCACCGTCGCGGAGGCGCTCGAACGCGCGAAGGGCGGACCATTCGATCTGCTCGTCAGCGATATCGGCTTGCCGGACGGCAGCGGGCTCGATATCGCGCGGGCGTGGCAAACCTTGCAGCCCGACAAGCCCTCTGTGGCGATCACGGGCTACGGCATGGACGAAGACATCCGCCGATGCCGCGAAGCGGGCTTTCGCGATCATCTGACCAAGCCGGTCAATTTCTCGCGGCTCGAAGCCCTGATTCAATCGCTTGCGGAAGAGCATTCGAAATAAGCTATCCGCCTGTCGTGACAGGACGCGGTTGCAGAAATTTGACAGCCCCATGCGCCGTTTTGTCGATTGACGGCTGCTCCATTCGTTGTAGGGTATGAGACCGCGCCAAACCCGGCGCGCTCATTCATTACAGGAGCCGATATGTCCAATCCCGCCGTCAAGCCGATCCCCGAAGGCATGCATTCGCTGACCCCGCATCTCGTCTGCGCGGGCGCGGCGGAAGCGATCGAGTTCTACAAGCGCGCGTTCGGCGCCGTCGAGCTGGGCCGCATGCCCGCGCCGGACGGCAAGCTCATGCACGCGATGGTGAAAATCGGCGATTCGACGCTCATGCTCGTCGATGAATTCCCGCAATTCGGCTCGGTCGGTCCGAAAGCGCTGAAGGGATCGCCGGTCACGATCCACCTGTATGTCGAAGACGCCGACGCCACCGTGAAGCAGGCCGAAGCCGCCGGCGCGAAAGTGACGATGCCCGTCGCCGACATGTTCTGGGGCGACCGCTACGGGCGTCTGGAAGACCCGTTCGGCCATCAATGGTCGGTCGCGACGCACACGCGCGACATGACGCCCGAGGAAATGAAGCAGGCAATGGCACAGCAGCCGTGCGGTTGATCGCGACTTGACGCGCGAAACGAGGCACGCATCCACGAA
Organism: Caballeronia temeraria; assembly: GCF_001544795.2. GTDB lineage: Bacteria > Pseudomonadota > Gammaproteobacteria > Burkholderiales > Burkholderiaceae > Caballeronia > Caballeronia temeraria. The sequence continues at coordinate 208,844 of NZ_FCOI02000010.1, read as the reverse complement.
CGGAGATCCGCACATGCACAAGATTTCGCCCTGTCTGTGGTTCGAAGGCGGCAAGGCCGAAGAGGCCGCAAATTTTTATGTCGAGACATTCAGGAACGCGCGCATCAAAGACATCATGCGCAGCACCGAGTCGGGGCCGAGCCCGATCGGCAGCGTCATCGCGGTGATGTTCGAGCTCGAAGGCGAGGATTTCCTGGCGCTGAACGGCAATCCGGAATTCAAGTTCTCGCCGGCCGTTTCGATGTTCATCAAATGCGAAACGCAGGAGGAAATCGACCATTACTGGGACAAGCTGCTGGAAGGCGGCCAGTCGATGGCGTGCGGCTGGCTCGCCGACCGCTTCGGCGTGACGTGGCAGATCGCGCCGACGCGTCTGCTCGGGATGTTGCAGGACCCGGACAAGGCCAAAGCCGATCGCACCATGAAAGCGATGCGCGAGATGATCAAGCTCGATCTCCCGGCGCTGGAGCGGGCGTACAACGGCGAGTAGGCTACGCGGCGCGCTTGCGGGGCTTTCGTTCGACGAGCTTCGACGCCATGAAGCGATGGTCGCTCGAAAAGAGCCGCCGGTACGTCAGCACGACAGCGCCGACCACGCCGAGTCCCGACCCCGCGGCGATCAGAAACATGATGACGATCTGGTAGCGCACCGCCTGCAACGGCGACTGCCCGGCGAGCACCTGACCCGTCATCATGCCGGGCAGGCTGACCAGGCCGACCACGGCCATCTGATTCAGCGTCGGAATCATGCCCGCGCGCACGGCCTGGCGCGCGGGCCCCTGCGCCGCTTCCCAGCGCGAAGCGCCGAGCGCGAGCGACATCTCCACGGCCCCGCGTCCCGAAGTCAGTTCTTCCGTCATGCGTTCGATGCCGAGCGACACGCCCGTCAGACAGTTGCCGAGGATCATGCCGAGAATCGGAATTGCGTATTGCGGTTCGTACCACGGATGAATCCGGATCACGACGAAGAGCCCAAACGCGCCGATCAGCCACGAACTGCCCCAGATCGACACGATGCTGTCCGCGCGCTGTCCCGCGTAGGTGCGCCGCCCGCGATCCGACGCGGCAAAACCGGCGATGACCGTCATCAGCGCCATCAACGGCAGCACGACATACCAGCGATTGAACGCGAAGACCCAGCCGAGCACGTAGCCGATCAGCAGCAGTTGCACGATGGTCCGGATCGCGGCGATGAGCAGTTTGCGTTCGAGCCGCAGATCCAGCGCGACCGACAGCGCGCCATTAATGACGATCAGCGCCGCCGCGAGACCGATATCGAAGAGACTGAGGTTCTGATAGCCGTTCATCGCGTGTCGCCTCCGAGCACGCCCGCATTCATCGTCAGATGACGCGTGGCGACGCGCTTCGCCTGCTCCGGATCGTGCGATACCCAGATGCACGCGTGTTCCGGGTCGGCGTCGAACCATGCGGAAACGAGCGCTTCGATCGAACGTGCCGATGCCGGATCGAGCGATGCGGTCGGTTCGTCGAGCAGCAGCACATCGGGCGAAAGTTGTAGCACGCGCACGAGCGCCGCGATCTGCGCTTCGCCGCCGGACAGTTCGCTCGCGAGCTTGTCGAGGAAGTCCGCGCCGCGACCGGCCGCCTGCGCGAGCCGCATTGCGGTATTGCGATCGAAATGTGCATCGTGATAGGTCTTGAGCGAAAACGGATAGCGCAGATTGTCCTCGACGGTGCCATCGAGCATCGCGGGCCGCTGCGCGATATACGCGACACGCCGCCGATAGGCCGGAACCCGCGCACGCGCGATGCGCTCGCCGCGCCACGTGACGTGGCCTTCGTCGCACGCGTCGAGCAGCGCGAGCGTGCGCAAGAAGACGCTCTTGCCCGAGCCGGACGGCCCGGTGATCGCCGCGCGCTGGCCTGTGTCGAGGGCGAAATTCGTCGGATGCAGCAGCTCTGTGCCGCGCACGGCGTCGCGACGCACGACGCCGTGCGCCGCGACGAGTTCGGTTGATGTCACGTCCTGCATCGTGGGTATGGGCGTCGTTCTTTGGATTAGCATCTTACGGACATTCGGCGCTCAGCGGACGCCCGAGCGCGCGGGCACACGATGTGCTGCCGCAATCATAATCAGAAAAACGGATGGATTCGTCATGGTGCAGGCCCGCTCGACCGGAAAAATCGGAAGGATCGTCGCATGGTTTTTTGCCGTTCTGGCGGTTCTGATTGCAATTTTGGTCGTGATTTTCCTGACCTTCGACTGGAACCGCCTGCGGCCGTGGGTCGATGACAAGGTATCGGAAGCGATCGGCCGACGTTTCGAAATCACGGGCGACCTGAAGGTCGGCTGGCATCGTCCGCCGAACGAGACGGGCTGGAAGCGCTGGGTGCCGTGGCCGCGCTTCTCCGCTGAAAAGATCACCATCGCCAATCCGGACTGGGCGCGCCAGCAACACTTCGCCACGCTCGACGAAATCGACTTTCAGGTGGCCGTGCTGCCGCTGCTCGCGCACGACATCGTGATTCCGACGATCAATCTCGTGAATCCATCGATCGATATCGAGCGGCTCAAGGACAATCGCAACAACTGGACGTTCAAGTTCAAGCAGTCGACCGAGCCGTCGACGTGGAATCTGAAGCTCGGCGACATCTCGCTCGCGAGAGGCACCGTCGGTGTCCACGACGAAGTGACGAAGGCCGACATGCAGGTCGTCATCGATACGCTCGGGCAGCCTGTGCCGATCGGCGATGTGATGAAGCAGCAGGAAGCGGCATCGGCGAAATCGTCGGCGGAGATGGTCGGCAAGAGCGGCGCGGCGAAGCTCAACAAGCAAGCCGATGCGGCCGCGGCGTCCGAAGCGTCGGCGGCTTCGGCTGCCTCGGCGGCGGCCGCGGCGAATGCATCGGCGCCGAATCCGGCGAGCACGTCGGCGAATACCAGCATCACGACCAAGGAAGGCCCGAAACCGCCAGTTCCGCCTTACGCATTCGGCTGGACCGTGAAGGGCACGTACAACGGCGGCAAGGTGTCGGGCGACGGGAAGCTCGGCGGCGTGCTCGCCGTGCAGGATGCGAAGCGCCCGTTCCCCGTGCAGGCCGACGTGCGTCTTGGCGATACGCATATCGCGTTCGTCGGCACCGTGACCGATCCGGCGCATCTCGCCGCGCTCGATCTGCGCCTGTGGATTCAGGCCGTCAGCATGGCGCACCTCTATCCGTTCACGGGCGTGACCTTGCCCGAGACGCCGCCGTTCGCGACCGAAGGGCGGCTCACTGGCCAGTTCCGCGCGGACGGCAACGTGTTCCATTACGAGAACTTCACCGGGCGCGTGGGCGGCAGCGACATCAACGGCTCGCTCGTCTATGCGGGCAAGAAGCCGCGTCCGCTCCTGCAAGGCGAACTCGTGTCGCATCTGCTGCAGTTCAAGGATCTCGCGCCGATCATCGGCGCGGACTCGAACGCGAGCAAGGCGAAGCGTGGCGATGCGCAGAAGCAGCCGTCGTCGAAGGCGCTGCCGACGGAAGAGTTCAAGACCGATCGCTGGAAAGCCATCGACGCCGATGTGAAGTTCACCGGCCAGCGCATCATCAAGGATCCGGATCTGCCGATCACCGATCTGTACACGCACGTGATCATGACCGATGGCGTGCTGTCGTTCGAGCCGCTGAAGTTCGGCGTGGCGGGCGGCTCGCTGGCATCGAACATCCATCTCGATGGCAGCGCCGCGCCGCTCAAGGGCCGCGTATCGGCGCAGGCGCGGCATCTGAAGCTGAAGCAGCTTTTCCCGACCGTGAAGACGATGCAATCCGCGCTCGGCGAGGTCAACGGTGACGCCGCGCTCTCCGCGACCGGCAATTCGCCGGCGGCGCTCGCGGCAACATCGAACGGCGAGGTGAAGGCGCTCATCACGGAAGGCACCGTGAGCCGTCTGTACATGGAAGCGGCGGGGCTGAACGTGGCGAACGTCGTGTACGAGAAGCTCTTCGGCAAGCGCGACGTGAACATCAACTGCGCGGCGGCCGATTTCGTCGTGACCGATGGCGTGCTCGATTCGCGCGTCTTCGCGCTCGACACCGACGACGCCGTCATCAACGTCGATGGCACCATCAATCTGAAGACGGAGGACATGGATCTGGGCATCCATCCGCACACGAAGGGTCTGCGCATTTTCTCGCTGCGCTCGCCGCTGTACGTGAAGGGCACGTTCAAGGACCCGCACATCGGCGTGAGTCCGGTGCTTGCGCTGCGTGGCGCGGCGGCCGTGGGTCTCGGTCTCATCAATCCCTTCGCGGCGCTGATTCCGCTCATCGCGCCGAGCAATAACAAGCCGCTGCCGTGTCAGCAGATGCTCGCCGATATCGGCAAGGCGCCGACCGCGCCGCCTGCCGGACAGAAGCAGAAGGCGAAGGCGGCGCCGGCGTATATGTCGTCGGATGCGGCGGCGACCGGCTCCGCGAAGGACAAGAACGCGAAGAAGCCGGCGGCGCCGGCGGCCGCCAGCGCTGCGCAGTATCGCGGCAGTTGAGACCGCCGCGCGCTTAGAACGCGTAGCGCATGCCCGCGAAGATGCTGCGGCCTTCGCCCGGATAGAAGATCGCGGTCGACGCCGCCGTGCGCGCATCCGCAATCGTGCTGATGTCGCTCACATAGCGCTTGTTGGTCAGATTGCGCGCATCGAGAAAGACCGAGAGGCCGTTGCGAAAATCCATTCCCGCCTGCACGCCGAGCAGCGTATAGCCAGGCACGCGCAACGTGTTGGCGTCGTCGGCCCATGCGCCCGCCGGCACCCAGTCAACCGATGCGGACACGTGAAAGCCGTTCGGCCGCGAGTAGCCGAGCACCGCGCGCAGCACGTTCACCGGCACGCCCGCGATGCGGTTGTTGCCGTACTGCGGATCGTCCTTGAAGCGGAAGTCGCTCAGATTCCACAAGCCCGATAGCGTGATCTTGTCGCCCGCGCCGGCGTGCGTGACATCGCGCCAGACATCGACCGACACGCCCGCCTCGACGCCTTGCAGCACCGTCTTGTTCGCATTGAACGTCGATGCAGGTATGTCCGGATTCGTCGTGTACTGAAGCAACTGATCGCGCACCAGCGATCGATACGCGGTCACGTCCCAGCTCACGCGATCGCGCGTGCCGCGCGTGCCGAGTTCGAGCGTCCACGCATGCTGCGACGTGAGCGGCGTGAAGCGCGTCGTGCTCGCGAAGGTCTGCGTGAGATCGGTGAAATCGGGCACGTCCTGGCTTCGCGTGATGTCGATAAACGCCTGCATCTCGCGATTCGGCTGCCACATCAGGCCGAGCTTCGGATTCACGCCGCTGAAGGTCTCGCTCGCCGACTTGTAGTTCGGATCGGCCGCGAGCCCGCCGTGATCCACATACTTGCGCACATCGCGCAACGCCTTGAAGCCCGCCATCAGCGCGACCGTCGGCAGGAAGAACAGACGGTCTTCGACGTACGCCTCGTAGTTGTAGGCGCTTTGCGTCGAGTCGAGCGTTTGCGCGCCTTCGTTGCCCGATACGTTCACATACTGCCGCGCCTGCGTGGTGCCGCCGAAGAAACGCGCGCCCGCGATCAAGTCGTTTCGCATGCCGCTTACGTTGAACGTCGCGGTATAGCGGGGCGCGAAGCCGTAGGTCCAGCCGTCCTGATCGATGACCTGGAAGATCGGGTGATAAAGGCTCTTGTGGATCGCCCACGTAACGACGTCCAACTGGCCGACATCGAGCTTGACGGTCGTCTTGTTGGCGATGCGCTCCGTGCGCGTATCGCGCGCCTGATCGCCCGCGATCGCGCTCGCGGATGCCTTGGTCGGATTGTTGAGCGCGTCGGAGAGCGTGAGCGTGCCGGGCAGTTGCTGATCGACGACATACGCGCCGAGATAGAAGCGCGTCTCGACATCCGGCGAAAAGCGATAGCCGATATTCGCGTTGAACTGCTCGTACTGGCCGCGCTCGTGATCGCGATAGCCGTCCGCGTGATTCACCGAGAACGTGCCGATGAAATCGAGCGGGCCCATCACGCGCGAGAACTGCGCGCTGCCCCGCACCGTGCCGAAGCTGCCGCCTTCGAGCCGCAGGATGTTGGGCGCATCGGCGGTGTAGGCGGAGGGCGTCACGAAATCGATCGCGCCGCCCATCATCGACGATCCGTACGCGAGGCCGTTGCCGCCCTTGTAGACATCGACGGACTGCAGCGCGAGCGGGTCGATCTGATAGTAGTCGCCGCTGCCATCGGCGAGATTGGTCGGAATGCCGTCCTGCAAGATCTCCAGGCCGCGCGTGTGGTAGCCGCGGGCGAGCCCCGAGCCGCGAATCGACAGGCGCAACTCCTGACCGTAGCGGTTCTGCACGAACACGCCGGGCACGTTCTTGAGGACATCGCGCAGCGTGAAGGCGTAGGTGTTCTGATAGTCCGCGCTGTCGACGAAGCCGACGGAGCCGACCGTCGTGTCGAGCGTGCGCTTCTGGGTCGCGACGTCTTGCGAGGCCAGCGAATGCTGCGCCTGTCCCTGCACGATCACGGCGGGAAGCGTCGCGGGTTCGGCCTGGGCGAATGCGCGTGTCGCGAATAGCGCGGTGATGCCCGTCATGAGGGCGCTTTGTCGGGCGAGTCGCTTCATGCCGGCGTCCTCGCGTGAACGTCGTTTGGTACGGACGGCACGACGCCGCCACTTGCTGAAAGAGTGAGCATGGTTCTTCTTCGAAATCGAGATGAATGAACGCGGCGCGACGCTACGGACGAGCGACGCCGCTCGATGCCGCGAAGGCATCGATCCATAGGGACGAAATCAGATGAGAACCGGAGGCGCGCGTGATTGCGCGGTGCTGAACGGCGGAGCGGGGCGCTCGGCGGGAATCCGCGCCACGACGACGATACGTCGCGCCGGAACGTCGAGCGTCGCGGATGCGCGTGCGTTCGCGATCGCGGGCGCATGCGCGAAGAAGTGACAGTAGCCGCAGGCCTGATCGTCGAGATGCGCGAGGCCGTCGTTCGCATGATGGCCGGCGGAGCGCTCGACCGTGGACGCGTGCGCCGAGCAGAGTTCGGCGGTCAGCTCGTCGGTGAGTTGAACGGCGTGCGCGTTGGCCGCGAGCAGTTGCGAGACCACCGGCGCGAACGTGATCAGCAGCATCGCGAGCAATGCCAGCAGTGAACCCGTTCGTTGGTGGAAGCGACTGCGCATGAGGGCGAAGGTGTGCAAATTCCGAGTGCCGGGATTATGCCTCGGGCTACTTTGTATTACAAAGCAAACCGGACATAAATTCCCGGAATCAGCGGGTATGCATGTTGTCCCCACGAACTGGGGAGCACCCTGTTGAAAACGCGCCGAAAAGTCTGCTAAATGCCTGATGCCGAACGAAAAGTCATGGGCGCTTCACGTTGCATCAATGCGCATCGGGCTATGCATAACTTATCCCCAGCGCACGGGGAAAGGCCTGTGGAAAACCGCTTGGCGACTCATCCAGATTCTTGATTTCGCGACGAAATCCCCGCGCGGCGCGGATCGCGCCACTTTTTCGGCCGGGTGAGGCGCATAGACCCGATGCCCGAGTTATCCACAATTTCTGTGGATAGCGGTGTTGAAAAGCCTCGCGTATGCGAGTTAAGTCTTTGATGAAAGAGGATTTGTACGACCTGATCGAACGCGGGCGAAGCGCTGCTGCGCGCTTGTGCGCAGCGCGCTGTCGTCACGTTCCAGGGGACGTTCTGGGCTTCAGATCGAAATTCCGGGACCGCCGTTGCTGCCCGGCAGTTGCTCGACCGAATTCGCGTCCGTGTAGTCCTGCTCGGGCAGGCCATCGAACACGGTGATGACGTCGTTCGACACGCCCGCCGCGCGGGCCGCATCGACGATCGCGTCCTTGTTGGCGGGATACTTCACGAGACGTAAGACCTGGGCGATCTCGTCGTCGATCGGCTCGTCGTTCAATGCGTTTTTTGCGTGCGTGTCGGTCATTCCGAGTTCCAGAGTCGAGTCAGTGAATGAGGAGGCGCGTCACGTCTGGACCTGGATCGTCTGGCTCGCCATGCCGTGGCTCGGCGTGCGCGACTTCGGCAGCGGCACATGGCGCCAGCGCGCATGATCGAGATCCTGCGCCGAAACTTCGGGCGCGGGCGGCGCGACGGGCGCGGCGTTCACACGCAGCGCGGCGAGCGTCGCAGAAACGGCGGCGGTGGACACGTCGGTCGAACTCGTGTGCAGCGGCGCGGCGTAGCACGAGACCGAAACGAGGGCCATCGACAACAACGTTGAGGTCTTCATCGGGCAACCCCTCCTCACGTAGGCAGCAGAGAGGACCAAGCAAAGCCTATGCCGATGGCCCTTCGCACTGCCCGCCATACGCGCGGTCCCTTTAAGACCGGCGCGCATGTGCGCGACGAGTGGGCGTCGCGCGACCATACTTCGAGTGAAATGTGAAGTCCTTCCGACTCGCGCGTGAGACGCGCGCACGCATCGCTGCGCGCCGCGAAATTGCACGGCTGCGCAGTTTCAGCGCGACGTCGGGTTCAAACGGAAGTATGCGTCCAGAAGCGAGGTTTTGTACACGACGCCGAGCAGCAGCGGCTGGGTCTTTTTCTCGATCACCGGCAGCCGTTCGCCCTGGAAGGCCAGGAAATGCTGAAGCGCCTCGCCGAGCGACATGTCGGGCGTGAGCACGTCGAATTGCGGCTGAAGATAATCCGCGGCGGTCTTGGACTCGCAGGTCTTGTCGTCGAGCAGATCGGACGTGATGTTCTTCAGCGCGACGACGCCCTGAAAACGCCCGGCTTCATCGACGACATACAGATACTTCACCGGATACTCGAGGAACACGCGCGTCATGTCCTTCACGTTCGCGGACAGCGGCACGACGGTATCGGCGGGCTTGACGAGTTCGCGCATCTGCGTGGCGGCGAGACGCAGGCGCTCTTTCTCCTCGCGATTGCGGCGCAGCGTGACTTCGTACATCGACGTCTGCTCGGACGTGCGCGCGATGAAATACGCGATCACGCACGAGGCCATCAGCGGCAGCATGACCTGATAGGACAGCGTCATCTCGAAGATCATCAGGATCGCCATGAGCGGCGCGTGCGTGGCCGCGGCGAGAAACGCACCCATGCCGACCATCGCGTAGGCGAACGGCGCGGAGGTCGAGTCCGGCCAGATCGCGTGCACGCCGATGCCGTAGAGACACCCGAGCACCGCCCCGACGAAGAGCGTCGGCGTGAAGATACCGCCTACTGCGCCGGAGCCGGCGGTGGCCGCCGTCGCGATGATCTTGAAGACGAGCACGGTCAGGAGCGCGGTCCAGGTCCACGGTTCGTGCAGCAGCGAGTTCACGACTTCGTAGCCGTTGCCCCAGACCTCCGGCCACCAGATCGAAATGACGCCGACGATCAGCCCGCCCAGCGCGAGGCGCACGGGCAAGGGCAGCGGCAAGGTTGAGAAGCGCTTTTTCGATGCCGAGAGCAGCCGCAGGAAATGCGGCGCGAGCACGCCGCAGAGCAGCCCGAGCACGACGAAGAGCAGCACTTCGATGCCCGTGACGGTCGGGAACACCGGCATCTCGTACGGCGGCTTGTAGCCGGCGAACTCGCGCATCGTGATGTTGGCGACGACCGACGAAACGACGATCGGCCCGAAGCTTTCCATGGCCATCGAGCCGAGCACGAGTTCGGTGACGAAGAACGCGCCGGCGATAGGCGCGTTGTACGCCGACGTGATACCGGCCGCCGCGCCGCACGCGACGAGCAGACGCAGGCGCGGCGGATCGAAGTGCACCCAGCGGCCGATGAGCGACGACACGAGCGCAGCGAGTTGCACCATCGAGCCTTCGCGGCCGATGGAGCCGCCGCTCGAAATGGTGATGAGCGACGACAGGCTGCGCCATACGCTTTGCCAGACGGGCACGACGCCATCGCCGATGGTCACGGCTTCCATGTAGTCCGTGCTCGAATTCTTGCTGGCGCGCTTGCGGGCGATCAGCAGACAGCCGCCCGCGATGAGCCCGCCCACCGCCGGCAGCAACACGCGCACCGGCCAGGGCAAATCGCGCGCGAGCGCAACGAGACCTTCCGAGTGGTTGCCCAGCAGATGCTGGAGTAACTGAATGCCTTCGCGAAAGACGGAGGTGGCGAAAGCGCCGGCCACGCCGACGACGACCGCCCAGACGAGCATCGTATGCGAGTCCGACAGACGGAAGAGCCGTTGGGCGCGCGTGCGCAGCTTCAGCAGGAATGAGAGCACTTTTGCGAAATCGTGGAAAGCTTAGAAGCAAATGGAATAAGGGACTCGCAAGGATAGCATTGCAGCGCGGCTCTGCGGACGTCGAAACGCACTCGAACGCGGCTGGAAAATCCAAAAAAAAGCCCGGCTCAGGCGTGGCCGGGCTGCGTGGGAAGCGCCGCGCGTCAAAGCGTTGTCACCACTTCGGCGCGAACGACGGATTCGCGTTGCGCTTGCCTTCGTCGAGCGCGTCGATCTTCGCGATGTCGTCGGCGTCGAGCTTGAGTTTCTGCGCGTCCCAGTTGGCCTTCTGATGCTCCGGATTCGTCGATGCCGACAGCACCACGATATCGCGCGACAAGAGCCACGCAAACGTCACCTGCGCGGGCGAAGCGTTGTGTCTCGCGGCGATCGCCTTGATCGTCGGGTCGTTATGCGCGCGGCCTTCGCCGAGCGGCATGTACGCGGTCACCTTGACGCCGAGTTGCTGCGTCGCCTCGACGAGCTTGCGGTTCGCGAGAAACGGGCTCACTTCGATCTGGTTCGTCACGATCTGCTCGCCGCCCGGCGCTTTCAGCGCTTCCTCGAGCAGCGGCGCCGTGAAATTCGACACGCCGACATGGCGGATCAGCCCGAGCTTCTGCGCTTCCTGCATCGCCGCGAGCGTTTCGGCGATCGGCACCGCGCCTTTGGGCGACGGCCAGTGCACGAGCGCGAGATCGATCGTGCCGATATCGAGCTTCGTGTGACTGTCTTTCAGGCTCGCGATGAGCGCGTCGCGCGAGAGCCGCTCCCACCAGACTTTCGTCGTCACCCAGATGTCGTCGCGCGGCACGCCCGATTCGCGCACGCCCTGACCGACGGCCGCCTCGTTGTTGTAGAACTGCGCCGTGTCGATATGACGATAGCCGATCTGCAATGCGCTTTTCACGGCGTTCGTGGTCTTTGCGGCATCGACGCGAAAGGTGCCCAGACCGAATGAAGGAATCGTTTCTACCATGCTGGCTCCTGGTTGGCGTTGAGGTGTCAAGCGTCCTGATCGAGTTCGGGATAGTGTCTGAAGATGCCCGACTCGTTGAACGGAATGCGCCGTTCCGAATCGACATAAGCGGCGATGTTCGGCCGTTGCAGCACCGCGTCGTGAATCGCCGCGACGCGCGGATACTGCGTGCCGAACTTTTTCATCGCGCGCGGGAAGGCGTAATGCAGGCCATCGACGATCTGGAAGATGGACAGATCGACGTAAGTGGTCGTGTCGCCGACCATCTGCGTGTCGCCGTGCGGATTCTGCTTCAGAACGCGCTCGAAGTAGTTCATGAATTTCGGCACGCGCTTGTCCAGAAAGCTCTGCGAGCGGATTTTCGCCGCGTCCTTCTGGTCTTCGTAGTAGAGATCGGTCGCGAGCGGATGATGCGTGTCGTGCACTTCGGTGACGAAATCGGCGATCGTCAGTTGCAGGCCGTGCGCGACGTAGCGCAGACCTTCGTCCTTCGGCGCGAGTTTCAGCTTCGGCCCGAGATACAGAAGAATGTTGGCGACGTGCGGCACGATCAGCTCGCCATCCTTCAGAAACGGCGGCGCGAAGGGAATCTGCGGCTCCGTCTTGCTGTTCAGGACTTTCATCATCGCGTCCATGCCGTGGCCGCTTTTCTTCGTTTCGCGCGCGACGTCGATATATTCCGCGCCGGCATCTTCCAGCGCGAGCCGGACGAATTCGCCGCGCCCTTGCAATCCGTCCCAGTAGTGGAGTTCGTAAGCCATGAGAAAGGGGCTCCTCGTCGGGGCATGCCGCGTGTGCGGCGACAGTTGAGTGTGCGCGTTTTCAGCGTGCGATGAAACGCGCGGACGAAGAAGCGAGCGAGCAACACGCGTTCCCGTTTCGCGCCGATGCCATGAATCGCCGCGAATCGTGCAAAATCGATGTTTTGCGTTTTCGACGTAGCGGAGAAGGGATGGACAAGCAAGGCTTCACCACAGGCATCGTTCACGGCGACAGAACCGTGGGCGTCGAGCATGGCGGCGTGCGTCAGGCGATCCACACATCGGTCCAGTACGGATTCGAGCGCGTGGAAGATCTGATCGGCGTCTTCCAGGGCACGAAGAAGGGCGGCTTCAACTACGCGCGCCAGGGCACGCCGACCACGGCCGCGCTCGAGCGCAAGATCACGAGCCTCGAAGACGGCATCGGATCGATCTGTTTCAGCACCGGCATGGCCGGCATCACGGCCATTTTCCTCACCTTGCTGCGCGCGGGCGATCACATCGTGTCGAGCCGCTATGTGTTCGGCAACACGAATAGCCTGTTCGGCACGCTGCGCACGCTCGGCATCGAAGTAACGATGGTCGATGGCACGTCCGCCGCGAATGTCGCCGACGCCATCCAGCCGAATACGCGCATGGTGTTCGTCGAGACCATCGCGAATCCGGGCACGCAGATTCCCGATCTCAAGGGCATCGGCGAGCTGTGCCGCGAGCGTGGGCTTGCGTATGTCGTCGACAACACGATCACGTCGCCGGCACTGTTCCGGCCGAAGGCGGTCGGCGCGAGTCTCGTCGTCAATTCGTTGACGAAGACGATCGCGGGTCATGGCGCGGCGCTCGGCGGCGCGGTGACGGACACGGGGCTCTTCGACTGGAGCGCGTATCCGAACATCGCGGACGAATATCGCAAGTCCGCGTCGAAGGAACAGGGGCTTCTGCAAATCCGCAAGAAAGGGCTGCGCGACATGGGCGCGTCGCTGTCGTCGGAGCAGGCGCATTCCATCGCGATGGGCGCGGAAACGCTCGCGCTGCGCGTCGCCAAATGCAGCGAGAACGCGCTCGCGCTCGCGCAGTTTCTGGAGCAGCACGAGGCCATCGGGCGCGTGTTCTATCCGGGGCTGAAGAGTCATCCGCAATACGAGACCGCGCAGGCGCTGTTCAAGGGCGCGTCGTGGCTGCTGTCGTTCGAGTTGCGCAATGCGGATCGCATGATCGACGTCGTCAACGCGCTGAAATTGCCGGTCAAGGCGACCGGCCTCGGCGACACGCGCACGCTGATCATTCCGGTCGCGCCGACGATCTTCTTCGAAGCCGGCCCCGACGTGCGCAAGTCGATGGGCATTTCGGACGGCATGCTGCGGCTTTCAGCGGGCATCGAGGATATCGACGATCTCATCGCCGATTTCGAGCAGGCGCTGAAACTCGCGGCATGACCGAAGCGCGTGCCTCGTCGCGTTACGAGGCGCGCGCGTAGTAAATGTTCTGCGGATGCCGTGCTTCGGCGAAGAAGAACCATCGCTCGGCAACGAGCCCGAGATACTGCGTGACGCACGCGAGGCAGAACAGCGCGACCGACTGCGCTCCGATGCCGAGCACCATCAGCACGAACGGCACGGCGAACGCGCCGACGAGAAACGTCCACTTGATGCGCGCGATCGCTTCGGCCGATCGTCCGTGAAAGAACTCGCGCAGATTGAACGCGCCCGCTGTGAAGCCGCGCGACTTCTGCACGACGTTCGGCCCCTTGATGCCCGTCGCGCTCTGCACGGTCGATTTCGGCCGCAGCTTCGCATTGCGCTGCAACGCAGCGACGCGCGTCGCGCAACCCGCGAGCGTCAGCGTGCAGGCGCAAGCGGCGAGACCCGCCGCGAGCGATGGCGCGAGCCACGCGGCGCACGCCGTCGCGAGCGTGAACCCCGACGCGCAGCCGAGCAGCACGAAGTTGACCATCGTGAGCGGCGTCGCCCATTCCTGCAGGAAGCGCAGGCACGCGTAGATCATCGCGGTGCAGACGAAGAGCGCCGCGGATGCGATCACGCCGATCAAACCGATGGCAAGCGACCACGGCGTGCCGATCCAGTGCGCGACGCCATACACCGCAGCGCATCCGAGAAACGCAGGCAGGCACAGACATTCGCGCGAGAGCCACGACGTGCGCCACATCGCGATGGCACGCCACGCGCGCTCGGGATGCCCGAGATGAAAGAACGATGCGATCAGCCCGAGCCCGCCCAGCACGACCGACAACGCCGCGCCGACGATGAAGAACATCTGCGCGGGCGCGCCAATCAGACCGAGCTTCGCGCACACTTCGACGCCGACGAGCGCGATCAGCAAGCCTTGCGCGGCGCCGCTCAATGTCGTGAGGAACACGACGGAAAACGCGGGTTTCATGTTCGATCTCCGATGAGGTCAGACGCGCACGGCCATCGACGCGAGATTGAGGTCGCCGTGTGCGTCGAGCGCATCGGCGTCTTTTGACTGACAGCCGCACGAGCCGCCGCTGCCGCATGAATTCACAGGACGACGCGGCAAATAATGATTCGCGGGCTTCGTGTCCCATTCGGGCATCAGCTGATAGCCGCCGCGCTCCTCGATCGCCTTCGACACGACCGACTCGGGATCGTGGATATCGCCGAAAAGCCGCGCCGATGTCGGACACGCGAGCACGCACGCCGGCTTGCGATCGCGCTCGGGCAGCGCCTCGTTGTAGATGCGGTCGGCACACAGCGTGCACTTGGTCATCTCCTTGCGCTCTTCGTCGAGTTCGCGCGCGCCGTACGGACACGCCCACGCGCAGTACTTGCAGCCGATGCACTTGTCGAAGTCCACGAGCACGAGTCCGTCTTCCTTGCGCTTGTAGCTCGCGCCGGTCGGACAGACGGGCACGCACGGCGGGTCTTCGCAGTGCAGACACGACTTCGGAAAGTGGATCGTATCGGCGAGCGGAAATTCGCCCGCTTCATACGTTTGCACGCGGTTGAAGAAGGTGCCGGACGGATCGGCGTCGTAGGGTCGCTGATCCGCGAGACTGCCTGCTTCGCCGGACGTGTTCCACTCCTTGCAACTCGTGACGCAGGCGTGGCATCCGACGCAGACGTTCAGATCGATGACGAGGGCCATTTGAGTCATGCTGGTCTCCTTCAGTTTTTTGCGTCGCGCTTGATGACGTTGCGCAGACGCGCGGCGAACTCGCCGCGTCCGGCGAAGTAGGTTTGCACGACGCGTTGTATCGATCCCGTCATGCCGGGCGATGGCTGCATCGGCGCGAATTGCGGCAGCGTGTGGTCGGCGTCGCTTTCAGCGGGATAGACGCGCACGCGCACGTCGTACCACGCGGCTTGTCCGGTGATCGGATCGGAGTTCGAGACGCGCATGCCTTCGCGCGCGGACGCCGGAAGCTCGTCGGTGATGAGGTGATTGAGCAGGAAGCCGCGCTGCGATTCGTTCGCGTCGGGACCGAGGCTCCACGCGCCCGACGCCTTGCCGATCGCGTTCCACGTCCACACCGTGCCCGGCTCGACCGCTTCGCTATAGCGCGCCATGCAGCGCACCTTGCCCCATTGCGATTCGACGTAGATCCAGCCGCCATCCTCGATGCCGTTCGCCTTCGCCATGCGCGGATTCATGTAAAGCATGTTTTCGCCGTGAATCTGCCGCAGCCACGCATTCTGCGAGTCCCACGAGTGATACATCGCCATCGGGCGCTGCGTAACGGCTGCGAGCGGATATTGCGTGAGATTCGTCGTATCGAGTTCGAGCGGCGCATACCAGAATGGCAGCGGATCGAAATACTGCTCGATACGCGCACGCAGATGGTCCGGCGGCTGCCGGCCTTTCGTGCGTCCCTGCGCGGCGAGGCGGAACTTCTGCATCACATCGGAATAGAGCTGAATCAGGATCGGCTCGTTGAACTTGCGAAAGCCCTTGTCGACCGCGAACTGGAGATACGGACCGTTCTGGCCGCGCATGTATTGCAGTTCTTCGGGCAGCGTGTAGTGATAGACGCAATCGTGCTTTGCGTACTCTTCCCATTGGTTCGGATTCGGTTCGCCGACGAGCGCATCCTTGCCGTCCTTGCCGCGCCAGCCGATCAGAAAGCCGACGCCCGATCCCGGCGCGGTCTGATGATTGACGATGAAGTCCGGATAATCGCGATACTTGCGCGTGCCTTCGGGCGTCGTGAACGCGGGCAGCTTGAGGCGGCTGCCGAGTTCGACGAGCACTTCCTGAAACGGCCGGCATTCGCCCGTGCGCGGCACGACCGGCACGCGCACCGAATCGACGGGACCGTCGAACTCGGAGATCGGGCGATCGAGCATGGACATCGCGTCGTGGCGTTCGAGATACGTCGTGTCGGGCAGGATGAGATCGGCGAACGCGGTCATCTCCGACTGAAACGCGTCGCACACGACGATGAACGGAATCTTGTACTCGCCGCTTTCGTGCTTGTCGGCGAGCATCTTGCGCACTTCCATCGTGTTCATCGACGAATTCCACGCCATGTTGGCCATGAAGATCATCAACGTGTCGATGGTGTACGGATCGCCGCGCCACGCGTTCGTGATGACGCTGTGCATCACGCCGTGCACCGCGAGCGGATACTCCCACGAGAACGCCTTGTCGATGCGTACGGGCGTGCCGTCGTCGTGGATGAAGAGATCGCTGGGCGCAGCGGGCCAGCCGAGCGGACCGTTCGCGAGCGGCGTGTTTGGTTTCACCTGATCGGGATGATTCGGCGGTTTCGCCGACGGCGGTACCGCGCGCGGGAACGGCGACTTGTGACGGAAGCCGCCCGGACGGTCGATCGTGCCGAGCAGCGACATCAGCACGGCGAGCGCGCGGATCGACTGGAAGCCGTTCGAGTGGGCGGCGAGACCGCGCATCGCGTGAAAGGCGATCGGGTTGCCGGTCACCGTGTCGTGCTTCTTGCCCCAGCAATCGGTCCATTGAATCGGCAGCGTGATCTTGTGATCGCGGCTCGCCTGGATCATTTCGGCGGCGAGGCGCTTGATCGTCGCGGCGGGAATGCCGGTGATGTCGGCGGCCCATTCCGGCGTGCACGATGCGACTTGCTCGCGCAGCAACGCGAAGGACGGCGCGACGGGCGTGCCGTCGTCGAGCGTATAGCGGCCATCGAGCGCGGGCTCGGCGTCGTCGGCATGATGCGCGACCGCGCGATTGCTCTTCGTATCCCACCACAGATGATTCTGCGGAAAGAGCGGGTTCGACTCGGGCGCGCTTTCGTCTTTCACGAAAAGGCCGAAGGTGTCGCTCGCTTCGTTCATGTCGAGCAGTTCGGCCGCGTTCGTGTAGCGCGTGACGAACTCGTGATCGTAGGCGTCGGCGGCGATCAGCTCGTGGATCAGCGCCATGAAGAGCGCGCCGTCGGTGCCGGGGCGAATCGGCACCCATTCATCGGCGATGGCCGCGTAGCCCGTGCGGATCGGATTGATCGCGATGAAGCGCCCGCCCGCGCGCTTGAATTTCGATAACGCGATCTTGAGCGGATTCGAGTGATGATCCTCCGCCGTGCCGATCATGAAGAAGAGCTTCGCGCGGTCCAGATCCGGGCCGCCGAATTCCCAGAACGAGCCGCCCATCGTATAGATCATGCCCGCGGCCATGTTCGCCGAGCAAAAGCCGCCGTGCGCCGCATAGTTAGGCGTACCAAAGTTCTTCGCGAAGAGGCCCGTCAGCGCCTGCATCTGGTCGCGGCCCGTGAAGAGCGCGAACTTTTTCGGATCGGTGGCGCGAAGGTGGGCGAGGCGCTTTTCGAGCGTATCGAGCGCGACCTCCCATGAGACCGGCTCGAACTGCGCTTCGCCGCGCAGCGCGCCGGGTTTTCGCATCAGCGGCTGCGTGAGGCGTGCGGGCGAATACTGCTTCATGATGCCCGACGCGCCTTTCGCGCAGATCACGCCTTGATTGAGCGGATGGTTCGGATTGCCGTCGATGTATCTGACTTCGCCGTCGCGCAGATGTACGCGGATGCCGCAGCGGCACGCGCACATGTAGCACGTCGTGGTCTTGACATCGAGCTTCTCGTTCTGGGTACGAGCGCCGTGTTCCATGAGTGCTCCTTCAAAAAGCGATGTCGCGCGAGGGGGTTCTCGCGCGACGGGTACTTCAGTGCCTCGGTCACCCGAAGAGACGCTCGACGCCGAGCGTGATCAGCAGGCCGCCGCCGACGAGCCACACATACAGGATCGCGCCGGTGGCCAGAGCACGCGGGCCGGCCTGACGAATCTGCGCGATGCGCGTTTCCATGCCGAGCGCGGTCATGGCCATCGTGAGCGCGAAGGTGTCGAGCGTGTTGATCGTGCTCGTGGCGACATCGGGCAAAACATGCAGCGAGTTCACGATGACGAGCGCGAGAAAGCCGAGTGCGAACCAGGGCACCGCGATCTTGCCTTTGCCCTGCGCCGCGCCGTCCGCCGCATTGCGCGAGCGGCTGATCCAGAAACCGATCACGAGCAGCACCGGAACCAGCAGCATCACGCGCGTCATCTTGACGATGGTCGCGATATGCGTCGCTTCCGGGCTCACGTTGCTCGCCGCGCCCACGACCTGCGCCACTTCGTGGATCGTGCCGCCGAAGAACAGGCCTGCGCCGAGCGTATCGAGATGCAACCAGCCGGCGTTGAGCGCGAGCGGGTAGAGGAACATCGAGAGCGTGCCGAACAGCACGACGCTGCCGACGGCCATCGCGCTCTTGTGCGGCTTCGATTGCAGCGTCGATTCGAACGCGAGCACCGCGGCCGCGCCGCAAATCGCGCTGCCGGCTGCCGTGAGGAGGGCGGTATCGCGATCGAGCTTCATCAGCTTCATGCCGGCCCACGTGCCGATCACGAGCGTGCTCACGACGACCAGCACCGACACCGTGAATCCGGACACGCCGACTTGCGCGATTTCCTGAAGGCTCACGCGCAGCCCGAAGAACGCGACCGCGATGCGCAGCAGCTTGCGCGCGGAGAAGTTGACGCCGGCGGCCCAGCTGTCGGGCATGCCGTGACGCAATGCGTTGCCGTAGATCGCGCCCGCCACGATGCCGACGATCAGCGGACTGATGCCAAGCCCGGCGATGGCGGGCACCGAGGCGAGGCGCGTGACGGCGGCGGCGAACAATGCGACGAAGAGAATGCCGTTGAGCTGCCCGCGCGTGGAGGGCGCGGCGGGCGCCAGGGCTTGGGCGGACTGGACCGTTGACATGGAAGAACCCGTTGGAATGTTGGATGACTCGATGGGCTAATCCTATTCTCGATATATCAATATGAAAAATCGTGATTTAGAATGTGAAGTATCGGACGCGCTGATATTTACGATAAATGACCCCGGAACAACTGATAACTTTCGCGACAGTGGCGGAGCACGGCAATATCAGCCGCGCGGCGGTGGCGCTGCATCTGTCGCAGCCCGCGGTGTCGGGGCAATTGCGCTTGCTGCAGGATGAATTCGGCGAGCCGCTCTATCAGCGCGACGGGCGCGGCGTGCGCCTGACCGCCGCCGGCGAGCAGTTGCTCGGCCACGCGGAGCGGCTGCGCGAGACTTTCCGCGCGGCGCACGCGCTGCGCGACGCGTTGCGCGGGCTGGAGCGCGGCACGCTGCGCATCGGCGCGAGCACGACGCCCGCGAGTTATTTGCTGCCGTATCTGATCGCGGCGTTTCACAAGCGGTATCCGGATGTGCTCGTGACGACCATCGACGGCAATACGGCCGATATCGTCGCCGCGCTCGGCTCGCTCGATATCGCGCTGGTCGAAGGCTCGCCCGGCCACGATCTGCCGCTCGGCACGACCGTCACGTCGTGGCGCGAGGACGAGATCGTCGCGATTCTGCCGAACGGCCATCCACTCGCCGACGGACGCGATGCCGCCACGCTGGACGCGTTGAGCGAGCACCCGCTCGTGCTGCGCGAGCCCGGCTCGGGCGTGCGGCAGATCATCGAGCGCGCGTTCGCCGATTGCGATGCGCCGATGCGCGTCGCGCTCGAAATCGCGGGCGTGGAGGGCGTGAAGGAGGCGGTGCGCGCGGGCATGGGCATCGGCTTCGTGTCGGCGATGTCGATTCGTCACGAGGACAGCGCGTTGCGGCGCGTGCGCATCGCGCCGCAACCGCTCACGCGTCGTTTCTCGATCCTTCTGCCGCACGCGGCCACGCCGTCGCGTGTCGCAGCCCGTTTTCTGGAACTGTGCGAAGAGCCCGGTTTGCTCGGCTAGGGAATTCCACTATGGCGCGCTGGCGGCGGTCTGACGCACCATTCGTTCTCACACGGGCGCTGCGGCGTCTTTTTTGAAAAACGTTTATGGAACCGGTTCCAATGAGGATTTTCGGGGCCAAAACCGAGAGTGAGACGCAAGTGAATCAAAAATCCCGCATCGATGGCCAGCGTACCGAAGTCGTGATCGTCGCGAGCGCGTTCGGCGCGGATGCGATCCGTCGCGACGGCCACTCGGTCTGGGCTGCCGCTGCGGCGCGTGCGGGCGCTGGCGGCTTCGAAGTGCGCCGCGAACTATTCGCGAGCGAAACCGATGCGCAAGTGGGAGCGCTCGCGCAACTGGGCGAACGGATTCGCGGGCAGGGTTTGTGGGCCGTCCATTCGACGCCCGCAACGCTGTTTCGCGACGACGGTTCGCTCGATCTCGACACACTCAAACTTGCCATCGATGAGGCTGCTGCGCTCGGCGCGCGCATCGTCAAGCTGCAACTGGGCGGCACGGAAACCAGCGTAGCGACCGATGCGGCGACGCTCGACCGTTTAATGTCGGCAATCGCCGAATCGAAGGCGCGCGTCGTCGTGGAGAACGGGCAACTGAAGGCGGGCGGCACGATCGGCGCGTTCGACGCGCTTTTCACGGCGCTGCCGGCCCGAAGCGGCCTCGCGATGACCTTCGACACCGGCAACTGGCACTGGGCAGAGCAAGACCCGCTCGACGCCGTGAAGCGTCTCGCGCCCTACGTCGGCTATGTGCACTGCAAGGCGGTGATGGGCGAGGGCGCGCGCCGTTTCGCCGCCGCGCCCGCAAACGGCGACGCGCGTTTCGCGACGCTGCTCGCGCATTTGCCCGGCGATGTGCCGCGCGGCATCGAATATCCGTTCATTCCCGGCGCGGACGCCTCGCTCGACGCGGACGCGGCTCGCCAGGTCGAACGCATTTCGGCATTTTGAGCGGCATTTTGAATTACGCATTTTGCATTCAGCATTCATCTGCAAAGGACACCGACATGCAAGCCAAGCCTGAAGCCCTCGACGTCGTCACCTACGGCGAAGCGATGACGATGTTCGTCGCGGCCGTCACTGGCGATCTCGCGAAGGCCGGTCAATTCACGAAGCGTGTCGCGGGCGCGGACCTGAACGTGGCGATCGGTTTGTCGCGTTTAGGCTTCAAGGTGGGCTGGATGAGCCGCGTCGGCAACGATTCGTTCGGCCGTTATGTGCTCGACGTGCTGGCATCCGAAGGCATCGACGCGCGCCGCGTGACGATCGACGAGCGTTATCCGACCGGTTTCCAGCTCAAGGGCAAATGCGACGACGGCAGCGATCCGGCCGTCGAATATTTCCGCAAGGGCTCGGCGGCGAGCCATCTGTCGCTCGACGATTACTGCGCCGACTACGTGCTCGGCGCGCGTCATTTGCATCTGACGGGCGTCGCGCCGGCGATTTCGGCGACTTCGCGCGAACTCGCGTTCCACATGGCCCGCGAAATGCGTGCAGCAGGCAAGACGATTTCGTTCGATCCGAACCTGCGCCCGACGCTGTGGCCGTCGCGCGAGGCGATGGCCGAATCGCTCAACGCGCTCGCCGCGCTGGCGGACTGGGTGCTGCCGGGCGTGTCGGAGGGATTGACGCTGACGGGCTATGCGAAGCCGGAGGACATCGCCGCGTTCTACCTCGAACGGGGCGCGAAGGGCGTCGTCGTGAAGCTGGGCGCGCACGGCGCGTACTTTCGCACGGCGGACGGCGAGCAGGGCATCGTGCCGGGCGTGCCGGTCGACAATGTCGTCGATACGGTCGGCGCGGGCGATGGCTTCGCGGTCGGCGTCGTGAGCGCGCTGCTCGAAGGGCGCGACGTGCGTCATGCGATCGCGCGCGGCAACCGCATCGGCGCGCTGGCGATTCAGGTGATCGGCGATAGCGAGGGCCTGCCGGCGCGCGCCGCGCTCGATCGGCTGGAAGCGCAGGATTCCAACGACAAGACGGCCAAAGCCGCGTTCGATCTGGCCTGAGAGCCATCCACGAGACTCAACCGAAGTGCGTTCGGAGACAACCATGCAAAGTTCTTCCACTCCCACGCTGGCCGTGCGCCGCTGGTGGGCGATCATGCCGATCGTTTTCATCACGTACAGCCTCGCGTATCTCGACCGAGCCAACTACGGCTTCGCGTCGGCTGCGGGCATCAATCAGGATCTCGGCATCAGCAAGGGTTTGTCGTCGCTGATCGGCGCGCTGTTTTTTCTCGGCTACTTTTTCTTCCAGATTCCGGGCGCGATTTACGCCGAGCGCCGCAGCGTGAAGAAGCTCGTGTTCTGGAGCCTCGTCCTGTGGGGCGGCTGCGCGACGCTCACGGGCATGGTGAGCAATATTCCGTCGCTGATGGCGATCCGCTTCGTGCTGGGCGTCGTCGAGGCGGCGGTGATGCCGGCGATGCTCGTGTTCATCGCGAACTGGTTCACGAAATCGGAACGCTCGCGCGCGAATACGTTTCTGATTCTCGGCAATCCGGTGACGGTGCTGTGGATGTCGGTCGTGTCAGGTTATCTCGTGAACTCGTTCGGCTGGCGGCATATGTTTATCGCGGAAGGGCTGCCTGCCGTGGTGTGGGCGGTGATCTGGTGGTTCATCGTGAAGGACAAGCCCGCGCAGGTGAGCTGGCTCACGGACCAGGAGAAGAACGATCTCGATGCGACGCTGCGCGCGGAACAGGCTGCGATCAAGCCGGTGAAGAATTATCGCGAGGCGTTCAAGTCGCCGGCGGTGATCAAGCTGTGCGCGCAGTATTTCTGCTGGAGCATCGGCGTGTATGGGTTTGTGCTGTGGCTGCCTTCGATTCTGAAGAGCGGGTCGACGCTCGGCATGGTCGAGACGGGGTGGCTTTCGGCAGTGCCCTATCTTGCTGCGACGATCGCGATGCTGCTGGCTTCGTGGGCCTCGGACAAGCTTCAGACGCGCAAGGCGTTTGTGTGGCCGTTTCTGCTGATCGGCGCGGTGGCGTTTGCGGGATCGTATCTGCTTGGGTCGACGAACTTCTGGGCTTCGTATGCGTTGCTCGTGATCGCGGGCGCGGCGATGTATGCGCCGTATGGGCCGTTCTTTGCGATCGTGCCGGAGTTGCTGCCGAAGAATGTCGCCGGCGGGGCGATGGCGCTTATCAATAGCATGGGGGCGCTTGGGTCGTTCGTTGGGTCCTATTTCGTGGGGTATTTGAATGGGGCTACTGGGTCGCCGGCCGCCTCTTACGTGTTCATGAGCGCTGCTCTGCTGCTTGCTGTTTGGCTTACGTTAGCCGTTAAACCTCAAGCTGCCGTTCGTGGTGGGGTTGTTGTGCGGTCTTGATTTTTTTGTCGCCGGATCCCGGTTTGTTTTTGGTCTATTAGCACTGCCCCTGTGCGGGGCGGCAGTCACTTTCTTTGCTGCTGCAAAGAAAGTAACCAAAGAAAGCAGCTTCTCAGGCCCGCGGTCACACGCACGTTGGGTAGTCCTCTCGTCCCCGGCGGCACTCGCCTAAAGAGTGCCCTCGAAGGCCCGATCGGGCTTGGATCGCGCACGGTCTGACAAGCTAGTACCTCTGAGAATACTGGTTCAGCACGAAAGAGTTCCGGCACAGCGCTCCGCGCTGCCGTGGGGTCTGCAAGGGAAACCAACCTGACGCGTGTGCGGTGAGATGGAAGCGTTAGCGAAGAGGCACGCGCAGACCCGATTGGCCCCTCGGCCGCGAAGCGGGCCGGAGCTATTTGGTGCTGAGCCAGCGAGTAGAGCGGAGCGATGTGACAGACCGTGCGCGATCCAAGCCCGGTGATTGTGATGAGGGCACTCTTTAGGCGAGTGCCGCCTGGGACGAGAGAACTACCTAAACTACGTGTGACCGCGGGCCTAAACGAGCTGCTTTCTTTGGTTACTTTCTTTGCAGCAGCAAAGAAAGTGACTGCCGCCCCGCACAGGGGCAGTGCTAATAGACCAACATGAAAACGGGATCCGGCGACAATCCCCAAACCACGACGACCAGCGAGCAAAGAACCACACCATGAAGCCAAAAATCGTAGCCTACAAACCCCTGCCCGACGACGTAGAAACCTATCTCCGCAAACACGCGGAAGTGCTGAACGTCGACCCGAAAGACGAAGCTGCGTTCGTCGCAGCGCTAAAAGACGCTGACGGTGCCATCGGCGCGAGCATAAAAATCTCCCCCGACATGATCGAAGGCGCAACACGCCTGAAAGCACTGTCGACGATCTCCGTAGGCTTCGACCAATTCAACGTGGAAGACCTCACGCGCCGCGGCATCGTGCTGACGCACACCCCCGATGTGCTCACCGAATCCACCGCCGATACGGTCTTCGCGCTGATCCTCGCCAGCGCGCGCCGCGTCGTCGAACTGGCCGAATGGGTAAAGGAAGGCAACTGGACAGCCAGCATCGGCGAGGCATGCTTCGGCGTCGATGTGCAGGGCAAGACACTCGGCATTGTCGGCCTGGGACGCATCGGCGGGGCGGTCGCACGGCGCGCATCGCTCGGCTTTCGCATGAACGTGCTCTACACGAACCGCAGCCCGAACGAGCAGGCGGAAAAGGACTACGGCGCAAAGCGCGTCGAGCTCGATGAGCTCCTCGCACATTCCGATTTCGTCTGCCTGCAAGTGCCGCTCACGCCCGAAACGCGCGGGCTCATCGGCGTGAAGGAGCTGAAGAAAATGAAGCCGGACGCGATCCTGATCAACGCTTCGCGCGGGCCGACCGTCGACGAAGCCGCGCTCATCGAAGCGCTGCAGAACGGCACGATCCGCGGCGCCGGTCTCGACGTGTTCGAACACGAACCGCTGCCCGCCGATTCGCCGCTGCTCGCGATGAAAAATGTCGTGGCGCTGCCGCACATCGGCTCGGCCACGCTCGAAACGCGTCACGCGATGGCGCGCAACGCCGCGGAAAATCTCATCGGCGCACTGGACGGCACGCTCACGCAGAACATCGTGAATCGCGACGTCCTCGCGCGCTGAAAAACGGGGTCGCGCGGGCATGCGCTAACATGCGCGATGCGAGGAGAACGATAATGACCGCATCGCGCCACGTTTCACGGCGAAGCGCGTGCCCACGACCACTATGTCCGACGATCCCACACTGACGAACCGCCCGAGCGCGTTCGGCGCGCGCCGCGCGACCATCACCGATGTCGCCCGCGAAGCCGGTACTGGCAAGACCAGCATTTCGCGCTATCTGAACGGCGAGATCGGCGTGCTGTCGCCCGATCTGCGCGAGCGCATCGAGGCGGCCATCGCCAAGCTCGACTATCGGCCGAACCAGATGGCGCGCGGCCTGAAACGCGGCCGCAATCGTCTGATCGGCATGCTGCTCGCCGACCTCACCAATCCCTATTCCGTCGAAGTGCTGCAAGGCGTCGAGGCCGCGTGCCACGCGCTCGGCTACATGCCGCTCATCTGTCACGCAGCCAACGAAATCGACATGGAGCGGCGCTATCTGCAATTGCTGACGACGTATCGCGTCGAAGGCGTCATCGTCAATGCGCTCGGTGTGAAGGAAGAACTGCTGCAAGGCTTCGCGCGCGGCGGCATTCCGGTCGTGCTCGTCGATCGCTCCGTCGAAGGTTTCATCACCGACATGGTCGGGCTCGACAATCCCGCCGCCGTGCAGATCGCGACGCGTCATCTCGTCGACGAAGGTTTCGACGAACTGCTGTTCATCGTGCAGCCCGTCACGCACGTGAGCTCGCGGCGCCTGCGCGAGGCCGCGTTTCGCGAGACCGTCGCGGCGCTCGATGCGAGCGGCTCGACGCTCGTAATCGATCTCGCCGATGCATCGCCCGCGCTCGCCGAACTCGACACACGCGTCGCGGCGGCGAAAGCGGCGGGCAAGCGCGTCGCATTGTTCGCGGCGAACGGGCCGGTCGCGCTGCGCGTCGCGGTGCATCTGAAGGAGCGTCACGGCGCGGACTGGCAGGCGAGCGTCGCGCTGATGTCGATCGACGATTCCGAATGGGCGCAGCTCGCCGGCATGACGACCGTCCGCCAGCCGACGTACGATATTGGCCGGCGCGCGGTCGAATTTCTTCACGAGCGTCTCGGCGGCGCCGCGATGCCCGCGCGCGAATGCCTGCTGCCGGGCGAGCTCGTCGTGCGCGCATCGACGGCACGCGCGAATCACGACGACGCGCAACAAGCATCACAAGGAATCTGAATGGTCAGTGTGACGACCTTGCTGAGCCTCGCGCTCGCGACGCTCATCATCGCCGCGATGCCCATCGTGCTTTACAGGAAGCTGCAGCCGCGCTTCGCGATCGTGCCGCGCGAGGCGATTCTCGGCATCGCCACATTCGCGCTCTTCGCGATGGTCATCGAACGTGCGCTGCATGGCTTCATGTTGAGCAATCCGGTCACCTCGGCGTGGCTCGCGAATCCCGCGGTGTTCGTCATCTATGGCGCGATCGCGGCGGGCCTGTGCGAGGAAGTCGGACGTTTTCTGGCGATGAAATGGCTCATCTCGCGCGAGCCGGGCGCGCTCGACCGGCACGGGCCGGCGCTCGGTTACGGCATCGGGCACGGCGGGGCGGAAGCGTGGATCGTCGGCGTGCTCGTGCAGACGCAATGGATCGTCTATGCGGTGCTCGCGAATCGCGGCACGCTCGATGCGCATTTCGCCAACGCGCCGCTCGAAGCCATCGCGCGCATTCATCTCGTGCTGATGAGCTTGTCGCCGGTTTCGGCGGGCATTTTTTTGGTCGAGCGTGCGGGTGCGTTCGTGCTGCAACTCGGCTTTTCCGCGCTGATGTGGCAAATGCTGCGCGAACGCTCGCGGCACGCGCTCGCGTTTCTCATCGCGGCGCATGCGCTCGTCGGCTTGCCTGCGGCGCTCTTTCAGGCGCGGCTCGTGCCGCTCATCGCCGCCGACGCCGTGTATCTCGTGCTCGGCGTGATCGTCGCGGCCGCGCTCGTGCGCTACTATCGGCGTGCCGCGGCGCAGGGCAGATAAGCCGATTGCGCTCTCGGCTTCAATCGAATATCGACATCGAATGGACGACTATCAATACGACTGCCCGAGCGCGGACATCGACATGCTCGCGCACGTGATCTGCGATCTCTTTCCCGAGCAGACGCAATTCGCCGAACGCAAGGACGATGAAGGCCGGACTTCGCTCGTGATTCACTACGTGGCGATGCGCTTCGGTTCGAGCGCGCGGCGCATCACGATCGACGTGCGCTTCGATCCGGCCGCGCTCGCGCGTTATCGTGCGATGCCGCCGCGCATGCACGCGCGCAGCTATGCGGTGTTGCGCGCCTATGTGGAAGCGACGCTCGGATCGCTCGAAGAGATGTACGCGGACGGCCAGACCGTGCCGCGTGAAGTGGACATCGAAATGGGCGAGGACTTCGCCTGAGCGCGGCTCAAGCGTCGCGATAGACCTTGGCGAAGCGCGCCGCTTTCACGACGCCGTAATCGCCCGGCGCGTATTGCATGACCCAGTCGCCGGCGTCGCCGGTCAGGATGTCGCCGGCTGCGGAGCGCGCGATGGAGAAGGGCTTGCGCATCTCCTTCGCGAGCACCACGCTCGGACGGTTGCGATACGTGCCCGCCTCGCCGTGCGCGATGCCGCCTTCGGGCACGTACTTCGCATCGAAGCGCTCGCGCGACACGACCCAGCGTTCGCCGCCGGCGCCGCTGACGATCGCATCGCCGCTCGCATAGCGATTCGGTCCTTCGAGGCTCATGAGTTCACCGGCTGCGGCCGCGAATTCGACGGCGACGGCTTCGTCCTTCACGACGCGGCGCGCGGCGGGATCGGTGGCGAGATCGAGTTGCGAAAGATGGAGCATGGCGGGATTGGGAATGACGTGGGCGGAGCGGGATCGTAACGGCATTCGCGCCATTTTGCACCCGGCGAACGAAAAAGAGCCCGCATCGCGCGATGCGGGCTCTTTTGTGCCGTCCTGCTTCAGGGTTTCGTTGCCGATGCCGCATCCGCGCCCGCCGCATGCGGATGACGATGCGCGCTGTGACGCGGCTTGCCGTGCTCCGAGCGGAAGCTCGTATCGGCCAGCTTCTTCTGCTCGGGCGAAAGGCTCGCGTAAAGCGGCTCGAAAGCTTCGACGAGGCGCTTCGTGCCATCGGCGTTGGCCTGGGTGATCTGCTCGTATTGCTTCATGTCATCGAGCGCGGACATCGTGTCGCGCTGCGCGATGCGCTGCCGGTACAGATCGGCCATCGTGCGGCCGTTGTCGCGCATGACATCGGCGAACTTCGACCACTGATCTTCCTGCTGCGGCGTGATCTTGAGGCTCGAATGCAGTTCCTTGATACGCTCCTCGACGCGTGCCTCGCGCTTGCTGCCGGCCGGTGCCGATGCCGCGGTCTGAGCGGCGGGCGACGATGCCGCAGCGGGCGCCGACGGCTGTGCGAAAACCGGGCTCAATGCGCAAAATGCGGCCAATGCAACGAGTGTTCTTTTCATTCGGGTTACCTTCGATCGATATGGAAAGCGGCGTGCTTCGTAAGCCGCGCCGAAAGGAAGCGCGACGATCACGCCATCGGCGGATATTAGTATCACGAGTGCATGCGGATTCGCCCGTATTGCCACAACTGCTTACATTCGAAACGACTCTGGAAATAAACGCAGTGGATACCTTGTTGAGCATGCGGGTCTTCGTCGCCATCGTCGAGGCGGGCAGCCTGAGCGCCGCCGCCGGACGCTTTTCGATATCCGCGCCGATGGCCGGCAAGCATCTGCAGGCGCTGGAAGCGCGGCTCGATGCACGGCTCATCGTGCGCACGACGCGTCGCCAGAGTCTGACCGAGATCGGCCGCGAATATTACGAACGCTGCCGGCGCATTCTCGCGGAAGTCGATTCCGCCGATTCCCTCGCCGAATCCATGAGCGCGACGCCGCGCGGCGTACTGCGCGTCACCGCGCCGCTGACATACGGCGTGCAGTTCGTCACGCCGGCCGTGACCGAATTTCTCGCGGCGTTCGCGCAAATCAGCGTCGAGCTCGATCTGACCAACCGCATGGTCGATATCGTGGAAGAGGGGTTCGACGCTGCCGTGCGCATCGGCACGCTCGCCGATTCGAGCTTCGTCGCGCGCCCGCTCGAACCGTACGCGATGACGGTATGCGCGGCGCCTTCCTATCTCGCGCGCACAGGCACGCCCACGACGCCCGCCGATCTCGCGAGCCACGAGTGCCTGGGCTTCGTGCATCTGGGCCGCGAGGCGGGCTGGCGGCTCGAAGGCGAGGACGACACGATGCACGCGCGCCGCACCCAGTCCGCGCGCTTTCGCACGAACAACGGGCAGGCGCTCAAGAAGGCGGCGCTCGCGGGCTTCGGTCTCGTGCTTCAGCCGCACGCACTCGTCGACGACGAGCTGAAAAGCGGCGCGCTCGTCGCCGTGCTGCAGGACTTCCTGCCGAAGCCATCGCCTGTGCATTTGGTCTATCCACGCGATACGCGCGCGACGCCCAAGCTCGCGAGTTTTGTCGATTTCATGGTGACGAAGCTCGGCGTCTGACCGGCGTTGTTTGCATAGCGTCTCGGCGATAATGCTAAACACAAAATGCCAGATGGCATTCAAAACGCATAACGCAAAACACAAAACGCCAAGGACGACGCCCACATGAGACCGCCGCGCCTCGATCAGCTCGACGACATCGACCGCAATCTCGTCGCGCTTTTGCAGATGAACGCGCGCGAGAGCGTTGCGAATCTCGCGCGGCAACTGGGCGTCGCGCGCACGACGGTCATCGCCCGCATTGCGCGGCTCGAGAAGAACAACGTGATCGCGGGTTACGGCGTGCGGCTCGGTCAGGATGTGCTCGATGCGAGCATTCAGGCGTATGTCGGCATCAAGCTCACGCCGAAGTACGGCCGCGACCTGCAGAAGCGCTTTGCGCGCATGCCGGAGATTCAGTTGCTCTGCGCGGTGAGCGGCGAGTTCGATTACGTCGCCTGGCTGCGCGCCGATTCTCCCGACCGCCTGAACGATCTGCTCGATGAAATCGGCGCGCTGGAAGGCGTCGAACGGACGACGACGTCCATCATCCTCGCGCGCAAAATCGATCGCGCAGGTTGAGTCGATACGAATCGTAGTGATCGATCGTCGAAACGACGAAATACGTCGTCGAAGCGCATCATTTTGCGTCTAGGATCAGTATTCGCGTGCTCCTAAACTGTGTGAAGAAGTGTATCGGCCAACACGCACACACAAAGGAGATGAACATGAAAGTGGCCCTCGTCGGCGCCGGATTGATCGGTCAGAGCATTGCCCATTTGCTGCGCGAAACGGGGGATTTCGACGTCGTCGCGTTCGATCGCGACGAACACGCGCTCGCGCTTCTCGATGTGCAAGGCATCCCGACGCGCCGCGTCGATTCCGCGGATACGCCGGCGCTGCGTCAAGCGCTCGCCGGCTTCGATGCGCTCGTCAACGCGCTGCCTTACTACCTCGCGATCAACGTCGCGTCGGCGGCGAAAGCGGCGGGCGTGCATTATTTCGATCTGACCGAGGACGTGCGCGCGACGCACGCGATCCGCGCGATCGCGGACGACTCGGAGCTTGCCTTCATGCCGCAATGCGGTCTTGCGCCGGGTTTCATCGGCATCGTCGCGCATGATCTGGCGAAGCGTCTCGACGATGTGCGCGAAGTGAAAATGCGCGTCGGCGCGCTGCCCGAGTTCCCGACGAATGCGCTGAAGTACAACCTCACGTGGAGCATCGACGGCCTCATCAACGAGTATTGCCAGCCGTGCGAGGCGATTCGCGAAGGGCGCACGCAATGGGTGCAGCCGCTCGAAGGCGTCGAACATTTTTCGCTCGATGGCATCGAGTATGAAGCGTTCAATACGTCGGGCGGACTCGGCACGTTATGCGAAACGCTCGCGGGCAAGGTCGAGACGCTCGACTACAAGTCGGTGCGCTATCCGGGCCATCGCGATCTGATGAAGTTCCTGCTCGACGATCTGCGCATGTCCACCGACCGTGACGGTCTCAAGACGATGTTGAAGCGCGCGGTGCCGTCGACGGCGCAGGACGTCGTGCTGATCTTCGTGACGGTGACGGGCATGCGTCGCGGACAACTCGTGCAGGACGTGTTCACGCGCAAGATCTTCGCGAAGGACGTGTGCGGCGTGCCGATGAGCGCGATCCAGATCACGACCGCCGGCGCGATTTGCGCGGAACTCGATCTTTTCCGCGAAGGCGTGCTGCCGCAAAGCGGCTTCGTGCGTCAGGAACAGGTGCCGCTCGCCGCGTTTCTGAACAACCGCTTCGGCAAGCTGTACGAAGGCGCGAACGCGGTGGCGACGGCTCGACAGCTCGCCGCTGCTTAACCAATGAGGCGCACGAGCAGTTCGTCGTGCGCCTGATCGGACGGC
The DNA here is from genome assembly GCF_001544795.2 of Caballeronia temeraria. Lineage (GTDB taxonomy): Bacteria > Pseudomonadota > Gammaproteobacteria > Burkholderiales > Burkholderiaceae > Caballeronia > Caballeronia temeraria. The sequence goes on along the minus strand of NZ_FCOI02000010.1, from coordinate 177,312 downwards.
GCGGTGTTGTCGAACATCACGAGCGTTCGGGCGAGCGCCTCATCGGGAACAAAGAGACGCTCGCGATATTCCTCCCAATGCGCGAGCTTGTACGCATCGTTCGGATCGCCGCGCGCGACGATGCGTTCACGCGCGACATCCTCATCGACATGCACCCAGACGACGCGAATGTCGACGTCGCCATCGATGCCGAGCCACGCGCGATCGAAAAGCCGTGCATTGCGCACCTCGCGCGTAAGCGGGGCGACAATCACGGCACTCACGCCGAGCGCGAGATTTTCGGCGGCCGTATCGATGAGACAGCGATACTCCGGATCGCGGAAATGCTCGATAAAAAGCGGGCTGTCGCGGTCGTGCGGATCGCCGGTCAGCGCGCCGATCGCGGCCGCGCTATACGCGCCGTAGAGCGTGTCCTTGTCGAGCAGACAGAAGGGCTTGCCGCTCGCCTGCATCAGCGGCGCGAAGAGGCGTTTGGCGAGCGTCGTCTTGCCGGTGCCGGCATGTCCGCAGAAGAAGATCAGATGCTTCACGCCGGGTCGGTCCTCGAAAGAAAAGGCGAAGGTCATGCATCGGTTCGCGCGCGCTGATACCGGTTCATGAGCGGCGTCGCGCTGATGCCGTGCACGATGACCGAAGCGGCGATGGTCCCGATGACGAGCGGCACGAGTGGCGCGGTCACATCGCGCGGCGCATGTTCGAATGCATAGAGCAAATAATAGAACGAGCCGACGCCGCGTATGCCGAACCAGCTCATGAGCCGTCGCTGCGCGCCCGTCGCCTGCGAGCCGATGAGTGATGCCTCGACCGCCGCCGGCCGCAACACCAGAAAGAGCGCGCCGATGAGCACGGTCGCCTGCCAGGTGAATACGTCGCGCCACATCGTCGCGAGCACGGCGCCGACCATCAGCATGATCGCCACTTCGGCGATGCGTTCCAGCTCGATTGTGAAGCCGTGCACGCGCTCGGCCATGAATGCGTGGGCGCGTTCGGGATCGGCCGCAGCGGCGCCGACATCGTCCGCATCGATCTTGCCGACCGCTTGGCGCGCGGACTTGTCGCCGCTCTGCTTCTGCTCGACGCGGCGCATTGCGAGACCGGCGGCGAATACCGCGAGAAACGCGTATGTGTGCAGCAATTCGGCCACGCCGTACGACAGCGCGATGAGCCCGAGCGCATAGAAGCCTTCCGGCCCGAGCGCCTGCCCGTGGCGCGTGCGCAGCCACGCGACGAGCCGAACCGACAGCGCGCCGAGCAGCCAGCCGCTCACGAGCGCGCCCGCGATGCCCCACATCGCCTGCAATGCGAAGCCCCAATGCAACGCCTCGCCCGGTTTCGCCTCGAAGCGGCACACCGCGATACCGAGCAACGCGAACGGCAGCGCGATGCCGTCGTTGAGCCCGCCTTCGCCCGTCAATGAAAAGCGCAACAGGTCGATGTCGCCGGGCGTTTCCACCTGCACGTCGTGCGCGAGCACGGGGTCGGTTGGCGCGAGCATCGCGGCGAGTAGCAGCGACGGTCCCCAACTGAGCCCGAGCACGTAGACGCCGAAGAGCGCGAGTACGGCGACGGTGAGCACCATCGCGACGAGGCCGAGGCGGATCGGCAGGAGCCAGATGCGGTCGGTGGGCGGCACGCGCAGCCTCAGGCCGATCGCGAAGAGCGACACGAGCATCGCGACCTCGGTGATGCGCCTGAGGACCGTTGCGTCGGTCGCGAGGTCGAGCGTGAGGAGATTGGCCGTGCCCGGGCCCATCGCGAAGCCGATCGCGAGGTAGCACATCGCGGTGCTGATCGGCAGGCGCTTGAACATCGAACTGGCGAGGCCCATGAAAATGAGCACGCCGCCCACGACGAGAAACCAGATCGTCTCGATCATGAATGCCTTCGGCTACAGATGCTGATGATTGAGCGGACCGCGCGCCGTGCTGCGCGGGACGTTCGAATCGAAGACAGCACGCGCCATGCCCGTGTCCGCACAGCGGGCATCGGACCGGCTTTCTGCCCGCTCAACGAGTTGCGCGTAAGATGCATTTCGATTCCAGCTGCTGCATTCTTCATCCGCTTCATTCGCATGGTCTTTTGCGTTTTGTATGCAAAGACCCGGGAGAACCGAGCATGTCACAGCATTTCGATGCGGTTGTCATTGGCACGGGGCAAGGCGGCTCGCCGCTGGCCGTGCGGCTAGCGCAAAGCGGCAGGCACACGGCGGTGATCGAGCGGCATCTTTTTGGCGGCACCTGCGTGAACGTCGGCTGCACGCCGACCAAGACTTATGTCGCGAGCGCGCGGGCCGCGCATGTCGCGCGCACGGCGGCGCAGTACGGCGTGATGATCGGCGGCGATATCCGCATCGACATGGCGCGCGTGAAGGCGCGCAAGGACGAGGTGATCGGCGGCTCGCGCACGGGCATCGAAAAGTGGCTGCGCGCGACGAAGAACCTCAGCGTGTTCAATGGACACGCGCGCTTCACGGGACCGCGCGCGCTGGCGATCGAGGCGAACGACGGCTCGATGCAGCAGATCGATGCCGATCTCGTTTTCATCAACACGGGCACGCGCGCGGTGGTGCCGGATGTCGATGGCCTCGGGCGCGTGCCGTATCTGACCAATTCGTCGATTCTCGAACTGACCGAAGTGCCGGAGCATCTGGTGATTGTCGGGGCGAGCTATATCGCGCTGGAGTTCGGGCAGATGTTCCGGCGCTTCGGCAGCCGCGTCACGTTGCTGGTGCGTGGCGAGCGCATCCTGACGCGCGAGGATGAGGACGTCGCCCGCGCGATGCAGGACGTGTTCGTGCGAGAGGGCGTCGAGTTTCGCTTCGGCGCGCAGCTATCGCGCGTGGAGCCTTTGGCAGGCGGCGTGCGCGTTTTCAATGGTGACGAAGTTATCGACGCGTCGCATCTTTTGTTCGCGACGGGCCGCACGCCGAACACCGACGATCTGGGACTGGAGCATGCTGGCATCGCGGTGAACAGGCACGGCATGATCGATGTCGACGGTCAATTGCGCACCAAAGCGGATGGCGTGTACGCGTTGGGCGATGTGAACGGACGCGGCGCGTTCACGCATACGTCGTGGAATGACTACGAGATCATCGCTTCCAATTTGCTCGATGGGGAATCACGAAGCGTCGATACGCGCATCATGGCTTATGCGGTGTTCGTCGATCCGCCGTTCGCTCGGGTGGGGATGAGTGAGGAAGAGGTGCGCAAGGACGGGCGCGAGGCGCTCATTGCCACGATGCCGATGTCACGCGTTGGGCGCGCTCGGGAGCGCGGTGAGACCGATGGCTTCATGAAGGCACTCGTCGATGCGCAAACGCAGCGGTTTTTAGGGGCTGCGATTTACGGGATCGAAGGGGATGAAGCCATTCATACGTTCATCGATATCATGAATGCGGATGCGCCCTATACGACTCTGCAGCGGGCTATGCATATTCATCCGACTGTGAGTGAGTTGATTCCTACGCTGTTGGAGGGGTTGGGGGCGTTGGGCTGAGGTTTGGGCGTTTCGCCGGGATCTGGCAAAAACGCAAAAAGCAAAAAACGCGAACCAAGGGTCCGCGTTTTGAAAGGCGAGAAAAGAGAAAAAGAGAAAAAGAGAAAAAGAAGAAAAGAATCAGCTCGCCGCCGGAATACGCAAAACTTGCCCCGGATAAATCTTGTCCGGACTTTTCAACATCGGCTTGTTGGCTTCGAAGATCACATCGTTCTTGGAACCATTGCCGTAATACTTCTCGGCGATCTTCCAAAGATTGTCACCCGACACGACGGTGTAATACTGCGACTCGGGCTCGGCATTCGGCACGGTCAACTGATCGTCGACCTTATCGACATGCTGCACATTGCCCGCGGCAACGAGAATCTTTTCCTTCGTCGCCTGATCCGCCGCCTGACCCGACACGGTCACCGTATGCGACGCGCCGTCGTATTTTACATCGAGATTATCCGCGTTGAGACCTTGCGAACGGATGTACGCCGCGATGGCTTCGCCCGCCTTCTGATTCAGCGCGGCGACATCGACCGGCGCGGCAGCGGGCGCCGCCTCTGCGCTCGGCGTGACTGCGCCGAAGAGTTTCTCACCTGCTTCCTTGATAAAGCTGAGAATGCCCATTGTTCAACTCCTTGATTAACGGTGGTTACGGCCCGCGAAGTCTAGGCAGATTAGTCGCGATGACCACCAGATAGTTCTGAGTTTCAACAAAAGGATTTCTAGCACCGCTCATGCGTCAGATGAAGGACGCAATTTGCAACAATCCGACGCGGACACCCGACGACAAACCGTCTGACCGACCAAGGCTTACCCGGCGCACCGCCGGGTGCCGCTTCTCGGACCCCACTTGCCGCCCTCAGCCCAGAGCGGCATTTGTCCCGCGTGCCCATACGCGGGACGCCCCACGGTTCAGGTGATGCGAATCACGCAGCAGCTTTGGTCTGCTGCGGCTCGTCGGCCACCTGGAAGTTCGACATGATCTCGAGCGCACGCACGAGCGCCGAGTGATCCCACGCCTTGCCGCCGTTCGCCGCGCACACGCTGAAGAGTTGCTGCGCGCTCGCGGTGTGGGGCAGGGCGAGGCCCATCTTGCGCGCGCCATCGAGCGCCAGATTCAAGTCTTTCTGATGCAGTTCGATACGGAAGCCCGGATTGAATGTGCGCTTCGTCATGCGCTCGCCATGCACTTCGAGAATGCGCGACGATGCGAAACCGCCCATCAGCGCCTTACGCACGCGCTCCGGATCGGCGCCCGAGCGTGCCGCAAAGAGCAGCGCTTCGCCAACGGCTTCGATGTTCAACGCGACGATAATCTGGTTCGCGACCTTGCACGTTTGACCCGCGCCGTTATCGCCGATGAGCGAAATGTTCTTGCCCATCAGTTCGAAGAGCGGCTTCGCAATGTCGAACGACTTCTCCGGGCCGCCGACCATGATCGTGAGCGTCGCTTCACGTGCGCCGACTTCGCCGCCGGACACCGGTGCGTCGAGATAGTCGCAGCCGAGCGCGTTGATTTTCTTCGCGAACTCCTGCGTCTCGAGCGGGGCGATCGAGCTCATGTCGATCACGAGCTTGCCCTTCGTGAGACCCTTCGCGACGCCGTCATCGGCGAACAGCACATTGGCGACATCGGGCGTGTCCGGCACCATCGTGATGACGATTTCGCTTTCCTGCGCCACAGCGGTCGAGTCCGCGACGACTTGGGTCTGCGCGCGGATATCGTCCGGCACCGGAAACTTGCCGTTCACGACGAGCTTGTGGCCGCCCTTGATGAGATTGCGCGCCATGTGCGCGCCCATGATGCCGAGGCCGATGAAACCGATCGTTGCCATACTTCTAGCTCCTCCTATGTGTCTGGTTTAAGCGGTCGCGCCCTGCTTCACGCCGCCGATGCTCTGCAGCCAGCCGAGGCCCGCCTCCGTGCCGTTGAGCGGCTTGTACTCGCAGCCGATCCAGCCTTGATAGCCGATCTCGTCGAGCAGCGCGAACAGGAACGGATAGTTGATCTCGCCCGTGCCGGGCTCGTTGCGGCCGGGGTTGTCGGCAAGCTGGATGTGCGCGATCTTCGGCAGGTTCTTCTTGATCGTCGCGGCGAGTTCGCCTTCCATGCGCTGCATGTGATAGATGTCGTACTGCAGGAACAGATTGTCCGAGCCGACCGCCTGGATCACATCCAGTCCTTCCTTCGACCGATTCAGCGCGAAGCCCGGAATGTCATACGAGTTGCACGGCTCGACCAGCAGCCGGATGCCTTCTTTCTTCAGCGCATCGGCAGCGAAGCGCAAATTTTCGATGATGGTCGCGCGCGCCTGTTCCGCCGACACGCCCGCCGCCGGAATGCCGACGAGGCAGTTCAGTTGCGGCACATTCAGCGCCTTCGCGTACTCGATCGCGCGCGGCACGCCTTCGCGGAATTCGGCGACACGGTCCGGCAGACACGCGATGCCGCGCTCGCCCGCTTCCCAGTTGCCGGCGGGCAGGTTATGCAGCACGATCCGCAAGTCGTTGTCCTTCAGGCGCTTCTGGATATCGCTGGTCGAGAAGGCGTAAGGAAACAGGAACTCGACCGCCTTGAAGCCCGCATTCGCGGCCGCGGCGAAGCGGTCGAGGAACGGGACTTCGTTGAACAGCATGGTCAAATTCGCGGCAAATTTCGGCATTGTTCTTTCCTGATGGTCGGTCAGCGGATGCACGCCGCGCGTTCCTTGGATGAACGCGCGGCGGCGCTTCTCAGTCGAGCGGCGTGACGGCGGTCGGTGCGTCTGCCTTCGTTTCGGCGAGTTCCTCGAACTCGTTGATCGCGTCGATCTCGGTGCCCATCGCGATGTTGGTCACGCGTTCGAGAATCATCTCGACGACGACCGGCACCTGATGTTCGGCGGCCAGCGCTTGCGCCTTCTTGAGCGCCGGCGCGATGTCTTCCGGCTTGAACACGCGCAGTGCCTTGCAGCCGAGGCCTTCGGCGACCGCGACGTGATCCACGCCGTAGCCTTCGAGTTCAGGCGCGTTGATGTTGTCGAACGCGAGCTGCACGCAGTAGTCCATCTCGAAGCCGCGCTGCGCCTGACGGATCAGGCCGAGATACGAGTTGTTCACGACCACGTGCACGTAGGGCAGCTTGAATTGCGCGCCGACCGCGAGTTCTTCGATCATGAACTGGAAGTCATAGTCGCCCGACAGCGCGACGATCTTGCGTTGCGGGTCCGCCGCACGCACGCCGAGCGCGGCAGGGATCGTCCAGCCGAGCGGGCCGGCCTGACCGCAGTTGATCCAGTTGCGCGCCTTGAACACGTGCAGGAACTGCGCGCCCGCGATCTGCGAAAGACCGATCGTCGTCACGAAGCAGGTGTCGCGATCGAACGCGAGGTTCATCTCTTCGTAGACGCGCTGCGGCTTCATCGGCACATTGTCGAAGTGCGTCTTGCGCTGCAGGGTGCGCTTGCGCTGCTGGCAGTCCGCAACCCACGCGCCGCGATCCTTCAGCTTGCCGGCAGCCTTCCATTCCTTCGCCACGTCGACGAACAGTTCGAGCGCGGCCTTCGCATCCGACACGATGCCGAGATCCGGTCCGAACACGCGGCCGATCTGCGTCGGCTCGATATCCACGTGCACGAACTTACGGCCCTTGGTGTAAACCTCGACGCTGCCCGTGTGACGATTCGCCCAGCGGTTGCCGATGCCGAGCACGAAATCGGAGGCGAGCATCGTCGCGTTGCCGTAGCGGTGCGACGTCTGCAAGCCGACCATGCCGGCCATGAGCGGGTGATCGTCGGGGATCGCGCCCCACGACATGAGCGTCGGAATGACGGGCACGCCGAGCGTTTCCGCGAACTGCACGAGCAGGTCTTCCGCCGCCGCGTTCAGCACGCCGCCGCCCGAGACGATCAACGGCTTCTCGGCGTCGTTGAGCATCGTGAGCGCCTTCTCGACCTGCGCGCGCGTCGCTTTCGGCTTGTAGACCGGCAGCGGCTCGTAGGTGTCGATGTCGAATTCGATTTCGGCCATCTGCACGTCGATCGGCAGGTCGACCAGCACCGGACCCGGACGGCCCGAGCGCATCAGGTGAAACGCCTGCTGGAACACGCGCGGCACGAGCGCCGGTTCGCGCACCGTGACGGCCCATTTCGTGACGGGCTTGGCGATCGATTCGATATCGACGGCCTGGAAATCTTCCTTGTACAGACGCGCGCGCGGCGCCTGGCCGGTGATCGCGAGAATGGGGATCGAATCGGCCTGAGCCGAGTAGAGGCCGGTGATCATGTCCGTGCCGGCCGGGCCCGACGTGCCGATGCACACACCGATGTTGCCCGGCGCCGCGCGGGTATAACCTTCGGCCATGTGCGATGCGCCTTCGACGTGACGCGCGAGCACGTGGCTGATGCCGCCCGACTTCTTCATCGCCGAGTAGAACGGGTTGATGGCCGCGCCCGGCACACCGAACGCGGTATCGATTCCTTCTTTTTCCAGCACGAGGACGGCTGCGTCGACGGCTCTCATCTTGGGCATGATTGTCTCCTTCCTGGGGGTCTCTATCCGAAATCGCTGTCTGCATTCAAGCAGGGTTCCGTTCCACTTTAAGTCTGTGAAAAAGGTTTGATAAGATCAGCGGTAGTCGCTTTTTTCCAAACAAAAAGTACCGAATGCCCGATTGATGGGGCATTGGCGGGAGACGCGAGATGGACCGCTTCAAGCAGATAGAAACCTTCGTGCGCGTGGCTGAGGCGGGAAGCCTCGCCGCGGCGGCGCTGGAGGAGGGCGTGTCGCCCGTGATTCTCGGACGGCGCATCGACGCACTCGAGAAGCGCCTTGGCGTGAAGCTGATGTATCGTTCGACGCGGCGGCTCGTCGTGAGCGAAGAAGGCGCGGCGTTTCTCGACCGCTGCAAGAACCTGCTCGCCGACTGGGATCAGGCGGAAAACGAGCTCGCCGCAGGCCGGCGCGCGGTGGGCGGGCATCTGATCGTGTCGGCGCCGGCCGCGTTCGGGCGCATGCACGTCGCGCCGCACGCGCCGCCGTTCGTGCGTGACAAGCCTGAATTGCAGATGTCGTTCAATCTGACCGATCGCGTCGTCGATCTGGTGCGCGAGGGCTACGATCTGTCGATTCGCATCGGCGGGGCGGTCGATCCGAATTTCGTCGCGGTGAAGCTCGCGAGCAACCGGCGCGTCGTGTGCGGCACGCCTGCGTATTTCAGGAAGCACGGGCGGCCGAAGACGCTCGAAGACCTGCCGAATCACAACTGTCTCGCGTTCAATCTGCAGGGCGGACAGAACCGCGGCTGGTATTTCCGGCGCAATGGCAAGGTCGTGACGGTGCGCGTGACGGGCAATCTCGACTGCAACGACGGCGAGTTGCTGCATCGCTGGGCGTCGGAGGGCCTCGGTCTGGGCTGGCGTTCGACGTGGGAAATCCAGCGGCAACTGGAATCGGGCGAACTGGAAACCGTCCTCGACGATTTCGAGCTTCCCGACTATGACATTCTCGCCGTCTATCCGCAGCAGCGTTACGTACCGGCAAGAGTGCGCTATTTCATTGATTACCTTAAGGAAATTTACGCGCAGCCGGGTTACTGGAGCCGCCGGCTGACGCTTCCGGGCGAACCGCACGCCGAGCCGGCGCATACGGGCTAAGTGCTTGAAAACCCAGCCAAAGCCTTGCGCATAGATGTCAGCCAGGTATATACTGTTTGGCTTCTCACTTGCCGCACCGGTCCGACGCCCGGGTGGCTTTAATCCACAAGGAGTGAATATGCGTCATTACGAAATCGTCTTTATCGTGCATCCCGATCAGAGCGAGCAAGTGCCCGCAATGATCGAGCGCTACAAGAGCACGATCACGTCGCACGGTGGCCAGATCCACCGCATCGAGGACTGGGGCCGCCGCCAGCTGGCCTACATGATCGAGAAACTCGCGAAGGCTCACTACGTCTGCATGAACATCGAATGCGACCAGACCACGCTCGAAGAGCTGGAGCACGCATTCAAGTTCAACGACGCCGTTCTGCGTCACCTCATCGTCAAGATGAAGAAGGCCGAAACCGGCCCGTCGCCGATGATGAAGGAAGTGCAGCGCGAAGAAGCCAAGAAGGCGGCTAGCCAGCCGTCCGAAGCGCAGGCTTAAGGACAGTTTCGAACTGTCAAGCCACCAGGAACGAACACTTTAAGTGAACCGGCTGCAACTGACAGCAAGCGTCGTGGAACGCGAACCGGTGCGGTACACGCCCGCCGGGATTCCCATCGCAAGCTGCACGTTGCAACACGCGGCAGAAGTCGTCGAGGCGGGCATCGCCCGGAAAATCGAACTGACCCTGCAGGCGGTCGCGGCCGGCGAAGCGAGCGGCAGACTGGAAAGCTGTCCGATGGGCGTCGAAACACGCTTCACCGGCTTTCTGGCGAAGAGAAGCCGTAACGCACGAACCCTGGTGTTTCACATCACAGAATTGCAGGACATTGGAAAGGACTAATCATGCCCCGCCCGACTGGTAAGAAATTCGACAAGCGTCGTCAGCAACAAAACCCGCTCTTCAAGCGCAAGAAGTTCTGCCGTTTCACGGCAGCCGGTGTCGAGTACATCGACTACAAGGACACGGAAACGCTGAAGGACTTCATCGGCGAAAACGGCAAGATCACGCCGGCTCGTCTGACTGGCACGAAGGCGCACTATCAGCGCCAGCTCGACACGGCAATCAAGCGCGCGCGTTTCCTCGCGCTCCTGCCGTACACCGACCTGCACAAGGCCTAATCAGACGACGCACTAAGGAAAGCCAAAAATGCAAATCATTCTTTTGGAAAAAGTCGTCAACCTGGGCAACCTCGGCGATATCGTCAAGGTCAAGGACGGCTACGCACGTAACTTCCTGATCCCCGGCAAGAAGGCTCGCCGCGCGACCAAGGACGCAATCGCTGAATTCGAAGTGCGCCGCGCCGAACTCGAAAAGGTCGCTGCCGAGAAGCTGAAGGCTGCTGAAGCTCAAGGCGAAAAGCTGAACGGTTTCACGGTTCAGATCGGCCAGAAGGCTGGCGTCGACGGCCGTCTGTTCGGTTCGGTCACGAACGCGGACATCGCTGACGCGCTGAAGAAGCAAGGCTTCGCGGAAGTGGAAAAGGCGCAAGTGCGTCTGCCGCAAGGCCCGATCAAGATGGTCGGCGATCATCCGGTTCAAGTGGCGCTGCACACGGACGTGCTGGTCGACGTCACGGTGTCGGTGCTCGGCGAGCACGCGTAAGTTTCAGGCGAGGCCTCGCACCTCGCAGCGCAGGAAAGAAGGGCAGGAACCGTCGAGGTTCCTGCCTTTTTTATTTGTCTGAGCGTTGTTCCTACGCGCCGAATTCATCGATAATTCCACCCCATGAACGCACCGTCCAAAGACCCGCAACTCGACGCGCTGAAGGTCCCGCCTCATTCGATCGAAGCCGAACAATCCGTGATCGGCGGCCTGCTGCTGGACAACGCCGCATGGGACCGCATCGCCGACCTGATGCATCAGAGCGATTTCTATCGCTATGACCATCGCATCATTTACGAGCACATCGGCAAGCTGATCGCCTCAACGCGCCCGGCGGACGTCATCACCGTCTACGAAGCGCTCACGATGGCCGGCAAGGCCGAGGAAGTGGGCGGGCTCGCGTATCTGAACGCGCTGGCGCAGAACACGCCGAGCGCGGCGAATATCCGCCGCTACGCGGAAATCGTGCGCGATCGCGCGGTGCTGCGCCGCCTTGTGTCCGTCGCCGATGAAATCTCCGCCGATGCGTTCAATCCGCAAGGCAAGGAAGTCCGTCAGATTCTCGACGAAGCCGAAGCGCGCGTGTTCTCGATCGCCGAAGACGGCGCGCGCGGCACGCAGGGTTTTCTGGAGATCGGGCCGCTCTTGACGCAGGTCGTGGAGCGTATCGACACGCTGTATCACACCGCCAATCCAAGCGACGTGACCGGCACGCCCACGGGCTTCGTCGACCTCGACCGCATGACCTCGGGTATGCACGGCGGCGAACTGATCATCGTAGCGGGGCGCCCGTCGATGGGTAAGACGGCTTTCTCGATGAACATCGGCGAATACGTGGCGGTGGAGTACGGTTTGCCGGTCGCGGTGTTCTCGATGGAAATGCCCGGCACGCAACTGACCATGCGTATGCTCGGCTCCGTCGGCCGGCTGGACCAGCATCGCATGCGTACGGGCCGTCTCACGGACGAGGATTGGCCGAAGCTCACGCACGCCGTGCAAAAAATGAGCGAGGCGCAACTTTTCATCGATGAAACCGGCGGCCTGAATCCGATGGAGCTGCGCTCGCGCGCGCGGCGTCTGTCGCGGCAATGCGGCAAGCTCGGGCTGATCATCGTCGATTATCTGCAGCTGATGTCGGGTTCGGGCGGCGGCGAAAACCGTGCGACCGAGATCTCCGAAATCTCGCGTTCGCTCAAGAGTCTCGCCAAGGAACTCGACGTGCCCGTGATCGCGTTGTCGCAGTTGAATCGTGGTCTCGAGCAACGTCCGAACAAGCGGCCGATCATGTCGGACTTGCGGGAATCGGGCGCTATCGAACAGGACGCGGACGTGATCCTCTTCATCTATCGCGATGAAGTCTACAACCCCGACAGCCCCGACAAGGGCACGGCGGAAATCATCATCGGCAAGCAGCGTAACGGCCCGATCGGCCCAGTTCGTCTGACGTTCCACGGTCAATACACGAAGTTCGACAACTTCGCCGGCGCGCAAAACTTCTACGGCGGCGAATAACTCATCCACCGCATCCGCTGTCAAGAGTCCGCCACCGTCGCAGCCGCGCGTCAGATGCGCGCGGTGCGCCGGCAAGTGCGCGCAGGTACAATATGTCAGTTTGATGTCTGACTCAGATTGACCCATTTATCGGGATTTTCATGTTCGGTCGTTTCATGCCCACCGAGGGCAAATTTTTCGAGATCTTCAACGCGCACGCAAAGTGCATGGTCGACGCGAGCCGCGAGCTCGAGCTGCTGATCGACAACCTCGACGAAGCCGAGGTTCACAAGCAGAACGTGCAGGCGAACGAAAAGCGCGCCGACAAGCTCACGCACGAGACCATCGACCTGCTGCACAAGACGTTCATCACGCCGCTCGACCGCGACGAAATTCACAAGCTCATCACGACGATGGACGACATCCTCGATCTGATGGAGGACGTCGCCACGGCCATTTCGCTGTACGACGTGCGTGCCGTGACGTCGGAAGCGAGCCAGCTCGCGCACATCTGCACGGGCACGGTCACGCGCGTGCAGAAGGCGGTCGAATTGCTGGCGGACATGAAGCGCGCGAGCGAGATCCTGAAGATTTGCGAGGAAATCGACCGTCTGGAGTCGGATGCCGACCGCGTGCTGCGCTCGGCCATGTCGAAACTCTTCCGCGAGGAAGACGACGTCAAGACGCTCATCAAGCTGAAGGCGATTTACGAGTTGCTCGAGACGATCACCGACAAGTGCGAAGACGTCGCGAACATCATCGAAGGCATCGTGCTGGAAAACGCCTGACCTAGCCGTCCGAGCCCCCGGCGCGCGGCAGGCCCGCGCGCGGCGGGACACGATCAAACCGGGACGACAAACCGGCATTGTTTTTCATGACCGGGCAAAACAACACCAACTGATGCATTCGATTCAACTCGCCATTTGGGCAGTCTCCTTGCTCGTCATCGTCGCGCTCGCGTTCGACTTCATGAACGGCTTTCACGACGCTGCCAATTCCATCGCCACGGTCGTCTCGACCGGCGTGCTGAAGCCGCAGCAGGCCGTCGCGTTTGCCGCCGCGTTCAACGTCATCGCGTATTTCATCTTTCACCTGAAAGTCGCCGCCACCGTTGGCAAAGGCACGATCGATCCGGGAATCGTCGATCACTACGTCATCTTCGGTGCGCTCGTCGGCGCGATCGGCTGGAACATCGTCACCTGGATCTACGGCATTCCCTCGAGTTCGTCGCACGCGCTCATCGGCGGCCTCGTCGGCGCGGCGCTCGCGAAGTCGGGCTGGGGATCGCTCAACTGGGACGGACTGCTGAAGACGGTCGCGTTCATTTTCATCTCGCCGCTGCTCGGCTTCGTGCTCGGCTCGTTCTTCATGCTGCTCGTGTCGTGGCTGTATTTCCGCACGCCGCCGTCCAAGGTCGACCGGCGTTTCCGCCGCATGCAGCTCGTCTCGGCGGGGCTGTATTCGCTCGGCCACGGCGGCAACGATGCACAGAAGACCATCGGCATCATCTGGATGCTGCTGATCGCGACCGGCTATGCGTCCGCCACCGCCGATGCGCCGCCGATCTGGGTGATCGGCCTGTGCTATCTGTCGATGGGTCTCGGCACGCTCTTCGGCGGCTGGCGCATCGTGCGCACGATGGGCCAGAAGATCACGAAGCTGAAGCCCGTCGGCGGATTTTGCGCGGAGACGGGCGGGGCGATCACGCTTTTCGTCGCGTCCTTCCTCGGCATTCCCGTGTCGACGACGCATACGATCACCGGCGCGATCGTCGGCGTTGGCGCGACGCAGAAGTTCAGCGCAGTGCGCTGGGGCGTCGCGGGCAATATCGTGTGGGCATGGATTCTGACCATTCCCGCATCCGCCGCGCTGGCGGCAGCCGGCTGGTGGATCGGCCACCGCTTCCTTTGATTCGTTCCGCCTGCGGGCTTGTTCCGGGCCCGCAGCGCGTCAGATGATCGGCGACGACACTCCGTCCATCGGAATGATCGCGCCCGACACGTAACTCGCGCGGCGGCTTGCCAGAAAGAGCGCCACGTCGGCGATTTCCTCCGGTTTCGCGTAACGTCCGAGCGGCACTTTGGCCTGGCTGTCGGCGAGCACCTGATCGCGCGTCACGCCTTGCCGCTGCGCCTCCAGTTCGAGCGCTTCCTCGACGCGCTCCGTGAGCGTCGCGCCGGGATTGATCGCGTTGATGCGGATGCCCAGTTTCGCGTAATGATGCGCGAGTCCGACGGTGTTGAGCATCAGCGCCGCATTGGCCGCGCCGCCCGCGATATGAATGTCAGTCGCGATCTTCCCGCCCATTCCCACGATATTGACGATCGCGCCAGGCTCGGCGTTCGGGTCGTTGCGAAGGCGCTCGGCCATGCGCTTCAGCACGACCTGCTGCGGATAGACGTAGGCGAAATACTTGGCGTCCATGGCGGCCTTGTAGGCGGCGGCATCGAGCGTATCGGGATCGTAGCGGCGGGCGGCGCCGGCGCTGTTGATGAGAATATCGATCGGTCCGAGCGCGGCGCTCGCTTCCTCGACGACATCCTCGGCGCTGTGCGCTTCGTGCAAATCCGCGCGCGCAAGATGCACGTGATAGCCGTCGCTCGCCAGTTGCTCCCGGGCGCGGGCGAGATTCGCGGCATCGCGCGAAACGATCGCGACCTTCGCGCCTTCGCTCGCGAACGCTTTGGCGCATGCGAATCCGATTCCCTTGCTGCCGCCGGTGATCAGGACGACCTTGCCCGCGAGTCCCAAGTCCATGGTGTTGCGCTCCGTCGAAGATGATCCGAACACGATAGCAGAGACGCGCAGCGCGCGTCAGTTCGTGCCGGTGGCGAAGCGGGCGATGGGATCGTCGTTCTGCGCGGGGCGGGGTGCGGCGAGCGAGCCGGTGGAGGCGCGCATGACGCGCACGGGCGGCTCGAAGGCGTCGGCGGCCGCCTGAATCGGATCGGACGATGCATTCATCGTCGCGACGCTCGGTGTCGTGGCGCCCGCGGCCCGGGCCTGACGTTGCGCCGCGTTGAGCGTCGAAGGCGGCGGCTCGAAGGCATCCGCGTTCGCCGGAGCGGGCGCGGGCGCGGGCTCAGGCACAGGCACAGGCACAGGCACAGGCGTCTGGACGGGAGCGGGCGACGCGATGTAGGTCGGCGCATCGAACGGCGCAGGCGCGGCTTTCGGCGGCGCGACGCGGCGGATGCCATCGAAACGCTTCGCCCAATACGGGTTCGTCAGATAGTCGAGCCGCACGGTGCCGCCCGTCGATGGCGCATTCACGAAGCGCAGCTTGCCGACATAGATGCCGACGTGCGAATGCGGCCGTCCGGTCGTATTGAAGAAGATCAGGTCGCCCGGCGCGATCTCATCCGGTTCGACGGATTCACCGCGCGAACTCATATCGGCGGTCGTGCGCGGCAGATTCACCGATGCCGCGCGGTCGACGACATATCGCACGAGCCCGCTGCAATCGAAGCCTGCATCGGGCGTGTTGCCGCCCCAGCGGTAGGGCACGCCGACGAGCGACATCGCCTGAATGGAGATTTCCTCGCGCCCGACACTGTGATCGACGAAATTCGGAAAGCCGGGCGAAGGACTGTAAGTGCGGTTGGCGCTCGTGCTGGCGGCGGGCTTGCGCGTGGCCTGCTGCGGCGCGGTTCCACACGCGGCGAGCAGCACGGTAACGAAAAGCGGTAGCCAGATTCGACGCATTGAAATAGACGAGCGAAAGCTCGCCCGGAAGGACAGTGTGCCGATACTAATCCGTGCCACGGGCGTGCGGCAAGATGTCTTGAGGATTTACATGAAGTTTCCGCTGTAAGTGTTGCCGCCGCGGAACGTTCAGATGAAAAAAAAGCCCGGCGGATCGTTCCGCCGGGCCGTTTCATCGCGATGATGCCGGGCCTACAGAATGTCCGACGCGTAATCGGCGAGACGCGAGCGCTCACCACGCGCGAGCGTCACATGGCCGCTGTGCGTCCAGCCCTTGAAGCGATCGACGACATACGTGAGACCCGAGCTGCCTTCCGTCAGATAAGGCGTGTCGATCTGCGCGATATTGCCAAGACAGATGATCTTCGTGCCCGGACCCGCGCGCGTGACGAGCGTTTTCATCTGCTTCGGCGTCAGATTTTGCGCCTCGTCGATGATCACGTACTTGTCGACGAACGTGCGGCCGCGCATGAAGTTCATGCTCTTCACCTTCAGGCGCGAACGGATCAGCTCCTGCGTCGCGGCGCGGCCCCATTCGCCGGCGGCGTCGTCGGTTTTCTGGAGGACTTCGAGGTTGTCGTCGAATGCGCCCATCCACGGCTGCATCTTCTCTTCCTCCGTGCCCGGCAGAAAACCGATGTCCTCGCCGACCGGAACCGTCGCGCGCGTCACGATGATCTCGTTGTAGCGCTTGTCGTCGAGCACTTGCGCGAGGCCGGCGGCGAGCGCCATCAGCGTCTTGCCGGTGCCGGCCTGACCGAGCAGCGTGACGAAATCGACTTCCGGATTCATCAACAGATTGAGGGCGAAATTCTGCTCGCGATTGCGCGCGGTGATGCCCCACACATTGTTCTTGTGATGACCGTAGTCGCGCAGCGTCTGCAGCAGCGCGGTCTTGCCGTTCAGCTCGCGCACGACCGCATGAAACGACGGCTCGCCGTTCTGCGGTTCGAGATAGACGAACTCGTTGACCAGCATCGACGGACACAGCGGCCCGGTCACGCGGTAATACGTCGTGCCGGTCTTGGTGTCCTGCCAGCTCTCCATGCCCTTCGCGTGCTTGGTCCAGAAGTCCTGCGGCAGCGCGCGCACGCCCGAGTAGAGCAGATCCTTGTCTTCCAGAACCTGATCGTTGAAGTAGTCTTCGGCGGGCAGGCCGAGCGCATGCGCCTTGATGCGCATGTTGATGTCTTTCGACACCAGCACGACCTGGCGATCCGGCCGTTCCTTCTGCAACGCGCGCACGACGCCGAGAATCTGGTTGTCCGCCTTGCCGACCGGCAAGCCTTCCACCGGCTCGATGTCCGTGAGCGTCGTCTGGAAGTAGAGACGGCCGAGCGCGTCGCGATTGCCTTGCGCGGCGAGCGGCAGGCCTTCGGCCATCTTGCTGGCATTGCCCGCGTGCGCGACGAGCGCATCGAGCGTGCGGCTCACCTGACGCGCGTTGCGCGCCACTTCCGACATGCCCTTCTTGTGGTTGTCGAGTTCTTCCAACGTCATCATCGGCAGATAGACGTCGTGTTCCTCGAAGCGGAAGAGCGAGCTCGGGTCGTGCATCAGCACATTGGTGTCGAGCACGAAAAGCTTGCGCAGTTCGGCTTCGGCCGCCGTGCCCTTGCGGCGTTTGTTCTGTGCGCGCGTGTCCCGCGCCGTGGCGGGCGCGGGTGCTTCGGTCGCGACGGGCGTTTCGGCGCGCTCGGAGCGGGCTTCGACAGGTTCCGGCGTGGCGCGCGCAGCCGGCGCGGGCTGCAGGAGCGCCGCGGTCTGTTTCGATTTTCGGCCGCGCACGGGCACGGTGCCCGGCGCAGGCGGCGGCACGACCGCTTCAACGTGCGGTTCGGCCGGAATCTGGGTCAGCACCTCGCTCGCGATCGAGCGCAGCGTGTGCGCCGCGTTCGTGGCGGGACGCTCGGCGGCGACGGTCTCGGCCGCGCCGTAGGCGTCGTCATCGCTCGCCGTAGCCTGTTTTTTCGACTGTTTCGAAGGCCGGGCTTTGGCCTTGTATTCTTCAGCCGGAAGGAGATGGCCGAGCTTGGTTGGGGCGGTAGGCAAAGGCATGGTGTTCCCTCGAAAGGAATCGGGTCGTGTATCGTGCGCCGCCTGTCGCATCCTGCTCGTACGCCCTCGAAGCGAACGGTTCCCGCAGTTTGCGCCCGGTGGCGCGCTTCGTTGTCGAAAACGCCGGTTCGCCTAAGTTTCGATCTGCTCCTTGGAGGTTGCGTGCAACACATCGCGCGCGAGCCGATCAACCGTGGCTTTTGTGCGACGCCAAATAAAAAAGCCGCCGTTCCGACTACCGGAACCAGCGGCTGACTTCAACTTCAGAGCGCCTTTCCCTTGCCGGCTCCACATAGCCCGGATCCATGCCGACCGTACCGGCGGGTACACGGCGGCTCGCGCTAAACGAAAGGAAATGGGGAGGACAGGCGCTCATTGCGAACCAATATAACGTGCCTCAAATCGCTTGTACAGCCTCGACGATCGCCGCTACGTGGCCTGGCACCTTGACGCCGCGGAACTCGCGCCGAAGCACGCCTTTCGCGTCGACGAGGAAGGTCGAGCGCTCCACGCCACGCACTTCCTTGCCATACATTTTCTTCATTTTGATGACATCGAAGAGCGAGCAGATGGCTTCGTCGCTATCGGAAACCAGTGTGTACGGCAGCTCCAGCTTCGCCTTGAAGTTGTCGTGCGATTTCACGCTGTCACGCGAAATCCCGACCACTTCCGCGCCGGCCGCTCTGAACTGATCGTAGTGGTCGCGAAACCCCAGGCTTTCGGTCGTGCAGCCCGGCGTGTTGTCCTTCGGGTAGAAGAAAAGCACGACTTTCCTGCCGCGCAAGGAGGACAGGGTGAACTCGCCACCCGTCGCGGGTGCGGTGAAATCGGGAACGGGCTGGTCGACTGCAACTGACACGTAGGTTTCTCCGGTTGTTCTGGTTTGTTGGTGAGAAAAACGGGGGCGATTCGCAAGCGGCCACGCGCCGCTTCAGCCCGGCTGGACGATGAGTTCGCCCGCGCGGCCCGGAATTTCGCCCCACGTCACAGGGTACGTGGGCAGCGACAAGCGGTCCAGCGTCGCATGGTAGTCGCCCATCGTGGCGAAGCTGTGTCCCTGCGCGCGCCAGCCGGCCAGCAGTTGCTCGAACACGGGCGCGAGCTTCTGGCCTTCGAGCTCGGCGTGCAGCGTGAACACCTGATCGTGCGGATTGTTCGCCGTGTGGCGCAGCACGTGCGCCGCGACATTGCTTTCGTCGACGCCGTCCACGCCGAGCACTTCGTCGAGCGTCGGCAGCGTGGTGGGCATCTGGATGTGATTCAGCGTGCGGCCATCGAGCACGGGGATGTACGGCGTGTGGCCGCGCCCGTCGGATGCGTAGCGCATGCCCCATGCGTCGATCTGTTCGAACGCGTAGCCGTTCATCTGCCAGCCGGCCGCGCCGTGCGTGACGGGCGGCCCGCCGAAAATCTCGATGAAACGCGCATGGCTCTGCTGCATCTGCGCGACGGTCCAGTCGCGATCGCGCCCGCGCACGTTGTCCTGCCAGTAGACGTGATCCCACGTATGGATGCCGCATTCGAAGCCGGCCTCGTGGATGGCGCGCATTTCCGACACCGCTTCCCGCCCGATGTCCGGCCCCGGCAGCAGCACGCCGTACATGAGCGTCTTCACGCCGTAGTGCTCGGCCACCGACGTGCGCGACACCTTCTTCAGAAAGCCCGGCCGGAAGACGCGCCGCAGCGCCCAGCCGGTGTGATCCGGGCCGAGGCTGAAGAGGAACGTCGCGCGGGCGCTGTACTTGTCGAGCAGACGCCCGAGGTTGGGCACGCCCTCGCGCGTGCCGCGCAGCGTATCGACGTCGATTTTCAGAACGATGCGGGCCACGCGCGCGCCTTACGCCTGTTCCACCAGCTTGCGGGCTTCGCCCACATGCCCGCGGTACGCTTCGAAGATCTTGCGCAGCGCGTCGTCCATGGTCGCTTGCGGCGCCCAGCCGAGTTCCTGCATCGTGTTGTCGATCTTCGGCACGCGGTTCTGCACGTCCTGATAGCCGTTGCCGTAGTACGCACCCGACGACGTCTCGACGAGCTGCACGTTCTTCGCGCTGTCCGAATACTCGGGGAACTCGTTCGCGAGCGCGAGCATCTTGTTCGCGAGTTCGCGCACCGAGAAGTTGTTTGTCGGATTGCCGATGTTGTAGATCTTGCCCGACGCCACGCCGCCCTTGTTCTCGATGATCTTCATCAGCGCGCCGATGCCGTCGTCGATGTCGGTGAAGGCGCGCTTTTGAGCGCCGCCGTCGACGAGACTGATGTTCTCGCCGCGCACGATGTGCCCGAGGAACTGCGTCACGACGCGCGACGAACCTTCCTTCGGCGTGTAGATCGAGTCGAGGCCCGGTCCGATCCAGTTGAACGGACGGAAGAGGGTGAAGTTCAGCCCCTCCATGCCGTAGCCCCAGATCACGCGGTCCATGAGCTGCTTCGAGCACGCGTAGATCCAGCGTGGCTTGTTGATCGGACCGTACGAGAGCACGGAGTTTTCCGGATCGAACTGCTCGTCGGTGCACATGCCGTACACCTCGGACGTCGACGGAAACACCAGATGCTTGCCGTACTTCACGGCCGAGCGGACGATCGGCAGGTTCGCTTCGAAGTCCAGCTCGAACACGCGCAGCGGCTGCTTCACGTAGGTGGCGGGCGTGGCGATCGCGACGAGCGGCAGGATCACGTCGCACTTCTTCACGTGATACTCGACCCACTCCTTGTTGATCGTGATGTCGCCTTCGAAGAAATGCATCCGCTCGTGATTCGCGAGGTCGCCCAGGCGGTCGGTTTGCATGTCCATCCCGAAGACTTCCCAGTCGGTGGTTTCGAGGATGCGCTTGGACAGGTGATGGCCGATAAAGCCGTTGACACCCAGGATCAGAACTTTTTTCATGAATGACGAGAGGATTGAATGATTCGGCCGAATTCGGCGGGATCGACGGTGCGTTCTTCGCCCGACGGTTGCGCGCCGGCGTTCAGTGGCCGATGACGCAATTCGTGGATGGCGATGACGCGGCCATCGCCGCAGACGCCAAACAGCGCATTATCCGCCACCCTTAGGCCCGGGGGCAAACCCCGCAACTCACGGAGTCTTTCGGGGGATACGCCCGGCGCGCCCGTTTCGGGCACGAGCCGCGCCCGCGCGACGATGAAACGATCCGCGCCGATATCCGTGAAAGCGCCCGGATAAGGCGGCGCGACCGCGCGAATCAGGTTATAGACACGTTGAGCGGGCTGCGACCAGTCGATGCGGCCATCTTCCGGCTTGCGTCCGCCGTAATAGCTGCCCGACGCGAGGTCGTTCGGCAGATGCGGCGCTTCGCCCGCGAGCAAGGCGGGCAGCACGCGCCAGAGCGTCTGCTCGGCGGCGACGACGGTCTTGTCGAAGACTTGCGCCGCGGTGTCGTCGGGGAGAATGGGCACTGGCGTTTGCGCGAGGATCGCGCCTGCGTCGGGCTTCTCCAGCATTTCATGCAGCGTCGCGCCGGCTTCGGTCTCGCCGTTGATCACGGCCCAGTTCGTCGGCACGCGGCCGCGATACTTCGGCAGGAGCGAGCCATGCATGTTGTACGCGCCGCGCCGCGCGAGCGAGAGCAGCGAGACCGGCAGCATGTTCCGGTAGTAGAACGAGAAGATGAAGTCCGGCGCGATCTTTTCGACGATATCGAACAGTTCGGGCGACTTCGGATCGGCGGGCGTGATCGTGTCGATGCCGTGTTCCGCCGCGACCTGCGCGACGCTGCCGAACCAGATGTTCTCGCTCGCGCTGTCTTCGTGCGTGACGACGAGCGCGACATCGACGCCGCGCGCGAGCAGCACCTGCAGGCAGCGCACGCCGACATTGTGGTAGGCGAAGACGACTGCGCGCGGTTTCATCGGCCGCCTTCCTCACGCGTGACGGCAACCACCTGCTGAACGGCATCCTGCAGCGGCTTGGCCGCGACCGACACGCCGTCGCGCTGTTCGAGAATGGTCTGCACGAGATAACGCGGCCGCGCACGCACCTGCTGATAGATCCGCCCGATGTATTCGCCGAGCAGCCCGAGCGCGAAGATGATTACGCCGAGCATGAAGAACGTGATGGCGAAGAGGGTGAACACACCCTGGACTTCCGCGCCGAACATGAAGCGGCGAATCAACAGCAGCAGGAACAGGCCCGCCGAGCCGACCGACAGAATCACGCCGATGAACGACAGCCATTGCAGCGGCACCACCGAAAAGCCGGTGACGAGATCGAAATTCAGGCGGATGAGGCTATAGAGCGAGTACTTTGATTCGCCCGCGAAACGCTCTTCGTGGGCGACATCGACTTCGATCGGGTTCTGCGCGAAGGTGTACGCGAGCGCCGGAATGAAGGTGTTGATTTCGCCGCAGCGATTGATCGTATCGATGATATGGCGGCTGTACGCGCGCAGCATGCAGCCCTGGTCCGTCATGCGAATCTTGGTGATGCGCTCGCGCAGACGGTTCATCGCGCGCGACGCCTTCTTGCGCCACAGGCTGTCCTGCCGTTGCTGACGAATGGTGCCGACATAGTCGTACCCCTCGCGCATCTTTTCGACGAGCTTGCCGATTTCCTCGGGCGGATTCTGCAGGTCGGCATCGAGCGTGACGACGATCTCGCCGCGCGATTGCTCGAAGCCCGCGAGAATCGCCATGTGCTGGCCGTAATTGCCGTTGAGCAGAATGACGCGCGTGGTGTCGGGCCGCGCGTGGAATTGCTGCGCGAGCAGCGCGGCGGATTTGTCGCGGCTGCCGTCGTTGATGAAGATCACCTCATACGACGTGCCGAGCGCGTCGAGCGCCGGATAGAGGCGCTGAAAGAGGGCGGCGAGGCCGTCCTCCTCGTTGTACACCGGGATGATCACCGAAAGCTCGGGGGACGTCGCCGGAAAATCGAAATGACTCATGTTGCGCTGATTGTCCTTGATGGTCCGTGTTACCCGTTGTGTCCGAACTGCTCGCAGATGTCGTCGATGGACTTGACGACGTGCGTCACGTCTTCGGCGCTCATGCCCGGAAAGAGCGGCAGCGTCACGTTCGACGCGCCGTAGCGCTCCGCATGCGGGAACATGCCTTCCTTGAATCCGCGCGCGCGATACAGCGTGAACAGGTGCAGCGCCGGATAGTGCACGCCGCTTCCGACGTTGCGCTCCTTCAGTTGCGCCATGAATTCCGCGCGCGTGAGCTTGAGCTTTTCCAGCGGCAGCGCGATCTGGAACATGTGCCAGTTGTGATCGGTGAAGTTCTGAATTGGCAGACCTACGCCGAGCGCGACCGCCGCGCTGCCTTCGAAGGCATCGAAATAGAGGCGCGCAAGCTCACGACGCTGCTGCGTGAGGCTTTCGACGCGCCGCAGCGAGCCGAGCCCCACGCGTGCCGCGACGTCCGTCAGGTTGTACTTGCCGCCGAGCACGTCGCAGTCCATGCCGTCGAAGCCGGTGCGCGTGATGCCCTGCAAACGATATTTGCGCGCGAGTTCCGCCTCGTCCTCGTTGTTCATGACGAGCGCGCCGCCTTCGATCGACGTCACGTTCTTGTTCGCGTGGAAGCTGAACGACACGATGTCGCCGATCGCGCCGATGCGCTCGCCTTTCCAGCTCGAGCCGAACGCCTGCGCGGCGTCCTCGATCACGCGCAGCTTGTGGGCGCGCGCAATCTCGTAGAGCTTGTCCATGTCGACGGGCAGGCCCGCCAGATACACCGGCATGATCGCCTTCGTGCGCGGCGTGATCGCGCGTTCGAGCAGGTTCAGGTCGATGTTGCGCGTGACCGGATCGATATCGACGAACACCGGCGTCGCGCCGACTTCGAGGATTACGTTCGCCGTCGAGACCCAGGTCATCGGCGTGGTGATGACTTCATCGCCGGGACCGACGCCCGCGATGCGCAAGCCAATTTCCATCGTGCAGGTGCCCGAGTTGAACGCGCGCACCGGGCGGCCGCCCACGTAGGCCGACAACTCGGCCTCGAACTGCTGATTCTGCGGCCCGGTCGTGATCCAGCCCGAGCGCAGCACGTCGACGACGCCCTGAATGGTTTCTTCGTCGATGTCGGGCTTCACGAAAGGCAAAAACGGCCGCGTTGTTTGAGTCATGGACTATGCGTTTAAGAAAATGAATGGATCCGGGCGATGCCTCGCTGGGCGCGTCAGCCGCGCGCGAGCACCACGACGCCGATCAGAATGATGCCGATACCGATGAGCCGCTGCATCGACATCACTTCGCCGAACAGATACCACGCGGCGAACGCGTTGACGACGTAGCCGAGCGAGAGCATCGGATAGGCGATCGACACGTCCACGCGCGACAGCCCGACGATCCACACGACGACGCTCAGCACATAACACGCGAGCCCGCCGATGATGGGCCACTGCGTCGCGATCTTGATGCCGACCGGCAGAATGTTGGCGGGCGTCATGTCGAAATGGCCCACCGCGTTCACGCCGGCTTTGAGCAGAAGCTGGGCGCATGCGTTCAACGATACGCCGATGACGATGCAAATAAAGGAAATCGGGTTCATCGCGCGTTTTTCAAATGCGGAACAAGGATACTCGGTTCAGGGCGAAATGCCGAACGATCGTGCAGTGCAGCATCGCTCGCGAGAGAAAAAACCGCGCTCACGGCTGCGGTTTCTCCACGATCACGCGGCGCTCGTCGCGGGCGATCACCTGCATGGGCACGTGGCGTGCCATGAGTTCGTCGTAGCGGCCGGGCGGCATCAGCGCGAGCGCGTAGCGTTCCGAATCCCACACCTTGACCCATTCGTCGATGCTCGGCACCCATTTTTGCGGCTCGGTCTGCACGCCGAAGGTCAGCTCGTCCGCTTCGCCGACCATGATCATCGTATGGCCGAGGTAGAAGGGCATCGTGTGGTCGAGCTTCGCGATCGAATAGAAGGGCGTGTCGGGCGGCAGCTTGGCCATCGCGGCCTTCACGGCGGGAACGAGCTGCACGCCGGAACTCTGCGTGCCGAAGACGTCGTGGCCCGAGCCCGCGATCGTGCCGAGCAGCAGCCACGCCGCGCCCAGTCCGGCCGCGCCCGCGAGCACGCTGCGCCGGTTCAGCCAGAGCGCGAATATCGTCACGGCGAACGCG
Organism: Caballeronia temeraria; assembly: GCF_001544795.2. Taxonomy (GTDB): domain Bacteria; phylum Pseudomonadota; class Gammaproteobacteria; order Burkholderiales; family Burkholderiaceae; genus Caballeronia; species Caballeronia temeraria. The sequence goes on along the minus strand of NZ_FCOI02000010.1, from coordinate 152,253 downwards.
ACGGCGAGCCCCGCGTACACCCAGATCTGGAATTCGCGATAGAGCGCATTCGGCGTATTGGCGCTGCCAGCGCGGCCAAGGAAGATCGCGCCGAACGCCGCGGCGATCAGAAACACCGCATAGCCGATCAGATGCATGCGGTACTGCGTCTTCGTCAGCGACGGCAAATAGAGCCCGATCACGAGCGCAAGCGCCGGGGCGATCGGCAGCACGTAGGAAATGAGCTTCGAATGCGACGCGCTGAAGAACAGGAAGATGAACGCCGACCAGATCAGCAGCATCGTGACGGGCGCGAAGCCGTTGGGCTGGCGCGGCGTTTTCAGTCCGTGGCGCACGCTCTGAAAGGCGATCGACAGCCACGGCAGGAAACCCACGATCAACACGGGCACGAAATAGTAGAACGCGCCGGGGCGGTTCTGCTCGGGCGTCAGGTAGCGCTTGAACTGCTGGACGATGAAGAAGAAGTTGAAGAACTCGGGGTTCTTCATCTGCACGAGCGCGAACCAGGGGCCGGTCACGATCAGGAACACGATCAGCCCGCTGCCGATATAGAGCCGCTTCCACAACGCCCAATCGCGCGATACGAGCGAATAGAGGACGAGGACCGCGCCCGGCAGGATCAGGCCGACGAGACCTTTCGACAGCACGGCGGCGCCCATTCCGGCCCAGCAGAGCCACATCCAGAGGCGCACTTCGCGCGTCGGCAGGCCGGGGCGCTGGGCGAGCAGGAGCGCGCAGAGCGTGAGCTGCATCCAGAACGACAGGCCCATGTCGAGCGTGTTGAAGTGGCCCATCAGGTTCCAGTACGGGCACGTCGCGAGGATGACCGCGGCGGCGAAGCCCGTCACGGCGTTGAACACGCGCGTGCCGGTATAGCCGACGAGCAGCACGCCCGCGAAGCCCGTGAGCGCCGTATAGAGCCGCGCCTGCCATTCTCCGATGCCGAACCACGCGAATGTGAGCGCGTTCGCCCAGGTTTGCAACGGCGGCTTCTCGAAATACTTGTAGCCGTTGTAGCGCGGCGTGATCCAGTCGCCGGTCACGAACATCTCGCGCGCCATTTCGGCGTAGCGGCCTTCATCGCTCGGCACGAGATGGCGATACCCGAGCGGCGCGAACCAGATGATCGCGAGCGCGAGAAGGAGAAGAATGAGCGAAAGACGCGTGAGCGGTAGCCGGGTAGGCGTATCGTTCATGAAGTCGACCTGTCCGATGCCGCGATGTGCGGCGCTAGTGAAACGAATTGGGTGGCGGATACGTGCTGGGCGAGACTGCAGCTTCTGCATGCACGTTCGGGCCGATGAGCGCCGCGAATCCCTCCCGGCGATCACCCGATCGATGCGTTCGCGCCGCGCCCCGCATCCTGTAAAGACGGATGCCGGGCGGGAGTGTAGCGCACGCCCGGCTGCCTCCCGTCAAATTTGATCCCGCGCCAGACGCCGGCTCGCGCCTTTATCGGACGGGCGGCAGGAGTCTGCCAGCGCTTCCTTAGTGTTTCCTTAGCGCTTCGCCGGCTCTTCGATCAAGAGCGCGGCGGCGACCCGCCGGCCTTCGGACATCAATATGTTGTACGTGCGGCAGGCCGCGCCGAAATCCATCGTCTCGACGCCGATACGGTGCTTCGCCAGTTGCGCCGTGAGGCGCGGATGCGGAAAACGCAGCCGCGATCCGCTGCCGAAAATGACGACTTCTGGCGCCGCCTCGACGAGCGCGTCGAAATGCTCCGGCGTGAGCGCCTCGAACGACGACACCGGCCACGCCGCAACCGGCGTCTCGGGCATGACGATCACGCTGCTTTCGTGCCTTTGGAGATTGATCGCCACGAATCCGTCTCCGTAGCTCGTGATGGTGTTGAGCGCGCTATTGGAATCCTGGTGCAGTTTCAAAACAATGATCCGGCAAGGAATAGTGGAAAAGGTCCGTCAGGCGCAGGTGCAACGCCGTTTGCGCCCCTTTCGGCGCATTCGATTGGTGCATTGCGGAACTGGGCCATAATCAGTAAATTATAACTTTTCGGCTGCCGGGCTCGCTCGTGCGCCGCCCGTTGCGCTTGCGTGCCGCCACAAGCCGCCGCCGGCACGCAATCCGGTCCGCATCGCCCGTGCCTTACCTGGCGCGGCGTCTAAAATGCATCGTTCGGTGCTCGGGAAAGTGCGAGCCGTCCGGGCGAGCCGCTTCACCCTTTGGTTTTTCGCACCACGCCCGTACGCTTTCCGCGCGCCAGGCTGGCTGTCTGCAAAACCGAGCCGCACCTGACCGACATCCGGAAACCAGTCCGCATTCACACCAGACACAGAGCGCCAGTCGTGAAACCGATTCTCAAATCCAACAAGCTGCAAAACGTCTGTTACGACATTCGCGGGCCCGTGCTCGAACACGCGAAGCGCCTCGAAGAGGAAGGGCATCGCATCATCAAGCTGAATATCGGCAATCTGGCCCCGTTCGGCTTCGAAGCGCCGGACGAGATCATTCAGGACATGATCCGCAACCTGCCGGGTTCGTCGGGCTATTCGGATTCGAAGGGTGTGTTCGCTGCGCGCAAGGCGATCATGCATTACACGCAGCAAAAGGGCGTGACGGGCGTCGAACTGGACGATATCTACATCGGCAACGGGGCGTCCGAGCTGATCGTCATGGCGATGCAGGCGCTCCTGAACGACGGCGACGAAGTGCTGCTGCCGGCGCCGGACTATCCGCTCTGGACGGCTGCGGTGAGCCTGTCGTCGGGCACGCCGCGCCACTACATGTGCGACGAGAGCAACGGCTGGATGCCCGATCTCGACGACATCCGCGCGAAGATCACGCCGAATACCAAGGCGCTCGTCGTCATCAACCCGAACAATCCGACCGGCGCGCTGTACTCTGACGACCTGCTGCGCGAACTGATCGCGATCGCGCGCGAGCACGGCCTGATCATTTTCGCCGACGAGGTCTACGACAAGATCGTCTACGACGGCCAGACGCATACGGCAATGGCCGCCCTGTCCGAAGACGTCATCACGGTTACGTTCAACAGTCTCTCGAAAAGTTACCGCTCGTGCGGTTATCGCGCGGGCTGGATGGCGATTTCCGGGCTGATCGAAGAGAACCGCCGCCGCGCGAAGGATTATCTCGAAGGTCTCGGCATTCTCGCGTCGATGCGCCTGTGCCCGAACGTGCCCGGCCAGTACGCAATCCAAACGGCGCTCGGCGGCTATCAGAGCATCAACGACCTGATCTTGCCGGGCGGGCGTCTCTTCAAGCAGCGCGAGCTCGCGTACGACATGCTCACGGCGATTCCGGGCGTGACCTGCGTGAAGCCGCAAGCCGCGCTGTACATGTTCCCGAAGCTCGATCCGAAGATGTACCCGATCCAGGACGACCAGCAGTTCATCACCGACCTGCTGCTCGAAGAGCGCGTGCTGCTCGTGCAGGGCACGGGCTTCAACTGGCCGACGCCGGATCACTTCCGCGTGGTTTTCCTGCCGAACGTCGACGATCTCGCGGATTCGATCAATCGCATCGCGCGCTTCCTCGACGGCTATCGAAAACGGCATTCCGCTTAATCTCTCTTTTAAAGACTCGCGCTGCATGGAACCGATCAAAGTAGGACTTTTGGGCTTCGGCACGGTGGGCAGCGGCACCTTCACGGTGCTGCGCCGTAACCAGGAAGAAATCAAACGACGTGCGGGACGCGGCATCGAAATCGCGCGCGTCGCGGTGCGCACGCCGGCGAAGGCCGAAGCCGCGAAGCAGGCAGGCATCGCGCTGACGGGCGACTTCAACGCGGTCGTCGACGATCCTTCCATCGACATCGTGTGCGAAATGATCGGCGGCACGGGTTTCGCGCGCGAGCTGGTGCTGCGCGCGATCGCGAACGGCAAGCATGTCGTGACGGCCAACAAGGCGCTGCTCGCGGTCCACGGCACGGAGATTTTCGAGGCCGCGCGCGCGAAGGGCGTGATGGTCGCGTTCGAAGCGGCGGTGGCGGGCGGCATCCCCATCATCAAGGCGCTGCGCGAAGGGCTGACGGCGAACCGCATCGAGTACATCGCGGGCATCATCAACGGCACGACGAACTACATTCTCTCGGAGATGCGCGACCGCGGGCTCGACTTCGCGACCGCGCTGAAAGCCGCGCAGGAGCTCGGTTACGCCGAAGCCGATCCGACCTTCGACATCGAAGGCGTCGACGCGGCGCACAAGGTCACGATCATGAGCGCGATCGCGTTCGGCGTGCCGGTGCAGTTCGATCGCGCGTATGTGGAAGGCATCAGCAAGCTTGCCGCGATCGACATTCGTTACGCGGAAGACTTGGGTTATCGCATCAAGCTGCTCGGTATCGCGCGGCGGTCGGAGAAGGGCATCGAGTTGCGCACGCATCCGACGCTGATTCCCGCCAAGCGCCTGCTCGCGAACGTGGAAGGCGCGATGAACGCGGTCGTCGTGCACGGCGACGCGGTCGGCACCACGCTGTACTACGGCAAGGGCGCGGGCGCGGAGCCCACGGCTTCGGCCGTGGTCGCGGATCTCGTCGACGTGACGCGCCTACATACGGCCGATCCGGAACACCGCGTACCGCATCTGGCGTTCCAGCCGGACAGTCTCTCGAACACGCCCATTTTGCCGATCGACGAAGTGACGAGCGGCTACTACCTGCGTCTGCGCGTCGCGGACGTGACGGGCGTGCTCGCGAACATCACGCGCATTCTCGCGGACAAGGGCATTTCCATCGACGCCTTGCTGCAGAAGGAATCGGAAGAAGTCGACGGCGCGAACAAGGGCGAGACGGACATCATCCTCATCACGCACGAGACGCTGGAAAAGAACGTGAACGCGGCGATCGGGCAGATCGAGGCGCTGTCCACGGTCGTCTCGAAGGTGACGAAGCTGCGCATGGAAGCGCTCAACTAAGGACGCACGATGAACTACATTTCGACGCGCGGCGCCGGCACGAACGAGCGCCACACGTTCTCCGATATCCTGCTGGGCGGCCTCGCCAAAGACGGCGGCCTCTATCTGCCGGCGGAATATCCAAAAGTCAGCGCCGATGAACTCGCGCACTGGCGCACGCTGTCGTACGCGGACCTGGCGTTCGAAGTGCTGTCGAAGTTCAGCGACGACATTCCCGCCGAGGACCTGCGCTCGCTCACGCGCAAGACCTACACGGCGCAGGTGTACAGCAACGTGCGCCACGAAGAGAGCGCGGTGCAGATCACGCCTTTGAAGACGCTCGGCGAGGAAAACGGCACGACGATCTCGCTGCTGGAACTGTCGAACGGTCCGACGCTCGCCTTCAAGGACATGGCGATGCAACTGCTCGGCAATCTGTTCGAGTACGCGCTGGAGAAGCACGGCGAGACGCTGAACATTCTCGGCGCGACCTCGGGCGACACCGGCAGCGCCGCCGAATACGCGATGCGCGGCAAGACCGGCGTGCGCGTGTTCATGCTTTCGCCGCACAAGAAGATGAGCGCGTTCCAGACCGCGCAGATGTTCTCGCTGCAAGATCCGAACATCTTCAATCTGGCGGTCGAGGGCAACTTCGACAACTGCCAGGACATCGTCAAGGCCGTCTCGAACGATCACGCGTACAAGGCGAAGCACAAGATCGGCACGGTCAATTCGATCAACTGGGCGCGCGTCGTCGCGCAAGTCGTGTACTACTTCAAGGGCTATTTCGCCGCGACGAAGAGCAACGACGAACGCGTGTCGTTCACGGTGCCCTCGGGCAACTTCGGCAACGTGTGCGCGGGACATATCGCGCGCATGATGGGCTTGCCGATCGATCAGCTCGTCGTCGCGACCAACGAGAACGACGTGCTCGACGAGTTCTTCAAGACGGGCGTGTATCGCGTGCGCGGCGCGGCGGAGACGTATCACACGACCAGCCCGAGCATGGATATTTCGAAGGCGTCGAATTTCGAGCGCTTCGTGTACGACCTGCTCGGCCGCGATCCGGCGCGCGTGCTGCAACTGTTCCGCGACGTCGAAGAGAAGGGCGGCTTCGACCTCGCCGCGAGCGGCGACTTCGCGCGCGTGAAGGAGTTCGGGTTCGTGTCGGGCAAGAGCGATCACGACGACCGCGTGAAGACCATCCGCGACGTGTTCGAGCGCTATCACACGATGATCGACACGCACACCGCCGACGGCGTGAAGGTCGCGCGCGAAAATCTGAAGCCCGGCGTGCCGATGATCGTTCTGGAAACCGCGCAGCCGATCAAGTTCGGCGAGACGATCCGCGAGGCGCTCAATCGCGAGCCGGAGCGGCCGTCGGCGTTCGTGGGGCTTGAAAAACTGCCACAAAGGTTCGATATCGTCTCTGCCGATGCAGGCGTGGTGAAGGCGTTTATCGCCGAGCGCACGTAACGCGAGCGGCGCGGCCGCCGCGGGCGGCTCGGCGCTTTACGCACGGGGTGTGGCTTCATCGCCGCGCCCCGTTTTTCATGATGCGGCACCAAATTGCGCCGGAGTGAGAAGCGCGCAAAGGGCCCAGCGAGGGCAAAACCCTGCCAAAAGCTGCTAAAATCTTAGGTTTTTCGTCGTACCCCATTCAAAAGGACGCGCCGTGCTGTCTACCGCCAATATCACCATGCAATTCGGGCCCAAGCCCCTCTTCGAGAACATCTCGGTCAAGTTCGGCGAAGGCAACCGCTATGGCTTGATCGGCGCGAACGGCTGCGGCAAGTCGACTTTCATGAAGATCCTCGGCGGCGATCTGGAGCCGAGCTCCGGCAACGTCATGCTCGAGCCGAACATCCGTCTCGGCAAGCTGCGTCAGGATCAGTTCGCGTACGAAGACATGCGTGTGCTCGACGTCGTCATGATGGGCCACACCGAAATGTGGGCCGCGATGACCGAGCGCGACGCGATCTACGCGAACCCGGACGCGACCGACGACGACTACATGCGCGCCGCCGACCTCGAAGCCAAGTTCGCCGAATACGACGGCTACACGGCCGAAGCCCGCGCAGGCGAGTTGCTGCTGGGCATCGGCATCGACATCAACGATCACAACGGTCCGATGAGCAACGTGGCGCCCGGCTGGAAGCTGCGCGTGCTGCTCGCCCAGGCGCTGTTCTCGAAGCCGGACGTCCTGCTGCTCGACGAACCGACCAACAACCTCGACATCAACTCGATCCGTTGGCTGGAAGACGTGCTCAACCAGTACAACTCGACGATGATCATCATCTCCCACGATCGTCACTTCCTGAACCAGGTCTGCACGCACATGGCGGACATGGACTACGGCACGCTGAAGGTCTGGCCGGGCAATTACGACGACTACATGCTGGCGTCGACGCAGGCGCGCGAGCGTCAGCAGGCCGCGAACCAGAAGGCGAAGGAACGCGTGGCGGATCTGCAGGACTTCGTGCGCCGCTTCTCGGCGAACAAGTCGAAGGCGCGTCAGGCAACGAGCCGCCTGAAGATGATCGACAAGATCAAGATCGAGGAATTCAAGCCGTCGTCGCGTCAGAACCCGTTTATCCGCTTCGAGTACGAAAAGAAGCTGCACAACATCGCGGTGGTCGCGGAAGACATCACGAAGAAGTACGACCGGACGATCTTCCAGAACTTCAGCCTGTCGGTTCAGCCGGGCGAGCGTATCGCGATCATCGGCGAGAACGGCGCGGGCAAGACGACGCTGCTCAAGTCGCTCAAGGGCGCGCTGGAGCTGGATCACGGCACGGTGAAGTGGGCGGAGAACGCGAACGTCGGTTACATGCCGCAGGACACGTACGAAGAGTTTCCGAAGGACGAGACGCTGACCGAGTGGATCGACCAATACCGCAAGGAAGGCGACGACGAGCAGATGATGCGCGGCACGCTCGGCCGTCTGCTGTTCAACGCGGACGACATCAAGAAGAACGTGAAGGTGCTGTCGGGCGGCGAGAAGGGCCGCATGATCTGGGGCAAGCTGATGCTCGGCCGCCACAACGTGCTGCTGATGGACGAGCCGACGAACCACATGGACATGGAGTCGATCGAATCGCTGCAGATCGCGCTGGAGAAGTTCGAAGGCACGCTGATCTTCGTGTCGCACGACCGCGAATTCGTGAGCGGGCTGGCGAATCGCATCATTGAAGTGAAGACCGATGGCACGCTGCGTGACTTCGGCGGGAATTACGAGGATTTCCTGTCGAGCCAGGGCATTCAGTAATCTGCCGCCTCGCACATGCTGCAAAAGAACGGCCCGTCTCGAAAGAGCGGGCCGTTTTTGTATTGCTGGTCAGAGCCGGTCGTTGCGAAACCGCATCGCCGTTCCTTCGCGCGTGATGCGCTCCCAGATCGCGCGTTTTTCCTCGTCGTTGAGGAACACCCAGTTGGACACCTCGCCGGCCGTACGGCCGCAGCCTTTGCAGACTTCGTCGAAGAGCGTGGAGCACACGCCGATGCAGGGACTATCGGGCAGACCGTGAAGATTCGAAGACATGGGCTAACTCGTGGCCGCATCGGCGCCGAACAAAAAGGGCGGCAACGCGGCGTTCAAAATCGTAAAAAAACTCAACGGGCGATACTGTAGCCTATCCGGGCGATCCAGTGATGTCGCTGGTTGTAATCGAGGATGTCCTCACCGTATCCGTTGAAGTAGCTCAGGAAGAGATACCCGCCCCACGCGCTGCCGATCAGCTTCGCGAGCGGATACGTCAGTTGCGATTCCACGCTGCCGTACCAGTGCTTCGTGCCTTTGCGCAGTGTCGTCGCGAGCTGCCAGCCGTCGGGACTGCCGTACTTCACGAGAAAATCGACATAGCCGCGATAATCCGCGATGTCCTCGTTGCCGGCCCTCGACAGGTAGTAGTAGAACTTCGGCGAAAGCGTCAGGTGATTGCTGTTCAGATCGCCGAAATCCCACGTCGGACGCACGAACGCGATGTTGATCGCGCGCGATTCGTCGCCGCTCTTGCCATTCGATTCGTGCCCGATGCCCGCCGCCACGCCCATGCGCGTGAAGAGCGCGCTCTTCCAGCCGGTGTCCTCCACGTAGTAGAACAGTTGCGGCTGAAAGCTGATGTCGCGAAACGGCACGGATTCGGCGGACAGATTCCAGATCGCCGTCTGCGTGTAGCCGAAGTAGAGATTGTCCAGAAAGCCGCGCGAACGCGGATCGTCGGGCAGATGCAGGCGGTATTTGAAGCTGAACTGGAATTTCGCCAGGTTGTCGCCGTTCTTGCCGTCGGCGAAATAGATCGGCTCGAACGTCGAGAAGCGGCCGGAAAGCAGCGTGTCGGTGCTGGACGCCGGCGTGGAGACGGCGTTCGCGGCAGCCGTCGCGCTGGCGAGTTGTCCGGGCGTCGTGGCTTGCGCTTCGCGCTTTTCGGCGGCGGCAACCTGAGTCTGCGTGTCGCTGCGATTGATCGTGACGAGCATCGGCGAAGCATCGAAGCCGACCGGATCGATTTTCACCGTGCCGCGCGCGGAATCGGGCCACGGCGCGGAAAAGCGCACTCGTCGATATTGGCCCGGCGCGAGACGCAGACGGTCCGGCACGTTCGGATCGCGTTCGAGCGTGAGCGGCGCGGGCGGCAGATCGCCGTTGGTGAGGTTCACGATCAGTTGCTTCGGGACATCGACGGTCAGTGTTTTCGCGTCGTCGTCGGTATAGAGGAGCGTCAGTTCGAGCGGCTGAGAAGCGGCGGCTTCGCGCGCGGGCTGCACAACAGCGACCGTCGCGTCAGCCGCTGCGCTCGCACACAGGCCGGCGCACAAAAGCGTGACGGTGCGCGCGCAGCCGGAAAAGCGGCGGGAATGTTCGATGGAAGGCGATCGAGGGCCGTGAGCCATGTAATTCGTGTCCTGTTCGGGCGAGGGCGAGGGCGAGGGGCAAAAGCGATTTGGTAGCACGAGACGCGCCACGAACCCGAGATCGACACGAAATCGACATGTCAGCGTGAAAAAACCGCCTGCCAGAGCATGGCTCCGTTCAACGCGACGATCACGCCCGCGCATGCCCACGCCAGCGCGAGCGGCACACGCGCGACGCGCCAGCGGCCCATCAGCCCGGCATCGGAGGCGAAGCGCACGAGCGGAATCACCGCGAGCGGCAATTGCAGGCTCAACACGACCTGCGTCGCGACCAGCAGCGTGTTCGAGCCATGCTGGCCGAAGCTTCCGACCGCGACGAGCGCCGGGCCGATCGCGAGGCCGCGCGTCAGCAGCGCTCGCGCCCAGCGGGCCATCCTGAGGCGCAGAAAGCCTTCCATCACCGCCTGGCCGGCGAGCGTGCCGGTGACCGTCGCGTTCAGGCCGCACGCGAGCAGCGCGGTCGCGAACACGACGCCCGCCCAGTGACTGCCGACGAGCGGCGCGAGGAGACGGTGCGCATCGGCGAGATCGTCGACACCGGTGTGGCCGTTCGCGTGAAAGACGGCCGCCGCGACCACCAGCAGCGAAGCATTGACGATGAACGCGAGCCCGAGCGAGCCGAACGTGTCGATGTTCACGCCGCGCAGCGTGCGCCCGATGGTGGCGTCGTCGCCCGCGCTCGCGTGGTCTTTGACGAGCGCCGAGTGCAGGTAGAGGTTGTGCGGCATGACCGTCGCGCCGAGCACGCCGGCGGCGAGCCAGAGCATGCCGGCATCGCGCAGCAGCTCGCGCGACGGGGCGAGCCCGCGCACCGCGTCGCCCCAGACCGGATGCGCCAGCGCGAGCTCGATCACGAAGCAAAGGCTCACGAAGAAAATCAGCGTCGACACGGCCCGCCGCAACGGGCGCTCGCCGCGGCTTTGCAGCGCGAGCATCGCGAAGGTCGCGACCGCCGAGATCAGCACGCCCGCGGTGAGCGAGACGCCGAAAAGCATCTGCAAGGCGACCGCGCTGCCGACGACCTCGGCAACATCGCACGCGATGATCGCGATCTCGCACGCGATCCACAGCACGAGCGTCATGCGGCGGCTGTAGCGTTCGCGGCACAACTGCGCGAGATCGCGCCCCGTCACGACGCCCAGGCGCGACGCAATCCATTGCAGCAGCATGCCCATGAGGCTCGCGAGCAGCACCACGAACAGCAGCGAGTAGCCGTAGCGCGCGCCGCTCGCGAGCGCCGTCGCCCAGTTGCCGGGATCCATATAGCCGATGGCCACGAGCGCGCCCGCGCCGGCGAACGAATACCAGCGCCCGCGCGGCCGAGGCGCCCGTTGCCGGTCCTCGCGGCCTGCCGCGGGCGACTGCGCGCCGGGTTTCGCGGCTGAAAGCTGGGCGAGCACGGACGGATGGGTATTCATGCGGTAGGCGGCCTCGAATAGCGATGCAACGGCGGCGTCGTGTCGGTCGAAGCGCGTGCGTTGCCGGTCCGGAAGACGCCGCATTTCGCGGCGCACGTCGAATTGGCTCGCAACAACTGTTCCGCTGGCTATTCGTCAAAGCTCGTCAGGCTCGGACGCCCGGGCTCATCCCGTTTCCGTCGCTCCAAAAGAGATACGAAACGACGACGCGAAGGGATGCAGGCGGCCGATCACGAATAATGACATTGCAATGGGCTTACGCTTGCGTGTCACTTTGACGAGTGTGGTTTTATCAGGTGCCGCAGCAGCCGATTAGGGGCTAAAATGCGCGCTCTTTCTAGCCGTCCGCAAGCGGCGCCAAGCCCTGGAGAAGCCCGCGTGGCAAGACTGCGGCGGCGCAGCGCAAGGGCGTGTGCATTTTGCGCGACAAGCAGCGCATTAGTTTTTTGTCGCGCTTGCGTTTAATGGTAGTTTTCGGGGTTTTAAGGGAGTCGCGGGTCAATCGGCGATGGGACAATGCGCCGGGTCCGCGCGGCACGACGTCGGGACACGTCGGAACAAGGGAGAATCGAAATGAACGAGAAACTGGCGAGCCGCACGGCCAAGCTGGCGGGCGCTCTGGCATGCGCCGCGATGTTGACTCCGCTCGCGGCATCCGCGAAGGACACGCAGTTGAATGTCTACAACTGGTCTGACTATATCGCCAAGGACACGATTCCCAACTTCACCAAGCAGACCGGCATCAAGGTGAAGTACGACAACTACGACAGCGACGACACCCTGCAGGCCAAGCTGCTCACCGGCCGTTCGGGCTATGACATCGTCGTGCCGACGAGCAACTACGCCGGCAAGCAGATCGCCGCGAACATCTTCGCGCCGCTCGACAAGTCGAAACTGCCCAATCTCAAGTATCTCGATCCCGACCTGATGAAGCTCGTCGAGGGCGCGGACCCCGGCAACAAGTACGTGGTGCCCTGGGCCTACGGCACGACGGGTCTCGGCTACAACGTCGACAAGGCGAAGCAGATCCTCGGTCCGAACGTCGAGCTGAACAACTGGGACATCCTCTTCAAGCCCGAGAACATCTCGAAGCTGAAGGCGTGCGGCGTCTCCGTGCTCGACGCGCCGGACCAGATGTTCGCGGCGGCGCTGCATTACATCGGCAAGGATCCGATGAGCACGAACCCGGCCGACTATCGTGACGCGCTCGCGATGATGAAGAAGATCCGTCCGTACATCACGCAGTTCAACTCGTCGGGCTACATCAACGACATGGTCGGCGGCGACATCTGCTTCACCTACGGCTGGTCGGGCGATGTCGTGATCGCGAAGCATCGCGCCGTCGACGCGAAGAAGCCGTTCAAGATCGAGTACTACATTCCGAAGGGCGGCGCGCCGGTTTGGTTCGACGTGATGGCGATTCCGAAGGACGCCAAGAACAAGGAGGCCGCGCACGAGTGGATCAACTACATCGAGACGCCGCAGGTTCACGCCGCGATCACGAACGCCGTGTACTACCCGAGCGCGAACCTCGAAGCGCGCAAGTACGTGGACAAGGACGTGGCGAACGATCCGGCCGTGTATCCGCCGCAGGACGTCATCAAGACGCTGTTCCTGCTGAAGCCGCTGCCGCCGGAAATCCAGCGCCTGCAGACGCGGCTCTGGACAGAATTCAAGTCCGGCCGATGAAACTGGCAAGCCGGTTATTCTTTTGAAACGACGAAGCCCCTGGACCTCCGGGGGCTTTGTTCGTGACCGCAACGCGCAACGTTCGGCGGGCGAGTCACGAAAGACGCATCGAAGCAAGGAGTCGAACAGGCAATCATGAGTGAGCAGTCGAGCGCAGTGAAGGCAGCGCCTAATGCCGGCCGGCGCGAGCCGGGCGGTCTCCCGTCGGCCCAGAACACGGACGACAACTTCGTGCGGATCGTCGACGTCGTGAAGAAATTCGGCGAGACGACGGCCGTGCGGGGCGTGAATCTGTCGGTGAAGAAGGGCGAACTGTTCGCGCTGCTCGGCAGCTCGGGCTGCGGCAAGTCGACGCTGCTGCGCATGCTCGCCGGACTCGAATCCGTGACCGAAGGGCAGATCCTGATCGACGGCGAAGATCTCGCGAAGATGCCGCCGTACAACCGGCCGGTCAACATGATGTTCCAGTCCTACGCGCTCTTTCCGCACATGAGTGTGGAGTCGAACGTCGCGTTCGGGCTGAAACAGGAAGGCGTAAAAGGCGGCGAACTCAAGGACCGCGTCAACAACGCGCTCGAACTCGTGCAGATGGCGAAGTTCGCCAAGCGCAAGCCGCATCAGTTGTCGGGCGGCCAGCAGCAGCGCGTCGCGCTCGCGCGCAGCCTCGTGAAGCGCCCGAAGCTGCTTCTGCTCGACGAGCCGATGTCCGCGCTCGACAAGCAGATCCGTCAGCGCACGCAGATCGAGCTGGTCAACATTCTCGACTCGGTGGGCGTCACCTGCATCATGGTGACGCACGACCAGGAAGAAGCGATGACGATGGCCAATCGCCTCGCCGTGATGAGCGAAGGGCAGATCGTGCAGCTCGGCACGCCGCACGAGGTGTACGAGTATCCGAACACCCGCTTCTCGGCGCAGTTCATCGGCTCGACGAATCTCTTCGACGGCAATGTCGTCGAGGACGAGCCGGATCACATTTTTATCGAATCGCCGGATCTGCCGGTGCGTCTCTATGTGAGCCACGGCATCACCGGGCCGCTCGGCATGCCGGTGACGATCTCGGTGCGCCCGGAGCGCATCGCGCTCACGCGCAAGCCGCCCGAAGGCACGTACAACTGGGGCCGCGGCAGGGTGACGAACATCGCGTACATGGGCGGCTACACGCTCTATCACGTGACGCTCGATTCCGGCAAGGTCGTGGTCGCGAACCTGTCGAGCCTCGCGATCGGCGAGATCGATTCGCCCACGTTCGACGACGAAGTCTACGTGCGCTGGAGCGCGTCGGCGGGCGTGGTGCTGACGGCATGATGATGAACTGGCTCAAGCGCATCGGCATTTCCGGACGCACGCTCGTCATCGGCGGCCCGTATCTGTGGCTGCTGATGCTGTTCTTCGTGCCGTTCCTGCTCGTCGTGAAGATCAGCTTCGCGGATAGCCAGCTCGGCATTCCGCCGTACACGGATCTCGTGACGATGGAAGAGGGCGTGATGCATATCGCGCTCGATCTCGCGCACTACGCGTTCCTCGTCAAGGACAGCCTGTACTTCGCGACCTATATGAACTCGCTGCTGGTCGCGGCGGTCTCCACATTGCTGTGCCTCCTGATCGGCTATCCGATGGCGTATTACATCGCCCGCTCGAATCCGGCCTCGCGCAATATCCTGATGATGGCCGTGATGCTGCCGTTCTGGACGTCGTTCCTGATTCGCGTGTACGCGTGGATCGGCATTCTCAAGAACAACGGACTCCTGAACAATTTCCTGATGTCGATCGGCCTGCTGCATTCGCCGATCGAGCTGTATCACACGAACATCGCGGTGTATATCGGCATGGTGTATTCGTATCTGCCGTTTCTCGTGATGCCGCTTTACGCGCATCTCGTGAAGATGGATCTGACCTTGCTCGAAGCGGCCTACGATCTCGGCGCGAAGCCGTGGAAGGCGTTTGTGCAGATCACGTTGCCGCTGTCGAAGAACGGCATCATCGCGGGCTGTCTGCTGGTGTTCATTCCGGCGGTGGGCGAGTACGTGATTCCGGAACTGCTCGGCGGCGCGGATACGCTGATGATCGGCCGCGTCATGTGGAACGAGTTCTTCAACAACGCCGACTGGCCGATGGCTTCCGCCGTCACCTGCGCGATGGTCCTCTTGCTGCTCGTGCCGATGGCGCTCTTCCAGCACTTCCAGGCGAAGCAACTGGAGGAAAAGCGATGATCAAGGTCAGCCGTCCGTTGCAGGTCACCGCGCTGGGTCTCGGGTTTGCGTTTCTGTATATCCCGATCCTGAGCCTCATCGTTTATTCGTTCAATGATTCACCGCTCGTCACCGTGTGGACCGAGCCGTCGCTGAAGTGGTATCGCGCGCTCGTCACCGATGACGAACTTATCAACGCCGCGTGGCTGTCATTGCGCATCGCGTTCTTCACGGCATGCGCGTCGGTCGTGATCGGCACATGGGCGGGCTTCGTGCTCGCGCGCATGGGGCGCTTCAAGGGCTTCACGCTTTACGCGGGCATGATCAACGCGCCACTCGTGATCCCCGAAGTCATTCAGGGCATTTCGCTGCTGCTGCTGTTCGTCGAAATGGCGAAGCTCATCGGATGGCCGGATCGCGGCTTCTTCACAATCTGGATCGGGCACGTGATGCTGTGCATTTCGTATGTCGCGATCATCGTGGAATCGCGCGTGCGGGAGCTGAATCCGTCGCTGGAGGAAGCGGCGCTCGATCTCGGCGCGACGCCGTTGCGCGTGTTCTTCTCGATCACGCTGCCGCTGATCTCGCAGGCGCTCGTCGCGGGCTGGCTGCTGTCCTTCACGCTGTCGATCGACGATCTCGTGCTGTCGGCGTTCCTGTCCGGTCCCGGCTCGACCACGTTGCCGCTCGTCGTGTTCTCGCGTGTGCGTCTGGGTCTGAATCCGGAGATGAACGCGCTCGCGACCTTGTTCATCGCGTTCGTGACCGTCGGCGTGATCGCGGCAAATGCGTTCATGCAGCGCAGCGAGCGCAGAAGACTCGCGGCGGTGATGTAACGTCTCGTTCGATTTCGATGAAATCGCGGCCCCTGAACGGGGCCGCGCGCATTTTTAGACGGCGTTCGCCAGATGCTTCGCGAACGTGGCCGGATCGGTATTGGTGCCGCACAACAGCACGCCGACGCGCTTGCCTTGCAGACGCTCGCGCAACGGCCCGAGCAGGGCGGCTGTGGCGGCGGCACATGCCGGCTCCACGGCGAGCTTCAACTCGCTGAACAACTGCAGCATGCCGTGCCGCAATTCGTTGTCGGACACGGTGACGATGTCGTCGATATGCCGCCGGCACAGCTCGTAGCTGTACTGCTCGGTGTGCGGCGCCATCAGCGAATCGGCGATGCCGTGCATTGCGCCCATCTTGATCGTGTGATTCGCTTCGAAGCTGCGCTTCATCGCGTCCGATCCTTCGGGTTCCACGCCGTACACGTGCAGCGACGGATTCGCGAGACGCATCGCCGTCGATACGCCCGCCGCCAGGCCGCCGCCGCCGATCGGCAGGATCACCGCGTCGAGATCGGGCGCCTGTGACGTCCATTCGTAGCCAAGGGTCGCCGTGCCGAGCACCGTGCGATAACCGTTGAACGGATGGAGAAACACGCGTCCTTCTTCCGCCTCGACGCGCCGCACGACATCGAATGCCTCGGCCACATTTTCCGCGAACACGACTTCCGCGCCGAAGCGCCGGCATAGCGCGACGCGCGCCGGGCTCGCGCTTTTGATGATGACGACCTTCGCGCCCACGTCCATGCGCTGCGCCGCGTACGCCACCGCCACGGCGTGATTGCCCGCCGATACGCACGTGACGCCCGCCGAACGTTCGCTATCGGTGAGCGCGAGGATGTTCGAGAACGCGCCGCGCGCCTTGAACGTGCCGCTTGCCTGCAGCAGTTCGAACTTGAACGTGATCGGCGTGCCTTCGAGCGTCGGAAAATCGTGGCGCTCGAAAGTCGGCGTGCGCGCGACCCACGGCGTGAGCGCCATGTGCTGCTCGGCGATCTCGTCGAGCGTCGGAATGGGCGTGCCGTCGATCGTATTGTCGGAATGCTGCGTGGCGGTGGACATGGCGTGTAGGTCGATAGAGAAGGTCAGCGGGGCTGTGCTCCGACGGACATGCTGTGAATGAACTTGCCAAGGAACGCTTCGCACTGGATGAGCTGTTCGAGCGACACGTACTCGTTCGCCTTGTGCGCCTGCTCGATATTGCCCGGCCCGCACACGATGCTCGGCACGCCCGCGTTCGCGAACAATCCGGCTTCGGTGCCGTAGGCGACCTTGTGCTTGTCCTGGTTTTCGGTCAACGCGCGCACGAGCTGCGTGATCGCGGCCTGCTCGGTCGCATCGAGGCCGGGCGCGGACGCGAGCTTCGTGAATTCGATGGCCGCGTTGCCGTGTTCCTTCAACATCTTCGGCAACAGCGTTTCGTGCGCGTACGACTCGATGCGTCTGAAAATCTGATCCGGGTCGATGGTCGGCAGATTGCGGAACTCGAACTCGAAGTTGCATTCGGCGGGGACGGTGTTGATCGCGTTGCCGCCTTTGATCGTGCTCGTCTGGCCGGTGGTGAAGGGCACGTCGTAGAGTTCGTCGAACGGACCTTGCGCGCGGAATTCGTCGACAAAATCGCGGATGTGGCAGATGAGCCGCGCGGCATATTCGATCGCGTTCAAACCCTTCGGCGTCAGCGACGAGTGCGCCGCGAAGCCGCGCACGCAGCAGTGGTAGGTGTTGATGCCCTTATGCGCGATGATCGGGCGCATCGACGTCGGTTCGCCGACGATGCAGCCATCGGGTTTCAAGCCGCGTTTTTGCAGATCGGCGATCATCAGCGGCGCGCCGGCGCAGCCGACTTCTTCGTCGTAGGAAAGCGCGAAGTGGATGGGTTTCGCGAGTTTCGTCGACTGCATTTTCGGGAGCATGGCGAGCGCCGCGCCGATGAAGCCTTTCATGTCGCACGAGCCGCGACCGTAGAGCAGGCCGTCGCGCACTTCGGGCTTGAACGGATCGCTCTGCCAGTCCTGACCGTCGACCGGCACGACGTCCGTGTGGCCCGACAGCACGATGCCGCCGTTGGTTTCGCCGTCGTGCGCCGGGACCGTGGCGAAGAGATTCGCCCACTGGCCGCGCGGATCGTTCGTGATGATCGCTTCGATGCCCGCACGGCGCAGTTCGTCGCGCACGGTTTCGATCAAACCGAGATTCGGATTACGGCTGACGGTGTCGATGGAAACGAGGCGCTCGATCCACGGGAGGGAGATCGGCGTGGAAGATTTGGACGAGGAAGATGGGGCTTCGAGATGCGCCGGATCAGCGATCTGTGACATTTTTTGACTCCTGCGGGTAGGGTTTGATCATAGCCCAAAAGGGTGATGCTGGCCGCATGGGGCTTTTTGGGGTTTTGGCATTTTTTGGTTTTGTTTCGCCGGATCCCGGTTTGCTTTTGGTCTATTGGCACTGCCCCTGTGCGGGGCGGCAGTCACTTTCTTTGCTGCTGCAAAGAAAGTAACCAAAGAAAGCAGCTTCTGACGCCCGCGGTCACACGTAGTTTGGGTAGTCCTCTCGTCCAAGGTGGCACTCGCCTAAAGAGTGCCCTCGAAGGCCCCATCGGGCTTGGGTCGCGCACGGTCTGACACGCTATTAGTTTTGGCGCGCTGGTTCAGCACGAAAGAGTTCCGGCACAGCGCTAAGCGCCGCCGTTGGGTCTGCAAGGGAAACCAAGCTGACTCATGTGCGGTGAGATGGAAGCGTCAGCAAAGAAGCACGCGCCGACCCAATGGACCGGTCGGCCGCGAAGCGGGCCGGAGCTATTTGGTGCTGAACCAGCGCCCTGGAACGACTAGCCAGTCAGACCGTGCGCGATCCAAGCCCGGTGGGGTGCTTGAGGGCGACACTTAGGCGAGTGCCACCGAGGACGAGAGAACTACCCAAATTGCGTGTGACCGCGCGCGTATCGAGCTGCTTTCTTTGGTTACTTTCTTTGCAGCAGCAAAGAAAGTGACTGCCGCCCCGCACAGGGGCAGTGCTAATAAACCAACACGAAAACAGGATTCCACAGCAGAACCCCGACCGAAGAACACAATCAACGAGAAGCAGCCACCGCCTGCCGCACCGGCCCCCCCAAGGCCCGCAGCGTCTCCTTCACGGTGGAGATCCGCACCGCAAGATCGGGACTCCGCGACTCGATGCGCAACTTGTCCTGCCCTGCCAGCTTGATGTGCTTGTGCTTCTGCACCATCTCGATGATCTTCATGCCATCCACAGGCGGATTCGGAATGAACTGCAGCGAGATAGACTGCTCGCCCGCATCGATCTTAGAGATCCCGAGCGGCTTCGCAGCCAGCCGCAACCGATGCGTCTCGACAAGCGCATGCGCCTGCGGCGGCAACTTGCCGAAGCGATCGACGAGCTCTTCGAGAATGCCATCGATCGCATCGCTCGATTCGCAGTTCGCCAGCCGCTTGTACAACGACAGACGCTCTTGCACGTCGGCGCAATAATCGGCGGGCAGAATCGCGGGCGCGTGCAAGTTGATCTCCGTCGTCGCCGCGAGCGGCGCGTTCAGATCCGGCTCGCGGCCGTCCCGCAGCGCACGCACGGCATCGTTCAGCATGTCGGTGTAAAGCTGAAAGCCGATCTCGTGAATCTCGCCCGATTGCTTGTCGCCGAGCACTTCGCCGGTCCCGCGAATTTCCAGATCGTGCATCGCGAGATAGAAGCCCGAGCCGAGCTCCTCCATCTGCTGGATCGCTTCGAGCCGGCGCTGCGCCTGCTTCGTGAGTGACTGCGGATCGTGCACAAGTAAATACGCATACGCCTGGTGATGCGAGCGCCCGACACGTCCGCGCAACTGATGCAACTGCGCAAGACCAAACTTGTCCGCGCGATGCATGAGGATCGTATTCGCGCTCGGCACGTCGATGCCGGTCTCGATGATCGTCGTGCACAACAGCACGTTCGCGCGCTGGCCGACGAAATCGCGCATCACGCGCTCGAGCTCGCGCTCGTGCATCTGTCCATGCGCGACCGCGATGCGCGCCTCCGGCACCAGCGCTTCGAGCATCGCGCGACGGTTCTCGATCGTCTCGACCTCGTTGTGCAGGAAGTACACCTGGCCGCCGCGCTTCAGTTCGCGCAGCATCGCTTCACGGATCACGCCGTCTTCCTCGCGGCGCACGAAGGTCTTGATCGCAAGCCGCTTTTGCGGCGCGGTCGCGATCACCGAGAAGTCGCGCAGGCCTTCGAGCGCCATGCCGAGCGTGCGCGGAATCGGCGTCGCGGTCAGCGTGAGCACGTCGACTTCGGCGCGCAACGCCTTCAGCGCTTCCTTCTGACGCACGCCGAAACGATGCTCCTCGTCGATGATCACGAGCCCGAGGCGCTTGAACTTCACATCGCTCGACAAGAGCTTGTGCGTGCCGATGACGATATCGACCGAGCCTTCGTTGATCTGCTGCACGGACGTCGATACTTCCTTGCCGGTCTTGAAACGCGACAGTTCCGCGATGCGCACGGGCCAGTCGGCGAAGCGGTCGGTGAACGTCTGCGTGTGTTGTTCGGCGAGCAGCGTCGTCGGCGAAAGAATCGCGACCTGCTTGCCCGCCATCACCGCGATGAACGCCGCGCGCAACGCGACTTCCGTCTTGCCGAAGCCGACGTCGCCGCACACGAGGCGGTCCATCGGCTTGCCGCTCGTCATGTCGCCGATGACGGACGCGATCGCCGCGGCCTGATCAGGCGTTTCCTCGAAGCCGAAGCTTTCCGCGAACTTGACGTATTCGCGCGGATCGAGCTTGAACGCATAACCTTCGCGCGCGGCGCGGCGCGCGTACAGGTTGAGCAGTTCGGCGGCCGTGTCGCGAATCTGCTGCGCGGCCTTGCGCTTGGCCTTTTCCCACTGGCCGGAGCCGAGCGTATGCAACGGCGCGCTTTCCGGGTCCGCGCCGCTATAGCGCGAAATCACATGCAGTTGCGCGACGGGCACGTACAGCTTCGCTTCGTTGTGGTACTCCAGATGCAGGAACTCGGTTTCGCCTTCGCCGAGATCCATCGACACGAGGCCCATGTACCGTCCGATGCCGTGTTGCGCATGTACGACCGGATCGCCGACTTTCAATTCGGCGAGGTCGCGCACCATCGAATCGACGTTGCTCGCCTGTTCCTGTCGGCGGCGTCCGGCGCGGCGCGCGAGCGGTCCGTAAAGCTCCGTTTCGGTGACGATCGAAAGCTTTTCCCCAGGCAGCGAAAAGCCGTTCGCAAGCGGCGCGATGCCGAGCGTGAACTTGCCTTCGGCGCTCAGCCATTCCTGGAACGTGTCGCGCGATTCGCCGCGCAGGCCGTTGTCGGCGAGCAATTGCTGGATCGTCTCGCGACGTCCCGCCGATTCCGCGACGAGCATCACGCGGTTCTCCGTCTGCTCCAGATAGTGGCGCAGCGCGAGCAAAGGCTCGTCGGCGTGACGGTCGATCGCGAGTCCCGGCAGCGGCACGGCCCAGCCGCCTTCCGGCGTGGCGGGGAACTTCAACTGCGCGAAGGGTTTCGCGAACGTGAAGAAATCGTCGTCGGTCAGAAAGAGCCGGCGCGGTTCGAGCAACGGCCGCTCGCGATCGTGCGAAAGGAAGTCGAAGCGCTGCTTCGTGTCGTGCGTGAAGCGCTTGATCGCGGCATCCATATCGCCGACGAACGCGAGCTGCGAACCTTGCGGCAGATAGTGAAAGAGCGTGGCGGTTTCGTCGAAGAAGAGCGGCAGATAGTATTCGATACCCGCCGACGGCACGCCGTTGCCCATGTCCTTGTAGATCTGCGAGCGGCTCGGATCGCCCTCGAAGACCTCGCGCCAGCGGCTGCGGAAAGCGGTGCGCGCGGCTTCGTCGAACGGAAACTCGCGGCCCGGCAACAGGCGCACGTCGCGCACGGGATAGAGGCTGCGCTGCGTGTCCGGATCGAAGGCGCGGATGGAATCCACCTGATCGTCGAAAAGGTCGATGCGATACGGCAGCGCCGAACCCATCGGATACAGGTCGATCAGCGAGCCGCGCACGCAATATTCGCCCGGCCGCACGACCTGGCTCACGTGCTCGTAGCCCGCGAGCGTCAGCTGCGCCTTGAGCTTCGCTTCGTCGAGCCGCTCGCCCTGCGTGAACGAAAACGTGTAAGCCGCGAGAAACGACGCGGGCGGCATGCGATAAAGCGCCGTTGTCGCCGGCACGATGAGAATGTCGCAGCGGCCTTCGCCGAGATCGTGCAGCGTCGCGAGCCGCTCCGACACGAGATCCTGGTGCGGCGAAAACGTGTCGTACGGCAGCGTCTCCCAGTCGGGCAGAAGGCGCACGCGCGCATCGGGCGCGAAGTAGGGGATTTCGACGGCGAGCCGCTGCGCGTCGACGGCGCCGGCGGTGACGACCGTCAGGAGCGGCACGCTCTCGCGATACGCCGCGAAATAGCGCGCGATGGCGAGCGCATCCGACGAGCCGCTCGCGCCATCGAAGACGAAGCGCTGACCCGCTTTCACGAGGGCGATGGGAGAACTGGACTGCGCGTTGACGGCTTTGGAAGGCATAAGGTGTGCATGGAGCCGTCCGGCAAACGCGGGTTCGGAGAGTCGAACCGGCATGCGCGGGACGTGGTCGCGAAAGACCTATTATAAAATCCGGGCTTCAACTTTGACTTGCTTACCTCATTCGCCCGTGACTTCGCGCCTGTTTTCACTGATTCCCTGCGCCGGAACCGGCAGCCGCTCCGGCGCGCCGATGCCGAAGCAATACCAGACGGTCGCGGGCCGCCCGATGCTCGCGTACACGCTCGCGGCGTTCGACGCGTGCTCCGAATTCTCGCAGACCCTCGTCGTGCTCGCACCGGACGACAGTCATTTCGACGCGCGCCGCTTCGCCGGATTGCGCTTCGCGGTCGAGCGCTGCGGCGGCGCCTCGCGGCAGGCGTCGGTGTACAACGGGCTCAACGCGCTCGCGAATTTCGGCGCGCGCGACGACGACTGGGTCCTCGTGCACGACGCCGCGCGCCCCGGCATCACGCCGGAGCTGATTCGCAAACTTGTCGCGGAACTGCGCGATGATGCCATCGGCGGCATTCTCGCGCTGCCGGTCGCGGATACGTTGAAACGCGTCGCACCGAACATGCCCGATGTGCCCACCAAGGACGTCCGCGTCGCACGCACCGAATCGCGCGACGGGCTCTGGCAGGCGCAGACGCCGCAAATGTTCCGGCTCGGCATGTTGCGCGAAGCGATCGAGCGTGCGCGTCACGACGGCCACGATCTGACGGACGAAGCGAGCGCCATCGAATGGCTCGGCCACTCGCCGAAGCTCGTTCAGGGCAGCTTGCGCAACTTCAAGGTGACCTATCCGGAAGATTTCGCGCTCGCGGGCGCGATGCTTTCCGCGAACGCCTGACCCACACTCAACCAAGGTTTGCATCGATGGATTTCAGAATCGGACAAGGGTACGACGTACATCAGCTCGTCGAGGGTCGCCCGCTCATCATCGGCGGCGTGACGATTCCTTACGAGCGCGGTCTGCTCGGCCACTCGGACGCCGACGTGCTCCTGCACGCGATCACCGACGCGCTGTTCGGCGCGGCGTCGCTCGGCGATATCGGCCGCCATTTCCCCGATACGGCGACGGAATTCGCCGGCGCGGACAGCCGCGTGCTGCTGCGCGAGGCGTTCCGGCGCGTGTCGGAGGCGGGATTCGCGATCGCCAATGTGGACAGCACGATCATCGCGCAGGCGCCCAAGCTCGCGCCGCATATCGACGCGATGCGTGAAAACATCGCCGCCGATCTCGATCTCCCGATGGATCGCGTGAACGTGAAAGCCAAGACGAACGAGAAGCTCGGCTATCTCGGGCGCAAGGAAGGCATCGAGGCGCAGGCCGCGGTGCTGTTGCGCCGCACGTCGATCGACGGCTGAAACGCGGCGGGAAGCGTCACTTTCCTTCGGCTTCGATCGTCAGCGCGACGGCATTGATCACCGCCGCGATGCGGCCGACGTCGCGCAATTGCGTCGCCGACATGCCTTCGGCCACGAGATTCTCGTAGTGCGATTTCACGCAGAAATGGCACTTGCCGACGATCGACGCCGCGAGCGCGTACATCTCGAAGCGCCGCTTGTCGACGCCGCCGTGCGACGCATACGCGTTCATGCGCAAGTTGGCGGGCTGGGTTTTCAGATCGGCGTTGTCGGCCATTTCCAGATACGGATACCAGACGTTGTTCATGCCCATCAGCGCGGCGGCGGTGAGCACGGCGTTCGTCTCTTCGGGCGAGAGCACGCCCGCCTGGCGGATGATGCCGACGAGCTTCGTCGCTTTCGCGGCATACGCGGCGGCCAGCGCGACGCCGGCCGCGTCATTGCCTTCGAGCGATGAGCGCGCGATCGTGCCGTCGACGTTCAGGCGAATGTCCTTCGCATAGTCCGGCACGAGTTCCTTGATCGCAGACAGAAATTCCATTGTTTTTCCTCTTCGGTGGCGTTAAAAAGCCCGCCATTCGACCGAAAACATGCGGCGCAATGGCGGGCTTTGCAGCATCAGGAACGCTTACAGCGTCGCGCCGCCGACCGCGCGGTTGCACGGGCACAGTTCGTCCGTTTGCAAGCCGTCGAGAATACGCAGGACTTCTTCCGGACTGCGGCCCACGTTCAGATTGTTGACCGACACGTGCTGGATGACGTTGTCCGGATCGACGATGAACGTCGCCCGCAGCGCGACGCCGGCTTCCTTGTCGCGCACGCCGAGTTGATCGATCAGTTCGCCTTTCACGTCGCCGAACGCGTAGTGGTTCAGCTTGTTCAGGTCTTTATGCTCGCGGCGCCAGGCGAGCTTGACGAATTCGTTGTCCACGCTGCCGCCGAGCAGAACCGCGTCGCGATCCTCGAAATCGGTCGCCAGCTTCGCGAATTCGACGATTTCCGTCGGGCACACGAACGTGAAGTCTTTCGGATAGAAGTAGATGATCTTCCACTTGCCCGGAAAGGACTGCTCGGTGATTTCCTCGAACGCGGACTGGCCGTTCTCTTCGTGATGGTTGAAACCCGGCTTCGCAGCGGTGACAGTGAATGCTTCGACTTTATCGCCAACGGTCTTCATGCGGAAAACTCCTGTGAAATCGTTGAAAGGACAGTCTCATCAAGCTACTGGATCGTCGTAACGCGCGCGTGACACTTTCATGCCAGCCGCACCGAGCGTTAACCCGGTTCATCTTAACTCTATAAAAATAATTGTCTCGATAGTTTTTAACTACCGAGACGGATAGGAATTGACGAACGTCGATGAAAGGGCGTCTAGCCTTCGAAGCGCACGCCGCCTTTCATCGGCGGGAAGTCGATCGTGACTTCGAAGCCCGGCAAAGGCGTGCGGTTGCGTAGACGCAGCGTGCCGCGCTGACGGGTGACAAGGCGCTGCACGATCGCCATGCCGAGGCCCGTGCCGTTCGCCTGCGTGCGCGCCGTATCGACGCGATAGAACGGGCGCGTGATGAGCGCGACCTGATCGTCGGGAATGCCGCGGCCTTCGTCCATCACGGAGAGTTCGACCTTGCCGTGCGCGACGCGCGTTTGCAGCGTAATACGCGCGACGTCGTCGTGTTCGCTGCGGCCGTATTTGCGCGCGTTCTCGAGCAGGTTGCCGACCACGCGGCGCGCATCCGTAGGATCACCTTCGATGATCGCGCCCTGCGCCAGATCGGTACGCATGACGACGCCGTCGTCGGCCTGGAAGCGGGCGGCGAGTTCGCTTGCAATCATCGACAGATCGACGGCCTCGGGCATGCGTTGCATCGGCCGCGCATAGTCGAGGAAGCGCCCGATGATCATGTCCATCTGCTCGATGTCGTCGATCATCGCGAGCTTGGTCGCTTCGTCAGACGGACTCATCTCCGTTTCGAGCCGCAAACGCGCGAGCGGCGTGCGCAGATCGTGCGAAATGCCCGCGAGCATCAGCGCGCGATCCGCTTCGAGCTGCTCGAGATCGGTCACCATCTGGTTGAAGCTTCGATTGGTTTCCGCCGCCACGCCCATGCCGCGTTCGGGCAACGGTTCGGGCGATTGTCCCGAGCCGACCTTGCGCGCCGCGAGCGCGAGGCGCGCGAACGGCCGGTTCACGAGACTCGTGATGAACGCCGCGCCGAACAGCGACAGCGCAAGCGCGAACACGCCCCATCCGGCCCATTGCAGGCCGGTGACGGTATCGAGCTGATCGCGATCGAGCGCAACCCAGTAATCGTCGTCGTCGATCTTGAAGCTGATCCAGACGCCCGGAATATCGTTCACCGATTGCGCGATGATCGTCTCGTTGCCGAGCCGCCCGCGCACGTCGCGCTCGATCAGCCGGTTGAGCGACTCATCGGGCTGCAGCTTGTATTTGTCGGTGGTCTCGCGCGGATACACGCGCACGCCCTCGTTGCTTTCCAGATCCTGGAGCAGCGCGCGGCGCAGATCGGGGTCGGAATAAAGCAGGGCGGTGCGCGTGAGCTTGACCACGGCGACGAGCTGAAGCGCCACGCGTTGCGCGCGCGGCTCGCGCTCGATCACGCGAAAGCTCTGGAACCACGCCGTCAGACTGACTGCGATGAGCAGCGCGATCAGCGCGAAGGTTCGCCAGAACAGGCCGCCGAACGCGAGCGCCAGTAGCCGCCTGTCGATGCGCATGAGTCTGTCGGGTTCAGCTCGGTGAAGGGGAGAAAGCGTGACGAAACTCGCTCGAAGACCGATCAGGCCGCGCCGTCGGGAATGAACACGTAGCCGAGGCCCCACACGGTCTGGATGAAACGCGGACTGCTGGGATCGGGCTCGATCAGCTTGCGCAGACGCGAGATCTGGACGTCGAGGCTGCGGTCGAACACTTCGTATTCACGGCCGCGCGCAAGCTCCATGAGCTTTTCGCGCGAGAGCGGCTGACGCGGATGACGCGCGAAGACCTTCAGCACCGAAAACTCGCCGGTGGTCAGCGGAATTTCCTGGCCGTTCTTTGTGAGCGTGCGCGTCGCGAGGTTCAGCGCGAATTCGCCGAACTCGAACACTTCGGTGGTTTCGGACGGCGCGCCCGGCAATTCGGACGGCGTCTGACGACGCAACACCGCGTGAATGCGCGCGACGAGTTCGCGCGGATTGAAAGGCTTCGGCAGATAGTCGTCCGCGCCCATTTCGAGGCCGACGATGCGATCGACGTCTTCACCCTTCGCGGTGAGCATGATGATAGGCGTGCGATCGTTGCTGCCGCGCAGACGCCGGCAGATGGAAAGACCGTCTTCGCCGGGCAGCATCAGATCGAGGACGAGCAGATCGAAACGCTCGCGCACCCAGAGCTTGTTCATCGACGGCGCGTTCTCTGCGACGTACACGTTGAAGCCCTGTTCACCGAGATAGCGCCGCAGCAGGTCGCGCAGGCGCGGATCGTCGTCGACGACGAGAATTTTTGAAGGGTTCTTGGTTTCCATGGCGGCATCTTAGCGCGTTTGTTCAAACACCGAGTTTGTAACAAAACGGAGTGTAACAGTTCGTTACAAAATTTACGGGGGCTGTGGCACGGCCTAAGGGTTTGGTGCGTACACTGCTTTACCTAAGCCCGCCATTCGGTAGATACTCCATTAGACCAAGCGCGTCTTGTGGCCCGACCAAGCCACGGCAAGACGTGAATGAAAAGACTGAGGCTGTCCGGTTGTCGAGCAACGAAGGGAACAACATGAAGGGAGCGCGGCAGCGCGGACCCGTGCGCACACAGCGCATTTTTAGGAAGACACTACTTGCCAGTGCGCTTTACGCAGTACTGAGCACGCCTCACGCCTATGCGCAATCGACAGGCTTCGATCGCGGCTTCACGAGTTCCCCGAATCGTTTCGACGGCCGCATGATTCGCGCGCAGCAGCGCGTGAGCAAGGGCGCGACACCATCGAGTCGCGACCGCGATCCCAAAGCGCCGGCCATGCAATCCATCCAGCAGGTCGATCAGACGCCGCCCGCGCGTCCGCCGCGCCATACCGTGATGACCGCCGACGAGCGGCGTCTCTTGCGCCAGCACATCGAAGAAGCGGTGCGCGATCTCTACAAGCGCTGAAGCTGCCTGTTTGCACGATGAACCGACGTCAGTTCCTCTCGATTGCCGGCGCGTTCGCGGGATGCGCGGGCAACATGATCGATGCGTGCGCTATCGCACATTTCAATACTTCTCCTGCCGTTGACTCGCTCGTGCTCGTCGATCTCGACGGCGGCAACGATGCGCTCAACACGGTCATCCCGATCGCCGATCCACGCTATCGCGCGTTGCGGCCCACGCTCGCGATACCGAACGACCACGCGTTGATGCTCGATGAGCACACAGGACTGCATCCGTCGCTGCGACCGTTGATGAGCGCGTGGCGCGCGAAGGATCTGGCGATCGTGCAGGGCATCGGATACGACGCGCCCAATCGCTCGCATTACCGTTCGCGCCAGATATGGGACACCGCGTCGCATGCCGATGAATATCGCACCGATGGCTGGCTCGATCATGTGAATGGTGTGCATGCGCGCGGCATAAAGGTGACGCACATCACCTTGCATGGCTTCGATACGCACGAACATCAGTTGCATCGGCATGCTGCGCTGCTTGCTGAACTGGGCGAGTGTCTTGCATCCTTGCGCGCTTCGCTGATCGCATCCGGTGCATGGCGTCGCACGCTTGTGATGACGCGTTCGGAGTTCGGACGCGCCGCGCGAGAGAACGCGGCTGGCGGCACGGAGCACGGCGCGGCCGCGGCGCATTTCGTGATGGGCGGATGCGTGCGCGGCGGACTCTACGGCACGCCGCCGCGACTCGATCGACTCGATGCAGACGGTGGTTTGTCCGTGGACGTCGATTTCAGAAGGCTCTATGCGACGGTACTCGACGCATGCGGGCAAAACGATTGCATTTTCGAGCCGCTACCGATTATTCGCGTCTAACGCGTCTTCCATGTGATCCACAGCTTGCGGATCGGCGTCAACGCGATGCGTTGATGCAGCACCTGAAAGTTCTCCCGCTCGATCTCATCGAAGAGCGCGAGCGACAGCGCAGCCTGCGCGCGCAGCACGCGCTGCGCCGCGCGTTCCGGCGCGGGAATGGCGGCCAGTGCATCGCCGAGCGCTTGCCGGGCCCGTCCGGTCTGGAAGCGCATGAGGTCCGTGAACGCATCGCCGTACTTGCGATTGATGATGTCCGCAGCCGTCACGTTGAAGCGCTGCAACTCGTCGATGGGAAGATAGATGCGGCCATTACGCGCATCGTCGCCGACATCGTGTACGCGCTCCGCGAGCAACAACGCCGATCCGAGCGGCGCGGCCCACACCGCGGCTTGCTGCGGATCACGCGCGCTCGCGCGAGCCACTGCCGTCGCGAATGCGCCGCCGGTCTGATCGAGATAGCGCCGCAAGCCGGGCCAGTCGAGATAACGCGCCTGATCGAGGTCCATGCCGAAGCCGTCGACCACGGCGGCAAGCGACGCACGGCCGGCATCGTCCAGAACGGGGTGCGCGGCATCGCCCGCGTGGGCCTGCAATGCCTTCGTGACGGGATGCGTGGGCTCACCGCCATCGAGCCGGCCGAGCTCGCTCTGCCACCACGCGTGCTTGGTACGGCCGATGGTCGGATCGCTGGTCTCCCTGACGGTCTCTTCCAGCTCGCGATAAAGCGCGTAGAGCGCAGTCAGAAGCGGCTGCTTCGCCGCTGGCGCGCGGCGCAGCGCGTAGTACGTGCCGGACCCTTCGGGTGCGGCCTTTTGCTGGCAATAGTCGTCGAAATTCACGAACGGGGCTTGTGGGAGTCGAAGGGGACGCGTCGCGGTTTTGTCTTTCGGTTCGTCACGCGGCGAACCGGCGCACGGGCGCTCATTTTATCCGGCGAGGCGCGGCTTCGCTGCCGGCGGCTTCGCACTGCAAGATTGTGCGCCGAACCACCGACGCTGTTTTTCCCGCGCGCAACACTGCGGCAATCGACTCTATCGGCGTCTGAGGCGGAGGCATCCGTGGCCTTGAGCAAATCCGAGAACCGGCAATTCGGCGACACGTGTCTGCCTCACCTCGTGAGAAGCGTGGCGACGGATTTCGGCTTCGACTTTCGCGTGTGCCCGCGTCAGATGCACGTCTCGCCGACCGTCGGACTGCACATCACCGCGAACCGCGGCGCCGATGCGAAGCTGACGTACCCGCTCAATGTCTTCGTGGTCTGGCAGCCGACTTGCGTGCGGCGATTCCTGTCGCACGTCGACCGGCCGATCGCCACCGTGCGCGCGAGTCAGCAGATACCGGATGAAATCAGACGGGCGATGGATCGGGCGGGCATCGACTTCGCGGGTCGCTCGCAGGCAAAAGGCGAGTTGATGACGGTCGAGCTGGGCGACCTCGACATCTAGGCCCGAAAACGAAAAACCCCTTTGCCGATGAAAGGGGTTTCGTTGTGGTGCGAGGAGGGGGACTCGAACCCCCACACCCTTGCGGGCGTCAGGACCTAAACCTGGTGCGTCTACCAATTTCGCCATCCTCGCAACACGGCAGGCGCTCTGGGCTGATGCGGGGATGATCCGCGCCCGGCGATGCCGCCGTGTCCGGCACCGGTCCACTGTGCCAAGCCGGAGATTCTAACCGATTCATCTGTCGATGTCTGCGAAATTGCGTCAACGCTTTTTGGGCTGCGAGACGCCTGCAAGCGCATCGATCCCGGGCATACGCGCGCGGCGATTGCGGCTTGCGCATCAGCTGCCTACAATTTCGTTCCATCCTTCGCTTCGGCATCACATTCCCGCTCATGACTCGCAATGCGCGCAATCGCTTTGTCGCATGGCTCGGCATCGCCGCCATGTGGCTTGCCATTGTCGCGCCGGTCATCAGCCAGACGCTCGCCGCGCGCAATGCCGCCGATCCGCACGCGGTGCTATGCACGGTCGATGCATCCACAGCGGATGCGCACGAAGGGCATCACGACGCCGCGAGCCATTTCGACGCCTGCTCGTACTGCGGACTGCTTGCGCATAATCCGCCGATCGTCACGGGCGTTGCGCACGAGGCCGCGCGGGTCGAGCGCGTCGTTCGTGCGCCGATATACGCGCATGTCGGCGGATTCTTCTCGAAGTCCTTCAACGCCGCAAGTCCGCGCGCGCCTCCCGTCGTTTCCTGAAACCGTCCTTCGTCCGATCGCTTCGACGTCCGTCGCGCGCATGAGCGCAACGCACGCGCGATCGCTCGCCGGCGGTTGTTTGTTTCCATCGAATTGCGCGCACGCCCGGGAATAGGGCTGCGACGCCGACAGTACCTTAGTGCGACCGCATGAGCGCGCATGGGCATCGCCACGCCGCTGCTCGCTCACCGAACGCGCACACACTCAACGAGAATCGCCATGCTTGCACCCAATCCGAACGCGGCAGCGGCGTCGAACGCGGAAGTCATCGCGCATCGTCGCACGCTGTGGCGCTGGCATTTCTATGCGGCACTCTTCGTGATGCCGCTCCTGATCGTGCTCGCGATCACCGGCACGATCTATTGTTTCCAGCCGCAGATCGAGCCGCTGCTCCATCGCGACAGAATGGTCGTCGCGGACACGCACGGCCCGCAGCTTTCGCGCGACGTCCTGCTCGCGAAAGCCGTCGCGAGCGAACCGCGCGGCGCCGTGCCGACGCTCGCGCAAATCGAAACCGATCGCACGCGCAGTGCCGAATTCGTCTTTCGCCTGCCGTCGGGCGAGAGCGAAAGCGTGTATGTGAACCCGTATGACGGCACGGTGCTCGGCACGCTGTCCGTCGAACATCGCTTGATGAAGCAGGTGCGCAATCTGCATCGCGGCCTGATGCTCGGCAAGACTGGCGAACTGCTGATGGAACTCGCGGGATGCTGGACGCTTGTGATGATCGGCACCGGCATCGCACTGTGGTGGCCGGGCCGCTTGAACGCGAGAAAGGGCGGCCTGTGGCTGCCGCGGCTGTCGCTCGAAGGGCGCGCGTGGTGGCGCGATCTGCACGCGGTGGGCGGCATCTGGCTCGCGATCGGCGCGCTCTTTTTCGTGCTCTCGGGGCTGCCGTGGTCGGGATCGTGGGGCAAGGAGTTCAAGGCGCTCGCGACATCGGCATCGCTCGGTTATCCGAAGGGCGCGTGGGGCGAGGCGCACGTGCATTCGACGAAGCCCGCGGCGACGCACGAAGCGAAAGACGCCGGCGAACACGCGATGCACGGCATGCAGATGAAGATGGACGACCTGCCGCTGCATCAGACGCCGTGGGCCGTCGGCGCGACGATGGTGCCCGAGGGCGCGGAGGCGTCGCCATCGGCTGCGCGTGTGCCGCTCGACGACATGGTCGCGCTCGCCGCGAAAAATGGTATCGCCGACGACTACGGCATCGCGTTACCGACCAGGCCGACGGGCGTCTACACCGTGTCGTATTTCCCCGCCAATCCGCGCGCCGAACGCACGCTGCACGTCGATCAATACAGTGGCCACGTGCTGTCCGATATCGATTACGCAAGCTACGGCGGCGTCGCGAAACTGATTTCGTACGGCACGTCGCTGCACATGGGGCGTTATTTCGGGCTCGCGAACCAGATCGCCTGCTCGGCGATCTCGCTCGGCCTCGCGGCGTTGTCCGTGACGGGCTTCGTCATGTGGATGAAGCGCCGGCCCGCGCGCGAACTCGGCGTGCCGGTGCGTCCGGCGAAGCGTCCGCCGATGCGCGCATGGCGCGGCAGCCTGACCGTGCTCGGCATGATTTTCCCGATGATGGGCGCGACGATGCTCGCCGTGTGGTGCCTCGATCGCCTCGCGTTCGGCGTGAAGCGCGCGGCGGCCTGACGGGTCCGCGCGCCTCGTTCCGCTTTACTTGGAACCGAACCGCAGCCGCGTGAGTTGCTCGGCTTCGTTGGCGAGCAGGCGCGCGGCATCGCGGATTGCCGTTTCGAGCGTGATCGGACCCGGAGCCGGCGAGAAGCAGCCGCTGAAGAACTCGGAGAGGCGCGGCAGCGCGGCCGAATCGACGGCGCCCGACAGCAGCGACGCCGGCACGCCCTGATCGCGCGCATGCTTGCAGGCGATGAAAGGCGCCTTGCCGTGCAGCGTCTGCACGTCGGAGCGGCCTTCGCCCGTGATGAGCCAGTTCGCGCCTTCCAGCGCGGCATCGAGCCCGATCTCGCGCGCCACGACTTCCGCGCCCGTCTCGAAGCGCGCGCCAAGCATGTGCAGCGCGAAGCCGAGTCCGCCGGCCGCGCCCGCGCCGGGTTCGTTGCGTTTCGCGACGCCCATCGCGGGTTCGAGCAGATCGGCGAAATGGGCGAGAGCGGCATCGATTGTCGCCACTTGCTCCGGCGTCACGCCCTTTTGCGGACCGAAGATCGCGGTCGCGCCGTGATCGCCGGTGAGCGGATTGTCGACATCGGACATGCCGACGAATTCCGCCTCCTTCACGCGTGGATCGAGCCCCGATGCATCGATGCGCGCCACCCGCGCGAGCGCCGACGGCACCGGGTCGAGCGCTTTGCCGTCGGCATCGAAGAGTTTCAGTCCGAGGCCGACGAGCAGGCCCGCGCCGCCGTCGTTGGTGCTGCTGCCGCCGAGCGCGACGTAGAACTTGCGCGCGCCCGAGTCGAGCAGCGCGCGGATCGCCTCGCCCATGCCGAGCGTGCTGCGTTCGGCGACGGGCACGGCCATGCCGTCGGGATCGGTGATGCCGACGACTTCCGCCGTCTCGATGATCGCGCCGCCGTCGTCGAGCAGGCCCGTGGCGGCATCGCGGCGTGCCGCCGCCGCGCCGCGCACGTTGAGCATGCGGCGCTCGCCGCCCGCCGAGAGCATCGCGTCGAGCGTGCCTTCGCCGCCGTCGGCCATCGGGCGGATGCGAATGTCGGCATCCGGCCGCGCGCGCCTGATGCCTTCCGCGATGGCGTTCGCGACGCCTTCCGCGGAGAGCGAGCCCTTGAAGGAATCGGGAGCGATGACAACTACAGGAGCAGCAGACGTGGCATTAGGCATGGTGTCTCGAATGTTCTGGTGTAGAGGGACGATTGAAAAGCGGCAGCGAGGCCTTATCTATGCATTTGTTGCATGCGTTTCATGCCTTGCGGCAATGGATTGCGCGCCGGGCCGCTTCGTCGCGTGAATCATGCGCCGGCAAGCTTATCAGCGTGGCGCGCGCCGCAAAATAGCCGCGTGCCGATAGCGGGAATTCTGCACGCGCGAACGCGCCGGGAAAACGCGGATTTACGCCGAAATCGATGCGCAAAATGGGCGATTCTCGAGGCAAATCAAAGCGAAACAGCGCGTTCACTGATTCGTCGGAAGGGCCGCCCGGAATTGTTTGCTAAAATACTTGGCTCTGTTGACTGACACCGTGTCGGGCGACGTTCCGGCACATTCGCGAGACGCATTTTTGCGCGTCTTCCGGCGCCAGGCGTCGATATCGGCCGGCTCATGCAGAGTCTGCATCCGGACCCGCGCCTTAAGAACCGCGGAAGAACCGAACACCGAATTTACGATTTACTCTAGGACGATTTCAGCCATGGCTAACGTAGTTGAGAACCTCGGCAAGCTCGAACGCCGCGTGACGATTTCCCTGCCGAAAGACACGGTGCAGAAGGAAGTGGATTCGCGCATCCGCCAGTTGGCCAAGAACGTGCGCATGCCGGGTTTCCGCCCGGGCAAGGTGCCGCTCAAGATGGTGACGCAGCAGTACGGCGGCCAGGTCGAGGCCGAAGTGTTGAGCGACAAGGTCGGCAAGGAATTCTTCGACGTCACGCGCGCCGAAAACTTGCGCGTCGCGGGCCAGCCGAGCTTCGCGCCGAAGTCGGAAGCCGCAACCGACGCCTACGCGTTCGACGCCACCTTCGAGGTGTATCCCGAAGTGCAGCTCGGCGACGTGACGAGCGCTGAAATCGAACGTACGGTCACGACCATCTCGGAAGCCGAAGTCGACCGCACGCTGGACATCCTGCGCAAGCAGCGCGTGCACTTCCACGCACGCGGCGAAGCCGGCGAGCACGGCGACGGCGGCGCGGACCTCGCAGCCAAGGAAGGCGACCGCGTGACGCTCGACTTCGTCGGCAAGATCGACGGCGTCGCGTTCGAAGGCGGCAGCGCGGAGGACTTCGCGTTCGTGCTGGGCGAAGGCCGCATGCTGCCCGAATTCGAGCAAGCTGCGACGGGCCTGAAAGCAGGCGAAACGCGCGAGTTCGACCTCAAGTTCCCCGAGGACTACCACGGCAAGGACGTGGCGGGCAAAACGGCGCAATTCACCATCACGGTCAAGAAGATCGAGTGGCCGCATCTGCCGGAAATCAACGCGGACTTCGCGAAGTCGCTCGGCATCGAAGACGGCGACCTCACGAAAATGCGCACCGAGATCAAGGACAACCTGGAGCGCGAAGCCAAGCGCCGCACGCAGCAGATCGTGAAGAACCAGGTCATGGACGCGCTCCTCAAGATCTCCGAGCTGGACGTGCCGAAGGCACTGATCGAGCAGGATCAGCAGCGCCTCGTCGAAATGGCTCGCCAGGACCTGCAGCAGCGCGGTGTGCCGAACGCCGCCGACGCGCCGATCCCGGCCGAAATGTTCGCCGAGCAGGCCGAGCGCCGCGTGAAGCTGGGCCTCGTGCTCGCCGAACTCGTGAAGGTCAATGAACTGCAGGCGAAGCCTGAGCAGATCCGCGCTGAAGTGGACGAATTCGCCAAGAGCTACGAAGACCCGAAGGAAGTCGTCCGCTGGTATTATTCGAACCAGCAGCGCCTCGCCGAGATGGAAGCGTACGTCGTCGAAAGCAACGTCGTCGATTTCGTCCTGGGCAAGGCCAAGGTGACCGACAAGGAAGTCAGCTTCGAGGAACTGGCCAGCGCAACGGCGCAAGCCTGACGCGTTAGGCAAGGGGCGTGCGGAGTCGTCGGACTGACGGCTCGCACGCCTTTTTTGCATTAAAGTTTGGGCGTTTGCATGCCGTTCTACTGGATGTTCCTTTGTCGTTCAGTATCCCTATTCCGAACAAGGAAATTGCATGACCTTTCGCGCTGAATTGCTCGACACGTTGGCGTCCCACGCATCGCGGGATTTCGAAGCCCAGGCGCTCGGCCTCGTTCCGATGGTCGTGGAAACGAGCGGCCGCGGCGAGCGTGCCTATGACATTTACTCGCGTCTCCTCAAGGAG
This sequence comes from Caballeronia temeraria, assembly GCF_001544795.2. Lineage (GTDB taxonomy): Bacteria > Pseudomonadota > Gammaproteobacteria > Burkholderiales > Burkholderiaceae > Caballeronia > Caballeronia temeraria. The sequence goes on along the minus strand of NZ_FCOI02000010.1, from coordinate 116,201 downwards.
CGCGTGGTGTTTCTCGTCGGTGAAGTGAACGACCAGTCGGCCAATCTCGTCGTCGCACAGTTGCTGTTCCTCGAAAGCGAGAATCCGGACAAGGACATCAGCCTTTACATCAACAGCCCCGGCGGCTCGGTTTCGGCCGGCATGGCGATCTACGACACCATGCAGTTCGTGAAGCCCGATGTCTCCACGCTGTGCATGGGTCTCGCCGCGAGCATGGGCGCGTTCCTGCTGGCGGCGGGTGCGAAGGGCAAGCGCGTCGCGCTGCCGAATGCGCGCGTGATGATCCACCAGCCGCTCGGCGGCGCACGCGGTCAGGCATCGGACATCGAGATCCAGGCGCGGGAAATCCTGTACCTGAAGGAACGTTTGAATCAGTTGCTGTCGCATCACACGGGTCAGCCGGTCGAGCGCATTGCGCGCGACACGGATCGCGACAACTTCATGTCGGGCGACGATGCGCAGGCTTACGGTCTCGTCGACCAGGTGCTTCACAAGCGTCCCTGAAGGCGTCCGGAGCGGCGCCGCGCCGGCTTCTGGAGGCAGGGCCGGCAAAGTACGAAGTCGCGCACGCGGCGCAACGCCAAAACGCGCTTCGTTTGTCCACGCGGGTGCGAATCTGCGTGGGCGAATCGAAGGGCGTATCATGTAACAAGAGTGTCCGGAGGCTTACACATTTATGGCGGACAAAAAAGGTTCCAGTAGCGAAAAGCTGCTGTATTGCTCGTTCTGCGGCAAAAGCCAGCATGAGGTCAAGAAGCTCATCGCCGGGCCGTCGGTGTTCATCTGCGATGAATGTATCGACCTGTGCAACGAGATCATTCGCGACGAGGCAGCCGGTGCGGCGGAGGAGGCCGGGCTGACCAAGTCCGACCTGCCGAGCCCGCAGGAAATCAGCGACATCCTCAATCAGTACGTGATCGGCCAGGAACGCGCGAAGAAAATTCTCGCGGTGGCCGTGTACAACCATTACAAGCGGCTCAAGCATCTCGACAAGAAGGACGACATCGAGCTGTCGAAGAGCAACATTCTCCTGATCGGGCCGACCGGCTCGGGGAAGACGCTGCTCGCGCAAACGCTCGCGCGCATGCTGAATGTGCCGTTCGTGATCGCGGATGCCACGACGCTGACCGAAGCCGGCTATGTCGGCGAGGACGTCGAGAACATCATTCAGAAGCTGCTGCAGAATTGCAATTACGAAGTCGACAAGGCGCAGCGCGGAATCGTGTACATCGACGAAATCGACAAGATCAGCCGCAAGTCGGACAACCCGTCCATCACGCGTGACGTGTCGGGCGAGGGCGTGCAGCAGGCGCTCCTGAAGCTGATCGAAGGCACAATGGCGTCGGTGCCGCCGCAAGGCGGACGCAAGCACCCGAATCAGGATTTCATCCAGGTCGACACGACCAATATCCTGTTCGTTTGCGGCGGCGCGTTCGACGGGCTTGAAAAAGTCATCACGGATCGCACCGAGAAAACCGGAATCGGTTTCGGCGCGAGCGTGAAGAGCAAGCAGGATCGTGACGCGGGCGAAGTCCTGCGCGAAGTCGAGCCGGAAGATCTGATCAAATTCGGTCTGATTCCGGAACTGATCGGCCGTCTGCCCGTTGTGGCGACGCTCGGCAAGCTCGACGAAGCCGCGCTCGTGAAGATTCTGATCGAGCCGAAGAACGCGCTCGTGAAGCAGTATCACAAGCTCTTTGCGATGGAACGCGTGGAACTGGAAATCCGTCCGGCGGCGCTCCAGGCCATCGCGCAGAAAGCGATTCGCCGCAAAACCGGCGCCCGCGGCCTGCGTTCGATTCTGGAACAGGCGTTGCTCGACGTGATGTACGAACTGCCGACGATGAAGGGCGTTTCGAAGGTGATCGTCGACGACAACACGATCGACGGCGACGGCAAGCCGCTGCTCATCTACGAAGACGCGCCGAAAGTAGCAGGATCGAACTGAAGCAGGCTGTGTGTCGGCGAAAGGTCGTTCATGGCGACGTGAACGGCCTTTTATTTTTGTCGGTTTATCTTGTGGACGTTACTGACGCGATCTTTGACTAACGACTTTTCCCTTCCGATAAAGGCTTGCAATAGCTCTGAACGGCCTTACTTACGACTGAACTGATTCCACTAATGGGGAAATGAAATGTCAGGAACCCAACTCCTCCCGCAGGAACGCATTACGCTGCCGCTGCTCCCGCTGCGCGACGTAGTCGTTTTCCCGCATATGGTGATTCCGCTCTTCGTCGGGCGGCCCAAGTCGATCAAGGCACTCGAAGCCGCGATGGAAGGCGGCAAGCACATCATGCTCGTCGCCCAGAAAACGGCGGCGAAGGACGAGCCGACCGAAAAGGACATGTACGAAGTAGGATGTGTCGCCAACATCCTGCAAATGCTGAAGCTGCCGGACGGCACCGTCAAAGTGCTCGTCGAAGGCCTACAGCGCGCGAAAACGCTCTCGATCGAAGAGCAGGAAACGCAGTTTTCCTGCGATGTCATGCCGCTCGAGCCGGATCACGCCGACAGCGCTGAAACCGAAGCGCTGCGCCGCGCGATCGTCTCGCAGTTCGATCAGTACGTGAAGCTCAACAAGAAGATTCCGCCCGAGATCCTGACGTCGCTGTCGGGCATCGACGAGGCGGGTCGTCTTGCGGACACCATCGCCGCGCATCTGCCGCTCAAGCTCGACCAAAAGCAGCACATCCTCGAGATGTTCCCTGTGATCGAGCGTCTGGAGCATTTGCTCGCCCAGCTCGAAGCCGAAATCGACATCCTTCAGGTCGAAAAGCGCATCCGTGGCCGCGTCAAGCGCCAGATGGAAAAGAGTCAGCGCGAGTACTACCTGAACGAGCAGGTCAAGGCCATCCAGAAGGAACTGGGCGAAGGCGAAGAGGGTGCGGATCTCGAAGAGCTCGAGAAGCGCATCACCGCCGCGCGCATGCCGAAGGAAGCCAAGAAGAAGGCCGATGCCGAGCTCAAGAAGCTCAAGCTGATGTCGCCGATGTCCGCGGAAGCGACGGTCGTGCGCAACTACATCGACACGCTGATCGGCTTGCCGTGGCGCAAGAAGAGCAAGGTCAACAACGACCTCTCGAACGCCGAGCGCGTGCTCGACGAAGACCACTTCGGCCTCGAAAAGGTCAAGGAACGCATTCTCGAATATCTCGCGGTTCAACAACGCGTCGAGAAGGTGAAAGCGCCGATCCTGTGCCTCGTCGGGCCTCCGGGCGTCGGCAAGACCTCGCTCGGGCAGTCGATCGCCCGCGCGACGAATCGCAAGTTCGTGCGCATGGCGCTCGGCGGCGTGCATGACGAGTCCGAGATTCGCGGTCACCGCCGCACGTATATCGGTTCCATGCCCGGCAAGATTTTGCAAAGCCTCTCGAAGGTCGGCGTGCGCAATCCGCTCTTCCTGCTCGACGAAGTCGACAAGATGGGCATGGATTTCCGTGGCGACCCGGCTTCCGCGCTGCTCGAAGTGCTCGATCCGGAGCAGAACCACACGTTCGCGGACCACTACATCGAAGTGGACTTCGACCTGTCCGACGTGATGTTCGTCGCGACGTCGAACTCGCTGAACATTCCGCCGCCGTTGCTCGACCGGATGGAAGTCATCCGCCTGTCGGGTTACACGGAAGACGAGAAGGTCAGCATCGCGACGCGTTACCTGCTGCCGAAGCAAAAGCGCAACAACGGCCTGAAGGACGGCGAAATCGACGTCACGGAGCAAGCCATTCGCGACATCATTCGTTACTACACGCGTGAAGCGGGCGTGCGTTCGCTCGAGCGTGAAGTGTCGAAGATCTGCCGCAAGGTCGTGAAGATGCTGCTGCTGAAGAAGGCCGAAGGCGCGGTGAAGGTGGACGGCTCGAATCTCGACACCTTCCTCGGCGTACGCAAGTACGACTTCGGTCTGGCCGCGAAGGAGAACCAGATCGGTCAGGTGACGGGTCTCGCGTGGACGGAAGTCGGCGGCGATCTGCTGACGATCGAAGCGGCGGTGATGCCCGGCAAGGGCGGCGTGATCCGCACGGGTTCGCTCGGCGACGTGATGAAGGAATCCGTCGAAGCGGCGCGTTCGGTGGTGCGTTCGCGTTCGCGCCGTCTCGGCATCGCGGACGAGTCCTTCGAGAAGAAGGACATCCACATTCACGTGCCGGAAGGCGCGACGCCGAAGGACGGTCCGTCCGCCGGTATCGCGATGACCACGGCGCTGGTGTCGGTGCTGACGGGCATTCCGGTTCGCGCGGATGTCGCGATGACGGGCGAAATCACGCTGCGCGGCGAAGTACTGCCGATCGGCGGATTGAAGGAGAAGCTGCTGGCGGCGCATCGCGGCGGCATCAAGCTCGTGCTGATTCCTGAGGAAAACACGAAGGATCTGGCCGACATCCCCGACAACGTGAAGAACGCCATCGAGATCGTGCCGGTTCGCTGGATCGATCGCGTGCTGGAACTGGCGCTCGAACGCGCGCCCGAGTCGTTGCCTGAAGACGAAGCGAAGGCCACGCCGGTCGCGGCCGAACAGCAGAAGGACGCGCCCGGTTCGGGTGAGGTCGTGAAGCACTAAGCGCGTCTTGCGGCACGGTTTCATGCCGTGTTGCGTGGTCGAAGCTAAAAAACCCGCGGGTTCGCCCGCGGGTTTTCTTTTTGTGCGCAGCGTTTCGAATGGACCTTCTAAATCGCCCGAAACCCGCGCTGAATAAGGCTCAACCCCCGTTGACACGGTTCTTTCGGCTAAGTTAAATAAGCGCCGCATCCAAACTTATCGAGATGCCATCCGCTTCGATGCCGGACCACATCGATGACAACGTGCCAATACTGATTCGGGGATCACAATGAACAAGACGGAACTGATCGACCATATCGCGCAGCATGCCGATATTTCCAAGGCCGCCGCCGGCCGCGCGCTCGATGCGGTCATCGGCGGGGTGAGCGCGACGTTGAAGAAGGGCGGCACCGTGACGCTCGTGGGCTTCGGCACGTTCGCCGTGGGCAAGCGCACCGCGCGCACGGGACGCAATCCGCGCACGGGCGACGCGATCAAGATCGAGGCCGCGAAGGTTCCGAAATTTCGCCCTGGCAAAGCGCTGAAGGATGCGCTAAACTAGTGGACTCGCTGGATACTGAGCTTCGCAAAACGAAGTGTTCTTTCCAGCGGCGCAAACCAGTTGAATTGCGAGCTGGGTGCTTAGCTCAGTTGGTAGAGCGGCGCCCTTACAAGGCGTAGGTCGGGAGTTCGAGCCTCTCAGCACCCACCAGGTCACAATTCATCGCGCACTACCCGGGAGCGGTAGTTCAGTTGGTTAGAATACCGGCCTGTCACGCCGGGGGTCGCGGGTTCGAGTCCCGTCCGCTCCGCCAGATTCGACAAGAAATCCCGTAAGCTTCGCGGCTTTCGGGATTCTTTTTGGGCGCGCACTCGTTAAGAATGCTAATGATTGCCTCGGTCCCGTGAATGCCGATTGGAAGCAACTTTTCAACCGAAACATCGCGCATTACGAAAAAGGGACGCGACAATTTCACATTCGGGAAAGCAAATCCCGTCCGCCTTTCGCCTTTTCCTCGCCCACTGTTGTAATATCGAGCGTTTTGTTATAACCACGCAGCGCTACGCATGCTCGACTTCTTCCGTAATCACCAGCGCCTGATGATGGCTCTGCTGATCCTGATTGTCGTGCCCGGTCTGGGCATGGTCGGGATTCAGGGCTTCAGCAACTATTTCGACGAAAAGACCTATGTCGCCAGCGTGAATGGTCACAAGATCACGCGCGCCGAATTCGACAGCGCCTTCCGGCAGCAAGTGGACCGCGCCCGCTCGATGCTCGGCTCGCAGTTCGACGCCAAGATGTTCGACACGCCCGAGGCACGTGCCGCGATGGTCGACAGCCTCGTGCAGCAACGCGCGATGGCCGACGAGACGCAGCGTCTGCATCTGACCGCGTCCGACGACGCCGTGCGCCGCGCACTGCTCAACGATCCGGTGATCTCGTCGCTGAAAAAGCCTGATGGCAGCATCGACCTCGAACGTTACAAGCAACTGCTCGCGATGCAGGGCATGACGCCTGCGCAGTACGACGAGCGCATGCGCTACAACATCGCGAACAGCCAGATTCCGGGCAGCATCCAGACGACGTCGTTCACGTCGAAATCGCTCGCGCAAAGCCTGACGGAACTTGCGGAGCAGAAGCGGTCGGTGCAGGGACTGTCGCTGCGCACGGCTGACTACACCGCGAAGGTCCAGCCGACCGACGCGCAACTCACCGCGTACTACGAAGCGCATCGCAACGACTTCGCGACGCCCGAAACGGCCACGATCCAGTACCTGCTGCTGTCGCCGTCGACGATTGCGGCGGCATCGAAGCCGAGCGACGCCGGTCTCAAGAAGTACTACGACGACAACATCCAGCGCTATCGCACGGAAGCGGAAGTGCGCGCGAGCCACATCCTCGTGAACGCGCCGAAGGATGCGAGCGCCGCGGATAAGGCCAAGGCGAAGCAGAAGGCCGAAGCGTTGCTCGCGCAAGTCAAGGCGCATCCGGACCAGTTCGCGCAGATCGCTCAGAAGAACTCGGACGATCCGGGCTCCGCGAGCAAGGGCGGCGATCTCGGCTACTTCGCCCACGGCCAGATCGCGGGCGGCAAGGCTTTCGACGACGCCGCGTTCGGCCTGAAGAAGGGCGAGGTGAGCAATATCGTCGAGTCGGATTTCGGCTATCACATCATCCAGGCGACCGACGTGAAGCCTTCCGTCACGAAGCCGTTCGATGAAGTGAAAGACGCGATCGCGAAGGACTACGCTGCTCAGCAAGGCACGAAGGGTTTCGCCGACGACGCGCAAGGTTTCACCGATCTCGTCTACGAGAAGGCGAAGTCGCTGCAGCCCGCCGCGGACAAGTACAAGCTGACGGTCCAGACCGCGACGGTCGGTCCGAAGCCGAATCCGCAATTGCCGCCGGACAATCCGCTCAACAATCCGAAGTTCCTCACGGCCGTATTCGCGCCGGACGCAGTGAAGGACCGCAACAACACGCAGGCCATCGACGTCGGCAACAACACGCTGATCGCCGCGCGCGTGACGGACTACAAGGCATCGACCGTTCCGGCGTTCGATGTCGTGAAGGACGACGTGCGCAAGAAGGTCGTCGCGGACATGGCCGCGGCGATGGCGAAGAAGGAAGGCGAGGCGAAGCTCGCGGACTTGCAGAAGTCGAAGTCGACCGAAGGTTTCACGTCGCCGGTCACGGTCTCGCGCAACGACGCGCAAGGCTTGCCGCCCGTCGCACTGAGCGCGATCTTCAAGGCGGATGGATCGAAGCTGCCGTCGTATGTCGGCGTCGATCTCGGCGCGGAAGGGTATGCGATCTATCGCGTGAACGGCATCGAGAAGGCCACGCCGGTCGCCGCCGATCGTCTCGCGGGCGCGCAGCAGCAGGTCGCGCAAGTGTATGCGCAGGCCGACATGGAGGCGTACATCGATTCGTTGAAGGCTCGCTCGAAGGTCAAGCTGAGTCAGGCGCCGCCGCCGTCGTCGTCGAACTGATTGGCGTCGAGGTCACAAAAAAAGCCCCGCTTTCGAAAGAAGGCGGGGCTTTTGTTTGGCTATGCCGTCACGGAACGGCGCTTACAGGCAAGTCTGGATATCGCCGCTTGCCTGGCTGCCGGCCGCGCCCGACGCGCGGAAGCCGACCCACGAGCCCGGACCCGACCATGCCGGGTGCACGACGGCCGCCGCGCCGTTAGGCGGCTGCTGACCGGGCACATACACGTCGACGCCCTGATTGTTTGCCAGCGTGTTCTGCGATACGACTTGCTGCTGCGACTTGTCGGCCCACTTTTGCGCGATGCACTGCGCGACGACGTTCGGCGCCTTCTGGCTCGTGCCGACTTGTTGTACGCCGGCGGGCGGCTGAGCAGCACAGGCCGAGATCGCGACGGTCAGGGCGAGAAGAGGGATAAATTTCACGTGACCTCCTTGTAGAGTCGCTCACGAAACGAGCGGGGTTATAAGAGTTACGCGAAAGTCTCAGATATCTGAATCGTGGCCGTGTTCCGCGTGAGGTTGCAAAGGCTGACGCGGCCGGCGTCGTCTAATGCGACGCATTGGCGCCCAGCAAGGGTTTCAAGGTTGGCCAGACGTTATCCAATAGCAAAGGCTGGGCCTGCACCGTCGGATGAATCTGGTCGGCCTGGAACATGGCAGGCTTCTCAGCAATGCCTGCAAGCAGGAAGGGCACGAGCGGCACGTTCTTGTCCTTGGCGATGCGCTCATAGACCGCATGGAACTTTTGCGTGTAGTCGGGGCCGTAATTGGGCGGGACGTACATGCCGATGAGCAAGACTTTCGCATGCGCGGCCTGCGATGCATCGACGATGCTGCGCAGATTCGTCTCCGTCGTCGCGAGGGGCACGCCACGCAGCGCATCGTTCGCGCCAAGCTCGACGATCACGACCGCTGGCTTGATGCGCGCCAGCACCGCGGTCAAGCGCGCGCGTCCGCCGCTCGTGGTGTCGCCGCTGATGCTGGAATTTGCGACGCTATAATCGAAACGCTCCTTCGCCAGCTTGTCGCGCAACAGATTCACCCAGCCGGTGTCGCGCGGCAGACCGTATTCGGCCGAGAGGCTGTCGCCGAGCACGACGATCGCGGGCTTCGGTTGTGGCGCCGCTTGCGCATCGGCGGCGTGCGCGCTCGCCGGCCATGCCGCCATCAACGCGATCGCGGGCACGAGGCCGCGCAAGTTCTTTTTCAGAGTGTCCATGCAAAACAATATCGAGCCGGTCATCGAAGTACGGGGATTAAGCAAGCGAGTGAAGGACGCAACGGGCGAGCTCACGATTCTCGATCAGATCGATCTGTCGATCGCGAAGGGTAGCAGCGTCGCGATCGTCGGGGCATCGGGCTCGGGCAAGTCGACATTGCTCGGCCTGCTCGCCGGATTGGACAGCGCGAGCGAGGGCTCGGTTCGTCTGCTCGGCAAGGAGTTGTCGACGCTGAACGAAGACGAACGCGCGGCGCTCAGAAGCGGCGCGGTCGGCTTCGTGTTCCAGTCGTTCCAGTTGATGCCGCATCTGACCGCGCTCGAAAACGTGATGCTGCCGCTCGAATTGCGCGCCGAGATGCCGCACGGCGAGATCGCGGCGCGCGCGCGCTCGCTGCTCGATCAGGTCGGTCTCGCGCAGCGCACGGGCCATTATCCGAAGCTGCTGTCTGGCGGCGAGCAACAGCGCGTGGCGCTTGCGCGCGCCTTCGTCACGCATCCCGCCGTACTCTTCGCCGACGAACCCACGGGCAGCCTCGATGCCGCCACGGGCTACGCGATCATCGATCTGATGTTCGAGATGAACCGCCGCAACGGCGCGACGCTCGTGCTTGTCACGCATGACGCCGAACTCGCCGAGCGTTGCGACGCGACGGTGACGATCGAAGCGGGGCGGCTCGTCAACGGCCTGAGCGTATAAAAAACCCGCGACGCAAAAGCGCCGCGGGCCACGTCTCTAACGCATGCTTCAGCGCTTCAATGCTTTGCGCGCACGCGCGATCAAGGCAGACGTCGACGAGTCATGCTTGGCCGGATCGGCGCTCGCGGCGGTGATATCGGCCTCGACGACTTTGCCGAGAATCTTGCCCAACTCCACGCCCCACTGATCGAACGAGTTGATGTCCCACACCGTGCCTTGCACCAGCACCTTGTGCTCGTAGAGCGCGATGAGCGCGCCGAGCGACTGCGGCGTGAGCGCATCGAGCATGATGGTCGTGGTCGGGCGGTTGCCGGGGAAGCTCAGATGCGTCGCCAGTTCTTCCTTGCCCGGACCCGCGACCTTCTTCGCTTCTTCGAGCGTGCGGCCGAGCATCAGCGCTTCGCTCTGCGCGAAGCAGTTGGCGAGCAGCTTCGCGTGATGATCGACGAGCGGATGCTCCGGCGTCAGCACGGCGATGAAGTCGATCGGGATGATCGTCGGCCCTTGATGCAGCATCTGGAAGAACGCGTGCTGGCCGTTCGTGCCCGGCTCGCCCCAGATCACGGCGGCGGTCGGATAGTCGACCATCTTGCCGTCGAGGCGCGCGGACTTGCCGTTGCTTTCCATCTCCAGTTGCTGGAGATAGGAAGGCAGATAGTGCAGCGCCTGCGAATACGGCGCGACGAGATCGCTCTGCGAGCCGAAGAAATTGCGATACCAGATGCCGATCATGCCCATCAGCACGGGCAGGTTCTTGTCGAGCGGCGCGGTGCGGAAGTGCTCGTCCATCGCGGCGGCGCCTTGCAGCAGCGCATCGAAATTCTGCGGGCCGACCGACAGCATGATCGACAGACCGACCGCCGACCACAGCGAGTAGCGTCCGCCGACCCAGTCCCACATCTCGAACACGTTTTCCTGCGCGATGCCGAACTTGACCACTTCGGCCGGATTCGCCGACACGCCGACAAAGTGCTTCGAAAGCTGATCTTCGGGACAGCCGGACTTCAGGAACCAGTCGCGCATGGAGTGCGCGTTGGTCATCGTTTCGAGCGTCGTGAAGGTCTTGGAGACGACGATCGCGAGCGTCTCTTCGGCGTCGACTTGCTGAAGGACGTTCCAGAGATCGGCGCCGTCGACATTCGATACGAAATGCGTGTCGAGATCCTTCGACGCCAGATGATGCAGCGCGTGCACGACCATCTTCGGCCCGAGATCCGACCCGCCGATGCCGATGTTCACCACATGGCGAATGCGCTTGCCGCTATAGCCTTTCCACGAGCCGTCGCGAACCTTGTCGGAGAAGGCGGCCATCTTGGCCTTTTCCTTCTGCACCTGCTCGTAGAAGGGCGCGTCGGGCGATTGCGCGCGCAGCGCCGTATGCAGCACCGCGCGATGTTCGGTGATATTGACGATATCGCCGCGGAACATCGCATCGCGGCGTTCGGTGACCTTGGCCTGCTGCGCGACGTCGACGAGCAGCTTGAGCGTTTCGTCCTTGACGCGATTCTTGGAGAAGTCGATTGCGAGGCCGCCGCCCGCGAACGTGAGGCGCTCGGCGCGCGTGGGCGCGGTGTCGTTCTGCGGCGCGAACCAGTCGCGCAGGCGCTCGCCGGAGATGGCATCGTAATGCGTCTGGAGCGCCGACCAGGCAGGAAGCGAATTGAGCATCGAGTTTTGGGTCATGAGCGGTCCGTTAGTCTGAGAGTGACAGAGGAATACGTTCGTGCGATTGCGGCTCGGCTTGCCTGTGCGTCGTGTCTGGTGAACGCGACTGACGCACACATGAGCGGCCGCGGTTGCCCGAATCAAAAAAGAGTATAGCGACGATGCATGACCGGATGCTTGCAAAGCGTCATGACGGCCTGGCAAGCGAGTGCGCGAGCGCTGTCAGCTTCGCGCGTGCTCCGCGTAAAAACGCCGGTTGATGAGACTCCGCACGGCCGGCGCGAGTTCGCCCGCCGTCAATCCGGCCGGGCCGATGCCGTCGTCGGTGAGCGTCTGCGCGGCCAGTCCGTGCAAATAGACGCCCGCAAGCGCGGCTTCGTACGCGGGCAGTTTCTGCGCGAGCAATGCTCCGATCAATCCGCCGAGCACGTCGCCGGTGCCGCCGGTCGCGAGTCCGGCGTTGCCGGTCGGATTCACGGCGACGCGGCCATCGGGCGAGGCGATCACCGTGCCCGAGCCCTTGAGCACCGCGATCGACGCATAGCGCGCGGCAAGCTGGCGCGCGGCCGCGACGCGATCGGCCTGAACGGCTTTCGCGTCGCTTTGCAGGAGACGCGCGGCTTCGAGCGGATGCGGCGTCAGGATGCACGGATCGCCCTGCGCGCCACGCGCCGCGACGGCGCAAGCGAGCGCGTCGTCTTTCGCGATGAGATTGAGCGCATCGGCGTCGAGCAGTTTGGGGACGTCGAGTTTCAGCACGCCGGTCAGCACCGTTTTGGCGCGCTCGCTTGTGCCCATGCCGCAGCCGATGGACAGCGCGTCCATCTTGTCGAGCGCGAAGCCATCGACGTGATGCAGCATCAGTTCCGGATGCGGCGGATCGTAAGGCGGAAAGCCTTCGCCCAGGAACGCGATGTGGACTTTACCCGCGCCGCCGTAGAGCGCCATGCGCGCGGCGAGAACCGGCGCGCCGCACATGCCGGTATCGCCGCCGATCACCGCGAGCGAGCCGAACGTGCCCTTGTTGGTCGCGTTGTCGCGCGGCGGCATGGCCGCGCCGAAAAGCGCGGGCGCGTTGAGCACGATCGAAGGCGCGGCGCTCGCGTCGACCTCCAGCGTCGACACGAAAAGGCGTCCGGTCAGATCGCGGCCGAGCGACGTGAAATGCCCAGGCTTCGCGCCGATGAACGTGATGGTGTCCGTCGCGCGCACGGCCTCGCCGCCGTTCACGGGCGCGCCGGTGTCGCTGTTCAGGCCGCTGGCGACATCGAGCGCGAGCACGCGGCCCGACGCGCGCGAGCGGCGCGTCATGCGCGCGGCGATATGCGCGAACACGCCTTCGAGCGGCCGCGTGAGGCCGATGCCGAACATGCCGTCGACGAGCCAGCCGTAATCGTCGAAGGATGCGGGCGGCGTGTCGTCGATGGCCACGCCCGCCGCGCGCGCCGCGTCGAGCGCCCAGCGCGCGTCGTCGGGCTTGACTTCGACGGGCATGCACACGCGCACCGCGATGCCCGCCCGATGGAGGTGCTCGGCCATCACGAGCGCATCGCCGCCGTTGTTGCCGGGACCGGCGACGAGCCATACCGGCAACGCGCGCGATTGCGGATCGTGTTCGAGCGCTTCGATCAGGCATTGCGCGGCGGCTCCGCCCGCGCGCGCCATCAGCGTATGCGGCGGCAGCGCGGCGGCGGCGCGCGCTTCGAGCGTGCGCAACTCGGCAAGCGTCAGAAGCGCGAGCGGATCGTCTTTGGGCGTGAAATAAGGCGAGCGGGCAGCGGTCATGGCGGGCACGGAAGGGCGCTTCGGGAATCGAATCGTTCGCAGACCCGGCTTCGCCCGCACGCGTCGTGCCCGTCAGGGCCGTGCGCGCCGCATCGTCAGAAGCGCTCGACGCTCAACGCAGCGAGCGCGCTCGCGGAAATGTCGGGGGTGACGCCGGAAACGAGGTCCGCGATCACTTTAGCAGACCCGCATGCGAGGCCCCAGCCGGCGGGGCCATGCGCCGCGTTCACGAACAGCCGCGGATGCCGCGTCGCACCGACGATCGGCAGGCCGTCGGCGGTGACGAGCCGCAGCCCTTCCCACGCACGCGCGGCGGAGACACGCGCCGCGCCCGGAATCCAGTCGTGGGTGCCCTGGCCGAGCAGGTCGAGCGCGCGGCGCGACAGGGTGGCATCGAGCGGCTTGTCGGCCTTGGACGCGCTCTGGAACACGCCCGCGCCCCCGACACGCAAGCGCTGGTTGATGCGCGTCATGGTGATGCGCTTGATCGAATCGACGACCGTCAGATGCGGCGCGCGCTCCTCGTACGCGACGGGCGCCGTGAGCGTATGCACACGCAGCGCGAAGAGCGACGACGCCGACTCGATGCCGCCGATCAGCCCCGGCGTGCCCGTGCCCGCCGCGACGACGATCGCGTCCGCCGTGATCAGCTCGACATCGGCGCTGCGTCGCTTGGCATCGTTCGGATCGGCGAGTTCGACCGCCGCGCGCGCGCCATCCAGACGCAGCGACGCGACCGCGCGATGCATGCGGAACTGCACGCCGTCGTCTTCGAGCACCTGCTTCAGTTGCTTGGTGAAGAGCGGGCAGTTCGCGGTGCGCTCGTCGGGCAGAAGCACGCCGCCCGCGAAATCGGAGTGATCCGGCACGGAAGGCTCGACGGCGATGCATTCCTCGGGCGTCAGGAGCTTGTACGGCACGCCGCATCCCTTCAGCAGATCGATGGCCGGCTGCGCCTCCTCGAGCTCGCGCGGCTGCCGGAACACATGCAACATGCCGCGGCGTTGCTCGAAATCAAGCTCCAGGCGGCTTTCGATCTCCGCGAGCACGCGCCGCGACGTCGCGACGAGCGGCTGCAGATGCGCATACTGGGCGGCGAACGTCTCGGAATTGCGCAGCGTCGCGAGTTGCTTGATGAAATCCCGCGCGGCCGAGTCGAAGCCGGTCTTGACCACCATGCCGCTTTGCTTAGAGCGGCTCGACGCCATGAAAGTCGGTCCGAACCAGACATCGAGCGGCGAGGGCAGCAGCGCGCCGCCCTGTCCGTAGGTGGCGCCTTGCGCGACGGTCGCGTGCCGTTCGACCACGCACACGCGATGGCCGGCCGCATGCAACTGATAAGCGGTGGCGATGCCGGCGATTCCTCCGCCGATGACGATGACATCCATGACTTTTTGTGCCCGAAGGCGCGAGATTGCGGTGCGGCGTGATGCTCGGACGCAAGCGTCCGGCTGCTGCGTTGACGGTAAAACGACAGGTCGGCGGCGTGATTCGGCGCGCGCCGTACCCGAAGAAAGCGCGCCATGATAGCGCCAAAATCGGTTGCGGGGGACGGCAAACCGGGCGCTCGTGCGGCCTGCGGCACGCTCTGTCGCGGACGGCCGGCCAGCGCGACGCATTTTCGGGATGCGCGATGACGCGCGTCGTGCCGCGCGCGCGCCGCCGCGTGGCGGCCGGACGGACCGGTCCAGCCGATTTCGAGACGCTTCCGGGTTATAATCGCGGTCTTCCTTTCGCCTCACGCCGTTTAGCGTGCTCGAGTCCGAATTTGCAAATTTCCGGATTTGCAAAAATGCGATCGAGCGTCGCGCGAGCGGCACACAGACGTCATCGACGCACCGTCACAATGGCCCACTTCTCGTGTTTCCCCGGCGCTTCGGCCCTCTCCGATTTCCGTCAGACCCGCCTTCTCGAAACGCTCGCCCGCATCGACGCGAATATCGTCGGCGTGCGCGGCCAGTTCCTGCACTTCGTCAACGCATCCGAGCCGCTCACGGACGATGACAACAGCCGCATCGCGGCGCTGATGCACTACGGCGCGCCGTTCGAGGAATCGAAGGAGCGCGGCCATGTCGAGACCTTCATGGTCGTGCCGCGCTTTGGCACCGTCTCGCCGTGGGCGAGCAAGGCGAGCGACATCGCGCATCACTGCGGGCTCGAGAAAGTGCGACGCATCGAGCGCGGCGTCGAGTACTCGGTCATCATGAAAAGCGGCTTTCTCGGCGGCAAGAAGGCGCTGTCGGACGAAGCGCGCGCGGCCGTCGCGGATGCCTTGCACGACCGCATGACGGAGAGCGTCGCGGCATCGCGCGACGCGGCGCTGCATCTCTTCGACGAGCTGCCCGCGAAGCCCTTGCAGACCGTCGACATCATCGGCACGGGCCGTAAGGCGCTGGAAGCCGCGAACAGCGAGCTCGGCCTCGCGCTCGCGGACGACGAGATCGACTATCTCGTGAACGCGTTCGAGAGCCTGCAACGCAATCCGACCGACGTCGAACTGATGATGTTCGCGCAGGCCAACAGCGAACACTGCCGCCACAAGATTTTCAACGGCGAGTGGACCATCGACGGCGAAAAGCAGGACATGTCGCTGTTCCAGATGATCCGCAATACGGAAAAGCTGAATCACGCGGGCACGATCGTCGCGTATTCGGACAACTCGGCGATCATGCAGGGCGGCATCGCGGAGCGCTGGTTCCCGCGCGGCGCCGACGAGCAGTATCAGCGTCATGTGGAAATGACCCACACGCTGATGAAGGTCGAGACGCACAATCACCCGACCGCGATTTCCCCGTTCGCGGGCGCGGCGACGGGCTCGGGCGGCGAAATCCGCGACGAAGGCGCAACGGGCCGCGGCGCGCGTCCGAAGGCCGGTCTGGCGGGCTTCACCGTGTCGAACCTGGACTTGCCCGACGCGCGCGAAAAGTGGGAAAACGACCGCGATTGCGCCGTGCCGCCGACTTCGCGCAATCCGGCCGACAAGAACGAGCCGTATGGCCGACCGGACCGCATCGCGTCGCCGTTGCAGATCATGATCGACGGGCCGATCGGCGCCGCCGCGTTCAACAACGAATTTGGCCGCCCGAACCTCGGCGGCTATTTCCGCACGTACGAGCAGAACGTCGCGGGCCGCGTGCGCGGCTATCACAAGCCGATCATGATCGCGGGCGGCATCGGCAATATTTCGGACCAGCACACGCACAAGAACGATCTGCCGGCGGGCACGCTGCTGATCCAGATCGGCGGGCCGGGCATGCGCATCGGCATGGGCGGCGGCGCGGCATCGTCGATGGCAACGGGCGCGAACACCGCCGAGCTCGATTTCGACTCGGTCCAGCGCGGCAATCCGGAAATCCAGCGCCGCGCGCAGGAAGTGATCAACGCGTGCTGGCAGCAGGGCGACGGCAATCCGATCCTGTCGATTCACGACGTCGGCGCGGGCGGCATCTCGAACGCGTTCCCGGAGCTCGTCGATGGCGCGGGCAAGGGCGCGCGCTTCGAGCTGCGCAAGGTTCAGCTCGAAGAGAGCGGCCTGTCGCCGCGCGAAATCTGGTCGAACGAGGCGCAAGAACGTTACGTGCTGGCCATTGCGCCCGCCGATCTGCCCGCGTTCCAGGCGATCTGCGAGCGCGAGCGCTGCCCGGTGGCAGTCGTCGGCGTGGCGACGGAAGAGCGGCAGTTGAAGCTCATCGACGACGCCAACGAAGGCCAGGAACCCGTCGACATGCCGATGGACGTGCTGCTCGGCAAGCCGCCCAAGATGCATCGCGACGTGACGCGCGAGCACGCGCAGTTCACGCCGGTCGACGTGACCGGTCTCGCGCTCTCCGAAGTCGCCATCGACGTGCTGAAGCACCCGACGGTCGCGAGCAAGTCGTTCCTCATCACGATCGGCGACCGTTCGGTCGGCGGCACGACCGCGCGTGACCAGTTCGTCGGTCCGTGGCAGGTGCCCGTCGCCGATTGCGCCGTCACGACGATGGACTACGCGGGCTTTCGCGGCGAAGCCATGACGATGGCCGAGCGCACGCCGCTCGCCGTCATCGACGCGCCCGCGTCCGGCCGCATGGCGGTGGGCGAAGCGGTGACGAACATCGCGTCGGCGCCGATCGAATCGCTGAACAAGCTCAAGCTCTCCGCGAACTGGATGGCCGCGTGCGGCAGCGCGGGCGAGGACGCCGCGCTCTACGACACCGTGAAGGCGATCGGCATGGAGCTGTGCCCCGCGCTCGGCATCAGCATTCCGGTCGGCAAGGATTCGCTGTCGATGCGCACCCAATGGCAGGACGCACGCGGCGGCGCGCGCGAGGTGGTGTCGCCGGTGTCGCTGATCATTTCGGCGTTCGCGCCGGTCGAGGACGTGCGCCGCCATCTGACGCCGCAACTCGTCGACGATACGAATACGGTGCTGATCGCCATCGATCTGGGGCGCGGCCGCAACCGCATGGGCGGCAGCATTCTCGCGCAGGTGACGCAGCAGGTCGGCGACGCGGTGCCCGATGTCGACGATCCCGAAGACCTGAAGCGCTTCTTCACCGCGATTCAGGCGCTCAACGCCGATGGCAAGCTGCTCGCCTACCACGACCGCTCGGACGGCGGCCTGTGGGCGACGGTCTGCGAGATGGCGTTCGCGGGCCACGTGGGCGTGTCGCTGAACATCGACATGCTGACGCTCGACGCCGATCACGAATCCGATTACGGCGACGCGAAAGACTGGGCGAAGCAGACGAGCGGCCGCCGCGACGACCGCACGATCCGCGCGCTGTTCTCGGAAGAACTCGGCGCGGTCGTGCAGGTGCGCGCGTCGGATCGCGACGCGGTGCTCGGCGCGCTGCGCGAACACGGTTTGTCGGCGTGCTCGCATGTGATCGGCAAGCCGAACCAGAACGGCGCAATCGAGATTTATCGCGACGCGAAGAAGATTTTCGATGCTCCGCGCGTCGAGCTGCATCGCGCGTGGAGCGAGGTGAGCTGGCGTATCGCGCGTCTGCGCGACAATCCGGCCTGCGCCGACGCCGAATACGACGCGCTGCTCGATGCCGCCGATCCCGGCATCACGCCCGTGCTGACGTTCGATCCGGCCGAAGACGTCGCTGCGCCGTTCATCGCGACGAACAAACGTCCGCGTGTCGCGATTCTGCGCGAACAGGGCGTGAACTCGCATCTGGAAACGGCTTACGCGTTCGATCGCGCCGGCTTCGACGCGCACGACGTCCACATGAGCGACCTGCTCGACCGGCGCGCCACGCTCGCCGATTTCGCGGGTGCGGTCGCGTGCGGCGGCTTCTCGTACGGCGACGTGCTCGGCGCGGGCGAGGGCTGGGCGAAGACGATCCGCTTCAACGCGAAACTCGCCGACATGTTCGCGGCGTTCTTCGCGCGCCCGGATACCTTCGCGCTCGGCATCTGCAACGGCTGCCAGATGATGTCGAGCCTGGCGTCGATCATCCCCGGCGCGGAAAACTGGCCGAAGTTCACGCGCAACAAGTCCGAGCAGTTCGAAGCGCGCTTCTCGCTCGTCGAAGTGCAGAGCTCGCCGTCGATCTTCTTCGCCGGCATGGAAGGCTCGCGCATTCCGGTGGCGGTCGCGCACGGCGAAGGCTTCGCTGACTTTTCGCAGCAAGGCGATCAGGCGCAGGCGCTCGTCGCGATGCGTTATGTCGATCATCGCGGCAATGCGACGGAGCAGTATCCGTTCAACCCGAACGGCTCGCCGCAGGGCATCACGTCGGTCACGACGCCCGATGGCCGCTTCACCGTGCTGATGCCGCACATGGAGCGCGTGCACCGCAACGTGCAGATGAGCTGGACGCCCGGCGACTGGACCACCGACGGCAGCCCGTGGCTGCGCGTGTTCCAGAACGCGCGACGCTTCCTCGGCTGATCGCGCGCATCGCCGTTTCGCTGCATCGTCGACACGGACACCCCGAAGCTGAACCTTCGGGGTGTTTTGTTTTGCACGCGCGATGCAACGCTGCCTTTCGGCACTTTTCTCAAAATAATCGGGCGGTAAGTTGCGGGTATAGTGCATCGACGCGTCGTCGTGAGGCGCGGGCGATAAGGAGGGAGAAGTGAGGCGTTTTCATTCAAAACAATTAGGCATGCGAAGCTTTTTGACAATGGCGGTTCTCGCGACATCGTGTCTCGTCACCGCGTGCGGCGACAGCTCGGACTCGGGCCCGGCCAACCTGTCGCCCGCGGCGCGCGCGGCGGCGCTCGGCGAGAACCTGACGGTGCGCGTCGAAGTCGACACCAACGACGCCGCGAAGTCCGGCACGCATTGCGCCGATCTCGGCGCGGACTGGGCCAGTTGTGCGCGCGGCAAACTGATTCTCGAAAACGCCGGCAGCCGCAGTCTCGCGGCGGGCGGCTGGACACTGTATGTGCACAGCATCCGGCGCATCCTGATGGTCGATCATCCCGCGTTCGCGTGGAAGCACATCACGGGCGATCTCTACGCGCTCACGCCGCGCGCGGGCGCTTTCACGCTGGGCGCGGGCGAGCGCCTCGAGGTGCCGTTCGTCGGCGAGTACTGGTATCAGCGCTATAGCGACCTGTTGCCGCGCGCGTATGTCGTGGCGGACGGCAACGCGACGCCCGCCATTCTCAAGCACAACGATACCGACGACGAAACGCAATACGTCGATCGCATTCCGCCGGGCGCGGACGACGCGGCGGCATTCGCCGCAACCCCCGCTCAGGTGCAGCGCGCACGCGCCGAAGCCGCGCTGCCTTCGGTGCAGCAGACGGCCGCGCGCGCGGTGCCCGCCGTGTTGCGTTCGGCGTCCGGGCAGGGCGCGGCGCAAGTCGGCGGCCTGGATTTATCGATGTCGGGGCTGGCGTCGTCGCACATCGCGGCGCTCACGTCGCGCGCGGCTGCGCTCGGACTGAACGGCGCGGCTGTGCGCGTGACCGGGCAGATCGGGGGCGGCGCATTGCCGGCCGATATCGCGCGCTCGGGCGGTTATCGGCTGACGATCGCGCAGGGCGGCGTGAACATCGATGCTTTCGATGCCGCCGGGCTGTTCTACGGCGTGCAGACCTTGCTGTCGCTCACGCCCGCGGGCGGCGGCAGCGTGCCCGCGATGACCATCGAAGACGCGCCGCGCTACACGCATCGCGGCATGCACGTCGATGTCGCGCGCAACTTCCGTCAGCCCGCCACGCTGCGGCGTCTCATCGACCAGATGGGCGCGTACAAGCTCAACCGGCTGCATCTGCATCTGTCGGACGACGAAGGCTGGCGCATCGAAATTCCCGGCCTGCCGGAGCTGACCGAGATCGGCGCGAAGCGTTGCCACGATCTCACCGAAACGCGCTGTCTGTTGCCGCAGCTCGCGTCGGGGCCGGACAATCGCTCGGGCGGCGGCTATCTGAGCCGCGCCGACTATGTCGCGCTCGTGCGTTACGCGGCGGATCGCTTCGTCGAGATCATTCCGGAGATCGACATGCCCGGGCACGCGCGCGCCGCGGTCGTGTCGATGGAAGCGCGCTACCGGCGTCTGTCGGCGCAGGGCAACACGTCGGGCGCGAGCGCCTACCGTCTGCTCGATCCCGCCGATACGTCGAACACGACGACCGTCCAGTTCTACGATCGCCGCAGCTTCATCAATCCATGCTCGGCGGGCGCACAGCGTTTCGCGTCGAAGGTGATCGGCGAAATCGCGGCGATGCATCGCCAGGCCGGCGCGCCGCTCTCCGTGTGGCACTTCGGCGGCGACGAGGCGAAGAACATCCTGCTCGGCTCGGGTTTCCAGCCGCTCGACGGCACCGATCCCGGCAAGGGCCACGTGAACCTCGCGTTGCAGGACAAGCCGTGGGGACGCTCGCCGCTGTGCGCCGCATTGATCAGATCGGGCAAGGTGGCGTCCGTCGACGAATTGCCGTCGATGTTCGCGCGCGAGGTGAGTCAGATCGTGAACGCGAATGGCATCGGCACGATGGCTGCGTGGCAGGACGGCATCAAGCACGCGAGCGGCCCGCAGGACTTCGCGACGTCGAGCGTCATGGTGACGATGTGGGACACGATCTTCTGGGGCGCGGCCGACACCGTGCAGACGCTTGGCAGCCAGGGCTACAAGACGGTGCTCGCGTTGCCGGACTATTTGTACTTCGATTTCCCCTATGCGTTCGATCAGCATGAGCGCGGCTATTACTGGGGATCGCACGCCACGGACAGCTTCAAGACGTTCTCGCTCGCGCCGGACAATCTGCCGCAAAACGCGGAGATCATGGCCGATCGCGACGGCAAACCGTTCGAAGTGGTGAGCACGGGGCCGGCGCCGCATATCGAAGGGATTCAGGGGCAAGCCTGGGCCGAAGTGATGCGCACGGATCAGCAGTTCGAATACATGGCGTATCCGCGACTGCTTGCGCTTGCTGAACGCGCATGGCATCGGGCGGCTTGGGAGCGGCCGTATGTGCAGGGCGAACGCTACAAGCTCGGCGATACCGACAAGGTCGACAAAGCCGCGCTCGCGGCGGACTGGGCGGGCTTCATGAGCGTGGTTCAGAACCGCGAATTGCCGAAGCTGACGCGCGCGGGCGCGGTGGTGAGGACGAAGCTCGGCGGTTGAGGGCGCATGAAACGACAAAGCCGCCCGAAGGCGGCTTTGTCGTGGATGACCCAGCAAGCGCGCTTACTTGACCACCGCCTTGTTGCGCAGACCTTCTTCGAACGCCTGCAGCTTTTCCTGCTGGATCTGCTGGGCGATTTGCGCCTTCACCTGATCGAGCGGCGGCGGCGCGACTTCGCGCGAATCGTCCAGACGGATGATGTGCCAGCCGAACTGCGTCTTCACCGGCTCGGGCGTCACTTCACCCTTCTTCAGCTTTTCCGCGGCGGCGCCGAATTCGGGCACGTAAGCCGAAGGCGACGACCAGTCCAGATCGCCACCGTTCTTGCCCGATCCCGGATCCTTCGAATATTGCTTGGCGAGGTCTTCGAAGCTCGCGCCGCCCTTGATCTTCGCGATCAGCTCCTTCGCCTGCGCTTCGTCCGCAACGAGAATGTGATGCAGATGCAGTTCCTTGCCGCCGCCGTTCTGCTTGACCAGCTGGTCATAGCGCGCCTTGATCTCGGCGTCGGTCGGCGTGTTCTTCTTCACGAAATCTTCGATCAGCGCACGCAGCACCACGGTCTGCTGAGCGACGGCGATCTGCGCCTTCACGTCGGGGCGCGTCGCGATGCCTTCGCGTGCGGCTTCCTGCATCAGGATTTCGCGGTTGATGAGTTCCTCGCGCACCGCTTGCTGAAGCTGCGGCGAATCCTGCTGACCCTGCGCGACGAGTTGCTTCACGAGCGCATCGGCGCGCGACGTGGGAATCGGCGTGCCGTTGACGACGGCGATGTTTTGCGCAAACGCGGGAGCCGCCGCGAATGCAGCCAGCAACACCCAGACGCGGGTTTTTTTCAAAGTCATCGGAGGTTCCTAACTGAGCAAACAGACGCCCTCAAAGGCGAGATTTAATAGGCAAGGCTGATGGTTGAACCGCGTGCGAGTTTATTCGAATTGTTCTGCGAACTCTTGCGGCGTGTAAGCCCGGATCGCGAGCGCGTGCACGCCGCGCCGCATTTCCTCGGCCAGCGCATCATACACCAGTCGATGCCGCGCCACGCGCGCCTTGCCCGCGAAGCATTCCGCGACGATCGTCACGGTGTAATGACTGCCGGCGGCCGCACCGGCATGGCCGGCGTGCGCGGCGCTGTCGTCGTCGATATGCACGGACTGCGGTTGCAACGTCGCGTTCAGACGCGCTTCGAGATGCGCGATCTTGTCCGCCGCCGACGCGCTCATGAAATCGAACGATGCGCTCATTGCTCATCCTCCTTCATGTATTTCGCGAGCCAGAAACTCTGCGCGACGATGAACACGACGAGACACCCCGTCGCGCCGAAGAGCTTGAAGTTCACCCACTGATCCGTCGTGAAGTGATACGCGACGAAAAGATTCACGATGCCGAGCAGCGCGAAGAACACCGCCCACGCGACATTCAACTGCCCCCACACCCGATGCGGCAGCACGATCTGCTTGCCCATCATCGCTTCGATGAGGTTCTTCCTGAAGCCGATCTGCGCGACGATCAGCGCGAACGCGAACAGCCAGTAGAGCGCGGTCGGCTTCCATTTGATGAAGGTGTCGTTGTGCAGCACGAGCGTCGCACCGCCGAACACGACGACCACGCCGAGACTCACCCACAGCATCGGATCGACCTTGCGATGCCGGAACGCGACCCAGGCGATCTGCACGAGCGTCGCGGCGATCGCGACGGCTGTCGCGGTGTAAATGCCCCAGACCTTGAATGCGACGAAAAAGAGAATGATCGGAAACAGATCGAACAGGAATTTCATTGGCGTCCGGACGTGATGGGCATCGGAGGGATGCGAGGTGCGCGAGGCGAAAACGCCCGCTCGGGTCGTGCAGAGCGGGCGTCGGTACGGCGGGAAACACGGGCGCCCCAAGCGCCCCAGCCGGCTCGCGCTTACTTGGGTTCGAATTGTAGCGCAGCGGAGTTGATGCAATACCGCAGGCCGGTCGGCGCGGGGCCGTCCTCGAAAACGTGGCCGAGATGCGCGCCGCAGTTCTTGCACACGACTTCGATACGCAGCATGCCGTGCGAGCGGTCGGTCTTTTCCTGGATCACTTCGCCGTTGATCGGCTTGAAGTAGCTGGGCCAGCCGCAACCGGCGTCGAACTTCGTGTCCGATTCGAACAGCGGCGTGCCGCAGCATACGCAGTCATAGACGCCGCGTTCCTTGTGATCCCAGTATTTGCCGGTGAACGGGCGCTCGGTCGCGGCGTGGCGCGTGACCTGATACTGCATGTCGTCGAGTTCGCTGCGATACGTGGCGTCGTCCTTTTGCAGCGGATGGCTCGCCGGGGTGTCGTCGTCGTGGCTCATGTGTCGTTCCTTTGATCTGGCCGGGAAGGCCTTGTATATGAGGGCGATGCTACGAAGAACAACTGACTTCGAGATCGCTCGCCCAGTCGGGCGGCAAGCCGGCATAGGCCTCGTTCTCGGGCTGTTCGTCATACGGATGGCGCAGCACGTCCAGCAGGCGCGCCACTTCGGAAAAGTCCTTTTCGGCCGCGCGCCGGATGGCGTTTTCCGCCAGATGATTGCGCAGCACGTATTTCGGGTTCACGCGATTCATCGCCGTGGCGCGCGCGGCGTCGTCGCGCGGCTCGTGCGCGAGGCGTTCGCGATATTGCGCGGCCCACGCATCGAACGCGGCGCGATCGAGGAACAGATCGCGCACGGGCGCGTCGCAGCTTGCGTCGGACTTCGAGAGCTTCGACAGGTTCCGGAACGTCAGCGTAAAGTCCGCGCGATTCGCATGCATGATTTCGAAGAGACCGTTGGCGAGCTTGTCGTCGCCTTCGTGCTCGATTTCCAGGCCGAGCTTCGCGCGCATCTTCGCGACGAGCGCCGGCCCGAAACGCGCCTTGTAGCGCTCCATCACCTTTTGCGCTTCTTCGACCACACGCTCGGCGCGGCCTTCCTCGGGCAGATTCGCGCCGAAGAGCGGCACAAGCGCCTGCGCGAGACAGAAGAGGTTCCAGTACGCGACCTGCGGCTGGCGTCCATACGAATAGCGCCCTTGCGTATCCGAGTGATTGCAGACGTGATGCGCGTTGAACGCGTCCATGAAACCGAATGGACCGTAATCGATCGTGAGACCGAGAATCGACATGTTGTCCGTGTTCATCACGCCGTGGCAGAAACCGACGCCTTGCCACTGCGCCATCAGATCGGCGGTGGAACGCACGGCTTCGTCGAGGAGCGCGAGATAGGGATCGCCGGCGTCGCGGCAATGCGGATAGAACCGGTCGATGACGTGATCGGCGAGCATCTTCAGCTCGTCGATGCGATCGTTCGAATAGAAATGCTCGAAGTGGCCGAAGCGCACGAAGCTCGGCGACACGCGCGTGACGATCGCCGCGGTCTCGATGGTCTCGCGCCGCACCGGCAGATCCGAGCCGATGACGGCGAGCGCGCGCGTCGTCGGGATGCCGAGATGGTGCATCGCTTCCGAGCACAGGAACTCGCGGATCGACGAGCGCAGCACCGCGCGGCCGTCGCCCATGCGCGAATAGGGCGTGCGGCCCGCGCCTTTGAGTTGCACTTCGAGACGTGCGCCGTCGTGTTCGACTTCGCCGAGCGTGAGCGCGCGGCCATCGCCCAACTGGCCCGCCCAGACGCCGAACTGGTGGCCCGAATACACGGCGGCGTAGGGCAGGGCATCGGCGGGCAAGTCACGCGTCGGGTTGCCCGCGAACCACGCGGCGAAGGCGTCCTTTTCAGGGCCGGTCGCGACTTGCGCATCGAATCCGAGCGATTCGGCCATCTCGCGCGAGATGCCGACCAGATAAGGATCGGGCACCGGCGCGGCGGGCAGACGCGTCAGGAAAGCGGTGCCGAGCGCGGCGAACGAGCCCGGCTCGCCGATCCGGATCGCGCTGGCGATTTCGCTCATGGAACGCGCGTCGGCGGGCGTCTCGTCGTGCGCCGCGCGCACGGCATTGCTTGGGGAAAACGACATATTGAGCGCCTCTGAGTTAAACGATATTGTAATTCCGCGCCTGCGGGCCTGCAGGAGCGCGCTCCGGCCATCCGACCAGCATTCGACTCATTCGAGGACTTTGCCTATGACGTCGTCGCCGCTTCACAGTCATCTCCTCGGCCAGATGATGGAGATACCGCTGCTTGCGTCGTCGCTGCTGTCCCATGCCTCACGCCACTTCGGCGACAACGAGATCGTGTCGCGCCGCATCGAAGGCGACATCCATCGCTATACCTATCGCGATTGCGAAAAGCGCGCGAAGCAGCTCGCGCAGGCGCTCGCCGCGCTCGGCGTCGAGCAGGGCGAGCGCATCGGCACGCTTGCATGGAACGGCTACAGACATCTCGAATCCTATTACGGCATCAGTGGCATGGGCGCCGTGTGCCACACGATCAACCCGCGTCTTTTTCCCGATCAGATCGCGTTCATCATCGATCACGCGGACGATTCGTATGTCTGCTTCGACATGACCTTCGGCCCGCTCGTCGAGCTGATCGCGCCGCAGTGCCCGAACGTGAAAGGCTGGATCGCGCTCGGGGATGCCGCGTGCATCGCCGAACATCTGTCGAACATGAGCGTGCCGGTGATGAGCTATGAGAGCCTTATCGGCGAGCAGGACGGCGATTACGAATGGCCGATGCTCGACGAGCGCCAGGCATCGTTTCTCTGCTACACGTCGGGCACGACGGGCAATCCAAAGGGCGCGCTGTACTCGCATCGATCGACGGTGCTGCACGCGTACGCCGCGGCGTTGCCCGATGCGATGGGCGCATCATCGAGCGATGCGATCCTCCCGGTCGTGCCGATGTTCCATGTCAACGCGTGGGGCATTCCGCACGCGGGGCCGCTCGTCGGGGCGAAGCTCGTGTTTCCCGGCAAGGATCTCGACGGCAAGTCGCTCTATGAATTGATGGAAGCCGAAGGCGTCACGTATTCGGCCGGCGTGCCGACCGTCTGGATGAGCCTGCTCACCTACATGAAGCAGCAGAACGTGCGGTTTTCGACCTTGAAGCGCACGGTGATCGGCGGTTCGGCGTGCCCGCCCGCGATGCTGCGCATCTTCGAGGAGGAGTACGGCGTGCAGGTGATCCACGCGTGGGGCATGACGGAGATGTCGCCGCTCGGCACCCTGTCGCGCCTGAGCTTCAAGCAGAAGCAGCGTCCGCTCGACGAGCAGCGCCGCTCGCTCGAGAAGCAGGGCCACGCGCTCTTCGGCGTCGACATGAAAGTGGTCGGCGACGACGGCCGCGAGCTGCCGTGGGACGGCAGGTCCTTCGGCGATCTCTACGTGCGCGGGCCGTGGGTCATCGACCGGTATTTTCGACGGGACGATTCGCCGCTTGTCGACGGCTGGTTCCCGACGGGCGATGTCGCGACCATCGATCAGGACGGCTTCATGCAGATCACCGATCGCAGCAAGGACGTGATCAAGTCCGGAGGCGAATGGATCAGCTCGATCGACCTGGAAAACATCGCGGTGTCGCATCCGCAGGTGGCGGAAGCGGCGTGCATCGCGTGCGCGCATCCGAAGTGGACGGAACGGCCGTTGATCGTCGCGGTGCTCAAGCCGGGCGCGACCATCACGCGCGAGGAACTGCTCGCGCATTTCGAGGGCAAGGTCGCGAAGTGGTGGATTCCGGACGATGTCGTGTTCGCCGCGGAATTGCCGCACACCGCGACGGGCAAACTGCAAAAGGTGCGCCTGCGCGAGCAGTTTCGCGATTACGTGCTGCCCAACGCGACCGAGCAATCCGTTTAAGCGCGCTTTTTCGCTTCACCAACGCCCCGGTTCGCTCTCGCGCGCAGCCGGGGTTTTTCTATTCCCATCATTCAGGCATGCGCGATCTCTTCATTTGAACGATCGTGCTTTTTTGTGTATTCTGCCTCGATCGCCCACAATCGATCCGGTATATCCGGTCGACAGGAGACTCCTTCATGGCAGTGGACTACACGATCCGCGGCGGCGTCGCCGTCATCACGCTCGACAATCCGCCGGTCAACGGGCTGGGGCATTCGACCCGTCTTGGCATCGTCGAGGGCATCGAGCGCGCGAACGAGGATGGCGACGTGCGCGCCATCGTCATCATCGGCGCGGGCAAGGCCTTTTCGGGCGGCGCGGACATCACGGAATTCAACACGCCGAAAGCCACGCAGGAACCGACGCTCATGACCGTAATCGCGACGCTCGAAGCGAGCGCGAAGCCCGTGGTCGCGGCGATTCACGCAGTCGCGATGGGCGGCGGTCTCGAACTCGCGCTCGGCGCGCATTACCGCATCGCCGCGCCCGGCGCGCAGATCGCGCTGCCGGAAGTGAAGCTCGGGCTTTTGCCCGGCGCGGGCGGCACGCAGCGCCTGCCGCGCGTGGTCGGGCTGGAAACGGCGTTGAACATGATCGTGTCGGGTACGCCGGTGCTGTCGGAAACGCTCGCGCAAACGGCGCTTTTCGATGAACTCGCCGACGGCGATCTGCTGGAGCACGCGTTGTCCTTCGCAAGCAACGTCGCCGAGCGCGGCTGTCCGCATCCGAAAGCCCGCGATCGCAAGATCGAACATCCGAACGCGGAAGGCTTCATCCAGTTTGCGCGCAATGGCGTCGCGGCAGTCGCGAAGCATTTTCCGGCGCCGCACAAGTGCATCGACGCAGTCGAAAAAGGCGTGAAGGAAGGTTTCGGGCGGGGCCTCGCCGTCGAGCGGGAATGCTTTCTCGCGCTGGTGCAGACGCCCGAGAGCCGCGCGCTGCGGCATGCGTTTTTCGGCGAGCGCGCGGCGGCCAAGATCGCCGATGTGCCGTCGAACACGCCGGTCAGAAAGATTGAGCGCATCGGCGTGATCGGCGCGGGCACGATGGGCGGCGGCATCGCCATGAACTTCCTCAACGCGGGGCTGCCCGTCGTGCTGCTGGAAACGAAGCAGGATGCGCTCGATCGCGGCCTCGCGACGATCCGGCGCAACTACGAAGCGCAAGTGAAGAAGGGCAAGCTCACGCAGGAGAAAGTCGAGGCGCGCATGGCGCTCATTGCGCCGACGCTTTCCTGGGGCGATCTGGCGCAGGCCGATCTGATCGTCGAAGCGGTGTTCGAAGAACTGAGCGTGAAGGAGCAGGTGTTCCGCCAGCTCGATGAAATCGCGAAGCCCGGCGCGATCCTCGCATCGAATACATCGACGTTGAATCTCGACACGATCGCCTCGTTCACGAAACGTCCCGGCGACGTGATCGGCATGCACTTCTTCAGCCCCGCGAACGTGATGAAGCTGCTCGAAGTCGTGCGCGGCGCGAAGACCGAAAAGGATGTGCTCGCGACCGTCATGCAACTCGCGAAGAAGATCAGGAAGACGGCGGTGGTGTCGGGCGTGTGCGACGGCTTCATCGGCAACCGGATGATCGAGCAGTACATCCGGCAAGCGCTCTTCATGCTGGAAGAAGGCGCGCTGCCCGCGCAGATCGATCGCGCAATCGAAAAGTTCGGCTTCGCGATGGGACCGTTTCGCATGAGCGATCTCGCCGGCAACGACATCGGCTGGGCGATCAGAAAGCGCCGTTATCAGGAGCAGCCGGAACTGCACTATTCGCGCGTCGCGGATCGGCTGTGCGAGACGGGCCGTTTCGGCCAGAAAACCGGCGCGGGCTGGTACGACTATCAGCCGGGCAAGCGCGACGCGCTGCCATCGAGCGTGGTCGACGACATGATCGTCGCGTATTCGAAGGAACGCGGCATCGAGCGGCGCAAGATCGGCGATGACGAGATCGTCGAGCGGCTCGTGCTCTCGCTCGTGAACGAAGGCGCGAAGATTCTCGAGGAAGGCATCGCCGGGAAGGCATCGGACATCGACATGGTCTATCTGACGGGCTACGGCTTTCCGCTCTGGCGCGGCGGCCCGATGCTGTATGCGGACACCATCGGTCTCTACAACGTCGAGCGCGCGATGCGCAAGTACGCGAAGCAGGCCAACGGCGAAGCGTGGCGGCCGGCCGCGCGCGTGACTGTGCTCGCGCAATCGAATGGACGCTTCAATGGCTGAGATCAAACCCGTCGAAGATGTCTTGCTCGCCGTGGACGTGCAGTACGACTTCATGCCGGGCGGCGCACTCGCCGTCGCGCGCGGCGATGAAGTCGTGCCGGTGATCAACCGGCTCGCGCGCGCGTTTTCGCATGTCGTGCTGACGCAGGACTGGCATCCGCGCGCGCATGTCTCGTTCGCAGCGAATCACGCGGGCCGTCAGCCGTTCGAGACGATGACGCTGCCGTATGGCGAGCAGGTGCTGTGGCCGGTGCACTGCGTGCAGGACACGCACGGCGCGGCGCTGCATCGCGATCTGCATGTGCCGCACGCGCGGCTCGTGATCCGCAAGGGGCATCACGAGCACGTCGACAGTTATTCGGCGTTTCTCGAGGCGGATCGCGCGACGCCGACCGGTCTCGAAGGCTATCTGCGCAACGTCGGCGCGAAACACGTCTGGATTGCCGGACTCGCGACGGATTACTGCGTCGCGTGGTCCGCGCTCGATGCGCGCGCGGCGGGCTTCGACGTGACCGTGATCGAAGACGCGTGCCGCGCGATCGACCTCGACGGATCGCTGGACAAGGCATGGCGGGAGATGAACGCGGCGGGCATCGCGCGCGTTCGCGCGGACGACATCAAGGAGACAAAATGACCGATGCAGTCATCGTATCGACGGCGCGCACCGCGCTCGCCAAATCCTGGCGCGGCGCGCTCAACATGACGCACGGCGCGACGCTCGGCGGCCACGTGACGAAGGCCGCCGTCGAGCGCGCGGGCATCGATCCGGCGCGCGTCGAGGACGTCATTATGGGCTGCGCGAATCCGGAAGGCGCGACGGGCGCAAATATCGCGCGGCAGATCGCGTTGCGCGCCGGCTTGCCGGTTTCCGTGCCGGGCATGACGGTGAACCGCTTCTGCTCGTCGGGCTTGCAGACGATCGCGCTCGCCGCGCAACGCGTGATCGCGGGCGAGGGCGATGTGTTCGTCGCGGGCGGCGTCGAATCGATCTCGTGCGTGCAGAACGAGATGAACCGCCACATGCTCGCCGAAGGCTGGCTCAAGCAACACAAACCCGAAATCTACTGGTCGATGTTGCAGACCGCCGAGAACGTCGCGAAGCGCTACGAGATTTCGAAGGCGCGTCAGGACGAATACGGCGTGCGTTCGCAGCAGCGCGCGGCGGCGGCGCAGGCGGCGGGCAGATTCGCCGACGAAATCGTGCCGATCACCGTGCTCGCCGGCATCGCCGACCAAGCGACGGGCCGCATGTTCACGAAGGAAGTGACGCTCGCCGCCGACGAAGGCATCCGCGCCGGCACGACGCTCGAAGGCGTGTCGGCTATCCGCACCGCGCTGCCGGGCGGCGTCATCACGGCGGGCAACGCGAGCCAGTTTTCAGATGGCGCGTCGGCATGCGTCGTGATGAACGCGACGCTCGCTGAGAAGGAAGGGCTGACGCCGCTCGGCATCTTCCGCGGCTTCGCCGTCGCAGGCTGCGAGCCGGACGAAATGGGCATCGGTCCGGTGTTCGCGGTGCCGAAGCTTTTGCGGCGCGCGGGGCTGTCCGTCGACGATATCGGTTTGTGGGAACTGAACGAAGCGTTCGCCGTGCAGGTGCTCTATTGCCGCGACACGCTCGGCATCCCCGACGAGCGCCTGAACGTGAACGGCGGCGCGATCGCGGTCGGGCATCCATACGGCGTGTCGGGCGCGCGGCTGACGGGGCACGCGCTCATCGAAGGCAAGCGGCGCGGCGCGAAGTTCGTCGTGGTCACGATGTGCATCGGCGGCGGACAGGGCGCGGCAGGGCTCTTCGAAATCGTGTGAGCATTTGCGGCGCAGCGATTTTTGCTACGCTTCGAGATTCATTCGCAATGAAGGAGTCGCCGTGCTACGTCACATCGTCATGTGGAAGCTGAAGGAAAACGCCGAGGGCGCAAGCCGCGCCGAAAATGCGCAGAAGCTGAAGGCGAAGCTCGAAACCTGCCGGAGCATCGTGAAAGGACAGGGACATTTCGAAGTCGGCACGGCGCAGCCGGGCTTCGACTGCACGTACGACGTCGTGCTCGTCTCCGACTTCGACGACAAGGCCGCGCTCGAAGCGTATCAGGTGCATCCGAAGCACCAGGCGCTGAAGGACTTCGTCGCGGCGATCCGCGAAGCGCGCCAGTGCGTCGACTACGAAGTGTGAACGCGATGTCCTCTTCCGATCACGCCGGCGGCAACGTTTCCATCGAAAGCCCGTTCATCGATGCGCTCGGCGTCGAGCTCGTCAAGGCGCAGGACGGCGAAAGCGAAGTGCGCCTGCCGCTTCGCGACGAGCACATGAACACGTGGGCCATCGCGCACGGCGGCGTCACGATGACCCTGCTCGACGCATCGCTCGCGCTCGCCGCGCGCAGCGTCGCGGGCGATGGCATCGGTGTCGTCACCGTCGAGATGAAGGTCAATTTCATGCAGCCCGGGCGCGGCGAGCTGCGCGGTTACGGCCGTGTGTTGCATCGCTCGACGACGATGGCTTACTGCGAAGGCGAGGTTCGCGACAGCGAAGGCCACTTCGTCGCGAAGGCGCTCGGTACGTTCAAGTACATGAAGCGGCTCGCGGTCGGGCGCGACATCGTCAGGCAGAAAATGCGGTCCGATCCGAAGGCGACGCCAGGACCCAGCGACGCCTGAATCCAGTTCGAGAAGGAGAAACTCCAATGGCAGACGCACAGATCAATCGCCAGATTTTGCTCGTGTCGCGCCCGCAAGGCGAGGCGTCGGTGTCGAATTTCAGGCTTGTTGAAACGCCGCTCGCACCGCTTCAGGACGGCGAAGTGCGCGTGCGCAACCACTATCTGTCGCTCGATCCGTACATGCGCGGCCGCATGGACGACTCGAAGTCGTACGCCGCGCCGCAGCCGCTCGACGAAGTCATGATCGGGGGCACGGTGGGCGTCGTGACCGAATCGCGCAATCCGGCGTTCAAGGCGGGCGATAGCGTCGTCGGAGTGCTCGGCTGGCAGGAATACGGCACGTCCGATGGCAACGGCCTCACCAAGGTCGATGCATCGCGTGTGCCGCTCTCCGCGTATCTCGGCGCGCTCGGCATGCCGGGCGTCACGGCGTGGTACGGACTGAATCGCATCATCGAGCCGAAGGCGGGCGAGACCGTCGTCGTGTCCGCGGCGAGCGGCGCGGTGGGCAGCGTCGTCGGGCAACTGGCGAAGGCGGCGGGATGCCGCGCGGTGGGCATCGCGGGCGGGCCGGACAAGTGCCGCTATGTCGTGGAGACGCTCGGCTTCGATGCGTGCGTCGACTACAAGGCGGGCAAGCTCTACGAAGACCTGAAGGCCGCGACACCCGATGGCATCGACGGCTACTTCGAGAACGTCGGCGGCGAAGTGCTCAATGCCGTGCTCGCGCGCATGAACGCGTTCGGGCGCATCGCGGTGTGCGGCATGATCTCCGGCTACGACGGCAAGCCCTTGCCGATGGACGCGCCCCGGCTCATCCTGACGCAGCGGCTCAAGCTGCAGGGTTTCATCGTCTACGAGCATCTTGATGTCTGGCCGCAGGCGCTGAAGGAACTTGGCGAGCGCATCGCGACGAAGAAGCTGCATTTTCGCGAAAGCATCGCGGAGGGGCTCGAAAATGCGCCCGAAGCGTTTCTCGGCCTCTTGCGCGGCAAGAACTTCGGCAAGCAACTGGTGAAGCTCGTCTGATGGATCGCTTCGAAGGCAAGGTCGCCGTCATCACCGGCGCGGGCAGCGGATTCGGGCGCGAGTTCGCCAGAAAGGGCGCGGCGCTCGGCATGAAGCTCGTGCTCGCCGATCTCGATACCGCCGGACTCGCCGCGACCGTCGAAGCCGTGCGCGCGGCGGGCGGCGACGCGATCGGCGTCACGACGGACGTATCGGATGCCGTTCAGGTGCAGGCGCTCGCGCAAGCATCGCTCGATGAATACGGCGGCGTGCACATGCTCTTCAACAACGCGGGCGTCGGCGCGGGCGGCTTCGTGTGGGAAAACAGCGCGAACGACTGGCAATGGGTTTTCGGCGTGAACGTGATGGGCGTCGCGAACGGCCTGCGCGCGTTCGTGCCGGTCATGCTCGCGCAGAACGAGCCGGCGCATATCGTCAATACGGCGTCGGTGGCGGGCCTGCTCGCCGCGCCCGCGATGGGCGTCTACAACGCATCGAAGCACGCGGTCGTCGCGTTGACCGAGACGCTGCATCACGACTTGCGGCTCGCGGGTGCGTCGAGGATCGGCGTGTCGCTCTTGTGTCCCGCGTTCGTGCCGACGGGCATCGCGGATGCCGAGCGCTCGCGGCCCGGGACGCTCGCCAACGACGCGCCGTACACGGCCTCGCAAAAGCTCGCGGCGCGGCGCCTCACGCGGGCGGTGGAGGGCGGCAAGCTGTCGGCGCGCGACATCGCCGAGCTGACCTTCGATGCGGTGCGCGAAGGGCGCTTCTACGTCGTCACGCATCCGAACATCATGCCTTCGGTGCAACTGCGGCTCGACGATATCGCGCAACTGCGCAACCCGACCGATCCGATGTCGCTGAAGCATCCGCGTTAGCGGCGCGTGCTTCGTGGCATCATCGTGTCCCTTTGACGCTTTTTCCGCCGATGCCGCTCAATCCCAAGATCGCGCAAATTCTGGAGATGGTCGCGCGCGCCAATCGACCGCCGTATCACAAGATCACGGCGCAACAGGCGCGCGCCGCCTACGCGATGAGCGCGCAGATCCTCGATATCGCCCCGTTGCCGATGCACAGCGTCGAAGATCTGCGCATTCCCACGCGCGATGGCGAAACGATCGGCGTGCGCATCTACCATCCGGTCGAGCCGAGCTGGGCCGAGCCTTCGCCCGCGCTCATGTATCTGCATGGCGGCGGCTTCACGGTCGGCAGCGTCGACACGCACGACGCGCTGTGCCGCAAGTTCGCGCACGACGCGGGATGCGCGGTCGTCTCGGTGGATTACCGGCTCGCGCCGGAGCACAAGTTTCCCGTCGCGGTGAACGATGCCTTCGATGCGCTGCAATGGCTCGCGCGCGAGGCGGGCACGCTCGGCATCGATGCGGCGCGGCTCGCCGTGGGCGGCGACAGCGCGGGCGGCACGCTGGCGATCGTGTGCGCGGTGCTCGCGCGCGATGCGGGCATCGACCTGAAGCTGCAACTGCTGATCTATCCGGGTACGAGCGCGTGGCAGAAGACCGAATCGCATGCGCGTCTCGCGGAAGGCTATCTGCTGTCCGCCGAGACGATTCAATGGCTTTTCGCGCAGTATTTGCGCGACGACCGGGATCGCGACGACTGGCGCTTCGCACCGCTCGATGCGGCGGGCGGCGTGCCGGACTTCAGAGGCGTCGCGCCGGCGTGGATCGCGGCGGCGGATCACGATCCGTTGTACGACGAGGACATCGCGTTTGCCGCGAAGCTCGAAGAGGCGGGCGTGCCTGTCACGCTCGTGCGCTATGAAGGCATGATCCACGAATTCTTCAAGATGGGCGGGCTCGTGCCGGAAGTGGCACAGGCGCATGCGGATGCGGTGAGGGCGTTGCGGGAGGCGTTCGGGTAATTCGCTTCAGCCTTCGATCCCGAACCCAAACGCCCGCTCGAACGCCCCCGGCCTGACGATGCGATGCGAGCCGTCATCGTCGCTGCGTTCCTTGATCTCCAGCGCCAGCCCGCGCGCCGCCGGACTCACGCGCAAGGCCGTCGTGCTGCGCGTGCCGTACTCCGCCGTTTCGATGAACGCAGCCGACAGCACGCGCTCGCGCTCGATCGAAATGCCCGTCGAGGGCAAATGTTCGTCGTTCGCAATGCGCGGATCGCGCAAGGTATCGATGAGCACATCGAGCGACGGGCGTTCATCGGCGTGAATCAGATCGCACAGCGCTTCCCGCTGCGCAACCAGCTTGGGCCACGGCGTATTCAGCAAGCTGTTCGACAAGCCGTGCACGCCCGCATCGAGCAAGGCGGGCGGCGCATTGGCGCGATTGCCGTACCAGCCGAGCTCGCGCCGCGTGAAGTCGCCGCACAGCAGATTGAACCCGTTATACCGATGACCTTCCCGCGCCACGCCGCGCAGATAGTCGAGCGGCGCCACACGCTCGCCGGCGAGAAACGCGCTCACGAGCGTGCCGCGCGTCGGCGCATTCGGCTGCATGTCGCTCGGCGCGCGATAGTTGGTCAATGCCGCAAACCGCCCGTCGCGCGACACGCCGAGCCAGGTGCCGCCGCCCGTCAGATCGCGGCCGGCGAGCACGCCTGGCGCGTCGTGCCACCAGTGCATCGGATCGGCGTCGCGGCGAAAGAATTCATCGCGATTGGCCGAAAGCGTCAGCAACGCGCGGCCGTTGTCCCGCGAAGCCGTGGGCTGCCAGTCGAAGACGATCAGACACATGCGCGCGCGACCTCAGGCGTCGGCGGGAAACGCGTACGGCAGCGGCACGAAGGTGAGCGCGGGGCCATCGGCGGAACCGGCGTGCACCGAACCGCTTTCGAGCGCGGCGAGCTTGATCTCGACGAGACAGTCGACGCCGCCGTTCTCGCCGGGCGCCACGTTGATGACGAGGCCGCACGGCTGGCCAGGGTCATCGGAATGAAAAAGCTCGGCGCCGGGCGTCGCATGGTCGACGTGCGCGAGCGCCGTGCGCCGCTTGATCGTGCCGCGATACTGGCTGCGCGCGACGATCTCCTGTCCCGGATAGCAGCCCTTTTTGAAGTTCACCGCGCCCAGCACGTCGAAGTTCACCATTTGCGGGACGAACTGCTCGACCGTCGCGTGCGTGATGCGCGGCTCGCCGGCGTGAATGTCGAGCCAGTCCCACATCTGTTCGGGCACGCGCGTCAGTTTTCCGTCGAGCTTCGCGAGCTGCGCCTCGACATCGGCCTTCGGTCCGACCCACAGAAAGCGCGGACGATGGGCCGCGTCCGGCACACGGATCAGCGAACCGTGCGGGCCTTCGACCTTCACGTGCACGCCGTCGGGCAACGCATCGAAAATGCCGGAGAGCGCCGCGCGCACGTCGCCCGCAAAGCCGACCGCGGCCACTTCGGACGTCGCGTCGGTGAGCTTCGCCTTCGCGCGCAGCACGAACATCGACAGGCGTTTCTGCACGGCGGCCTGCACGTCGTGAGCGATCAGAAGGCGCACCGCATCGGCCGTGCGCCACATCAGGAACGAGCCGAGGAGGCGGCCTTTCGGCGAGCAGTAGCCCGCGAGACGAGCGGTCGACGCATCGAGATGCTGGACGTCGTTCGTGATCTGGGTGTGCAGGAAGGAGGCGGCGTCCTCGCCCCGGACGTCGATCACGCCGAACTGGGTGAGCGGCATGTACGCGCCGGCGGTCTTGACGGAAGCGAAGTCTGAAGCAGCGAGAGCGATGGTCTGGGAATTCATGAGTCGGCGGGCTGTCAATCCTATCGTTTGGGCGCAGGCCCGGGAATGCGGCTCTGGAGCGGGCGGCAAGTTATTATATTGGTCTTATCTCAAGCGTGTTTCGCATGTCCTTTCTGAAGAAATGCGTCATGGCAGCGGTGCTCGCCGCCATGCTCGCGGCGGCCGTCGCGGGCGGCGTGTACTGGTGGGCCGGCCGGCCCCTGGCATTGCCGACGCCCGAACTCGACGTCACCATCAAGCCTCACAGCAGCCTGCGCAGCGTGAGCGCCCAGTTGAACCGCGGCGGCGTGCCCGTCGAACCCGAGCTTTTCGTGCTGATGACACGCGTGCTCGGCCTGTCCGCACAGCTTAAATCCGGCAACTACGCGTTCAAGACCGGCATCACGCCTTACGAGGTGCTGCAGAAGATCGCGCGCGGCGATGTCAACGAATATGTCGCGACGGTCATCGAAGGCTGGACGCTGCAGAAGATGCGCGGCGAGCTCGACAGCAATCCCGCGCTCAAGCACGACACCGCCGGCATGACCGACACCGACCTGCTGCGCGCGATCGGCGCGGCCGAAGTCGACAAGGCGTCCGCCGAAGGTCTGTTTTTCCCCGACACCTATCTCTTCGACAAGGGCACGAGCGATCTCGCCGTCTACAAGCGCGCGTACCGGCTGATGCAGGCGCGTCTCACCGAAGCGTGGAACACGCGCGCGCCGAATCTGCCTTACAAGACACCTTACGAGGCGCTCACGATGGCGTCGATCGTCGAGAAGGAGACGGGCCGCGCCTCGGACCGGCCGCTCGTCGCGGCGGTGTTCGCGAACCGGCTGCGCATCGGCATGCCGTTGCAGACCGACCCGAGCGTGATCTACGGCTTAGGCCCGGCCTACGGCGGAAAGCTGAAGAAAAAGGACCTGCAGACGGACACTCCGTACAATACCTACACGCGCATGGGTCTGCCGCCGACGCCGATCGCGCTGCCCGGCGTGGCCGCACTGAACGCCACGCTCAATCCCGCCGCGAGCAACGCGCTGTATTTCGTGTCGCGCGGCGACGGCAGCAGCATCTTTTCCGACAATCTCGGCGACCACAACAAGGCCGTCGACAAATACATCCGGGGTCAATGAATGGCGCGCGGCAAGTTCATCACGTTCGAAGGCATCGACGGCGCGGGCAAGACCACGCATCTGGACTGGTTCCGCGAGCGGCTCGAGTCGAAAGTCGAGCCGGGCGGGCATCGGGTCGTCATGACGCGCGAACCGGGCGGCACGCCGCTCGGCGAAACGCTGCGCGGCATTCTGCTGAATCAGCCGATGGACCTCGAAACCGAAGCGCTCCTCATGTTCGCCGCACGCCGCGAACATCTCGCGCAAGTGATCGAACCGGCGCTCTCGCGCGGCGACTGGGTGCTGTCGGACCGTTTCACCGACGCGACTTTTGCCTATCAGGGCGGCGGCCGCGGTCTGCCGCGCGACAAGCTCGAAGCGCTGGAACGCTGGGTGCAGGGCGGTTTCCAGCCGGATCTGACCGTCCTTTTCGACGTGCCGACCGACACCGCGAGCGAGCGCCGCTCGGCCGCGCGCGCGCCGGACAAGTTCGAGAGCGAATCCGAGGCGTTTTTCGAGCGCACGCGCAGCGAATATCTGCGCCGCGCGGAAGAATCGCCGCAGCGGTTTTTCATCGTCGATTCGACGCGCTCCATCGAGCAGATTCGGAAAACGCTCGAAGAAATGCTCGCAAGTATCTGATTCCACGAAAATATAGCGATGATCTACCCCTGGCAAACCGACGACTGGCAGCGTCTCCAGCAACTGCGCGCGCACTGGCCGCATGCGCTCTTGCTGCACGGAGAGGCGGGCATCGGCAAGCTTCAGTTCGCGCAGCATCTGGCGCAAGGGCTTCTGTGCGAGACGCCCGCCGCGAATGGCGAACCGTGCGGCACGTGCCCGGCGTGTCTGTGGTTTTCGCAAGGCAATCATCCCGATTACCGCGCGGTGCTGCCTGAAGCGCTTGCGGGACTGGCCGCCGCAGCCGGCGACGCAGCCGATTCCCCCGCCGACAAAGCCGACGGCGACGAAGGCAAGAAGACCCGCGCGCCCAGCAAGGAAATCAAGATCGAGCAGGTGCGCGCGCTGCTGGATTTCTGCGGTGTCGGCTCGCATCGCGGCGGCTTGCGCGTCGTCGTGCTGTATCCGGCGGAGGCGCTCAACGTCGCGGCGGCGAATGCGCTGCTGAAGACACTTGAAGAACCGCCGTCGGGCGTCGTGTTCCTGATGGTGTCGGCGCGCATCGACCGGCTGTTGCCGACGATCATCAGCCGCTGCCGTCAATGGCCGATGAGCGTGCCGCGATCGAAGGAAGCGAGCGCATGGCTCGCGTCGCAAGGCGTCGACGATCCGGCGGCCGTGCTCGCGCAGGCGGGCGGCGCGCCGCTTGCTGCGCTCGCGCTGGCGAACGACGAGCACCGCGCCTTGCGCGACTTCACGCTCGCGCAACTCGCCGCCGGACCGAACTGCGATGCCTTCGCGTGCGGAGAGAACCTGCAGAAGCTGCCCGTGCCGCTCGTGCTCGGCTGGCTGCAGCGCTGGCTCTACGATCTGCTCGCCGAGCGCACGGCGGGGCGGCCGCGATATTTCCCCGGCGCGGCGAAGCCGCTCGCGCGTTGCGCGCACAGCGCCGATTCGGCCGCGCTCGCACGCTACATGAAGACCGTCACGCGGCAGCGCGCGGTGGAAAACCATCCGCTCAATGCGCGACTCGTGTTCGAGGAACTGTTCATCGGCTATCGCGGCATCTATACCGCCTGAAGCCATCGAGCGCGCGACGCAGGACATGCATGAAGGAGCACCCGATGTTCGTCGATTCACACTGTCATATCAACTTCGAAGGGCTCGCGGACCGTTTGCCCGACGTCCTCGACAAGATGCGCTCGCATTCGGTCACGCACGCGCTGTGCGTGTCCGTCGACCTGGAGACGCTGCCCTCGGTGCTCGCCATCGCGGAGCAGCACGAGAACGTGTATGCGTCCGTCGGCGTGCATCCGGATCACGAGGATATGCGCGAGCCGAGCGTCGCCGAACTCGTCGAACTGGCCGCGCATCCGAAAGTTTGCGCGATCGGGGAGACCGGGCTCGACTACTATCGTCTGGAAGGGCGCAGCATCGCCGACATGGAATGGCAGCGCGAACGCTTTCGCACGCATATCCGCGCCGCGCACGCGACGGGCAAGCCGCTCATCATCCACACGCGCTCGTCGTCGGACGACACGCTGCGCATCATGGAGGAGGAGCGCGCGGGCGTGCCGGGCGGCGTCATGCATTGTTTCACCGAGCCGTGGGACGTCGCCGAACGCGCGCTCGCACAGAATTTTCATATCTCGCTGTCGGGCATCGTCACCTTCAAGAAGGCGACCGATGTGCAGGACGTGGCGCGGCGCGTGCCGATCGAGCGTCTGCTCATCGAGACCGATTCGCCGTATCTCGCGCCGGTGCCGTATCGCGGCAAGCCGAATGAACCTGCGTACGTGAGTTATGTCGGACGTTTCATCGCGCAATTGCGCGAGCAGCCGGAAGAGACCGTCGCGCAGGCGACTACCGACAACTTCTTCCGGCTCTTCAAGATCGCGCGGCCAGTCTGAGGGCGGACGGCCCGCGCTTAAAAAACTGTTTCAAGGCAATCCGAAGGTCACTTATGAACAATTCCACGATGGTTTCCACTCCGAACACGATGCGCGCCGCGCGTAAGGGCGTAGCCGTGCGCGGTCTCGTCGCCGGGGCGCTGCTCGCGGCCTGCGCGATCGCTCAGCCGGTCTGGGCCGCGTCCGTGGACTCGCTCATCAAGGCGGTCAAGTTCGACGACATATCGGCGGTGAAGAAACAGCTCGCGCAGGGCGCGGACCCGAACACGGTCGACGACAGCGGCACGCCGAT
The DNA here is from genome assembly GCF_001544795.2 of Caballeronia temeraria. Taxonomy (GTDB): domain Bacteria; phylum Pseudomonadota; class Gammaproteobacteria; order Burkholderiales; family Burkholderiaceae; genus Caballeronia; species Caballeronia temeraria. Next base: position 75,419 of record NZ_FCOI02000010.1, on the reverse strand, counting down.
CATCGTGATCGCCGCGCGCGAGAAGTCGGACAAGGTCGGCCAGTTGCTCGCCGACAACCCGAAGACGGATCTGGAGAAACTCGATCCCGCCGGCGAAAACGCGATGATGCTCGCGGCGCTCAACGGCGACGCGACCTTCGTGAACCTGCTGATCGCCAAGGACGCCGAAGTGAACAAGAAAGGCTGGACGCCGCTGCATTACGCCGCGACCAACGGCCATGACGATATCGTGAAGATTCTGGTCGACCATTCGGCCTATATCGACGCGGGTTCGCCCAACGGCACGACGCCGCTCATGATGGCGGCGCGCGGCGGTCATCTTTCGACCTGCAAGCTGCTGCTCGACGAAGGCGCCGACCTGCGCGTGAAGAACCAGCTCGGCATGACGGCGGTGGACTTCGCCCGCAAGTACAACGAGAAGGATGTCGCCGAAGGCCTGCAGGCGCGTCTCGATTCGATGCCGCAAGGCGCGAGCGCGGGCGCAGGCGCTGCGCAAAGCGGCTCAAACGGTGCAAAATAACGCAGCGCGAAACAAAGTCCGGGGCGAACGCATCTTTCCCCGGACCCGTTGCTCCAATTTCACCGCCGCTCTACATAAAAGGAAGATCATGCTGCGGGAATTCGTCCTCGCCTGTGCTCTCGCAACGCCGGTTTGTGCGTTCGCGTTTACCGGCAACGATCTGAACAAGCTCTGCACCAAAACGGATCCCAACTCACGGACCGCCTGCGCGGCCTACATCGAAGGCGCGGCGGACGGCATCTACAACACGATCGAAGCGATCGGCGGAACGTCCGGGCCGCAGATCGGCCAGTACTTCTGCCTGCCGGCGGACGTGAAACCGCAGCAACTCACGGACGCGGTGCGCAAGTACATCGCCAATAATCCCGATAAAGCCGAGTTCAACGCGACCACGATGGTCTCGCTCGGCCTCGGCAAGGCGTTTCCCTGCAAGGCGGAACGCTGAACGAATCGTGACGCCGGGGCGCTGGCGTCACGCTTGCTGCAACAACATTGCGACGGCCGCGCCCGGACGGATCGCGCGACTGCAATCCCCAGCGCCACGCAACATCACGCATCCATGCGATGCAACCGCCGTATCCACCTCGCCGCTTATCCCTTCCCGAGGCTGATCCCGCGACGCTCATGCTCTCATTCGACCATTTCCTGGATCTCGCAGAACGGCCGCTCGGCACCTGGCCCGGCGCGCTCGTCGTGCTTGCCATTTCCGTGGCGGTCGCGGTCGGCGTGCATCGCGTCGGCGCGCGCATTCTCGTGCGCATCGCGCGGCCTTATCCGCTGATGAGCGTCGTGCTGCGCTACATCGACACGCCCGCGCTCATTCTGCTCATCATGCTCGGGATCGGTTTCACGATCTTCGAGGCGCCCGATACGCTGCCTTTCATCGGCGCGCTGCGCGATGTGGAAACGGTCGCGCTGATCGTCGCGATCACGTTTCTCTCGGCGCGCTCGGCGGGCGCGGTGGGCGAGGCGATCGTGCAGGCGCATCCGCTCGACACCGACGACAATCTCAACGCGCGCCGCATCCACACGCAGGCGCGGGTGCTCGCGCGCTCGGTGATGGTGGTGATCGTGATCATCGGCTTCGGCGGGGCGCTGATGGCGTTTCCGAGCGTGCGGCAGATCGGCGCGAGCCTGCTGGCGTCGGCGGGCGTCGCGGGTCTGGTCGCCGGTATCGCCGCGCGGCCGGTGCTCGGCAATCTGATCGCGGGCTTGCAGATCGCGCTGTCGCAGCCCATTCGTCTCGACGATGTCGTCGTCATTCAGGGCGAATGGGGGCGCGTCGAGGAAATCACCGGCACGTATGTGTCGATCCGCATCTGGGATCAGCGGCGGCTCATCGTGCCGTTGCAATGGTTCATCGAGAATCCGTTCACGAACTGGACGCGCAACAGCTCGCAGATCATCGGCACGGTGTTTCTGTATGTCGACTACCGCATGCCGCTCGCGCCGCTGCGCGAGGAACTGGAACGCATTCTCGCGCATGCGCCGGAATGGGACGGGCGCGTGCAGGTGCTGCAAGTCACCGATGCCACCGATCGCGCGATGCAGCTTCGCGTGCTCGTCAGCTCGTTCGATTCGGCGCTCAACTGGGACTTGCGCTGCCGCGTGCGCGAAGGGCTCGTGAGCTTCGTGCAGGCGGCGTATCCGCACTATCTGCCGCGCGCGCGGGCGGATTTGTCGACGGATAAGGACACGCACGTCGACTTCGCGCCGCCGCTCGAAAGAGCGGGCACGGCGCATGCCGCCAGCACGGCGAACACGGCCGCCGATCCGGTCGCGAGCCGCGGCGAGCAGACCGGGCCGGACCCGCGCGCGCACGCGGCGGCGTCCACCGCGCCGGCTTCCGCCGAAAAGACATGACGGAAACCCGCGCGCCGTTTCCCGGTCGTAAATTTCGGGTTTATCCTAAAAAAGCAACGTTCGAAGAGGAAAAGGAAAACATATGAGCCGTCTCGTCGTCGTATCCAACCGGGTCGCCACGCCGACCGAAACCAAGGGCTCCGCGGGCGGGCTTGCCGTCGGCGTCTTCGGGGCGCTGAAGGACAGCGGCGGCGTCTGGTTCGGCTGGAGCGGCGACGTCGTGAGCGAAACCGTCGCGAACCAGGGACCGAAGCTCGAACAGGACGGCGCGGTGACGTTTGCAACCGTCGGCCTGCCGAAGAAGGATTACGACCAGTACTACCGCGGCTTTTCGAACGCGATGCTCTGGCCGGTTTTCCACTATCGCAACGATCTCGCCGTCTACGATCGCGACGAGTATGCCGGCTACCGGCGCGTGAATGCGTGGCTCGCGCACAAGCTCGTCAAACTGCTTCAGCCCGACGACGTCATCTGGGTCCACGACTATCACATGATCCCGTTCGCCGAAGCGCTGCGCTCGGCGGGCATCACGAATCGCATCGGCTTCTTTCTGCATATTCCGTTTCCGTCGCCGCAGATTCTGTTGAACATTCCGCCGCACGAAGAACTGGTGAAATCGCTGTGCTGCTACGACGTCGTCGGATTTCAGACGGAAAGCGACCGCATCGCGTTTCACGACTACATCGTCCGGCACGCGCACGGCACCGCCACGCCCGATGGCCGCGTCGAAGCGTTCGGCCGAAAGCTGCGCACGAACGTGTATCGCATCGGCGTGTTTCCCGACGAAATCGCCGAGCAGGCCGAGCGCGGCGAGGCGCGTCAGGACGTGATGGACCTGAAGCAAAGCCTCGAAGGGCGCAAGCTCATCATGAGCGTGGACCGGCTCGATTACTCGAAGGGGCTCGTCGAGCGCTTTCGGGCGTTCGAGCATTTTCTGGAGAAGTCGCCGGAGTGGCGCGGCAATGTCACGCTCGTGCAGATCGCGCCGCCGACGCGCTCGGACGTCGAAACGTATCAGCAGATCCGACAGAACCTGGAGTACGAAGCGGGGCGCATCAACGGGCGCTATTCCGGGCTCGATTACACGCCGATCCGCTATCTCAACCAGCGCTATGACCGCTGGAAATTGATGTCGCTGTTTCGCGAATCGCAGATCGGGCTCGTCACGCCGCTGCGCGACGGCATGAATCTCGTCGCGAAGGAGTATGTCGCGGCCCAGAATCCCGATGATCCCGGCGTGCTCGTGCTGTCGCAGTTCGCCGGCGCCGCCGATGAAATGACCGGCGCGGTGATGGTCAATCCGCACGATATCGTCGGCACGAGCGAGGCGATCGGCCGCGCGCTGGCGATGCCGCTCGCCGAGCGCAAGCAGCGCTACGAAACCAACATGATCGCGCTGCGCAAGCACGATCTGGGCGTATGGCGCGACGATTTTCTCAGGGATCTGCGCGGCGACGCCCGCAAGTAACCGTCCCGCGAAACGATTGTTTCGGCCCTGTAACAGAGCGATGAAAGTGCAAGAGGCGGTCATGACGGGCGCTTTTGCACTCGATAATGCCTTCATCGCGGCGGACGGCGGGCTCACCTAAGGGCAAACCTCGTTGGCCGAGCTTTCGGTCCGCTGTCATACTCGATGCGCGTTGCGGCTGGCATACGACGTCCGCCGCACGTCGATACCTGCATGGAGACGATAACGATGAGAATTGCCCAGATTGCTCCGCTGACCGAATCGGTGCCGCCGAAGCTCTACGGCGGGACCGAGCGCGTCGTGTCGTATCTCACCGAGGCGCTCGTCGAGCTCGGTCACGATGTGACGCTCTTCGCCACCGGCGATTCGCAGACCAGCGCCAACCTGGAGCCCGTCTGGCCGCGCGCGTTGCGGCTCGACCCGGCGATCCGCGATCGCATCGCGCCTCATATGCTGCTGATGGAACTGGTGCGCCGCCGCGCCGAAGAGTTCGACGTCCTGCACTTTCACATGGACTATTACTCGTTCTCGCTCTTCAAGCGCCAGGACACGCCCTTCCTGACGACGATGCACGGCCGCCTCGATCTGCCCGAGCAGCAGCCCGTGTTCGATACCTTCGACACGGCGCCCGTCGTCTCCATCTCCGATGCGCAACGCCATCCGCTGCCGCAGGCGAAGTGGGTCAGCACCGTCTATCACGGTCTGCCGGAAAAGCTTTTCGTGCCGCAGCCGGTGGAGCAGAAATACCTGGCGTTTCTCGGACGCATCTCGCCGGAAAAGCGCGTCGATACGGCCATTCGCATCGCGGGCCGGTGCGGCCTGCCGATCAAGATCGCCGCCAAGGTCGACTTCGCGGATCACGAGTACTTCGAGCGCGAAATCGCGCCGCTCCTGAAGCTGCCTTATGTCGAATACATCGGGGAAATCAACGACAGCCAGAAGGCCGAGTTCCTGTCGGGCGCGCACGCGCTGCTGTTTCCGATCGACTGGCCGGAGCCTTTCGGCCTCGTGATGATCGAATCGATGGCGTGCGGCACGCCGGTCATCGCGTTCAATCGCGGCTCCGTGCCGGAAGTGTTGGACGAGGGCGTGTCGGGCTTCATCGTCGAGGATGAGATCGGTGCGGTGGCGGCGGTGAACCGCCTGCATACGCTGTCGCGCGAGCGCGTGCGCAAGCGCTTCGAGGAACGCTTCACGTCGCACCGCATGGCGCGGCAATATCTCGATGCGTATCAGTCCGTCGTGCGCGCGCAAAAGCGGGCGCGCTTCAAGGTGATCGATCGCGCGACGTCCACCTGAGTTCGGCATCAACAAAAAACCGCCGTGCGGCGCGACCCGGAAGATCGCACCACACGGCGGTTTTGCATTCGCCGCGCGAAAAGCGCGACGCGCTCAGTACTTGATGCGCGACACCTTCGTGCCTTGCAGCGACACGTCGGCCATCAGACCGGCGTTCGTCAGCACGATCGCCTCGACCGGCTTGGTCGCGGTGGTCGTGTCGATCACGCCGTTCGCGCCCATCCTGACCAGCGCCACGGATGCATCCGCGCCCGCCGACCAGCCATCCGAGTTGCGGAATTTGTCGAGCGCGTCCTGCGTCATGAACAGGAAGATCAGCGCCTTCGACTGCGCGCCTGCCTGCAGGCCGAACGAGCCGGACGTCGTGCTGTAATAGCCGACGCTGCTGCCGCCCACGCGCAGCGCGCCCTTGCCGTATTGCGCGCCGACGATGAAGCCGGCCTGAAGTACCGACGGGAACACCAGCACGCCGCGCGCTTTCGCGACGAGTTCACGCGAGCCGCCGACGGTGGCATAGAGACGCTGAATCGTGCTGTCGACATCTGCGTCGATGGCGCGGCGGTCATCGGCGGCGCCCGCAGCCGCTTCGCTGCCGGCGTTCCGGTTTGCCGTGCAGCCGGCAAGCGCGAGGCCTCCCAGCGCCAGAACGGCGGTCGACTTGAGCATGAAGTTTCGTCTTTGCATCATTGTTCTCCATCGTGGAATTTAGGAAACCCCATAGAGCGGGAGGGTGAGGCACGCAAGTTATAGCACAGCAACATGAAATGCGAACCCGGCCCGTGCGCCGAAAGCCTTGTCAGGCTTGGGTTTTCAGGCTTCGCAACATTCGGGCAACAAACCGAACCTAGCTTACTCCGAATCCGTCCCTATCACTGTGAAGCGGGACGCTAAATTACACAAATCTTTCGACCGCGCGCTGCATCTTCATAAGGGTAGACGAAGCTTCGACCAAACCGAAATGGAAACGGAGTTTTCGCCCGAAGCGCACCCCAAGGCAAGCAGAATTTTCGTGGCGCCGCCTTAAGGTCGTACGTGAAAACCGCCAAAGGAAGTAGCAACGACCGTACCCGAGCGCCGCTCACGGATGGGTCGTCGTTTTTACTTCGGCGGCAGGCGATGCCGGCGCATGCTGCGGCCGCCGCAATGCGCGTCTGACACCGCCGATCAACATGCCGACCACCAGCAGGAACGCGGCGGGCACGATCCAGTAACCGACGAACGCATGCCAGAGATAGTCCGCGAGCGTCGACTTGCGATGCGCATATTCGGCGAGGGCTTCCTGATGCTTCGGCGCGTTGGCCGTGAGGACATCGGCGGGACAGCCGGCGGCGCGCGCTTCCTCGGGCGTGCCGCGGCAGCGCGTGGCGGCGCCGGCGGCACGTTGCGCGTCGCTCAGTTCCCACGTCGACAGTGCTTTCTGAAGATCGACGGTGTTGTACGCCATCTCCTCCCGCACTTCATTCACCGCGACGATCAGCACCGGCACGAACCAGAACGTGATTATCACGAGCCACCGCCTGAACCAGCGGTTTTTGTGTCTCCATGCCATCCGATGCCTCCATGCGTGGCATTTCGCCTCGCTCGATGCGGCGGCGGCCGATGGCTTGTATCTTGTATTCGTGAGGGGGCCGCCTTCGCGTCATCTTATGAGAAAAAGACGACGGTGCGAATCACCAGCTTGGGTGCAGTGCAATATCGGCTGGTAGGCAGCGTAATTAGGAAAGGGTCGCCGCGCGCGAACGGCGCGGCGCGGATGCGGAAAAAGCGCGATCAGCCCTTGTTGCTGAGACAGCTCTTCATGAAGCTCTTGCGGTCGTCGCCTTTCTTGTCGCCTGCCTGGCTGTTGCACGCGGTCATCTTCTGTTGCTGCGTCATCGGTGCGGATGCGGCGGCGGGTGCGGCGGACAGGCAACTCTTCATGAACGCCTTGCGATCGTCGCCTTTCTTGTCGCCTGCCTGCTTGTTGCAGTCGGTCATCTTGCTTTGCTGGCTGTTGGCGGCGAAGGCGGCATGTGCGCCGAGCGTCAGGCTCAACACGGCAATGAGGGCAGTGGCTCGAATTTTCATGTGACGATCCCTGATTTGAGTAACGGTTGTTTTTCGACGGCGCGCATCGCTAGCGGCATGCCGCCCGCGCATTATGGCAAACCGAATATCAACGGTGTGTGGGATAAGGTGAAATCGGGAGGCAAGCTGCGACTGCCTGGAACGGCGCTTGCAAACGCCTTTCACGACACGCATTGCGAAAAACTCGACGTATGATCGTGCGAGCGATCACGCAGCCAGGAGGCGCTTCATGTCCACGCCGTTGTCCGACCATTACAAAGGTTTTGAAATCAAGGTGCAGGCGTTGCGGCGCGCGAAAGAGCGCGACGACCCGGAGGACGGCCCGCGGCATTTCGACATCGTCGTGACGATCGCGAAGAGCGCACATGGTGACAATGGCCGCTCCGTCATGTTCGGCGTGCCCGAGCAGGAACCGTTCGACAGCCCGATCGACGCCACGCGCGCGGGCATCGACTACGCGCGCGACATCATCGACAACAAGGTGGAAGGGCAGTCGGTCGAGGATCTCTGATTCGCGCCGCAACGCTTTGCCTGCTGGCAACCATCAACGCCGTCGAGCAGCCGTTCGGCGGCGTTGTCGCATGTCCACTACACGTTAGCCCGATTGACCTCCGACGCCGGTGCTACGAGAATCGACGGCGAGCAAACGTTGAAACCGCGCCCGAAAGAGCGATCGAAAGCTTTGGCGCGTGATCCTCCGGCGCGGATCGAAAGACGCGTTGCTCGTGTTCGCTGCATCTCGAAAGACCAACAAACCAGAAAAAGCACTGGAGATCCGCATGAACCGAATCATCCGCCGACGCGTCCTCAAGGCTGGCGTCGCGCTCGCCGCGTGCGCCGCATTGCCGTTCGCCTCGTCATCCGCATTCGCGCAGACCGCGGGCAAACCCAAGGTCGCGCTCGTCATGAAATCGCTCGCCAACGAGTTCTTCCTGACGATGGAAAACGGCGCGAAGGACTATCAGGCGCACAACAAGAACCAGTTCGACCTGATCACCAACGGCATCAAGGACGAGACCGACACGGCGGCGCAGATCCGCATCGTCGAGCAGATGATCGTGTCGAAAGTCGACGCGCTCGTCATCGCGCCGGCGGATTCGAAGGCGCTCGTGCCGGTCATCAAGAAGGCGGCGGACGCGGGCATCATCGTCGTGAATATCGACAACCGGCTCGATCCGGACGTGCTCAAGTCGAAGGATCTGAACGTGCCGTTCGTCGGACCGGACAACAAGAAGGGCGCGAGGAAGGTCGGCGACTATCTCGCGCCGAAGCTGAAGAAGGGCGATGAAGTCGCGATCATCGAAGGCGTGACGACCACCACGAACTCGCAGGCGCGCAGCGCGGGCTTCAAGGAGGCGATGGACGCGGCCGGTATGAAGGTCGTTGCCCTGCAGTCGGGCGAATGGGAAATCGACAAGGGCAACGCAGTCGCCTCGCAGATCCTGAACGCGAACCCGAACGTGAAGGCGCTCCTGTGCGACAACGACAACATGGCGATCGGCGCCGTGTCGGCGATTCGCGCGGCGGGCAAGGCGGGCAAGGTGCAGGTGGTCGGCTTCGACAACATCGGCGCGATCAAGCCGATGCTCAAGGACGGCCGCGTGCTCGCGACCGCCGACCAGTACGCGGCGAAGCAGGCGGTATTCGGCATCGACGTGGCGCTGAAGGCGATCGCCGGCCACAAGAAGCAGTCGGAGCTGTCGCAGGTCGTCGAAACGCCTGTCGATCTCGTGACGAAGTAAGCGCGTCGCGAAGCCTCAAGTTCGCGGCAGGCGTGCCGATAACAGACTGACGAGCGCGAAAGGCAGACGGCGCGGACGCGATCCGCGCACTTCAGCGGACTTTTCGCGCGAAAGGTGTGGAACACGCCGGAAGCCGCGAGCGTCGAGGCGCGCGGCCTTTTCCGCAGCCATGCGGGACCACCACGAGGATGCACAGCGAACCCCTGAAGCGCCCCATGACCGGACCGAACGATGCAAACGTGCTGACGGTGACGGGCATCGGCAAGACTTATGTCGAGCCGGTGCTGGCGGACGTGTCGCTTGCGCTCGTCGCGGGCGAAGTGCTCGCGCTGACCGGCGAGAACGGCGCGGGCAAGAGCACGCTGTCGAAGATCATCGGCGGGTTGACGGATCCGACCACCGGCACGATGACGCTCGCCGGCCAGCCCTACGCGCCGAAGAGCCGCTCGGAGGCCGAAGCGCTCGGCGTGCGCATGGTGATGCAGGAGCTGAATCTGCTGCCGACCTTGTCGGTGGCGGAGAATCTGTTTCTGAACCGCTTGCCGCGCAAGGGCTTCGGATGGATCGACCGGAAACGGCTCGCGGAAGATGCGCGTCACGCGATGGCGCAGGTCGGGCTCGACGCGATCGATCCGGACACGCTCGTCGGCGGGCTCGGCATCGGGCATCAGCAGATGGTGGAGATCGCGCGCAATCTGATCGGCGATTGCCGCGTGCTGATCCTCGACGAACCGACCGCGATGCTCACCGCGCGCGAAGTGGATCTGCTGTTCGAGCAGGTCGAGCGGCTGAAGGCGCGCGGCGTCGCCCTCGTGTACATCTCGCACCGGCTGGAGGAATTGCGGCGCATCGCCGAACGCGCGGCTGTCTTGCGCGACGGGCGCCTCGTGCATCTCGGCCCGATGGACGAACTCACGAGCGACCGGCTCGTCACGCTGATGGTCGGGCGCGAGATCGGCGAGCGCATCGATCTGGGCGAACGCCGGATCGGCGATATCGCGCTGAAAGTCGAAGGCATGACGCGGCTGCCCGCGGTCCGCGACGTGTCGTTCGAAGTGCGCGCAGGCGAGATTTTCGGCGTGAGCGGACTGATCGGCGCGGGCCGCACCGAGCTCATGCGGCTCATCTACGGCGCGGATCGTGCGGACGCGGGCACGATTTCCGTCGCGCGTAACGGACAGGCGCTGCGGCGCGTGCCGGTGCAATCGCCGTCGGATGCGGTGAACGAAGGCATCGCGCTCATCACGGAGGATCGCAAGGGCGAGGGCCTCTTGCTCACCTTGCCGATCGCCGCGAACGTTTCACTGGGCAACGTCAGCGCGGTGGCGCGGCACGGCGTGGTCGACAACCGCCGGGAAGCGGCGCTCGCGCAGCGGCAGATCGACGCGATGCGCATTCGCACGTCGGGGCCGGCGCAGGCCGTGTCGGAGCTGTCGGGCGGCAACCAGCAGAAGGTCGTGATCGGCCGCTGGCTCGCGCGCGACTGCTCGGTGCTGCTGTTCGACGAACCGACGCGCGGCATCGACGTCGGCGCCAAGTTCGACATTTACGGGCTGATGGGCGCACTGGCCCGCGAAGGGCGCGCGCTCGTCGTCGTGTCGAGCGATCTGCGCGAGCTGATGCTGATTTGCGACCGCATCGGCGTGATGTCGGCCGGACGCATGACAGGTGTGTTCGAGCGCGCGAACTGGACGCAGGACGCGCTGCTCGCGGCGGCATTCTCCGGCTACGCGAAGCGCGAGGCGATCATGCACGAACCCATCGTCCCGGACGCGAAGGCGCCCGAAGACAACGTGGAGCATTGAATGAGCGAAGCGAATCTGCCCGCCGACGCACCGAAGAGCACCAAAGGCGTCGGCACGCGGCTCGGATTGTCGAACTACCTGGGTCTCGCGGGCGCGCTCGCCGCGATGATCGCGCTGTTTTCGGTACTGAGCTCGCACTTTCTGACGTACGACACGTTCAGCACGATCGCGAACCAGATTCCGGATCTCGTCGTGATGTCGGTCGGCATGACGTTCGTGCTGATCATCGCGAGCATCGATCTTTCGGTGGGCTCGGTGCTGGCGCTGGGGGCATCGGTGGTGAGCGTGGCCGCGCTCAAGTGGCACTGGCCGGCGTTTCCGGCCGCGCTGATCGGGCTCGCGGCCGCCGCGCTCACGGGCACGGTGACCGGACTCGTCACGGTGGCGTGGCGGATTCCGTCGTTCATCGTGTCGCTCGGCGTGCTGGAAGGCGCGCGCGGGCTCGCGTATCAGATGACGAACTCGCGCACGGCGTATATCGGCGATGCGTTCGATTTTCTGTCGAATCCGATCGCGTTCGGCATCTCGCCCGCGTTCCTGATCGCGGTCGCCGTCATGATAATTGCGCATCTGGTCTTGACCCGGACGGTTTTTGGCCGATATCTGGTAGGTATCGGTACGAACGAGGAAGCCGTGCGTCTCGCGGGCGTGAATCCGCGGCCGTACAAGGTGATCGTTTTCGCGTTGATGGGCGCATTCTCGGGGCTCGCGGCGCTGTTCCAGATTTCGCGCCTCGAAGCCGCCGATCCGAACGCCGGCGCGGGGCTGGAGCTGCAGGTGATCGCGGCGGTCGTGATCGGCGGAACGAGCCTGATGGGCGGGCGCGGCTCGGTCATCAGCACGTTTTTCGGGGTGTTGATCATCTCCGTGCTGGCGGCGGGACTGGCGCAGATCGGCGCGAACGAACCGACCAAGCGCATCATTACCGGCGCGGTGATCGTGGTGGCGGTGGTGCTGGACACATACCGCAGCAGAAGAAAGCGGGTTTGATTGAGGGACGGCGCAGGCAGGCGCACCGCACGGGGCAGAGCGCAGCCGGCCACGGTAACAGGCCGCAGCGGCGGCAGACGACGAAGCAGACAGGGCGCGGGGAAAGCAAAGCGGCGCATGACATGATGTGCGCGCCGGACGCCTTACGACCAATAAGACAGCAAGACCTAAGAAAAGCGAAGGACGATGTATGGCGACGATCAAAGACGTGGCAGCCATTGCCGGGGTGTCGTTTACGACGGTATCCCACGTAGTGAACAATTCGCGGCCGGTGTCGGCCGACGTGCGGGCGAAAGTCGAGCGGGCGATCCTTGAGCTCGACTACGTGCCGTCGGCGGTCGCGCGCTCGCTGAAGGCGCGTTCGACGGCGACCATCGGCCTGCTCGTGCCGAACGCAACGAATCCGTATTTCGCCGAGCTCGCGCGCGGCGTCGAGGATGGCTGCGCGAAGAACGGCTATTGCGTGTTCTTCTGCAATTCCGACGACGATCCCGCGAAGCAGCGCAACTATCTGCGCGTGCTGCAGGAAAAGCGCATCGACGGGCTGGTGATCGCATCGGCGGGCGAGGATTCCGTGCTCGCGCAATGCCTCGCGGGCGCGCGCGAACCGCTCGTGATCGTCGATCGCAATATCGAAGGGCTGCAGTCGGACCTCGTGCAGATCGACCACGAAAAGGGCGCGTATCTCGCGACCAAGCATCTGCTGCAACTCGGGCATTCGAAGATCGGCTGCATCACCGGGCCGGTCGCGACCGCCGTGTCCGCGATGCGCCTTCACGGCTTTATCCGCGCGATGGCCGAGCGCGGCATGGAAATCGAGCCGAACGCGATCCAGCAGAGCGATTTTTCCGCGACGGGCGGTTACGCCGCGGCCTCGCTCCTGCTCGACAACATGAAGCCGACGGCGATCTTCGCCTGCAACGACATGATGGGCATCGGCGCGCTGCGTGCGGCGGCGGAGCGTCACATCAACGTGCCGACGGATTGCTCGATCATCGGTTTTGACGATGTCGAGCTGTCGCGCTATACGTATCCGGCTTTGTCGACGGTGGGACAATCGGTGCGCGCGCTCGGCGAAATGGCCGCGCAGACGCTGATCGACCGCATCACCGGCAAGCTTGCCGGCACGACGCGCCGGCGCGTGGTGGCACCGCGCCTCGTGCGCCGCGAATCGACCGCGGTCGTGCCCGAGTCGCGCGGCGCGAAGGCGTAACCAGGGAATTCAACCAGGACATGAAGATGGGCGACAGCGCCAGACAAGGCCGCGTGACCGTGGTCGGCAGCCTCAATATGGATCTGGTCGCGCGCGCGCCGCGTCTGCCGCGACCGGGCGAAACGCTCGCCGGACACGCGTTCGCGCAGGTGCCGGGCGGCAAGGGCGGCAATCAGGCCGTCGCCGCGGCGCGTCTCGGCGCGCAGGTCGCGATGATCGGCTGCGTCGGCGGCGATTCGAACGGCGCGACGCTCAAGGGCAGTCTCGAAGCGGAAGGCATCGACTGCGCGGCGCTCTCGACGAGTGCGAGCGCGCCGACGGGCGTGGCGCTCATCGTCGTCGATGACGCGAGCCAGAATGCGATCGTCATCGTCGCGGGCAGCAACGCCGAAGTGACGCCCGCGCGCATCGAGGCGCAGGAGGCGCTGCTCGCGCAGGCGGATGTCATCGTGTGCCAGCTCGAAACGCCGCCGGATACCGTGCGCGCCGCGCTCGCCACCGGACGGCGCCTGAGCCGCACGACGATCCTCAATCCCGCGCCCGCCGCGCGCAAGCTGCCGCCGGACTGGTTTCCGCTCATCGACTATCTGATTCCGAACGAACTCGAAGCCGCGACGCTCTCCGGCGTTGCCATCGAGACGCCGGACGACGCCCGCCGCGCCGCGCAGGCGCTCAAGGCGAAGGGCGCGCGCAATGTGATCGTGACGCTCGGCGGGCAGGGCGTGCTCGCATTGCTAGACGGCGCGGACGATGACGGCGTTCACCTGCCGTCTCCGCGCGTCGAAGCCGTCGATACGACCGCGGCCGGCGACACCTTCATCGGCGGTTTTGCGGCGGAACTCGCGCGCGGCGCGGCGGCCATCGACGCCATCGCCTTCGGCCAGCGCGCGGCGGCCATCGCGGTGACGCGCGCGGGCGCGCAGCCGTCGATTCCGCACCGCAGCGAAATTTCAGCATAAGTTTTCAATAATCGTTGAAAAACGGCGCGCTCGACGCGCCGTTTTCTTTTCATACGAAACAATTTCCTCAAGTGCCCACGCTTTCGCGCCGTTTACATCGGAAGCGGCCGCGCGATGTCTCGCGCACGCAGTCACGAACGACGACCCCGCTCGCGAGCGGCATCAAGGAAAACTCAATGAAAAAAGCTTTGTCGATCAAGGCGCGCCTCGGAATCTCGATGGCGTTTCTGGGTGCGTTGCTCATCGCGATCGGTGCGCTCGGGCTCACCGGCATGAGCCACTCGAATGGCGCGTTCCAGGCGACGTATTCGGTGCAGATGCCCGCGGCGATTGCCGTCGGCAACGCGGAAATGTATGCCGCGCGCGAACGGCTCGTGTTCGATCGCGCGGCGCTGCTCGCCGGCACGCCGGAAGTGGCATCGACGGTCGAGCGCGCGCGCATGATGCGCGATCGCGCAGACGGCTACTGGAAGGAATACGCGTCGCTGCCGCAATCGCCGGAAGAAAAGCGTCTCGCCGACGCCGCGCAGGAAAAGCGCCTCGCGCTGCAGGGTATCGTCGACAAGGGCGTCGCAGCGGTCATGGCGAACGATCGCGACGGCATCATCGCGAACGCCAAGGCGATGCAGGTCACCTACAACGAGCTCGCCAACGCGAACGACGCGCTGCGCAAGCATCTGACCGAAGCGTCGAAAAGGAGCTACGACGACACCCAGAGCCGCTTCGAATTGTTCCGCGCGTTGAGCCTCGGCGCGATCGCGCTCGGCATGGCGGCGGCGGTGTTCGCGTGGTTCTCGCTCAGGCGCGCGATCGGGCGGCCGCTCGAAGCCGCGCTCGGCCATTTCGAGGCGATCGCCGCGGGCGATCTGCGCCGCGAAGTCGTCGTCACGTCGCGCGACGAAATGGGCCTGTTGCTCGAAGGGCTCGCCAGGATGCGCACGAGTCTGCTCACGACCGTGCGCACGGTGCGCTCGGGCAGCGAATCGATCGCGTCGGCGACGCAGCAGATCGCGGCCGGCAATACGGATCTTTCGTCGCGCACTGAAGAACAGGCATCGGCGCTGCAGGAAACCGCGTCGAGCATGGAAGAGCTGACCGGCACCGTCCGCCAGAACGCCGACAACGCGCGCCAGGCGAGCGCGCTCGCGGCGAACGCCTCGGAGATCGCCGGCAAGGGCAGCGCGGTCGTGACGCAGGTCGTCGACACGATGCGCGAGATCGACGGCAGTTCGTCGAAGATCGCGGACATCATTTCGATCATCGAAGGCATCGCGTTCCAGACCAACATTCTGGCGCTCAACGCGGCGGTCGAAGCGGCGCGCGCGGGCGAGGAAGGGCGCGGCTTCGCGGTGGTCGCGGGCGAGGTGCGCAGCCTCGCGCAGCGTTCGTCGGCGGCGGCGAAGGAAATCAAGGAGCTGATCGATACCTCCGTGGCGCGCGTGCGCACGGGCACGACGCTCGTCGACGAAGCCGGCCGCACGATGAACGAGATCATCGGCGCGGTGCAGCGTGTCACCGACATCATGGGCGAAATCGCGGCGGCGTCGGAAGAGCAGTCGAGCGGCATCGAACAAGTGTCGCGCGCCGTCACGCAAATGGATGAAGTGACGCAGCAGAACGCGGCGCTCGTCGAGGAAGCGGCGGCGGCCGCGCAGTCCCTCGAAGATCAGGCCGCGCGGCTGCGGCAAGCCGTCGCGGTGTTTCAGGTGGCGGACGGCGCGCCGCTTGCTGCCAGAGCAGCTGGTGCGGCTGGTGCGGCTGGTGCAGTCCCATCCGCGCCGGCGGCGAAAGTTGCATCGCGTGCAACGGTGGCGGCGCGTGTTATCGCGAAGCCTGCCGTGACGTCGCCTTCGAAACGCGCGGCTGCCGCGCCCGCGCCCGCGCCGAAAGCGCCCGCGACCGCGGATGCAGGCGGCGACTGGGAAACGTTCTGAGCAACGCGCGAGCCATGAATGCGCGCGAATGCACACGCGCGCGACCAACGCCGATCCGGTAACCCGTACACTGATGGGTGCGTCATCGCTCACACGAGGATATCGACATGACCGGATCGACACTCGCCGCGAAACTCGCGGACGCCCGCCGCCGGCATCAGCTGATCGAAACGCTGGAACACGCCGACATTCCGGCCGACGCGCCCACCGCCTACGCGATCCAGCACGAGATGCTGAGGGAATCGGATGCGCGCATCGGCGCCTGGAAGATCGGCGCCCGCGCGCCCGATGCGCTCGCCACGGGCGCGCCCATCGATGCCGCGCTCGTCCACGTTTCGCCCGCGCGGCTGCCTTTTCAATCGTTCTTCCGCGTGCTGGTGGAACTCGAAGTCGCGTTCCGCTTCGCCTATGCGCTGCCCGCGCGCAGCGATCCATACACGCGCGAGGAAGTGTTCGACGCGATCGGCGGCATTGCGGTCGCGCTCGAAGTCGTCGACAGCCGTTTCGCGCAATGGCCCAATCTCGATCCGCTCGCCCAGCTCGCGGATTCGCAGAACAACGGCGCACTCGTCGTATCGGGCATGGAACCTTACGACGTCGTCGCGCCCGGCTTCGACTTTCTGACCCCGCGACTGGAATTCACGCTCGACGGCGTATCGATCGCGCCGGCCGCGCTCGGCAATCCGGCGGGCGATCCGCGCGAACTGCTGCCGTGGCTCGTCAACCATTGTTCCCGTATGGGTTTGACGGTCGAGCCGTTCTGGACCATCACCACGGGGTCCTATACGGGCGCGTATCGCGTCGATGGACCGGGCATGCTGCATGGCGCGATCGACCGCATCGGCGAACTGGAACTGGTGCTCGCATGACGCGCGAAGGCGATGCATCGGGAACGATTATTGATGATGTCGCACGGAGCATCGGCATCTTCGATGTATTGCATCTCATGAGCACGTGCGCACGTATTCGTGCATGAACGCGCATGTGCGGCGCACGTCGCATTGGCGGACAGAAGCAGTGAATAAGTAGCCAAGTGCGGGCGGAAGCGAACAGGCAGCGACGATGTCGAGCAAGAGGATAGCGACATTGGGATGAACATTGTAGGTGAACGAAAATAGCGCACCAAGCTAGGAATTCTTCGAAGCAAATGAGCAACGCAAGTGCGTGAAAAAAAATTCGAAAGGGTTTAGGATGAATTCAAGCGATGTCGTTTCGATTACGCGCGTTGCGCACGGCATAGCTTTCTGACTTCGGCGAGGAGGTAGCATGGATATCTACAGCAGTTTCGCGACCCGCTTCGAAAAAACTCGCGAGGAGGAGTTTTCTCTCGAAGAGTATCTCGCGCTCTGCAAAGAAGATCCTGCCACATATGCAACAGCGGGCGAACGCATGTTGACGGCCATCGGGGAACCGGAAATGGTCGACACTCGCCTCGACCCGCGTTTATCGCGTGTGTTTGCAAACAAGGTCATCAAGGTGTATCCCGCATTCCGCGAGTTCTACGGAATGGAGGAAGTGATCGAGAATGTCGTGTCGTACTTCCGGCACGCGGCGCAGGGTCTGGAAGAGAAGAAGCAGATCCTGTATCTGCTGGGTCCGGTGGGCGGCGGCAAGTCGTCGATCGCCGAACGGCTGAAGCAACTCATGGAGCGCGTGCCGTTCTATTCGTTGAAGGGCTCGCCCGTCAATGAATCGCCGCTCGGTCTCTTCGACTACGACGAAGACGGTCCGGTCCTCGAAGAGCAATACGGCATTCCGCGCCGCTATCTGAAGAGCATCCTCTCGCCGTGGGCCGTGAAGCGCCTGCACGAGTACAACGGCGACATCCGCAAGTTCCGCGTGGTGCGCCGCTATCCGTCCATCCTTCGTCAGATCGGCATCGCGAAGACGGAGCCGGGTGACGAGAACAATCAGGACATCTCGTCGCTCGTCGGCAAGGTGGATATCCGCAAGCTCGAAACCTATTCGCAGGACGACGCTGACGCATACAGCTATTCCGGTGGCCTGTGCCTCGCCAATCAGGGCTTGCTGGAATTCGTCGAAATGTTCAAGGCGCCGATCAAGGTGCTCCACCCGCTGCTCACCGCGACCCAGGAAGGCAACTTCAAGGGCACGGAAGGCTTCGGTGCGATTCCGTTCGATGGCGTCATCCTCGCGCACTCGAACGAGTCGGAGTGGAAGGCGTTCCGCAACAACAAGAACAACGAAGCACTGCTCGATCGTATCTTCGTCGTGAAGGTGCCTTACTGCCTGCGTTACGGTGAAGAGATCAAGATCTACGAGAAGCTCTTGCGCAATTCGTCCCTCGCCGAGGCGGTTTGCGCACCGGGCACGCTCAAGATGATGGCGCAGATGGCCGTGCTCACGCGTCTGCACGAGCCGGAAAACTCGAGCCTCTTCTCGAAGATGCAGGTCTACGATGGCGAGAACCTGAAGGACACGGACCCGAAAGCGAAGTCGTATCAGGAGTATCGCGATTATGCGGGTGTCGATGAAGGCATGACGGGCGTCTCGACGCGCTTCGCGTTCAAGATTCTCTCGCGCGTCTTCAACTTCGATTCGAGCGAAGTCGCGGCCAACCCTGTGCATCTCATGTACGTGCTCGAACAGCAGATCGAGCGCGAGCAGTTCCCGCCGGAGACGGAGCAAAAGTATCTGTCGTTCATCAAGGACGTACTGGCTTCGCGCTACGCCGAATTCATCGGGAAGGAGATTCAGACCGCTTATCTGGAGTCGTATTCGGAGTATGGGCAAAACATCTTCGACCGCTATGTGACGTACGCGGACTTCTGGATTCAGGATCAGGAGTTCCGCGATCACGACACCGGCGAGAGCTTCGACCGCGCGGCATTGAACGCCGAGCTGGAGAAGATCGAGAAGCCCGCGGGCATCAGCAACCCGAAGGACTTCCGCAACGAGATCGTGAACTTCGTGTTGCGCGCGCGGGCGGCCAATGGCGGCAAGAATCCCGCGTGGATCAGCTACGAGAAGCTGCGCGTGGTGATCGAGAAGAAGATGTTCTCCAACACCGAAGAACTTCTGCCGGTGATTTCGTTCAACGCGAAGGGATCGGCCGAAGAGCAACGCAAGCACGAAGACTTCGTCAATCGCATGGTCGCGAAGGGCTATACGCCGAAGCAGGTCCGGCTCCTGTGCGACTGGTATCTGCGCGTGCGCAAGTCGTCGTGATGTAAGCAAGACGGGAGTCGGCGCTCGCGGCGCTCGACTCCGGTCCCGCGCAAAGCGATAGTCAGGATGTCCGTGCGTTTCGGGCGCGTGAATTGCAACCGGAGCGCACAATGGACACTTTGCGAGAACGGAAGACGCCGCGCTCAGCCGTCGGCTCGCGCAGCGTCTCACAACCTCGCCAATAACGCGGGAGACTGGATGTGCTGCACCAAATCATCGACCGCAGGTTAGCCGGCAAGAACAAGAGCATCGCCAATCGCGAGCGCTTCCTGCGACGCGTCAAGAGTTACATTCGCCGCGCGGTGTCCGACGCGGTGCGCGATCGCAGCATCAAAGACATTCAAAGCACTCAGAGCATCACCATTCCCAAGAAGGACATCTCCGAGCCATCGTTCCGTCACGGACCGGGCGGCAAGCGTGAGTACGTCCATCCGGGCAACGCCGATTACATTCGCGGCGACAAGATTCCGCGTCCGCCCGGCGGCGCGGGCGGCGGCGGCAAGAGCGCCAGCAACGAGGGCGAAGGGCAGGACGATTTCGTCTTCGAACTCTCGCGCGAAGAATTCATGCAGTACTTCTTCGACGACCTCGAACTGCCGCGCCTCGTCAAAACCCAACTGCTCGCCGTGCCGACATGGAAGAACGTCCGCGCGGGCTGGGCGGCGGAAGGCACGCCGAATAACATCGACGTGGTGAGATCGCTGCGCTCCGCGCTCGGCCGGCGCATTGCGCTCGGCTGGCCGCTCGCGTCGCAGTTACGCGAAATGGAGCGTCAGCTCGAACAGCTAAAGGAAGAGAACGCCGACGCGGAAGACATCGCGCGGCTCGAAGCGGATATCGTCATCATGCAGGGGCGGATCACGCGGATTCCGTTTATCGATCCGTTCGATCTGCGCTACATCAATCGCGTGAAGCAGCCTACGCCGTCGAGCAAGGCCGTGATGTTCTGCCTGATGGACGTCTCCGGCTCGATGGACGAGCAACGCAAGGACTTGTCCAAGCGCTTCTTCATCCTGTTGTATCTGTTCCTGCAGCGGAACTACGAGAAGATCGAAGTCGTGTTCATCCGCCACCATACGCGCGCGGAGGAAGTCGACGAAGACACGTTCTTCCATTCGACTGAAAGCGGCGGCACGGTGGTGTCGAGCGCGCTCGAACTGATGAAGAAGATCATGGACGAGCGTTACTCGCCCACTGAATGGAACATTTACGGCGCGCAGGCATCGGACGGCGACAACTGGACCGACGATTCCCCCAAGTGCCGCAAGCTGCTGGCGGACGACATCCTGCCGAAGGTTCGGTATTTTGCCTATATTCAAGTTGCGCCGGAGGAGCAGAATCTCTGGTTGGAGTATGCTCAGCTTGCGATGGGCGCGCCCGAACTCGCCATGAAGAAAGTTGATTCGGCCGCGGACATCTATCCGGTTTTCCGTGAGCTGTTCGAGAAACAGCAGGCGGCCGCATGACGACGCGGCATGTGCACAACGAGACGCGCGGGTATCAGCTGGAAGGCACGGACGATCGTGCCAGTTCCCGCTTGGGACCAGAAGCCAGGCAAAGCAAGGCGTCCGAGATGGCAGACGAGGCGCACGAGGAAGGCAGAATGAATGTATCGGAGAAACGGCGGCCGCTGCCGTGCCCGTCGGACTGGACTGTCGAGTTGATCGAGGAGTACGACGCCGAAATTTCACGCGTCGCGAATCGCTACGGTCTCGACACCTATCCGATCCAGCTCGAAATCATCAGCTCCGAGCAGATGATGGATGCGTATGCGTCCGTCGGGATGCCGGTGAACTATCGGCACTGGTCGTTCGGCAAGCACTTTCTTGCCACCGAGAAGGGCTATCGGCGCGGGCAAATGGGCCTCGCGTACGAAATCGTCATCAATTCGAATCCCTGCATCGCGTATCTCATGGAAGAGAACACGATGACGATGCAGGCGCTCGTGATCGCCCACGCGGCGTACGGGCATAACTCGTTCTTCAAGGGCAACTATCTCTTCCGGCTCTGGACGGATGCGCACGCGATCATCGATTACCTCGTCTATGCGAAGAATTACATCGCGGAGTGCGAGGAGCGTTACGGGCTGGATCACGTCGAGGAACTGCTCGATTCGTGCCACGCGTTGATGAACTACGGCGTCGATCGCTACAAGCGGCCGCAAAAACTGTCGCTCGCGAAGGAAGCGGCGATGCGGCGCGAGCGCGAAGCGTATCTGCAGTCGCAGGTCAACGAATTGTGGCGCACGCTGCCCAAGGGCAAGGACCCTTCGCCGGAGGAAACCGAAAGCCGGTATCCGCCCGAGCCGCAGGAGAATCTGCTGTATTTCGCGGAGAAGAATGCGCCGTTGCTGGAGCCGTGGGAGCGCGAAGTCATTCGCATCGTGCGCAAGGTCGGACAGTATTTCTATCCGCAGCGGCAGACACAGGTCATGAACGAAGGCTGGGCCACGTTCTGGCATTACACGCTGCTGAACACGCTCTATAACGAAGGCCGTCTCGAAGACAGCTTCATGATGGAGTTTCTGCACTCGCATTCGAACGTCGTGTATCAGCCGCCGGTGACGAAGCCGTATTACAGCGGCATCAATCCGTACGCGCTCGGTTTTTCGATGATGAGCGACATTCGCCGCATCTGCGAAAACCCGACGGACGAAGATCGCGAGTGGTTCCCGGAACTTGCGGGCAGCGACTGGCTGGAGTCCCTGCATTACGCGATGCGCAATTTCAAGGACGAGAGCTTTATCGCGCAATATCTGTCGCCGCATCTGATTCGGGAGATGCGTCTCTTCTCGATTCTCGACGACGACATGCGCGACGCGCTGGAAGTGTCGGCTATTCACGACGACAGCGGGTATCGGTATGTGCGGCAGGCGTTGTCGCGGCAGTACGATATTCATCATCGCGAGCCGAATATTCAGGTGTATTCGGTGAATACGCGTGGCGACCGGAGTCTTACGCTGCGTCATTTCATGACCGACAACCGCCATCTTGCCAACGACAGCGACGAAGTGCTCAAGCACATGGCGCGCTTGTGGCAATTCGATGTTTATCTGGAAAGCGTCGATGAGAATGGCACGGTGAGGAAGCGGTTCGAGTGCCGGTATACGGCGCCGACTACGCGCTGAACGATGCTTCAAACAAAAAACCGGCTCTGAGTCAGAGCCGGTTTTTTTGCGGCTACTGCTTGGCCGCCTCATCCTGCGAAAACAAATCCCAGCTCGCCATAAAAAGCGCCGCGACCAACGGCCCGATAACAAACCCGTTGATCCCGAACAGCGCCATCCCGCCGAGCGTCGAAATGAGCACAACCCAGTCGGGCATTTTTGTATCCTTGCCGACGAGAATCGGCCGCAGCACATTATCGACGAGTCCGATCACCACCACGCAAAACCCGACCAGAATCAGTCCCTTGACGATTGCGCCCGTCATGAAGAAATAAATCGCCGCTGGCGCCCACACGATCGCCGCGCCAACCGCCGGCAAGAGCGACAAAAACGCCATCAGCACGCCCCACAGCAACGAGCCGCTGATACCGAGAATCCAGAAAATCAGTCCGCCGAGCAGACCCTGCACCGCGGCCACTGCGATATTCCCTTTAACCGTCGCGCGCACCACCGTGGTGAACTTCGCGATCAGATGCTGCTTCGGTTCGGGATCGAGCGGAATCGCGCGCCGGATGCGCCGGCCGATCTCGCCGCCATCGCGCAAGAGAAAGAACACCAGATAGAGCATCACGCCGAAGCTCACGACGAACTGGAACGTGTTCTGCCCGATCGACAGCGCCTGCGCCGCCGCGAACTGGCTGATCTGCGACGCGCCTTCCATCAGTTTGTGCTGCACGCCGCCGATGTCGTCGAGCCCGTATCGCCCGAGCAGTTGCTGCACCGACGCCGGCAGCGCGTGCAGCACATGCTGAAAGTACAGCCCGAAGTTCAGATCGCCGCTCTTGATCCGCGCATAGACGAGGGCGATTTCCTGCACGAGCGTCACCGCGACGATCGCGAGCGGAATGATGACGATGAGAATCGCGGCGGCCAGCGTCGTCAGTGCGGCGAGATTGCGGCGCTTGCCGAAGCGCGCGGCGAGGTAACGCTGCATCGGCTGGAACAGGATCGCGAGAATCGCGCCCCAGAAGATCGCGCCGAAAAACGGCAACAACACCCACGCGAGCGCGAGCGTCACCGCGCACAGCAAGATATGGAAAAAATTTTGGTGGACGGTTTGGTTATTCATTAGCGACCAGGAAAGCGGCAAAAGAACGAGCACAGAAGCGAACAGAAGGGCGTTCGCGATCAGAGTTCGAGCAAGAATCCGTCCAAGGGTTCGACACGAATCCGCCAATCGTGCGATCGCCGCTGGAGCCGAAGCTCGCGCGTCGTCTAAAATCCGGCTTCCAATCCTTGCGGATCGCTTTCCGGCCGACGGAAAAGCAGCGCGGGCGAACGAGCCGATCGTTCGTGCGCGCGCCGGTCCGCTCTACGCATCGAAACATGAATCCAGGCGTCGTCTACGCATTCGCGGCCTTTGCCATCTGGGGCCTTTTTCCGATTTACTTCAAGGCCTTGCATTCGATCGGCGCGGTCGAGATGCTCGCGCACCGCATGGCGTGGTCGATGGTCTTTCTGCTCATCGTCATGACCGCGCGCCGTCAGTGGGCGTGGCTCGGCCCCGTCTTGCGCGACAAGCGCCTGCTCGCACGCTTCGCGGCGAGCGCTGTGCTGCTGTCGGCGAACTGGGGCATCTATATCTGGGCGGTGAACGACGGACGCATCGTCGAGGCGAGTCTCGGCTACTTCATCAATCCGCTCGTCAACGTGCTGTTCGGGATGGCGTTTCTGCACGAACGGCTGCGGCCCGTGCAATGGCTCGCGGTGACCATCGCCGCGGCGGGCGTCGCGTGGTTGACGTGGGTGAACGGCGCGCCGCCGTGGATCAGTCTCGCGCTCGCGCTGACGTTCGGCGGCTACGGGCTATTGCGCAAGACCGCGTCGCTCGGCGCGCTCGAAGGGCTGACGCTCGAAACCATGTTGCTCTGTCCCGTCGCGCTGCTCTATCTCTTTTTCCTGAATTCGCACGGCGGCAGCGGCTTCGAGCATGCGTCGATCGGCGTGAAGCTGCTGCTCGCGGCGGCGGGGCCCGTGACCGCCGTGCCGCTGCTCTTGTTCGCGGCGGGCGCGCGACGCATTCCGCTTTCGATGCTCGGGCTCATCCAGTACATCACGCCGTCGCTGCAATTGCTGATCGGCGTCGTGATCTATCAGGAATTCTTCGGGCACGATCAGTTGATCGGCTATGGCGCGATCTGGGCCGCGCTCGCGATCTACTCGCTCGAAAGCGTGTATCGCGCACGCGCGGCCCGCGTCTGACGGATCAGCGCAACGCGTCGCCGAAGCGATAGTCGACCGTCGCTTCGTCGAGCTTCGCCTTGATTTCCGGATCGATCGGCTGATCGACGGCCGCGAGCGTCTCGTTGAGCTGATCCGGCCTGCTCGCGCCGATGATCGCCGACGTCACCGCCGGATTCGCCAGCACCCACGCGAGCGCCGTGCTCGCGAGCGAGCGTCCGCTCGGCGCGACGATCTGATTGATCGCTTCGATGGTGTGAAACTCGCGCTCGTGCCAGTAGCGCTGCGTGTACATCGCGCCAGCCTTGCCGACGGAGCCGGTGAAGCGTCCTTCGCTCGGCGCCGCGTCGAAGCGATGCTTGCCCGTCAGCAATCCGCCCGCGAGCGGGTTGTACGGAATGACCGCGAGGCCTTCCTCGGTCGCGAGCGGCAGCAACTCCCGCTCGATCTGGCGAAAGAGCAGGTTGTAGCGCGGCTGCACCGAAACGAAGCGCGCGGCGCGCAGCACGTCGGAACGGCCGAGCGCGCGCGCAAGCCGGTACGCCAGATAATTCGATACGCCGATATAACGCGCCTTGCCTTGCCGCACGATGGTATCGAGCGCTTCGACCATCTCGTCGAGCGGCGTGTCGTGATCGTCGTTGTGAAGCTGATACAGGTCGACGTAATCCGTGCCCAGCCGCTTGAGCGATGCATCGATCGCATCGAGCAGATGCTTCCTCGATGCGCCCTTGTTCCACGCGAGCGGCCCCATTTCATGCACGGCCTTGGTCGCGAGAATGTAGTTGTCGCGCCGGCCCTTGAGCCAGCGGCCGACGATTTCCTCGGTGCGGCCCGCGAGATCGTGCCCGCTGCCGAGCGGATAAACGTTCGCCGTGTCGATGAAATTGACGCCCGCGTCCGCCGCGCGGTCCATGATGCTGCGCGACACGTCTTCCTCGGTTTGCAGGCCGAAGGTCATCGTGCCGAGCGTCAGACGCGAAACGGTGAAACCGGTATTGCCGAATTTGCGGTATTGCACGGTTGCACTCCAGAAATCGGTTGGACGGACAGGATACCGGCTATGCCGCGGGCTTGCCGGCTCCAGCCGGCGCGGCGCTGACCGGCGCGTCATCGAGGCGGCGGAACACGACGCCCGACAGCAACGTGACGACGCCCATGCACACGAAGCTCAACTTGAAACCGGTCGTCGTGGAGAACGGCCCCTGGAACAACTGCACGAGCGATCCGCCGATCGAGACGCCCAGGCCGATCGCGAGCATCTGCACCATCGAGAAGAGGCTGTTGCCGCTGCCCGCATCCTTGCTCGACAGGCCTTTCAACGTGACGCTGTTCATCGCCGCGAACTGCATCGAGTTGCACGCGCCGAACACGGCGAGAATCGCGATTTCGACGGCGAGCGGCAACGTCGGCGAAAAGAGCGCGAACGCGACGATCGACCCGCCCACGAGCGCGGTGTTCACGAGCAGGAACATGTCGTAGCCGTAACGCTTCACGAGCTGCGCGATCCAGCGCTTGCTGATCGTGCCGGCGATGGCGATCGGCAGCATCATCAAGCCGGAATGCAGCGGGCTGTAGCCGAGCTCGAGCTGCATCAGCAGCGGCAGCAGAAACGGCACGGCGCTCGATCCGATGCGGCACAACAAATTGCCGATCAGCCCGACGCTGAAGTTCGGCTCGCGAAAAAGCCCGAGATGAAAGAGCGGATTGCGCTTGTGGCGCGCATATGGAACATAGGCGAACGCCGACACGGCCGCGAGCACGAAGAGCGCCGCCGATGCCGCGCCGCGATGCGTCTCCACGGGACAATCGAGTGCGAGCGAGAACGACACCATGCACATCGACAGCAATCCGCAGCCGACGAAATCGAAGGGCGGGGCGTTGTGCACCGTGTCGTTCGGCAGAAAGCGCTGCACCGCGTAGAGGCCGACCGCGCCGATCGGCACGTTGATGAGGAAGATCCAGTGCCATGTGAACGACTCGACGAACCATCCGCCGAGCGTCGGGCCGAGAATGGGGCCGACCTGGCCGGCGACGGAAATCATCGCGAGCGCGGAAACGTAGGCCTCGCCGGACACGGCGCGCAATATGGCGAGACGGCCGATCGGCAGCAGCATCGAGCCGCCGACGCCTTGCAGCACGCGCGCGAGCACCAGTTGATTCACCGAATGCGCGCTCGCGCAGGCAAGCGAGCCGATCACGAAGAGGGAAATCGACACCTGATAGACGCGCCGCGTGCCGAAGCGATCCGCGAGCCAGCCGGAGGCGGGCGTCAGCAGGGCCATTGTGAGCGTGTAGGCGACGACGATCGACTGCATCGCGAGCGGCGCGGCGTGCAGGCTTCGCGCGATGGAAGGCAGCGCCGTGTTGACGATCGTCGTGTCGAGCGCCTGCATGAAAAAGCCCACGGCGACGATCCAGAGCAATGCCGTGTGCGGAGAACTTTTGGTCATGTGGGAAACGGGAGAGCGGAACGACCGCGGGACGAAGAAAGCTGTTTGAAAACAGGCCCGTTGCGCGATATGTGAAATGTTAATGACTTACGGCGTCATCGGGAAGACCGCTAACCACATTGACTGTCATCGATGTTACCGATGACAATAGCGCATGCTCAATCCAGTCTGGCTGACCACCTTCGCGACCGTGGCCGCGTCGCACAGCTTTACCGACGCGGGGCGCCAGCTCGGCCTGCGGCAATCGAGCGTGTCCGAGCATATTCGCCGCCTGGAGGAGAGCGTCGGCCGGCGGCTTTTCGTGCGCGACACGCATTCACTCGCGCTCACCGCCGACGGCGAAGCGATGCTCGTCCACGCCCGCGTGATTCTCGAAGCGATGGCGCACGCGCAGTCGCAGTTCAGCTCGCCGCGGCTGCGCGGGCGCGTGCGGCTGGGCTCATCGGACGATATCGCGCTCGGGCCGCTGCCGAGCGTGCTCGCGGCTTTTCGGGACACGCATCCGGATGTGGAGCTGGAAATCACCATCGGCATGACCGGCCGCCTTTATCAGATGGTCGATGCCGGCGAACTCGATCTCGCGGTCGGCAAGCGCCGACTCGGCGATGCGCGCGGCATGCGGCTTTTCTCCGGGCGGCTGGAATGGCTCGCGAAGCCGGGCACCGTCGTCGATACGAACGAGCCGCTGCCGCTGATTCTCGTGTCGGAACCGAGCGTCACGCGCGGCGTCGTGCTCGATTCGCTCGCCATGTCGGGTGCGAGCTGGCAGATGGTCTGCACGAGCAGCAGCCACGCGGGCTGCATCGCGGCGGCGCGCGGCGGGCTCGGGCTGACCGTGCGTTCGCATTTTCTCGCGGCGCGCGGACTGGCGCCGCCCGTGAACCGCGCGGACTTGCCGGCGTTGCCCGAAGTGGAGTTCATCGCGTTCGGCGCCAAACATCTGAGCCGTCCGGCCGAAACCTTGCTACAGCTTCTGGAGAACAGCGACCTGCGCGGCGAGTGGGACGGCGAATGAACCACGCGGCGCGAAGAAGCCGGTTGTGCCGCTGCAACGGCCGGCAGACCCGGATGGCTATCTCAAAACTGTTCTTATATATTGTGCGGCGTTTGAAGCAGCCACTTTAAAGACGTGTTTCGCGCCTTCCGCCTTCTTTCTTCCGATGTGTTCCTGATCCGTGCGCTCCTCGCGGTGATCGCGCTCGCGGCCTTTTCGCACGCCCACGCGGCCGCCTACGTGACGAAGCACTGCGACGACCTCGAAGGCAAGACCGTGCCCGCGTCGATCATCGGTTTGCCGACGCGCGGCGCGACGATCGTTTCCGCGTGGGTCGTGAAGGCGGCCGCGCCCGGCAACCGCAACGGCGAATATTGCCGCATCACCGGCTTCATCAAGGCGCTGCTGGATACGACGCCCGATATCCGCTTCGAAGTGAATCTGCCGAGCCGCTGGAACGGCCGCGCGCTGCAGATGGGCGGAGGCGGCTACAACGGCACCATCGTGTCCGGCACCGAGCCGATGTCCTTCGCGCCCGATTCGACGCCGCTCGCGCGCGGCTACGCCACTTTCGGCTCCGATTCGGGCCACGTCGGCAACTCGGGACGCGCGGACTTCGCGGTGAACGACGAAGCGATCATCAACTTCGGCTTCGGACATCTCAAAAAGACTCGCGACGTCGCGCTGGCGCTGATCCAGATGGGCTACGGGCGCGCGCCCGAAAAAACCTACTTCGCGGGCGGCTCGACGGGCGGCCGCGAAGGCTTCACCGTGATCGAGCGCTTTCCGAACGACTACGACGGCGTCATCGCCAACGCGCCGGCCATCAACTTTTCCGGCGTGCGGCTGATGGGCGTGCTGGTCGGGCAGGCGTCGTATGCGAAGCCGGGCGGCTTCGTCGGGCTCGCGCAGCAGCGGCGCGTGTTCGAGACCGTCGTGCGCGAGTGCGACCGGCTCGACGGCGCGGCGGACGGCATCGTCAGCAATGTCGAGGCGTGCAGGAAGCTGGAGCCGCAGATCATCGCGTCGCTGCGTTGCGCGAACGGGCAGCGTCCGTCCTTGCGCGACAGTTGTCTGTCGGACGCGCAGATCGATACGCTGGAAACGCTGCGCGACGGCGTCAGCCTGCCGTATCCGCTCGCCTATGACGTCGATACGTATCCCGGCTACAACGTGTTTCAGGGCGTGGACTTTTCCGGCACGCTCGGTCTCGGCGATTCGCCGACGCTGTTGAACCCGCCGACTTTCGCCGCCAATGGCTATCTCTTCGCGCAGGGCGACGCGTATGTCCGCTACTTCGTCACGCGCGATCTCGCGTTCAACTCGCTCACGCTCGACCTCGACAATCCCGGCCGCTTCAGGCAGCGCCTTACGACGCTCGCGTACACCGTCGGCGCGATGAACCCGGACTTCTCCGCGTTCATCGCGCACGGCGGCAAGCTCATCGCGATGCACGGCCTCGCCGACGAAGTCATCAGCCCGAACCAGACGATCGCGTTCTATCACGGATTGATCGACCGATACGGGCAGGACAGCGTCGATTCGTTCATGCGGCTCTACATGGTGCCGGGATTCCAGC
The DNA here is from genome assembly GCF_001544795.2 of Caballeronia temeraria. Lineage (GTDB taxonomy): Bacteria > Pseudomonadota > Gammaproteobacteria > Burkholderiales > Burkholderiaceae > Caballeronia > Caballeronia temeraria. The sequence goes on along the minus strand of NZ_FCOI02000010.1, from coordinate 45,997 downwards.
ACGGCAACGGCGTGTTCGTCCCCGCGTGGGACGAACTCGGCGCGCTCGACGAATGGGTGAGCAAGGGCGTCGCGCCGGAAACGCTCATCGGCAGCGACATCGCGCCCGCCACCAACGGACGCACGCGGCCGATATGCCGTTATCCGAACTATCCGCGCTATCTGGGCCACGGCAACATCAACGTCGCGGCGAACTTCCGCTGCGTCGAGCCTTGAGCATGGGCGCCGTCAAAGCGCGCTCGCGTGCTGGTTCGTCGTGCGCGGCCAGCACCGCGCGAGCCAGCGCGACACGAAACCACGCCGCGTGCAGCGATATGAAGTCAGCGACACCTCGATCGTCTGATCGCTCTCCGACGTGAGCCACACGCGCTCGCCGCGCGACAGACGCACGACATCGCCGGGCTTCAGCCAGTAATCGTACGGATCGCGATGACGCGTGAGCCATACGGACGCATCGCCGATGCGCAGATCGGCGTCGCGCGTAAGCCGCCACGACACCATCTGATGCGGATGCACATCCAGATAGACCACGACGCGCGCGCCCGATGCGCCCGATACGCCGAGGCGCCCCGATGCCACGCCGTGGCCGGCGCCATGACGCGCTAGAACCTGCGATACCTCTTCCATCTCTGCTCTCCATGATGTGAGCCGAAGACGGAAACCTTGCACGCAAAAACAAGAAGGCCCCGTCTTGCGGCGGGGCCTTCGGAATTTGTTTGCTTGCCTGTTTCGCTAGCGCACACGCTGTCCCGATGACCCGCCACAGATGGCGTTCATACGGTTTTTAATCGCGGCGATGGAGAAAAGGATGGCTGCGTGCATGTGTCGCAGTATCGATGGGCGCGTTCGTGTTTGTCAATATCGAGATAGACTGGAGCGCATCAAAAAAACACTCGGAGGCTTGTCGTGGCTTATCTGTTACTCGTCGTCGAACCGGTCGAACAGCGCAGCCGGCGCACGGAGGAAGAGGGGCGCGAGGCGTATCGGCAGATGGGGGAATTCGCCGAAGGACTGAAGGCGCGCGGCGTGCTGCGCGCGGTGGAATCGCTGACGTCGATGAAGGATGCGGCGCGCGTCAGCGCATCGAACGGCGATGCGCGCGTCATCGACGGACCGTTCGCCGAGGCGAAGGAAATGATCGGCGGCTTCTTCCTGATCGATTGCGAAACGCACGCGGAAGCCGTCGCGATCGCGGCGCAATGTCCGGCGGCGAAGTGGTGCACGATCGAAGTCCGCAAAGTCGGACCTTGCTATACCTGAAATCGTTGTCGATTTTCGCGCGCGCCATTCGTCGTGATACTGAAAACAGCGCTCAACTCCGGAGACCACCGTCATGCACAAGCAGATTTTCGTGAACCTGCCGGTTCGAGACCTCAAGCGCTCGATGACCTTCTTCAAGGCGCTGGGCCTCGGTTTCGATCCCGCATTCACGAACGATGACGCCGCGTGCCTCGTCATCGGCGACAACATCTACGCGATGCTGCTCGTCGAAACGTTCTTTCAGACGTTCACTGAAAAGCCGATCGCCGATGCGCACACGAGCACCGAAGCGCTCGTGTGCCTGTCGTGCGAGAGCAGGGCGGAGGTCGACGATCTGGTCGCGAAAGCCGTCGCCGCGGGCGGACGCGCGCCGCGCGAGCCGCAGGATCACGGCTTCATGTACGGCCACGGCTTCGAGGATCTCGACGGTCATATCTGGGAACTCGTGCACATGAATCCGGAAGCGGCGTGAGCGAGGGCAACGACGAGAACACTGCCGACGATGCCGCGCGCCGCGCCATCGATGCGGTGTGGCGGATCGAGTCGGCGAAGGTGATCGCGAGCGTGGCGCGCATCGTGCGCGACGTCGCGCTCGCCGAGGAGCTGGCGCAGGACGCGTTCGTGGCCGCGCTGGAACACTGGAGCCAACCGGGCGTGGGCGTGCCCGAGAAGCCGGGAGCGTGGCTCATGACGACAGCGAAGAACAAGGCGCTCGACCGTCTGCGGCAGCACGCGCTGCACGCGCGCAAGCACGAGGAATACGGCCGCGATCTCGACGCGCAGGAAGCGCACATCACGCCCGATTTCGTCGATGCGCTCGACGCCGCGCGCGAAGACGACATCGGCGACGATCTGCTTCGGCTCATTTTTACGGCGTGCCATCCGGTGCTGTCCGTCGATGCACGCGCCGCGCTCACGCTGCGGCTGATCGGCGGACTCACGACCGACGAGATCGCGCGCGCGTTTCTCGTGCCGGAGCCGACGATCGCGCAGCGCATCGTGCGGGCGAAGCGCACGTTGTCGGCGGCCCGCGTGCCGTTCGAAGTGCCGAAAGCCGACGCGCGCGCCGCGCGTCTCGGTTCGGTGCTCGAAGTCATCTATCTGATTTTCAACGAAGGTTATTCGGCGACCACCGGCGACGACTGGATGCGTCCCGCGTTGTGCGAGGACGCGCTCCGGCTCGGGCGCATTCTCGCCGAACTGACGCCGGACGAGAGCGAGGTTCACGGGCTCGTCGCGTTGATGGAGATTCAGGCGTCGAGGATGAAGGCGCGCGTCGATCGGGATGGCCGCCCGGTGCTGTTGCCGGATCAGGATCGCAGCCGTTGGGATCCGCTTCTGATCCGGCGCGGGCTGGCGGCGTTGAAGCGCTCGGAGTCGCTCAACGGTGCACGCGGCGTGTACGCGTTGCAGGCGGCGCTCGCGGCGTGTCATGCGCGCGCGCCGAGCGCCGCCGATACCGACTGGCGGATGATCGTCGCGCTCTACGACGCGCTGATGCAAACCGCGCCAACGCCGGTCGTCGAGCTGAATCGCGCGGTCGCGGTGAGCATGGCGTACGGGCCGGAAGCGGCGCTGCCGATCGTCGACACGCTCGCCGATACGCCCGCGCTCAGGAGCTATCACTGGCTGCCGAGCGTGCGCGCGGATCTGCTGGCGAGGCTCGGGCGCAAGGACGAGGCGCGCGCGGAGTTCGAGCGTGCGGCGTCGCTTGCGAAGAATGCGCGGGAGCGCGAGTTTCTGCTGCAGCGGGCCGGGGCGATGGAGTGAGGCCTCATTGCTCCGAGATGAATTTACGATTTAACATAAGATAAATTATCGAATTTTAATTAGGCAGATAACGTTCGATTTGTTTCGAGACGATCCGTCCTGACATCTATACTCGAACGAGACACATCACGACTATTTCAAAAACTGTCGCTTTATTAAAACATTAATCAACAAACGGCAACATTCGTGAAAATGTCGCCATTTTGCCGCGCGCGCGTTGAATAGCCCCACGCAATAATGCCGTTCCGTAAATCGATGCCCATTCCATGATCGACCACTACGACCAGATTCTCCCGAAGCTCTACGCAGGCGAAATCGAAGAATGCTTTCGCTTCCTGGACGAGCGCGCCGCCACCGATGGAAACACGCCCGACTACCTGCATTGGCGCGCGCTGGCGCATCTGCGCGGCGGCGAATTTCTGCGCACGGTGGACCTCGGCTGGCAGATCACGCGCACGTCGAACACATTCGGCTTCCAGCTGCACAGCTTGTGCGACGCGTGCGCGCATCTCGGGTTGAAGGAAGTCGCGCTGGGTATTCTCGACTACGTGTATCACAAGCCCGACTATCCGCGGCTCCACGCCTTTTTGTGGAATATCTACGGCTGCCATTACCTCGGCGAGGATCAGCGCGTTCTGGACCTGCAGGCAGATAACGTCCCCGAGCATTCGGCGTACGTCCTCGGTCATCATCAGGGACGCAGCGCGATGAGGCTCAACGGCATCGCGAATGGCGTCGAACTGTTTCACCGCTATTGGTCGTCGCCGGAAGCGCGGCGCGTGCTGTTTCCCCATGTCGACGTCGAGCATTACTGGTGCGGACAACGCGTCTTGCCGGCGCATCTGACGCTCAGGTCGATCGCGTCGGGCCACGGCGACCACGTCAACTGGGTGCGCTACGCCGGCGCACTGCAGGCGCTGGGCGTGCAGATTGCATTCGACGACGCCTCCGACCGCATCTATCGCTTCGCGATGCCCGAAGCCGACACGGCCCGGGACGCCGAAGCCCTGCGTGCGGCCGGTTTCGTCGTGGCGCCGGACGGCGCGTTGTGGACCGAGCCGTTCGCCCTCTTCACGTCGCTGTTTCCGGCGATCGGTTACGCGCCGTCGGCACGTTATATCGAGCCGATCGACACCGGCGCCGTCGATGGGATCGTCGGCGAGATCCGCCGGCGCGCGGCCGGACGGCGTTGCGTCGGCATTTTCTGGTCGTCGTGCGAATCGGCGAACAACTTCGCCAACCGCAGTCTCACCCTGCCCGATCTCGTCCCGCTCTTCGACAACACGCCCGACATCCATTGGGTCATCATGCAACGCGGATTCGAGCGCAACCGCTGGCTGAACGATGCGCGCGCGCAAGACTACGAGCGCTTCAGCACGCTGTCTGACGACATGACGCTGGCACAAAGTTCGAGCCTCATCGACCGCCTCGACGCATTCGTCGGCAACGACGGCGGCCTGACTCACATCGCGGGCGCGCTCGGCAAGCCGTGCTTCCTGTTCCTCAATCAGGTGGCGGAATGGCGTTACGAGCAGGACCCGCATCGCACGCCGTGGTATCCGTCGATGCGTCTCGTCCGCGCCCGCCGGCTCGGCGACTGGGCCGATGTCGTGCGCAATCTGCAACGCGCCCTCACCGCCGGCGCGCACTGAACCGGACGGCGCCGCCGGTCAGACGAAGCGCGCCTCGAGCGTCTGCGGAATCGGCATGCGCCGCGTCAGCGCGCACGTGGGCGTGTCGGGCTGCGGCCCGCGCACGTAGCTTTCCAGCTGATCGATGGCGAACTGCTGTTCCTCGATCAGATGCCGCACCATGTCGCCGATCGAAATCAGGCCGAGCAGCCTGCCGCCCTCGATCACCGGCAGATGACGGATGCGCTGCCGCGTCATGAGCGTCATGCACTCGTCGGTGTTCGTCCTGAGACTCACGGACATCACGGGCGCGGTCATGATTTCGCATACCGTGGTCGTGCGCGAAGCCTTGTCCTGAAGGATCACCTTGCGCGCATAGTCGCGCTCGGTGACGATGCCGCACACCGTATCGCCCACCATCACGACGAGCGCGCCCCCTTCCGCCCGCGACATCAGCGCGACCGCTTCGTACACGCTCGCCTCCGCGTCGATGGTGTGAACCGTCGTGTCGATCTTCGCTTTCAGCACCTGCTTCACCGTCGCCATTTGCCTTCTCCGTTGCTGTTTTCGTGGAAAACTGCCGATGCTTCCTGCGCTCGCGCTCAATCGAAATCGAAGAGATCGCCGAGAAAGGAATTCTTGCGACGTGGATGCTCGCGCTTGCCGCGCGAATCGCCATAGTGATAACCGTCGTGCCGCGGCATGCGGCGCTCGCGATCCTTGTCGTGGCCGCGTTCGTGCCAGTCGTCTCGTTCGTCCGCCTGCGCCTCGGCGGCCGATGCCTGCGCCGCGCGGCGGATGATCTGATCGAGCTCGCCGCGGTCGAGCCACACGCCGCGGCACTGCGGGCAATAGTCGATCTCGATGCCTTCGCGCACGGTCATCAGCAGTTCCGTGGCGGGACATACCGGGCATTTCATGTTGATTCCTTTCTGTTTGCTTTCGATGAAAGTAATGTAAAGGAAGGCTCGACATCGAAAAATGCGAGTTTTTGAGGGTTCGGGTTCGAAAAAACCGAAGTAAAGCGCGCGTGTCGATGGTCGGCGTTGCGTCCGCCGATACGCGGCATTCCCGGAACACGCGTCGCGGCCGTCCGCCGCCCACTTGCGATATATCTGAAAACCCCGCAAGCTTTTGGCTTGACGCGGCGCGTGGGCGCGTCGAAACCGCACACCAAAGGCGACACCATGTCCGACAAATCGATGAGCGAAGAACGCAACGGCGCCGACACACCCGATCTCCTGTATCTGCTGCAAGGCGCCGACGATTTCAGCCGCTTCGTATTCCCCGACAGCGAAGCGCTTTTCAAGAGCCTCGCGCGCCAGCAGACGCCGCACACGCTCTTCATCACGTGCGCGGACTCGCGCGTGTCGCCGGAGATGATCACGCAGACGCGTCCCGGCGAGCTTTTCGTGTGCCGCAACATCGGCAATATCGTGCCGGCTTATGGCGAGATGCTCGGCGGCGTGTCGGCGGTAGTCGAATATGCGGTGCTCGCGCTCAACGTCCGGCAGATCGTGATCTGCGGACACTCGGACTGCGGCGCGATGAAAGGTCTCGCGTCGGGCGCGACCATCGCCGATGAAATGCCGACCGTGCACGCCTGGCTGCGCAATGCCGAAGCCGCGCGCAGCGTCGTGATGGCGAGAAAGCTGGAAGAAGAGCGCATCGTTCAGGCGATGGTCGAGGAAAACATCCGCCTGCAGTTGACGCACCTGCGCACGCACCCGGCGGTCGCGGGCCGGCTCGCGCTCGGCAAGCTGCAGGTGCAGGGCTGGGTGTACGACATCGGGCGGGGCAAGGTGTCGGTCTTCGACGACGCCGACAGCAAGTTCGAGTCGCTCGAAGAAGCGCGTCTGCGCATGCTGCGCAAGGACGCGCGCTGAGTTCGCGACGCCCTTCCCTGATGAGGATTCAATCCGCGCCGCCGCGCGGACGAAACGCCTCGTTCATCGCGCTGACCGGAACGAAACGGGCGCGCGCCACGCTTGTTACACTGACCGGACGAGCCTTCTTTCTTCGAGCGAGAACGTCATGCCTGTCTACGATTACGAATGTGCGGATTGCGGCGCATTCGAAGCCGTCCGCCGCATCGCCGAGCGCGACGATCCCGCCGTCTGTCCGCAATGCGGCGCGACGGCCGGACGCGTGACGATCGGCGCGCCGACCGTGGGCGGCGCGAATTCATCCGCGGGCGGCGGCGATGAAGCCGGCAGCTACGGCATGTCCCATCGCGGCGGCTGTCTCTGCTGCCGTTGAACGCACCGCGGCGTCACGCGCTCGGGCACGGCCATTGCGAAGGACACCCCCACGCACGTCTCGCGAATCGCGGGCGTATCATGCAAGACGACGGCGCGCGGCGCGTGCAAGGCCGCACGCGGTCGAGGGCATCGCCATCGCGGGCTGCTTGCTGTTGCAGGTTTCGCGATGATCGCGCTTAACGTGTTCCGAACGAATAACAGGAGGTGATAAGGATGACGATAGAGTTCAGCGGGCGCCGTCATGTCGTGGCGGCAGCGCGTGTCGCTTTCGAGGCGAACGTGGACGGCCGCGAGGTGTGGTGCAGCATTTCCCTCGATGCGCTCAACGATCATTTCGGCAATAGCGGGACGTCGTCGCACGATCTCCTCTCCGCGTTCGAAGGCGGACGCATGCAAATCGAAGACGCGGCGCGGCGCACGCTCGAGCGCAACGGCGGCCAGTCGGTCGAACTGGAAACCAACGATTTCAAGGCTTCCCGGGCGGTGTAAGCCTCAAGCAACGGGCGGCGGCGCAATGCGCCGCCCGCATCAGTGAGCATAGAAGCACTTCAAGACGTCGAACATCCACCAGACCGGGCAAGGCGTTCGGCAAAAGCCGTCGTAGCCGGCCGCATGCAGCGCATCGCGCGGGTCGCGCCCGGCATCGGCGGCCAGCGCGATCAGCAACTCCACCACGTTAGCCGGCCGATCGACAGTCAGCACCTCGCGCAGCGTGCGTGCGAGCGCGTGGTCGTGCGCATCGCCGATGAGCGTATCGACGAACAGCACCTGCGGCCGCCACTTGTGCACGAACTGCAAGGCGGCGGCCGCATCGCCGATCTGTACCGCCTCGAAACCGCGCATCGCGAGCAGCAGCGCGAACGAATCGCCGACGTTCGATTCCGAGTGCACGATCATCACGCGCCGCGGACCGGCGAGCGCCAGGGTCAGCGGATTCCATATTTCGCACCGGTCGGTGCAGAGATCGTACGATCGTTCTTCCATATCGGTCCGGCACGGCGATAAGCTCATGCCGACACCGCAAATCCAGCAAGGTTGAGGCCCGCTTGCGCCACATGCGGACCCGGTGGCTTTCAACGCGCAGCCAGCAACCCGACGATCAGTCCGCCGAGCGCCGCAAAGGTGATCGCTTTCCAGGGGTTGTCGTGCACATAGTCGTCGGTGCCCTCCTTTGCTTGCCGATACTGCGCCGCAATCGCATCCTGCGCGCCCGCCAGCACGTCGCGCGCGCGCCGCGGGGCGGGCCGCGACGGATGGTACTGGCTGCCTTGTCCCAACGCCCTCGTGGCGGCGGGCTGCGCGAGGACCGTGGGACTGTCGCCGCCTTCGAGCACGCTGCCATGCACGTGGTACGGCGCATAGTGCGCGGGGCGATGCGCGCCACCCGGCGTGAGCGGCGTCACGCTTGCGCCCTGCGCGTGCGCCATGCCGGGCGCGAGCGCCGCATCCATCGCGCTTGTCACGGATCGGCGCGCGAGCGGCGGGTCGCCGTTCGGCAACGACTGCATCGTCGATGCGCTGCCATTTACCTTGTCCATGCTTGTTCTCCGGTTGACTGCGTCCGCCGCACTGCAATAAACACCGCTCATCTTCCAAGGATGATGCAAGCGTCGCACCGAACGGTCCCGCCGGCAAGCCGCGCGCAGGCGCTTATCCGAGCCGTGCGGCGCTTGGCAATTTTTCTCACATACCGGTGAGAATTGCTCGTTTGCCGTTGCATGGAGCGCGCCGCTACGATGCCCGGCATAGAGCGCAATCGAGTGTTGTCCAGAAAAAGCGGAAACAAGCGGAAGGAAGCCGCGCCCGCAGCGCCGCATCTTTCGTTTCACGCCAGCCCGAAACGTCGGCCTGGCGCACGCCGATACGATGGTTTCGCTCTCTCACTTCTAATGCGAAGCCGCCATGAATCCCGTCAATCTCGCTCAACTGTTCATTCTCGCCGCGCTATGGGGCGGCTCGTTCCTGTTCATCCGCGTCGGCGTGGCCGATCTCGGCGTCGCGCCGCTGATGGCGTTGCGCGTGGGCATCGGCGCGACTTTTCTGCTTTTGATGCTCGCGCTGCGCGGCAAGGCGCGCCCCGCCTTCGCGACGATGCGCGAGCGCGCCTGGCCGCTTCTCGTCGTGGGCGTGCTCAATTCGGCGGCGCCGTTTTGTCTCTTCGCCTATGCGGAGCTGACGCTCTCGGCGGGCGTGACGTCCGTCATCAACGCGACGACGCCGCTCTGGGGCGCGATCGTCGCCTATCTGTGGCTCAACGATCGTCTGACGCGCATGCGGGTGGCGGGCCTTGCGATCGGCTTCGCGGGCGTGCTCGCGCTCGTGTGGGACCAGATGTTCGCGCACGATGCGAGCGCCGTTTCCTTCTCGCCGATGGCAACCGCATTGGCCGCGCTCGCCGCGCTGGCCGCATCGGCGTCTTACGGCGTCGCGGCGAGCTACACGAAGAGGCATCTGATGGGCGTCGATTCGCTGACGGTCGCGGCCGGCACGATGAGCGCCGCGACACTCGTGCTCCTGCCCTTCGCGCTCGTCTTCTGGCCGTCAGGCGCGGTCTCGCTTCACGCGTGGGGCGCGGTGCTCGGCCTCGGCGTCGCATGCACGGGTCTCGCGTACATGATGTTCTTCCATCTCATCTCGGTGGCCGGACCCGCGCGCGCGATCACGGTCACGTTTTTGATCCCGATCTTCGGGATTCTGTGGGGCGCGCTCTTTCTCGCCGAACGGGTATCGGCGGGCATGGCGGCGGCATGCGCGATCGTGCTGATCGGCACGGCGCTCGCGACGGGCGTCGTCAAGCGCGTACCGCTGTTCGGCGCGCGCCGTGCGCAATGTGCGAAGGAAAGTAAAGCCTGATCAGGCTAGTGCCAGTGACGCGCGAGCGCTCCGTCCTCGCCGGCAACGGGATCGCTGCGCGGAAACGGCAGCGCTTCCATCGCGATGCGCTCCTGCTCGCTGATCGCGTCACGGCGGATATCCCATTGTTGCCCGGGCGGATACGCGCCGACCACCTGAAAGCGCCGCCCTGCCGTCAGCAGACAATGGCCGGTGCCGGCGGGCAGGACGAGCACATCGCCCGCGCTGACCGCGATCACGCGGCCATGCGGGCCGCCGAGTATCACTTCGGCGTCGCCTGAAGCGATGCCGAGCGCCTCGTGCGCGGTCGAATGGAAGTGGTGATAGTCGAAGACGCTGTCGCGCCATTGCGGCGGCCAGCCGTTCTGCGCGAACAGCGCTTCGAAACGGTTGGCGCAATCGCCGGCTTTCGAATCGATCGCGCCGCGCCAGACGAGCACCGGCAGGCGCGTATTGTTCGGCACCCAGCCGTTCTCCGGCAGCATGAAATGCTCGCAGCGGGCCTTTTGCGACATCAAGCTTACGGTTTGATCAGCCATGTTGCGCGTTCTCCGAATGAGTCAGAGAAAGCGCAGCAACGGGCGTTCCAGTGCGCTCGACGCGCGCATCAATGTATCAATGGCCGTGCCAGTGACCGCCGCCGCCCGAAAAGCCGATACCGAGCGACACCGATGGCGCCGCGTAATATCCCGGCCCATATGCGTAACCATAGGCCGGCGCGTAGCCATACACCGGCGCGGGCGCGGGTGCATAGCCGTAAGGCGGCGCATAGACGCAGCCACCGAGTCCCGCCGCCGCCACCAGCGCGACAGGCACGATCAGCGACCGCGCGAGGCGCGCCCTGATTCGAGTTCGAGTTGAATTTGTCATGATGATGCCCCGCTCTCGCGTGTTTCGCGCTTACCAGTGGCGATAGCCGTAATAGCCGCCGTGATGCGCGTACCAGTCGCGGCGGCCCCAGTAACGATATCCATCCCAATACCGGTCGCCATGCCAGCCCACGACGACGACGGGCGCAGGCGCGACGACGACCGGCGCCGGCTGATACACGACGGGCGGAGGCGGCGGAGGCGGCGGTGCTAGATACACGGGCGCAGGCGCTGCATACACCGGCGCCGCATAGACGGGCGCCACGGGAACCCCGAGATTGATGCCGACGCTCACGCGTGCCATCGCGGCTTCGCAGGCGAGCCCCGCCGACAGCGCGATACCGATCCCGACCAAACCCTTGACGTTCATTTCTTCCTCTTCTGAGAACTGAGCTGAGAACCGAGAAGGCCGGCATGAGGACCGCGATGCGATCCTGGATTCATATGCAGCCATGGATCCATGTTAGCCGCGCCGTTTGCGCGCTGAGTTACAAGCCCTGTAACAGATGTGAATACTGAAACGATTGTGCGGAACCGCCGTTTCGCGCCGCATCGTCCGTCGCGGGTTGCGCGCTTTCGCGCCGCCGTGGGATAGTTCCGGCTTCGTCAAACGGACGGCGTCACGATGGACTTGTTGCGGAGCATGAGAATCTTTGCGCGCGTGGCCGAAGCGGCGAGCTTCACGGTCGCGGCGCAGCAAATGGACATCACGACGGCGCAGGCGTCGCGCGCCGTCACCGAGCTCGAAACGCATCTGCGCACGCGTCTTCTGAATCGCACGACGCGCCGCGTCGCCCTCACCGACGCCGGCAATCGCTACCTCACCCGCTGCAAGGAAGTGCTCGAACTCGTCGATCTGTCCGAAGCCGAAGCGAGCAACGCGCAGGTTTCGCCGACGGGCGTACTGCGCATGCACGCGCCGATCACCTTCGGCCAGCATTACGTGGTGCCCGCTCTCACGCGTTATCTGGAGGAACACCCGCAGGTTCGCGTCGAACTCACGCTGTCGCAGCACATTCCCGACATGCTCGACGAAGGCTTCGACGTCTTCCTGCAAGTCACCACGTCCACCCTGCCCGACTCCGCGCTCGTCTCCACGAAAATTTGCTCGATGCCGAGCGTGCTGTGCGCATCGCCCGGTTATCTGACACGCGCGGGCACGCCGCAGCGCATCGACGATCTGAAGAAGCACGCGTGCCTGCAACTCGTCACGACCTTCTTCCCCGTCGACCGATGGATCTTCGAAGGCCCGCGCGGACAGGTCGAAGTGGAACTGGACCCCGGGCGTCTGCGCGTCAATTCCGCCGACGCGCTCGCCGTCGCGCTGTCGAACGGTCTGGGCATCGCGCCGCTGCCCATGCTCGCCGCGCTGCCGTGGCTGCAAAGCGGCGCGCTCGTGCGCGTGCTGCCCGAGTGGGAACTCCAGACCATGACCATTTACGCGATGTACGCGTCCCGCCAATACCTCGACGCGAAGATCCGGACCTGGGTCGCATTCCTGCGCGAATTTGTCGAAGGCACGCTCGCGAACGAGGCGGTCTGAGCGCCGTTTTAACATCGCATTACTAATACAAATACCGCGTGTCATGCGCTCTCTAAACGCGTAGTTGCAAGCATGGTTCGGAACACTAAACTGCTTGATGGTGCGCCTGCATCTCGTCACGACGATGCACCGCAACAGAAAGGAGTCGGCCGACATGAACAAGACTCTGCGCGCAAGCACCGCGTCCCCCGCGTTGCGGCTTTTCATCGCTACGATCATCGCCACGGCGTGTGCGTCGGCATACGCAGAGCCGAGCGGCGCGCGTGTCGTCGCCGGTTCGGGCTCGGTCACGAGCGCGGGCGCCAGCACGACGATTCAGCAGACGAGCAGCCGACTCGCCATCGACTGGAATTCGTTCAGCACGCGCCCCGGCGAATCCGTCACGTTCAATCAGCCGGGCGCGAACGCGATCGCGCTCAACCGCGTCGTCGGGCCGCGTCCAACGGCCTTTTTCGGCAGGCTCGATGCGAACGGACAAGTGTTCATCGTCAATCCGAATGGCGTGATTTTCGGACCGGGCGCGCAGGTCAATGCCGGCGGACTGCTGGCGTCGACGCTCAATCTGTCGACGAGCGATTTCATGAGCGGCCATTACACCTTCGCGGGCGATGGCGGCTGGCATCGGCATCATCATCACGATGACGGCGCGGCGGTCGTCAATCTCGGCACGATACAGAGCGCGCCCGGCGGCTATGTCGCGCTGATCGGCGCGCGCGCGATCAACGCCGGCACGATCGACACGCCCGGCGGGTTCGCGGCGCTCGCAGCGGGCGAACGCATTGCGGTGACGCTCGGCGATCACAGCATGATCGGCTTGTCGGTGGAGCGCGGCGCACTCGATGCGCTCGCCGCCAATCACGGACTCATTCAGGCCGATGGCGGCCAGGCGTGGCTCGTCGCGAGCGCCGAGGACGCGCTCTTCAACACGGTCGTGAACAACACGGGCATCATCCGCGCGCGCAGCGCCGTCAATCAGAACGGCGTGATCCGGCTCGTCGCGGACACGGGCATCGCGCAGGCCGGCGGCACGCTCGACGCGTCCGCGCCCAATGGCGGCAACGGCGGCGTCATCGAGACGTCGGGCACGCAGGTGCGCGTTGCGCCCGATGTGCAGGTCACGACGGCGGCGGCATCGGGGCAAACGGGAACGTGGCGCATCGCGAGCGATTTCGCGGCGCTCGTCGGCGGTGACGATGCCTTCGGACAGCGCTTCGGCACGATTCAGAGTTCGACGCTCGCGCGCGTGCTCGAATCGACCAATGTGTCGATCAGCGCCGCGTCGCCCTCGGGATTCGCGCCCTTCGGTTTCGTGCTGATCGATGGCCCCGTGGCGTGGAGCGGCGTCAACACGCTTGCGCTCGCGGCGCAAAGCGGCATCCGGCTCGATGCGCCCATCAGCGCGCCGCGCGGCACGCTCTCGATGACGACCGCCGGCACCGCCACGCAGCAAGCGCCGATCATAGCGGCCAATGTCGCGCTGCAAGGCGGCGCGGGCGCGTACCGGCTGACGAACGCGGGCAATCGCATCGGCACGCTCGCGGCCAACGCCGGCTCGGTCACCGTCGACGACAGCGCGCCGCTCATCATCGGCAGCATCGCGGGCTTGTCGGGCGTATCGGCGAGCGGCGCGGTGACGCTCACGGCGCCGGCACTCACGCTCGCCGCGCCCGTCGCGAGCCGCGCGAACGGCACGGCCATCACGCTCGCCGCGACGACGTTTGTAAATCGCGCGGGCGCACAGGCGCTTGCCACGCCCAACGGCCGCTGGCTCGTCTACTCCGACGCACCCGACACCGACGCGTTCGGCGGCCTGCAAAGCGGCAACCTCGCGCTCTGGGGCGATGCGTACACCGGCGGCGCCGACGCGCGCGCGACGTCGGCATCGGGCAACCGTTTCGCGTTCCATGCGCTGCAGCAGGTCACGTTGACGGCGATCAACATCGACGTGCCGTTCGATACGCCGCGCACGCTCGGACCGAACGACGTCACGATCGCGCTGCGCTACAACGGCGCGAACTACGGCCACGCGTTCGCCGACAGTCCCACGAATCACGAGCCTTTCATCTTCACGGTGACGAGCACGGGCGCGACGCCGGGCGCGGCGATCGGCACCTACGCGATCACGATCACGGCAACGGGCGGTCCCTTCGGCTACAAGATCACGACGCAAGGCGGCACGTTGCGCATCGCGGGCACGCCGCCGCCTGTGCAACCTGTGACACCCGTGACGCCCGTCACGCCGGAAACACCGCAGACGCCCGTGACGACCGTCGCGGCGCTGCCCGGCATTCTCGATTCCGTGCGCACCGACGCGGCCAATCCCGCGCCGCTCTACAACGCGACGCCCGGATTGCAACCCGAATCCGCGCCGCTCGTGCAGCAGCGCACCGATTCGACGAGCGACGGCAGCCGCCTGCCGGACGACGCATGGCCCGGTCACGTATGCCGCATGTGAGGCCCAGGCGCGTGCGACGCTTCGGGCCCCGCGAACGACGACGCAGCGCCGCGTCGCGCCGGCTCGCCGTGCTGTTCGCGACGCTCGTCGCCGCGACGGCCCGCGACATGCGCGATGCGCACGCGCAAGCGCTGCCGAACGCGGGCAGCATTCTGCGCGAACAGCAGCAGCAGGCGCCCGCGCCCGTGCCGCCTTCGGACCTGCGCCTGAACGTGACGCCCGCGCCTGCGCCTGCGCCTGCGCCGGTTGCGGCTGAATCGGGCGGCATCCGCTTCGAGGTGAAAGGCTTCGAGTTCACCGGCAACACGCTTTTTTCCGCGGCGGAATTGCTCGATGTCGTGCGTCCGCTGATCGGTCCGGCGCGTTCCCTCGACGATCTCGAAAGCGCTGCGGATCGCGTGAGCGCGTTCTATCGACGGCACGGTTACCTCGTCGCGCGGGCGTATGTGCCGCCGCAGCAGATCGAGGGCGGCGTCGTGCGCATCGCGGTGAGCGAGGGACGTTACGGACGTATCGATATCGACAACCGGTCGCGCACGCGCGATGCGGTCATCGCGCGTTTTTTCAGCCCGCTCAAATCGGGCGAGGTGATCGACGAGCACGCCCTCACCCGCGCCACGCTGCTCGCGCAGGACGCGGCCGGCACGACGGGCGCGAACGCGACGATCTCGCCGGGCCTGCTTCCCGGCACGTCGAACATGACCTTGCTCGTGCCGGCGGCGCGGCCCGTATCCGGCAGCGTGCAGGCCGACAACTATGGCCAGACGACGACCGGCACCGCGCGTCTGATCGGCGCGCTGCAATGGAACAATCCGCTCGGCATCGGCGATCAGCTGGGCGCGCGGCTGCTCGGCTCGATCACCGGGCAGTTCTACGGCAACATCGGCTATACGGTGCCGGTCGGCGGCAGCGGGCTCGCGTGGGGCATCGGCTACACGCGCTCGACGTATTCCGTCGGCGGCCAGTTCGACGGTCTCGACGCCTACGGCAGCGCCAACGTTTTTTCGACGTTTTTCAGCTACCCGATCCTGCGCTCGCCGGCGGCGAACGTGTACACGACGCTCGGCTTCGATCACAAGCTGCTGTCGGATCATCTGGGCGCGTTCGATTCGGTGAGCGACAAGACGAGCGATGTCGGCCGTCTCGGGCTCTCGGGCAACCTCACGCTCGAAAAGAGCATCACGACGTTCGACATCGGCGTTCAGCAAGGCAATTTGCGCTACAAGTCGCCGCAGCAGGAACAGATCGCATCGCAGATCGCCGGCGCGTTCACGAAGTTCGTGTTCGCCGTGACGCATACGCAGGTGATCGGCGATCAGGCCAACGGCACGCAGCTTTATTTTTCGATCAACGGCCAGACGAGCTCGCGCAATCTCGATTCGTCGGAGCAGATCTCGCTCGGCGGACCGTACGCCGTGCGCGCCTATGCAACCGGCGATGCGCCCGTCGACGAAGCGTATATCGCGACCTTCGAAGTGCGGCAGACGATCCGGCAATCGCTCGTGCCGGTCCTCGTCACGCTGGCGGGCTTCATCGATACCGCCGATGGCAAGATCGTCGCGCATCCGGTCGCGCCGGGCAGCGATCACGTGCGGCTCTCGGGACTGGGCGTCGGCGCGACCTTCGCCGCGCCGCACGACTTTCTGCTGTCGATGTCCTATGCGCACACCCTCGGCTATGTGCCTTCGACGCTCGGCACCGGCCACGCGAACCGCTTCTGGGTCGCGCTCACGAAGTCCTTCTGAGACCGACCATGACGCGCGCTTCGCGACTGCTCCTGCTTCTCCTTCTGACGATGATCGCGCGCGCGGCCTGCGCCGAACCCGTCGCGACGATCACCGCGCTCGTCGGCAATGTCGCGATTCAATCGGCGGGCGGCGCGCAGCGCGTCGCGGCGGTGGGCGGCGGCATCGACAATGGCGACACGGTGCAGACCGGCGTCGGTTCCGAGATCGTGATGATCTTCACCGACAAGCAGCGCGTGTATCTGAAGCCCGGCTCGGTGTTTCGTGTCGACGATTTTCATTACGCGGCGAGCGCGCCGCAGGAAGACCGCAGCTTTCTGTCGCTCGTGAAGGGAGGCTTGCGCGCGGTCGACGGGCTCGTCGCGAAGGAAGGCAAGGCGGAGAACTATCGCGTGAAGACGCCGACATCGACCATCGGCATACGCGGCACCGAATATTCCGTCACCGATTGCGCGAATCTCGAACCCGGCGCGAACGCGGATTGCAAGGGCGATCAGATCGTCGTCTATGACGGGCAGATCGTCGTCATCAATCAGGTCGACAGGCAGATCGTGCGCGCGGGCGAAGGCGCGATCGTCGTGAGTCCGCGGCTGCCGTTCGGCGTGCTGCCGGCTTCACGCGTGACGCCGGTGCTGCCGTCGGCGGCGTGCCGCTAGCGAGCGCCGCGATGAGCGAGAACACGAGCCGGGACGCGCAGATCATGCGCGCATCGCCCCTCCACGCGGCGCTTGCGGGCTTCGGCGTCGATATGCTCGCGGGCCTGCTGACCGCGCTGATGAGCTGCACGATCGTCGGCGAGATGGCCGTGTACACCGGCGCGCGGCGCAGCGCGGACGTCGTCGCCGATCAACCCGCCATCGTGCTGCGCCTCGCGCTCGCCCCATTGCAGCGTCTGGAAAACGACGATCCCGCGCTCGCCGCGCGCCTGCACAAGTTCGTCGCGCGCGTGCTGGCGGCGGGGCTCGTCGTCGCGAACGAGCAGATCCGGGCCGCGCTATGAGCACGCGCGCGCCGCTCGCGTTCACGCTCAGACGCTCGGGCGCGCGCTGGGCGCTCGGACTGGCGATCGTCGTCGCGCTCGCGGGGCACGCGCTGTCGCGCTACGACATCCGCTTCATCGATTCCCTCGACGCGATGATCCACGACGCGAAAGTGCGGCTCTTCATGCCGCGCACGACGGACGCGCGCATCGCGATTCTCGACATCGACGAGAAAAGCCTCGCCGAGCTGGGCCGCTGGCCGTGGGATCGCGCGCGCATGGCGGCGCTCGTCGATACGCTGTTCTCGCGCGAGCACATTGCCGTGCTGGGTTTCGACATGGTGTTCGCGGAACCCGATGCCAGCTCCGGCTTGCCGGTTCTCGACGAACTCGCGCGCGGCGCGCTCGCGAACGATGCCGCTTACCGGCAAGCGCTCGACGCGCTCGCGCCGCGCCTCGACTACGACCAGCGTTTCGCCGATGCGCTCGCGGGCCATCCTGTCGTGCTCGGCTTTTACTTCTCGAATCAGGATGCGTCGAGCGGCGCGATTCCATCGCCCTTGATGAGCGAGCGCGCGTTCGGCACGCATCCGCTCACGCTTTTCGACTGGACGAGCTACGGCGGCAATCTGCCCGCGCTGCAACAAGCCGCCAGGCGCGCGGGCTACTTCAATCCGGTGATCGATTTCGACGGCTCCGTGCGCCGCGTGCCGCTCATCACCGCGTATCGCGACGGCGTGTACGGCGCGCTCTCGCTCGAAGTGGTCCGCGCGCTGTTCGGCGATGCATCGGTGACGCCGCTTTTCGACGATGCCGCCGGCCCGCTCACGGGACTCGCGCTGACGACGCCGCGCGGCACGCGCACGATTCCCGTCGATGCGAACGGCGCGGCGCTCGTGCCCTATCGCGGCGGCACCGGCAGCTTCCCGTACTACTCCGTCGCCGATGTGCTCGCGAAGCGCATTCCGCAAAACGCGCTCGCGGGCAAGATCGCGCTCATCGGCACCACGGCGCCGGGTTTGATGGATCAGCGCACGACGCCTGTCGGCGAAGTCTATCCGGGCGTCGAAGTGAACGCGAATCTGATCGCCGGCATGCTTGACGGCACGATCCGCTTCGAGCCGCCGTTCGCCTCGGCATGGCAGACGTCGATGCTCGCGCTCGCCGGCCTCGCGATGATCTTTCTGTGGCCGTGGCGCCTTCCCGCGCGCGCGACGCTCTTGAGCGCGATGCTGTTCGCGCTCATCGTCGCGGCCGATCTCTTCGCGTTCGCGCGGCTTCGCTGGTCGTTTCCGGTCGCGACGCTGCTGCTCGCCGTGCTCGCGCTCTACGTGCTCAACATGTCGTACGGCTATTTCGTCGAGGCGCGCGCGAAACGCCATTTCGCCGCGCTCTTCGGGCAATACGTGCCGCCCGAACTCGTCGAGGAAATGAGCCGCCATCCCGAGGACTACAGCATGGCGGGCCGGCGCGCGGAGCTGACCGTGCTGTTCTGCGATGTGCTTGGCTTCACCGCCATCGCGGAGACGCTGGAGCCGGAAGCGCTCGCGCGCCTGATGAACGAATATCTCGGCACGATGACCGAAGTGATCCGCGCGCATCGCGGCACGCTCGACAAGTACATCGGCGACGCGATCATGGGCTTCTGGGGCGCGCCCGTCGACGATGCGGACCACGCGCGCAATGCGGTCGCGGCGGCGCTCGGCATGCGCGCGGCGCTCATCGAGCTGAATCGCACGCTCACGGCGCGCGGCTGGCCGACCTTGTGGATCGGCATCGGCATCAATACGGGGCCGATGACCGTCGGCGACATGGGTTCGCACGTGCGCAAGGCCTACACCGTGATGGGCGATGCGGTGAACGTCGCGGCGCGGCTCGAAGGACTGACGCGGCGCTTCGATATCGACATCATCGTCGGCGAGGCGACGCGCGAGCAGGTGACGGATATCGTGTTCCGCGAGATCGATCGCGTGCGCGTGAAAGGACGCGTCGCGCCGATCGCGGTCTTCGAGCCGCAGCCGGCGCACGAACACGGCGATGCGCTCGCGCGCTGGCACGCGGCGCTCGCGCACTATCGCGCGCGCGAGTGGGACGAAGCGGAAACGCTACTCGCGACGCTCGCCGCGCAGTATCCTGAACGGCAGGTGTACGCGATGTATCGCAAACGTATCGATGCGCTGCGCGGCGTCGCGTTGCCCGCCGACTGGGATTGCGTAAGCGAATTCGACGAGAAATAAATTCATGAAAGTTCGGGTACTCGGCTGTAGCGGGGCGATCAGCAGCGCCGGCGACGATGCGGGCGATCCCGGCGGCACGACGGCGCTGCTCGTCGATGACGACATCATGATCGATGCGGGCACGGGCACAGCCGTGCTCTCCGACGATGAACTCGCGCGCGTCGATCATGTGTTTCTCACGCATTCGCATCTGGATCACATCGCGTATCTGCCGCTCATGATCGACGCCACGAGCGATGCGCGCGACGCGCCGCTGACCGTCCACGCGAGCCGCGCCACGCTCGACATTCTCCAGGCGCATATCTTCAACAATCTGATCTGGCCGGACTTCACGCGCATTCCTTCCGTCGACGCACCGGGCGTGCGCTTCGAAGCGCTGGAAGTCGGCGAGCGTTGCGTGCTGAACGGGCGCAGCGTGACGGCATTGCCCGCGCGGCATACGGTGCCATCGACGGGATTCGTCGTATCGAGCGATGCAGCGTGCCTCGCATTCAGCGGCGATACGACGACCAACCCCGAGTTCTGGGCCGCGCTGTGCGTGCTGCCCGGACTGCGCCATGTGATCGTCGAGACGGCGTATCCGGATGCGCAGATCGCCTTGGCGCGTGCGGCGCATCACTATTGCCCGAAGCTCATCGCGGATGATCTAAAAGGTTTGCCGATGAACGCGGAACTGCTGATTTCGCATCTCAAACCGCCGCACGGCGCGCAGATCCTGGAGGAACTGCGCGCCGCGTTGCCGGATGTTGCGCTGCGTGCGTTGCGGGCCGGAGAAGTGTTGACGTTGTGAGGCTTCAGCGCGCGCCCGCCGCCGCACGCCGATCGACGCTGATCGGCGTCACGTTCGATGCCGTCGATGCAACCGCGGCCGGCAGCAGGTTGCCGCGCACGATCGCCCGCACCGTTCCCGCGATCATGAGCCCGATCACCACGTTCGCGACGATGAACGCGACCGGCGCGATCCACGTCATCGGTCCTGCCGCGCCGCGTTCGACCATGCGGATCGCCATCGTCGGCAAGGCGGCTGCGCCGAAGCTGAACGCCCAGTACGAAGGCGTGAACGCGCGTTGACGAATCCACGGCACGAGACGCGCCAGCATCAGCGCCTGATAGAGGCCGTAACCGAGCATCATGTAAGCGAACGTGTCCGGCACGCCGTGCGTCAGCGCGAGATACGACACGCCTCCGACGACCGGCGGCGCAAGCTGAATGCCGAGCGTCGGGCGCAATGCTTCGGGCAGCGGTTCGTGCACGGCGGCCCGATGCAGCACGATCGATTCGAGCGCGAGCCACGAGAACACGCCCGCGCCGAACAGCAAGATGCCGACTTGCGTCAAGCCGAGACCGGCCGCCGCCGTTGCCGCGACGAAGCTCGGCGCGACCGTCGGCAGATAGATGGCGGGCGTGGTCATTTCGGGCTTGCGGCCGCCTTGCCAGAAACGCCCTTGCAGATATGCGCCGAGCGCGAGCGAACTCGCGACGCCGATCGCGAACAGCGCGATCGCAAAAGGCCGCGACCAGGCTTGCACGGCTTGCGCGGCGAGCATCGACGATACCGGCACGAGCGCCGCGAACGATGACTGCACCGGATGACGCATCTCCGCGATGGCCGCATCGCGTTCGACGAGCCACTTGCGCCCGTACGCGACGAGAAGCACGAACCAGACGACGAGCGCCGCCGCCGTCAGGAACGCGGGCACGGCTTCGGGAATCGGCCATGCGCGAGCCGCCGCGCGCCACGCGCCCGCAAGCGCCATCGAACCGACGGCGATGCCGAAGAACGCGACCGGCATCGGCGAGCGATTGTTCGTACCATTCGTGTTGTTCATTGCCCTTCTCCATGTATGACGTCGTTGGAGAAAGCTTAGCGACGAAGGCCTTCCGCGCGAATGTCGCAGCGTCTCGTTACGCTGCTCGCGCGTCTCAACATCGATGAATCAGTCGCCGCCGCGCAGTTTCACCGCGATGTCGTGCCAGTCGCGCACCGCGTGTTTCAGGTCGCGGCACAGTCGCGGATCGAGCGCGTCGAGACGCGACCACAGATCGTCGAGTGTTTTTTCGCGGGCTTCGTACACGGCGACCGCCGCGAGTTTGCTGGCGCCCGACAGACGCGCCTCGGCATCGACGCATTCCATGTACAGATGCGCGAGATGCGGATCGGCGAGTTCGACGGGACGCAGATGAACAGCAGTGAAGCGTGACTTCATGATGATTTCCCCGGCTCTCATTTTTTTATCGACGCGAGTGATTGCGCCTCAGGCTTGCGCGACAGTATGAAGGCCGTGCGAATACCCTGACAAGTCGAAATGCCCGCGCTTCGTGCGCTACGGATCGGCAAACGTTTCCGCGAGGCGTGAGGCGTCGTTCACTTCGCGACGAACGCATCGATATGCCGTGCGAGTTCGATCGGATACTGGAACATCAGCGCGTGTCCGGCGTGTGCGACCACGTCGAGTGTCGCGCGCGGGATCATCTGTTCGAGATGGCGCGCGTTGGTGTCGGCGAGGATGTCGTCGTTCGCGCCCGCGATGATCAGCGTGCGCACCGGCGAGCGGCGCATTGCATCGGCGGCCGGAGTATTCGCGAACCATTGCGTCATCGCGTTGTTCTGCTGCTGCGCGACGGCATCGGGAACGGGCCGGCCCTTGTAGCCCCGCGGCGCGAACATGTCGCCGATGAAGCACTTCGACGCATCCGCGACGGCATCGGCGGGAAAGAGCGCGCTCATGATTTTCGGGAACGCATCCGCGCCCGAGCTCGACAACACTTGCTGCACTGCCGGCGTGAGCGGCACCGCTTCCGGTCCCGGCGGCGCGGTCGCGATCAGCGTCAGCGATTCGACGTGACCGGGTGCATCGAGCGCGAGTTGCTGCGCGATCATGCCGCCCATCGACCAGCCGATAACGTCCGCGCGCGCGAGCTTGAGGCCCGCGAGGACATCGGCGGCGTCGGCGGCCATGTCGCGCATGCCGTAATCGGGACCGTAATGCCCGGCGACAGGCGTCGAACGCCCGATGCCGCGATTGTCGAACACGATGACCTCATGATGCTTCGCGAGCTCGCCGAGAAAGTACGCGTTCCATTCGCCGAGCGTCGCGCGATAACCCGTGATGAGCAGAAGCGGCGGGCCATGCCCGAAGCGCGCGTAGCCGATCGGCCCGTTCCTTCCTTGCAGGGTTTTCACTTGCACAGCGGCATTGCTGTCCGGCCGCGCGGTCTGCAAGCCGCAGAGCTGGCTCTGGCCGAAGGACACATCGCCGGCGAATGCGATCGATGCAATCGACAACGCGGCCAACGCAACGCACGACGAGACGGCGCGGACAAGAGACGCGATCATCGAGACTCCGGGCTGTGAGAAGAAAAAGCGCGACGCGTCATCGATAGCGGAGGAATAATAGGCGGCGGATCATGCGCGTTCAACAAGAGCTTAAGAATAAGGAGTCAAAGCAGATGAATCGAATCTTCCGCTCGTGCCTTCTTCCCGCTGCTGCCTTTGCGCTGGTCGCATGCAGCACGCCCGTCGAGTTTTCGGCGAGCGCGAACCCGCCCTCCTGGAACAACGACGGCGACGCCGATTTCAGCGGCATGGACAACTCGATGTCCGCGTGCAAGGCCGCCGCGAAAAAAGCCGGCCCGGGCCGTTGCACGCAGGTGCGCGCCTACGAGGCGTGCATGAAGGACAAGGGCTACATCACCGTGCTCGGCCCGGAAAATCCGCCGAACTGCGGCCAGCCCGAATGGGAGCAGGACGTGCGCAAGTGGCTCAAATAAAGCGTCATTTGCGGTTCGCCATGCGCATGAACAAAACGTAGAGCAGCGCGCCCACCGCCGCACCGATCAGCCAGCCGAGATTATTCGGAGGCAGCAGCTTGAAGAATTGCGTCGACAGTTCCCAGCCGACCGAGATCACGCCCGACACGATCAGCGCCGCGAGCCCGACCTTGTTCCAGCCGCCGTCGTAGTAGAAGCGCCCGCCGGGCTGCATCGAATACAGTTCGGCGGTTCTCACCTGCTGGCGCTTCACGAGGTAGTAGTCGGACATCATCACGCCGTACATCGGCGCGAGCACGGCCCCGAACACCGACACGAAGATCGTGATCGCCTTCGGGCTGTCGACGAAAATCCACGGGCACACGGCCACCGCGAGTATCGACGCGATCAGGCCGCCCTTCTTGAAGTCCACGTGCTTCGGAAAGAGATTGGCGATGTCGTACGCCGGCGACACGAAGTTCGCGACGATATTGATGCCCATCGTCGCGACGATGAACGTGATGCTGCCGATCGCCACCCACACCTTATTCTCGATGCGCGAGACGATCTCGACCGGGTCCATGATCATCGTGCCGAAGACTTTCTCGCTGCCGGCCGTGACGATCACCGTGATGATCGCGAAGGCCACGAAATTGAACGGCAGCCCGAGGAAATTGCCGATCTTCATCTGCCGCTCGCTCTTCGCGAAGCGCGAGAAGTCGCCGAAGTTCAGCAGCAGCGCGGCGAAGTAGCTCACGACGAGCAGGACCGCGTTGACCATCGCGTGGAGTTGCTCGTCGCCGTTGAGCACCTTGCCCGAAATCGTGAGATTCAGGCTGCCGAGGCCCGCGCGATACAGAATCCAGCCCATCAGCACGAACATCACGACATACACGGCCGGCCCGCAAAAATCGATGAACTTGCGGATGATCTCCATGCCGCGCTGAAAGATGATGAGCTGCAACAGCCACATGAAGAGGAAGCTGACCCAGCCAAGCATGTCGAGCCGGAGAAAGCTCGTGTCGCGCCACGCGGCGATGGCGGGCACGAACAGCAGAAGCAGCGTCGCGACGGCCTTCGACGCGAAATACGTCTGCACGCCGTACCACACGATGCCGACCACGCCGCGAATCAGCGCGGCGAGATTGGCGCCCATCACGCCCATCGAGACGCGCGCCATTACCGGAAACGGAATGCCGTGTCTCAGGCTCGGCTTGCCGACCCAGTTCATCAGCACATACACGATCAGAATGCCGATGGTCAGCGCGAGCAGCACCTGCCAGCCCGAGATGCCGAGCAGAAAGAGGCTCGCCGCGAAGGTATAGCCGCCGACGCTGTGCACGTCCGACATCCACATCGCGAAGATGCTGTAACCGGTCCAGGTGCGCTTTGCGCGCGGCACGGGCGCGAGATCGTGGTTGTAGAGACGTTCGTCGGCGTTGACGATTTCGGCATCGGCGCCGAGCGCGGCAGCGTCGGCGGCGGAGGTTGCGTGGGATGCGGCCATCATGTCCTCCAGTGCCTTCGGCGGGCCCGTGTTATGAACCTAGATTAATCCATCAAAAAGCGAAGGTGAAACCGCATACGCGATGCGTTACCGCTTATTAAAGTCCAATCGTGCGCTTGCCGTTATGCAAGGCATGAGAAAAAAACGCCTTCACTCCCGCGATATGAACCACGCCTTCGCCGCTGCAGCGGAGGCGCTCGCACTCTTCTGCCGGCTACGCAATGTCGACGCGTCCGAGCTGCCCGCGTGCGAAGTCGATGTCTTTCTCGATCTCGCTTTCGAGGAAGCCGCGCAGCAGGCCGCCGCCCGCGTCGAGGCACGCCGGCCGGGCTGACGCGTTCCCGCTTTCGACACGGGTGCGGAACTTGCTCATGCGCTTGAGTCCGTAACGGATGGGCAGCGCTCGAGCCGCGGAGGTCCCATGTCGAAGATTCTGGGCCCCGTGCTGGGCCCGCAGGTAAGAAGCGTCGCGCGCCATCCGCTCGGCTTCGCGATGCGCACGATCAAGGCCTTTCGCGCGAACCAGGGCCTGCTGCTCGCGGGCGCGGTCGCGTATTACGCGTTGCTGTCGATCGTTCCGCTGTTGATTCTGATCGTGATCGTGCTGTCGAAATTCGTCGGACAGCAGGCATTGCTCGACACGCTCACGCATTTGCTCGAATGGCTCGTGCCGGGCCAGGCGCGCGCGGTCGTCGGCGAGCTCGCGAATTTTCTCGCGCATCGCGCGGTGCTCGGCTGGCTTCTGCTCGTCACGATGATCTTCTTCAGCTCGCTCGCCTTCACCGTGCTGGAGAACGCGATGTCGGTGATCTTTGTGCATCGCGTCGCGGTCAGGCGGCGCCACTTTCTGCTCTCGGCGCTGCTGCCGTACTGCTACATCCTCTTTCTCGGCGTCGGCATGCTGATCGTCACGCTCGTGTCGAACGGCCTGCAGGCGATGGGCAGCAACAGCATCGATCTGCTCGGCGTCGAAGTGTCGCTCAGAGGCGTGTCGCGGCTTCTGCTCTATCTGCTCGGCGTCGCGGGCGAGATCTTCGTGCTCACGTCGATTTATCTCGTGATGCCCGTCGGCCGGCCTTCGCTGCGGCTCGCGCTGCTCGGCAGCGTGACGGCCGCCGTGCTCTGGGAGATCACGCGGCACGTATTGGTGTGGTACTTCGCGACGCTTTCGCAGGTGAGCGTCGTCTACGGATCGCTGACGACATCGATCATCGTGCTGTTCAGCCTCGAAGCGCTCGCGACGCTGCTGCTCTTCGGCGCGCAGGTCATCTCCGAGTTCGAGCGCTTCGGCACCGATGCCGATGCCGATGCAGAGCCGCAGCCCTTCACCACGGAGTGAAGTGCGCTACAGTGAGGCGCCCTGATCCCGCCCCCATCCGATGTCCGCACCCACGCTCTCGCACGGCGCGCGCATCGCCATGCTCACCGTTATCGCGATGCTCGCCTTCGCCGGCAATTCGCTCCTGTGCCGGCTCGCGCTCAAAGGCACGCGCATCGACGCGGCGAGCTTCACGCTCGTGCGCATCGCGTCGGCGGCGCTCGTGCTGTGGATCATCCTGCTCGCGCGCGGCGGCCTGAATCGCGATGACGGGCGTCAGGCCGGCAGCTGGGCGTCGGCGCTCGCGTTGATCGTGTACGCGGCGGCGTTCTCCTATGCCTATGTGCGGCTCGCGGCCGGCACCGGCGCGCTGCTGCTCTTCGGCGCGGTGCAGGCGACGATGATCGGCTACGGCATCGCGACCGGCGAACGCCTCGCCGCGCGGCAATGGCTCGGTCTGCTGCTCGCGCTCGCCGGGCTCGTGTGGCTCGTGCTGCCGGGGCTCGCCGCGCCCGATCCGGCGTCGTCGGTGCTGATGATCGGCGCGGGCGTCGGCTGGGGCATCTACTCGCTGCGCGGGCGCGGCCAGTCCGATGCCGTCGCCGCGACCGCGGGCAATTTTCTGCGTGCGCTGCCTTTCGCGGTCGCGGTGTCCGTGCTCGCGTTCACGGGCGCGAACTTCGACGTGCAGGGCGTCGCTTACGCGGGTGCGTCGGGCGCGCTGACTTCGGGGCTCGGCTATGTCATCTGGTACGCGGCGCTGAAAGGGCTGAAGCCCGCGACGGCCGCCACCGTGCAACTGAGCGTGCCCGTCATCACGGCGGCGGGCGGCGTGCTGCTGCTCGGCGAGACGCTCACGGCGCGGCTCGCAGCCAGTTCGGTCGCGATACTTGGCGGCATCGCGCTCGTCGTCCTGTCGAAGCGCCGATGACGCAGTGTGGCTGGCGGACCACACGCAAAGTCCCGCCGTCTTCGTATGTGCGCCATCTCACATACGCGCGGGAACTTCCTCTGAAGAATGATGTATGCGCGGCACCTCAAATCGGGGTTGGAACGATAAATGCTGGTGTAAGGGCCGAACTTGCTTGCCTTCGCGACGTGCGACGTGGCGGGATCGCCATACGACGGCACGCCGGGCGAGGCCGAAGCCTGCGGCAGCGCGCACCGGACGCAACGATCCGCAGCATCGTTTCAGCGCCTCATCGCCGCCCCTGATTGTGGCGGAATGTGGTGCGAGTTACATTGTTTGGCAAAAATGGGCCGGCAGCGCATGCTGAACCGGCACCCGGCTGTTACGTCCGACGAAGCCGCATCGCGTTGATTTCGTTCATATGATGGGACGCGCGCGGTGTAGCACGGGCCGGGCGTACGCGCCGGTCCGCTGTCTGACGAATACGTTCTGGAGAGCGCTGTCATGCCGCAGCACGCAAAGCTACCCGAAGAGAGCATCGCGGAACACCCGAGTCCCGCGAATGATCCCACCGTCACTTACTTGCCCGAGCCTCCCATCGATTTCGACGACGAGCACCGCCCCATGCGCGCCCCGCTACGCTTCGGGCGTCTCGCGCTGTGGATGGCGTCGGCGAGCGCGCTCGGCATCGGCGTGCTTGGCACCGTCGCATACGGCATGTGGTTCAACCACGACCAGCGCGTCTATGCCGAAGCGATGGCGAGCGCGCGCCGCACGCTCGGCATCGATCAGCCCGCGATCGCCGCGCAGACGCAATCGGCGGGTGCCGTCGAAACGGCGCTGACCGCGGCGCCCGGCAACGCGATGCCCTACGCATCGAACGATGCGCCCGCGGCCATCGACACGACGTCGCTCGCGGACAATACGCCCGTCGCCGATGCCACCGATCAACCCACGCTCGCCGTTACCAACACGGACGGCTCCGATGCAGCGGCCGCCGCCGCGCTCACGACAGCGGCTGCGCAACCACAGATGCAGCGCCGCGGCAATCCGCCGGCGACGCAGCGAGCCGCCGGCGACCGAGGCTATCGCGCCGATCAATACGCGCAGGCGCGCAGGCATCCGGCACAGACGGCAGCGCGTCCAAAGCCCGAGGGCGGGCTTTTTGCGCGCGTGGGTGCGTTCTTTCATCGAGTGAGCTACCGACACAATGTTCCGACCCGTCAGCGAGAGGAGTATTCCCGTCCCTGAGGAGGCGCCGGCGGACCGCGTGTGGCGTGCGCTGCGGCGTTTGCCCGTTCCCGGTCCCGCGCCGCTCGCGGGCGCCGCGTTGCTGTGCCTGCTGATCGGGCTGCTGTTCCTCGCGTTGCAGGTCCGCGCGATCTTTTCCGCGCAACTGCAGCAGGAATACGTCGGGCTCGTGCTCGAAGCGGTCGAGCGCGCCGATACGGCCCGCGCGGGCGCGCTCTCGCTGCAGAACACGCCGGCCGGCGATACGCAGCATCAATCAGCCTATCGCGAGGCGCGCATCGAACTGGCCGGGCGGCTGGCGGCGCTGCATGCGCTGGTGTCGTCGAGTCCGATGTCCGCGCCGTCCCTGCCCTCCGCCGTGCTTTCGCCCACCGCCGCGCTCGGCGAGGCCAGCTCCGCGCTCGATTCGACCTATGCCTGGTGGCGTGCCGAGCGGGATCGCACGAGCGCGGATGTGCGCGCGCGCATTCTGAGCGTGTCGCATACGCTGATTGCGCTGTCGGCGATCGTGTTCGGCGTGCTCATCACGGCGCTCGGCATGTACGCAAAGCGCAACCGGCAACTGCTCGGCATTTCGAACGAATTCGAGCAGGCATCGCTGCACGATCCGATGACAGGTCTCCCCAACCGCCGCAAGCTCTTTGCGGCGCTGGAGGAAGCGGCGAACGCGCTCGCGAGCGGCGCGCGCGGGTCGGCGCGCATCGCGGTGCTGTATATCGATCTGGATGGCTTTAAGCGCGTGAACGACACGCACGGCCACCGTATCGGCGATGAATTTCTGATCGCGGTATCGCGGCGTTTTCGGCAGGCGGTGCGTGGCGGCGATCTGGTCGCGCGTATCGGCGGCGACGAGTTCGCGCTGCTCGTGCGCGAGTTTTCGAGCGATGGCGAACTCGCCGTGATCGCGCAACGAATCATCGCGTGCGTCGCCGAAACCGATGCGCAGATGGGGCTTTCGATCGTGCGCGCGAGCATCGGCATCGCGAGCTTTCCGGATCGTGTCGACGATTACTGGCGTCTCGTCGCCGCCGCCGACGAAACGATGTACACCGTCAAGCGCAACGGCAAGAACGGCTATGCGTTCGCGTCGGCGCCGGGCGCCTGACGCTCCTGCTTACGCTGCGGCGCGCAGGTCTTCTTCGCCGCCCAGGGCTTCCGTCAGCGCCGACAGCATGCGCGCGAGTTCGCCCGTCATCAGGATGAAGTCGGATTCGAAGCGCTCGTCGTCGTTCGCGGCGGTGGGATCGGCGGCTTCCTTGATGACGTCGAGCGCGCTCACGCGCTTGAGCGTGAGCGACGGCGTCAGCACGTACGACACGCGGTCGTCCCAGGTCATCGCGAGACGCATGCACTGCTTGCCCGCCTCGATATGGCGGCGCATGTCTTCCGTTTCGAGCGCGTGGCCGACGTAGTGCACGGTCGCGTTGCCTTCGCCCGTCGAGCGCAGTTCGGTGTCGCGATCGAGCGTGAAGCCGGCGGGCGCATCGCCTGAAAGCAGCCATTCGGTCATCGCGGACACGGGCGAACTCGCGGTGCGCACGCTCGCGAGCGGCAGATCGGTGACGGACTTCACCAGCAAGCCGATGATGTCGTCGCACAGCGTCGCCGACGACGAATCGATCGCGAGCCAGCCGTTCACCGGATCGATCCACACGCGCGTATCGCGGCGGATGCTGAAGGCGCGCGGCAGGAGTTCGTCGGTGACTTGTTCCTTGAGCTCTTTCATCTGCTTGCGGCCGGGTTTGAAGCCCTGCTGCTCTTCGAGCTCGGCGGCGCGTTCCTTCACGAACTGCGTGACGACCGACGCGGGCAGCAGCTTTTTCTCCGCGCGATAGACGATGAGCATCTGACGGTTCGCCGTGTAGACGAGCTGATCGTCGCCGCGCGGCGAGACCCAGCCGCGCCGCTCATTCTCGATGCTCGACGCCGCGCTGAACGCGAGGGGCGCAAGCCATTGCTGCATCTGCTGCGGCGTGACGGACCAGTGTGCGGGGAGACGGTGAAGCTGAAGATTCTTGAACCACATGGCGCGGGATTTCGATGTAGTCGGAAAGGGGCGCCATTCTATACGACATGGCTCGGCGCGCCGCATCGCCCCGCAATACATTCGTGTGTCGCTATACGGCAATGCCGTATAATCACGCCATGTACTCGATCATCGAAGCCGCCGTTTTCAGCGCTATGCCGCTGAAATCTGGCAAGACGCCGAACGTGAGGCGTTCACCGTATGGCTAGCAAACAACCCGCTCGCGGGCGACGTGATTCGGCTGCTGATCGCGTACTCGAAAGCCAAATTCGACAATCTGCCAACGGCTTTCCTCAATCAGCTTCGTGAGGCGATTCAACATGGATAGGGAACTCGAAAAATTTCAGGCTGACCTGCTTCAATCGGTGCGCGACCTGAAGAAGGGACGCGCGGCGCGAACAACCCGCGTCGAACCGACCGTCGCCGCATTGGCGCGTGCGAAGGTCGGCGTGTCTCAGTCGGAATTCGCGGCATTGCTCGGCGTCTCCATCCGCACATTCCAGGACTGGGAACAAGGCCGCCGCAATCCCACGGGTGCGGCGCAAACGCTCTTGCGCGTGGCTGTCGCGCATCCCGAAGCACTGCGCGATCTGCCGCGCGCGGCTTGAACGTCGGGCGGTTCTAACGGACCGCTCTTTCCGGCACGATCCGCCACCGCAAATTCACCCCTGCCGCCGCGAGCAGAATCAGCGCCGCGCCGGCCACTTGCAGCCACGCGAGCCGTTGCCCGAACGCAAGCCAGTCGACGACGATCGCCACGACCGGATAGATGAACGACAGCGCGCCCGTCGTTGCCGTCGGCAGCTTCTGGATCGCGCCGTAGAGCAGCACGTACATCAGCCCCGTATTGACGATGCCCAGCACGATGAGATCGGCCCAGCCTCCGATCTCAGCAGGCGCGTCCGCGAAGCGCGCGAACGGCGCCAGCATCGCGATGCCGAACAGCACGTGCAGCATCGCGATCAGATGCGGCGGCGTGCCCTTCAGACGCTTCGTGATGATCGACGATATCGCGTACAGAAAGGCCGCGCCGAGCGCATACGCGATGCCTTCGAGATACTGCCCCGGCATCGCGAGCACGGCCGGTTCGACGCGCACGACCATCACGAGACCGATGAACGCGACGGCGAGCCACGCGATCGACGATGCCGACACGCGCTCGCGCAACACCAGCGCGCCCAACGCGACGAGCATGAACGGCTGCGTGTTGTAGACGGTCGTCGCCATCGAGATGGACGCGCGCGAATATGCGGCGAAGAGCAACAGCCAGTTGCCGACGATCGCGATACTGCCGAGCGCCACAAGCCCGATCATGCGCCATGAAAAATAGCGCTTCTTCAGAAAGCCGAGGGCGACGCACACGGCGACGAGCGTCGCGCCTCCGAACACGCAGCGAAAAAACACCACGTTCCAGGGCGTCTGCCCCGACGACACGACGAGCCAGCCGATCGTGCCCGACATCAACATGGCGAGCGACATCTCGATTGCGCCGCGCCGCAGTTCGTTCGCATGCGATGCACCGCCAGGTCCCGCATCGATTCTTTCCGTATTCATGTCGTGCCTGTCATGCAAGTTTCGATGACTTCGAGTTTATCGATGCGCTTCGCTCGAAACCATGCCTAAAATTAGGCACACGCAATTTTCGACCTTTGAATCGAAGGCCAACATGGGAAAGAACCTTGGCAGCCCGACGCAGCCGGTCATCGACGCGATCGATCGCGAACTCATCGCCGTGCTCGCAAGCGATGGACGCATCGCGGTGAGCGAGTTGGCGAAGCGCGTCGGGTTATCCGCGCCTAGCACGGCCGAGCGCATGCGGCGGCTCGAAACGCAAGGCGTGATTCGCGGCTTTACCGTCGATATCGATCCGCGTGCGCTCGGTTATACGCTGCAGGCGATCGTGCGCGTGCAGCCGCTGCCGGGGCAATTGCATCTCGTCGAGGACGCGATCCGGCGCATCCCCGAGTTCGTCGAATGCGACAAGGTGACAGGCGACGATTGCTTCGTGTGCCGTCTGTACCTGCGCTCGATCGAGCATCTCGACGACATTCTCTCGCGCGTCACGGAACGCGCCGCGACGAGCACGGCCATCATCAAGGCCACGCCGATAGAACGACGTCTTCCGCCGCTCGGCTGAACATTGCGCGTTTCAACCCGCAGACGAACGGCGTTACACTTGAGTCGCCTGAAAACGCATTATCGCTATGCGCGCGAGGAGCGAACATGAGTGACTTCGACGCCAACCGCACCTTCCGCGGCCTTCCGCTGACACCCGAGCAAGATGCCGAAGTGCGGCATTACATCAAGAGGAAAAAGCAGCGCGACGAACCGTGGGACACGCCGGAACTCGAGGCGATGCTGCAGGACATGCTGGAGCCGCCCGCCGACGAGGACAGCCCCGTCGACGACGAAACCGACGAGGAAACGCGCTCGGCGGCGGAGCGCGCGTCGGCGTCATCGACGAAGGCATGGACCCGATCGAGAACAGCGAGGAATGGCACGCCGCAATGGAAGCCGAAGCGATGAAAGGGCCAAGACGCTAGCGCCCTTATGCCCTTCGCGCGCGGCCTGCGCAAAGAAAAGCGCCGGTCGATGCCGGCGCGCTATCCGTTCACTTCATTTCACGTCAAGTCCACTGCACGTTCAATGCCTGTGCCGCCAGTCGCGCGGTGGATGCGTATCCAGCCAGCGCGCTTTCGGAGTATGGATATGCGGATGCCGGTGATGCATCACGAGAACCACCGCGACGCATAGCACCAGGACGAGTCCCGCCATCAGGCTGATCATCGGCTCGGCCATCGCTACCTCCTGTTTCGGTCAAGGGGCGATGCCTGTATTTTAGGCGCAGTTTGACTGCGGCGAATCATGCGCCGTGCTTACATGCTTCGCACGAAAGCATCTAAGGAAATCGCCGGCATCGAAAGCGTGACGTGTCCCCATGTCCTATAGTGCTTGAGCACGCGTGCTTTGCATGACCGAGACAACTGGGAGATGCAGATGGCGACATGGAAACCCGATCCGAGCTTCTATCCTTCCCCGCGGCTTGCCGCGAAAGCGCCGCGCGAAACGCTGGCGTATGTCGCGACCTTCGATCCCGAGCGCAAGTCGCCCGACAAGATCGCCGTAGTCGATGTCGATCCGGATTCGCCGGACTATACGGAGATCGTCGGCGAAATCGCGATGCCCGACACCGGCGACGAGCTGCATCACTTCGGCTGGAACGCCTGCTCGTCGTGCCTGTGCCCGAACGCGCCGCATCCGCATATGGAGCGGCGTTATCTCGTCGTGCCGGGGCTGCGCTCGTCGCGCATTCATATCATCGACACGAAGCCCGATCCGAAGAAGCCTGTCATCGTAAAGACGATCGAGCCGGAAGAACTCGCGGAAAAAACCGGCTATACGCGTCCGCACACGGTGCACTGCGGACCGGGCGGCATCTATATCACCGCGCTCGGCAACGCCGAAGGCAAAGCGCCCGGCGGCGTGCTGCTGCTCGATCAGCAGAGCTTCGATCCGCTCGGCCGATGGGAAGTGGATCGCGGACCGCAACAACTCGCGTATGACGGCTGGTGGCATCTCGGTTACGACACGATGGTCACGAGCGAATGGGGCACGCCCGATACCTTCGAGAGCGGCCTCGTGCCCGATCTGCTGCTCGGCGCGAAGTACGGGCGCAAGCTGCATTTCTGGGACTTCACGAAGCGCAAGCACATTCAGGAGATCGATTTCGGCGACGAATATCAGCTCGTCTTCGAACTGCGTCCCGCGCACGATCCGACCAAGGCGTATGGCTTCGTGAATTGCGTGATCAGTCTGAAGGATCTGTCGTCGTCGATCTGGACCTGGTATCGCGACAAGGACAAATGGGCGGTGAAAAAGATCATCGACATTCCCGCCGAACCCGCCGATGCCGACGCGCTGCCGCCGTTATTGAAGGGCTTCAATGCGGTGCCGCCGCTCGTCTCGGATATCGATCTGTCGATGGACGACCGCTTTCTCTA
Organism: Caballeronia temeraria; assembly: GCF_001544795.2. Lineage (GTDB taxonomy): Bacteria > Pseudomonadota > Gammaproteobacteria > Burkholderiales > Burkholderiaceae > Caballeronia > Caballeronia temeraria. Next base: position 11,632 of record NZ_FCOI02000010.1, on the reverse strand, counting down.
CGTGTCGTGCTGGGGCACCGGCGACATGCTGCAATACGACGTCTCCGATCCCTTCGCGCCGAAGCTGACGGGCAAGGTGCGCATCGGCGGCGTGGTCGCGCGCGCGACGCATCCGGGATCCTCGAACGGCGCGCTGAACGGCGGCCCGCAGATGGTCGAAGTGAGCCGCGACGGACGCCGCGTCTACTTCACGAATTCGCTGTACGGCGCGGTCGATGCGCAGTTCTATCCCGAAGGCATCGACGGCTGGATGGTGAAGCTCGACGCCGATCCGAACGGCGGCCTCACCGTCGACGACAAGTTTTTTATCGACTGGCCCAAGGGGCATCGGCCACATCAGATCCGGCTGCAAGGCGGCGATTGCTCGTCGGATTCGTACTGCTATCCCTGAATCGCCGCGAGCCGCTTCGCATGGACGCCGCATCGCCCGCGCTCCTCTTCACCGCCGCGGGCCTCGGCGCGTTTCACGGCCTCAATCCCGCGATGGGATGGCTCTTCGCGGTCGCGCTCGGCCTTTATGCGCGAAGCCGCCGCGTCGCGCTCGTGTCGCTCGTGCCGATCGCGCTGGGGCACGCGGCATCGGTCGCGCTCGTGCTCGCGGGCGCGCTGACGCTCGGCGCGGCGATCGGCCATGACATGCTCGCGCGGGCTTGCGGGGCGCTGCTGATCGGCTGGGGCGTGTGGAGCGTGTGGCGCGGGCATCGGGGACGCCCGACCGTCGGCATGCGCACCGGCCTTGCGGGTCTCGCGCTGTGGTCTTTCGTGATGTCGAGCGCGCACGGCGCGGGATTGATGCTCGTGCCGGCGCTGTTGCCGTTGTGCACGGGCGCGGTCGCAAACCAGGCGTTCGAAGCCAGCGCGCTCGCGCTGATCGTCCACACCGGGGCGATGCTCGCCGTGATCGCGGCAATTTCCATGTTCGCGATGTCGCTGCAGGAGCGCGGCGGCCTCGGCTTTCTGCGCAGCGGCTGGATCAACGTCGACTGGCTCTGGAGCGCGGCGCTGATCGCCTGCGGCGTGTATCTGTTCGTCTGATGTCGATGCGGCTCGGTGGACATTGCATTTTGCATGCGTGATACCCGATGGCATTTTGCATGCATCGCGCAAAATTCAATCTCGCCGCGAGACTTCCTCCGTGCTCGGCAACTGGGCCGTGGTCCAACCTCCGCCCAGCGCTTTCACGAGCGCGACGCTCGCCGCCATGCGCCGCCGCTCGATGCGTACCGCCGTGCGCTGATCAGACAGCACGATCGCCTGCGTCACCACGACGCTCAGATATGTGATCGCCCCGTTCTCGTAGCGATTGCTCACCTTGCCGAGCGCGCGCTGGGCGGCATCGACGGCATCGCGCTGTGCTTCGCTTTCGCGGCGCAGCACGTCCAGCGCGTTGAGGTTGTCTTCCACTTGCCCGAACGCGGTCAGCACCGTCTGCCGATAGTCGGCGACGTTTTCATCGTAGGCAGCGCGCGCGGCATCGCGAGCCGCCGCGCGACCGCCGAAATCCAGCACCGTCAATGCGAGCTGCGGCCCGAGCGACCAGAAACGGCTCGGCGCTTCGAGCCACGACGAGAAGTGCGTTGCTTCGAGACCACCCGTCGCGGCGAGCAACAGGTTCGGGAAAAACGCCGCCGTCGCCACACCGACTCGCGCATTCGCCTCGGCGACGCGCCGCTCGGCCGCCGCGATATCCGGCCGACGTTCGAGCAACGCGGACGGTACGTTGAGCGGCAACGCCGCGAGCGCCGCGGACGGCTGCGGCGAGTGCGCTTCGTTGAGCGGCGCGACATCGAGCGTGAAACTCGACGGATTCTCGCCGACGAGAATCGCGATCGCATTGACGAGGCTCGCGCGCGTGGTCTCGAGATCGATCAATTGCGCCTGCGTCGCGCGCAACTGCTCTTCCGCCTGCGCGACGTCCGATTCCGCCGCGACGCCGCCCGCAAAACGATCGCGCGTAAGCGCGAGCGCTTTTTCATAGGCTTGCAGCGTCGCCTGCAACAGCCGTTCTTCCTCCACGGTGCCGCGCAGATCGAAGTAGTTCGTCGCGAGTTCGGTCTGCATCGAAAGGATTGCGCTTTGCAAATCCGCTGCGCTCGCCTGCGCTTCCGCGCGACCGCCTTCCACGGCGCGCGAGATGCGGCCCCACAGATCAGGCTCCCACGAGATTTGCGCATCGATCAGATAGTCGGGCACGGTCACGCCCGCGCTCGATTTGTACAGCACGTTCGACGACACGCGCGACTGATTGAACGCCGCGTTCGCGGTGACGGTCGGGAAGTACGCGGAACGCGCCTGCGCGGCCGCCGCACGCGCGCCACGAAAACGCGCGGCGGCAGCGGCCACCGTCTGATTCGCGGTGGCGACGCGTTCTTCGAGCGCGTTCAGTTGCGGATCGCCATAGACTTCCCACCACGGCGCGCGCGGCTTCGCGTCGGCAGGCTGCGCGGGCTTCCAGTCTTGCGATGCCGACGCGGGCGCATCGGGCGGCATCTGCGATTTATACGCCACGGGCACCGGGATTTCGGGCCGGACGTAATCGGGTCCGACGGTGCAACCGCCCAATGCGGATATCGTTAGTAGTCCGGCCGATATAACCGAGGCGCGCATCACGACTCGCTTCCTTCGGACTTCGCCGCCCCGCCGCTCGCCCCTTCGCTCGCGCCTGCACGGCCGATACGCACCGCCGCGCCATCGATGATCGAATCGGGCGGATTGACGATCACGCGTTCGTCGCCCTTCAATCCGGACACGATGGACACACGCGTGCCATAGTCCGTCCCGATCGTGATAGGCAAGAGCTTCACGCGATTGTTCGCATCGACGCTCGCGGCATGCACGCCGTCGGGACGGAACAGCAGTGCGTTGCCCGGCAGCGTGTACGAAGGATTCGCGCTCGTGAGACGAAAGCGCACTTGCGCATACGCGCCCGCAAGCAATTCTCCCGCTGGATTCTGCACATCGACTTCGACGCGCATCGTGCGTGCAACGGGATCGACCGCGCCCGCCGTGCGCACCGTGACGCCTTCGAACGCGCGATTACGCTCCTCGTTGAGCAGCAACTCCGCGGGCAAGCCGACCGTGATCATCCGCGCATACGCTTGCGGCACATCGACGAACACGCGCAATGTCGACGCATCCTGGATATGAAAAAGCTCACGGCCCGCCGCGCCGCTGCCCGCATCGATCAGCTGGCCGACATCGGTGTTGCGCGCGGTGACGACGCCATCGAACGGTGCATAGATCTTCTGGAACGACACGAGTTGTTCGAGCCGCGATACGTTCGCCTGCGCTGCATTGAGCGCCGCTTCCTTCGCGAGCATGTCGCCGTTCTTTTCATCGGTTTCCTGACGCGACACCGAATTGTTCTTCAGCATCTGCGCCCATCGATCCGACGTCGTCTTTGCAAGCAGATAGTTCGCGCGCGCCGTTTGCGCATCCGCGCGCGCCTGACGAAGCTGATCGTTGATCTCGGGTGCATCGATCTCCGCGAGCAACTGGCCTTTCTTCACCTTCGTGCCGATATCCACGGTCCAGCGCTTCAGATAGCCATTGGTACGCGCGAAGATCTGCGCATCGGAGAACGCGCGGATATCGCCCGCGAGCACGAGGTCCTGCGAGGCCTTCATGCGCGCCGGCTTGATGACCTCGACGGTCTGTAGGCCATGCTCGTTCGCATCCCGCTCGAGTTCCGCGTGCGCCGCATGTCGCGACCCTATCCCTTGCGCGATGAGCGCGATCACGACCACGAGCGCGATCACGAGCCATAAGCGCCCTCGCCGCTTGTTGCCCGATCGTTGCGACAACTGCTCTTCCATTCTTGCTCCGCCTGCTGTTCGATTGTTTTATTGCGCCGCTTCCGTGGCGGCCGCGCTCGGACCTTTGCCGCGTGCTTCCATACGTCGATAGATGATCGAGAACACGACCGGCACGAAGAACAACGTCGCGATGGTGCCGACCATCAAGCCGCCGATTACCGCGCGTCCGAGCGGCGCGTTCTGCTCGCCGCCTTCGCCGAGACCGATCGCCATCGGCACCATGCCGATCATCATCGCGAGCGCGGTCATCAACACTGGCCTGAAACGCGTATAGCCCGCTTCGAGCGCGGAGCGTACCGCATCGCCATGCTCGGCGAGCGCCGTCCGCGCGAAGCTCACTACGAGAATGCTGTTCGCCGTCGCGATGCCGATACACATGATCGCGCCTGTCAATGCGGGAATCGACAGAGTGGTATGCGTCAGGAACAACATCCACACGATGCCCGCGAGCGCGCCCGGCAATGCAGTGATGATGATGAACGGATCGATCCACGACTGAAAATTCACGACGATCAACAGGTACACGAGCACGACCGCGAGAATGAGGTCGAACGCGAGACCGGAGAACGATCCGTTCATCGTTTCGACCTGGCCGCGCATATCGATCGACGAGCCTTTGGGCAGTTCGCCACGCGCTTCGTCGATGATGCGCTGCACGTCGTCCGACACCGCACCGAGATCGCGGCGTTCCGTGGCCGCATAGAGATTGATGGTGGTCTGCGCGTTGTAGTGATAGACGACTGCATCGCGCGCGCTGCGCGACAACGACGCGAGCGCGCCGAGAATGTTCGTCTTGCCGCTCGCCGATGTCACCGGAATGTTCGCCACGGATTGCAGCGAGTTCATGTCGTACTGCGGTGCGGTCGTGATGACGTTGTAGCTCACACCGTTCACGGGATTGAGCCAGAACGTGGGCGTCGTCTGCTGACTGCCCGATAGCGTGATGAGCAGGTTGTTCGCGACATCGCGCTGCGTGAAACCTGCTTGCAGCGCTTTCGTGCGATCGACTTCGACGTTGATCGAAGGCAGGTCGGAGGGCTGCTGAATGCGCGCATCGACGAGACCCGGCACGCGGCGGATCTTCTCCAGCATGCGATTCGCGAGCGCACGATTGCCGCGCACATCGCGTCCGGTAATGGCGATATCGATTGGCGCGGGCACGCCGAAATTGAGGATCTGACTCACGATATCCGCGGGCAGAAACGAGAACGTCACACCGGGAAACTCCTGCGGCAAGCGCCTTCGCAATTCGTGGATATAACCTTCGGTCGGCGCGTGATCTTCGTTCAGGCTGATGAGCACATCGGCATCGGCGGAACTCACCGTGCCCGTGTTGCTATACGAGAGATTGATGCCCGATACAGGCAGCCCCATGTTGTCGATGATCGAGCGAATCTCGCTGCGCGGAATCAATTGCCTGATGCGTGCATCGACGCGATCCGTGAGCGCCGCTGTTTCCTCGATACGTGTGCCGGTTTTCGCGCGCATATGCAGCGCGATCACGCCCGAATCGATCGACGGAAAGAAGTCGCGTCCGAGAAACGGTGCAAGACCGAGCGACAACAAACAGCACAGCAGAAACAGTGCAGCGAAGCGTCCCGGATGCTCGAGCTGCGCTTCGAGAAAGCGTCGATAGCGATGACGCACGGATTCGAAATGACGCTCGAACGCGAGGTGAATACGCACGAACGGATTGCGCGAGCCTTGCATCGATTCGACATCGCCGCCCATGTGTTCGTGATGACGCAACAGATACTTCGCAAGCGTGGGGATCAGCGTGCGCGAGAAGAAGTACGACGCGAGCATGGCGAACACGACGGCTTCGGCCATCGGCACGAAGAGGTAATGCGCGACGCCTTTGAGCAGGAACATCGGGATAAACACGATACAGATCGAGAGCGTCGACACGAGCGTCGGCACCGCAATCTGCTGTGCGCCATCCAGAATGGCCTGCTCCAGTTGCTTCCCCTGCTCCAGATTCTGGCTGATGTTTTCGATCGCGACTGTCGCGTCGTCGACGAGAATACCGACCGCGAGCGCAAGACCGCCGAGCGTCATGATATTGATCGTCTGTCCGATCGCGGAGAGCGCGACGATCGACGTCAACATCGAGAGCGGTATCGAGATCGCGATGATGAGCGTCGCACGCCAGCTTCCCAGAAACAGCAGGACCATCAGCGCAGTCAGGCCCGCTGCGATCACCGCTTCGCGCAACACGCCTGATACCGATGCACGCACGAACAACGATTGATCCGCCACGGGCTCGATCTTCAGCGACTCGGGCACCATGCCGCGCAACGTCGGCAAGAGGTTCTTCACGCGCGCGACGATATCGAGCGTCGATGCATTGCCGCTCTTGTTGATCGTAAGTAAGGAAGCGCGCGTGCCGTCCACGCGCACGATATTCGTCTGCGGCTGAAAGCCATCGCGCACATGCGCGACATCCTTGATATAGATGGTGCCGGCGGGACCGGTGCGTATCGGTATGTCGTTGAGGCCTTCGATCGAAGACGGGCTTGCGTTCAGCCCGACCGAATATTCCGTCGAGCCGATCTTGGTCGTGCCAGTCGGCAGAATAAGATTCTGTGCGCTGATTGCATTGACGACATCGGTGGGCGCGAGGTTCTTCGCCTGCAATTTGCGCGAGTCGATATCGACCATGATCTGACGTTGCTTGCCGCCATAAGGCAATGGCACGGAAGCGCCCTGCACGGTCGCGAGCTGCGTCTTCAAAAAGCTATTGCCGAAGTCGTACAGCTGCTGCTCAGTAAGTTCCGCCGATGACAACGCGAGCCGCAGAATCGGCACTGTTGATGCATTGAAGCGCAAGATGTTCGGCGGCGTGATGCCTGGCGGCAATGAACGCAATTGCGTTTGCGAGAGCGCGGTGATCTCGGCGATGGCTTCGTCGACATTCGCGCCCGGCTGAAAGTAGATGCGGATCACTGCTATGCCCGGCAGCGATTCTGACTCGATATGCTCGATATCATTCACCGCCACCGATAAGCCGCGCTCATAGTTGAGCGTGATGCGTCGCTCCATTTGATCGGGTGGCAAACCCGTGTATGACCAGATGACGCTGACAACCGGAATATCGATGTTGGGAAAGATATCGGTCGGCGTGCGCAGAATGACGAGCGGACCGATGATCAGCAAGAGCAGCGACAGGACGATGAATGTGTACGGGCGCTTGAGCGCGAGTCTGACAATCCACATCTAAGTTCCGCCTGCCCCGTTCGTTGTTCGTTATCGAATGCTTTGCCAATACTCACCGACTGCTGCACAAATGCGTTCGATACGATGACACAACTAAAGCTTACAAAACAATTTGCGCAAACGCTTGCGAGGGTTTATGCGGAAGGATTTCTACAGAAGAATTTAACGACCGCACCGGGAATGGAACGCGCACCCCAATTGGTGGGAAGTGAATTGCGCCCCGCAGAACACGGGGCGCTTGACGAAGCGGAAAGTTATACCGTTGCGGGACGCAAGTCGAGCACGCGCTTTGCCTTGCCGGTGGCGGTCGTCGGCAGTTCACCGGAGTCGAGCACGCGCACTTGCGTCGATACACCGACCATCGTCTTCACGCGATGCTGAAGCTCGCGCGAGAGCCCGGCGCGGTCGCCTTCGTTCAACGTCGAGCACACTTCGGCGCGCGCTTCGACGGAAACCGACAGCGAATCCATGTGACCTTCGCGCGACACGCACAACTGATACTGGCCGCTCAGACGCGGAATCGCGAGAATCAATTCCTCGATCTGGCTCGGGAAGACGTTCACGCCGCGAATGATGAGCATGTCGTCCGAGCGGCCGGTGATCTTCGCGAGACGGCGCATCGAGCGCGCGCTCGGCGGCAGCAGCGACGTGAGATCGCGCGTGCGATAGCGGATCATCGGCATCGCTTCCTTCGTGAGCGACGTGAACACGAGTTCACCCGTGCTGCCCTCAGGAAGGACTTCGCCCGTCACCGGATCGATGATCTCCGGATAGAAATGATCTTCCCAGATCGTCGGACCGTCTTTCGTTTCGATGCATTCACATGCCACGCCCGGGCCCATGATTTCCGAAAGCCCGTAGATATCGAGCGCCTGAATGCCCGCGCGCGTTTCGATCTCGCTGCGCAATCCCTGGCTCCAGGGCTCGGCCCCGAAGATGCCGATCTTGAGCGATGTGTTTGCCGGGTCCATGCCCTGGCGCGTCATTTCATCGAGCAGATTCAGCATGTACGACGGCGTCACGAGAATGATCTTCGGCTCGAAGTCGCGGATCAGTTGCACTTGCTTCTCCGTCTGACCGCCCGACATCGGCACGACCATACAGCCCAGACGTTCCGCGCCGTAGTGAATGCCCAGACCGCCTGTGAAAAGGCCATAACCGAATGCGTTGTGCAGTGTGTCGCCCTTGCGGCCGCCCGCGGCACGAATCGAACGCGCGGTGACGTTGGCCCATGTATCGATGTCCTTCGCGGTGTAGCCGACTACTGTCGGCTTGCCCGTCGTGCCGCTCGATGCATGCACACGCACGACCTGATCGCGCGGCACGGCAAATAGCCCGAAGGGATAGTTGTCGCGTAGATCCGTTTTGGTGGTGGTCGGAAAACGCGCGAGATCGGACAGCTCGCGCAAGTCGTCGGGATGCACGCCCGCTGCATCGAATGCGCCGCGATAGTGCGCCACGTTTTCATAAGCGTGGCGCAATGTCCACTTCAGGCGTTCGAGTTGCAGCGCCTGAAGCTCGTCCCGGCTCGCGCGCTCGATCGGTTCCAGTTCGCTTTGCTGTGCAATGGATCGGACCACGGTTGTCTCCTGCATGATTGCTCGATGAATGAATGACGCGAATTCGTTTCAGTGAAAGCGCTGGCCCGAATAACGAAGAGCCGGGATAAGCGGCGATGCGCGATAACGGTCTTCGCCGTAGTGCGCTGCGAGATGAATCAGAACATCATGAATGCGCTCGATGCCGAGGCGTTCGCCCCACGCGAGCGGGCCGAGCGGATAGTTCACGCCCTTCTCCATTGCGAGGTCGAGATCGGCGCTCGTGCAAACGCCTTGATTCACAGCGTCCGCCGCTTCGTTGACGAGCATCGCGACAGTGCGCATCACGGCCATGCCGGCGATATCGTTCAATGGCACCACTGCATAGGCGGCTTGCGTCAGTGCGCCCGCTGCGGCCGCGTAAGCATCGACGGTGCATTGACGCGCACGCGTGAGTGCAACGCTTCGCGCGTTCGCGTAGTCGAGTGCAAGATCGACGAGCACGATGTTATCGATGCCGAGCGCATGCGCGCGTTCGGTTGCGGTGCGGCCATCGGTGAGAAAGAGATATGCATCGTCGATCTGCGCGATGAGACCGGGCATCTCGTTGCGGCTGTTGCCCACTTCAGCGATACGCGCCTGCAGAGCCTCATATAACGGCACCCTTTGACCGAGGACGATCTTCGAGGGCGTGCGCATATTCGTTTCGATGCGCGCAGCGGGCTTCTCGGCATCGGCTGCATAGTCATAGAAGCCACGACCCGTCTTGCGACCGAGGAAGCCCGCGTTGACCAGTTCCTGCTGAATCAGCGAAGGCGTGAAGCGCGGATCGTTGAAGTACGCGTTGAAAACCGATTGCGTCACCGCAAAATTCACGTCGTGGCCGATCAGATCCATGAGCTCGAACGGGCCCATTCTGAAACCGCCAGAATCGCGCATGACTATGTCGATGGAAGCCGCATCGGCGCCCTGCTCGTTCAGCAAGCGCAAGCCTTCGGCATAGAAAGGGCGCGCGACGCGATTGACGATAAAGCCCGGCGTCGACTTCGCATGGACCGGCTTTTTGCCCCATGCAGCGGATGTGTCATACACCGCTCGCGCAACGGCATCGGATGTCGCGAGTCCACGCACAACTTCGACAAGCACCATCAGCGGTGCCGGATTGAAGAAGTGCATGCCGACCACGCGCGACGGATACTTCATCGGTGCCGCGATTGCCGTAATCGAAATGGACGACGTGTTGGTCGCGAGTATGCACTCCGAACTCACGATACCTTCGAGCTCGCTGAAAAGCGCGCGCTTGACGTCGAGGCGCTCGGCGATGGCTTCGACAACGAGCGACGCCGTGCGCATGTCAGCGAGACTCGTGATAATGCGCACGCGGTCGATGGCTCGCTGCCCTGCGGACTCATCGAGTTTCTTTTTCTCGATCAGGCGCTGCACGTTCGCTGCAATCCCGCTGCGCGCCTTGTCGAGCGCTTTCGCGTCGAGGTCGTAAAGCAGAACGGTATGTCCCGCGAGCGCGGCGACTTGCGCAATGCCCGCGCCCATCGCGCCCGCGCCTATCACGCCGACGATCGCCGATGTCTGAATGGCCTGTGTCATGTCGCAAGCCTCTCAGACGCGTTCGATCGCAATCGCGATGCCTTGTCCCACACCGATGCACATCGTGCACAGTGCATAGCGGCCATTGCGACGCTCGAGTTCGTAAATGGCGGTCGTGACGAGACGCGCGCCGGATGCGCCGAGCGGATGACCGAGCGCAATGGCGCCGCCATTCGGGTTCACGCGCGGATCGTCTTCGGCGAGACCGAGTTGACGAAGCACCGCAATGCCTTGCGATGCGAAGGCTTCGTTGAGTTCGATGACGTCGAACTGCTCCAGCGTGAGTCCCGTGCGTGCGAGGAGCTTCTTCGTCGCGGGCGCGGGACCGATGCCCATGATGCGCGGCTCGACACCCGCGGTCGCCATGCCGATGATGCGCGCGCGAGGCGTGAGTCCGTTGCGCTTCGCAGCGTCCTCGTTCGCGATGATGAGCGCGCATGCGCCATCGTTCACACCCGATGCATTGCCTGCGGTCACACTGCCGTCCGGGCGCACGACGCCCTTCAGCTTCGCGAGCGTTTCGAGCGAAGTCTCGCGCGGATGTTCGTCATGCTCGATCGCGATCGATTCGCCCTTCTTTTGCGGCACGTTCACCGCGACGATTTCGTGTGCGAGCGTGCCGTCGGCCTGCGCACGCGCCGCACGCTGCTGGCTACGCAGCGCGAAGCGGTCTTGTGCATCGCGCGAGATGCCGAAATCGACGGCGACGTTCTCCGCGGTCTCGGGCATCGAATCGACACCGTAACGCTCGCGCATCGCACGATTGATGAAACGCCAGCCGATGGTCGTATCGAAGATATCGGCGGAACGAGAAAACGCGCTCGATGCCTTGCCCATCACGAACGGCGCGCGCGTCATGCTCTCGACGCCACCGGCGAGATACAACGAGCCATCGCCCGCTTTGATCGCGCGCGCGGCGCTGCCGACCGCATCCATGCCCGATCCACACAGGCGGTTGATCGTCGAGCCGGGCACGTCGATGGGCAAGCCCGCCAGCAGGCTCGACATGCGCGCCACGTTGCGATTGTCCTCGCCTGCCTGATTCGCGCAGCCGTAGATCACGTCGTCGACCTGCGCCCAGTCCACCGATGCATTGCGCTTCATGAGCGCAGTGATCGGCACGGCGCCGAGGTCGTCGGCACGGACGTCCTTGAAAACGCCGCCGTAACGGCCGATGGGCGTACGAATCGCATCGCAGATAAAGGCTTCAGTCATGACAAGTCTCGATATGGATAATGATCGATCACAACGAAGACGCGCAATGTTTGGATTGCTAACGACTTCGCAATGGAATCGCGTTGGTATCGTTTTGGAATTGCTTCGGCTTCACGCACATCATTGCGATGCGCGTCTTTCGTGATTTTGAGGACGGCGCTGCGCCGTGCTTTAACGCTCGTCGAAACTCACCACCACCCGCTCGCTCACCGGATGACACTGGCAAGTCAGCACGAAACCTTC
>NZ_FCOI02000009.1 GCF_001544795.2 Caballeronia temeraria | reverse complement strand
CGGTCCTGCGTCGGTTGTCTGCGGCTGCATCGCCGCGGGCGACATGTTGTACACCTGCTCTGGCGACGAAGCAGACGGGTCGAGCACGTCAGTCGAGTCGTAATCGAAATCGAGATTGTCAGGCATGTTTGACGATGTTCTTCGTGTAGTCGTTCGCACTGCCAAGTCCACCGAGCGGTCTAACGCCTTGCCCCAACGTCATTCGTGCGATTTCCCAAATAAAAAAAGCCGCCCGAAGGCGGCTTGATGATGGTGGCTATGGGTTAAGTGTTACGACTGGCGGCGGAAGTGCGCGGCAGGACAACCGAGACGGCTCACGCAAGCCAGGTAAAGGCCGCTAAAGAGGCAAGTTTCAGCTCGTAAACCGAACGCGGGCCGTGAGTGCGATTACACTCACGGCCCGCTGGTCAATATCAATGCGCTCAGGCGTTGACTATGGGTGATGCCAATTCAAGGAGGTCCGAGGTTCGCGCTCGGGTACGCGCAGGAGTCGAAGGGTCCCGCTCGAGAAAGAGACGCGGCAACACAAGAAGCTGCCGCGCGAGAAGAGGCTTATTGATACTCGTCAATCTCGATGGTTCCGCCAATGGCGTCCATCATGGCGCGAATCTCGTCTGGCACGTCCGGCACACGGTCGCCAGTATCGTTGATCCAGAAGCACCAAAGGGCCACTTCCGCGCCCTGCGCCTGTAACCGTTCGCGCAGATCGACGCGTGGCAAGGCCAGCGTCTCTGTCAGGCATGCAAGATGGGGCGCAAGTTGATCGCTGCGAATGGCCGTCTTGCTTCCGAACGCCCAGTAGCCGGTCGTTGCCGGCCGGGTGCTGATCTTGCCGGACGGATACCGGTAGCACTGCCCTTTCGTTCGAACGCTACTCGGCGTCACCCCAAAATATCGCGTCCAGTATTCAGGTTCGACTGAATCACCGGAAATAACGAGGGTCGCGTGCGCGCGTGCATGCGGCTCCTTACCGGTGCGTGCTTCAGGGCGCATAGTCATGGATGTTGTCATCGAGAATTCGTTTGTTAAATTCCACACTTCCATCGTCATGGAAGATCACGTTGTCATCCCCGCGGAGTCCGTTTTCGGGCTTGAATCGATGAAGCATGTCGCTGAAGGTGTGTTGGTCGTAGCCAAGCATCTTCGCGGCGTACCGCGGTTTGTTAGTACTGGCCGCGAGTTCAGTAGCGTCGCCGCTCAGGTCATCCGGATGATACTCGAACGGCTGTGCGTCAGCGAGCGACGATTGCGCGAGATACGGCGCGACCGTCGCTTGATCGCCGTCCGATGATTGCGAGCGATTCGCGGAGCCGCTCGATCCATCGTTGAAGTGATCGGCCAGGTTGTAAGCCGACCACGGAGGCGCTTCCGGTCCTGCGTCGGTTGTCTGCGGCTGCATCGCCGCGGGCGACATGTTGTACACCTGCCCCGGTTGCAAAGCAGACGTGTCGAGCACGTCATTCGAGTCGTAATCGAAATCGAGATTGTCAGACATTCTTGACGATGTTCTTCCTGTAGTCGTTCGCACTGCCAAGTCCACCGAGCGGTCTAACGCCTTGCCCCAACGTCATTCGTGCGATCTCCCAAATAAAAAAAGCCGCCCGAAGGCGGCTTGATGATGTTTGCTATGCGTTGAGTGTTACGACCGGCGGCGGAAGTGCGCGGCACGACAACCGAGACGGCTCACGCAAGCCTCATAGACGTTGGCTATTGCTTTGCGGCGCACCGCCCGTCGGAAATCGCGGATTACGTCACAAGCGAGCCTTTTCATTATCTCGATGCAAGGATGCTATTCCGGCGTTAAGACAAGGACCAAGGGTCAATTTTTCCACCTTCGATGACGAAATGCTTCGCGTCACTGCGCAGTTCGAAGAGCCGCCAATCTTCCTCATCCGGCACAGTATCCGAAACGACTTCCAGACAAAAGCCGTTTGACATGGCCAGTTGCAGCCCGCCTGATTTCGTTGCCGATATGCCTTTCACAATCACTGCTCCCTCCTTCACCAACAGTGTGTCAAGCCAACTCGAACCGAAATGCGCGGCGTCATCAGAGCCAGCAAGCACAGCCTGAGTTGCCACTACGACTCCGGCCCGCGTAAGCCGCCAGGAACATTGAACATGCAATGCCCATGTGCCGCCTTCCAGGACGGTGCCTCTAGGCGTTACGTACTGCCTTTGTGGGCCAAAATGCATAGTAAGCATATCTGCCGCATGGCTGACCGCGCTGACATCGAGTCCGATAAGTACTGAAAGGCGTCGCGTAATCTCGCTTTTCGTATCAGTCACCTGCATCTCCAAACATATCCTTCGCGCACTCCATGATCTCGTGATACCCCATACGCTGCTTACTGATCTCCAGGTGTAGCTGTTGCGCTTGATCTTTGTTGAGTTTCAATGCCGTAACCACGGCTCTGCACTGCTTATTCTGTGCTTGATTATTACCGGGTGTTCCTTCGCCGCCAGCCAGGACATCAACGTTCCCGCTCAGGTCATCCGGATGATACTCGAACGGCTGTGCGTCAGCGAGCGACGATTGCGCGAGATACGGCGCGACCGTCGCTTGATCGCCGTCCGATGATTGAGAGCGATTCGCGGAGCCGCTCGATCCATCGTTAAAATAATCGGCCGCATTGTACGCCGCCGACGGAGGCGCTTCCGGTCCTGCGTCGGTTGTCTGCGGCTGTATCGCCGCGGGCGACACGTTGTACAACTGCTCTGGCGACGAAGCAGACGTGTCGAGCACGTCAGTCGAGTCGTAATCGAAATCGAAATCGAGATTGTCAGGCATGTTTGACGATGTTCTTAACGTAGTTTTCGAGCCAATGCGCGAAGGCACGCTTCGCGTCAGAGGCGTGCTGTTGCTGCGCATCGTGGGCGTCGGGCGCCTGCTGCTGTCGCTGCATGGACTTCGAGAGCGCGCCGGGTTGCACGCCATAGCGTGAAGCGATCACGTCGTCGATATCGGAATCGTCGCCGTTGCCCATGCCATACGCCGCGCGCACACTCTGCCCGGGCTGTCCTGCTGGCGGTTGGCGATGCTGGTCGTCACGGGGATCGCTGGTCATGCCGAACTCGCTAAGCCAGACCAAGGCGCTTCAACGTCGCAAGATCGTCGGCGCTGTATGCGCGCGGCCCAGGCCTGCGCAAGGGTTGCGGTGCGTCGGCGTCAGCCTGGCTTTGCTGCATCGAGTCAGCGGAATTCGCAGGAAAAACATCTCCTTCATCGTCGACATTGACGGCCACGTCGTAGCCGTGCAGCCCATGTCCGTGGGTCTGCGTCGACAGTTCGATATCGCCGCCAGGCGCTGCGCCGCGATGCGTCACGCGCGGCTGCGTCTGTCTCAAATAGTCCTGCCGCATCATTTGCAGGTACGGATTCGCCGTGACCTGCTCGGGCGGCAGCATCGACAATTGATGCACCACGAACTTCGCGACATCGACGAGATTCGTCATGCCCAGATCGGAAGCCCTAGCGAGCGCCTGCGCAAGGAACCGGTCAGCCAGTAGCTTCTGCAGATTGATGCGGCCGATCAACGCATCGGCAGCGAACGAATTCGCCTTCGCATCGACGAGATCGCCGTGTGCGGCCCGCCCCGCGTCGTGGTTGATCGATTTGTTTAGAGCGTTCACATCCGACGGGAGCTTCTGCTCCGGCATGCCGTACGCGCTGAGATAGTTGTCCTGCATCGGATTCTGCGCGTGCAGACGGGACGGCAGCGCGTCGTCGACGTCAGCCGCGAGATTCGCAATTCGGTAGTAGCCCATGATTGTTCCAACGTTTTAGCCGTGGCCGGGTCCGCCCGACCTCATCATTCCGGAGTCGCCGGGCCAGACGCCGGACGACGAAAAGGTAACGAGGCCGGCGGCCGTCGGTATGCTGTCGCTGCTCGCGCCGCCCGCGTTCGCGCTGCTGCGCGTGCCCGGCGACGATCCGGCTGAAAGTGTTGCGAAGGTCTACTTGCGCATGCCCAATACGCCGCCGATCGACGAAAGGACCGCGCTATTGAAATTATTCCGGGCGGCGATTTCAATCTCGCCGCCGCGATCGAAAGTCTGTGCGGCATTGCCGAAGATGCTGGTTGCGTCGGCTTTGATTCCGCGCCCAAGATTGAGGATTGCCATCTTGCGGTCGAAGTACTTGAACTGGCGGTTGAACTGGCGGTCTTCGAGATAGCGCCGTGCGCGCTCCTTGCCCTCGCCAACGGCGCGCGCCTGCTCGATCGCAAGCGTGCGGTCCGCGGCGAAGTACGCGCCGATGCAGTAGCGATTGCGCCGACGGTCAAGCTGCTGCCGCACATTGCCGAACTGCACGCGAATGTCGACCGCCGCGCGATTCGCCTCGTCTTCAATCGGCTCGGTGTATTCGGGGCGCGCGCACTCTTCGTCGACCGTGGCGTTCTCGCACGGAGCGAAGTGCTCGCTGTAACGCGCGTACTCCTGCTCGGCGATGAGCTGCTGACGATTGGCAATGTCGTACTGCTTTTCAGCCTGATCCTGGGCAGCCTTAAGCGCGTTGTCAGCGAGAAGCGTTTGCGCGATGGCGTAACCGGTTTGGGCGCCCAACCAGGTAGCCCACCCTTCCTTCTGCTGGGTAGCCGAAGCCTCGGCGAGATACTTCTGCTGCTCGCGCCACTTGTCGTCGTTGAAAACGGCCTGCCGTGCCCAAACGTCGGCGTTCGCCTGCTGATTTTCCCAGACCTGATTAACACCATAGAGAACGCCGGACCCAAGCGGCTGCTCCATCTGCTGCCAGTTTGTGATTGCAACCGCATCAGCACCGCCACCCATCATTCACTCCGTTTCAGTGTGATGATCTTGCCGGTCGTCTTCCAGCCGTCGCGCACTGCCGCGCCAGCGAGACGTTCGGCATTCTCGCCGTTGGTCAGGTAGCCGCGCACTTCGTACGCGCCCATATCGAAACACCAGTTGGCAAATGCCTTTCCGAGATCGCGGACAGCATGTGTATCGCGATGCTCGGGCTTCACGTACGCAAGGATGTCCTGGACGAACGTTCTTTCTTCGAAAACGAAGGGCGAGAGCACGCCGCCAATGAATCCGGCAGTGATGCCGTTGACCTCGACGACGGCGAAGTAGATGTCCTTTCGTGCGCCCGTCACGGCTGCGGTGATTGCCTGAACGGCCTTCACCGCATCAGGTTGCGCATCGGGGTCGGCTTCGCGCGCGGCCGCCGACAGCATGTTGATCGTGTCGTGAATGTGTCGATAACTCACATCCTGCTGCTGAAAGATCCGCGTGCTCATGAGGTCCATAAATGAAAAAACCCGCCGAAGCGGGTTTGGGAATTTGCGGGCGCAACTTGGCCCTCACGCCGGATTATCGCGTATTCGCATCGCATTCGAAACCTTCGCATACCTTGTCGACGAGTCGATCGCGCGTCCCTGCATCTCCCCCGAGCACACGGCCTCGATGCGTCACGTCGCCAAGTCAGCGACACTCGTCCCGAATTTGATCTCGCGCACTGTCTCGACGCCTTCGACCTCCAACGCAAAATCCAGCCTGCGTTGTTGCGATGGCAGCCGAACCGGATTCGAATGCTTCAGCTCGCGTCCGTAAACGACGCGCCCGTCCGTGATGAATCGGAGCTGCACGCCGAACGGAGCCATGCGCGGCCACGGGTAATCCGCAAATGTGCACTTCGCCGCCGCAAAGTTCATCTGCCCCGGCGCTGCCAGCGTAAAGCTGCGCCAGCGATACGGGATGAACTCCGCGCCGGCATCCCATTCGTGGATGATGTTGCCGAACGCCAGATACAGCTTGCCGTCGCGCCCGGTGTGCAGCGCATTCGGCGTGAGCGTGAGCGGCATGAGATCGTTGTTCTGCGCTCCGTCGTTCTCGGTGCCGTCGCGCAGATCGAACAGGAAACCGCTCTTGCAGGTAAATGCCGCGTACTGCCCCTCGATGATCGCGCCGACCATCGTGTGCGGCAGCAGCGCTTGCCAGTCGTCGCTCGCATACCAGGGGCCGGTAATCTGGTTGATGCTCTGCCCGGACAGAAGAACGAGACCGGTCAGCGATGCGTACACCACGCCGCCCGGCGTTTGCACCGCGCTCTTGCGTGAGACGATCGGCGCCGGCTTCGGAAAGCGAAAGACCTTGCGGCAGCACTGACCGTCCGCGCAGTCTTCGGCGATCGCGTACGGATGACCGTCGGTCATTGCGTACAGTACGCCGCCCTGCCACTTCAACGCCTTCACGTGGTCGTCGAGCGCGAGAACGTAGTCGATGGGCCACGCCTGCGGCTGATACGGCTCGCAGAACCAGACTTCGTTGCCGCGCGACGCGGCCAGCACGCCGTCCGGCAACTGCGTGATGTTCTCGAGGTCGTAGGGCGGCGGCGTGCACTGCTCGGACAGCATCGGCTCGCCGAGTGTGTCGCTCGTGGCGGCGTCGACGTACTGTTGGGCCGTCGGCGGCAGATCGGCGACGAACAGGTACGCCGTCGTTGTGGGCGCGGCCGCCTGCGTGCCGTCGTTGAAACCCTCCGCGAGTCGATACAGACGAATGCCCGCGATGTCCCATCCCGCCGGCGGCGCAGGAATGTAGACCTGCACGCGCCCGCCTTCTGCGCAGTCGAGGAGCTCATCGCTCGGATAACTCGGCGCGCCTTCCTCGCCGAACGAATTCAGGTAGCAGTAGACGTACGCGCGGCTGCTGGTCGTGAACTCGGGCTTCGCTGTATCGAGCGCGATCGCCGTGGGTGCGTCGGCCGGCACGGGCAGCCCGACGCGCTTCCAGTCCATCGCGCAGCCGTCGTCCGGCATCTCGGCGACGATCGGATACGCCGCGGCGCCTGTGACGTAGACGCGCTCGCACGTCGGCAGCCACTCGGCCACCTCGACACACGGATCGTCCCACGCGAGCCAGCAGCAGCCAAAGCGATGCATCGTTCGCACGCATCCGACGTCGGCCGTCTCGCGCGGCGCCGGGCGACGGAACGGTTCGAGGCGGCCGTGCCACAGCTTCACGTTCTCGGCCGATGCCGCCATGTTCTCGCGCAGCAGCGTCGCGTCGTAGCGCGGCAGCACGCCACCGAAACGATTGAAACGCTGCACCGCCATCAGATCGACACCGTTCCGCAGCCCACGTACAGGCCGCCGGACTTGATGAACAACGCTGTAGGCGCAGCGCCGGTGCTATACGGCTGAGCGTAGCGGCCGCCGGTCGGGATGGTGCCGCCCGTACTCACCTGCACGCCCGTCGCAGACTCAACCGAGAAGGAAAGACCAACCGGACCGATGATGTAGATCACGCCACCGCTCTGCACGAGCGACCAGTTCGCCTGCTTGCCGTCGGCGCCCGCCGGGCCTGCCGGACCAACCGCGCCATCGGCGCCCGCCGGGCCCTGCGCACCGGTCTTCCCGATGAGCGACACGCCGGCGCCCCAGCCGCTCGACGTCTTCGGACCATAGATCGTCGACGCGAGCGTGTCGATGTAGAACTCGCCGTTGTTGCCCACGCTCCCTGCCGGAGCGCCAGCACCGTTGAGAACCGAGAGTCCTTGCGGACCCGCTACTCCTTGTGTGCCTCCCGCGCCGGCCGGGCCCTGCGGACCTTGCGGACCAGCGACGCCCTGCTTTCCCTGCACGCCTTGCGGGCCGGGTTGACCTTGCGGACCCTGTGGCCCGGGCGGTCCTTGCGTGCCGCTGCCGCCACCGCTCCCGCCGTCGCAGCAACCGCCGCCGGTGTACACGATATTCGTGCCCGAAGCGATCGCCGTGATGTAGCCATCGCGGATGGTCACGTTTGCGTTGACGTACTCGCCGTCGCCGAGTTGAGTCTTGAGCGGCGTGGCGCTGATGCAGCCACCGCTGTCCTGCGCGAACTCTACGTTACCCGCGCGCCACGACGTTCCGCTGCACGCCGGGCGGTCGATCGTCACGCTGCATTCGCTCTTCGTGACCGTGACGCGATTCGAACCGGCGAGCACCTCGCACACGGCCGGTTCGGCGCCGCCGCAGCCTTGCTGCACGAAGTCTGCGACGCACTGCTGCGTCCAGACGAACGACACGCATGAACCGAGCGGCGCCGTGATCGCGCACGTGCTCTCGTCACTGCGCTCGATCATGACAGCGCTGTCGATGATACCCGTGACCTTGACGATCTCGTGAGCGCGCGAGCCCATCACCCACAATCGCGTGTAATCGCCGGTCTGCGTCAGCGCGGCCGCGATCTTCGCGATGTCGGCGGCAAAGAGCGGCAGCGTTACATCATCGGGTTGAAGTTTGCATTTCAGGCTGGCCTGGAAGCCCACCATCGGTCGAAACATAATCAGCAGCCTCTCGGCACGTCGTAGGTTGGAACGTAGATAACAGGTGTCGGCGCACAGCACGATGCCGCATGCGACGCGCACCACGGTTGTGTCGGATCGACCGGCCCGCAGCCGCGATCGAAGGCGATGTCCTCCGCGCCCGTCACGGCGCAGTCGTCCTGAATCTGCATGAGCAGTTCGCCGCACGGCGCACAGCCGACGGTGAACGCGGCGCGATACAGTCCGGCCGGCAGAGAGCGCACGCGCGCGTCCCAGGCGAAGACGTAACGCCCATCGTCGTCCTGCTCGATTGCGCACTGGCGCAGCACGTGTTCGGGCACACGGCAACCGCAGGAGCGGCGCACGGGACGCACGCCATGTACGCCGGTCGCGAGCAGCATGTGCGCCCCGTAATCGGTTCGGCACGCGTCGCACCGCTCGACGGCCCCCGCGCGACACAGCGTGATCGACACATTTTCCAGCGGCGCATCGCACGCGCATGCCGCGGAGATCGCGAACGCCGTCTGCGCAACCGAGCGGTCGAGGCGAATGAGGGAGGGTCGGCGCATGTCAGATGAAGGAAGGAGCAACGGCGAACGGCGTCGCTGACGTGTCGCTCTTCAGCGCCCGCACGCGGGCACGCGCGATCTTCTCGTAGAAGCTCCTTGCGCGTGTTGTCGCGAGCATCGGCTGCGTGAATTCGTAGCCGGGCAATTGGTAGATCCGTGCGAGCGCGCCGTCTTCGATCGCGTCCTGCCAGTCGGAATGCAGAATCGCGTCGACCTCGCACGCCGTCTGCGCGGGCTTCGCACAGAAGCGAACTTCGACCGCGCGCGGCTGGTCGCCGTGCGGCGGTGTCGGAAGATGCAGCAAACCGTCGCGCACCGTGAAGCGCGAGCCGCAATGGCACAGGTCGATCGTGTCGCGCGTGCCGCGATACGTCGTCAGCCCAACGCGCACCGCGTTGATGCGCGCGATCTCTTCGCAATCGTCCGGCCAGACGGGGTAGTCCGTAACACCGCACTGCATGTCGATAAAGGCGCGGCGGCGCAGGATGTTACTGCGCTGCGCGAACTCGATGCACGCCTGCCGGATGTACGCGAGCGCCATTGATTCGGGCAGACCGCGCGCACCCGCCATCACGAAGGGCAGGAACACATCGAGCGATACGCGATCAACGAGTCCGGACATTCATGCCTCCGTTGCGGTCATATCGATCGTCGACTTGTTGCGATGCGGCGACCAACGTGTTGAAAGCACCGAAATGCTCCTGTGCGTGACTCGCCGCGCTCGCGCTTTCCGTGTCCTTCGAGAAGGCCCGGTAGAGCATCCATTCGATCACCGCGTTGTGGTAACGCTCAGGCAATGGCAGCGGATCGTCGGCCTGCGCCCGCGCAAGCGCGGCGGCGTAGGTCACCATGATCTTGACCGGCTTGCCCGCGGGCACCGGCGGATCGACGAAAAAGCTCCGCGAAGAAGTCGGGTCGAACGAAAACGAGCGCACGGTATAAGCGCCGCTGCGACACGCCGCGCACGCGAGGTCGTCGAAGTATGACGCGGCGATACGCGTTGCGCCGTAGTCGGTCGCCGACGGCATGCCGACGACGCCGCCGTATTGGTCGAGCG
Organism: Caballeronia temeraria; assembly: GCF_001544795.2. GTDB lineage: Bacteria > Pseudomonadota > Gammaproteobacteria > Burkholderiales > Burkholderiaceae > Caballeronia > Caballeronia temeraria. The sequence continues at coordinate 225,475 of NZ_FCOI02000009.1, read as the reverse complement.
TACCGTCGACACGGTAGAAGTGTGTCGCGTCATTGGGCAACGTCTGCCGCGCGCCGGGTTGAAGCGTCAGTTCCTGCGATGACGCGAAGTCGTCCGGGCGCAGCGAGGCGACTTGCGCCGCGCCGTCGTTCGCATACTCGATCAGCTCGGCTTCGGTCCAGCGAATGAACTCGTACCCGGACTCGGCATCGTTCAGCAGCGCCGCGACTTCCAGCGCAAGATCGCCGACGGTCGCCATCAGCTCGTCTTACGCACGCGCTTCGAGCCGGTGCTGGCCGACGTATTCGCCGCCGCGTCGTTGCTCGTCGCTTCGTCCTGTTTCTCGCTGGCGTTCGCGTCGGGCTCAACGGTCGAAGCGGCCTGCGAAGTCTGGATGCTCAACATCTCGATCTGCGCGGCCAAGGCGCGACTGCGCTCCTGCTCTTCCGCGAGCTGCTGCTCGAGTTCGACAGCGCGCGCGCCTGCGTCGGCGTGATCGGCCGGCAGCGTGAAGGCCACGCCCGCGCGGAGGGGCGCCGTGTTGGCGCCCTTATCCTCGCCGAGGCCCGAAAGCACCTTCTGGTGTCCGCCGAAGCCAGCGTCGGTGATGATGCTTCCGGTCTGCTGCTGGGGGTTGCCCGTCGGCGTGAACGTCTTCGTCTCGGTGTCGTACTGACCTGGCACGAGGCCGGGTTGCGCGAGCATCGCCGGATGCGGAGGATAGATGGTCCCGTGACCGTCGCGATAAGCGAATGTTTTCGCCATATTCTTCTCCTGAAGGAAGAAGGCCGCGCACTTGGCGCGGCCCAAAGGTTGCGGCGTAGCGTCGATCAGTTACCGCGCTGCGGCACGAACAGAATCGGCGTCACCCAGAAGCGCAGATCGTTCGGCACGGTCGTCGGCCAGTTGGTCAGTTCGACGTCGATAATCTCGTTGTCCTTGAGCCAGACCGGCGTCTTGAGCATTGCGCCGTTCGAGTTGATCGACGAGGCATTGACGTTTTCCAGCAATTGGCCGCCGAAGTGCGTCTTGATATTGAATGCGACGCCGTCGGCCGGATTCTCGACGCCCCACGCGTAGCCGATCAGCAGCGAGCCCGCACCGATCGCACACGCGCCGATGATGTCGCCCGTTTTCAGCGGCGTGCCGTTCGACACCTGACGATTCAGATATTGCTGAAGCCCGGCTTGCCGGCGCCCGTCCTTCTGGCTGAAGTCGAAAAGACGCGTGTTCGAGAAAGCGACCGGCGCCTTGTGCGCCGCCTGCGTCAGATGATCGCCGACCGTTAGCGTCGCGGCCGGATACATCTCCTGAGCCGGATTGCGCACGGCGTTGCCGCCGTGATAAAGCGGGTGGTACATGAGGTAACTCCTGTGCGTTATAGGCATGCGCGACCAATGCCGCGCATCGTCGATCAGAACGTGGCGTAGAGCGCGGCGAGCGCGTCAGGCAAGAAGGGTTTCGAGCCATACACCCAGAGTCCGCGGTAGTACTTACCGAACGAGTTCTCCATGTTGATGATCTCGTGGTCTTCGAGCTGTTGAGCGAAGCCGGTCGCCTTGCGATTGCCCGCAACGATCCAGTACGCCTGCTTGCCCGTCGCCACGTCGAGCACCTTCGGCACCATGTCCGTGAAGTACACGTTGAAGCCCATGATGACGAGCGGGAACTTGCCGTTGAGCAGCGGCGACTGAGCTTGTCCCGTGAGGTACGCGGCCTTCAGGTCGGACGCCATCAGCGCATTGCGCGCGATGTTCGGCAGTACGACGAACATCGCGCCGTCTTCCCAGCGGCACGATTCACGCAGCACGACATCGAGGCGCGTGAGCACTTCGATGATGTTCAGCGCGCTGATCGGCACCGGATTGCCGATTTCGCCGAGATCCTGCGACTGCGATTCCTTGCCGGCGTCCATGCCCTTGTTCGTCGGCGCCGTTTCGATCGCCATGCGCATCAGGACTTCAGGGTCGATGAGGCGCTTCATGTTGTAGCTGGCGCGCTTCAGGAACGCGTTCGTCCAGTCATCGATGAAGCAAACCTGCTTTTCGTCGACGCGGTCCAGTTTCACGCAGTAATACTTCGCGCGGTCCACGACCATCGTCACGGACTCGCTTTCCAGTTCCTGCGGCTTGACGACGCCGTTCTTCTGGTAGTCGTGAATCTCGACGTCGGGTTCGATGAAGTACGTGATCTGATCACCGCACTTGCTCAGGTCGCCCGTATAGTCCGTGTCGGTGATATCACCGGAAACGAAGTCGCAGTAGCCGCGCGCGATCAGGCGATCGCCGAACTGCGGGGTAATCAGGGCGTCCGCGTACTGACTGTATCCAGCGGAACTCTTCATGTTTCAACTCCTAATTTTTAGCAACGAGGCCCGCCCGTTTGGCCTCAAGAAAATCGTTTTCGAACTGCATGAACTCCTGCTTCGTCAACCGCCCGGCTCGCATTTGCGCGGCCTTGTTGCGGTAGTCGGAATCCTTGAAGCGCGGCCTGGGCGTGCCGCTGCCATTCGCGGCAGTTCGGTTGGGTGTTGCGAATTGCGCGAGCCCGGAACGCTGCGCCTGGTTGAGCGCCTGCATACCGCGGACTGCGCCGTTCGTGCCGGTTGCGTTCTGAACGTCATCCGCGAAGTGGCTGTGCGCTTCGCGGAAACCATGAAAGATCGACGTGATGCGATTGAGGTCGCGCGCGGTATGCGCGTCGAGCAAGGCCCGTCCAATCTTCATTCCCGCGAACGGGATATCGCGCTCGAGGTATTCCTGCCATTCGGGCGCCGCGGTGATCGCGTCCATGTTGCCGACTGCCGCACCGACGCGGTCGACGAAGCGCTGTTCTTCCGATCGCCCCAGCCGCTCGCCGAGCGTACCGCTGCTTCGCTCGATCTCTGCAAGCTTGGCGAGCAGCGGCGCCTGTGCCCGCGCGATCAGCTTGTCGGCGACCGGTGCGAACTCGCCGTACATGGCGAGTTCGTCGTCCGTAAGCTCGGGAAGCTTCGGCACCTGCGGCTCGTTGATCGCTGCCGCGCGCGCCGACGCGCCGTTCGGAGCGTCGCCCGAGCGCAGCTCTGCGAGCTCGCGCCGCGCCTCCATGAGCATGTCGGTAATCGCGCCCGTGCCGCGTGCGTGTTCGGTCAACTCGTTGATGCGATCCTCGAGACGCTTGATCTGGGCTTTGTATCGCCCTTCCATGCGTCGATAGTTCGCATCGCCGGAACCCGCTTCGGCCGGGACATCCCTTGCGTCTGCGCTGCGGCCCGGCGGCAGATCGTCGTCAGGTTTGATCGTCGTCACGTGTGTCAACGTCACGCCCGTCGTGTCGAACGGTTGCGCGTCGCCGGTGCTTGCATCTGGCGTATCGATAAGCATTGCGCCCGTGCCGGAAGTGGCGTCATCGCCAGCCGGATCGGTCGTGAGGATCGGTGCGCCGTCGGTGTCGCTGAATTTTCCGCGCAGATGGCGCGGCAGTCGTGTTGCCATGATTTACTCCGTGAGCCGCGCAAAGCGGAAGTCACAAATGAAAAACGCCCGCGAGCGAGCAGCGAAATCGCGGGCAACAAAAAAGCCGACGAGCATTTCTGCTGGTCGGCGCGTTCGAATGTCGTTGAAGTCAGTCTTTCGGCTTCAGCGTTGAAATCAGATCGGCAAGGCAGCGGGCTTCGCCCTGGAGGCGGCGGATCTGGATGTCGTCATCCATGCGCGCGCACTCTGCGAGCACGTCGACGCGCACTTCGTGCAACCACTCCAGAAACGATCGATACGCATCGCCGTTGCGCTGGAGGCTGTCGATTGCTGCGCGCTGCCGATCTGTGGGACGCTTCACTTCAGCCCGCCGCCGCAGTTGCACGATCGCGTGACGGGGCGCTTTACCGAGACCTGCTTTGCACGCGCCTTGACGATCGGCGTTTTGATTTTCACGACCTTTTCGAGGACGCGCGGCTTGGGTGTGGATGGGGATTTGCTCATTAACCTCTCCTCGATGCTTGCTCGAAGTCAGCCAATCAATTCGAAACTCAAACGGCAGTACGGATCATTTGGCGACAGGTTGTTCGATAGATATATGGAGAACTTTCGATTCGGACTCAGGCCAACAAGCCCGGTAAAGCCGAACGTACATTGTCCCGCCGCCAGCGTAGTCGCGCAGCCGGTATAAAACGGGAAGGGGTACGCAGGATCGCTGATCTCATTTCTCGCGCTATTGATATACGCCGACGCCGAACCTCCGGGATTGACCGATCCGACGATCATGCCGGTCATCCGATACATGCCCTCGACAGGCACGATCACCGCCCCCGTGGTCGCATCGATCGTCACTGCTTGACTTCCGTAATTGCCCAGCCCGTACTCGCCGTTCCAGACGTTGAACGTAGAGTTGAACGCCTGCATCTCGCCCGGACGAAGCGCAATCGAAAAGGCCACCAGAATCTTCGGCGTTGATTGCGGTACATACAGACCGTCATCGTGCCGTGCTAACGTATTGCCCGCATCCTGGGAGATTGGGATTGCGCTCGCCGGCAGCGTGTCGTCATTCGAGAGCGGGGTATGCTTGCCGTCGTTTAGGACGATCGGGCTCATAGCTGACATAGATCACCTACCTCAGCGCGGCTTGGGAGTGGATTTCGAGTTGTTCATGGCATCAGGCGATCAATTCGAAGTTCAAATGGCTGTCACCAGACAGTTGGAAATTGTGCGCCAGATAGAGCGAAAATTTATTCCCTGTACCCACCCCGACGACCCCCGCGAACGGCAAAATGCATAAACCAGCAGAAACGGCCGTTCTGCATCCGAAGTAGTACGGATGCGGGTACGCAGGGTCCCCGCATATGTCCTTAGGCTGATTCAAATAGCCCGAAATGGTACCGTTCGCAGCGGCCGTCCCGGACATCATTCCGGTCACCCGATACATCCCGCCGACTGGAACGACAATTGCGCCGGTCGATGCATCGATCGTCGCACTCTTGTCGCCCCAATTCCCGAGTCCCCACTGGCCATTCCAGACGTCGTAGCCGGAATTGAATACCTCCATTTCGCCCGATCGCAGGGTTATCGAAAAGCGCACGGAGGGTTGCCCATTTGAAGGCAAAGTGTCGCCATCTGCGAGTGGCACGTGCTTGCCGTTGTCGAGCACGATCGGAGTTTTCGTGGTCATGATGCTTATCCTCAGTTCCAGTACGGCACGCGCTTGCCATTGATCGACATCCAGCCATCGGGCTTGCCCAGCAAGGCATCGCGAGCGCCGTAGATTGCCGTCGGCAGTTCGTCGCCGGAACTCGTGTTCGGCGCCGATGCTGCGCCCGGCGATAAGGCCAGGCCATCCGACGCGATCGTGATGCCGCCACCGGCCTTCACGCGAACCGACAACGGCGCGCCTGCAGTCCCATCGCCATTGATGCTCTGCGAGCTTGCGACCACCGGAACCAGATCGCTGAGATTCACGGTGAACGTCTCGCCACCTTGCACCGCGAGCGTCAGGGTGTGCGTCGCAGGATCGTATTGAACGAGGTCGAGAAACTTATCGACCGTGACGCCGCCGACCGCCTGGCTGATCTTGTCGTCGACTTCCTGGCACGTCGGCAATGCGTTGCCCGCGACGTGTTTCGATCCGTCGCAGCGCTTCAGGACGCCAGCGATCTCATCGTCCGTTCGCTGCCATTGCTTCGTGGCGTCATCGATGCAGCACGCGAGCGCGCCGCACAGCGCATTTGCCAACGTCGCCTGAGCATTCGCGTCCCTCGAGATCGCGCCCGCGACGTCGCCCGCGTTCACGGCCGGAAACAGCGATTTGATCGACTGTTCCAGCAGCGTCTTGGCGTTCGCGTCGCCGAGGATGCGCGAGATCGCGCTGAGCCCGATGATCTGCGGATTCGGATACGTGCCAGTCAGATCGCCGCCGGCAGGACCGGACGGCGGCAGTGTCGTCGGCGATTCGCCGCAGCAGCCACCCATGTTCATTGCTCCAAGAAGATATTCGTGCGTCGTCGACGCTTTGATCGCGGTCACATACGCGACGCCGACTGCGCCATTCAAAATAAGGCGATAGCGCCCCGGAATCGCGATGACCGTCAGGTTGCACTTGCGCGTCAACCTGACCTGACAACCGTTCATCATGTAGGGCGTTGTGTACTTGCCCTCGCCCGGTCCATCGACCATCTCGACCGCGACGCTTTCGCCCGCACCCAGGCCGTGCGCGCGGATGATGTAGGGCTCGTCGTCGACCTGAATCGTGGGCGAAACCTCGCTCACGGATTGCGCGCCGAACAACTCCTGCACATCCATGAACGCCGTGCGCTTCGTGCGGCTTGCGCCGCCGCCGTTCAGGCTCATGTGCTGCTCCCGCACTTCAGGTAGGCGCCCAGGAACTCATGCGACATCGGTGCCTGCGACGCGCGCACCGTTACCAGTCCGAGCGCCGGTGAGCCGCCGTCCGTTCGCTGAAGCACGAAGCGATACCGCCCCGGCAAGCCGATCGGCAAGACATTGCGCTTCATCGTCAGGGTCGACTGCCCGTCGAACGGGCAGAACGGAGAAAACATCGAACCGGCGCCGTCGCCATCGATCATTTCGACGAGAACGACATCTTCGGCCTGCAGGTTAAACGCACGTACGACGATCGGCACTGCGCCCACTTCGACATTGCGCGACACGTTCGATTCGCTGAACGGCCCGAAGAGCAGCCACTGATCGCTATCGGCCGCTGCGCGCAGTCCGTTGTGACCGGCTATCGTTTGGATCGCCATGTCACACCCGGCCCGGCTGAAGTTCGTTCGCGATCGCCGTGTTCAGGCGTCGCTGAAGCGCCCACTGCGCGTCGTCCTTCTGCGGCACGAGAATGATCGGGTTGTGCCAGTACAGCGACCGGCGGCCGTGCTGCCCGACGCCGCGCTCGTCGTACGTGAACGAGCGCACGCCGAAGGCCACGTTCGCCCGGCCGTCCGGCAAAAGGTTCTTCACGACACCGTCGCCGAAGAAAAGGTCGTAGACCCGATCACCCGCTTCCACGGGGTAGCCATCCAGTCTCATCGTGATCCTCAAAAAGAAGCGGCCCCTGGTGGGGCCGGTATTTGACTTTGCTGCTGCACCTGCAGGACTGACGCTTGTCGCCCGTCGAGCGCCGGCGGGGGCGTACCGGGGACAGGACCAGGTTGCGGTGCTGCGTTGACCGCGGTCTGGGCGCCCATCGCCGCCGCGATCTCTGAATCGATTCCACTGTTCGGGAACCAGTGCGAGACATCGAAGCCCTGACCCGACAGCCACTGCCGCAGAATGTCCTGCACAGCCTGCGGCGGAATCGCGCCGCCTTGCACATACGGCGTAATCGTCCGAAGCGTCTCGATGCTGCGCGCCTGTCCCTGCTCTCGCTGCAAGATGCCTTCGGCGCCGTTCGCCACGACCTTCGCATCGGCCTTCAGCGACATGTCCGGATCGAACAGCATGTTGAACGTCCACATCTGCGTGATGAGCGGCTCGATTCCGTCGCGGTCGATATTCATGATCGCCGACTTGATGCCCTTCAGTGCGCCGCCGTAAAGCAGCGAAAGGCCGCCCATCGTCGCGCCTGCGCCGCCCACCTGCGGATTGCCGTACGTGTACGCAGGGATTCCGCTGTAGTCGTCCGAAAGTTGCAGGAAGCGATTGAAGATGCTCATCAGGTCGCCCGCAATGCTCGGCGCGACCACGTACCGCACGGCACTGCTGCCGCCCGGCGCGCTGCTCGGCTTCACGAAATAGACCTTCCACGGCACGATCTTCTCGGGATCGTCCTCGGAGTCATCCATGCGATCGATGTCGACTTCGACCATCGGGCCACTCGCGTACGCCATGTTTCGCAACAGCGACCTTGCCGCACCGTTCGCCGAGCGCTGAATGTCGCGAATCATCTGCGGCACGCCTTCGCCCCAGAACTGACCCGGCAACCGATTGAAGCTCGTCTTGTGGTACGGCCGCCGGCCGAGCGGATCGGGATTCAGCAGCGCGCGGATCGCGTAGTCGCCGACGAGCCACACATTCGCTTCGTACTGCGCCTCGGGATCGTCGACTCTGACGCCCCACTCCATCAGCTTGCTGCCCTGCACGCGCCCCCAGAAATCGAGCACGTCGATCGTCTCGCTGTCGCCCCAGAGCGCGCCGTCTTTCTTCTCGTCGCGAGCGACTGCGGCATCGCTCGACAACCAGTCACGGAAACCGAATTCGAACTCCGCGATACACAGACGAATCGTGGCTTCATCGAAGTGCGGCAGGCCGATGCACTCGTACAGTTTCGCTTTCGTCATCCGCATGCGCTCGATCACCGAGTTCGCGTCCTGCGGATTCGTCGCTTCAGCGGACGGATAGAAGTCGATCGGTGCGACACGCTCGACTGCGAGCGCCGCCTCGCTGTCCGGAATCAGCTCGTTGCCGATCCAGCGCAGCGCGCGCCGCGTGCGCACGACCGGCCCCTTGATGATGCCCGCCGGGTACGTCACGATGTCCGATTGCCACTGCTCGAACACCGCCTTCCAGTTCGCTTCCGTGAGCTGGTCGTTGATCTTGTCGCTCATGCGGCTGCACGCGTCCGCCGCGAGCTGCTGCATCGCGTCGAGTGCGGATTTCTTCAACTCCCTCGCGCGTGCGGAATCAAGCGACGGACTCGCATAACCGCGCGCCACGATCTCCGCCCTCACGAGCTGTTCGACCTGCGAAATCAGGTCGGCCGACAACTCGGGAATCGGCGTAGCCGAAATGGTCCACGGTTGAGCTTCGACATTGACCAGCACGTCCTTCAGCCACGACTCCGCGGCGCGGCACTTCAGCCCCGTCACGTTGATGAAGACGTCGACGTTGCCCATCTTCGCTTTGTCGTCGGGATCGTATTCGCCATTGCGCTGCCGGGTGCATTGCAGAATGACTTCCTCGATGCCGGACGACTGGCGGTGCCGCTGATTCGCGTCGAAGCATTCACGCACGTATGCGGCCAGATCCGCGATCGGCGCACTCGCCTGTTCCTCGACAACGTCAGGAAAGCGCGCGCCGGGTGGCGGCAGCTCCCTGCCGGGCTTCGCCTTCATCCCGATCAGGGAGACGCTCATACGATAAATCCCTCGCTTTTGCTTTTGCTTCTGCTTCGTTGCGGCGCGCCCATCGGCCAGCGCGCGTCGATATCTTTAATGCCGGACAGGCAGTCGAGAAAGTCGTCGTGCCTGCCGGCTGGAAATGCGGCGTATTCCTCGTCGATGAACTGAGCGATCAGATCGCGCGGCTGTTCGTCGCTTCCTGTCTTCCACATCGTTCGAGGGAACCACCACTTCTCCGCCTCGAAATTCGGCGCAAGGCGCTTGATGCGGTCCTCTTTCGAGCCGCTTTCGGCAAGCGCTACGACGCCGAACCGATAGTTCTCTCGGCCCTGGACCTCGCTCAGGTATTCGATGTCCTGCTCGTGGCCGGTCCGCTTGTAGCCGGTCAGCGCAGGCGTCCACTTGCGATGCATGTCGATCACGGTCTCCCCGCGCTGCTTCAGCGTGAGGCGGTCGTAGATCGCATCGATCAGATAGTAATTGCCATCGACATGCAGACCCACGACGATGATCGCCGTGTAGTCGCTCGTCTTCTTCTGCGTGCGCGCCGGATCGATCAACAGATATCTGTTCATCATCCAGACTGCACGCATCAAGTCCTTCTGCTCGTAGAACTTGAGCCAGTCTTTTCGGAACACGCCGCCGCCTTTCGGCGCCGGCCGCTGCTGATAAAGCGCCACCCACTCGCGGCTGCCCACCGTGATGCGCTTCTGATCAAGCGCTTTCGCGCTGAAGCGCTCGGGCACGAGCGGCTCGCCGGGTCTGCGTCCCATCGCGTCATCTTCCTCGGCGATCGCAGGCAGGTTGATGACGGTCCAGTCTTCGTGTGCGTGCTCGCGCAGCAGCCAGCCCGCGAGATCGTCCTCATGCCAGCGCGTGTGCATGACGATGAGGATCGAGTCCTCGGCGAGTCGCGTGGACACGACCGAGCGATACCAGTCCTTTACGTGCTCGCGGAACGTGCCGGATTCGGCTTCAGCGCGGCTCTTGAACGGATCGTCGATCAACATGCAGCGAGCCGGAAAACCGGTGCCCCCGCCTCGAATCGTCACACCAAGATAGTGGCCGCTCGCGGTCGTCTTGAAGTCGCGCTTCGCGCTGTTGCTCGGGTCGATCTGCGATTCCGGAAAGATCGCCCGATGCATCGGAGACGCGACCATCCCGCGCACGGCGCCGCCGTTCAGTTCGACCAGATCATCGCCGTAGCTCGCCGCGATGATCGGCCAGTCCGGATGACGTCCCATAATCCACGCGGGCAGCTTGCGGCTGACGATCTCGCTCTTGCCGTGCTGCGGCGGTGCGAACACCATGATTCGCCCACGTCCCTCGGTGACCGCTTTCTCCAGCGCCGCCGCCAGGAAGCGGTGAAACCTGTTCGCGCGGTATCGCGCGTCGACCATGAGGCTGTAGACGATCAGGCTGTCGCGCGCCGCGACCAGCATCGTGCTCGTCTCTTCACTCGTCATCGAATGCATACCCTGCGCCGCGCAACATTTCCTTCGCGACACGCTCTTTCATGTCCGCGGTGACATGCTCCGACACGTCGACAATGCCGACCGCGCCCCGGTGCTCGTGCACCTCCTTGAACATGCCGAGGTGCTGCCCGACCTTGTTCAGCGTATCGACGCGTGAATGCATCTTCACTTCGATGCTGTTTTTCATGACCTTCACGCCGGCGTACAGCGTGCGCGCCGGACCGGTCAGTAGGCGCGTGTCCGGAATGAAGATGTCGGAGACGCCCTCGCCGAAGCACTCCGGGCAATCCGGATTGGGCGCTTTCAGCTTGTGATAACCGATGCCACCCATCTCGTCGAAGGCGGTCACGGGTGCATCGTCTTGTGCTTCGCGCTGCTCGGCTTCCCACAACGCGACGTCGCGTTCGCGCTCGCCTGCGGTGCGTTGATATCGATGACCATCGCCGTAGCAGTAGCGGCAGCACAGCCGCCGGTGCTGAATCAGATCGTTCGCATCGGCGCGCGCGATGTCCCACAGCAAGTCGACGACCTGCTCCTGCCGAACCTCGACGCGTTCACGCAGATCGGCCTCGCGTTGCTCAACGAGTGCCTGAATCTCCGGATCACGCAGCAGCCGGCATGCTGCGACTTCCGCCGAATTTCCTTTCGCCGTGTAGCCCGCCGCCTGGTACGCGCGCGAGGCGTTGCGGTCGACCATGAACTCGTCGACGAACCGGAGTTGTTTGGCCGTCGCCATTTTGCTTAAAGCAGCCTGCCGAGCGCCGCCCCGACAGCCAGTCCAATGATCGACGCCACCACGATCCGCGTGCCGATGCAACACCGGCAGTCCGTACCGAGCGTGAGCCACACGAGCGCACGGCCGATGCGGCTGTCGTCGCGATCACAAGGATTCAGCTTCATCGCTTCTTCGGCGGCGGCGGAGGCAGCCGCTTTTTGCAGGGGCATCCCATTCGCAGGATTCTCCAATGGTAAGGTGAGCGTGTGCCAGTGATCAGGCTTCGGATCATTTCGCAGGCTGACTGTCGTCATGGCTATAGAAATCTTCGTGCCCTTGCGAACGCTTCGCTCGCGTCTTCCGAAGCGAGGCCTCTGGACTCCTGGCGAATTCCTCTGGCGGCTTGCCTCACGGATTTAGTTGCGGCGAAAACCCGCGACAACCGACAGGGCGACAAATATATGCAGTCCATCCCGATTGCTAAACGACGCTCGCGGAAATGAAAAACGCCCAGAGGCGTGAGCTGTCTGGGCGGAATGTATTGCGGGTGGATGCGCTGGACTTGAATGCGGGTTTGCGGCTAGAGATCGAACCTTTCGTCGCCGCCTTAGCAGTGCGTTGCGGTGCTATTTCGATCGACCTACGCCACAGCCGCGTTTTCGTCAGACGCAACTCTCCCCTCGGCGCAGATACTACGAAATTTTCTCCGGGTTTACAAGGCCCCGAACAAGATTCCGGGCCGCGAGTTGCGGCCTCATCACCTGCTTCGCCTTCGCATAGTCCGCGTCCTGCGTTTCCGGATAGCGCGGATTCCGAAACACCGTGCGCCCGGCTCTGAAGTTGCGCACCGCCGTGTTCACCGCGATCCGCAGCCGAATGTCGAGGCGCTCGACGATCGGCTCGACAATTTTGCCGACGCTCTCACGCAGTTGGGCGTCGACCGTGTCCGACAGGTCATCCCACTGCCGGCTGATCCGGAAGCCGCGGCACGTCGCGTCCGTGCGCGCGTAGCCCGCGACACCCTGGTATGTGCTGCTCCACCCGTACCAGTCCACCAGCAGGTCGTCGATCTCGTCCGTCTGCATGCTATCCCCGTAAAGTCTCACTCAACAATTGGCGCACTGCTGCGAGCGCCGAACCGTCTTTCACCATCGAACCCGTCACGCGCAGCACGCGCCAGTCGAGGACAGCCGCCGCGTTGTACTTGATGCAGTCCGCCTCGAATCCACTGCCGCGTGTGTGTCGCCCGCCGCTCCATGTACCGCCTTCGATCTCGACCGCGATGCGCGATACCGGCCACGCGAAATCGAACCTCCAGCGCCGCGTCGGGTGGAACCGATGCTCGCGCACCGGCGCCGGCAACTTCGCCGCGCGCACCTGAAGCGCGAACGCTTCCTCCAGCGCACTCGGCGCGGTCGGTGTCTTCGCACCGACCATCTTGCGTTGCGACGGCTCGAGTGGCGCGGCCTTGCGCGAGCGCAGCGTGCGCGTCGCACCGCGAATCTTCGTGCCGATGAGCGTGCTCACGCGCGCATCCTTCCGGCCGAGCCGACGGGCGCCGGCGCATTACACCCGCCCGCGCTCGAGATGCACACGCGCATGTCGATCACGCCAAGCGAACCCAGCACTGCGAGACCAACGAAGAGCGCGCCGACAATCTGCAGGAGCAGTCCGATCATGGCGCGCGTCGATCGCCTCTTTCGCAGGGCTTGCGATTGTCGTCCCGTCTTGAAGCTCAAGTCGGTCATCTCGATCGATGCCGACGCCGGCGCGGATGCGAGAGCAACCCTCTTGCCGGTTGAGGGGCCGGCGTCTTCGTGAGCCTCGTTGCTCTGGCGGTACCTCGTTGGGGCGTTCATGCCTACCTCGTATTGAATCCGGCGCCTGCGCCGTTCTGTAAATCAAACCGCATCGTGATGTACCTGAACATCACCTGAACATTTCTGAGCATCACCTGAACAATTCAGGGCGCTCCTTCGAGAAACTTCGACTTCAGCGCGTGCCAAGCGTCGCGACGAGCCGATGCACCCGTGCCCATTCATCCATGAATCCGTTCCGCATCCCGCTGCTCTCGCCATCTCACGAACGGCCTTCGCACGTACTGCTCGAATGCTGCCGTTGCCTGCGCATCCGTCGCGATCTCCCGCCGACTCGTCACGCCGCAGAACTCGCGAATCATCTGCGCGCATCCGGATTCGTCGAGGGTCTGCCCGCAACAGTCCGACATCCACTCGCGGAATCGCGGATCGCGCGGCAGCGAACCCGCGAGTTGCGTGACGTTCATTTCAGTCTCCCGACGACGACCAGCACCCGTCCGCGACGCTCGGGTTCATGTCCTCGCCCTCCTTGCCTGCGTATTCACGCGGCGACCGCATCGGCCAATGCCGTGACGGGCGCACTGCGCGGCGTCACTGCCAGCAGAGGCTGGTCAGAACCGCTTCTGAAAACTCGCTCCGCCGCGGCCGCATCGCCGATCAGAATCGGCTCCTGACTGCGCTGCCCGGTCCGCGTGTTTTGCGCGTCGGCAATGCCCGTCAGCACCGGCACATAAGCGGGCACCTCGCTGCGCATCCGATACCCTCGATACCGATTGACGAATTCGTTCCGCACGAATGGCCATTCGTTTTCCGTTTTCTGACCCAGAGGAATCCATCCACCCATGTCCGTCAGCACGCGATGGATGACAGGATCGTCGAAGACGACGCTGCGATATGCGCCCACCTCGCGCAACGCGCGATCGACCTTCGACCACGCGAGCAATGCCGCGTCCTGCGTGCCGCCATCAAGCATTCGCACGACGTCCGCCGGCTTCGGCAGGAACTGGCCCGCGTCCGGATTCAGCAGATGGCGGTTGAGCGCATCGGCGACGGCCTCGAGGTCGAACGGACCCATCGCCTGCGTCCAGACGCGCCCGGCGAACGCCGACAGTTCTTTGCCGTAAAAGGCATAGACGTCCGAAAGCATCGCCGTGAAGCGGCCGATTTCAGTGGTTTGCATCCTGATACTCCCTTGCGATTTGCTCGGCGACTTCTCGATTCCGGCGCTCCAACGTCTCCTGACGGCTCGGCTGCTCACGCTGCCGAGCGCCGCGCGCTTTCGCCGATGCCTTCGGATTCAACAGATCACCGATGATCGGCGCGAGATAGTTCGGTCCGATCGCCTTGCTGAGATTGCGCGAAGCGACAACGGACAGCCCTGCATCGAGAATCTCCGTTGTCACCCTGAGGTCATCTGCCCACGCAGCGATGTTGGGGTTCGCGCTGTTCGCGCCAATCACGCCCCGCCGACGCAAGTACACCGCGATGTCGACAGCGCGATCAGCCGAAGGCGGCGTTCCTTCGCGCCCGCGCGCACGCGCATCTTCAGCGCTTCCTGGAACCTCCTTACTCCATTCCTCTCCATTCCATTCCTCTCCGCTCCTCTCCGGGGGTGAGGGTTCGGCGACGACTCGGCCATCGCGCGCCGACTCGTCGCCGACTGCTCCATGCACAGTCGACGATTTTTGCGCTTTCATGCGGGTTTGCCGGCGCTTCGCCGCGCCGTCCGGGTACGTGCCGTCCGGCGTGGGATGTTTGAAACTCGGCTTCTCGATCTTCTGGTGGTGCCAGCCGGTGACGAGCCAGTAGAACTCTCCGTCCACGTCGTACTCGTCAACGAGACCGACCGCGATGCATTCGTCGACCATTCGGCGAACATCGTCGCCGGTCAGGTCATCTGCCGGAAAGACCTCGGCTTTCAGTGTCTTCAGTTTCGCCGGATGGATGCCGGCGTCATCGCAGAAATTCCACAGGCCGATGAAGGCGAGCCGCGCATCGCGTGACAAGTCCATGACTTGCTCTGCAGTCCAAAATTCTGGTTTGATCGAACGAATACGGGCCATAGCTACTGTGCGCGCTCGCGGTCACGGCGAGCGAATCGTGAGTTCAAGGGAATGCGCGGCTCTACGTGGTTCACGTCCGGGCACGGCGCTCCGGTGCGCCGGGTCGTTCCGACGGTGCCCTCCACTACGGGGGGCTGACCGCTTCACGCCATCTCCCCTGCCGTGATCGGCGTTGAGATTCCCTGGGCGCTGTCGACCTCCGCGCACCCGCTGTTTCGCATATACAGCCAGTCGTCGAGCAAATCGGGGCGCAGATCTTCGCAACGCACGATGAGATCCGGTTGCGCGGTTCGCGCCTTTCGCTCAATAGCGATGCAAAGCGCTGCGCTGAACCGTCCGCCACCGCTGATACATTTGCGGATGTAGCCGAGCGACGTGCCGCAATCCGCGGCAAACCGATCCTGCTCGTCCGGCGCAAGGCTGTTGAGAAATGTTCGAAGAGTATCCATACGAAGAATATTACCAAACGGTTCTCTTATTTAGATACTTTTTGGTGTTTTACCTTTTAGTAATAGGATCGGATAATTTCTCTATGAACCTTGCCGACATCCGCCGACTTCGCTTGCGCGAACTCATCGACGCTCAGTACGAGGGCAGTCAGGCCGAGTTTCTGCGCGCGTCCGGCGAAAACCAGAGCGAGATTTCCGGAATCCTGGGAGGCAGGAAGTCGTTCGGCGAGAAAAAGGCCCGAAAGATCGAGGTCGCGCTCCATCTCCCGGAGGGCTGGCTGGACGAGGCTCGGGACGAAAAACAGGCGCACGGCGCGGGCTACGTCAGCCCACAGGCCGGAGCGATCATCGCCGCTCTGGATTCCGTCAGCGAAAACGATCTCGTGACGGCTATCGAAGTTCTGGAAAAGGTGCTGCGCGCGAAGCGTGCAAGCGCCGCGATCAAACACACGGAAGAGGGCTTTGGGGACGAGGTTGAGTCTTTTTCCGTCGGGAGACCCCGATCAATCGCAACGAAAAAGAAAGCATGCTGAGAGCCGCGAAAGCGGCTCTTTTCTTTTCTGCCGCGGCACCCGGGCCCTCAAAGTGTCGGGTTGAGCGCACCAAATCATCCTGTTCGCCAATAATTGCGCGCTGACAATTCTTTACGCTGCGTGCTGACAATTAGGCTACCCACCAACAATATCCGCTGCCATTTCGCGGTATAACCGAGTAATTTATGCTTCATATTTATCCGGTTTGAGCGAAATATTCCAAAAACAAGTGAGCTGTCTAACTAACTCAGAAGCACACTTCAGCCCGCTCCACGGCACGGCGCATCGTCTCCACCGGACAAATTCAGCAAGGACCGTATCGCAAGCCGTCGCCTTGGCATGCCGAGGACGCGTGTGATGACAGTCATCGACGGTAGGGCGTTTTTTTCGCGTCGACCGCGTCACGGCAGTGGCACGTCAGGCGCCAGCACGCCTCCGCCTCCTCCTGAACTTCCCAAGAATCACATCCTGATTGTGCCGAACGAAGACGGCACGCACCGCGTGAGTCGCTCTGGAACTTATCGCCAAAACAGAATGCTGGCGATCAACGCGCTCACTGAGACCGCGGCCTTTCTCTCCCGCGACGAAAGTTAAATTACCATTTGGTGTTGACACATCAATACTATTTGGTATTATTAAGCCATCGACACCACCCGCGCGTCCCGCGCTGCGTGTCACGAAAGATGGGTGAGCCATGCAATCCATTCCGCGAACCGAAGCAATGCGCGACCGCGCAATCGATCGTGATCTTGCACGTTTCGACGTCGTTGACGACGAGCAGCTCCGCGCAGCAATTAGTCTGGAAGTGCTTGAACACGAAGTGTTCGATGCGCTCGACGACATGCCCGAGGGCCGGCATAGCGCGCTGATGGAAGCGCTGTGCAACGGTGACACGGCGGAGCACAACTCGACGATCGTTCTCATCATGCGCAGCGCGTTCAACGCGGTGGTGGACCGCGAAATTGCCGAATTCAAAGCGCGACTGCGCGAACCTGCGGAGGACGCATGAGCAAGCACGACATGCAGAAGCTGCTCGACACGCTCGAAGCCGCGCGCGATGCCCTCGAAATGTCGGTCACCGACATCGAACTCAACGAGGCAAGAGCAAACATCCGTGCCAGCATCTGGACTGTGAAGCACTGCCTCCGTGCTGTAGCCGCGGTTTGATCGGCGGCCGCCCTAGCGCCGGTTCCAGGCACGATGATCCGGCGGGCGCATCGACAGCAGGACGCGCGAATGTGTGAACTGGAACATCAAGTTTGCGACCGATTGAACGCATCGGACTATTTAAGGAGTACGACTGATTTTGAGCAAGGCGAAACATGCGTCGCAGCGTACGAATTTTTCGGAGACGCGACGTCAGACACTCGAAGCACTGAAACAACTCGGGCGCGCCGAGGCGACCGAACTCGCCGCTGTCCTCGGGGAGACACCGAACGCGATCAACTCACGCATGGTGCGCCTGCACCGCATGAAGCCGAAGCTCGTGCATGTCGTGGAGATCGTGCCGCCGCGATCGACCGGTCGACCGTCCCGCATTTGGGCGCTCGGCGATAAGCCTGATGCCACGCAGAAGTCGAAGACACGGCGCGTTCCGCTCGTCGAGCAAGAAGCGCGAAATCGCGCTCAGAAACTTGCCGAAATCGTCCCTCGTCGCCATCCGGACATCGTCGCGTTTTTTGGTCCTGCGGGAGGCAGTCATGTCGCGTGAAATCACGACACCGTCCGGGCTGCGCGCATTGCCGGGTGGCGCGCTCGTCGAGTGCCTTGCTAACTTCCAGGCCCGCATGATTCGCGCGCATCAGCGCGGTTGGCGAGATGCCATGCGCGGAAGCGGGCCGCTCGAAGACGACTTCGCGTACCGCCAGGGCCACGCCGACGCGCGCAGGAAGTCGCATTGATCCGGTCCGACCTCACGATCGAGCAGTATCACGCACTCCCCGACGTCTCGAAGTCGGGACTCGACGATCTGCACGTTTCGCCCGCGCATTTTTTCGCGCTGCACCGCGATCCGAATCGGCCGGCGCCGCGTGAGCGCGCCGGACAGCTCGAGGGCAATCTGGCGCACTGCGCGATTCTGGAGCCCGATGAATTCGCGCAGCGCTACGTGACGATCCCCAACGATGCGCCGCGCCGCCCGACCGACGCGCAGTGGCATGCAGCGAAACCTTCGGAGGCGAGCATCCGCGCAATGGCGTGGTGGCGCGAATTCAACGAGCGCACGCAGGGCGTCACCGTGATATCGCCCGGGCAATACGACGCGGCGATGCGCCAGGCTGAATCGGTGCGCGCGCTGCCGGATATCCGCGAGGCGCTGTCGCGCGGACGCGCTGAAGTGAGCGCGTTCTGGCGCGATCCCGAGACCGGCGTCGCGTGCCGCTGCCGGCCGGACTGGATCTACGAGGCGACCGACGCCGCTGCGATTCTCGTCGACGTGAAAACATTCAGCAGCGCCGGAGCGAGCGAGTTCGCACGGCAGGCGGCGCGCAAGCGTTACCACGTGCAGGACGCCTTCTACACCGATGGTTATGCCGCGGCCAGCGGGCGTGACGTGCTCGCGTTCATCTTCGTCGCCGTCGAAACCGAATGGCCCTATGCCGCGCACGCAATGATGCTCGACGATCCCTCGAAGGCGCAGGGCCGCGCGGAATATCAGCGCAACCTGCGGACGTATGCGCGCTGCGTCGAGACCGGCGAATGGCCCGGCTACTCGAAAGAGATTTCTTTGATCACCCTGCCCTCGTGGGCGTTTCAGGATTGAATATGACCGAACTCGTTGCATCGCCATTCGGAACAAGGCAAACCGTCGTCACCGACACCGCCGGCGCGCGCCAGGACCAGAGCCGCGAGCTCGCCGAAACGCAGGTGAAATATCTGATGGCGCAGCAGTTCCCGCGCGATGTCGTCAGGAACATGGACAACATCCTCAACGCGTTCACGCGCCTGACGCTCGCCGAGCAGAGCCAGTATCAGTTCAGCCGCGGCGGCTCCGACATCAGCGGGCCGAGCATCCGCGCGGCGGAAGCGATGGCGCAGCAGTGGGGAAACATCGAACACGGGTTCCGCGAGCGCTCGCGCGGCGTCGATGCAACCGGCGTTCCGTTTTCTGAAGTCGAGGCATTCTGCGTCGATCTGGAGAGCCGCACGTCGAAGCGACTGCAGTTCATCGTGCGGCACTGGCGCGATACGAAGAGCGGCGGCTACAAATTAAAAGAGGAGCGCGACATCTACGAACTGATTGCGAATCAGGCGCAGCGCCGCGTGCGCGCCTGCATTCTCGCGCAGATCCCGGGCGACGTCGTCGACGCCGCGATGCAGCAGGCGAACGTCACGCTCAACACGAAGGCGGATGTCAGCCCGGAAGGCATCCAGAAGATCGTCACCGCCTTCGAGCAGTTCGGCGTGACGAAGGAGCACGTCGAGAAGCGCATTCAGCGTCGCCTCGAATCGATCCAGCCGGCGCAGGTCGTGACGCTGAAGCGCATCTATGCGAGCCTGCGCGACGGCATGAGCGCGCCCGGCGAGTGGTTCGAGATGGAGCAACCCGCGACCACGGGCGAATCGACGACGCTCAAGGACATCGCGAAACAGGCGAGCGGCAAGAAAGCGCCGAAGCAGGCCCCGCAGAGCAACGCGCCCGAGTTCGCGCCCCAGCAACTTATCGATCTGATGCGCTCCCGCAAGGACATCGACACGCTCAGCGCCGATGCTTCGATGATCGGCTCGCTGCCCGAGGACGACCAGCAACCCGCGCTCGACGTCTACAACGAATGCCTCGCGGCGCTGTCCGCGTAACGAACTGCGGGCCGCCGGCACCGTCGAGACCGGTGTTTGCCTCGAAGCCGGTATTGCAATCCTCGATGACGGGCGGCTCGTCCTGCGCCCGGCTTTTTTGACACAAACATGCATCCATTTCTTCAAAACCGAAAGGACCGCCGCGCCGACGAGCGCGCGCATCGCAAACTGCTGCAACGCGTGGGCAAGAGCGCCGCACAGGCGGCGGCCGACGTCTCCCTGCTCCACTCCGCCGGACACGCGCTGATGTGGTACGCGTGCACGTGTGGGCACCGCGAACGCCTCTGGAACAGCCGCGACGGCGGCGCACCGTTCGCGATCCCCTGCCCGTCGTGCGGCGATGTCACGTTGATGCACGCCACAGCGAACGACGACATCGCGCCGCATCACGTCCCGCACGAAGGACAGCGCGTGCTCGTCGATATGACGCGCGCGCAGGCCGAGCAGATCGTGGCGCGGATGTTCGCGAAAGCGCGCGTGCCGCTCGATCATCCGCGCTTCGATCAAACAGTCGCCGACCTGCTCGCACACACGACGGGCGAAATGGCGCTCGTCGCAGTGGCCGGTGACGTGGCGTACTACGCCGGGCGGGAGGTGGCGGCATGACGATCGGCTACAAACAGCTTCGCGAACTCGCGGTCGCGCTGCCTGACGAGATCGACTCGCTGAGATGCAATGGTGCGGTCACCCGTCGATTCGCGCGCGGCGCACGCGCTCGCGGAGGTTGAGATGGCGCGCCTGGTCCCTGTCGCCGATTGGGCAGTCGAAGTCTTCGGAAAGCACTGTCCACATCGCAATACGCTTCTCAACTGGATTCGAGACGGAAAGATCGTTCCGCCTCCGAAGAAGATAGGCCATCGATATTTCTGCGCTCCAGACGCCTCCTATGAAGATCCGGTAGCCAGTCAGCTCGAGAGGATGATCGGTGGCCGCTAGAAGACGAAAGGCGGCACGTCGCGCGTGGCCGGCGAATCTGTATCAAAACGCGGCGGGTTATTTCTGGTTCCGTAACCCCGATGATGGCAGGACCATCGGTCTCGGCCGAGACTTCAAACTCGCGACGGCGCAAGTGCGGACGGCGAACGCCGAGTTGTTGCGGCGGCGCGGCGACATATCGCTTCTTCAGAAAATCGATGGCGCGGGCATTAGCTTCGCTGAATGGTGTCTTGAGTATGAGCGCGAGAATCTGCCACAGAACCGGCACAGCGCCGTCGGGATGCGCTCACAGCTCAAGGGCATTCGCGCGTCCGCCTTCGCGTCTCAGGCGATTGCTGCGGTACGTCCCAGGGAAGTCGCGGATTTTCTTCGCGACGTACAGGAGCAGCGCGGCTCTTACGCGGCGATCGCCTATCGATCGCGCCTCGCTGATGTCTTTCGCCAGGCGATCGAACGCGGCTTCGTTGACTCGGGACGCAGTCCCGTCGACGCCGTTTTCAAACCCAGGACGGCCGGCGTCACGCGGAGCCGCCTTACGCTCGACGAATACAAGCAGTTGATCGCGAAGGCGCGAGAAGAGCCGCGACACCGCTGGATTGCAAACGCGATCGAGCTGGCGCTCGTCTGTGGGCAGCGCAGAGAGGATATCGCCAAGATGCGCTTCGATCAGATCCACGATGGATTTCTGTGGGTGGAGCAATCGAAGGGCAAGGAAGGTCACCGGTCCAAGTTGCGCATTCCGCTCGATCTGCGCCTGGATGTGCTCGGTGTGACGCTGGGCGACGTGCTGAAGAGATGTCGGGACACGGTCGTTTCGAAGTACGTGATTCACTTCATCGCAACGAGCGGGGGCAGCAGGCCGGGCGATGCGTGCAAGCCTGCGACATTGAGCACGCGTTTCGCGGCCATGCGCGACGCTGCCGGACTCGTTGCGCCCGACGGCAAAACGCCCGTAACGTTTCATGAACTGCGGTCGCTGGCGGCACGGCTCTACACGGAACAGCATGGCGCGGACTTCGCGCAGGCTTTGCTCGGTCACAAATCGCCCGAAATGACCGCGCTCTACCGCGACAGCCGAGGACGTGAGTGGACCGAGGTGAAAGTCAAAGTCGGCTAAAATTTTGGACAGTGTTTTGAACGAATTTTGGACGAATTTTGGACGAGTGCCCGGAAAGCCTTATATGACAAGCCCTACATTGTTCATCGACGTCTGGTCGGACTTCGCGTGTCCGTTCTGCTATCTCGAGACACCTGTGCTTGACCAGTTCCGCAAC
Organism: Caballeronia temeraria; assembly: GCF_001544795.2. Lineage (GTDB taxonomy): Bacteria > Pseudomonadota > Gammaproteobacteria > Burkholderiales > Burkholderiaceae > Caballeronia > Caballeronia temeraria. The sequence goes on along the minus strand of NZ_FCOI02000009.1, from coordinate 203,393 downwards.
GCCTACGGCGACGCGGTTGAAATCCGCTGGCACGCGTTCGAATTGCGCCCCGAGCCGACGCCGCTCGTCGATCCCAACGACGAAAAAATCGTCGAATCGTGGGAAAACTCGGTGCGCCCGCTCGCGGAAGAACGCGGCGTGACGATGCGCATGCCGCCGGTCACGCCGCGCAGCCGCAAGGCCTTCGAGACCGCCATGTTCGCGCGCGAATCCGGCCGTTTCGATCTCGTGCATCGCGCGATCTTCAAGGCGTATTTCGAGGAAGGCATCGATATCGGCGATACCGACGCGCTGCTCGACATCGCGGCGACCTGCGGCGTCGATCCGGAACTGCTCGAAGAAGCGCTCGATGACGGCACGTACACCGATCTCGTGATCGAAGACGAAGAGTTCGCGAAGAAACTGGGCGTGACCGGCGTACCGTTCGCGGTGCTGTCGCGCGAGCCCGCGCCCGGCCAGCAGGAACCGCCGCCGCCGATCGCACTGCGCGGCGCAGCGCCGATCCAGCATTTCGAAGCAGCCGTGGAGCGCCTGTTTCCCGACGGCTTCCCGGGCGTCTGAAGCCTCGCGGCCGGCGCGATCCTAGGTGTGCTCGGCCATGAACGATTTCAGCGCAATGCGCTGCGACGGTTCGAGCGTTTCGAATTCGAGCCCGTACGCCGCGCTGCCATCGGCCGGATCGATCGTGCCGACATGGCGCACGATCGCGACGGTCTCGATCTTGACCTCGACGCCATCGGTCCTGAACTGAAACGACAGTCGCAGACGGTCGCCCATGTGCGCAGACGGATTCGCGACGGTCAGCGACATGCCATACGGACTGATGTCGCTCACGCGGCCTAGTTGCAGCGCGCCTGGCGGCCCGCCTTCGGTGGCGAAATGCGCCGCGAGGCGCGTCGGCATGCGCGCGAACTTGCGTGTGCGCAATCGGCGGATCGCGCCCGGCGCCGACAGCACCGCGTAATTGAACGGCTCGCGGCAGGTGGCGTCGACGGTGCAGGCGAAGCGAAACACGCCGCGTCCGGTGAGCGCGACCAGATCGACCTGCTCGCCGAGCGTCAGATCGAGTGGGTTGAATCCCGTCATCAAGGGTTGCGTCACGAAAAGCGAGCGCTCGCCCTTGCGGCGCGGCGTAGAAAAGCCGATGACGCGGCTCGCGTACATCGCGGAGCCCGTGCCGCCGGTGCCGCGCAAGCCGACCCGCGCGCCGATGGTGAGACCGATGTCCTCGAGCGTCAGCGGCCCGTCCTTCGCCGCCTCTTCCTCCGGTGCACTCGTGACCGGCTCCTGGATCACGCGATGCGGCTCGAAATGCCGCAGCATGAATTCGAGCGCCGGGGCGTCCGGCACGACCGTGCCCGCGTCGAAAAGTGTCGCGCCATCGGCGGCGACGATCGGCCATTCGAGCGATGCACCCAGCGGAATCTCGGAAGGTTCCAGGCGCACCATCGACTGGCGCGCATCAACGGCGGTTTCTTCGGTCATCTTATCGGACGATTCTTAAGTGTTTTCCGCAATCGTCGTGCTTGCCGAGTTTGCCGTCAAGTGTTGTACGGCAAGTTTTACGTTAGCGCATCCATCATTTCGATGTGTCATGGACTTCCTACCGCCCAATTTGACGGTAGAAGTTTTATGCGCATAACATTTTTTATGAGATATACGCGCTCAACGAATGGTCGCGCCGGACTCCGTCGACTGAGGAATCGTCACGCTTTCTATTGCGGCCAGCACTTGCGGCACATCGGGCGGCGCGCCTTCATCGCCGATAGAAACTGAACGGCCCGGATCGTTCACGCCGAAATGCTCGCGCGACGTGGCGGCGAACAGCATGACCGTGCGGCGTTGCAGAGCGTGCGCAAGATGCACGAGCCCCGTGTCCGTACCGACGACGAGCTCCGACGCCTGAATCCAGTGCGCGCACTCCACGACGGAGAGCTTCGGCAGTACGAGCGCGCCCGGCACGAGCCCCGCGATGGCTTGCGCTTCGCCCTGCTCGCGCTCCGTTCCCCACGGCAGCGCGATCGAATAGCCGCGCGCGGCGAGCCAGCGTCCGACTTCGCCCCAATGGTCCTTCGGCCATTTCTTCACGTCCGCCGACGTTGCATGAAACAGCATGGCGATGCGCGCATCGCGCGGAATGTTCAGCTCGCGCGTGGGCGCCGGCAAGCGGATATTAAAGTCCGGCGTATCTTCCAGCCGATAGCCGAGCGCGTCGGAAACGCTCACGCGCATGCCGCGCCAGGCATCCGTGAGCGGACGCGGACCGAATCGCGCGTTGTACGCGAAAGCCGCCCCGAGCTCGCCGAGGTCCTTGTTCTGATAGCCATAGCGACGCCGGCCACGCGCGATGAACGCGATGATCGCGCTCTTGTAGACGCCGTGGATATCGAGAATCACATCGTATTTTTCGGCGCGCAGCTCGCCGATCGACGCGCCGATCTCCTTCAGATCGTTCCAGTTGCGCGCTTTCTTGAACTTGCGCAACGGCGCGCTCAGCACCCGGTCGACGCCCGGATTCCAGCGGATGATATCGGCGAAGGCGGCGTCGGCGGCCCAGTCGATTGTGGCGGACGGGAACGCGCGCCGCAGATCGGCAACGACCGGTAGCGTCTCGACGATATCGCCGAGCGACGTGACTTTGACGATCAGAATTCGCTTCATGGAAATTACGAGAGTGCTCCGGCGCGCATCGCGGCCCAGCGACGTGCTGGGCCGGCCCCGGAAAAGCAGCGATTCTAATGAATTTGAGACAAACGCACTGTCAGCGTTTGTAAGCCGCGATCCGGAAAACAGATGCGGCGGGAAATTCAGAATAGCCTAATTCAAACCGGCGGGTCGCCGCGTGGCGCAGCCCCGGCTAGAGCGAGCGCGCGGAGAAGGTGTCGCACTGGGCGATATCGCCCGATGACATGCCGCGCCGCAGCCAGCGCTGACGCTGCTCGCTCGTGCCGTGCGTGAACGCCTCGGGCACGACGCGCCCTTGCGACTGCTGCTGCAGACGGTCATCACCGATCGCGCCTGCGGCGTTCAATCCCTGCTCGAAATCGCCCGGCTCCATCAGCTTCGCATTGTCGCGTTGCGCGACGGCGGCCCAGACGCCCGCGAAGCAATCCGCCTGCAACTCGACGCGCACCGACAGCGCATTTGCCTGCTCGCGCGTCATGCGCGAGCGCGCCTGATCAACCTTGTTCATGATGCCGAGCACGTTCTGCACGTGATGCCCGACTTCATGCGCAATCACATACGCCTGCGCGAAATCGCCGCCCGCGCCGAAACGGTCGCGCAACTCGCGATAGAACGAAAGATCGATGTACACCTTGCGGTCGTTCGGGCAATAGAACGGGCCCATCGCCGCCTGTCCTGTGCCGCACGCGGTCTGCGTGGCGCCCGAGAACATCACGAGCCGCGGCGCCGGATAGTCCTGGTTGAACTGCGCGCGGAAGATGTGCTGCCACGTCTGTTCCGTGTTGCCGAGCACGCGGCGCACGAACACCGCGCCGGGATCGGTGGCCGGTTGCGCGTTGCTGGGCGCGGCCTGCTGTTGCGGCGCGTTGCCGTGCAACATCTGCGCGCCATTGATGATCGTCATCGGATTGATGCCGAAGAAATACGATGCGGCGATCGCCACGACGATCGTGCCGATACCGATCGATCCGCCGCCCATGCGGAAGCCGCCGCCGCCGCGCCGGTCTTCGACATTCTGACTTTCTTGTTGGTCATCGAGGCGCATGATGCTTCTCCTTCCTACTCGCGCGCGGCGCGTGTGCAAAAGCCATTATGGTACCCGCGCGCATCGCACGTCTCGTGCCGGGACATCGTAAAAGTTCTTTCTGAACCGACCTTTCGCGTGCGGCGCATCAGTGCGGTCGATTGTCGCGAAAACGCGTGCGCGCACTTGCCGCACCGCACCATCCCGCCGTCTTGAAATTCCCGTCAAATCAATTCGATACGGCCGCCGAACCCTTGCCACTGCGGCATTTGCGCGCAATGCAGATTCCCTGACGCAGCGCAACAGTTTCTTGAAATGGCGCTAAGCTCCGGCCCGTCACATAGCGTGAAATTTCAAGGCACAAGTCATCATGCATTCGACTCCCGAAGCACTCGATCTGGCGCGTATCCAGTTCGCGTTCACCGTCTCGTTTCATATCATTTTTCCGGCGCTTTCCATCGGGCTCGCGAGCTTCATCGCGGTGCTTGAAGGCGCCTGGCTCAAAACCGGCAAGCCGGTCTACAAGGAACTGTGTCTTTTCTGGTCGAAGGTCTTTGCCGTCGCGTTCGGCATGGGCGTCGTGTCGGGCGTCGTCATGGCGTACGAATTCGGCACCAACTGGGGCGGTTTCTCCAGCTTCGCCGGTCCGATCACCGGGCCGCTGCTCACCTATGAAGTGATGACCGCGTTTTTCCTCGAAGCGGGCTTCCTCGGCATCATGCTGTTCGGCTGGAACAAGGTCGGGCCGAAGGCGCATTTCGGCGCGACACTGATGGTCGCCATCGGCACGATCATCTCCACGTTCTGGATTCTCGCGTCCAATAGCTGGATGCAGACGCCGCAGGGCTTTCGCATCGAGGGCGATCATGTCGTGCCGGTCGACTGGTGGGCGATCATCTTCAATCCGTCGTTTCCGTACCGGCTCGCGCACATGGCAATCGCGGCGTTCATCGTCGCGGCGCTCGTCGTGGCTGCAACCGGTGCATGGCATCTGCTGAAAGGCCGGCGCGATCCCGCCATCAAGAAGATGTTTTCGATGTCGCTCTGGCTGCTGCTCGCCCTGACGCCGATCCAGGCGCTCGTCGGCGACGCGCACGGTCTCAATACGCGCGAACATCAGCCGGCGAAGATCGCGGCGATCGAAGGTATCTGGGACACCGAGAAAGGCGGCACCGCGCTCAATCTCTTCGGCATTCCCGACATGGAAGCCGAAACGACGAAATACGCCGTGCAGATTCCGCATCTCGGCAGCCTGATCCTCACGCATAGCTGGGACGGCGAGATTCGCGGCCTGAAGGAATTTCCGAAGGAAGATCGCCCGAACTCGACGCTCGTGTTCTGGAGTTTCCGCGTGATGGCGGGACTCGGCGTGCTGATGATCGCGATGTCGTTCGCGGCGTGGTGGCTGCATCGCAAGCGCAAGCTGTTCGATGCGCGCTGGTTCCATCGCTTTGCTTTGGCGATGGGTCCGACCGGCTTCATCACGCTGCTCGCGGGCTGGGTCACGACCGAAGCCGGCCGTCAGCCGTGGGTCGTCTACGGCGTGATGCGCACCGCCGATGCCGTGTCGCCCGTCACGGCGCAGCAGGTCGGCGTGTCGCTGCTCGCGTTCGTGATCGTCTACACGATCGTGTTCGGCACCGGCATCTACTACCTGCTGAAGCTGCTGCGTCACGGCCCCGCGCTGCCGGGCGAGCCGACGCACTTGTCCGGCGGCAGCGCGCGACGTCCGCTCAGTCTTCCGCATCAGTCCATCGAAGGAGCATAAGAATATGGACCTCACCCTCGCCTGGGCCGCGATCATCGCGTTCGGCCTGTTCCTCTACGTGGTGCTCGACGGTTTCGACCTTGGCATCGGCATTCTCTTTCCGTTCTTTCCCGATCAACACGATCGCGACGTGATGATGAACACCGTCGCGCCCGTCTGGGACGGCAACGAAACGTGGCTCGTGCTCGGCGGCGCGGGCCTCTTCGCCGCGTTCCCGATGGTCTATTCCACTGTGCTGTCCGCGCTCTATCTGCCGCTCGTGCTGATGCTCGTGTGCCTGATCTTTCGCGGCGTGTCGTTCGAGATTCGCGCGAAGGCGCAGCGCACGAAGCCTATGTGGGATCTCGCGTTCATTGGCGGATCGGCGGGCGCGACGTTCTTTCAGGGCGTGGCGCTGGGCGCGTTCCTCGACGGCATTCCCGTCGCCGATGGCCGCTTTTCCGGCGATGCCTTCGGCTGGTTCACGCCCTTTTCGATCTTCACGGGCGGTGCGCTCGTCGTCACGTATGCGCTGCTCGGCGCGTGCTGGCTGATCGCGAAAACCGAAGGCGATCTGCAGCGGCGCATGTATCGCGTGGTGTGGCCGCTGACCGTTCTGCAGCTCGCGACGATTGCGGTCGTCAGCATCTGGACGCCGTTGCAGGATGCGGGCATCGCGTCGCGCTGGTTCGATTCGCCGTGGTTCTATCGCATGTTGCCGGTGCCGGTGCTCGTCGGGGTTTGCGCGTGGGCGATGCATCGCTCGATCGAATCGCGTCACGAGAAGCGGCCGTTCGCGGTGGCGCTCGGCTTCGTGTTTCTCGGCTACTCGGGTCTGGTGCTGAGCGTGTCGCCGCACGAGATTTTCCCCGGCGTGTCGATCTGGGACGCGGCCGCGCCCCGTTCGAGCCAGCTCTTCACCATCGTCGGCGCGGCGGTGATTCTGCCTGTGATCGTCGCTTATACGACGCTAGGCTATTGGGTCTTCAGAGGAAAAGTGCGTCATGGCGAACATCACTACCATTGAGCGCGCGCGGAAGGTGTTCTGGTTCGTGGCGTTGTGGATGGCGGGCGTCGGCGGCGCGATGCTGCTCGCGCTGCCGTTCAAGCTGCTGATCAAGGCGGGGGCGGCGATACATTGATGCCGCGCGCCCTCGGCGTCCTCAAAACAACGCCGCCGCGATCACGCCGCTTACGATCCCGAACACCACGACGGAAATCCCCACGAACGCCAGCACGCGCGGCGGAAACGACCGCGCGAGCATCGCGAGCGAGGGCACGCTGACGGGCGGCAAGGTCATCAGCAAGGCGCCTGCCGGTCCCGCCGCCATACCGAGCGACAACATCGCCTGAATGATGGGCACTTCGCCCGCGGTCGGGATCACGAAGAGCGTGCCGGCGACGGCGAACGCGGCGATCCACAGCATGCCGTTGCCGATATCCGGACCGATGTGCGGAAAGAGCCACGCGCGCGCCGCGCCGAGCAGCAGCACGAGCACGATGTACTCCGGCACGAGCCGCAGCGTCATGCGGCCGAGGATTTTGATCCAGCGCGAAAACGCCGTGCCCGGCTCATCCTCTTCGATGAGCTTCGCGAGCGTCTGACGCGATGCCGCCGCCTGCGCCGGCGTCACCATGCGGTTGATTGCGTAGCCGAGGCCGAACACCATCAGCACGCCGAGCACGAGCCGCAAACCGGTCCACTGCCAGCCGAGCACGAAGCCCATGAAAACCAGCGCCGCCGGATTGAGCACCGTATTGCCGAGCCAGAACGCGACGGCCGCGCCGGGCGCCGCCTCACGCGCGCGCAGACCGGCAACGACAGGCGCCGCGCAACACGTGCACATCATGCCGGGCAAGGACATGAGGCCGCCGTTCACGACGCTGCCGAAGTTGTGCTCGCCGAGCGCGCGCGCGACCCAGCGCGGCGGGATCAGCGCCTGCACCGCGGAGCCGAGCAGGAGGCCGAGCACCATCGCCTGCCAGATCGCTTTGCCGTAGGCCATCGCGTAATCGAGCGCAGCTTGCCACGACGGCTCCGGCGCGCTCGCCGACGTGCCCATCAAGATGGATTTGCCGATCGAATGCTGGCTCGCCGCGACGAACGCGCGGTTGTAGTACGGAAACCATTTCACGTAGAACAGGCCCACGACGGCGATCAGCACGAACACCATCCAGCCGAGCGCGACGCGAGGTTGTCGAAGCGTGGTCATATCTTTTTCTGTCGAGTCGAGTGATGAAATTGGGTCAGAGTGCGGGCGTCGTCTCGGCGAGCCGCGAGAGCAAGGCTTTCGCCTGATCGACGTTGTCCGCGTCGTTCGGACGGAACAGCACGTGCGCCGCGTGCGGCAGTTCCGTATAGAGCGCCTGGCTGCTGCGTCCATACGCGGGATCGTAATGACGGTCGATGAGTTCGGCGAAAAGCTCGGCGCGCGCATTGTCATCGATCAGCCGATGCCAGTGTTCGACGCGCTCTCGGCTATGCAGCCCGACGAGCTTCGACAATTGCGACTTGAAGAACGCGGGGTCGTCGAAGAGATGCCCGTAGTCCTGCAGCAGAAACGCGATGCGGTCCTCGCGCCGCGCCTCGACTTGCACGCACGACGCCGCGTGCAGGCGGTCGAGCACGGCGTCGGGCAGCGTGATCGAGCCGATGCGCCGCCCTTCTGCTTCGACGAACACCGGTTTCGCGGGATCGAAGCCCGAAAGCGTCTCGACGAGCGCCGAATCGAACGCCTTTTGCGTCGGCTGCGGACGGCCCGGCAGCGCGCCGAGCAGCGATCCGCGATGCGCCGCCAGCCCTTCGAGATCGAGCGCCTGCGCGCCGGCCGCATCGAGTGCCTTCAGAAGCCGCGTCTTGCCGCTGCCCGTATGGCCGATCAGCACGACATAGCGAAAACGCGCGGGCAGCGCGCCGAGCCGGTCGATCACGTCGCGCCGGTAGCTCTTGTAGCCGCCGTCGAGCTGGCGCGCCTGCCAGCCGATCATGTTGAGCCACGTCGTCATCGAGCCGGAGCGCTTGCCGCCGCGCCAGCAATAAATCAACGGACGCCAGTTGCGCGGCTTGTCGGCGAAGATCGTGTCGAGATGCATCGCGATATTGCGCGCGACCATCGCCGCGCCGACGCGCGTCGCCTCGAACGGCGAGACCTGCTTGTACATCGTCCCGACGATCACGCGCTCCTCATTGCTGAGCACGGGCGCGTTGATCGCGCCGGGAATGTGATCCTCGGCAAATTCGAGCGGCGTGCGGACGTCGACGATTTCATCGAAATCGCTCAGACGATCGACGGAAACGAGCAGGTTTTTCACGGGCTGGCTGGCGGCTTTGGGCTGAATTGAGCGAAAAATTATCGCATGCGGGCGGATTTCGGCCCGGAAGCGCATTTTTGGCCGGAACGCGAAAGCGGCTAAAGTGCTTGAATCGGTGCTTCGAGAGAGAGCGATGAGCTATCACGAGACGATCGGCGCGCGCCGCTACCGCTTCGACGATCTGAAGACGCTGCTCGCGCGCGCCAGCCCGCGCCGCTCCGGCGACGAGCTCGCGGGCATCGCGGCGGCGACGGAAGAAGAACGCGTCGCCGCGAAAATGGCGCTCGCGCAGGTGCCGCTCGCCGCGTTTCTCGACGAGCCGCTCATCCCCTACGAGGATGACGAAGTCACGCGGCTCATCGTCGACACGCATTCGCGCGAGGCCTTCGCGCCGATCGCGCACCTGACGGTCGGCGGATGGCGCGAGTGGCTGCTCGCCGACAGCACCGATACCGCCGCGCTCGAAAGCATCGCGATGGGCGTGACGCCGGAAATGGCCGCCGCCGTGTCCAAGCTGATGCGCAATCAGGATCTGATCCTCGCCGCGAGAAAACGCCCGGTCGTCACGCGCTTTCGCACGACGATCGGCCTGCCGGGCCATCTCTCGGTGCGCCTGCAGCCGAATCATCCGACCGACGATCCGAAGGGCATCGCCGCATCGATGCTCGACGGCCTGCTCTACGGCTGCGGCGATGCCGTCATCGGCGTGAATCCGGCATCGGACTCGCCCGCGGCCATCGGCAAGCTGCTCACGATGATGGACGACTTCCGCCAGCGCTACGACGTGCCGATGCAGTCGTGCATTCTCACGCACGTCACCAACACGCTCGCGGCCATCGAGCAAGGCGCTCCCGTCGATCTCGTGTTTCAGTCGGTAGCGGGCACCGAGCGCGCGAACGCGAGCTTCGGCGTGTCGCTCGCGTTGCTGGAGGAAGCGCGCGACGCGGCGTTGTCGCTCGAGCGCGGCACCGTCGGCGATAACGTCATGTATTTCGAGACAGGCCAGGGCAGCGCGCTGTCGGCGAATGCGCATCATGGCGTCGACCAGCAGACCTGCGAGGCGCGTGCGTATGCGGTCGCGCGCCGCTTCGAACCGCTCCTGACGAATACCGTGGTCGGTTTCATCGGCCCGGAATATCTCTACGATGGACGGCAGATCATCCGCGCGGGACTCGAAGATCATTTCTGCGGCAAGCTGCTCGGCGTGCCGATGGGCTGCGACATCTGCTACACGAATCATGCCGAAGCGGATCAGGACGACATGGACACGCTGCTCACGCTGCTCGGCGTGGCGAACGTCAACTTCATCATGGGCGTGCCCGGCGCGGACGATGTCATGCTCAACTATCAGAGCACATCGTTCCATGACGCGCTCTATATACGCCGCGCGCTGAACCTGAAACGCGCGCCGGAATTCGAGGCGTGGCTCGCGAAAATGCGCGTCACCGATGCGCGCGGCGACCTGCTCGCCGCGCCCACGCAACCTCTGCTCGAATGGATCGACTCATGACGAACGCCGACGCCTGGGAATCGCTGCGCCGCTTCACGAACGCGCGCATCGCACTCGGCCGCGCGGGCAGCAGTCTGCCGACCGCGCCGTTGCTCGCGTTCGAACTCGCGCATGCGCAGGCGCGCGACGCCGTGCATCAGCCGCTCGATACGGCCGCACTGCGCGATGCGATCCGCGCCGCCGGTTTCGATACGCTCGACGCGCGCAGCGCCGCGCCCGATCGCGATCATTATCTGCGCCGTCCGGACCTGGGCCGCCTGCTCGACGATGACAGCGCGAAGCGGCTCGAAGCGTATCCATCGGACAGCGAACTCGTTTTCGTCGCCGCCGATGGTTTGTCGGCCTTCGCCGCGCAACGTCACGCCGCGCCCTTGCTCGCGATCCTGCGTGCGCAGCTCGGCGGCTTTCGCGTGGGTCCGGTCGTGATCGCGACGCAGGCGCGCGTCGCGCTCGGCGATCGCATCGGTGAGCTTTTACGGGCGCGGATCGTCGTCGTGATGATCGGCGAGCGGCCGGGACTCAGCTCGCCCGACAGCCTCGGTCTGTACGTGACCTGGGCGCCGCGCGCGGGACGCCACGATGCCGAGCGCAACTGCATCTCGAACGTGCGCCCCGAAGGACTCGATTACGAGACCGCCGCGTTCAAGCTGATGTGGCTGCTCGACGAAGCGCGCAGGCTGAAACTCACGGGCGTCGGCCTGAAGGATCATAGCGGCGCGCTGCCGGCGCCGGATGCGGGACGGCTCGAAGCCTAGACGCGCAACTTGCGATACAGCGTCGTGCGCGATATGCCGAGCGCGCGCGCCGTCGCCGACACATTGCCGTCGTGCGCCTTGAGCGCCGCCGCCACCGCGCTCGCTTCGATATCGACGAGACGTGCGCCGCTCGCGGGCGCGTCATCGAGTTGAACGCGCTCGCCGAGCTCATCGAGAAAATCGTGCGGAAGATGCTCGACGCGAATCTGCGTCTCGTGATCGTCGAGCATCGCGGATGCCGTGCCCAGGACATTGCTCAACTGCCGCAGATTGCCCGGCCACGGATGGCGCGCGAAGAGCGCGAACACTTCGTCGTCGATGCTGACGGCGCGGCCCGCGAAGCACTCGCGGCGCAGAATTTTGTCGACGACCGCATGCAGATCCGTGCGTCCGGCGAGCGGCGGCAGCGTCACCGAAAGCCCGTTGATGCGGTAGTACAGATCCTCGCGGAATCCGCCCTGCGCAACGCATTCGCGCAGCTTCCGGTTGCTCGCGCAGACGAGCATGAAATCCACCGGCACCGCGCGCGCAGCGCCGAGCGGCTCGACGACGCGCTCCTGCAGCACGCGCAGCAGGCGGCTTTGCATCGCGAGCGGCATGTCGCCGATTTCGTCGAGAAAAAGCGTGCCGCCGCTCGCCTGCACGATCTTGCCGATCGCGCCGCGCTTCGCCGCGCCCGTGAAGGCGCCCTGCGCATAGCCGAAGAGCTCGGATTCGATCAGCGTCTCCGGCAGCGACGCGCAGTTCACCGCGACGAACGGCCCCGCGCGGCGCGGCGAATCGGCATGAATGGCGCGCGCGAGCATTTCCTTGCCCGCGCCCGTCTCGCCGCCGATCAGAATTGCGATGTTCTTGCCGACGACCTTGCGCACCCGCGCGACGATGTCGTTGATCTGCGGATCGCCGGTGCAGAGTTCGGCGAGGCTCGAACCTGCCTGCTCGCGCACGGCGACCGCGCTCGTCGCAATCGCAACATTCGACGCCGCACGCGCATGAAAATCCACGCTCGCGAACACTGCGACGCCGCTATGCAGTTCGAGCCGCAAAGGCGCTTCGCCCGCGCACGCGATGAGGGCATCGGCGCGTTCGCCGAACAGCGCATCGAGCGACTGCGAACGCAACGCGCCGAGTTCGAGGCCGAGCTGGAACTGCGCGCTGCGGTTTGCGCAGAGCAGCCGCCCGTCGAGATCGAAGACGGCGATGCCTTCCATCAACGTGCCGATGAACTCGGGCCGGCTGTGGAAGCGAATGCGCAGGCCATCGGCGAAACCGCTCGCGATCAGGCGGTTCTCGATCATCTGCGCAGACATTTTCACGAGCGCCATCGTGTGCTGGTGATAGCCGCGGCGATCGCCGGTGACATCGAGCACGCCGGAGAGATTGCCGTGCGGATCGAGAATCGGCACGCTGGAGCAGGTCAGAAAGTGATTCGCGCGCAAATAGTGCTGGTCGCCGTGGACAGTGACGGCGGTGCGCTCGGCGATGGTCGTGCCGATCGCATTGGTGCCCTGATGCTCCTCGCTCCACAGCGCGCCCGCCCGCAGCGCGACTTTTTCTGCGCGGGCGAGAAAATCGTCGTCGCCGAGGGAATGCAGAATCAGGCCGCTCGCGTCGGTCAGCGCGATCATGCTGTGCGTGTTGGCGATCTGCGCGTACAGCGTTTCCATCACCGGCAGCGCATGCGCGAAGAGCGCGCGGCTTTCATCGAGCCTGACCGAGAGTTCCGCGCCCGACAGCACGGCGTAATCCGGACGCATCGACTCGACCAGGCCGAACGTGGCCGAGCGCTCGTGCGAATGACGGATGACGTCGTGTTGCGCAGGCTGCAAGGCCGCGCCGATGGCATGCTGCATCGCCTCCTCCTTTTCGATTCACTGTCGCGTGAATGTCTCCTCGGGGCAATGTAACACCGTCGCGGCACGCGGGTCGATTCGAGGAATCACGCGGTGTGCGCGGCGACTTCCGGCGCTACAGGACGAGCGAGCCCGCGCTGATCGCGATGACCAGGAACACGACGAACAGGATCAGGAAGATAAAGAAGCAGATCTTGGCAATACCCGCCGCGCCGGATGACACGCGCGTAAAGCCGAAAAAACCGGCGACGACGGAAATGATCGCGAAGAGAATGGCAAGCTTGAGCATGGCAGGTCCGGTTTATTGTCGTGATGACCCCTAGATGCAAGGCGCGTGCCTCAGAGTCTCACTGACCCCGATTTTGGTCAAAGGTGGCGACAAATCCAGACCGTTAGTTGCGTCATGGAAGCAAAATAAAAGCGGACAGCGAACTGCCCGCTTCGACCGGCCTCAGCGCACGCCGCGCGTCCGATTGTCCGCAGCCGCGACGGGCACGGGCGCTGCGGCGGCAACCGGCGCCGGCTGGCGCGTGCCGAGCCAGTTCGTGATCCGCTGATGCACCTGCGGCACGGCGAGCAGCGCGCCGATCGCGATGGCGTCCGCCGCGAGTCCGGCCGGCACGTTGATGAGGCCGTCGGTGAGGGTGAAGAGAATCGAATCGACGACGAGCGAAATCACGGCGCCCGCGACGAACGACACCATGCCGTCGCGCCCCAGTGCGCCGACCCACGGCAGGCGCTGCGCCAGCGCCTTCACGACGCCGTAGCGCGCGAGATTCGCCGCGATCCACGCGATAGCGAGAAAATTCACGACGCGCGGACCGGCGAGATCGCGCTTGAACGCGCTATCCAGCACGGGCGGCAGCACGAGCAGCTTGTAATAGGCCATGCCCGCAACCAGCGCGACGGCGCCCGCGCTCACGATCCAGCCGAAGCGGTTCGCGCTCACGCGCTGGTAAATCGGCTGGCAGCGCGCCAGCACGCCGAGCACGAACATCAACTGCCAGGCGGCGGGATTGAAGTCCCAGAGATTGTCGTCGACGGACGGCATGTATTCGCCGATCTGCGCCGCGCACGCCCACAACGCGAGGCTGAAGGCCAGCAGCAGCCAAGGCTTGCTGCGCGCGAGCGGCAGCATGAGCGGCACCGCGAGCGCGAAGAGCGCGTACATCGGCAGGACGGCGGCAAGATACGGCTGACGCTCGAATGTGAGAATCTGCGCAATCGACGACACCGGCTGCGACATCAGGCTGTCGAGGTCGTGCAGCGCGAGATTCGGCGCGTGCCCGAAAAAGGGCCGCAGCAGGAAGGACGCGACGAGCATCAGCGCCGCCGTGACGAGGAACGCGCGATACAGCTCGAACGCGCGCTTGAGAAAGCGCACGCGCGCCGCGCTCTCGGAGCGGCGCTCGGCGAGCGACACGTAGGCCGTCGCGGTGGCGAAACCGCCGAGGAACACGAAGACTTCGGCGGCGTCGTTCAGCGCGAACGAATGAAGCGTGAAGCGCGACACCATGCTGCCGCCGATATGATCGACGACGATGATCAGCAGCACCAGTCCCCGAAAGAAGTCCAGCTCGACAAGACGTTTCGATTTTCCCTGCATGCGACTCTAGCTCGATGTCCTGCGGCAACAGGAGGTTGGACGGGCGGCCGCGGACGCGCGGCACGAAAGCATAGGAGTTTACCCGTAAATGCGGCGATGCATCATCGGAACAGACGCAAATATGCGTTTCAAATCCGGTATTTGTGGGCAACAAGCAAAAACTTGCCATCAATCTGACTGGCGCTCGCCGCCGCTTCACTCAGGCAGCATTTCGATCACACACAAGCTTTCAAGTTCATTTCATTTTTGACGCCGAACCGGCTAATATCTCGCCCTCACCTGTCGAACGAATCCCGGACCATGGACTATCTTGTTGCTCTTCTCGCCGATCCCGCCGCCTGGGCCGCCCTCGCGACGCTCGTCGTCATGGAAGTCGTGCTCGGCATCGACAACCTCATCTTCATTTCCATCCTGACGAACAAGCTGCCCGCGGCGCACCGGGAACGCACGCAGCGCATCGGCATTGCGCTCGCGCTCGTGATGCGGCTCGGCCTGCTCGGCACGGTCGCGTTGATCGTCCGGCTCACGACGCCGATCTTCGAAGCGTTCGGACACGGCTTTTCCTGGCGCGACCTGATTCTCATCGCGGGCGGCGTGTTTCTCGTCTGGAAGGCGACGACGGAAATCCGCCATCACGTCACGCACGACGCCGAAGAGCACGCCGGAGGGGAATCGGGCAAGCGTCTGACGCCGATGTCGGCGATCGGCCAGATCCTGCTGCTGGATCTCGTGTTTTCCATCGACAGCATCGTGACGGCGGTCGGCATGACCGAGCACATTCCGATCATGTTCGTCGCGGTGATCGCCGCCGTGACCGTGATGCTGTTCGCCGCCGGGCCGTTGTCGCGATTCATCGAACGCAATCCGACGATCGTGATGCTCGCGCTCGGCTTTCTGCTCGTGATCGGCATGACGCTGATTGCCGAAGGCTTCGGAACGCACGTGCCGAAGGGCTATATCTATGCGGCGATGGCGTTCTCGGCGCTCGTCGAAGGGTTGAACATGCTGGCGCGGCGGGCGAAGGCGCGCGCGCGGGGATAGCGGGCCGACCCCGATTCAGAACGGCAATTCGCCCTGCGGATGATCGGGCGCGTCCGGTTTCGCGGCCGGCAGCGGCTGCGCGCGCAGCCAGCGTTCGATCGCATCGACGACATGTTGCCGCTCAGCCTCGTCGAGCGCCTTGCCCGCCGCGATGCCGTGCCATTTCGCAAGACACGTGCGGCAGCATGTCGCGGTCGCGTGCTGCGCGATGAACACCGGATGCCCGCGAAACGGCGTCTGCTTGCCGTCGTTAAAGGGCGCCTGCGGCGCGAGCCGCTTGCCGATCAGCTCGTGCGCCTGCGCGACGACCGTATCGACGCCCTTCTCCCGCAGATATTTCCCTTCCCGCACGCCGAGCGCGAAGCGGCGCCGGAAGGCCGATTTCGCGAGCGCATCGAACACGGCGTCGAGCTCGCGCATCGCGTGATCAGTCCTTCGCATAGAGCGTGGAGTCCGCGAAGCCGTCGGCGGTGAGCACGCGTCCGACGAGGATCATCGCCGTGCGCTCCATGCCCGCCGCGCGGACTTTCGATGCGATGTCCGCGAGCGTGCCCTCGACGCGCGTCTCGTCCGGCCAGCTCGCGCGAAACACGACCGCGACGGGACAATCCGCGCCGTAATGCGGCACGAGATCGGCGACGATGCGCTCGATATGCCGCACGCCAAGATGGATGGCGAGCGTCGCCCGATGGCACGCGAGATCCGCGAGGCTTTCGCCTTCGGGCATCGATGTTTTCGTGGCATAGCGCGTGAGGATCACGGTCTGCGAGATGCCGGGCAGCGTCAGTTCGCGCTTCAGCGCCGCCGCCGATGCCGCCGTCGCCGTCACGCCCGGCACCACTTCGTAGGGAATCGCGAGGGTGTCGAGCCTGCGCATCTGCTCGCCGATCGCGCCATACAGCGACGGATCGCCCGAATGCACCCGCGCCACGTCGTGGCCGTTCGCGTGCGCCTCGCGCAGAAGCGCGACGATCGCATCGAGATCGAGTTCGGCCGTGTCGATGCATGTCAGCGCCCGATGACCGTCGAGCACTTGCGCCGGCACCAGCGAGCCGGCGTAAAGAATCACGGGACACGTGCGGATAAGCCGCTGCCCCTTGACGGTGATGAGTTCGGGATCGCCCGGTCCGGCGCCGATGAAGTAAACGGTCATGGTCTGTTGAGCCAGTGTTGGAGCGCGTCGCGGGCGCTGGCGGCATCGTCGAAAGTCCGGGCGGCGTCGGGCAGCGCGGGCCGCGTCAGCATCACGACCGGCAAGCCACGCTCGCGCGCCACGGCGAGTTTCGCCTCGGTCGCCCGCCCGCCGCTGTTCTTGCTGACGACGACATCGATGCGTGCCGCATCGAACAAGGCGCGCTCGCCGTCGAGATCGAACGGGCCGCGCGCATCGATGATGCTCGCGCGCTCGTTGCCCGGATGCGCGTCGAGACAGCGAATGGTCCAGTGCTGCGACGCGGGAATCTCGTGCAGATGCGCGAGCGCCTCGCGCCCGAGCGTGAAAAGCGGCCGCTCGAACGGCGCGATCCGTTCGACGATGTCGCGCCAGTCCAAAGCCTCGCGCCAGTCGTCGCCCGCTTGCGGCTGCCACGCCGGACGGCGCACCGCCCAGAGCGGCACGTCGGCGCGCGCGCAGGCGTCGGACGCGTGGCGGCTCATTTGCGCGGCGTACGGATGCGTCGCATCGACGACGAGCGCGATGTGCTCATCGCACAGATACCGCACGAGCCCGTCGATGCCGCCGAAACCGCCGACGCGCACCGCGCACGCCAGATCGCCCGGCACGCGCCCGAGGCCCGCGAGACTGTAGACATGCGCGGCGGGAAGCGCGCGCGCGATCGCGAGCGCGTCGCCGGTGCCGCCGAGCAGAAGCACGCGCGTCATGCCGCGCTCCCGACGATATTGCCCTGCCGGTCGATCGCGAAGGTCTCGACCTCGATGCCCGGCGGCAGCACGTCGAGCGCGACATCGCGCGCGCGCCGGCAGACGACATCGCCGAGTGCGATGCCTTCGGCGTGCGCGAGCTTGAGCGCTTCCTGGCTGGTGTTCGCCGCGCGGATCGACGCCTGGAGCGAAACGCTCGCGCCCGCATCGGCGGCCCAGACGGCGAGCATCGGCAGATCGATGCTCGAATTGCGGCTATGCAGATCCATGTGCCCCGCCGCCAGCTTCGAGAGCTTGCCGAAACCGCCGCACAGACTCAGCTTGTCGACGCTCGCGCGGCGCAAGTGCTTCAACACCGCGCCCGCGAAATCGCCCATTTCGATCAACGCGATGTCGGGCAGGCCGTATCGCGCGCGCATCGCGTCCTCACTCTGATTGCCGGTGCACGCGGCGATATGCCGGTATCCATTTGCCCGCGCCACATCGATGCCCTGATGAATCGACGCGATATACGCCGAGCACGAAAATGGTCTGACGATGCCGGTCGTGCCGAGGATCGACAAACCGCCGACGATGCCGAGGCGCGGGTTCATCGTCTTAAGCGCGAGCGCCTCGCCGTTTTCCACGCCGATGCTCACCTCGAAGCCGCCGCGATAGCCGACGCTTTCAGCAAGCGATTCCAGATGCCCGGTCATCATCGTGCGCGGCACCGGATTGATCGCCGGTTCGCCGATGGCGAGCGCGAGCCCCGCGCGCGTCACCGTGCCGACGCCCGCGTCCGCGTGAAACCGCACGCCGGGTTCGTCCGACAGACGCACACGCGCGAACACGAGCGCGCCGTGCGTGACGTCGGGATCGTCGCCCGCGTCCTTGATGACACCGGCTTCGGCTGCGGCGAAGTCATCGGGCAAACGGCGGCAGAACGAGAGCGTCATCGTCACGCGCTGGCCTTTCGGCAGGACGATCTCCGCGCGCTCGCTCGTCTCGCCGAGCAGCAAGAGGCGCGCGGCCGCGAGACTCGTCACGGTCGCGCAGCTTCCGGTCGTGTAGCCGCTGCGCAGCGGCGCGGCTTTTTCCGGCGTTTCTTCACGCATGACGCATCACGCCTTGCTCGCGTGCAGGAGCGTGATCGGCAGCGCCTGGCGCCACGTATCGAAGCTGCCGAGCGGCTCCGCGTGCGCCACGCCGATGCGCGTCAGCTCGCCGCCATGCCGCGCGCGCCATTCGACGAGCGCCGCCTCGCTTTGCAGCGTCACCGCATTCGCGACGAGCCGTCCGCCCTGACGCAGACGCGCCCAGCACGCATCGAGCACGCCCGGCACGGTCAATCCCCCGCCGATGAACACGGCATCCGGCGCGGGCAGGCCGTCGAGCGCGGCGGGCGCTTCGCCTCGGACGAGTTGCAGCGCGGGCACGCCGAGCGCATCGCGGTTGTATTCGATGAGACGCTGGCGGCTCTCGTTCGCCTCGATCGCGATCGCGCGGCACGCGCCATGCGCGCGCATCCATTCGATGCCGATCGAGCCGCAGCCCGCGCCCACATCCCACAGCAGTTCGCCCGGCTGCGGCGCGAGGCGCGCGAGCGTGACGGCGCGCACGTCGCGCTTCGTGAGCTGGCCGTCGTGGCGATAGGCGTCGTCGGCGAGACCCGGCGTGAGCGGCGGCCCGGCGTGGCCCGCGTGCGTGCGGCATTCGATCGCGACGAGATTGAGCGCCGCGACGACGGGCTCGCGCCAGTCATCGGCACGCTCGTCGACGCGCCGCTCGTTAGGTCCGTCGAGATGCTCGAACACGGTCATGCGGCTCGCGCCGAAGCCATGCGCGGTGAGAAGCGTGGCGACGGCGGCGGGCGTCGTGCCGTCGGCGCTCAGCACGAGCAGGCGCACGCCCCGATGCAGGCTCGCGAGCAGCGACGAGGCCGGCCGGCCGACGAGCGACACGCACACCGCGTCCTGCAACGCCCAACGCAATCGCGACGCCGCGAGCGACAGCGACGACGGCGCTGGAATGACGCGCATTTCGCCGTTGGCGACTTCGCGCGCGAGCGTCGCGCCGACACCGAAGCACATCGGATCGCCGCTCGCGAGCACGCAGATGCGCGTCTTGCCGTCGCCGCGTTCGGCGAGCACGGCATCGAGCGAAAAAGGTTTCGGCCACGGCGTGCGCCGCGCGGCGATGCGTACGGGCAGCAGCGCGAGATGGCGCTCGCCGCCGTGAATCGACTGGGCTTCGAGCAGCACGCGGCGCGCGGCGCGGGAAAGCCCGTGCCAGCCGTCTTCGCCGATTCCCACCACGGTCAGCCAGTTCGACATGCGCGGCCTCCTGTTTGCGATTCCGATTGCGCTGCCGGATGCTTGCCGGAAGCGTTCGGAGGGTCGAGAAAAGCGGGCATAATACAGGTCCGTCGGCGCCCGGAGTCGTTAGACCGAGGGCTTAAAAGGGAACACAGCAAAACTGTGGCTGCCCCCGCAATTGTACGCAGCGAGTCCGCGCTCCACTGCCACTGGTTTTTACCGGGAAGGCCGGCGCGGATGTCGACCTGCCAGCCAAGAGACCTGCCGACTCACCGCATTTGCGCGACGCCGACCGGGCGGGGTGTACCGGTTCGCTCATCACGCGCGAAGACCAACGGGTCACGCATTTGAATTCTTCTGACCGCTCATCGCTTTCGACCGCTCCACGCGCTTCCGCGTGCCCGGGCCTGATGCGCATCGTGCCCGCGCGCGACGGCGGGCTCGCGCGCCTGCGCCTCGCGGGCGGCGTTCTGAGCGCGCACGCGGCGCGGGCCGTCGCGCGCGCGGCGCGTGATTGCGGCTCGGGCGTGATCGAAGTGACCAATCGTGCGAACCTGCAACTGCGCGGCATTCGCGACGATGCCCACGCCGCGCTCATCGACATCGCGTTGGATGCGGGCCTCGGCCCGTCGACGGCTGGCGGCGACGACATCCGCAACGTGATGCTGAGCCCGCTCGCGAGCGACGGCACGCGCGCGCTCGCCGCCGATATCGTCGATGCGATGCAGGCCGATGCGTCGCTGCACGCGCTATCGCCGAAATTCGCGTTGCAGCTCGATGCCGGCGAGCGCCTCGCGATGCTCGATCATCCGCACGACCTGTGGCTTTCATCCATCGACGACGGCGCGCGCTTCGCATTCGGCCTTGCGGGAACGATACGGCAGCGTCCGCTCGGCGCGATCGATCGCGATGATCTGGTGACATTCGTCGTGGACATGCTGCGCGAATTTCTCGCGCGGGCCACGCCTGACGAGCATCGCATGCGCGATCTGCTGGCGCGCATCGGCATCGCGCGTTTCGTCGAAGCCTTTCGTTTCGATGCGAACGTCGACACATGGCGACGCGCACCCACCGATGCATCGCTGCGACTCGGCGCGCACGAAGAGCCGCATCGCGCGACGTGGTACGCGGGCGCGCAAACGCCGCTCGGCCGTCTCGACGCGACGACGCTCGACGCCCTCGCCGATCTCGCCGAAGCACACGCCGAGAGCCGCCTGACGATGACACCGTGGCAAAGCGTGCTGATACCGGGCATCCCGGCGCACGCAGCGCCTGACGTGCTGCAACACTTGCGCGCGCTCGGCCTTGCGACCCACGCGCGCGATCCGCTCGCGAGGCTCATCGCGTGCGCGGGTTCGGAAGGCTGCGCAAAAAGCCGCGCCGATACCAAAGCCGATGCGCATCGTCTCGCCGCGCTGCTGCCTTCGTCGCACGACGAGACACAGGTGCACTTGAGCGGCTGCGAGCGCTCGTGCGCAGCGGCGCATCCCGTTCCGGTGACGCTCTACGCCGTCGCGCCGGGGCAATACGACTTGCATCGCGACGCACGAGCCGTCGCGCGCAACCTGACCATCGAAGAGGCAGCCGAACGGCTCGCCCGGAGCCATGCCGATGCTTGATTACATCCGCGACGGCGCGGAGATTTATCGCCAGTCCTTTGCGACGATCCGCGCCGAAGCCGACCTCGCCGCCATTCCCGCCGATCTGGAAAAGCTCGCCGTTCGATTGATCCATGCATGCGGCATGGTCGATATCGTGAACGATCTGCGCTTCTCCGAAGGCGCGGGCATCGCCGGAAGAAAAGCGCTCGCAGCGGGCGCGCCGATTCTTTGCGACGCGCGCATGGTCGCCGAAGGCATCACGCGCGCGCGGCTGCCCGCCGATAACGGCGTGATCTGCACGTTGAGCGATCCGTCGATTCCCGAGCGCGCCCGCGCGATGGGCAACACGCGCTCGGCCGCCGCGCTCGAACTATGGCGGCCGCAACTGGAGGGCGCGATCGTCGCGATCGGCAATGCGCCGACCGCGCTCTTTCATCTGCTCGACATGATCGATGCGGGCGCGCCGAAGCCCGCGCTCATTCTCGCGTTTCCGGTCGGTTTCATCGGCGCGGCGGAATCCAAGGCGATGCTCACCGCCGACAGCCGCGGCGTGCACTACGTCGCGCTGCTCGGCCGGCGCGGCGGCAGCGCGATGGCGGCGGCAGCAGTGAACGCACTTGCTTCGGAGGCCGAATGAATCGCGGATGTCTCTTTGGACTGGGCGTCGGCCCGGGCGATCCCGAGCTGATCACCGTGAAGGCGCTGCGTTTGCTGAAGGCCGCGCCGGTGGTCGCGTATTTCGTCGCGAAGGGCAAGAGGGGCAATGCGTTCGGCATCATCGAATCGCATCTCGACGATACGCAGACGCGCCTGCCGCTCGTCTATCCGGTAACGACCGAAGCGCTCGAACCGCCGCTCTGCTACGAGACGATCATCAGCGCGTTCTACGACGAAGCCGCGCTCACGATTTCCGGTCATCTCGAAGCGGGCCGCGATGTCGCCGTGATCTGCGAGGGCGATCCGTTTTTCTACGGCTCGTACATGTATCTCCACGATCGTCTCGCCGCGCGCTTCGAAGCGCAAGTCGTGCCGGGCGTGTGCTCGATGCTCGGCGGCGTGGCCGTGCTCGGTGTGCCGCTCGTGTATCGCAATCAGAGTCTGTCGGTGCTGTCGGGCGTGCTGCCGGAAGATGATCTGAAGCGTCGGCTCGAAGCGGCCGATGCGGCCGTCATCATGAAGCTCGGGCGCAACTTCGAGAAAGTGCGGCGCGTGCTCGGCGACCTCGGACTCGATGATCGCGCGCTGTATGTCGAGCGCGCGACGATGGCCAATCAGCGCATCGTGCCGCTCGATGAAGTCGATCCGATGGCGTCGCCGTATTTTTCGCTGCTCGTCGTGCCGGGGAAAAAATGGCGCGCGTGAGTGCTTCGTTGCCGCTGGCGATCGTCGTGCTCGGTGCGAGCGCGCTCGATACTGCGCGACGCATTCAGTCGCGCTTTCCGGATTCGCGCGTGCATGGACTCGCGAGCCGCGTGAACGCCGACATTGCCTATGAGGATTTCGGCGCGCACCTACGTGAGTTGTATGCGTCGGGTGCGCCGATCGTCGCGCTGTGTTCCGCGGGCATCGTAATCCGCGCGCTCGCGTCGTGTCTTGCCGACAAGGGCAGCGAGCCGCCGGTGCTCGCCGTCGCGCAGGATGGCAGCGCGGTCGTGCCCTTGCTCGGCGGCATGAGCGGCGTGAACGTGCTGGCGCGCGAGATCGGCGCGGCGTTGCAAGTCGCGCCCGCGATCACGACGAGCGGCGAATTGCGCTTCGGCCAATGTCTGCTTGCGCCGCCCGAAGGTTATGCGCTTTCGGATATCGAGCAAGGCAAGCGCTTCGTGTCCGACTTGCTGGCGGGAGCGACGACACGCATCGAAGGTCACGCGCCCTGGCTCGACGATGCCGCCCTGCCCCGCGCCGGCGATGCGCGTCTTGCCGTGCGCATCACGCCGCTCGCCACGCACGATGAACACAGCCTCGTGATTCATCCGCGTTGCGTGCTTGCGTGGATCGAAGACATTTCGCGCGACGATGACATCGCCGAGCGCGTACGTGCCGCGTTACGCGAACGCGGCCTCGCGCCGCTCGCGCTTGCGGCATTGACAGCGCCTGCGCGTCACATGACGTCGAAATCGCTCCACGATGCGGCGCGCGCATTGCATGTGCCGCTACGCTTCTGCGATGCCGCGCCGTTCGACGTCATCGATGCGAAAGAAGGTATCGCTTTGCATGTAAGCGATGCGCCGATCGAAGCGCAGTCGATCGGCCGTGCGCGCGGCACGCTGACGGTGATCGGACTCGGCCCCGGCAGCGCGGAACTGATGACGCCCGCGGCCAGAAACGCGTTAAACGACGCGCAAGACGTGCTCGGCTACGAAACCTATGTGCGTATGGCCGGCCCGTTCCGCGACGAACAGCGCGTGCACATGACGGACAATCGCGAAGAACTGCAGCGCGCGCGCCACGCGTTCGAACTGGCGAGCGCAGGACGCCGCGTGGTCGTGGTGTCGTCGGGCGATCCGGGCGTGTTCGCGATGGCCGCTGCCGTGCTCGAAGCACTCGACGAAGGACACGCCGCACATCCCGAATGGAACGCGGTGAAGCTGGCGATCGTGCCGGGCGTGTCGGCATCGCTCGCGACGGCCGCGCGCGCGGGCGCGCCGCTGGGACATGACTTCTGCGTGCTGTCGTTGTCGGATAACCTGAAGCCGTGGAGCGTGATCGAGAAACGCATCGCGCATGCGGGCGAGGCCGATCTCGCGATGGCGTTCTATAACCCGTTGTCGAAGGCGCGTCCGTGGCAGTTCGATCGCGCTATCGAGATCGTCAGACAGTATCGGGGTGCGCAAACGCCCGTCGTGCTCGGAAGAGATATCGGGAGACCGGCGGAAGCGTTGCGCGTCGTCACGCTAGGCGAGTTGAAAAGCGAACTCGTCGATATGCGCACGATGGTGATCGTCGGATCGTCGACGACGCGTGTCGTCGGAGAGTGGGTTTATACGCCGCGATGGTACGAATAGGCCGCGCGTTTTAGCTCGTCAGCGCGTCGGCGGTGAAATATTGCGCGTTCCATTCGCGCGCCAGTGTTTCGCCGCGTCCAGCCCGAATCGCGCCTTCGTCGAAATCCACGACGACGATCTCATCCGCCGCGCGCGGCGCATGCGGTTGCTCGTTCGTTCGACCATCGGTCAGCAACCACAAACAACGTCGCTGTGAGGGCCTGCGCCGCGCCGCTCGTTCGAGCACGGTCGACGCGCTGGCCAGCCCGAGCGCGAGCGGCGTGCCGCCACCGCCGCCGATCGGCGTCACCCAGCGTTCATTGAACCAGTGCGCCGCGCCCGGCTGACGACGCACATCCGCGCGTCCGCCGCCGAAACACACGAGCGCGATTTCCGCCCGTTCGCGATACGCGCGATCGAACAACGCGACGAGCATTCCCTTCGCGCGCGCAAGCCGTTCACCCGCGAGCATCGAACCGGAACAATCGAGGACGAAGCAATGCAGCACCGCACCGTCGCTTCGCGTGCGACGGTATCGGAGATGTTGCGCATCGAGACGCGCGGCACGTTTCGCGCGCAACGTCGCCATCCAGTCGATCGATCCACTTCGCTCGCCTTCGCGCGTCGCGTAGCGGCCTTTTGTCTGCGCTTGTTTCCATCGAAGGCGATGCCCCGCGTCGAAGGCATCCGCGTCGAGCCTTCGATGGTTCAGGCTTTTTTTGCGGCGAGCGGCCTCACTTGCTTGACCTTCGCGGTGCCCGTTGGCTCTGGCGGCATGTAGCCCCAATCGGATTGCGCCGAGCCAACATCGGACGATGTGGACTCGCGGCCTGCCGGTTCACGCGAAGGCGCATCGGTCTCTCGTCGACGATGCTTCAGCACCGCATCCGCGACGCGCTCCACATGCGCAACGGTCACGCTCGATGCGCCTTCGAGTGCCGCCAACGCACGCGCCGCGCGCAACATCACGATATCCGCGCGCAGGCCATCCACGTGCGCGTCGATGCAAAGCTCACTCACGCGCGAATGGACCGCATCGTCGAAATCGAATGACGAAAGCGCCGCGCGTGCCGCATGAATGCGCTCGCCGAGTGATGTCTGTTCATCTCGATGCCGCGCGCGAAATGCATCGGGGTCGGTATCGAATGCAAGGCGCGATTTGACGATGCGTTGCCGAACGTCGGCATCGAAGCAATTGCTCATCTCGACCATCAGGCCGAAGCGATCGAGCAATTGCGGACGCAACTCGCCCTCTTCCGGATTCATCGTGCCGATCAGCACGAAGCGCGCATCATGCCGATGCGAAATGCCATCGCGCTCGACAATGTTCACGCCGCTCGCCGCGACATCGAGCAACTGATCGACGAGCGGATTCGGCAGAAGATTCACTTCATCGACATACAGCACGCCCAGATGCGCCTTCGCGAGCAGACCCGGCGAAAACTTCACGCCGCCGTCGCGCAATGCGCTTTGAATGTCGAGCGTGCCGATCAATTGTTCCTCGCTCGCGCCAAGCGGCAAGGTCACGAGCTTCCCTTCGGGCAGCAGTTCCGCGAGCGCGCGCGCCGCGGTGGATTTCGCCGTGCCGCGCGGCCCGCTCACGAGCACGCCGCCGATCGAAGGATCGACTGCCGCGAGCAAAAGCGCTTGTTGCAAGGGCTTTTGCGCGACGAGCGCCGCGAAGGGAAATACCGGAGATGACATGGATTCGTTCAAGACTGTCGGCCTTCGATACGCTGTTCGATATCGAGCAAATGTCGTTCGACCTGCTCGCGATAGCCAGCGGGTTGCTGCCACAGACCACGCTGCATCGCTTCGAGCAGACGCTCGCAGATCGATTGCAGCGCGTGCGGATTGTGTTGCGTGATGAAGTCGCGCGTGTCGGCGTCGTTCACATACGCATCGGTCACGAGCGCATATTGATGATCCGACACGACGCGCGCGGTGGCGTCATAGCCGAACAGATAATCGACGGTTGCCGCAAGCTCGGACGCGCCCTTGTAACCGTGACGCTTCACGCCATCGATCCACTTCGGATTGACCACGCGCGAACGCACCACGCGCGCGATCTCTTCGTTCAGCGTGCGCACGCGCGGCGCGGCCGGATTGCTGTGATCCGCGTTATACGTCTGCGGCTGAAGGCCCGAGAGATAACGCACGGCCGCCACCATGCCGCCCTGAAACTGGTGATAGTCGTTCGAATCGAGCAGATCGTGTTCGCGATTGTCCTGATTCTGCAGCACGACATCGAGCGTCGAGAGCCGCATGCCGAAGCTCGCGTGTGCCTCGACGCCATCGCCCGATTGCGAATACGCGTAGCCGCCCGTGCTTTGATACGCGGCGGAAAGATCCGCATCGGTCTGCCATTGCTTCGCGTCGATGAGTTCCTGCAGACCCGCGCCGTATGCGCCCGGTTTCGTGCTGAACACGCGCCAGCCCGCGCGGCGCCGCGCTTCCTTCACGTCGATGCCGCGTGCGATCAGCTCGTCGCGTTCACGCTGGATGCGTGCGCGAATCGGATTGACGTCGGCGGGTTCGTCATCGAGTTCGGCTACGGCCTGAACCGCTGCATCGAAGAGATGAATGAGGTTCGCGAAAGCATCGCGGAAGAAGCCCGACACACGCAACGTCACGTCGATGCGCGGCCGATTGAAGATGGAGATCGGCAGTATCTCGAAGTCGGTCACGCGATGACTGCCCGCCGCCCACTTCGGCCGCACGCCGATCAACGCGAATGCCTGCGCGATGTCGTCGCCGCCGGTGCGCATTGTCGCCGTGCCCCAGACCGACAAGCCGATCGCGCGCGGAAAGTCGCCGTGATCCTGCACATGGCGCTCGACCAATGCATTCGCCGACTTCACGCCGAGCGACCAGGCGGCCTGCGTCGGCAACGCGCGCGTATCGACCGAATAGAAGTTGCGGCCCGTGGGCAGCACATCGGGCCTGCCGCGCGAAGGCGATCCGCTCGGACCGGGCGGCACGAAACGTCCTTCGAGACCGCGCTTTAGTTGCGTCAGTTCTTGCGGACCGCATGCGTCGAGCCGTGCGAGCACATCGCCACGCAAGCGTTCGAGCACGAGCGATGCATGCGGGCCGGGCGCTGCGGTTTCATCGCCGGACAGGAGTTGCATTGCTAACGATTCGAGACGCTCGCGCGTATCGCCCTGATGACGCCAAGGCGCATCGATCACATCGACGAGCGCTTGCGGACGCGGCCCGCTCCACGGCGCGGCCCAGTCGGCATCGAGCGGATCGAAGGCATCGGGCAATTGCAGATCGCGCGCGATCGCCGTGATGAGGCTCGCGTTCGCGCCCTGCCCGTCGCCGATCGGAAAGCGGCCCAGCGCGAGCAGCGTGTCGCGCCGCTGCACGCCTTGTGGCGAGACGCCGAAGACGTGCAGGCCGTCGCGAATCTGCGCTTCCTTCAGCTCGCAGAGATAGGCATCGGCGCGCGTGAGCAATGCGTCTTCGCCCACGGTGTCGCGTGGCGCATCGAGCCCGAGTTCCTCGTGCAGCCGGTTCTCGACGATATTCGCGAGTATCGACTTGCGCAGCAGCTTCGCGCGGCGTACATCGACCATCAATGCTTCGTAGTACTCGTCAACCTGGCGTTCGAGATCCTGCAACGGCCCGTAGTTTTCGGCACGCGTGAGCGGCGGCATCAGATGATCGATGATTACGGCCTGCGCGCGGCGCTTCGCCTGACTGCCTTCGCCCGGATCGTTCACGATGAACGGATAGAGATGCGGCATCGGCCCAAGAATCGCATCCGGCCAGCAAGACGCGGACAACGCGACGCTCTTGCCCGGCAGCCATTCGAGATTGCCGTGCTTGCCGACATGCACGAGCGCATCCGCCTGAAAGCGCACGCGCAGCCAGAAATAAAACGCGAGATACGAATGCGGCGGGACGAGCTCGGCATCGTGATAGCTCGCGTAATCGTTACGCTCGCGCGAACGCGAAGGCTGAATGCCGACGAAGACTTCGCCGCAACGATAGCCCGCGATCATGAAGCGTCCACGCCTGACGGTCGGATCGTCTTCCGGCGCGCCCCAGGTCTTTTCCAGCGCGGCGCGCGCATCGGCGGGCAGCGTGCGATATGCGTCGAGATAGTCATCGAGCGACAGACTCTGCAGCGCGGGACGCAAGTCGCGCACGACGGGATCGTTGGTCACGCCTTCGGTCAGCGCGGCGATGAGCGCGTCACCGTTCGCCGGAATGTCGCCGACGCGATAGCCTTCGCGCGCCAGCATCGACAGAATGTTGATCGTGGATGCGGGCGTGTCGAGTCCCACGCCATTGCCGATGCGTCCTTCGCTCGCCGGATAGTTCGCGAGCACGAGCGCGATGCGCTTCTGCGCGTTCGACGTATGACGCAGCGCGCACCATCGCCGGCTCAGTTCCGCAACGAAACGCACGCGCTCCGTATCGGCCTGATAGCGCACGACGTCCACTTGCGTATGCTTGCAGTAATACGCGAGTCCCTTGAAGCTCACGGCGCGCGTGATGATGCGTCCATCGACTTCGGGCAGCGCAACGTGCATTGCGACGTCGCGCGAATTCAAGCCTTGATCGTCCTTCTGCCAGTCGTCGCGATTGCCGCCGCTCAGAATGACTTGCAGCACGGGCGCATCGCTCGCGACTTCGAATACTTCGTCATCCTCACCGATGACGCTCGCCGCAAACGCCGTCGTATTCAATACCAGGGATGCACGATGCTCCGCACATAGACGCTCGACCACTTCGCGGCTCACGCTCTCCTTGAGCGACGAAATCGCGATCGGCAGCGGATTCAGGCCTTCTTTTTCGAGCGCTTCGATGAGGGCATCGAAGACGGCCGTGTTGCCCGACTGCAAATGCGCACGATAAAACAAAATCGCGGCGACGGGCGCGCCTTCGGTCCAGCGCGCCTGCCAGTCTTCGATGACCGCGATATCGCGCTCGGGATGATAGATCGCAACGGCAGGCAGCGGGCTAGGCGGCTGCGGCTCGCGCCCGAAACCAAACGCGCGATGCGCGATCATGCGCAGAAACTCTTCCGCATTGCGCGCGCCGCCTTCGCGCAGATAACGCGACAGTTCGCGGCAAAATTGCGCATCCGCCGTGCTCTTGCCGATGAGAGTCGGGTCTTCGGTCAGATCGCCCGAAAACATCGCGAGCATCTGCTTGCGCTCTTTCGCGAGCGCGACGAGCCGCTCGATGCCATAAGGCCAATACGATTCGCCGCCGAGATGATCGACGATCACGACCTTCGCGTGACGCAGTACATCGTCGATATAGAAATCGACCGATGCGGGCTGGCGCAGAAATGATTGATTCGCGAGCCGCACGTCGGGAAAACCGGCTTCGAGGCGCGGAAAAACGCTTGCGAGCAAGGCGAGCGTCGTATCCGCGGAACTGAGCACGACGATCGGCGCGCTCGTCTGATCGATGCGCATGACGCCTTGCGTGTCGTCGACGAAGCCGCCCGGTGTCGTGCGGAGCAGATGCATCGCGTCAGGCCTGCACGGGTGCGTTTGCGAGCGCGGCGTCGAACGCGCGCTGCAACGCATCGCGTTCGAGGTCTTCGCCGATCAGCACGAAGCGGCTTTGCGTGGTTGCTTCATCGGCCTGCCAGCGACGATCGAAGTAACTGTCGAAACGTCGCCCGACGCCCTGCACGACGAGCCGCATCGCCGCGCCGGGCAACGCCGCGAAACCCTTCACGCGATAGATCGTGTGCTGCTCGACGAGCGCATGCAGCGCGGCCAACGCCTGCTCGCGCGATTCGACGCTGCCATGCACAACCACCGAATCGAATTCGTCGTGATGATGGTCGGCGTGACCTTCGTCGTCCGTCGAGCCGTGATGATCGTGCCGCAAATGAATCGTCTCTTCCGATGCCGATTCGAGGCCGAGCAGCGTATGCACATCGAGCTTGCCCATTTGCGCGGGCACGATCTTCACTTCGGGCGGAATCTCCGGCCGCACGAGCGCTTCGACCTTTTGCATCGCTGCATCATCCATCAGATCGGTCTTGTTGACGATGACGAGATCCGCCGAAGACAACTGATCCTCGAACAACTCATGCAGCGGCGATTCGTGATCGAGACTCGGATCGGCCTTGCGTTGCGCATCGACGGCGACGGGATTCGCCGCGAACTGACCGCTCGCGGCGGCGGGACCATCGACCACGGTCACGACGGCATCGACGGTGAACGCGTTCTTGATCGACGGCCAGTTGAACGCCTGCACGAGCGGCTTCGGCAACGCGAGCCCCGACGTTTCGATCAGCACGTGATCGATGCTCTCGCGCCGCTCGACGAGCTGTTCCATCACGGGATAGAACTCTTCCTGCACGGTGCAGCACAGGCACCCGTTCGCGAGTTCATACAGATTGCGGTCTTTGGAGCCGGCTTCGTCGTCGCAACCGATGCCGCAGCCCTTCAAAATTTCCCCGTCGATGCCGAGCTCGCCGAATTCGTTGACGATCACCGCGATGCGCTTGCCTTGCGCGTTCGACAGGATATGCCGCATCAGTGTGGTCTTGCCGCTGCCGAGAAAGCCGGTCACGACCGTGACGGGAATCTTGCGGGTTTGCATCGTAGCTCCGTGGCTTCAGGTGCATGCGCTTCATGTCGCGCGATGCCTGGCAACGCGGCTGGATGAGCAGGGAAACGCACGCTTCGATGGATCATGGGCCGCGTCGCATCCCCGCGAGCGCGATCCCCTCTGAAAGTCTGGCCGGTATCCGGGCTGACGACGACGCCGCTTCGCCTTCCCGCGCGTTTCTCACGCGCAGTGGCCTCGAAGCCGGCTTCCCGGAGCGCGATGAAAACGTCGCGCGCGGGGCATCGCTTACCGTTGCGGGGGCAGCGCAGGTTGACGTGCGTTCGACGAATCGAACGGAACGCGCCCTGCTTCCCGTTTAACTGCGCGCGAGAGAATCCGCGCGCGAGCACCAAAACTGCGTGAAAGTCTAGGCCCGGCGGGCGCGAGCGTCAAGAAAGGTGGTAATGTCGGTCCGCATGGAATCCGTCATCGATCACATGAATCAGCCCGCTGTCATGCGCCTCGCCGTGGGTATCGGCTGCAGACGCGGCACGCGCGCCGAGGCGATCGAACAGGCCGTGCGCGGCGCACTGGGCGCGCTTGAGTGGCGCGATATCGCGGTCATCGCGAGCATCGACGTCAAGCGCGCCGAAGCGGGTTTGCTCGCGTTTTGCGAGTGTCATGGTCTGCCGCTGCGTTTCTATAGCGCCGATGAAATCGCGCAAGCGCCGCGCACGGCGATATCGCAACATGCGGTGAAGCATGTGAACGTCGACAGCGCTTGCGAGCCTTGCGCGCTGCTCGCGGGCAACGCGCAAACGCTCATCGTGCCAAAGACGATCGATTGTGGCGTAACCGTCGCGATCGCAATGATGCATGCGCCCCGCGCGGATGGAACATGAAGACCGGTCTCGTCGCCGGATGCGGGCGCGCCTTCTCGGCGATCGGCTTGGCCACGACCGGCTTGAACTTGTCGCGGCACAGCCAGACGAGCACGATAAGCGCTACGAGTTCCAGATATAAGTAGAGCGCGTCCATTTCCTTGCTCCTGAAGTCGGTGATCGTGTGATTGCATGATGCACACCGTCTGTTAGCGCAGAATTAAGCCGCCGCCTGTTGTACGATACGGCCGTCTTTCTCTGGAGATCCCGTGAAAACCGATACCGAATCGCATCTGCGCATGACCCAGCGCCGCAAGGAAGGCCACGAAAAGAAGCAGGCCGCGGCCGATCACGAGAAAGGCCTTCTGATCGTGAATACGGGCAACGGCAAGGGCAAGACCACGGCGGCGTTCGGCATGGCCGTGCGCGTGCTCGGACACGGCATGAAGCTCGGCGTCGTGCAGTTCATCAAGGGCGCGCTGCATACGTCCGAGCGCGATTTCCTCGGCGCGATCGCGCATTGCGATTTCGTCACGATGGGCGACGGCTACACCTGGAACACGCAGAACCGCGAAGCCGACATCGCCACCGCGCGCAAAGGGTGGAACGAAGCGCGCCGCATGATCGAAAGCGGCGAGTATCAGATGGTCGTGCTCGACGAACTGAACACCGTGCTCAAGTACGAATATCTGCCGCTCGATGAAGTCCTCGACGTGCTCAAGGCGCGGCCCGCGATGCTGCATGTCGTCGTGACGGGACGCCATGCGCCCGACGCGTTGATCGAGCTTGCCGATCTCGTCACCGAGATGCGGCTCGTCAAGCATCCGTATCGCGAACAGGGTGTGAAAGCGCAACGCGGCGTCGAGTTCTGAACGCGATGCCCGACTGCCCCGCTCTTTTCATCGGCGCGAGCGCGTCGCATCAAGGCAAGACCACGGTGACGGCCGCGCTCGCGCGCCATCACACGCGCCGTGGCCTGAAAGTGCGCGTGTTCAAGACCGGCCCCGACTTTCTCGATCCGATGATTCTCGAGCGCGCATGCGGCGCGCCCGTCTATTCGTTGCATCTGTCGATGGTCGGGCTCGATGCGTGCCGCGCGTTGCTCGCAAAGGCCGCGCGCGAGGCCGATCTCATTCTCATCGAAGGCGTGATGGGTCTCTTCGACGGCACGCCCAGCAGCGCCGATCTCGCCGCCACGTTCAAGGTGCCCGTGCTCGCGGTGATCGGCGCGCACGGCATGGCGCAGACCTTCGGCGCGATCGCGTTCGGCCTCGCGCGTTATCGTGACGATGTGCCCTTTCATGGCGTGCTCGCGAATCGCGTGGCATCGGCGCGGCATGCGCAGATGTTGTCGGAGACCATCCCCGAAGGGCTGCGCTATTGCGGCCATCTTTCGAATGCCGACGATATCGCATTGCCCGAGCGCCATCTCGGCCTCACGCAGCCCGATGAAGTCGCGGGTCTGGACGCGCGGCTCGACCGCGCCGCCGATGCCATCGCGCAAACCACGCTGGCCGATTTTCCGCCGCCCGTCCATTTCGACGATGCGACGCTGCCCGCGCCGCCGCGCCTGCTCGACGGCATGCATATCGCCATCGCGCGCGATGCCGCGTTTTCGTTCGTCTATCCGGCGAATGTCGATTTGCTCGTCGCGATGGGCGCGCGCATCAGCACGTTCTCGCCGCTCGCCGACGAGCCCGCGCCTCACGATGCCGATGCGCTCTATCTCCCCGGCGGCTATCCCGAACTGCACGCCGTGACGCTCGCTTCGAACGAACGCACGCGCGCGTCGATCGATGCGCACGTCGCGCAGCAGAAGCCAGTGATCGCGGAATGCGGCGGCATGCTGTATCTGCTCGACACGCTGACCGACGTCGAAGGCACGCGGCACGCGATGCTCGGCATCCTCCCCGGCGATGCCGCGATGCAACGCAAGCTATCGCGCCTCGCGATGCAGCGCATCGACACGATGCACGGCGCGATGACGGGCCACACATTCCATTACTCGACGCTGCAAACGCCGATGCAAGCCGTGCTCAACGCAACGCACGCGACCACGGGCACAGCGGGCGAAGCGCTCTATCGGCACGGGCCGGTGACGGCCACGTATATGCACGGTTACTGGCCGTCGAATCCGAGGGCCGCCGCCGCGCTCTTTCGCGGCGAATCACTATGACGATGACTCAAGACACGCTCGACTTCACGATCGAACGCGCGAAAGCTCAGGAACCCATCGGCTCGCCTTGCACCGATGTCTGCAAGCTCGATCCCGAAACCGGTTTATGCCTCGGCTGTTTCAGGAGCCGCGAGGAGATCAAGACGTTCAGGTCGATGGACGATTCCGCGAAACTCGATCTCTTCGATCAATTGCTCGCGCGACGCGCGGCGAAAGCGCAAACGAAAAGCCCGCGTTCCTGACGAAACGCGGGCCTCGTCAGCGGCAACGAAAACCGTTCAAGCCGCAGCCACTCGCCTCACCGCCGGCCGCTCCAGCTCACGCGCGGCGAGCGCGCCGAACACGAGACCGAGCGTCGTCCAGAGCAGCGCCTGAATGCCGATCGCGGCCAGCCGGAAATTCCACAGCAGCGAAGCGGAGAAATCGGCGGGCACTTCATCGATACGCGGCAGCGCGACCTGCGCCACCACGATCACGACGATGTACGCCGCAGCCGCGATGAGCGTCGCGTTCCAGCCGCCGTGCCGCGCCGCCATGCGCCGTTGCAGATGCACGGCGAACACCGCTGCCGCGATCGAAATCGCCACCATACCGAAGAAAAGCGCCGTGCGCGGTCCGATGGTCTCGGCATTTCCGACCGCAGGCGGATTCGGCGGGTACTTCAGAAACGGCACGATGGCGACACTCACGAAGCCGAACAGCGCCAGCAACGCCGACGTGCCGCGCGCATGCAGCGCGCCGAGCCGTCCGTAGGCAAACGCGAACACGAGCGAGAAGAGACCGCCAAGCGCGGTGCCGAACACCGCAACGCCGGTCAGGAGGCCGAGGCCCGCTTGCGTATCGCGGGAGACGAGTTCCTCGTCGCCGTGATCGTGTGAATGCGCAGCGGGCGCCGCAGCATCGGCATGTTCGTGCTCGTGCGCATGCTCATGCTGCGTCTCGAACGCGATGGCTTGCGCCACCGACGGCTCGCCGAACGCACGCGCAAATCCGAAGCCGATCAGGCCCGCGACCAGCCCCGCGATCATGCCGCGTATCAGCAAAGTGCGAATCATCGCGCGTCCTCAGTGGCACGGAAAGCCGAGCAGATGCCGGCCGTCGTGGACGAATTCGTGGACGTACGTGCCCGAGAAAATGGACGTCGCGCCTTGCTCGGCGCCGACGAAATAGATCGCGATCAAAAGAATCAGGCCGATGAAGACGGCCCACGGCAGCACTTCGCGCACCGGAATGGGCACGGGTGCGTGGAGCGACGGGGAAACCGGAGCGGAAAAGACCGGCGCGTTGGAAGCATTCATGGTGGTTCTCCAGGGAAAAGCGCGTCCCGATTGACGAAGAGCATGCAGCGGGGTCTGACTCGCGGCGCCGCGCTTTCGCGTTGACGAACCGCATACAGTGGCGCGACCGTGCCGGGTTTGCACCGGCTTCCTCGCACTGCAAGCTTGCCATTCTATGATGATCCGCTGCAAAGTGAAACGATTCCGATCCGTCCCGCCATTCCCTTGGAACTCATTCTTCTGTGCCACGCCGCCACGCGCGCGATGAAAACCGGTCGCTTTCCCATCGGCGACGAGCCCGCCGAACACGATGCACGTTCGCAACTCGCGCCTTTGCGTGCGCGGGGAAACGCGCGCGTGATCGCAAGCCCCGCACGCGTCGCGCGCGAGACGGCGGCATGGATCGCGGATGCATTCGACATCGTTCCCGCGTTCGACGACATCGACTATGGCCGTTGGCGCGGGCACTCGATACGCGAGACGGGCGAGCGCGAGCCCGAACAGGTCGCCGCGTGGCTCGCAGATCCGCACGCTCGTGCGCATGGCGGCGAAAGCGTCGCGATGCTTGCGGCGCGCGTCGCCGAAGGGCTCGCGCTCATCGACCGGCTGAAGGGATGCGAGCGCTGCATCGTCGTCACGCATGCGATCGTCGTGAAAGTGGCGCTCGCGCAGGCGCTCGGCAAGCCGCTCACGTCCGTCTACGCGATGAACCTCGCGCCGCTCTCGACCACCGTGCTCGAACGCGCCACGTCCGTCTGAACTTCGTTCCTTACGCATCGATCCAACGTCGAGCGCATCGCATACGCGGCGCGCTTTCGTATCAATTCAGGAGACTCAGATGGCGCACTACGTGGATGGATTCGTCGTACCCGTGCCGCTCGACAAGATCGAGGCGTATCGCGCGATGGCCGAAGCCGCCGGCAAGATCTGGCTGGAGCACGGCGCGCTGCAATTCGTGGAGACTATCGCCGACGACGTGAAGCCAGGCAAGGTCACGTCGTTTCCGCAGAGCGTGCAGATGAAGGAAGGCGAGACCGTCGCGTTCTCGTATATCGTCTACGAATCGCGCGAGCAGCGCGACAGCGTCAACGCGAAGGTGATGGAAGACCCGCGCCTCAAGTCGATGATGGAATCCGGCGAGACACCGTTCGATCCGCAGCGCATGTTCTTCGGCGGCTTCACGACGATCGTCGAACTGAGCGCCGCGACTGATATTTAATTTTTCGACCGCTTACCACGAAGGAAACGCATCGATATGTATATCGCCATGAACCGCTTCAAGATCGTGCCCGGAGCCGAAGCCGACTTCGAACGCCTCTGGACGAGCCGTGACACGCATCTCAAGGACGTGCCCGGCTTCGTCGAATTTCATCTGCTCAAAGGACCGGTCAGGGACGATCACGTGCTCTATTCGAGCCACACGATCTGGGCGAATCAGGCAGCTTTCGAGGACTGGACGCGCTCCGACGCGTTTCGCGCCGCGCATCGCAATGCCGGCGGCGAGACGCGCCAGCTCTATCTCGGTCATCCGGAGTTCGAGGGTTTCGAAGTGATTCAGACCGTCAAATAAAGGCGCTCGATGCGGGCGTCCGAGGTCCTGCGAGCACGTGCGTTTTACACACATGTGAAAAAACGCGCTTCGTCCGTCAGGATTTTGGCAGACGTTTTCTAAGCCTTCGCGCCGCGCGCCATGCGCTGCAACGTCGACGAATCGAGCGCCGCCGCGCAGATGCGCACCGCTTCCTTCAGCGTGCGCGGCCGCCCCGCGCCGAATTGCGATTCGAGCATCGCGACCGCGCGCAGACGCTCGTCGTTGCCGAGCTTCTCGCCGGTCGCAAGCTCCAGAACCGATATGAAATAAGCCGCAGGCGGCGCCGCGCTCGCATGCGGAGGCGTCCGGCGGGCCCCGTCCGCCGTGCCGCCCGCGCCTTCACGTCCGTCGTCGCGGGCCGGAATCCACGGGTGCCATTTGCTGTCGTATCGACTGTTCATGGGTCTGTTCGCTGGCTCGATTGCTGTGGCGCGCTGCGCGCCGTTTATCTTCGACGCACATGGCGCCTCTGTCATTAAACAGACTTTCAGCAAGTACCGTTCCAAGCGATTCTTTTCTTACGCGACTCAGCGCGAATTGCC
This sequence comes from Caballeronia temeraria, assembly GCF_001544795.2. Taxonomy (GTDB): domain Bacteria; phylum Pseudomonadota; class Gammaproteobacteria; order Burkholderiales; family Burkholderiaceae; genus Caballeronia; species Caballeronia temeraria. The sequence continues at coordinate 166,102 of NZ_FCOI02000009.1, read as the reverse complement.
GCTTTCCTCCGACAAAACCGCGCGCGCGACACGGCACGTCGCGAGATCCCACGCGGCGCAGCCGACCGATTTGAACATCACGGGACGCGCGGCATCGATGGCTTTCGGCGATGCCGCGAGCGCTTCGGCCAGCCCGTGCACTGCATTCCAGTCGATGCCCGCGAGAATGAAATCGCCCGCTTCGTGGCGCGCGCCCGCGGGATCGTCGACGTAAAGCTCGCTCGCGTGCACGGTCGCGGCGCCGATCTCCGCGGCATCGGCAGTGAACGCGCCCACGCCGATGACAAGACGCCCCGCGCGCGCCGGCAGCGTATAAACCGGCGTTTTGCTCGTGGTTGCGGCGATGACGACATCGATCGAATCGGGAATCGTGGCCTCTTCCAGCGCCGCGAGCTTCTTCGACACCGATGCATGCGACGCGCAAAACGCGCCCGCGCGACCCGGACGCGAGCCTTGCACGAGAATCTGCGCATCGGGATAAACGGCGGCGAGCGCCTCGACGTGATACGCCGCCTGTTTGCCCGTGCCGATCACGAGCACTTCGCGCGGCGCGGAATGAAGCGTGCGAATCGCGAGCATCGAGACTGCCGCCGTGCGCCGGCCGGTCACCGTCGGGCCATCGAGCATGAATTGCGGCACGCCTGTCCTGGCGTCGTAGGCGGTGACCTGGCCGTGGATCGTCGGCAGGCCGAGCGCGCCATTGCCGGCGCAGACATTCACGAGCTTGTGCATCGCGAGATCGGCGGCGCTCGCGGGCATCGACAGCATCACGCCGCCGTCGATCGGCACGACCATGCGCTCCGGACTCACGATGCGGCCCGTCGCGTAGTCGAGCATCGTCGCGGCGAGCGTGTCCACGAGCCGGTCATAAGGCACGAGGCGCGCAGTCTGGGTTTCGTCGAAACTCTGGATCATTGCGGTCATTGCGGTCGCTCGCTGTGTGCATGGAAGATGAAATCGAACTTCAAAATGCCATCGAAGTGCCGGAACATTCTAACGGTGCGCAGCGCCGTGTCATAACGCGGTGCATCGCTCACTACAATGATCGAATGAGCCGCTGTCATATGACTGCCATCGAATGTCGGCATAATCGGCCGTCCCGCGCCGCGAGCAGTCAGCACGACGGCGGCAGCCCAAGAACGCCACGGAGCCCTTCATGAACACGACGGAAAAACAGCGCCGCTTCCACGCCGACATCATCGACAGCTACGACGAAGAGTTCGAGATGGAGGTCGACGATCGCTTCCTGGACGGCGAATCGACCTTTTCCGATGAAGACCGTCAGTTGCGCAAGACCTATTTCCGCGAGCTGTTTCGTCTGCAGGGCGAGCTCGTGAAGTTGCAGGACTGGGTCGTGAACGAGGGGCATCGGCTCGTCGTGCTGTTCGAGGGACGCGATGCGGCGGGCAAAGGCGGCGCGATCAAGCGCATCACGCAGCGGCTGAATCCGCGCGTGTGCCGCGTTGCCGCCCTTCCCGCGCCGAACAATCGCGAGCGCACGCAATGGTATTTCCAGCGTTATGTGTCGCACTTGCCCGCGGCGGGCGAGATCGTGCTGTTCGACCGGAGCTGGTACAACCGCGCGGGCGTCGAGCGCGTGATGAACTTCTGCACCGACGAGGAGTATGAGGAATTCTTCCGCTCGGTTCCCGAGTTCGAGAAGATGCTCGTGCGCAGCGGCATCCAGATCGTGAAGTACTGGTTCTCGATCACCGACGACGAACAGGAGATTCGCTTTCAGGCGCGTATCGAAGATCCGCTCAAGCAGTGGAAACTGAGCCCGATGGATCTGGAAAGCCGACGCCGCTGGGAAGCGTATACGGCGGCCAAGGAAGTGATGCTTCAGCGCACGCACATTCCGGAAGCGCCGTGGTGGGTCGTCCATGCCGTCGACAAGAAGCGCGCGCGCCTGAACTGCATTCACCACTTGCTGAGTCAGGTGCCGTATCACGACGTCGACCATCAGCCGATCGAACTGCCCGACCGCGTGTTCAATCCCGATTATCTGCGCCAGCCCGTGCCGGATGAGATGTACGTTCCCGAAGTGTATTGAGCGTCGATAACGCGATGCGTCAGCAGCAGTTATTGCAGGGCAGATGCTTCACGACGCCCGCGATCGTGCGCTGACGCGAAGTCGCCGAAACCGCATGACGCAGCGCGAACCGATACGCTTGCTGCGAACCTCGCAGCACCATCACGAACATCACTTGCGCGAGATTGAAGTCGAGCGTGACCATCAGGCGCGTCAACAGCAACAGTGGCAAGACCACCGCCGGCTGATACAGTTGTCTTGCGATCAAGTCTTTCATCATCGGCTCCCTATCCCATGATTAGAATTCTATGGATTTGAGCCGCGCGGATAAACGCCCCGCAGGTGAAGACATATGTTCCGGGAGACGAACAATCGGCTTTGACGCCGGCCCGCTTGAAGAAAAAATGGCCCTGCGCGATGCAGGGCCATGTTCAGGTTACTTCTGCGCGAGACTCGGCTCGGGCACCGGCGTAGGCTTTGCATCGCCCCAGCCGCCGCCCAGCGCGCGGATCAGATTTACGGTCGATACCGCCTGCGTGCCGCGCAACTGCACCGATGCGCGCTGCGTCTGCAACACGGTGCGCTCCGCATCGATCACGTCGAGATAGTTCACCGCGCCTTCGGTGTACTGCGTGCGCGATAGCTGCGCCGCACGCACCGACGCCTTCACCGCATCGTCCTGCGTCGCGGTCTGATCTTCGAGAATCCGCAGATCCGACAGATTGTCCTCGACCTCGCGGAACGCGACGAGCACCTGCTGACGATAGCTCGCGGAATCCTCTTCATACACCGCACGCGCATTCGCGAGATTGCCCTTGCGACGGCCGCCATCGAAGATCGGGATATTCAGCGCCGTGCCCGCGAACGGCCCGAGCAGGAACGTGCGGCTCGACCACTTGAAGAGATCGCCGAGCGTTGCCGATTCGAAGCCGCCCGATCCCGTCAGCGTGAGCGACGGGAAGAACGCCGCCTTCGCCACGCCAATACGCGCATTGGCCGCCGCCATCGCGCGCTCCGCCGCCGCCACATCCGGTCGACGTTCGAGCAGCGCCGAAGGCAATCCCGGCGGCACACGCACCGTCACCGGCTTGAGCGGGTTCGCGGCCATCGAGAACTCGGCGGGCGACTTGCCGAGCAGCACCGCGAGACTATGTTCCGATGCCGCGCGCAGACGTTGCACCGTCATGGCATCCGAACGCGCCGTCGCGAGTTCGGACTTCGCGCGCGCCACGTCGAGCTCGCTGATATCGCCTTCGGTGTAGCGTCGTTGCACGAGCTTCAGCGCTTCCTCGCGCAATTGCACGGTGCGCGTGAAGACATCGGTTTCGGCATCGAGCTCGCGCAGATTGAAGTAGTTCTGCGCGACGTCCGCCTGCAATGCCAACTGAACCGAACGGAACAACGCTTCGCTTTGCTGCGTATCGGCGTTCGCGGCCTGCACCGTGTTCGACACGCGGCCGAACAAATCGACTTCGTACGACGCGCTGGCTTGCGCGCGCCACAGCGTTTGCGCGGGCACGTTGCTATCGGCGGGCAGCAACTGCGATGCCGGCGAGAGCTTCTCGCGCGTCGGGCCGAAGCCCGCATCGAGCGTCGGGAACAGCCCGGCACGCGCCGTCTGGTTGATCGCGCGCGCTTCCTTCACGCGCGCGGCCGCCGCCTTCAGGTTCTGGTTCGCGTCCTGCGCCTGCTTTTCCAGATCGTTGAGCGTGGCATCGTCGAAGATCGTCCACCATTCGCCGCGCATCATCTCTTCGGAAGGCTGCGCGGTCTTCCACGTACCCGCTTCCGATGCATCGAGCGTCTTTTGCGGCGTTTCCTTGTACGCGGACGGCGCGTTGACATCGGGCTTCTCGTAGGTCGGCGCGAGCGAGCAGCCCGCGACCAGCAACAACGACGCCATCAGACTCGATAAAACATGCAGCTTATTCATCATTCACCTCACTGCGCTTCAACCGAAGCACTGATACCGCGCATCTGCGGATGCGAGCCGTGCTTGTCCGTCACGTGCTCCGTGCGCGAGAGCTTGCGCAGGATCACGTAGAACACCGGCGTCAGCATCAGACCGAAGAGCGTCACGCCCAACATGCCGAAGAACACCGCGACGCCCATTGCATGACGCATTTCCGAGCCCGCGCCCGTCGACAGCACGAGCGGCACCACACCCATGATGAACGCGATGGACGTCATCAGGATCGGGCGCAGACGCAGCCGGCTCGCTTCGATCGCGGCCTGCACGATCGAACGTCCCTGCATCTCCAGCTCGCGTGCGAACTCGACGATCAGAATCGCGTTCTTTGCCGACAAGCCCACCAGCACCATCAAGCCGATCTGCGTGAAGATGTTGTTGTCGCCATCGGTGAGCCACACGCCGAGCAGCGCCGACAGAATGCTCATCGGCACGATCAGGATCACGGCGAGCGGCAAGGTCAGGCTTTCATACAACGCGGCGAGCACGAGGAACACGAGCAGCACGCTGATCGGGAACACCCACAGCGCGGCGTTGCCCGCGAGGATCTGCTGATACGTGAGATCGGTCCATTCGAACTTGATCCCGCGCGGCAGCACTTCCGCCGCGATACGCTCCGCCGCTGCCTGCGCCTGACCCGACGAATAGCCCGGTGCAGGACCGCCGTTGATGTCGGCGGCGGTGTAGCCGTTGTAGCGCACGACCATCTCGGGACCGTATGTCGGCGTCACCTTCACGAGCGACGACAAGGGCACCATGTCGCCATTCGCGTTGCGCGTCTTCAGCAGGCCGATGTCTTCCGGATTCGCGCGGAACGGCGCATCCGCCTGCACGCGCACCTGATACACGCGTCCGAAGCGATTGAAGTCGTTCACGTAGAGCGAGCCGAGATAGACCTGCATCGTGTCGAATACGTCGGTCACCGAGACGCCAAGCTGCTTCGCCTTCACGCGATCCAGATCGACGTTGAGCTGCGGCACGTTGATCTGATAGCTCGAGAACGTCGGTCCCAGTTCCGGCGTCTGCGATGCGCGCTTGATGAACGCCTGCGTGGCATCGGCGAGCGCCGCATAGCCGAGCGCGCCGCGATCTTCGAGCTGCATCTTGAAGCCGCCGAGCGTGCCGAGGCCGAGCACCGGCGGCGGCGGGAACACGGCGATGAACGAACCCTTGATGCCCGCGTACTTCTGATTCAGCGCACCCGCAATCGCGTTCGCCGACAACGCCTTGTCATGCACGCGCTCCTTGAAGGGCTTGAGCGTGACGAACACGATGCCCGCGCTCGACGAGTTCGTGAAGCCGTTCACCGACAAGCCCGGGAACTCGACCGCGCTTTCCACACCCGGCTGCTTCAACGCGATATCGCTCATCTGACGAATCACGCCTTCCGTGCGATCGAGCGATGCGCCGTTCGGCAACTGCGCGAAGCTGATCAGATACTCCTTGTCCTGCGCGGGCACGAAGCCGCCCGGCACGACCTTGCCCATCAGCACCGCGCCGCCGAGCAGCACGGCATACACGACCATCATCAATGCCTTGCGGTTGATGACGCTCTTCACACCTTTGCCGTACGCATCCGAGCCGCGATGAAAGACCTTGTTGAAACCGCGGAAGAAGCCGCCGAACACGCGGTCCATGCCGCGCGTGAGCCAGTCCTTCGGCTCGTCGTGGCCCTTCAGCAACAGCGCGGCGAGCGCGGGCGACAGCGTCAGCGAATTGAACGCGGAGATCACCGTCGAGATGGCGATGGTCATCGCGAACTGCTTGTAGAACTGGCCCGTGAGACCCGACATGAACGCGAGCGGCACGAACACGGCGACCAGCGTGAGCGCGATCGCGATGATTGGTCCGCTCACTTCGCGCATCGCCTGATAGGTGGCGTCTCTTGCCGACAAGCCCGCCTCGATGTTGCGCTCCACGTTCTCGACGACCACGATCGCATCGTCGACGACGATACCGATCGCGAGCACCATCCCGAACAATGACAACGCATTGATCGAGAAGCCGAATGCAAGCAGCAGCGAGAACGTCCCGACGATCGACACCGGCACCGCGAGCAACGGAATGATCGATGCGCGCCACGTTTGCAGGAACACGATCACGACGAGCACGACCAATGCGATCGCTTCCACGAGCGTATGAATCACCGCTTCGATACTGGAGCGCACGAACTGCGTCGGGTCATAGACGATCTGATATTCGAGGCCGGCGGGCATGTCCGCCTTCAGCTCCTTCATCGTCTTGCGCACTTCGTCGGAAATCTGCAGCGAGTTCGCGCCCGGCTGCTGATTGATTGCGATGGCAACCGCCGACTTGTTGTCGAGCAACGAACGCAGACCATATTCCGATGCAGCCAGCTCGACGCGGGCGACATCGGAGAGATGCGTGACCGCGCCATCGGGCGAAGTCTTCAGCACGATGTCGCGGAACTCCGACTCGTTCTGCAAGCGGCCGCGCGCATTCACATTCAGTTGCAGCGGCACGTTCGGCAACGTCGGCGAGCCGCCGATCACGCCGGCCGCGACCTGCACGTTCTGCTCGCGAATCGCGTTGACCACATCGGTTGCCGTCATGCCGCGCTGCGCGACCTTTTGCGGATCGAGCCACACGCGCATCGAGTAATCGCCCGAGCCCCACAACTGCACTTCGCCCACGCCCGCGATGCGTTCGAGCCGGTCCTTCACGTTGATCAGCGCATAGTTGCGCAGATACGTCATGTCGTAGCGGCCATTGGGCGAGTTCAGGTGGACGACCATCGTCAGCGTGGGCGACGACTTGATCGTCGTCACGCCGAGACGCTGCACGTCCTGCGGCAGACGCGGCAGTGCCTGGTTCACGCGGTTCTGCACGAGTTGCGTGTTCTTGTCCGGATCCGTGCCGAGCTTGAACGTGACCGTCGTCGTGAGATTGCCGTCGCTATTGGCTTGCGACTGCATATAAAGCATGTCCTCGACGCCGTTGATCTGCTCTTCGAGCGGCGAGGCCACGGTCTCCGCGATCACCTTCGGGTTCGCGCCTGGATACTGCGCATGCACGACGACCGAAGGCGGCACGACTTCCGGATACTCGGAGATCGGCAGCTTGAACATCGCGATGATGCCCGCCAGCAGCACGACCACCGATAGCACGCCCGCAAAGATCGGGCGATCGATGAAGAATTTGGATATGTTCATGACGAGTTCTGTCTGTTGCGGATCACGCGCATCATTGCGCGGATGCCGTCTTCACGGCAGGCGTTTTGTCGTCGTCATTCATCGCGACGTTGTTGGCCTTGATCACATCGTTGGGACGCACGCGCTGCAAGCCGTTCACGACAATGCGTTCGCCCGGCTGCAGGCCCTTCGAGATCACGCGCAGGCCTTCGTGCGTCTGGCCCAGCGTGACTTCGCGATACTGCACGCGGTTGTCCTTGTCGACGACCATCACGTACTTCTTGTCCTGATCGGTGCCGATAGCCTCGTCTTCCACGAGCACGGCCGGATGCGGCGTGCCGCCGCCGACCTTCACGCGTGCATAGAGACCCGGTACCAGCGTGCCGTCCGGATTGTTGAAGCGCGCGCGCACGCGGATCGTGCCGGAGGTCGTATCGAGCCGGTTGTCGACGGAATCGACGACACCTTCACGGGAATAGCCCTCCTCGTTCGCGAGACCGAGCGACACGGGCACCGAGCTGCCTGCATCGCGGCCGAGATAGCGCAGATACGTCTGTTCGTCGACATCGAACGATGCGTAGATCGGGGAGACCGACACGAGCGTCGTGAGCAAAGGCGCGTTCGCACCCGTCGACACGATATTGCCGACCGTGAGTTCCGCGCGCGACACGCGGCCCGCCACGGGCGCGACGATATGCGTGTACGTGAGATTGATCTTCGCGGTTTCGAGCGCAGCCTGCGCGGCCTTCAGGTTGGCGACGGCCTCGCGCGCGGCGTTCTGCTTCTCGTCGTAATCGCGCTTGGCGATCGCGTTGTCGGCGAGCAGGCGTTCCGCACGCGCCGCATCCGTCGACGTATAACCGTTGCGCGCCTGCGCCGCCGCGAGCTGCGCCTGTGCGCGATCCACTTCGGCTTCGTAGGGGCGCGGATCGATCGTGAAGAGCGCATCGCCCTTCTTCACGAGCTGGCCGTCCTTGAAATGCACGGCGACGATCGTGCCCGGCACGAGCGGGCGAATGTCGACGTGATCGACCGCTTCGAGCCGGCCCGAGTAGCTTTGCCAGTCGGTGATGGTCTTCGATACGACGGCCGCGACGTCCACTTCGGTCGCGGTCGGACTGTGCGCGGCGGCTTTGGCTTCGTTCATCGCTGAATCGCCGTGCCCGCGCAAAGCGGTATAACCGCCCGCGCCTGCGACGATCAGCGCCGCGCCTAGCGCGGCGTAGATGCGTTTGCGAGTGAATAACATGGTGAAGGCTCCGGTTGCGTTGAGATTGTTGTTGTCTGGTGCGTGGCTGGCGTGCCGATTCTTGCGCTCTGCTTTTCGCGTCTGCTTTTTGCGCTTATTTCGCGCGTGCCAGGCGCTTCTTGAAGAACGCGACGACATCCGCGAGCGCGTCGGGATGCGCGGCAAGCGCCTGATGCGACGTCTTGCCATGACGCGTCACTTCCGTCGGCACGCCCGCTGCGATCAGCTCGCCCGCGTATTTCTCCGCTTCGATATGCAGGAGATCGTGCTCGGCACTCGCGATCATCGCGGCGGGCAGTCCAGCGAGACGGCGCGATTCGAGCGGCGCGGCATACGGATGCAGACGTTGCGACGGATTCGGCAGATACGCGCGATACCACTGCGCGCATTCGCATGCTTCGAAATCGGGGCACAGCACTTTGCGTTCGTCGGCGAGGCGCGTCATGCTCGGATCGAGCAAGGGCGCGAGCAGGGCTTGCGCGGACATGCGAATATCACCACGATCACGTGCGATGGCCGAGACGCACGTCGCGAGATTGCCGCCCGCGTCATGCCCCGCTATGCCGATGCGCTGCGGGTCCGCACGCTGCGCGCGCGCATTCGCGACGGCCCATTGCGCCGCGCGATAGCCGTCTTCCGGCCCGGCGGGAAACGGAAACTTCGGCGCGAGCGAATAGCCGACCGATACGACCCACGCGGGCGTATCGCGTGCGATCGTCGCTGCGGCGATATCGGCATCGTCGAGTCCGCCGCGAATAAAACCGCCGCCGTGGAAGTAAAGAACGATGGGCAGGAGGGTGCCGTCCGATGCGGGACGATAGCTGCGCAGCGTGATCGGCTGCGCGTGTCCCGTGATGTGCACATCTTCGATGCACAAGCGCGGAGTCGACTCCAGATCCAACAGTGATGCCATGGTTATTCTCAGTGCGAGGCCGCTGCCGCAAGGCCTTCACGCGTAAGTTGCGATGCTGCGAATTCTGGAGTCCGCGCCTTTTTTAATAAATGCCTATAATCCGGCAACACAATTCGGTCGCACCGAACAATCGTGGTTATCCCTCGCGATTGTTCTTTCGGTCATTCTTTAGCGCGCACTTAATTGAGTGCGTCGCAAGGCAAGGAAGGTGAGAGAACATGGATCGGCTACAAGCAATGCAGGTCTTCACCCGCGTCGTCGACACCAACAGCTTTTCCCGCGCAGCGGACACGCTCAGTCTGCCCCGCGCTTCGGTCACGACGATCATCCAGAATCTTGAAGCGCATCTGAACGTGCGGCTGCTTCAGCGCACGACGCGCAGGCTCAATCTCACGCCGGACGGCGCCGCGTATTACGAGCGTTGCGTGCGCATTCTCGCGGACATCGAGGAAGCGGAAGGCTCGTTCTCGACCAACGGAAAAGGTCCGCACGGCAAGCTGCGCGTGGATATGCCCGGTGCGATCGGGCGGCTCATCGTGATGCCGCAGCTATGCGATTTCCACTCGCGCTATCCCGACATCGAACTGATGATGGGCTTCGGCGACAAGCCGGTCGATCTCATTCAGGAAGGCGTCGATTGCGTGATTCGCGTCGGCACGCTGCAGGATTCGAGTCTCGTCGCGCGGCGCATCGGCGTGTTTCAGGGGGTAACGGTCGCGGCGCCCCAATATCTGGAACGCAACGGCACGCCGAAAACCATCGACGATTTGCAGAATCACACGGCGGTGAATTATTTTTCGAGCCGCACGGGCCGCATCATGGACATGGATTTCGTCGTCGACGATGAAACCATCGAAGTGAAGATGCGCGGCATGATCGCGGTGAACGATGCCGAAGCGTATTTGAGCTGCGGCCTGAAGGGCGTCGGCATCATTCAGGTGCCGCGTTTCATGGCGTTGCCGTATCTGCGCGCAGGCGAACTCGTCGAAGTGCTGCCGCAATGGAATCCGCTGCCGATGCCTATTTCCGCGGTGTATCCGCATAACCGGCACCTGTCGCCGAAGGTGCGCGTGTTCGTCGACTGGGCCGCCGAGTTGTTCGAGCGCTGCCCGCTTCTGCAAGGTCAGAAGGACGCGGAAGAGCGCTGCCTGCCGACGAGCACGCCGTCGCCGACACTCGTGCGGCACGGCACGCCGGAAGTCGCAGGCACCGAGGATATCGTCGCGTAGTTATCCCTCTTCCGCATAAGGGCACGGCAAACACATGACGTTTGCCGTGCCCGTCAGAACCCCGCGCAGCAAGCCTCCGGGCGATTATTCGCCGAAATCGATAAATCTATTCGCCGATACGGCATTTATCCGCACGTAGCCCGCGACTACATTCGTTCCCAACGCAGCACGCACAACGCCGAATGCAATCCGCATTTGCCCGCACGCTGCATCGGAATGAAAGGAGTCGCAAGCATGAAACAGCTCATCACGGGATTTTCTCTCGCAGCCATCTCCGCTGTCGTCACGACTACGGCTTTCGCGCAGAGCGGCCAGGGCATCGGCCACGCAGGCACGTATCAGGTTCAGACGCAAACCACTGCGAGCGATACGCCCAAGACACGAGCGCAAGTGCGTGCCGAACTCGCGGCCGCGTATTCGAACGGCTCGTTGCCGGCATTGAACCGCAACACCTATCCGGAACGCAGCATGTGGGGCGATGCCGTCGCCGCGCAAAGCGACCAACGCACACGCGATGCGGCGCAGGCGGAAGCGCGCAACCGCGAGATCGTCGAGTATGCGAATGGCTCGGCAACGCAAGGCACTGTGACGACGCGTTGATCGCGCCGTCAGCAATGGATTCAAGAGGTCATCATGTTCGAAAACACATCACTCGATCAGTTCTCGCTTCTCGACGAACTCCCTACGCATACGCCGGTGTGGCATCCGTTCACGCATCACACGGCGCAATCGTCGGGCGTTGAGCAAGAGAAGAAGCAGGAAGGTACTGAACGCTCGCATTGGGCGTGAGATCAAGGCGCGGACCCAAAAGCCCGCGCCTTTTTTATTGAACTCAACCGCACGCGCCGATTTCGCCGCATGCCGTGCAGAAGTCGCAGCCGTCCTTGCGGATCACTGCATTTGCACCGCACGTCGCGCATTTACGGCCGTGCATGAGGGGCAGGCTATGTGGATCGATTTCGCCTTGCGTGGGACGTTCGGATACTTCGTCGCCTTCATCGTCTATAGCTACCGGATGCGGCGCGCGATCGGCACCCTTGCGCGCAAGCACGCGCGACGGTACCTGGTTTCCTTCTGCATCGAGAAAACCGCGTCGATAAAGAATCTGCTGGATCGCATAAGCTAACGCCGCCACTTCCGAATCGTGCCAGCGCGGACTGCGATGTCCGTCGAGCCGTTCGACATCGCCGAGACGCACTTGTCCGCGATCCCACGACACCTTGCGCATATCCTGAAGCGTGCGCGCCGCGAAGCCGCCGCGAGCCGCGAGCGAAATTGAACGCATTGTCGCCGTGATCCATTGCTGCGATTCGTCGCGTTGCCCGGTAGGAATGAAGAACTCGATGGGCCGCTCGATCGTCACGTCCTCGCCGCCGATGCGCCCCGTCACTTCGATGAACGACACCGCGAGATACAGCGACTTCTTGCCCGCCTGCGTCAGATACTCGACCTTTTCGATGATCGCGGGCAACTCCCCTTTCGGCCGATGATCGATCGCAATGCGCAGCGGATCGAGATCGAGCTCGGGGTCCGGCGAATCGCTCGGCGTTTCCGCGGGCGCGACGGACAGCACCGCGCCGAGTGTCTCGTTCGGCCGATACGTCGCAAGCCCCTTCAGGCCGCGCCGCCATGCTTCGAAATAGAGATCCTGAAACTTGTCGAACGGATAATCGGCGGGCACGTTCACGGTCTTCGAGATCGACGTGTCGACGAAAGGCTGCACCGCCGCCATCATCTCCATGTGATCGTGCGCGGACATGTCCAGCGCGCTCACGAAATAGTCGGGCAACGCGTTCACGTCGCCGCCCATCTCGCGATACAGCCGATACGCGTGGTCTTCGACGGCAAAGGTCTGACGCGAGCCGTCCGCCATGCGCTTGGTGCGCTGATATGTCCACGAGAACGCAGGCTCGATGCCGTTCGACGCGTTGTCCGCGAACGCAAGGCTCACGGTGCCCGTCGGCGCGATCGAGAGCAGATGGCTGTTGCGAATGCCGTGCTCGCGAATCGCGCGCTTGATGTCGTCCGGCAAGCGCGAAGCGAACGTGCCTTCTTCCAGATAGCGCTTCGCATCGAAGAGCGGAAACTTGCCGCGCTCCTTCGCGAGCTCGACGGATGCGCGATACGCTTCATCGCGCATCGTGCGGGCGACGCGCGTCGCGAAGTCGCGTCCTTCCTGCGCGTCATAACGCAGGCCGAGCATGACGAGCGTATCGCCCAGTCCCGTGAAGCCCACGCCGATACGCCGCTTCGCCGCCGCTTCGCGCGCCTGTTCGTCGAGCGGCCAGAGCGTGACGTCGAGTACATCGTCGAGGAAACGCACTTGCGTGCGCGTCGTGCGCGCGAGGCCGTCCCAATCGAACGATGGCGCGCCGCCACGCATCTGCGCGAACGGATCATGCACGAAACGCGTGAGATTGAGCGGGCCGAGATTGCAGCAGCCGTATGCGGGCAGCGGCTGCTCGCCGCATGGATTGGTTGCGCGGATCGCTTCGATGGCGCGCAGGTTGTTGTCGTCGTTCATGCGCGACATGAACACGACGCCCGGCTCGGCGACATCGTAGGTCGAGCGCATGATCGTGTTCCACACTTCGCGCGCCTGCACTTCGCGATAGACCCACATCCCGTCTTCGCGCTGATGCATGCCCTCGGCCGCGCGTTGAGCGGGCGATGGCTCGGCCTTGTGCACGAGTTGCCATGCGGCATCGTCGGCGACGGCCTGCATGAACTCGTCGGTCACCGCGATCGATACGTTGAAGTTGTTCCAGCGCCCTTTCGTATGCTTGGCCGCGATGAATTCGAGCAGATCGGGATGCGAGCAATCGAGAATGCCCATCTGCGCGCCGCGCCGCGAACCGGCGCTCTCGACCGTGCGGCACGATGCATCGAATACATCCATGTAGCTGCATGGGCCCGAAGCGGCCGATCCCGTCGAATGCACGCGCGCGCCTCGCGGACGGATCGCGGAAAAGTTATAGCCGACGCCGCCCCCGCGACGCATCGTCTCGGCGGCCTGCAACAGCGCGACGTAGATGCCAGGCAGCCCGTTGCTGTCGACGCCCTGTATCGCGTCGCCGACGGGCTGCACGAAGCAGTTGATGAGCGTGGCGTCGATGCCCGCGCCCGCCGCGCTCATGATGCGCCCGGCACCGAGCGCGCCGCGTCTGAAGTTATCGACGAACTCGGCTTCGATCTTCGCGCGCGCCTCTTGCGGCTCGGCATGCGCGACACCGCGCGCCACACGTCGATAAATATCCTCGACGCGCGTCTCGTCGCCCTTGGCATACTTTTCGAGCATCACGTCGATGGAAAACTGCTGCGGTGCGAGCGCGGTGCTGGGATTATCTTCGGCCATGTCGGAGATCCTTTGATTGCTGGGCTTCGCGCACGTTTCAGGCGATGGGGTCGGAATCCTGCTCTCGTGCGAAAGCGTAACGTGCCGCAAAGGCAATGCCCGACGATAGCGCGATTTCTCCGCGCTCGCTATCGACCCGTTAAACTCGCTTGATCGAAACCAGAACAATCAGCCGACCATTCGCATGGACTCGCTTCATCCGCCGCTCGTCGGCATTTCGGGCCGCTCGGGACAGGGCAAGACCACTTTGATCGAAGCACTGTTGCCGTGGCTGCGCGCTCGCGGCATCACGGTCAATGTCATCAAGCACAGTCATCACTCGATCGAACTCGAGCCGCCGGGCAAGGACAGTGCGCGCTTTCGTCGCGCGGGCGCGGGGGAAGTGCTGATCGCATCGCCGTTCCGGTATGCGATCGTGCGTGAGCTGAATGGCGACGCGGAGCCGCCGCTTCGCGAACTGGCCGCGCGGCTGTCGCACGCGGACCTCGTGATCGTAGAAGGATTCGCGCGCGAAACGATGCCGCGCATCGAGGTCGTGCGGCCTTCCGCCGGCCGCGATCCGCTCTACAAAACGGATGTGGAGATCATTGCGATCGCCACCGATGACGCCGCCGCGATCGATTCGAACTTGCCGGTGCTCGATCTGAACGACATCGCGAGCATCGGTAAATTTATCTGCGAACGCATGGGCATCGTACTGAACGATCAGCTCGCGGCGAGGCCGTGACGCGCCATCGCCAGCGCTTCTTTCAACACGTCGTTATCACCGATGTGATTCGCGAGCAGCAACACGAGCTTCGCGTTGAGCATGTGGCTGGCTTCATCGGAAAGCCCGTTGTGCGTGTCGATCAAGCGCTCGTAGAACGCGTCGTGATCCGCGATATTCAGTTCGAGATTGAGCTTCATACGATTCATCATCCGTTGCAGGTTGCACGCTTGACCGCGGCCGTCACCGATGCCGCATCGAAGGCGCGCCAGCGCGCGCATACATGTTGATCCGGACGCAGCAGATAGAACGTGCCGGGCCGTGCATCGAAGCGATGCGCAACCATGCCTTCCACATCTTCCACCACCGTCACGCCCGGCACCGTGCACATCATGCCTCTCGGCACGACGATAAGCGCACGCACGGGAAGCGGCCCGTTCGCCAGGCCAGCAAGGCTTTTGGCGCAGACTTCGGGGCCGTGCCCCAGCCCGCAGAAATAGATGCCCGTGAATGCGCCGCCGTGCGTCTGCGGCAAGAGCCAGGCATCGCGGTCATCGACGCGCACGGGCGCATCCACGCACGGCGCGCCCGGAATCATCGCGCAAGCGAAGGCATCGCCTTCATTGTCGGGCGTGTTGAGCGTCGAATCGCGCAGTACCGCGGGCACCGAGAGCCGCCCGCTGTTCGCCATGCGCCGCGCGAAGGCGCAATCCTTCGCGAGATTGAGCGTCGCATCGCGAAAGAGCCTTGAAACAGGGCTCTTCGGCGTGATGAAGTCGGTGGCGCGCGTCGAGTTGAGGATGTTTTCATCGGCTGCATATTCACGCTCGGACGCGTAGGTGTCGAGCAGCGTATGCGGCGCATCGCCGTTCACGACGAGCTTCAGCTTCCACGCGAGGTTGTCCGCGTCCTGCACGCCGCTATTTGCGCCGCGCGCGCCGAACGGCGACACGCCATGCGCGGAATCGCCCGCGAAGATGATGCGCCCGTGCCTGAAATCATCCATGCGCAGACACGAGAACGTGTACACGCTCACCCATTCCAGTTCAAATTCGGCGTCATCGCCGAGCAGTGCCTTCACGCGCGGAATCACGCGCTCGGGTGCTTTCTCCGCGACCGGGTCCGCATCCCAGCCGAGCTGAAAATCGATGCGCCACACATTGTCCGGCTGACGATGCAACAGAACCGACTGGTTGCGATGGAACGGCGGATCGAACCAGAACCAGCGCTCGGTCGGAAACGGCGCCTTCATCTTCACATCGGCGATCAGGAAGCGATCCTTGAACGTGCGGCCGTGGCTGTCGAGACCGAGAAGCTTGCGCATCGCACTGCGGGAGCCATCGGCGGCGATCGCGTATTGCGCCTTCAGCGGATACACGCCATCGGGCGTTTCGATCTGCAACTCGACGTGATCCTCATGCTGCGTCACGCCGATGACATTGCTCTTCCAGCGCAATTGCAACTGCTCCAGTTGCATCGCGCGTTCGGCGAGAAAGCCTTCGACGTAGTACTGCTGCAGGTTGATGAACGCGGGCCGCGAATGACCTGTTTCCGGGAGAAGATTGAACGTGTAGACAAGCTCATCCTGCAAAAAAACCTTGCCGACATTCCAGCTCACGCCCTTCTCGATCATCCGGTCGCCGCAGCCGAGGCGATCGAAGATTTCGAGCGTGCGCTTGGCGAAGCAGATTGCGCGCGAGCCGCTCGATACGGTGTCGTCGTTGTCGAGCAGCACGGTGCGCACGCCCTGCTGCGCGAGATCGATGGCCGTGGCCAGCCCGACCGGACCTGCGCCGACGATGGCAACGGGATAAGGCGATGACGCGGGCGCATCGTGATCGGGCGCGCGCTCGTATTCGAAACGCAGACTGGCGTAGTTCACCGACATTCGATCGTCTCCATCGTGCGAATTGCTTCGCTCCTTGGTTAGCTATTCATCATTGTACAAGTCGTTTTACACTGTTGAATTTAGGTTTACCCGAATGCCACAGCCGGCACTTACATCCGCTTACAAGCTCGTGCGACGGTTTTCCGAAGGCGCGCGCGTTCAAGGGATACGGCGAGCAAACGCCGTGAATCCCATATGAACATTGGAGGATGAAAACGTATGAAAGCGAAGGCTTCACTGATGCTGGTCAGCGCGATGACCGCAGGCGTGCTGTTGTCGGGTTGCGTCGTCGAACCCGCGCATCCGCCGCAGCCCGCGCCCGTGGCGGAAGTCATGCCGCCGCCGCCCGCGACGGGGTATCGCTGGGTGAAGGGGCACTATCGATGGGAAGGCAACCACTGGCAGTGGGTGCCGGGACATTGGCGGCCGGTTTGACCGCGCGACGCCGATCAGGCCGCGACGAAGCCGAGCATCTTCGATACGCGTTGCGCGCAGGCGTGCAGCGCTGTCGCGATGTCGCCGTTCCATGCGCCATCGAAGGAGCCGCTCGGGCCAATCGCCGTGATCGCGAGCACGA
This sequence comes from Caballeronia temeraria, assembly GCF_001544795.2. Taxonomy (GTDB): domain Bacteria; phylum Pseudomonadota; class Gammaproteobacteria; order Burkholderiales; family Burkholderiaceae; genus Caballeronia; species Caballeronia temeraria. Next base: position 149,032 of record NZ_FCOI02000009.1, on the reverse strand, counting down.
TATTGCGCGTGTGATCGAACACCGGCGCGCTCATTGCGCTGATGCCGGTCACCGGTTCGTCGACGGCCCGCGCGATGCCGTGCTCGCGCACTTCGGCGAGCATCGCGTTGATCTGCGCGCGCGTGAAATCATGACGTTGCGCGCCGACCTGCAACGCACCCGCGCGCTCGATCGCGATGAGCGCATCGACGGTCATTGGCGGCAGATACGCGGCGAATGCGCGGCCCGTGGCAGTTTGCAGCAGCGACATGACCGTGCCCGTGCGCATCGTCACATGAATAGGGACGCTCGCCTGCTGGATGTGAACGATGGTCGGTCCATAGCTGCCCGCGCTCGCGAGCGCGACCGTATGCTCGATGCGCGGCGTCATGTTCGCGACTTCCGCAATCGCGAGGCGCACCGGATCGACGCGTTGCAGACTGATCAAACCCATCTGCAACGCAAACGGACCGAGTTCATAGCGGCCAGTAGCAGGGTCCTGCTGAATCAGGCCGAGATTGCCGTACGACACGAGATACGGATGCGCCTTCGCCGACGGCATGCCCGCCTTCTTCGCGAGATCGCCGAGCAGCATCGGGCCGCCATGATCCACGAGCGCGCGCAAAAGCGCTCCACCTACTTCGATCGATTGAATCCCGCGGCGCACTGCGCTCATGCCTGACCTTGTGTTGTTGTCGACGATGCGCGCGATGATAACCGCACTCTCGTGCGAATCGTCATACTTTGGGGTTGAGGCGTTCGATCAGCTCGCGATGCTGCGCATAGCGCGCTTCCAGTGCGCCCGGCACGGCAAGTTCGAACTCGCTGAACTCGAAGCCCGGCGCAACCGTGCAGCCGACGAGCGCCGCGCCTTCGGCATCGTGACATTCGGCCGCGAACCAGTTTCCCCCTTCGACGACCGCCTGAAACACGGCATCCGCATGTTCGAGCGCATTGCCGAGCCGATGCGTGACGAGCGTGCCGTTCGCATCGAGCACATGCACGTCGAGCGGATCGCCTGCGTAGAAGTGCCAGTCTTCATCGGAGCGAATGCGATGCCATGACGAATGCGCGCCGTCGCATAGCAAGAAATAGATCGCGGTGGACGCCGAGCGCATTGCTTGTTCGCTTTCGCGCACGACCTTGCCGTTCGCGCGATACGTCTCGCAAAAGAAGCCGCCTTCCGGATGCGGTTCGAGCTTCAGACGCTGAATCAATTCCCTGCTGTCGATGCTTGCGCGTTGCATGTCGTTCCTTTGGCAGAGCGGTTGCGGTTCGCGTATTCTGCACCGGATTGCTCGTGTCGCCATGACCCTTCAACTCATCGACGAATGCCATGACTCTTTCCTCTTCCTTGCTCGACGCTTTCGCGCCCACCGGCACGCTGCGCGCCTCGATCAATCTCGGCAATCCCATCCTCGCGCATCGCACCGATAGCGGCGAACCCGGCGGCGTATCGGTGGATATCGCGCGCGAGCTCGCATCGCGGCTCGGCGTGCCGGTCGCATTCACATCGTTCGACAGAGCCGCCGAGTCCGTCGAAGCCGTCACGAACGAAAGCGCGGACATCGGCTTCTTCGCGATCGATCCGCTGCGCGGCGCGGGCATCGCGTTCACCGCGCCGTATGTGCTGATCGAAGGCTGTTATCTCGTGCGCGATGCATCGCCGCTCACGCGCAACGAGGATGTCGACAGCGCCGGCAATCGCATCATGGTCGGCAAGGGCAGCGCATACGATCTTTTTCTCACGCGCGAGATCAGGCATGCGCAGATCGTGCGAACGGAATCATCGCAGGCCGTGGTCGATGCCTTTCTGCGCGACAACCTCGAAGTCGCGGCGGGCGTGAAGCAGCAACTCGAAGCCGACGCGGCACGCACGCCCGGATTGCGCCTGCTCGACGGACGCTTCATGGTGATCCAGCAGGCTATGGGCTTGCCGAAAAAACGCGGCGACGATGCCGCGCTTTATCTCCGAGACTTCGTGGAGGATGTGAAGCGCTCGGGCTTCGTCGCGCAGGCACTCGCAAGGCACGGCATCAAGGGCGCATCGGTTGCGCCGGCAGCATAAAACGGCGCGCTCTTTGCGATGACCGCCGACGTCACCCTCGCCGTCACCGACTGGATCGACGCGAGCTTCGTGCACGACGTCGCGGGCGGACTTGCCGCATTCAACCGCGCGCAGCTCGGCCCGAGCCATCATCGCGACCTGGCGGTGTCGCTCTATCGCGATGACGATTTTCTCGGCGGGCTCGCGGGCTACACTGCGTGGGACTGGCTCTTCGTGAAATGGCTGTGGATACGCGAAGACGCGCGCGGCGCCGGACTCGGCACGCGCGCGCTCGAAGCCGCCGAAGTCGAGGCGAGAAAGCGCGGCTGCCGCGCTGCCTGGCTCGACACGATCAATCCCGCGGCGCGCGCGCTCTATGCGCGCTGCGGTTACGCGCTTTTCGGCGAACTCGCCGATTTTCATGCGGGCCAGCCGCGCTATTTCATGCAGAAGCGCTTCTAGTCATCTGGCGGCATTTTGCATTTCGCATGCATAGAACCATTCTGAATAATGCGTTTTGCATTACGCATGCGATTTCAAGCGCTCCGCGACGCGCGCCGTGATCGCGCCGCGTGCCGCCAGTGATGGCGCGCAACGTTCGCGAACGTCCGTTACGACCGACTCGGGCGCGTGTTGCGGATCGCCCGAATCGAACGGCGGCGCCGGCGCGTATTCCATCTGTAGTTGAATCGCCTGCGCCTCGTGCTCGCCGACGAGTTCCGCCGCCAGCGTCAGCGCGAAATCGATACCCGCCGTGATGCCGCCGCCCGTGAACAGATTGCCGTCGCGCACCACGCGTTCGCGGACCGGAATCGCGCCCAATTTCGCGAGCAATTCGTGATAAGCCCAGTGCGTCGTCGCGCGTTTGCCGCGCAAGAGTCCCGCCGCGCCCAGCACGAGCGAGCCGGTGCAAACCGACGTCACGTAGCGCGCGGCCGCCGCCTGTTCGCGCAAAAACGCGAGCGTTTCCTCGTCCTCCATCAGATCGCCCACGCCCGAGCCGCCCGGCACGCACAGCACGTCGAGCGCGGGGCAATCGGCGTAGGTCGCGTCGGGCGTCAGGAACATGCCGGCGCTCGATCTCACCGGCTCGCGCGACTTCCAGACGAGATGCACTTTGGTGTCAGCCATGTGCGCGAACACGTCGTAGGGGCCGGTCATATCGAGTTGCTGCACGCGCGGAAACAGCAACAGGCCGATGTGTAGCGTCATCGTCTTCTCCTTGATCGATGTTTTTTGCAGTGGACGAACCGATGCTACGCCGCTACGCTATGGCGAAATTGACACGTAACCCACGTTTTCCGCCAATATTCCGGGAGACCGCCATGCGCACCATCGACGTGCTCGCTTTCCCCGACGTCCAGTTGCTCGACGTCGCCGGTCCGTTGCAGGTATTTGCCTCCGCGAACGATCTGGCGGTCGCGGCGGGTCTGCCACGGCCATATCGTCCGCGCGTCGTCGCGCGCGGCGGCACGGTGAACGCGTCAGCGGGACTGGGGCTCGTCGGCGAATCGTTGCCCGATGCGAGCGAAGCATGCGACACGTTGATCGTCGCGGGCGGCTGGGGCGTGCATCAGGCGGTGCACGATCACGAACTGGTCGACTGGGTGCGTGCACGCTCGACGCACGCGCGGCGCACGGCGTCGGTCTGCACCGGCGCGTTTCTGCTCGCCGCCGCCGGCCTGCTGAACGAACGTCGCGCCGTGACGCACTGGACGCGTTGCGCGGAACTCGCCACGCGCTTCCCGGCGATTCAAGTCGAGCCCGATCCGATCTTCATCCGCGACGGCGACGTATGGACTTCCGCAGGCGTCACGGCGGGCATCGACCTGTCTCTCGCGCTCGTCGAGGACGATCTCGGGCGCACGCTCGCGCTCGATGTCGCGCGTCATCTCGTCGTGTTCCTCAAGCGTCCCGGCGGACAGGCGCAATTCAGCGCGGCGCTCTCGCTGCAAAAATCGGGGGAACGCTTCGGCGAGCTGCATGCGTGGATCGCGGAAAATCTCGCGACGGATCTGTCGGTCGGCGTGCTCGCCGCGCGCGTGGGCATGAGCGAACGCAGCTTCGTGCGCCATTACCGCGCGCAGACCGGCACCACGCCCGCGCGCTCGATCGAGCGCATGCGCCTCGAAGCCGCCCGCCGTCTGCTCGGCGATACGGCGCTTCCCGTGAAACGTGTCGCCGCGCGCTGCGGGTTCGGCACCGAGGAAACGATGCGGCGCGGTTTTTTGCGTTCACTCGGCGTGTCTCCGCAGGCCTATCGCGAGAGATTTACCGGACACGACAGCGACGCGGCTGCGAATCCGGCATGAATGCCCGCGTGCATGCCCGGCGTGTCGGCTTTTTTTGTTCTACGTACTCAAGCCTGTAAGCTCCCTGCCGTTACCCCTTTAAGAACGTTTGCTTGATACGCGCGCCCCGCGCGGCGTGCGAGCGCAGCCGCTGAACGAGACCCGCCCGACGTGGCGGACATATGGCCTGGAGCGCCGATGAGTGTGTTTCCTGCGTACGACGCGCAGCTTGCCCGCGCAACCGCGCTCGAACCTGCAAGCGTAGCGGCGACTGACGAGAAGATTTTCGCGAGCGTCGCGTCATCGATCGACGCCTTGCTGCGAGAGGCCGCCGCCGTAGGCTGCCCGCAGCAGTGGGCGTGGTATCGCGCGGGCGAACAGTTGCATCTGGAGCGCCGCGGTGATGCATCCGACTCGCAGGCATGGCCGCACAGCATCGCCGAGGAACGGCTCGCGGACATGTGCGCCGCGCGCGGCTGGCACTGCTGGCCGACCGGGCGCGGCGAGAGCGTGCTCGGCTGGCTGCTCGCGCCGGCCACGCATCGCGACGATGCGCATCTCGCCGAACTCGCGCGCACGCTCGGCGAGCGCGTACAGGCCGATGCCCTCGCACGCGCGCAGCTCACGCAACGCGTACTCTACGAAATCGCGTATCTCGCGAGCTCGGTGCCCGAACGCGCCGATTTTCTGCGCGGCGTGCATGAACGGCTCGGCACGCTCATCGACGCAGAGAACTTCTATCTCGCGCTCTACGACCGCAAGACCGGCAAGATCACCTATCCGTATTACGCCGATGTGATCGATACGGATGTGGTCGCAGCCGAGAACTACGACATCCTGAATCCGGCGCGGCTTTCGATGACCGGGCAAGTCCTCACGAGTGCGCAACCGCTTTTCATCACCGCTGCCGATATCCGCGCGGCCGAGCGCGCGGGCCGCTTCTATTGCATCGGCGATCGCCCGGAGTTCTGGATGGGCGCGCCGCTCAAGAACGCGAGCGACGAAGTGTTCGGCATGCTCGCGATGCAGGTGTACGACGTGTCGCGTATTTGCACCGCCGAGGATCGCGCGCTCTTTCTCGTCGTTGCGCGTCACGTCGCGATGGCGCTCGACCGTATCCTGCACCGCGCCGATCTCGAAGAGCAGGTCGCGCGACGCACCTCCGAGTTATCGAAGCTCAACGCGGCGCTGCGTCATGGCATCGCGGAGCGCGAGCGTTCGGAGCATTTGCAAGCTGCGCTCTACCAGATCGCAGAATTGTCGAGCCGGCCCGGCGACATGATGGAGTTCTTTCGCAGCCTGCACGGCATCGTCGGCGAATTGCTCTACGCGCGCAACTTCTATGTCGCGCTATTCGAAACGGAAACGGGCGAAGTGTCGTTTCCCTATTACGTCGATGAGATCGTGCAGGAACGCCCCGCGCCGCGCCGCAGACAACGCGGGCTCACCGAGTTTGTGATCCGTGAGCGGCGTCCGCGGCTCATCGATCATTCGGAAGCGTTGCGTCTCATCGAAGAAGGCGCGTTCGAGATCGAGCATAGCGAAGTGCGTCTGCGCTCGTGGCTCGGCATTCCGCTCTTCGATGGCGACGTCGTGCGTGGCGTGCTCGCCGTGCAGAGCTATTCGCCGCTCGTGCGCTATTCGCTGCGCGATCAGGAGTTGCTGACCTTCGTGTCGCGGCATATCGATACGGCGCTCTCGCGTCGTCGCGATGCCGAAGCGCTGCATGCCGCGAATCTCGAACTCGAAGCGCGTGTGCAGGCGCGCACGCGCGAACTCGACGACGTCAACGCGCGATTGCTCTATGAAAACTCGCACGATTCATTGACGGGCTTGCCGAATCGAAGCCATCTGATGCACAAACTGCGCGGCGCATGGCAGGACTATCAGACGCGCGGCGATCAACTCTCGGTGATGTTCATCGACCTCGATCGCTTCAAGGTCGTGAACGACAGCCTCGGCCATCATTTCGGCGACATGCTGCTCGTGCAGGCCGCTGCGCGTTTGCGCGATTGCCTGCGCTCGACGGATCTGCTCGCACGTTTGGGCGGCGACGAATTCGCCGTGCTATCGCCGAACGCCCATGTGCGCGATGCGGTATCGATCGCGAAGCGCATTCTCGCCGCGTTCGATCTGCCGTTTCATATCGAAGAGCATGTCGTGTTTTCGTCGTGCAGCATCGGCATCGTGAGTGCGGATAGCCAGTTTCACACCGAACCCACCGATCTGCTGCGCGATGCCGATACCGCGATGTATCGCGTGAAGAACGCGGGGCGCGACAGCTTCGTCGTGTTCAATCAGGAACTACGACGCCAGGTGTCGGACCAGGTGGAACGCGAAGGCGCCTTGCGCAACGCGATCAAGCGCAACGACGAATTGCTGCCCTACTTCCAGCCGATCGTCGATGTGAAAAGCGGCGAGATCGTCGCGCTTGAAGCATTGATCCGCTGGCATCAACCCGATGGTCATATCGTCGGGCCGGGCGAGTTTCTTCCTTCGGTGGAGGGATTGAGGCTCATCGGCAGGCTCGATCTTTACATGCTGGAGCGCGTCGCCGAGATTCTCTCCAATGCGCGTTTTGCGCACTGGCCCCCGGTGCATGTGAACTGTTCCAGCTACAGCATGACGCGCCCCGAATTCGCCGATGACGTGCTTGCGCTTTTGCGGCGCTATCGCGTCTCGCCTTCGCGTGTGTGCCTCGAACTGACCGAAGGCGCACTCGTCGCCGAGCCGGATCTCGCGCGGCGCACGATGCAGCGACTCGCGGACAACGGCATGTCCGTTGTCCTCGACGATTTCGGCGCGGGCTTTTCGTCGCTCAGTTACGTGCATCAGTATCAGTTCACGGGCCTCAAGATCGACAAGTCGTTCATTCTCGAACTGACCGAAAGCCCGCGCAGTCGAGCGATCGTGCGCGCAATCGTGCGTATGGCCGAATCACTCGATCTGACGCTCGTCGCGGAGGGCGTCGAAGATGCGGCGACGCTCGCCGTGCTGCGCGACATGGGCGCCGCGCAGGCCCAAGGCTACTTCTTCGACAAGCCGTTGCCGCTCGACGCACTCACACGCGCATCGCTCGCGCCGCGATCGACCACAGCAAGCGCAGCGCTATGAGTGCGCGTCGTGCATCAAGGCATGCCGCCCAATGAAGGCGAAATGATGCTGCCCGGTTCGCGCTTCGGCTCGCCGCTTTCATCGGCATGGGCAGCGCGCGTCGAAACAGGTGCGTGATTCTTCGCACACGTCTCTATCGAATCGCTGATGAGGCATTGCAGAAAGCCGTCGGCGATGCCCTTTGCGTCGAAGGTGTAGATGGTGTCGCCGACCTTGATTTCGGTGTCGGAGATGCGGTCTGCTTCAATAGCCATGGTGCGCTTTACCTCGCTCTTTTTGTTTGATCGTATCGATGAACAAGCATCAAGCGATCCCGATGACGGGTATGCGTGTTGCTGATTCGTAAGCCTTACCGTCGAAACGAGAAAGGAGGCCGAAATGGCACAGCATCCCGCGCATTCGCAGAATCACCGGCATCCGGACGAGCCGCGCACGGAAGAGATCGAGCGCGTGCTCAAGGGCGCGAACTATCCGATGGGCAAGGAAAAACTACTGACGCTTGCGAAAAGCAATGGCGCGGATGGCGAAGTCATGGCCGTCCTCAACAAGATGACCGATCGAAATTTCGATAGTGCTGATGCAGTGCTGCGCGAAGCAATGCGCGTTGAATGATACGTCGTGCACCAATTCCGCAATGCGGCAGTTGATCGCTGCGAGGGCAATCATCTGAGCAATACGGATTTGAAAGCCGCAGATAGCGCCCGCTATAAATAAATTAAATGAACGCCGGTGAGATTTCCAATCGCGTCACCGGCGTTTCGCGCTAGGATTAAAAGTGCGTCGATTTGGGGTGCGCGGCTTTGCACGGCGCCTGCAACAGATGAACCGCGCAATGGCTTGGCATCCGTCTGGCCAATCAATGCACAAGGAGGCTCTATGAAGTGGGAAACCCCGAGTTTCACCGATATGCGCTTCGGCTTTGAAATTACGATGTATATCGCGACGCGCTAATCGGAAATGACAAAACGGCCACATTGGTGGCCGTTTTGTTTTATAGGTACATCGAATCGATGTGTCAGTTCTTGCGTATCGGCTCCGTATGTTTGTTCTCAGGGTCAGGCCGATCCGCGTTCTGTGCGTCCAGACCACCCTTTCCGGCTATCTCGGGCTCGTTGCCCGATCCATAGGGAACTTCCGCCGTCTGATGCGGATGTCGATCGAGCCGACGGTTCTCTGGTTCAATTTCCGCCGCATTCGGATTAGGCGCGGAATGCGGTTGCTGATGACGTTTCTCTTCGCTCTCGCTCATCGTGACTCTCCTTTCGATGGGGCATCGCAATAGATTGAGCAACGCGCGTTCCACTCGCGTGCAAAAGAAGAAAGGCCCGCGATGCTTCGCGGGCCTCTGCCACCACTACTGCTACTGCGAGAAATTCAGATCGCTTGCGTAGCGAGTGCCGAACCGATCACTTCGTTCGCCACCGCATCGACGGCCTGCTTCACGATACCGACGATTTCATCCGCTTCTTCACGCGTCGTGGTGAGCGGCGGTGCGAAGCCGAGGATATCGCCATGCGGCATTGCACGCGCAATAACACCGCGCTCGAGCGCGGCCGCCGATACCTTCGGGCCAACCTTCAGCGCCGCATCGAACGGCTTTCGCGCGTCCTTGTCGGCCATGAATTCGAGTGCCGCGAGCATGCCCGCGCCGCGCACTTCGCCGACGAGCGGATGTCCATCGAACGCCGTGTGCAATTGCTGCTGCAAATACGCGCCGACATCGGCGGCATTTTGCGTAAGGTTTTCGCGTTCGAGAATGTCGAGATTCGCGATCGCTGCGGCCGCGCAGATCGGATGCCCCGAATACGTCCAGCCGTGACCCATCGGGCCATATTCCTGCGAGCCCTTTTCGATCACGTCCCACACCTTTTCGCCGACGATCACGCCCGACAGCGGCGCATACGCGCTCGTCAGACCCTTTGCAACCGTGATGAGGTCGGGCTTGATGCCGAAATGCTGCGCGCCCATCTTCGAGCCGAGACGGCCAAAGCCGCAGACGACTTCATCGGAAATCAGAAGAATGTCGTGCTTCTTGAGCACAGTCTGGATAGCTTCCCAATAGCCTTGCGGCGGCGCAATGATGCCGCCCGTCCCCATCACCGGTTCTGCGATGAATGCGGCGATCGTATCGGCGCCTTCCTTAGCAATGAGCTTTTCCAGTTCTTCCACGCAATAGGCGGTGAACTGCGTTTCGCTCATGCCGGCGGGCGCTTTGCGATACCAGTGCGGACACACCGTGTGCTTCACGCGATCGATCGGCAGATCGAAGTTCTGATGGAAGCTCGGCAGACCAGTGAGGCTGCCCGTCACGATGCCCGATCCGTGATAACCCCGCTCACGCGAAATGATCTTCTTCTTGTTCGGACGACCGAGCACATTGTTGTAATACCAGACGATCTTGATTTGCGTTTCGTTCGCATCCGATCCCGACATGCCGTAGTACACCTTCTTCATGCCTTCAGGCGACCAGTCGATGATGCGCGATGACAATTCGATGATCGTATCCGTCGAGTGACCGACATACGTGTGGTAGTACGCGAGCTTCTTCGCCTGCTCGTAGATCGCCTCGGCCACTTCGGTGCGGCCATAGCCGATGTTCACGCAATAGAGACCCGCGAATGCATCGATATAACTTTTGCCTTGATGATCCTGAATACGGATGCCCTTCGCGCCCGTGACGATCTTTCCGGGCAGCGCGCCTTTCGCGTGATCGTGCGCATGCGTGGACGGATGCATGAAGTGCGCGCGGTCTTCGGCGAACAGTTGCTCGAGCGATTGAATCTGCTGGGTCATATGCTTCTCCTTGATATTCGGTAATGCGTGTCTTTAAAGAGGCTTCTTTCAGGCCGCGCTCGTGAGCGGCAGGCCGAGATTGCCGAGGCAGAAGTATTTCGTTTCGACGAAGGGCTCGAAGCCTTCCGCACCGCCTTCGCGCCCGAGCCCCGATGACTTCATGCCGCCGAACGGAATCGGTGCACCGGTGAATTTCACGCCGTTGACCGACACCATCGCGAAGTCGAGTCGACGCACGAGCTGGAAGATCGTGTCGATGCGGTTCGCGCAGACATACGCGGCGAGGCCGTATTCGGTGTCGTTGGCGCGCGTGACGGCTTCATCGAGCGTATCGAACGGGGAAATCGCGGAGATGGGCGCGAAGTTCTCTTCGTCGTAGATGCGCATGCCTGGTTTGGCATCGGCGATGACGGTCGGTTCATAAAACCACCCGCCGAGCGCATGCGCCTTGCCGCCAACGGTGACGCGTGCGCCCTGCGCTTTCGCATCCTCGACCCGCGCGACGGTTGCATCGAATGCGGCCTGATGCATGAGCGGACCGATATCGACGTTTGCTTCGAATGCCGTCCCTACTTTCAGCGCTTTGACCGCTTCGGTGTAGCGCTCGACGAACTGCTCGTAAAGCGGACGCGCAACGAGAATGCGGTTTGCAGCGCAGCAATCCTGACCCGAGGTTTGAAACTTCGCGCCTACTGCGACGCGCACGGCCTGTTCCAGGTCTGCATCTTCCGTGACGATGAAAGGTGCATTGCCGCCGAGTTCCAGCGCGAGCTTCTTGATGCCCGCTTGCGCTGCAGTCTTTGCAACGAGACCGCCGACGCGCGTCGAACCGGTGAAGCTGACGGCGCGCACGCGCGTATCGCTGACGAGCGTTTCCATCGCCATTTGCGGCTCGCCGATGACTACGTTGAAGACGCCCGGCGGGAAGCCTGCTTCTTCCGCGAGCTGTGCGAGCGCGATCGCGGAGAACGGCGTTTCATGCGCGGGCTTGACGACGACGGTGCAGCCTGCGGCGATTGCGGCGGCGGCCTTGCGCGTGATCATCGCGACCGGGAAATTCCACGGCGTAATCAGTGCGGCGACGCCGACCGGCTCCATCACGGTGCCGAGATGCGCGCCATCGATATGCGTGGGAATGGTGCGGCCCGTGAGACGTTTCGCTTCGTTCGCGAACCATTCGATGAAACTCGCCGCGTAGGCGATCTCGCCTTTGGATTCGGCGAGCGGCTTGCCTTGTTCGAGCGACAGAATGCCGGCGAGGTCCGACTGATGACGCATGATGAGTTCATGCCAGCGCAGGAGCAGCGCACTGCGCTTCTGTTGCGGCATCCAGCGCCATGACTGGAACGCGCGATCGGCTGCATCGACGGAGGCGATGATTTGCTGTTTGTCGAGCATCGGCACGTGACCGATGATTTTTTGATCGGCGGGGTTGGTGACTGCAATGGATGCGGCGCTATCGCTGTGAACCCAGCGGCCGTCGATATAACAAAGCGATTTGAATAGAACAGGATGGCCCAGCAGCATGTTTGTCTCCTTGCCCAAGCTTGCGTTTGATGTGTCTACTTTAAAGGGCTTGCTCGGTGGGAACTTTTTGTTGTCGTTGGATGTGGGTGGTGTTTTTTCTGTTTCTTGTCCGAGGGGGATGGGGTTTTTCGGGCTTCTGTGGAATCCTGTTTTCTTGTCGGTCTATTGGCACTGCCCCTATGCGGGGCGGCAGTCACTTTCTTTGCTGCTGCAAAGAAAGTAACCAAAGAAAGCAGCTCGATACGCCCGCGGTCACACGTAGTTTGAGTAGTTCTCTCGTCCTCGGTGGCACTCGCCTAAAGAGTGCCCTCATCACAATTACCCGGCTTGGATCGCGCACAGTCTGACTAGCTAGTCGTTTTAGGGCGCTGGTTCAGCACGAAAGAGTTCCGGCACAGCGCTTCGCGCTGCCGCCCGGTATGCAAGGGAAACCAGTCGAAGGCACCGGCAAAAAGATGGCGGCGTCAGCAAAGAAGCACGCGCGGACCCGATTGACCGGTCGGCCGCGCAGCGGGCCGGAGCCATTTGGTGCTGAACCAATTTGTTATGTGGTGCGGAGCGACAGACCGTGCGCGAGCCAAGCCCGATTGGGCCTATGAGGGCACTCTTTAGGCGAGTGCCACCGAGGACGAGAGTACTACCCAAACTACGTGTGACCGCGGGCCTAAAAAGCTGCTTTCTTTGGTTACTTTCTTTGCAGCAGCAAAGAAAGTGACTGCCGCCCCGCACAGGGGCAGTGCTTATAAACCAACACGAATACGGGATCCGGCGAAAAAAAATCAAACCGATTCATCAACCCAATCCACCGGCCCCTCATTAGCATTCTTAACGATCTTAGTAACGATATAAGTAAAGTACCGCTCGATCCCAAGCTCCTCGACAAGAAGAGAATCGATAAACCGCTGATAGTGATCGATATCCCGCGCCACGACGTGCAGCACATAATCCACGCCACCTCCGGTGGCATAACACTGCACGATCTCAGAAGCCGCCGCCACGCGCTCTTCGAAGCGTCGCATATCCTGCGCAGTATGACGCGAAAGCGTCACCTCAACGACGATACGGCTGCCCTTGAAAGCAGCCGTCCAGTCGATATCGGCGCGATAACCCTTGATGAGTCCGCTGTCTTCGAGCTTCTTCACACGCTCCCACGCAGGCGAGATCGACAAATTGACCTCCTCCGCCAGGCGCGATTTCGTAATTCGGCCATCACGCGCAAGAATACGCAGAATGGCCAGATCGTAGCGATCGAGCTTGATCAACTTACACGCTCACAGCAATGTTGCGTTCGACGATATCCGCAACCACAGCCACGGTGTCGCCCGTTTGCACGAGGCCCGGAAAATGCCGCGCCGCGAGCAATCCATCGCGCTTCGCACGATATTCCACCGGCGCCGCGCCCGTGCGCGTAACGTCATAGACGCGCGCAAGCACATCGCCGGCTCTCACCCTATCTCCGAGATCACGGCACATTTCGAGCAAGCCCGTATGCTCGCTCGTCGTGTAGCACGAGCTGTCCGGCATATCGAGCAGCGTCGTCGTGCGCGCTTCGCCGCGAACCACCTCTTTCTCGATGATGCCCGCATACGCGAGAAACCCATACACGCCGCGCTCCGCCACCGCGACGCTCTTCGCCGTCGAGGAACCGCCACCGCCCAGTTCCGTCGATACGAACACCTTGCCCGCTTCCTCGGCCGCGCTGTCATAAAGACCAACGCTGTCGAGTTCGAGCATGCGCATCGAATACGGCGCGCCGAACGCACGCATCGCGGCTTCGCAACGCGATTGCTGCGTCGCATCGTTCAGCACGTGTATCGCGGCAAACGGCAGAAAGTCCAGCGTGCGGCCGCCCGCGTGGATATCGAGCACGTAATCGGCGAGCGGCAATAGATGACGCTGAAAGTAATCCGCGATCTTCTCGGTCACCGTGCCATCGGGCTTGCCGGGAAAGCTGCGGTTCAGATTGCCCGCGTCGATCGGCGAGGTGCGCGACCCCGCCCGGAACGCCGGATAGTTCATGAATGGGACGATGATTACACGACCATTTACATCGCCTGCCTTCAACGTCGATGCGAGCTTCGCCAGCGCGATCGGCCCTTCGTATTCGTCGCCATGATTGCCGCCCGTGAGCAGCGCGGTCGGTCCATCGCCGCGCTTGATCACCGTGACCGGAATCATCACCGCGCCCCACGCGGAATCGTTGCGCGAATACGGCAGCTTCAGAAAGCCGTGCTGTTCGCCCTCTGCATCGAAATCGACGGTCGGGCTGATCGGTGACGCGCGCATCGTACTACTCCTTCACGAACAGTTTGCGAGGCGTATTGCAGAAGGTCTCGACGCCAGTGTCCGTAATCAGGATGCTCTCCGTGATTTCGAGGCCCCAGTCGTCGAGCCACAGCCCCGGCATGAAGTGAAACGTCATGCCGGGTTCGAGGACGGTCTTGTCCCCGGGGCGCAGACTCATCGTGCGCTCGCCCCAGTCCGGCGGATAACTTGCGCCGATCGGATAACCGCAACGGCTATCTTTCTCGATGCCGAACTTGCGCAACACAGCAAAGAAAGCATTGGCGATATCCTCGGTCTTGTTGCCCGGCTTCGCCATCGCAAGACCCGCTTCAATACCTTCGACAACCGCCTTTTCACCTTCGATGAAATGCTGCGGCGGCTTGCCCAGATACACCGTTCGCGAGAGCGGACAGTGATAGCGCTTGAAGCATCCCGCGATTTCGAAGAACGTGCCCGCGTTCGATGTGAACGTCGAGTCGTCCCACGTGAGATGCGGCGCGGCGGCATCGGAGCCGGTCGGCAGCAGCGGCACGATCGCGGGATAATCGCCGCCATAACCTTCGACGCCCGTAATACCCGCCTCGTAAATCTGCGCGACGAGATCGCTCTTCTTCATGCCCGGCTCGACCTTGTCGAGAATGCGCGCATGCATCTTCTCGACGATACGCGCCGCCACACGCATATAGTCGATCTCGCGCGGCGACTTCACCGCGCGCTGCCAGTTGACGAGCGCGGTTGCATCGACGAACTTCGCGTTCGGCAGATGCTGCGTCAACGACGCATACGCCTTCGCGCTGAAGTAGTAGTTGTCCATCTCCACGCCGATGCGCTTTTTATCCCAGCCACGCGCGGCGATCACTTCGGTGGACAGGTAATCCATCGGATGGCGCACCTGCGACTGCACATAATGATCCGGATAGCCGACGATATCCTCGTGCGACATGAACACCGTGCGCTTCGCACCGTTCGCATCCTGCCCGCGTCCGTACCAGACCGGATCGCCGTCCATCGCGAGCAGCACGCATTGATGCACGTAGAACGACCAGCCGTCGTAGCCGGTGAGCCACGCCATGTTGGTCGGGTCGGTCACGATCATCAGATCGATGCCCGCCTTCTCCATCGCGCGCCGCGTCTTCGCGATACGCGCATCGTATTCGCTGCGTTCGAACGGCAGACGCACCACAGGCGCCCCTCGTTCATCCGGCTGCTTCTGTTGCATGATTTCGGACATCGTCCCCTCTATCAAGCGGTCACGTCGTTATGGAAAATGGTTCCTGCCTCTGCCGCGCGCGCACGCTGAATCGCAAGCGTTGCAATCGCGGTGTCCTGTGCGCCGGTGCCGGTCAGATCGCACACGGTGATCTCGTCGTCGCTCGCGCGGCCCGGCGCCTTTTGCGCAATGACGTCGCCGAGTTCGGCAAACGATGCATCAGCATCCGTCACGCCTGCCTTGATCGCGTGATGCAACTCACCTAGCACGCGCACTTGCTGCAAGCGGTCGCATACATAGCGCGCGTGGGCGAACACGTCCGGTGCGATCTCGTTCTTGTGCTCCGCATCCGATCCCATCGCGGTGATATGCAAGCCGGGATGCAGGTCGCGCGCATGAATCAAGGGCTCGCGGCTCGGCGTCGTCGTGATGGCGATGTCGGCATGCTTGAGCGCCTGATTCACGCTGTCGGCGACATCGCATGGCAGGTCTTCGCAATCACGCGCGAACTGTTGCGCGCTTTTCCCATCGCGCGCCCATACGGTGACATGTTCGATGTCGCGCACAAGACGCAACGCCTTCAACTGCAAACGCGCCTGTTCGCCCGCGCCGATGATCGCAACGCGCTTCGCCTCCTTGCGCGCGAGCCAGCGCGATGCAACCGCGCCCGCCGCAGCGGTGCGCACGGCGGTGAGATAACCGTTGTCGAGCAACACGGCTTCCGTCAGACCCGTGCGGGCGGACAGCACGAGCATCAGGCCGTTCAGACTCGGTAGCCCGAGCGATGAATTGTTGAAGAAGCCCGGGCTCACCTTGATCGCGAAACTCGAAAAGCGCGGTAGATAAGCGGCTTTCACGTCGACTTCGCCGGCGTGCTCGGGAATGTCGAGACGCAGGATCGGCGGCATCGCGACGGCTTCGGTCGCGAGCGACTTGAACGCCGCTTCGACTTGTTCGATCGCGTCGAGGTCGAGCGGCACGAGCTTGCGCAATTGCGCCTGCCCGAGCAGCACGGTGGAGGTATCGATGTTGGACATGAGTTCAGGCTGCTCCAATGAGGCGGCGATGCGTTTCGATATCGATGTTGCTGCCGCTCACCACGATGACGATCGGCCCGCGATCCACAGGAATCGCGCCATCGAGCACCGCCGCGATGCCGACCGCCGCCGCGCCTTCGACGACGAGCCGTTCCTCGCGATACGCATGCACGATGCCGCGCGAGATCGATATTTCATCGAGCAGCACGACATCGTCGATGAGATCGCGCGTCATGGTGAACGTATGCCGGTTGTCGAGGCCGATACCGCCGCCGAGCGAATCCGCGAGCGTCTCGAGTTCATCGACGAACACGGGCTTGCCTGCCGCGAGGCTCGCATGCATGGCGGCGCCGCGCTGCATCGACACGCCGATCATCTTCACGCTCGCACGAATGTTCTTCGCAGCGAAAGCGACGCCGCTGAAAAGCCCGCCGCCCGACAAGGGCACGACGATGCTTGCCGCATCGGGCAGCGCTTCGAGAATTTCGAGGCCGATGGTGGCCTGTCCCGCGATCACGCGTTCATCGTCGAAAGGCGGCACGAATGCATAGCCTTCTTCACGCACGAGACGTTGCGCTTCGATTTGCGCATCGTCCTGACTCTTGCCGACGATGACGACACGCGCACCGAGCGCGGCCACCGCATCGACCTTGTTCTTGGGTACGAGCGAGGACATGCACACCGCCGCTTCGATGCCGAGCGCGCGCGCCGCATGCGCAACCGCGCGGCCATGATTGCCCGTCGATGCCGTCACGACACGCTTGCAGCCTTGCTCCGCGATCTGCGCGAGCGCATTGGTCGCGCCGCGCAATTTGAAGCTGCCCGTGGGTTGCAACGTTTCGAGCTTCAGATGTACGGGCACGCCCGCCATGCGCGAAAGCGACTGCGAAAGAACCAGCGGCGTTGCGAGCGCGCGGCCTTCGATGCGCTGGCGGGCGCGGTAGACATCGGCGAGCGTGAGTGCGGACATGTGAGGCTGAGGTGCGTTTGAACGATCGATGCAACTCAGTCTAATGTCCTAAAAAATCGTTTTCGATTGTCCTAGTTCATTTAGTTGAAGTCATGCACGTGCGGGTACTGTCCGAATACTTCGCCCATCGTTTCCACGGCGCCGCGAAACGTGCTCTCGCCGACTTCAGCGCCCACGCACAAGCGCACCGCATTGGGCCGGTCCGCGCCGCGCACGAGAAACGGGTCGGGCGACGTCACCGCGATATTGCGATTGCGCAGTTCGCGCGTGATGCGTTCTGCTTCCCATTCATCGGGCACCCGCAGCCATACCGACAACGCGTTCGGATGACTCCCGAGCACATACTCGCCGAGCACTTCGCGCACTACCGCCTGACGCGCCGCGAGCCGCTCGCGTTGAATCTCCACGAGACGTTGCGCCGTGCCATCCATGATCCAGCGCGCGGTCACTTCCGCAATGGGCGATGTCGCCATCCAGCAACTCACGCGCAACACGCTTTCCGCACGCAACGCGAGACGCCGCGGCACCGTCATGAAGCCGGTGCGCAAGCCGCTCAATACGGACTTCGTCATGCTCGTGCAGTAGAACGCAAGCTCCGGAATGAGACTCGCGATGGGCGTCTGCGTCTTCGCGGGCAGCGCGCCATAGACATCGTCCTCGATCACATACACGCCATAGCGTTCCGCGATGCGCGCAATCGCGCGGCGGCGCGAATCGGGCATCATCGCGACCGTGGGATTGTTCAGCGTCGGCGTGCACACGAGCGCACTCACGCGTTCGCTGTCGCAGACTTCCTCGAAGTGCTCCGGACGAATGCCGTGCTCATCGATTTCCAAGCCTTTGAGCGTAAACCCCAGCACATTCGCCGAGCCGATCACACCGTGATCCGTGAGGCTTTCGCAGAGCACCGTATCGCCCGGCCCGACGATGCTGGCAAGCGCAAGAAAGATGCTATGCGCGACGCCATTGGTGACGAGCAGCGTCTCCACTTTCGCGGGCATGTTGAGCGAAGCGAGCCATTCGACACCGGCTTGTCGATGACTGTCGAAGCCCGCGATGGGCCTGAACGCACGTATCCACGGCTGATCCTCGATGGTCGATAACGTCGCGCAGACCTTGCGCCACATCGCGTCATGCTCGGGCGTATGCACGATGCGCGCGATCGAAAAATCGACAACCGAGCGCTCGGCGGTGTCCAGCATGTAATTGGACATCGTCTCGGTCACGCGCGCGCTGACAAAGCTGCCGCGTCCGACCTCGCAACGAATCAGCCCTTGCCTTTCGAGTTCTTTATAAGCGTTGGTAACGGTCTGCACGCTGATCGCGAGATCGGCCGCTACTTCGCGCTGCGGCGGCAAACGCTCGCCGGATGCGAGCGCGCCGCTTTCTATGTCGGCGGCCATCGCCTTGACGAGCCGTTTGTATTTGGACTGCACGCCCTGCACCGTGCGCACGGCGTCGCGCCATTTTTCATTCACGTCCTGCTCCTCGCATGCCTGGTTCCATGCGCCATAGTGGCCCAAAAGCGCGCGTGAAAATAATTGTCCTAGAGCAATCGGAACAAATATATGGCTTTGTATTCTGCGTCGGTGGCTGCATTGCGAGTCGCTTCAAAGCCCTGCGGAGTAAGGGTTTCCGCTGCCTCTCGCACGTTTCGCCGCTATTGAACGGCCCTGACTCGACCACGCTTGAGAACCACCACTACTACGGGAACGATATGAACACGAAGCGACTGTCTGGAATGCTGGCGGCGGCGTGCGTCGCGGCTGCGAGCCTTGCCGCCTATGCCACGAGCGCAAGCGCGGAAACCACGTTGCAGCGCATTCAGCGCACGGGCGAGGTGCGCATCGGCTATGCGAACGAAACGCCCTTCGCCTATACGACGCCCGATGGCACCGTGACCGGCGAATCGCCCGAGATCGCGAAGAAAGTCTTCGCCAAGCTCGGCGTGAAGAAGGTCGATGCGGTGCTGACCGAATGGGGTGCATTGATTCCGGGCCTGAAGGCCGGCCGCTTCGACGTGATCGCGGCGGGCATGTACATCACGCCCGAGCGTTGCAAGCAAGTGGCGTTCGCCGATCCGCAATATCAGATTCCCGACACGCTGCTGACCATGAAGGGCAATCCAAGGAACCTGCACAGCTATGCCGATGTCGCGAAGCAACCGGACACGAAACTTGCTGTGATGGCAGGTACGGCCGAACTGGGTTACGCGCGTCAGGCAGGCATCAAGGACGACCAGATCCTGCAGGTTCCGGACACCACCGCGCAATTGCAAGCAGTGCGTGCACGCCGCGCCGATGCAGCCGTCGGCACCGCATTGACGATGAAGGGTCTTGCCGAAAAGGGCGGCTCGACCGTCGAGGCGCTCAAGCAGTTCAACGACGATCCGAAGCACACCGGCTATGGCGCGCTCGCGTTCCGCCCCGACGACACCGACCTGCGCGATGCCGTGAACAAGGAACTGCATCAGTGGCTCGGCACCGACGATCATCTGAAGACGGTCGCGCCCTTCGGCTTCGACAAGTCCAATGTGACGACGAAGAAAGCGCCGGAACTGTGCGCCGGCTAAACATCCATGTATAAGCGACGCACAGCGTTCATCCATTAGCGAGGAACCGTCATGAGTGACCTCAATGAGCTTTTGCCCTTGATGATGAAGGGCACGCTCGTCACGATCCAGATCGCCGTCATCAGCATCCTGCTCGCGATCGTCATGGCGGGTGTCGCGACGGCGCTGCGCGCCGCGCCGTATCGCGTCGTGCGCTGGATCGGCAACGTGTATGTCGAAGTGTTTCGCGGCACCTCGCTGCTCGTGCAATTGTTCTGGCTCTTCTTCGTGCTGCCGCTGCCGCCGTTCAACGTGCAACTCACGCCGTTCACGGTCGCTATCGTCGGTCTCGGCTTGCACTATGGCGCGTATGGCTCGGAGATTCTGCGCGGTGCGCTGCGCTCCGTGCCGGGCGGGCAATACGAAGCGGCGCTCGCGCTGAACTTGCCCGCCAGCGCGCGGCTGCGGCGTATCGTGCTGCCGCAGGCGATGATCAACGCACTGCCGCCCGCAACGAACCTGATGATCGAACTGTTGAAAGGCACGTCGCTCGTCTCGCTGATCACGCTTTCGGATCTCACGTTCCGTGCGCGCCAGCTCGACGAATCGACCTTCAAGACAGCGGAGATTTTCGGGCTCACGCTCCTTATCTACTTCGTGCTTGCGCAAGTGATCGTCGCCGTGATGCGCGTGTTCGAGCGGCGCGTGAGCAGTCATGTCGCCATCCGCCGCACTGTTCCGAGGGCTGCATCATGACGTCGCTGGGTCAACTCTTCGATGTGAAATATGCGCTGCATATCCTGCCCGAACTCGTGCGCGCGGCGGCGTATACGATCGGCATCACGCTCGTCGGCTTCGCCATCGCGCTCGTGCTCGGCCTTCTTCTCGCGATCATGCGGCGCAGCGATTTCGCGCCGCTCGCGAAGACCACTGCGCTCTTCATCGAATTCATTCGCAGCACGCCGCTGCTGATTCAGGTGTACGTCCTCTTCTATGTCGCGCCGCTTTACGGCTTCACGATGTCCGCGCTGATGGCCGGCACGCTCGGCATCGCGGTCCATTACGCATGCTATGTGTCCGAGGTGTATCGCGCGGGACTCAATGGCGTCGCGCGCGGGCAATGGGAAGCATCGTGCGCGCTGTCGTTGAAGCCCTGGCGCACTTATACGGGCGTAATTCTGCCGCAGGCGATTCGCCCGGTGATTCCCGCGCTCGGCAACTATCTCGTCGCGATGTTCAAGGACACGCCGGTGCTCTCCGCGATCACTGTCGTCGAACTGATGCAGCAGGCGAAGAACATCGGCTCCGAGACCTTTCGCTATCTCGAACCGATCACGATGACCGGGATCTTCTTTCTCATCATCAGCGTGACGTTCGCTTCGGGCGTGCGTCATCTCGAACGGCGCGTGAGGCTGCCATGACCGCGACTCAATATCAGGAGCAGCAGATGAAACGAGACCTCGACCCGGCGCTTGGCCGTGCGGCCGATGCCAGTGCGAACACGCCGATGGTGCGCTTTCGCAACGTCACCAAGCGCTACGGCGCGCTTACCGTGCTCGACGGCCTCGATCTCGATGTCGCGTCCAACGAGAAGGTGGCGATCATCGGTCCGAGCGGCTCGGGCAAGTCCACGCTGCTGCGTGTCCTGATGACGCTCGACCCGTTGACCGATGGCGTCATCGAAGTGGACGGCCAGCCGCTCACGCACGAAATGCGCGGCGGCAAGCTCGTACCCGCATCGCCGCGACATGTTCGTCAGGTGCGCAGCAAGATCGGCATGGTGTTCCAGAGCTTCAATCTCTTTCCGCACATGACCGCGCTCGCGAATACGATCGAAGCGCCGATGAGCGTGCTCGGCCTCTCAAGGAAGGAAGCGACCGAACGTGCGCGTGAGTTGCTGTCGCTCGTGGGCCTCGCGGAGAAGTGCGAGCACTATCCTTCACAATTGTCGGGCGGACAGCAGCAGCGCGTCGCGATTGCGCGCGCACTCGCCATGCGGCCGAAGATCATGCTGTTCGATGAAGTGACGTCCGCGCTCGATCCCGAACTATGCGGCGAAGTGCTCAACGTGATTCGGCGTCTCGGCGAGGAACACAATCTGACGATGCTGATGGTCACGCATCAGATGGGCTTCGCCAAGGAATTCGCGGATCGCGTGTGCTTCTTCTCGCAAGGCAAGATCATCGAGCAGGCGCCGCCGCAGCAGTTCTTCTCTGCGCCGCAGCATGAGCGCACGCGGCAGTTCCTGCGCGCGGTGACCGAAGCGCTTTGACCAGGCGTTTCATCGCGGTCCGATAATTGCTCCGCGCTCTTCGCATGGCCTGACGCTTCAGATGCTTCAGTCACCGGAGAGTGTGATGTCCCCCACCCAGAAAGTCGCGCGTCTCGCGGATCTGTCCGCCGAGCGCGGCACACGCGTGTGCGTCAAAGGCGAAGGCGAGCACGCGAAGGAAGTCCCCATCCTGCTCGTGCGCGATGGCGAGAACGTGCGCGCCTATACCGCCGAATGTCCGCACGCGGGCGGCCCGCTCGATGAAGGCGCGATCTGCAATGGGCGCATCGTGTGTCCGTGGCACAAGGGCACGTTCGAGGTCAGCGACGGCAGTCTCGTCGAGCCGCCGCCATTGAAAGCCCTGACACGCTATGAAGCGACGATCAGAGACGGCGACGTGTATGTCTCCACGCAGCCCGTCGAGCGCGGCGAGACATCGCAGAAGCGCGCCAATGAAAGCCGGACCATGCTCATCGTCGGCGCGGGCGCGGCGGGAGCGGCCGCATGTTCGGCGTTGCGCGAAGCCGGTTTCGATGGGCGCGTCGTGCTCGTCGGCGATGATGCGCGCGAGCCGTACGATCGCACGTCGCTCAGCAAGTTCACGCTCGCGGGCGATATGCCGCCCGACGATGTTCCCTCTTTGCTCGATGCCGATTTCTTCGCGAAGCACGATATCGAGCGCAACGAATCGCCGGCCGTTCATCTCGACGTGGCCACCCGGCAGGTCGAACTCGCGAGCGGACACAAGATCGATTACGACGCCGCGCTCATCTGCACGGGCGGCGTGCCGAAGCCACTCACGATGCCCGGCGCGAATCTCGACCACGTACACCTCTTGCGCACACGTGACGATGCGCGCGCGATTCTCGCATCGCTCGAAGGACGCAAGCGCGCGGTGATCGTCGGGGCGAGTTTCATCGGGCTCGAAGCGGCTTCATGTCTGAGGAAGCGCGGCGTCGACGTGACCGTGGTTGCGCCGGGCAAAGTGCCGTTCGCGAAGCAGTTCGGGGAGCGCATCGGCGAGATGTTCAAAAAGCTGCACGAGAAAAACGGTGTGACGTTTCATATGAACGCGCATGTCAGCGCATTCAGGGGCGGCAATGTGGTGAGCGAAGTGATCCTCGATTCCGGTGAAAAGATCGCAGCCGATCTTGTGCTGGCCGGCACGGGCGTCGATCCCGCGACGTCGTTTCTGTCGGGCGTCGCGCTCACTGACGACGGCGGCATCAACGTCGATCGTTCCATGCTCGCCGCGCCCGCGCTCTATGCAGCAGGCGATGTCGCGCGCTTTCCGTTGCCGCGCTCGAACCAGACCGTGCGCATCGAGCATTGGCGCGTCGCGCAACAGCATGCACGCGTCGCTGCTTACAACATGGCCGGCAGCGCGCGCACGTACGTGGGCGTGCCCTACTTCTGGACGTACCACTACGAGAAGACCTTCGACTATGTTGGATACGTGCAGGAGCCGGACAACATCGAAATAGACGGCGATCTCGATGCGCAGCATTTCATCGCGTATCTGCTGAAGGATGGACGTGTGGGCGCGGTCGTCGCATGCGAGCATGATGCCGCCATATGCCGCCTCGCCGAAGCGATGCGCGAGCCGCTCACGCTCGACGATGCGCGCCGCATCGCGAACATCGGAAAGAGCGTTGAGGAAAGGCTATGACAACGAGCGCAAAGACAGCGGCAAAAAAGAAGAGCAGCGGCAAGCGGCCCAGCACGCGGCAACGGCATTCACTCGCGAGCGGGCGCAAGAAGCCGGAGCGGTCCGCGCGTCGCTGGTCGCATCACGTGATGGAAACGAGCGATGCAATGGACATTCAACGCGATGTCTTCAAGACCGGCAATGCGCAGGAAATAGCCGATTCGCTCAAACGCTCATCGACACGCAGCACGCGCCGCAAGGGATCGCCGTTTCAATCGGCGATGTCGATGCTCAACTTCTATATCAATCGCGCGGGACGCAATCTGCCGAAGTCTCGCAAAAGTACGCTGGAGCGCGCGAAAAAACGCTTGCGCGAAGCGTTCGGACGCAAGCCGTAAGCGATTCGCGCGCCGATTCGCCGAGACGAAACCGCGCGCGTTGCTTCCTGCTACGTCGAAAAAAATCAAGGTTGACGCTGGCCGCCCTTGTGCTGCGGCAACGGCTGATTCTGCTGTCGTTGACCGCTTTGCTGATCCTGCTGCGGTTGCCCAGGCGACCTTTCCTGCTGACCGTGCTGCTTTTGCGAAGGATTCGCTTGATTGGGCGTCGAAGGCTGATTGCCCGTTTGCTTTTGATTTCCGCTCATGAAGTCCTCCTGGCTATATCGTCGCGCAGAATATCGCGTGACGATCTTGATCGGAGCATCACGCGTACCAGAACGGACATCCGCGTATCAAGCAACCTTCTGCGCTTCGATAAGCGCGGCGTGCGTGCAAAATCTGCCAGACGAGTGCAAGCCTTGCAAAGGTGCGAGGAACGTCGCTTGCTCAGGGTGAAAGCGATTCAAACCGTTCAAACTTCGGAGATGGCCATGTCGCAAGACCCTCCCCTCAATCCCGGCGACGAAGCCGAACCCGGCGTGCCCGGTTCGGGCGAAGATACGTGTCCGGACTGCAATGGCTCGGGCAAACTCGGCGGCGCCGACTGCAAGACCTGCGGCGGCACCGGCAAGGTGACGCAGGGCATCGGCGGCGGCTGAATCGGCCTCTCGCTCAGGAGTCAGGCTTGAATATACATCCGACGTTCCGTGCGTCTACGATCGCGCTCGCGCTGATGGTCGCGAGCGGCGCAGCCACTGCGGACGACTACGCGCAGGACTTCGGCCCGAATCCTGCCTTGCCCGCGCCGCACAAATCGCTGATGCCGACAGTGAACATCGCGCCGGCGAAACCCTGGGGGCAAGATCAGAAGCCAATCGCGCCCGCCGGCTTCGATGTAACTGCGTTCGCCGCGGGCCTCGAACATCCGCGCTGGCTCGCGACGCTGCCCAATGGCGATGTGCTCGTCGCCGAAAGCAATGCGCCTGCGCAGCACGATGAAAACGCCGGCCTCAAAGGCTTCGTGATGAAGAAGGTGATGAAGCGCGCGGGCGCGGGCGTGGCTAGCCCGGATCGCATCGTGCTGCTGCGCGATGCCGATGGCGACGGCATCGCCGAAACGCGCACTGTGTTCATCGACAAGCTGCATTCGCCCTTCGGCATGGCGCTCGTCGGCGACGATCTCTACGTTGCGGATACCGACGCGATTCTGCGCTTCAAATACGAAACCGGCGCGACGCAGATCACGACGCCCGGCGAGAAGTTCGTGGACCTGCCTGCGGGTGACATCAACCATCACTGGACCAAGAACATCATCGCGAGCCGCGATGGCAAGAAGCTGTATGTGACGATCGGCTCGAACAGCAACGCGGCGGAAAACGGCATCGGTGCAGAGAACGGCCGCGCGGCGATCATGGAAGTGGATATCGAATCGAAACAATCGCGCCTCTTTGCAACAGGTCTGCGCAACCCGAACGGCATGTCATGGCAGCCGCAAAGCGGCGTGCTATGGACCGTCGTGAACGAGCGCGACGAACTCGGTAACGACCTCGTGCCGGACTATCTGACATCGGTGAAGGATGGCGCGTTCTATGGCTGGCCGTACAGCTATTACGGCCAGCATGTCGATGAGCGCGTGAAGCCGCAGCGTGCGGATCTCGTGCAAACCGCAGTCGCGCCGGACTATGCGATCGGCGCGCATACCGCTTCGCTCGGACTCGCGTTTTACGATGCCGACGCGTTTCCGGAACACTATCGCAATGGCGCGTTCATCGGTCAGCATGGATCGTGGAATCGCAAGCCGAGAAGCGGTTACAAGGTCATCTTCGTGCCCTTCGAGAACGGCAAGCCTTCCGGTCCGCCCGAAGATATTCTGACGGGCTTTCTGTCGTCGGATGGCCATGCGCTCGGGCGTCCCGTTGGCGTTGCGATCGATGGCAAAGGCGCGTTGCTCGTCGCCGATGATGTCGGCAATACAGTGTGGCGGGTCGCGCCCGCCGCGAAGTGAATGGCCGCGAGGAAACCCCGAAACCGCGCGCAGAGCCTCTTCGCGCTCATGGAAAGGCAGATCGTCGGCCTTTACGATGCAGGCGTGATGTCGCCAGCCGTGCTGCATCACGTCGTCGCGGCTTACGCGGCTAGCGACATCGACTGGTATGAGGAAGGCGCGCTGCACACCGTCGATGGACATACGGTGCATGAAGCCGTCGTGCTCGTGATGATGCCGGGACGCGCGCTGAAGAATGCGCGCAAGGATTTCCTATCCGTGGTCGAGCATCTCGCGGGCAACATCGAGTCTCAGGCCGATGACGAAGAAACAGAAGCCGAGGACGATGCAGACTTGCTGACGCAACTATCGCCGCCTTCGAAGACGCGAGCCGCGAAGAAGAACGCACAAACAGCGCAGCCGAAGCGCGCGGGGTTCAACCCGCTCGTCGGCGCGCGTGCCGTTAAAGGCTAGCCATGCTTCGCGATCAATGCGCGACGCCGGGCGCAATCAGCTTCAGCAGATCGTCCATATCGAAAGGCTTCGCGAGAATCGGCACGCCGAGATGTTTCGCGCGTTCGAGTTCGTCGGCATAGCCTGTCATCAGCATGAGCTTCTGCGAAGGCAGACGCGCCATGATCTGCTCCGCGAGATCGATGCCGTTCATGCGGCCCGGCATCTGCACGTCGGACAGCACGAGATCGAAGCCGTAGCCCTCGCCCAATAGCGCGAATGCCGCATCCGCGCTTTCCTCGTGATGCACCGCGCAGCCGAGGACTTCGAGCACCGCCGTCACGCCCGCAGCAACGTCCGCGTTGTCTTCCACGAGCAGCACCGAAGTGCCGCGCAACGGCTCGTCCTCTTCCTCATCCGGCGGAGGCGCGATGACCGGCACCGCGACATCGGGCGGCATATAGGCTTTCGATTCCTTCGGCACCGGCCCATGATGGCGCGGCAAATAGAGACGCACGGTCGTCCCCGAGCCGGGCACGCTCGTGATGCGCGCCGTGCCGCCCGCCTGTTCGCATGCGGCCAGCACCTGTGTGAGACCGAGGCCCGTGCCCGCGCCGTGCTGCTTCGTCGTGAAAAGCGGCTCGAATGCGCGGCGTCGCACGTGCTCGGTCATGCCTTCTCCGTTGTCCGTGATCGATACGAGCACGTATTCGCCATCGGGAATATCCGTTTCCGCGCCGCGCACGCGCGCATTCTGACAGCGGATCAGCACGCGCCCGCCGTGTGGCATCGCATCGCTCGCATTCATCGCGACATTCACGAGCGCGAGCTCCAGTTCGACCGGATCGGCCATCACGTTCCAGAGATCGGGCGACAGCTCCAGCGTCACCATCACCGACGGATGCACCGA
Source organism: Caballeronia temeraria (assembly GCF_001544795.2). Taxonomy (GTDB): domain Bacteria; phylum Pseudomonadota; class Gammaproteobacteria; order Burkholderiales; family Burkholderiaceae; genus Caballeronia; species Caballeronia temeraria. The sequence continues at coordinate 121,580 of NZ_FCOI02000009.1, read as the reverse complement.
TTTCTTCACGAGATCGAGCACACTGCGCAGCCAGTCGGCGGGATCGACGAGTTCCTGTTTCAGCGGCTGTTTGCGCGCGACGCTCATCAATCGCCGGGCGAGCGATTCCGCGCCCGCCGTGGCGCGCTCCACCGCGAGCACTTCACTTTCGACATCGTTGAAGCGCTTGCGCCGCGCAAGCTCCATGTTCGAGCCGACCACCATCAGCAGATTGTTGAAGTCGTGCGCGACGTTCGCGACGAGATTGCCGAGCGCGCCCATGCGCCGCCATTGCCGGCTCGATGCCTCGATGGACAAACGCGTCGCGACTTCAGCCTGCCAGCGCTCCCATGCGGCCTGTTCGGCGTCGAGCCTTCGAATCGAAAAGAGGATCAGCAGCCACACCGCGATGCAAGGCACGAGCGCGATCGTCGCGACGAGCATGAGGTTGTTGCGCCAGCGTGCGTCGACCGCGGAAACGGCATAACCCGTCGACACATAGAGCGGATAATCGCCTACGCGCCTGAAGGCGAGCAGCCGGTCGACGTGATCGACGCTCGAGCGCATGCGTAGGCTGCCGTAAAGCTCGTTGTTGCGGAATGCGCTGGTAAAAGGCGTGTTCGTTGCAGGCTGCGTGCTGTCCATGCTTGCCGGAAAGCGCGCGAGAATATTGCCGTCGCGGCGATAAAGCCCGATGACGACCGCGCTATCACCCGCCGCGAGCTCGCGATAGAAGTCGGTGAGATAGCTGCGCTTCAACGCGATCGACACGACGCCCATAAACCGCCCGTTCTGGCCGATGCGACCCATCGTCGTCGTGAATACGTCCGAGCGCGTCACCTTGCCGCGCAATGGCAGCGAGAAGTACGTAACGGGTGCGACCGCACGCGCGGATTGAAAGTCGTCGCGATCCTCGATCGAGACGGAAGGCGCGGGAAACCAGCGGCTATTCGCGAGCAACGCGCCCTTCTCGCCGAACACCGATATCGCCGCAATTTGCGCGAGCGTGCCGCTCATGTCGTCGAGCGTGCGATGCAGCCCTTCTTCGCGGCTTTTGATGAGCGCGTCGTCGGTGTCGCCGAGCAGATCGACGATACGCGTCTCCAATTGCTGATTCAGATCGATCACTTTAAGTGCGTGCTCGTTGGCGACGCGCGTAAGGCGCTCGGTCAGTTCACGCGCATCGGCAAAGCGGCGCTGATGATCGTAATAGCCGTAGATGCAAAGGCACGTGATCGGAATCACGATCGATGCGCCCAATACGACCAGCAGCATCCTTCGCATCGAGGCGAAGTTGCGCGCGGGCAGCGGCAGATCGAATGTCGCGGTCTCTGTGGAGTCCAAGCGTCGCGTCTCCGAAGAAGTCGACCGGTATATCGTAACCGGCGCGTCGTCGGAGCGATATGACGAATAAGAACGGCGTTCTCTTTTAACGCGGCGAGCACGTCAGTGGCCGCCGGCTTTCATTCTTATTCAGCGAAGCGCATGCCTGGGCCAGTCGTCATAGGGCGTGATCGGCAGGACGCGCTTGTGATGGGTCGCGTCATAAAAGCGATAGATGGTCGAATAGACTTCATCGGAGACGCGCTTGCCTTCGAGAAAATCGTCGATGTCCTCGTAGCCGATGCCGTAGCTGTCTTCGTCGGGCTTCATCGGCGTGAGCGTTTCCAGGTCGGCAGTCGGCACCTTGCTTGCGATTTCGTCGCTCGCACCGAGCGATGCCGCGAGCGCGCGCACGCGGCGCTTGTTCAGGCCGTAAAGCGGCAGCACGTCGGCGGCGCCATCGCCGAACTTGGTGAAGAAGCCCATCAGCGATTCGGCCGCATGGTCGGTGCCGATCACGACGCCCGAGTGCGCCGCGGCCACCGCATATTGCGCGATCATCCGCTGGCGCGCCTTGATGTTGCCGAGCACGAAGTCCTCGTGCTTTTCATCGCGATACAGCACACCCGATGCCGCGAGCGACTCGCGCATGGCGTCCGCAGCGGGCTTCACGTTGACGGTGAGCGTTTCATCGGGGCGAATGAACGCGAGCGCGCGTTGCGCATCGGCTTCGTCGTGCTGCTCGCCATAGGGAAGACGCATCGCGATGAAGCGCGCATCGACGCCACGCGCGCGCAGACACTCGACCGCGAGTTGCGCAAGGCGCCCTGCCGTCGACGAATCCACGCCGCCGCTGATGCCGAGCACATAGCGCTTGAGCTTCTGCGCCTCGAGATAATCGGCGAGGAACGCGATGCGGCGTTCGCGATCCGTGCCGATATCGAAGACCGGCGCAACCTTCAATTCTTCGATGATGCCGGGCTGGCGCGACGCGTGATCGTTCGACATCGTGAGTGCTCGCGTGGCTTGAGGAAATCGTTACCCTACAGCAAAGCGCGAGTCTCTGTCTCAGCCGGCCATTTCACGATCCGGCGTAGCCGAAATGCGATGAATCGCGAGATCGGCGCCATTGAACTCTTCTTCGCGGTCGAGCCGCAAACCGACCGTCATCTTGATCGCGCCATACACCCCCGCGCCGCCCGCGAGCGCGAGCGCCACCGCGCCCACCGTGCCGATGAGTTGCGACCAGATCGACACACCGCCGATGCCGCCGAACGTCTTGAGCCCGAAGATGCCCGCTGCGATGCCGCCCCACGCGCCGCACATGCCGTGCAGCGGCCACACGCCGAGCACGTCATCGATGCGCCAGCGGTTCTGCACGCACGTGAACATCTGTACGAAAAGCACGCCCGCGACCGCGCCGACGATCAACGCGCCGAGCGGATGCATGAGGTCCGAACCCGCGCATACCGCAACGAGACCCGCGAGCGGCCCGTTGTACGTGAAGCCTGGGTCGTTGCGACCCGCCACCCATGCGGCGAGCGTGCCACCGACCATCGCCATTAGCGAGTTCACCGCGACGAGGCCGCTGATCTTGTCGACGGTCTGCGCGCTCATCACATTGAAGCCGAACCAGCCGACCGCGAGCACCCACGCGCCCAACGCGAGAAACGGAATGCTCGAAGGCGGATGCGCGGCGATGCGTCCGTCCTTGTGATAGCGCCCGTGACGCGGCCCGAGCAGCAGCACGGCCGGCAACGCGACCCAGCCGCCGAACGCATGCACGACCACCGAGCCGGCGAAATCATGAAACGGCGCGCCGAACGCGTGCGTCAGCCAGCCCTGAATGCCGAAGCGTTCGTTCCATGCAACGCCTTCGAGCAAGGGATAAATGAAGCCGACGATCACGCAGGTCGCGAACAATTGCGGATTGAACTTGGAGCGCTCCGCGATGCCGCCCGACACGATCGCCGGAATCGCCGCGGCGAAAGTCAGCAGGAAGAAGAAGCGCACGAGCGCATAGCCGTTGTGTTCGGCGAGGATATCGGCGCTATGCATGAACTGCACGCCGTACGCGATGTTGTAGCCGATGAAGAAATATGCGAGCGTCGATACTGCGAAGTCCACGAGGATCTTCACGAGCGCATTCACCTGATTTTCGCGCCGTACCGTGCCAAGTTCGAGGAAAGCAAAACCCGCATGCATCGCAAGCACCATTGCGGCGCCTAACAGCAGAAAAAGAGTATCGGGTCCGGATTGGAGTGCCTGCATGATTCGAGCGGTCGGTTTGAAAGAGGCGCTAATTTGCAAGTTCCGGGCCAAGTTGGCGCAAATAGTATCGAAACGGTGCAAGCGCTTTGAATGACGCGGCTTAGCATGGTGCAACACGTTTTCTTTGCACCGTTTTAGATTCGCCCGTTCTTGGTGCAATGCCCCGTTTCACCGCATTCAATGCACCGGTTATGAGCCAAATATTTCAATACGAATGGTGATCGTATGGCAGTAGCAAGCATGCGATGCGGCGCGCGTTCGAATCGTACGGCGACTATGCTGAAGTCTGATTCGCGTGAAACGAAGTGGTCTCGACGGCGCGACGCGTTTCCTCGCGCATCGTGACTGAAAGGACAAGCGACATGGATTCAGTATTCGAGAACCGTAGAGAAGCGGGCCGCGCGCTCGCACAGCATCTCCGCGCGTATGCGGGCCGCAACGATGTGACCGTGCTCGCATTGCCGCGCGGCGGCGTGCCCGTTGCGTATGAAGTCGCGCGCGCGTTGGGCGCGAAGCTCGATGTGCTCGTCGTGCGCAAGCTCGGCGTGCCCATGCAGCCGGAACTCGCGATGGGCGCGATCGCATCTGGCGATGCGTTTTATCTCGATGAGCGCATCGTCGAATATGCGGGCGTCGGAAAAGAAGAGCTGGATCGCGTGATCGCGAAAGAACGCGCCGAACTCGCGCGGCGCGAGACGCTTTATCGTGGCGACATGCCGCCGCTCGACGTGAGCGGCCGCGTCGCGATCGTGGTCGATGACGGCATGGCAACCGGCGCAACGATGAAAGCCGCGGCGATGTCCTTACGCCATGCGCATCCATCGAAGATCGTCGCGGCGCTGCCGGTTGCGCCGCTCGATTCAGAAGCGCGCGTTGAAGATATCGTCGACGAATTCGTCTGCGTGATGCGGCCGCATCGATACTTCGGCGTCGGGCAGTTCTATATCGACTTCGATCAGACGAGCGATGACGAAGTGCGCGAGTTGCTCGATGCGGCGCGCAAGAACGCTTAACGCATCCAGGACGGTTCGTGCGCTTCCTGCGTCTTGCCGTATTTTTCGCGCGCGGCCTTCAGTGTCTGCCTCTCGATGACACCTTCGTCCACGAGCGATTTCAACGCGGCAATGACGATCGACACGCGATCCACCTCGAAGAACTCGCGCAACGATTGACGCGTGTCGCTGCGGCCAAAGCCATCAGTGCCGAGCGTCACATAGCGGCGCGGCACATAGGCGCGAATCAGTTCGGGCACGGCGCGCACGTAGTCCGTTGCTGCGATCACCGGTCCGCGAGTGTCTTCGAGTGCATGCGTGACGAAGGGCATGTTTGCATCGTCGTCGTTGAGACGCGCCGCGCGCTCGCATGACGCACCATCGCGATGCAATTCCGTATAGCTCGTCACGCTCCACACGGCGGCATCGATATTCCAGTCTTCTTTCAGCATCGCGCGCGCGGCGATCGCTTCGTTGAGAATCGCGCCGGAGCCGAGCAATTGCACTTGCGCATCCGTGTCGCCATCGATTCGATAGATGCCGCGCAAAATGCCTTCGCGCGTGTGCGCATCCAGTGAACCGCCGGGCGCGGACGGTTGCGCATAATTTTCGTTCGTCACGGTAACGTAATAGAACACGTCGTTCTGGCGCTCCATCATCTCCTGCATGCCTTCATCGACGATGGCCGCGACTTCATAAGCGAACGCGGGATCGTAAGCGCGGCAGTTCGGAATCGTCGATGCAGACAGATGGCTCGTGCCATCTTGATGCTGCAAGCCTTCGCCGCCGAGCGTCGTGCGCCCCGCCGTCGCGCCGATAAGAAAGCCGCGCGAACGCTGATCCGCCGCCGCGAAAATCAGATCGCCGATGCGCTGAAAGCCGAACATCGAGTAATAGATGTAGAACGGCAGCATCGGCAAATCGTGCACGCTGTATGACGTCGCAGCCGCAATCCACGACGACACCGCGCCCGCCTCCGAAATGCCTTCCTCGAGAATCTGCCCGCGCGTGTCCTCGCGGTAATAGAGCATCGAGCCCATATCCTCCGGCTCGTACAACTGACCGAGCGGCGAATAGATGCCCACTTGCCTGAAGAGGTTCGCCATGCCGAACGTGCGCGCCTCGTCGGCGACCACGGGCACCACGCGCGGCCCGAGCGTCTTGTCCTTCAACAGGCTGCCGAGCATGCGCACGAAGGCCATCGTCGTCGACATCTCCTTGCCGGAAGCGTCGAGCGCGAACTGGCCCCACGTATCGAGCGCAGGCGGCGTGATGCCTTGCGATGCCTTCGCGCGACGACGCGGCAGATAACCACCCAATGCCGCGCGACGCTCATGCAGATAGCGCATCTCGGGCGCGTTATCGGCGGGCTTATAGAACTTGAGCTGTTCGACATCGTCATCGGACAGCGGCAGGCGAAAGCGATCACGGAACTGCTTGAGATCGTCGAGATCGAGCTTCTTCTGCTGATGCGTCGTCATGCGGCCCTGTCCCACCGTGCCCATGCCGAAGCCCTTCATCGTCTTCGCGAGAATCACGGTCGGCTGACCTTTGTGCGAAAGCGCCTTCGCATAAGCGGCGTGAAGCTTGCGCACATCGTGGCCGCCGCGGCGCAAGCGGTCGATATCTTCATCCGACATATGCGCGACGAGCGCCGCGAGTTCCGGATTCTGTCCGAAGAAACGCTCGCGGTTATAGCGGCCGTCATTCGCCGAGAAAGTCTGGAATTGACCGTCGACGGTATTCGCGAATGCGCGCAATAAAGCATTGCTGCGATCGCGTGCGAACAGCGCATCCCAGTCCGATCCCCATAAGACTTTGATCACATTCCAGCCCGCGCCGATGAATTGCGCTTCGAGTTCATCGACGATGCGTCCGTTGCTGCGCACAGGACCATCGAGCCGCTGCAGATTGCAGTTGATGACGAACACGAGGTTATCGAGTTGCTCTCGCGCCGCGAGCGACAGCGCGCCGATCGATTCCGGCTCGTCCATTTCGCCGTCGCCGAAAAAGCCCCACACCTTGCGCCCTTCAGTGCGCAGCAGACTCCGGTTCTGCAAATAGCGCATGAAGCGCGCTTGATAAATCGAATTGATCGGACCGATGCCCATCGAGCCGGTCGGGAATTGCCAGAAATCGGGCATCAGCCACGGATGCGGATAAGAGCACAGGCCCGGCCCCGCAATCTCGCGCCGATAGTGCTTCAGATGTTCTTCGTTGAGAAAGCCTTCGAGAAACGCGCGCGCATAGACGCCCGGCGACGAATGCGGCTGAAAATAGACGATATCGCCGCCATTGTTTTCATTCGCGGCCTGAAAGAAATGATTGAAGCCGACTTCGAAAAGATCCGCCGCCGATGCATAGCTTGCGATATGACCGCCGAGTTCTCCATAGGCGCGATTCGCGCGCACGACCATCGCGAGCGCGTTCCAGCGCAGCACGGCGGCGAGCTTTTCCTCGATGTCGAGATTTCCGGGATAAGGCTGCTGCTGCGAGACGGGGATCGTATTCGCATAAGGCGTCGCGCGCGCCCGCGCCGATTCGACGCCCACCGAAAGCGCGTGCTCCGCGAGCCTGTCGAAAAGATATTGCGCGCGTTCGCGGCCGACGTGAGTCACGACCGCATCGAGCGCTTCCAGCCATTCGGCGGTTTCGCCGGGATCGATGTCCTCACGTCCTTTGGCAATAGAAAGAAGCTGCTTGGTACCGCTCGACAAGTCGGTCATGGCGCGACTCCGCGTTGGCTAGAGAATTCGTTCAAGCATAACCATTGATGCGCAGAATGTGCGTCTCATTTGGCTGCCGCCGCGCTTTACGGTAGTGTGTTTATTCTTCGAAAACGCCAAAAACCGGAATCTTTCGACTATGACGGCAAACGCCAGGCAGCGCCTCGATCGCATCGACATCGGCATATTGAATCAGCTTCAGCAGAACGCGCGCATCACCAATGCCGAACTTGCACGCGCGGTGAATCTTTCGCCGACGCCCTGCTTCAATCGCGTGCGCGCACTGGAAAAAGCGGGGCTTTTCAAGCAGCACGTGACACTGCTGAACCCGGAAGCGCTCGGGCTTTCCATCAACGTGTTCATTCAGGTGAGTCTGGAAAAGCAGATAAAAGATGCGCTCGCGCGCTTCGAGCAGGCTATCAGCGAGCGGCCCGAAGTGATGGAGTGTTATCTGATGACAGGCGATGCCGATTACCTGTTGCGTGTCGTCTTGCCCGATGTGGCCGCGCTCGAACGATTCATTCTGGAGCGGCTCACGAAGATGCCGGGCGTCGCCAATATTCGTTCGAGCTTCGCGCTCAAACAAGTGCGCTACAAGACGGCGCTGCCCTTGCCCGCATCCGGACTTACCCTGCCCGATCCGAATGCCGACGAAGCCGAATGGACGTGAATGCGCGACTGATATAGTCGATCCTTCCGATTAAATCTAAACGCTCCTGTAATTCTTGCGATGACGCGGTGCATCGGCTATAACTCGAGTGGCCCATGCGGCATGTTTTCCCGGCTTGACGTGTTCCTCTGACGAAGTATCACGCACGCGAGAAAGACATGAACCTCGAAACCGTACGTGTATTCATCATGACGCGCGGCGTCGACTTTGCGATCATGGTCATCGGCGCGATTGCGCTGTGGATCATCGGGCGCTGGCTCATCAACCTCGTCACGAGCGCGATGCGCAAGCTTCTTTCGCGCAATGGCCGCGTCGATCCCACACTCGCGCACTATCTCGGCTCGATCGTCGGCGTCATTCTCAATCTGCTGCTCATCCTCGCGATTCTGCAGGTTTTCGGTGTTCAGACCACGTCCTTCGCCGCGTTGCTCGCGGGCTTCGGTCTTGCCATCGGCACAGCGTGGGGCGGATTGCTCGCGCATTTCGCGGCGGGCGTGTTCATGCAAGTGCTGCGCCCGTTTAAAGTAGGCGACTTCGTAACCGCGGGCGGCGTGACCGGCACCGTCACCGAGCTCGGTCTCTTCGGCACGACGATCACGACGCCCGACAACGTCGCGGCGATCGTCGGCAACAACAAGATCTTCTCCGACACGATCTGGAATTTCAGCTCGCTGCCGCATCGGCGTGTCGAGTTGACGGCGAAGATCGCGAATGGCGTCGATCCGCTCGATGCCATCGCGCGTCTGAAGGAAGCGGTCGCAAAGATCCCGAACGTCGCGACGACGCCGCCGCCGGACGTCGAAGTGCTGTCCTTCACGCCGGAAGGACCGCTCCTGTGCGTGCGCCCTTATACCAATACCAGCGACTACTGGCAGGTCTATTTCGACACCAATCGCGCGATTATCGAAACATTCAAGCAAGCCGGCTATCCGACGCCGGAAACGCCGCTCGTGCGCCGTGTCCTGAACTGATTTTCGCGCGCGATTGCTGAACTAGAATGAGTGGAACCGGCGTGGCTTGCGCCGGATCACCGGTCGCGCGCGGGAGGATGCCATGCCGACTTATCAATACCGTTGTCAGGATTGCGGCGAGACCTTCGAGCACGCGGAGCACATCGTCGAACACGCAACGGTGCAACTCAAATGCCCCAAGTGCGGCAGCGAGAAAGTCGCGCACGCGCCCGCGCCGTTCGTCGCAAAGACCACGAAGAAAAGCTGATTCCTACGCCGCGCGAAAGCGGACTTCGTGCGATGGCAAACCGCCCAGCCGTTGCGCGACGTGATCGATGAACGCGCGCAGGCGCGGCGCTTCGTGACGGCTCGGCGGCCATAGAATCTGGAACACGCCCTCCGTGCGCATATGCGCGCCGAGCACCGCGCGCAGCATGCCGCCTTCCATCGCGCTCTTCGCAATGAAGTCCGGCACGCACGCAAGCCCCAGGCCAGAAATGCACGCAGCGAGCACGGCTTCCATGTCGTTGAACGTGAGCGTCGCGTGCGGATCGATCGCGAACGTGTGATCGTCGCGCGCGAAACGCCACGGCTCGGGACGGCCGCTCGCCGGAGAACGAAAGCGAATGCACGCGTGGCCTTCGAGATCGGTGGGCGTCGCGGGTTCGCCGTGACCCGCGAAGTAGGCGGGCGATCCGATCACCACTGGCCCGTATTGCGCGAGCGGCCGCGCGAGCAATTGCGAATCGGCGAGACGCCCCGTGCGAATCACGGCATCATAGCCTTCCTGCGTGATGTCGACCACGCGATCGCTGAAATCGATATCCAGTTCGATGTCGGGATAACGCCGCCTAAATTCCGGCACGAGCGGCATCAAGAGGCGCGTGCCGAGCAATGGCGCGCTGATGCGCAGCCGTCCGCGTGGCGACGACGTCGAATGAAACAGCTCGCTCTCCGCCTCTTCGAGATCCGCGAGCATGCGTTTGCAGCGCGCGAAAAAGCGCGCGCCTTCGTGCGTGAGGCCGATCCTGCGCGTCGTGCGATTGAGCAGTTGCACGCCGAGTTTCGCTTCGAGCCGCATCACGCTCTTGCCCACCGCCGACGCCGACAGCCCGAGCGCGCGCCCTGCCGCCACGAAACTGCCCGACTCCGCCGCGCGCACGAACGCGACCATGCCGGAGAGACTTTCTGTCGATGGAGATGCTCCGGATGAAGTCCCCGAGAGAGACGAATGCGAAGCCTGCGATGGAACGGTCGTCATATTCATGTTCGAACGAGAAGGAAGGCGCGACGGATTGCGCCTGTCTTCTGCATGAACGTGCATGACGCCGATTTATTCCCGAAACCTCGTGCAAAAAGCGCTTACCAGACAAAAGGCACGAGCCGATAGCGCACGCGTTGCGCGTATTGCGCATAGCCTTCGAGATGCGCGACGAGTTCGCGCTCCTCCATCACGGTGCGCCAGACGAGTCCCGCGAGCAGAAGCGCGGAGACCGCGAGGCCCCACCACGAGCCGAGCACGAGCGCGCTCGCGGGAATCATGATGCCAGCGGCCGCATAAAGCGGATGGCGCACGACCGCATACGGCCCGCTCGATATGACGCGATGCCCGCGCTCGGTCTGAATCTTCACGACGGGTGCGAGAAACGTGTTCTCGAGAAACACGCGCGCGACGAGCCAGAACGATACCGCGACGAGCGCCGATCCCACCGACGCGAGCCACAGCGGCATGACGGACCATCGAAAGCGCACGGCGTCGAGGCCGATCAGGATGAGCCACGCGCACCACAGCACGCCCATCGCGACGAGAAAGACCTTGTCCCAGAGCGGCTGATCGGGCTGCATCGGCGAGCGCATGCGTTCGGCGAGCAACGCGGGATCGCGCCGCGCGATGAGCACGGTCACGACGCCGCCACCGCCGAACATCAGGGCCATCCACGCCCAGCCCGCGCCCCATTCGAGCGTGCCTGCCGCGCCGAAGAGCAACGCGATGAACAACGCGGCTTCGACGATGGCCGCAAGCGCGACTTTCGCTGTGACCGACATGAAAAGAAGCCGCGTGTCAGCCGTTCAGTTCCTCGTGCAACGCGACATATTCCTGCGCGAGTTTGTGACGCGGTTCGAGGTAGATCATCGGACGCGCGTGCTGATGGCTCTCGCGGATTTTCACGGAGAGCGAGAGGTGCGAATTGAGCACGGGCAGATCTTCGCCGCGCAGTTCGTCGACGAGTTGCTGCGGCAGGCTCGCACGCGGCTGGAACTGGTTGATGACGATGCCTTCGACGCTCAGATCCGGATTGTGATCGTGGCGGATTTCCTGCACGTTATCGAGCACGGAATAGAGCGCGCGTCGCGAGAAGTCGTCGCAATCGAATGGAATCAGGCAGCGCTCGACTGCGATCAATGCGGAGCGCGTGAAGAAGTTGAGCGCGGGCGGCGTGTCGATATAAACGGCATCGTATTGTTGCAGGCCCTTCAATGCATCGCGCAGTTTGTAGATCTTGTAGCGCGATTCGAGTTTGCTCTGCAGCGCTTCCAGGCTCGGGTGCGACGGCACGATGTCGAGGTTCTCGAACGGCGTCGAGTGGATGAATGACTCGAAGGCCGGCTCGCGAAAGCTGTAGCTCAATGCGGATTCGAAGAAGCTTGCAAGGTTTGGCTGGGCCTCGCGGGATTCTGCGCCTAGGAGGTACTGGCTTGCGTTGCCCTGCGGGTCGAGGTCGATGACCAATGTGCGCAGACCGCGGGAAGCGCTGATCGCGGCGAGATTACAAACGATGGTGGATTTGCCTACGCCACCCTTTTGATTGAAGACCACACGGCGCATCGGGGTTTCTTCCTCGGTATTTGGAACGCTCGTTCTTTTTATTGCGTTCTGTACGTTGATCGGTTTTCGCGCGTGTGATCTTATCGCATCAGAATTTGCGCCCTTTTTGTTTTTTTCGCCGGATCCCGTTTTCGTTTTGGTCCATTTGCACTGCCCCTGTGCGGGGCTAACAGACCACAAAGAAAACGGGATCCGGCGGCAAAAACAAAAAATATCAAGGAAACGCCGGAATCGTAGGATCGGCCCCTTCGACATCGGCCTCCGGATGATGACTCTTGACGAGCGCTTCAATCTCCTCGACACGATCCTTCGGCACATCGACCATCATCAGCAATTCGCCATCTTCAATAGCATGTTCAAACCGCCGCAACCGCGTATTCGGAATCCCGACTCCGATCATCGTCGCGGCCCACGCGCCAAACCCCATGCTGGCCAGTGTCATGCAAACAACCGCACCGCCCGCGATCGTCAAACCCGCCGGCGGAAACGCCATCGCAACGAGTCCTGCCAGCACCCCCGTCACCCCGCCCGCAGCCGTTCCGCGCGCGAGCGCAGGCAGAAGGTCGCTACGTTGAACCAGCGTCGCTTGCGGCAAGTCCTCCGGCGGCTCGTGAGGCCGCGCAAGCACATGGATATGCCGCCATTCGATACGCTTGAGCAACAGCTCGTCGATGATCCCCTTTGCGCTCGCCACACTCGGAAGCAGAAAATAGATGCGCCTCATCTCGCACCTCCCTATCGGATCGCCATGAATCCAATATAGACGACACGCACAGGAACGCTCTGCCTCACGCAAAAAGGCTTACGGATATCAAACGGTTTGGCGAATGCGCGCACCGCTTTCATCGAAGAAATAAATGCGCTCGCGATTCAAACGCACACCCGCAGCACCGCCAATTTCACCCGCGAAAGTATTCGGCACCTTCACGACCACCTGTTGCTCGCCGACGTTCATCGTGACGAGCGAATGATCGCCGATCAGCTCCACCGAATAGATGCGCCCCTGCAATTCGCCTTCGCCTGCCGCCACGAGCGAGCATTCCTCCGGACGCACGCCGAGCGTCATCTTGCCTTCATGACGAACCGGCGTGGCAAGCGAGATACCGGAAGCATCGAAACGTCCCTGCGTGAGCGTGCCGCGCAGAAAGTTCATCGGCGGCGAACCGATGAAACCCGCCACAAAAAGATTCGCCGGATCCGAATAGATGCGCGCAGGCGTATCGAGTTGCTGCAGCGCGCCCTTGTCGAGAATCGCGACACGATGCGCAAGCGTCATCGCCTCGATCTGATCGTGCGTGACATAGATCGTCGTGATGCCGAGCTCATGCTGCATGTGCTTGAGTTCTGCGCGCATATGGCCGCGCAGTTTGGCATCGAGATTGGAAAGCGGCTCGTCCATCAGAAACGCAGCAGGCCGCCGCACGATCGCACGCGCGAGCGCCACGCGCTGACGCTGTCCGCCCGACAACCGACGCGGCAAGCGCGATAACAATGGCTCCAGTTGCACGCTCGCGGCCACTTCGCGCACGGCGGCAGCGATCTCGGCTTTCGGGCGCTTTCTCACGATGAGCGGATACGCGATGTTCTCGAACACCGTCTTGTGCGGATAGAGCGCATACGACTGAAACACCATCGCGACATCGCGATCGCGCGGCAGTTGATGCGTGACATCGGTATCGCCGACGAACACGGCACCTTCCGTCGCCGACTCGAGCCCCGCGACGATGCGCAGCGCCGTCGTCTTGCCGCAGCCCGATTCGCCCAGCAGCACGAGGAATTCGCCCGCCTGCACATCGAGCGAAAGGTCTCGCAACACGCGCGTATCGCCGAACATCTTGCCGACGTTTCTCAACGACACGCTCTTCGACTGGCGCGCCGCCGCGATCTTCGTCAGGCGGGCGTCGTCGACCTTCACCGCCTCGCTATCCATGACCGTCATCCTTTCACGGCTCCCACGAGAATGCCCCGCACGATGAAGCGCTGCAGCGTCAGCGTCAGCAGCATCACCGGCAGGATCATGATGAGTATCAGCACCGACATGTTCCACCATTGCGGACCGCGCGTCGCATTCTGCGCGGCAACGAGCAGCGGCATCGTCTGCGCTTTCGCTGTCGTCAGAAAGAGCGCGAAAAGGTACTCGTTCCACGAGAGAATCAGCACGAGCAGACTCGTCGCGACGAGACCCGGTGCGACGAGCGGCAACACGATGCCGAAGAGAATCGAGAAGCGCGTCGCGCCGTCGATCTGCGCGCTCTCTTCGATCTCGCGCGGCACGCCATCGAAGAAATCGAACATGAGCCACACGACGATCGGCAAGTTCGCGGTCGCATACGTGATGATGAGCGCGAGATGCGTGTCGAGCAGTCCGGCATCCTTGAAGATGAGATAGATCGGGATCACCGTGACGACGGGCGGCAGAATGCGTTGCGACACGACCCAGAACAGAATGTCGTCGTTGTTCAAATGTCTGCGCGCGCGCCGCACGATCGGGCGCAACACCAGAAAGAAGAGCGCGAATGCAACAGCAAGCGCAATGCGCAGATCGACATGACCCCACGCGACAGCCGCGATCAGCAACGCGATCAACAGCACGCCGAGACCGACCGCCGCGACGGGTGGCCGATACTCGATGCGCGCGAGCGCATAGGCGGCCATCGAACCGAGAAACACGGAAGCCGCCGTACCGCACGACGCGATGACCAGCGAATTCATATAAGGCCGATACGTGTCCGGCCCGAGATCGACGAAGATGTAATGCCACGCGTCGAGATGCGGCTTGAAGTCGACGAACGGAATGTAGAACGGTCCCGTCGATACATCCACCGGCAGCTTGAACGACGTGATCGCCATCCAGTAAAGCGGAAACAGCACGACAAGCGACCATATCCCGAGCAGCACATAAGCGATCGCCTTCGCGCCGACCGGCAACTCGTCCAGACGCGCGGGCACGAACCAGCGTTTCAGCGAACTCATCACTGATCTCCCCGCGCGCGCCGCACGACGAACTGGAAGAACGACACGCATGCGATCGTCGATACGAAGAACAGCATGTAAGCCACCGCCGATGCGCCGCCGAGATTCAGTGCGCGCCATTCGATGAACGCATGCAGCGTCATCGATTCAGTGGCGATGCCGGGTCCGCCGTTGGTCAGCACGTTCGGCAAGTCGACGATCTTGAACGCTTCGATCAGACGGATCAGCACGGCGCTTGCAGCAACCGGCGCGATCGACGGCCATGTGACATCGCGGAACACGCGCCACGCGGATGCGCCATCGAGTTGCGCCGCCTCGATCTGTTCGCGCGACGTGCCTTCTAGCGCCGCGAGCATCACGAGGAACATGAACGGCACCCACTGCCACGTATCGCCGATCACGACGACGAGCCGCGCGAGCCACGGGTCCGCCGCCCACGCGATCTGGCCGAGGCCGAGCCACGACCACAACGGCGCGAGCGGGCCGACGGATGTATCGGCCATCATGCGGAACATGTATGCGATGCCGACAGGCGTCACCATCAGCGGCAGAAAGAACAGCAGGCGAAAGAAACGCCCGCCCTTGAGCGGCAGCGTGCACAGATAGGCAAGGCCGAGCCCGAGAAGAAATTGCAGTGCGACGCCGAGCACGACATAGAAGATCGTCACCATGAGGCTGCCGAGCGCGCCGCCGCCACCGAGCGTGTTCGCCGCGAGCCACACGAGCGCGAGAAACGCGGCCGCCGCGATCAGACGGCCGAGCGTTCCCATTATCGAGCGATGTTCGCTTTTGAAGTAGCGATAGAACCACAAGATCACCGCAAGGACAGCCGCCACCATCGTGGCAATGCTGACGATGCCCGGCGCGCGAAAAACGCCGGTGAAGTGATATTGCTGGCTGCCTGAAAAGAGCCGCACGTAATTGCGCAGGCCCGTGAACGTCAGTTGATAGCCGCCCTCGCCCAGCTCGAACCGCGTGAGCGAAAGATAAGCCGAGGTCACGAGCGGAAAGATGGAGAACGCGAGAATCAGCAGCACGGTCGGCAGCACGAACACGAAGGGCGCCTGCCGGTCGAGCCAGTTCGCGACGCGCGCGCGCGAGCCTTGTTCGTTCGCAATGACGGACGATGCGTGCGACTGCGTATTCATCCTGTCTCCATGATGAGGCGAGCGCGCAGCGAATCGGCGCGCTCGCCCTTGCCCCTTACTTCGCGCCGATCGACGCCTTGTATGCGCGCAACTGGGTGTCTTTGCCGAGATCGTCGGTGATTTCGCTCCAGCCGCTGTCGATGGCTTTCATCGTCGCGTCCGCATCGATTTCACCCGCGACGAAGCGCGCGACCGCCGTATCGAGCACGACCTGTTCATAGCGCTGATTCTGCGGAATGCGCAGATCGATGATCATGTTCGGGCTTTGCAGGCTCTGTTGAATCGCGCCGAGATACGACTTCGCGGCCGCGTCGCTCATGCCCGCTTTCTTCCACGCCGACATATCCGTGAATTGCGAGCGCCGGTAAGGATTGAAGCCCGATGCGCCGATCGTCACATCCACGTTCGATTGCGCCGGCTGGCTCATGAACGACAGGAACGCGTAGGCTGCGTCCTTCACCTTCGGCTTCGCCTTCGCGTTGATGCCGCCCGACCAGCCGCCGAATGCCGCGAACGGTGCGTGATTCACGCCGTCGATCGCATAGGGGCAGCGTGTCTTGTCGCACGGCACGAGCTTGCCCGTGTCGCGATCGACCACCTTGCGCGAGCCCGGCAGAATCACCGCGCCGACCTTGTCGATCACCTTGGATTGCTTCGGATCGATGGCGAGCACGCCGACGTCGCCCCAGTCGAGCGTCAATGCGCAATGACCGGAGATGAACGCGCTGCGCGTATCGCCGACATCGAGATTGATTTCGTTGGGCGGCCCGTACGTCGTCGATTCCTTGTAGACACGCAGCGCTTCCTTGAAGCCGTCGTTGTTCACGAGCGACTTGAAATTGCGCGGATCGAAGAACGCGCCTTGCGCCGTGCCCTTCGATTGCAGATAACCGCCCGCGATGGAGATGATCGCCCAATACGCTTGCGCGTTACGCTTCTTCGAAATGCACGAGCCCGCGACCGGCTTGCCGTCGCCGCCGAATACCTTGCCATTGGCCGCCTTCGCGATGTCGAGGTAATCGTCCCAGGTCTTCGGCGGCTCCTTGCCGAGCTGCTGAAGAATATCCGTGCGGTAATAGACCATCTGGAAATCGCCGTCGAGCGCGACGAGATAGGTCTTGCCGTTGTACTTCTGCGAGAAGTCGACGAAGAAGGGCATCACGTCGTCTTCCTTCAACGCCGTGTCCTTCGCAACGCGCTGCGTGAGGTCTTCAAGGAAGGCGCCCTTCGTGTAATCGACCATCCACTGCGGCGCGAATACGGCCGCATCGACGGAGTTCGTGCCCGAAGCCCAGTCCGTCAACAGCTTTTGATAGAGATCGGAGAACGGCACCGTCAGCACGTTCACCTTCGCGCCCGTCAGCTTCTCGAAATCGGGCGCGCGGCGTTGCAGCGGCTCGGCGATCTGCGGTCCGACGAAGGTCATCACGTTGATGGTCACGCCCTTGAAGTCCTCGGCCGCCATTGCAGGCGTCGCTGCGAGACATGCGGCCGCAAGCGCCGTCACGGCGCCCGCTTGCTTGAACAGGTTCATGGTCTGTCTCCTCCATTGCGGTTGACTGCGCTTCTTGTCTTTCCTTGTCTCCTACTCCCTGAACAAATCCGGTCTTTCGATGGAAAAGCGCCGCAACTCCGCGACGACTTCATCCAGATGAACGTGCATCGCGCGAGCAGCGGCTTCTCCGTCTCGTGCGCGAATCGCAGCGGCGATACGTCTATGCTCCGCGAGCGTATGCGCGTGGCGCTCGGGACTCGCCATCAGACGGCGCGCGCGATCGAGCGCATTGCGCGATGCCGCGACGATCTCCTTCACGCGCGGCAGATTGATCGCATCGAGAAGCAACTCATGAAACGCGAGATCGAGCAGATGAAACTCGCGGCGCAGACCTTGCTGCACTGCATCGTGTTCGCGTTCGAGATTGGCGTCGATCGCGTCGAGCGTGTTGTCGTCGCAAGCGGACGCAAGCGAGCGCACGGTCTCCACTTCGAGCGCGCTGCGAATGAACAGATGCTGTCGTATGTCGTGCATGACGATGGGCATGACGCGCGTGCCGCGTTGCGGCAGAACTTCGACGAGACCCGCGGCCGCGAGCTTCGCCAGTGCGGACGAAACCGGAAAGCGCGATACGCCCATGCGCTCGCATACGGCGAGCTTGTCGATCATCATGCCGGGCTCCATCGCCAGATTGACGATGGCCGCGCGCAGCGCCTCCTCGACCGCGTCGGTGAGGCTGCCACGCTCCGAACCGTGCAAGCGGGGCAATGCGCGGTAAGGGTCGGCGGCAAGACTGTTTTCATTCCTCGATGAGCTCACGCCGCCCTTGTTTTCGCACTAACATGCTAGCAGGCTAGGAGGTGAAACACGCGTTGTCAATGTCGTTTCGGGCCTTGCATTGCAGCATATTCGCGCTTGTATGAAGGACTCCGTTGAAACCGAGGAGATGACCATGACCAGCATCACGAAGCTCTCCGTACGCGACATCCGCTTTCCCACTTCGCGCTCGCTAGATGGCTCCGACGCGATGAACGCCGCGCCCGATTATTCGGCTGCCTACGTGATACTCGAAACCGATGCGCCCGGACTCGCGGGTCATGGCCTAACGTTCACGATCGGGCGCGGCACCGAGGTCGTCGTCGCGGCGGTCGAGGCGCTGGCGCCGCTCGTCGTCGGCAAAAGTATCGAAGCGATCGCGGCGAATATGGGCGGGTTCTGGCGTGCCGTTACATCGGATAGTCAGTTGCGCTGGATCGGCCCCGAGAAAGGCGTGATTCATCTCGCGACCGCCGCGGTCGTCAACGCCGTTTGGGATCTCCGGGCGAAGAGCGAGAACAAGCCCGTGTGGAAACTGCTCGTCGACATGAGTCCGGAACAGCTCGTCGCGTGTCTCGACTTCCGCTATGTGACCGACGCGATCACGCCATCCGAAGCGCTCGCGCTGTTGAAGCGCCTGCATGCCACACGCGGCGAACGAGAAAAGGAAATGCTCGCGCAAGGCTTTCCCGCTTACACGACATCCGCCGGCTGGCTTGGTTACGACGACGACAAGATTCGCCGCCTCGCACGCGAAGGCGTGGCGGCGGGCTGGACGCATTTCAAGCAGAAAGTCGGCGGCAATCTCGATGAAGACATCCGCCGCGCGCGCATTCTGCGCGAAGAGATCGGCCCGGAGCGCAAGCTGATGATGGACGCGAATCAGGTATGGGAAGTCGATGAAGCCATCGCGAACATGCGCCGGCTCGCCGAGTTCGATCCGTGGTGGATCGAAGAGCCCACGAGTCCGGACGACGTGCTCGGCCACGCCGCGATCCGCAAGCGTCTTGCACCGATGATCGGCGTCGCAACGGGCGAACATTGCCAGAATCGCGTGATCTTCAAGCAACTGCTGCAAGCGCAAGCCATCGACTTTTGTCAGATCGATAGCTGCCGTCTCGGCGGTCTGAACGAAGTGCTCATCGTCTTGCTGATGGCCGCGAAATTTGGCGTGCCGGTGTGTCCCCATGCAGGCGGCGTCGGCTTGTGCGAGTATGTGCAGCATATTTCCCTGTTCGATTACATCTGCGTATCGGGTTCGCTCGATCGGCGCGTGCTCGAATACGTCGATCATCTGCACGAACACTTCCTCGATCCCGTCGTCATCCGGAACGGACGCTATATGCCTCCGCAAGCGCCCGGCTACAGCATCGAAATGCACGCGGCATCGCTCGAACGATACGAATTCCAGAAAGGAGAAGCATGGCGCACATGAACGCCCCTTCATGGCAGGACGTTGCCGCGCAGACCGAACGCGCGCTCGCATGCGGCGCGCTGCGTTCGTTCGATACGGCGCAAAGCGTGATAGAAGACCACGGCGTGCGCTTTCTCGTGCGCCAGGCCGCGAACATCGCGCGCAAGGAGCAGGCGTCGAAGCTCGCGGCGAAGTCCGCCGCCGATGCCGCGAGCGAATGGCGCGATCCGTTTTCGCCATGCGAGGAAGCGCTGCGTGTCGGCGATATCGGCGAACGGCACTTTCTCCTGCTCAACAAGTTCAACGTGCTCGCGCATCATCTGCTGATCGTGACGACGGACTTCGAGCAGCAGGAAGCGCTCATCGGCGAAGCTGATTTCGCCGCGCTCTTTGCGTGCCTCGATCGCTTCGATGGACTCGGCTTCTATAACGGCGGCACGGTCGCTGGATCGAGTCAGCCGCACAAGCATTTGCAGATGGTGCCGCTGCCGCTCGATGGCCACGCGTTGCCGATCGAATCCGCTATCGAAGCAGCGCGCACGCACGGCATCTTTCGCGCGCCGCAACTCGCGTTCGCGCACGCGGCCGCATGGCTCGACGACGACAGCATCGCGAACGTGCACGCAACCTATCTGCAACTGCTGGACGCGATCGGCGTGCATCCGCTCGATGTCATGGGCATCGCGCATCAGAGCGCGCCTTATAACCTGCTCGTCACACGCCGCTGGATGCTTGCGGTGCCGCGCAGCGTGTCGCATGTCGAGGGCGTCGCGGTCAATGCGCTCGGCTTCGCGGGCTCGCTCTTCGTGCGCGACGACGCGCAGCGCGATGTCGTCGAAACGCTCGGGCCGATGAAACTGCTTGCAAACGCAACGATCTCTTGAAATAGGCATCGGCGACCCGCATGTCGGCTTCCAGACATCGGGAGTTCAAGGAACATGGGAAGCCGGCCTCAATTCATCGACGATCTTGCGCGCGGCGCGCAGGACGCCGCGCCCTCCGCCCCGCTCGGCCGTATCGACGATAGCGCCCTGCTCGACGCGTATTCGCGCACGGTCATCGGCGCGCTCGAGCGCGTGCAGCAAGCCGTTGTATTCATTTCAGTCGAGCGTCAGCTCGCCGACGCACGCGGCGCGCGCCGCCATGTCGGCGGCACGGGCTCGGGGTTTATCTTCACGCCGGACGGCTATCTGCTGACCAATAGCCACGTCGTGCACGGCGCGACGCATATCGTCGTCACGCTCGCCGACGGCGCGCGCTTCGATGCCGATCTCGTCGGCGACGATCCCGCGAGCGATCTCGCGGTGCTGCGCATCGGCTCGCCGGAGCCGCTGCCGCATGTCGAACTGGGCGATTCGGGCAGCCTGCGCGTCGGCCAGATCGCGATCGCGGTGGGCAATCCGCTCGGGCTCGCGCAGACCGTCACGACGGGCGTCGTGTCCGCGCTCGGGCGAACGCTGCGCTCGACATCGGGCCGCATGATCTACGATGTCATCCAGACCGACGCCGCGCTCAATCCCGGCAATTCGGGCGGGCCGCTCATCAATTCGGCAGGGCAAGTGATCGGCGTGAATACCGCGATCATCTCCGGCGCGCAGGCCATTTCCTTCGCCACCGCGATCGATACGGCGAAGTGGGTCATCATGCAGATCTTCGCGCACGGGCGCGTGCGGCGCGCGTATATCGGCGTGGCGGGCACGACGACGCCGATCTCGCGGCGCGTGCAGCGCTTTTTCGCGCTCGCGTCGCCGAGCGGCGTGCATGTGATGGAGATCGTGAAAGGCAGTCCGGCCGCAATCGGGGGATTGCGCACGGGCGACCGGATCGTCGCGGTGGATGATATCGCCGTCGATAGCGTCGATAGTTTGCAGCGCACGCTGGATGCATCTCGCATCGACAAGCCGGTGAACATCGCCGTGCTGCGCGGCACGCAGAAGCTCGATATCGACGTGACGCCCGTCGAGCAGACGGGTTGACGCGGAGGCGGCGCGTGCTTTCATGCTTTCATGCACACGCGCCGCCACGCGCATCGCTTCGCTTCATTTTCTGCTGCCGGTCTCCCGCGCCGGGTCTCCCGCGTGCCCCGTGTTGCGTTCGTGCGCATCGGCGAAAACGTCGGCCAGACGCTCGCGCAGCGCGGCGGCATCGCGACGCAACGGTGCGTTCGTCGACGTGATCGTCAGCGCATCGATGCGCCGCTGCCAGTACTCCTGCCGCATGACGGCATATCGCGTTGGCCCACCGCGCGCGTCGGTCGCGAGCCGCTCCAGTTCCGCGATCATCCGCCCAATGTGCGCGAGCTCCTTCTGCGCGTGTTGATCGACGCTCACAGGCTCCTCCTCCCTCGTCCCGCATCTCGACTCCAGCGCGGGTTCACGCATGCTAAACGGCGCAGCCGAAAGGTTTATTCCAGCGGCGAAAGCAAACGAAGCGAGTGAAGCGCTGGCGCGATCTGGCCCGCGCTTTGCGCTTCTTGCGATGTCTCGACGGCTATGTGCGCTAACAGCCGGTCGCGCATGCGCGGCTACGGCTTAATAGGGAAGCAGCAGACAGTGTTCGCGCGCACGGGCCGCCCCGTCGAACGAGCCTGCCCTGTCGGGGAAGGTCCTAGAAAAGGATTGCCATGACCACGCACAAGAAAAACCAGACGGCCACGCGCCGCGAAGCATTCCGCTGCACCGGCGCACAGCTCGACGCCATCATGCGGTTCGCCGAGGAACGCAAGCTCGACAATCAGCCGCTGCATATTGTCGTCGCCGAATACTGGCGCTCTCAGGCTCACGCGAAAGCCGCCTGATCGTTCGCACTTCTCGCGGGTTTCGATGCATCGCCCATGCGGGCGAGCGGAACTATTGTCCCGACAGCACCCGCTGCTTGAGCACCCAGATCGCGGTGGGCACCGCGTAGTAGCTGCTGACATTGCCCGTGACGAGCTTGCCCGTCAGCTGGATGCGTGCGTTCTCGGTGGGCGTCGCATCGATGATCTGCACCGCCGACACATTCGATTGCTGCCGCCCGCCGCCTTGTCCCGTGCTAGCACTCACTACGCATACCGGGCTCGATAGCGAAAGCACCCACGCGGGCTTCGCGGAGGCATCGGCTTCATGCGAGGCCTGGCGAGTCGCCGTGCCTTCGAGCGTGACGACATCGCCGTCGTTGTAGCACGGCGCCGCTGCGGCGGACCCTGCCATCAGCACGAGAACCCAGGCACAGGCTTTGGCAGTCATTCGAACCTCGCGAAGAGCGCGTCGTGTGACGCGCGGATCCGGGATAGAAGCTCAGTTACTTTAGGTGATAGCCGTTAGGGTCGCAACCTGCGGACGATTTGATCATCGCCGGCATCGCTTTCAAAACCTTCATGCGGGAACGCGCGTTGCTGAAGTTCTTCTGAAGAATCGAAGAGCGCGAAACACGAAATGAAAGACCGCGCAGATGGCATCGGTTGCTTGGTCCGCGTATATCGATGCTGACCGACAGAGGGGGCGACGATGAATCAGGTGATAGTAGGGGTGTTCGCATCCTATCGGGATGGACACGACGCGCTTCGCGCATTGCAGCTCGCAGGATTACGACGCGACGACGCGCATCTTTACCGGGCAGGACGCGGCGAAATCGACATCG
The DNA here is from genome assembly GCF_001544795.2 of Caballeronia temeraria. GTDB lineage: Bacteria > Pseudomonadota > Gammaproteobacteria > Burkholderiales > Burkholderiaceae > Caballeronia > Caballeronia temeraria. Next base: position 98,375 of record NZ_FCOI02000009.1, on the reverse strand, counting down.
ATGCGCTTCTGCCGCCCGCGCACGACGAGGATGACGCCGAGTACGCCGCACATGGCGAGCATCAGGGCGTGATCGGCGCGTGCAACCGGTTCGTGCCGCACGAGCCAGTGGCACAGCGCCCGCCCACGCCGTACGCCGATGACACCACGCCGCAGCGCACCTTGCTCGTCATTCGCATGACCGATGACATCAAACCGGGCGCCGTCGGCGAGGTGCTGCACGAGCATGGCGCGATCGCGGTGAAGGATGCGAGCGGCCACTGGCGCTTTTCGCCATTCAGGAATCCGGCAGGCGTGTGAAGCGAACGCGCCTTGATGCGCCTCAATGCATCCCCGGACGCGGCTTGCGGATGAGGGACGGCATGTCGGGTTCGGCACGCTCGTCCTCTTCCGGGGCATCGTCGGGTGAAGGCTCGTTGGCGAGATCGCGCGCTTCCTGCGCCGCCGCGGCCGCGCGCAAACTTCGGCAATGCGCCGAATGGCGGAAGGTCGCGAGCATGCGCACCACTTCGCGAGTTCTCGTTCTCATTGTTGCCTCCTTCGAAGCAGTTGAGAAACTACTTTAAGTGTAGGCCGCAAATCCTCGGGCGCAAGACGTTTGAGCGAAATAATGTGCGGGCGCGCATGCTTGTTCGAACGTGTTTTACACGAGCATGAAAAAGCCGGACGGATGCTCACGCATGCGTCCGGCTCTTTCGTACTGCATTGCTACCCGACTGCTTTTCTTACCGCCGACACCTCACTGCTCGAACATCACGATCGAATCGATCGCGTACATCTGCTGCGGCGCCGCACGGGTGATTGAAAACATGCCGGCAGCGCTCGGACCGCTATTCATCGACATGAACACGATCAGGCTCATCGACATGATCGCGGCGGCAAGGAAGAGACGTTTCTTCTGCATGGCGGCTGCTCGTTCTGTGTTGTTCGGCGTTGAAGTCATAGTAGAGAGTGGACGTTAGGAAAGCTCTAATCCGCGTCTTAAATCGATATGAGAATCAGCGTCGAATAGCACGACCGGTTCATCATGTCCAATGCGCGAAGCACGCGATTGTTCGAACCGTCTAGTACATTTACAGCGTCGTGACCTATGCACAACACGGCGGAAAAGAACTTTACTGTCGCCTTGCCAGCGCCCTGGGTTGTCGGGAGAATTGAAGCAACGGCCTAAAAAAGCCGTTCATTCACTACATGAGAGTTCGATGGCAACCTTAGAGGGCAAGGCGCGATACCGGATTGATACCGATAACAGCGGCGCCGGTATCGTCATCATGATCCTGACGACGGCGACCTTCGCGGCAAGCGACTCCACCGTCAAGCTGATCGGCACCGCGGTCCCTCTGCTGGCGCTACTCTCGGTGCGCTATCTGTTTCAGATGATCGTGATGGGCGTGTGGCAAGTGCGCCGCCGTGCGTTCGGGCTCTTTCGCACAGGCAGCGTGAAGCTGCAGATCGTGCGCGCCGTGCTGCTGCTGACCAATTCCGCATGCACGTTCGCGGGCCTGCGGCATCTGCCGCTGCCGGTCACCACGTCTCTCGCGATGCTCGCGCCGCTCATCTCCACGCTGCTCGCCGCGCTCGTGCTGAAGGACGACGTACCGCGCAGCAAATGGGCGATGGTCGCGGTCGGTTTCATCGGCATGCTGCTGGTCGTGCGCCCGGGCGGCAGTCAGTTCAGCTGGACCGTGATCTATCCGATCGGCGCGGCGACGTCGTTCGCGTGCTTTCAGGTGGTGTCGAGCCATCTTTCACGCGTCGACGATGCGATCACGACCAACTTCCTCACGGCGCTCGTCGCGACCCTCATGCTGTGCGTGCTCGTGTGGATGGATCAGGCGGAGACGCTGCCCGCGATCGCGCAGGTGCGCTTCGGAAGCTGGCTGCTGGTCGTCTTCATGGCGACGATGGCGACCACCGGCCACGGACTCATGTTGCAGGCGATGAAACGCGCGCCGCTCTCCGTGTTGACGCCGCTCGGCTACGGTCAGCTCGCGTTCGCCGCGCTCTTCAGTTGGCTGCTGTTCGGACAGGCGCCGGACCTCTGGATGGCGATCGGCATGTGCGTGATCGCGGCGAGCGGCATCGGCACCGTGGTCCTGCATGGACGCAAGCCGGCGCCGGCCGTATCGACGGAAGTCTGACGTTCGGAAAACGCTCAGTCGGCGGAATGCGCGTGCTGCGCCTGGCCCGTGCAGAGCCAGTGCGGATCGATGTCGAGCGTCTTCGCGATGCGGTTAAATGCCGCGAACGGCGGAACCGTGATTCCGCGCCGCCAGAATTGCACGTCGTGCTCGCTTACGTCGAGCCAGCCGGCGGCTTTTGCGGAACTGACGTTGGCCTTCTGCAAGGCCCGGTCGAGTCGTGCGGCCATGGCGCGCCGCAAAGCGTTGTCTTCGTGACTGCGTTCAAGGTGGCCAAGGGTTTGGGAATGTCGCCCCATTTTCTTTCAATCTCTCGATTTATATATTTATGCCGTTCAGCGCCGGCTGTTTCGCGCGAGGTGAATCCTACTGATTCACGATGACGGAGCAGTGACAGGAATACCGTGTGATACCGTGTCTCCATCGCGCGTGTTGCAGTGCGAGATTCTTTCAATTGACACATCAATGCGTCAAGTGGGGAAACAACGCATTCGCGACGATTTGGCTTAGGTGTTTACGATGAGATGCGCATATCCATTGGGCGAGCGGGGTTTTATCGAACGGGCATTCGCCTTCCGGACTGGTCGGGATTTTTCTTTTTCGGCAATATTGCCGAAAATCAAATGATCGTTCGGATTATGTGATGTCCGGACAAACTCATTGCCGTTAATAGGCCTTCTCATTTGCCTTTGCATCACCGCGATTTTTGATTAATCGGTGGAATGATTTAAAGTCAAGCCGGGAAAACGTAATTGACACTTCACGCGCTTGCCTTAAAATGGGTCGTTCGCTGCATTGCACAAATTCATCGGGCAATCAATTGGACACTTCCTTATGGAGTCGAGCATGAGCAGTCTTGCACCGGAAAATGTAATCGCGTCACAAAAGGCGGGTGTCGACACGACCTTCGGTGTCGCCGCACAAGCCGTCGGGGGTTTCGAGAAGCTGATCGACCTGAACGTGCGCACCATCAGGACGGCGCTCGACGAGCATCAGGCGCTCGTCGCCAGAACGCTTTCCGTGCGCGATCCGCAGGAATTCTTCGCGCTTCAGAACCAGCATCTGCAAGACAGCGCCCAGCGCGTGCAGGCGTACTGGCTCGGCGTCTATGAAATCGCGGCGGGCGTGCGCGGCGGCTACATGGAAGCGGCGCAGGATCAGATCGAGAAGTCGCAGCGCAATGTGCAGGCGCTCGTCGAAAGTCTCGCGAGCAACGCGCCCGTCGGCAGCGAAGCCGTCGTGACGGCGTGGCGGACCGCGATCGATGCCGCGACAGAATCGGCGAATTCGGCTTACGAAGCAGCGAAGCGAGCCGCGAAGCAAGTGGTCGAAGCCGCGCAGAACGACGCCACCGTCGCAAGCCAGACGGCTGTGCGCGCAGTGTCGCCGAAAACGGCCAGCGCCAAAAAGTAAGCGCCCCGCTGTTTCGGAAAAAGGCGGACGCGGTCCGCCTTTTTCTTTTTTGCGTACGCTTTCAGCCGCCCAGACTTTTCAGCACGAGTTCGTGCGAACGGCCGATCCACACCGCCGAATCGCGATGATCGACGAGCGCGTTTCCCGTATTCGGATGCATGAAGACATCGAGTGCGCCGTGGTTCAGCGCGAGCCATGCGAGCATCGGCGCGAGCAGTTCATCGCCGAACCCGAGCTGGAACGACCACATCGGATGCGGTCCGACCGGCCGTTCGTGAAAACGGCCGAGACGCAGCGCGCCGCCCTGCAATTCACTCGCGAACCGTTGCTCGATCACGAGCCGAAGCTGCCACGCGGCGTCGCGGCTCGCGGCATCGAAATAGATATGCGCGTGCCAGTCGGCGATCGTGCGTGTGTCCGTGGCGTTCATCGTTTCATCCGTGCGCGGCAATATTGAGACGCGTGCCATTTTAGCGAACCGCTTTCAGCAACGCTCGATCGTCCAGAGCACGGCGCCGTTGTCAAAGGCCCGATGACGCGTCGCGCGCATGCCGTTGTCCGCGCCGAGCTGTGACAGCACGAATGCATCGGCAAATCGCGTGATGCCGCCGATCGCCTGCGACGACGACAGGCGTTCGATCCACAGCCAGCCCGCATCGCCCGAAAGGGACGCGATACGCGCGCCCGTCAGATGCGCGCGCCGCACGAGCACGCGGCTTTGCGGCAAACCTTCGTCGACGACCCACGTGCGCGTCGATGGCCGCATCGCGCCGCCGAACGGCATCCACGGCAGGGATCCCGTCGCGATGAGAAACGTGCGCCGTGTCGTCGTCATCGGTCTTTTTCCCCGCGATCTGCGGGCCAGATGCCCTGCTTGCCCGGCGACAGAATGCCGTTTGGATCGAGCGCCGTCTTGATCGTGTTCGCAAGCCGCATCGACGCGTGATCGTTGAAATCGTATTGCGCGGCGGCAAGGTCCATGTACGAAAGATGCGCGCGATATTGGCCGTAGCCCGCCGCGCCCGCATCGCGGATGAGCGTTTCGATCAGCGCGCCGGCATCGTGCGATTGTTTCGGATCGTCGCGATCGAAAATCGCCGCGAAGATGTGATGCATCGCGCGCTCGCCCGCCGTGAAACCGCCGTAGTAATCGAAGCCGAATTGCGCGGCGCGCTCGCGCACCATGCGGACCTGCTTCACGGCATCGCGTCCGATGGGCGGGCAAACCGGCGAAAAATCGATATGCGCGCCCGAGCCGCCACGCCAGTTCAGCAAGCTGAACGCTTCGAGACCCGGGATGCCGACTTGCGCGCGATCGCCGCCGCCTTCCGGCTCGACCGATGCATCGCGATACGGCATCTCGAAGAGCGTCGCGCCCGCGATCGCCGCGAAGCGCGCATGCACGATGTCGCGCCGCGCCTGCACGAGCGCATGCGGCCCGTACAGGCAGAAGCGCAGATTCCAGCGCCCGATGCCGATCTTGCGCGCCATGACGTCGATGGCTTCGTCGGGCATCGCGCCGGTGCCGTCGAACCATTGCTTGCGCGTCGACACGCCCGCCGCCCAGCGCACCGCGCTTTCGATCACCGCGTTGCTTTGAATCGTGCCGTCCATCCTGAGCGGCCGCAGTGTATCGACGATGCGCTCAAGATCGTCATCTCTTGCGAACGCATAGCGGCAGATCATGTAGCCCTCGGGCGCGGGCATGAGCCAGATGCCGAGCTTCGTGACGACGCCGAAGTTCGACTGCATGAACATGCCGTCATACGACGGCCCGAAACCGCCCTTGAACACCTGCCAGTCGCGGCTCGACGACATCGCGCCCATGCCGGTGCGCACGACATCGCCATTTGCGAGCACGACCTCCATGCCGCACTGATTCGCCGCGTGATCGCCGTAAGGCGTCGTGCCATAGCCGCGTTCGAGCGTGTTGCCGATCACGCTGCCCCAACCGGCGGCGGGCGGATCGAGCCAGAAACGCCGCGGCGTGCCGAGCGCGCGATGCAGGTCGTAATACGTCACGCCCGGCTCGACGAGCGCGTAGCCCAGCGTCTCGTCGATTTCGATGATGCGGTTCATCCGCCGCAAGTCGAGCACGACACAGCCGTTCATGCGCGGGGCGGCGCCGCCGTAAGCGAAGTTGCGTCCCGTGGATACGGTCCAGAGCGGCACGCGATATCGATTCGCGACCGCCAACGCCGCGCGCACGCCATCGACATCCTTCGGCAATACGACGGCGGACGGCGCGTGTGTGGAGGCATCGCCGGGCGCGAACGGATCGAGATACGAAGCGATATCGTCCGCACGCACCGCATCGCTGCCGAGCGCCGACGTGAACGCCGCGAGCGCCGCGCGAAACTGCGCCGGCGGCAATCCCGGCGGCAGCGTGTGCGTGCTCAATAGCCGCCGCTGCTGCCGCTGTTCGATGTCGTGCCCGATGCGCCTGAGGAGCCATCGGTCTGACAGCCTGCAAGGAGACCGGCGAGCAGCGCGAGCATGACGGTTGCGATTCTGGCGAGCTTCATGAAACCACCTCCGAAAGGATTGAAAAGCCAGGCGCGGCGATTAAGCCGCTTGTCCATTAAACGCGCGGCGAGGCGCGGATATTCCTTCGAGAATCCGTATGAGACAATTTCGCGCCCTCTCACCCACGCACGCGATGAAGCGCTACCAAGCCCTTGCCGACACGATGGCCGCCGAGATTCGAGCGGGCCGCTTGCCCGTCGGCGCGCGGCTGCCTTCGGTGCGGCATCTGACGACGCAATACGGTGTCGGGCAATCGACGGTCTTTCGCGCGTATTACCTGCTCGAAGAATGGGGCTTGATTCGCGCGCGCGAACGCTCCGGCTATTACGTCGCGCCTGGCGCCGCCGTCGCGCCGAAAGAGAACGCGACGCTCGCGGAACCCGCGCCCATCGACGTGAGCAGTCTCGTGTTCTCCGTGCTCGATGCCGTGAAGCGTCCGGATGTCGTGCCGCTCGGTTCCGCGTTTCCGTCGCCGTCGCTCTTTCCGTTGCAGCGGCTCGCGAAGTCGCTCGCGCACGCGACGCGCATGCTCGATCCGTGGAGCACCGTGATCGACATGCCGCCGGGCAACGAGGCGTTGCGCCGGCAGATCGCGCTGCGTTATATCGGCATGGGTATCGCGCAGCCGATGGAAGAACTCATCGTCACGAACGGCGCGATGGAAGCGCTCACGCTCTGCCTCATGGCCGTCACGAAGCCGGGCGATGTCGTCGCGATCGAGTCGCCGTGCTTTTATGCCGCGTTGCAGGCCGTCGAGCATCTCGGCTTGCGCGCGGTGGAGATTCCGGTCGATCCGCACGACGGTCTCGATCTCGATGTGCTCGCCGAAGCGCTCGACAAGCATCCGGTGCGCGCGTGCTGGTTCATGACCAACTTTCAGAATCCGACGGGCGCGACGCTCTCGGTCGAGAAGAAGCGCGCGCTCGTCGCATTGCTCGCGAAGCACGAGGTTCCGCTCATCGAAGACGATGTCTACGGCGAGCTGCATTTCGCGCAGGATCGTCCGCCGCCCGCGAAAGCCTTCGATACAAACGGGCTCGTGATGCATTGCGCGTCGCTCTCGAAGACGCTCGCGCCCGGTTACCGGCTCGGCTGGGTCGCGGCGGGCCGCTTCGCCGGCGCGATCCGGCGTCTCAAGCTGATGACGAGCATTTCGACCAGCATCCCGATTCAGGCGGGCGTCGCCGATTACTTGCAGCACGGCGGCTTCGACAAGCACCTGCGCAAGCTGCGCGGCGCGCTTCTCACGCAACGCGACGCGATGGAAGACGCCATCGCGCGCTGGCTGCCGCAGGATGTCGCGTTCGTGCGGCCCGACGGCGGCTACTTCCTGTGGCTGCAACTCGCCGCTCATGTCGACGCGATGCAGTTGCATCGGCGCGGGCTCGAACACGGCATCAACGTGACGCCGGGGCCGATCTTCTCCGCGCGTCACGCATACGGAAATTTCGTGCGCATCAACTTCGGTCATCCGTGGTCGCCGCAGATCGAAAGCGCGATGAAAACGCTCGGAGCGCTGCTGCGCGCGGCGTGTTGAAGCTGCTAGACTGCTGTACATGCATACAGTACCCGAGCCCGCCTACACCGTCGCCGTGCGCGCGCTGTGCGAGTTCACGGCGAAACAGGGCGATCTCGATCTGCGCTTCACGCCGACGCCGAGCGCGCAGGAAGGCGTCGCGGGCCATGTGACGGTGACGAACCGGCGGCCGGCCGGCTATCAAAAGGAAATCTCGCTGTCGGAAACCTCGGGGCCGCTCTGCGTGCGCGGCCGCGCGGATGGCTACGATCCCGCGCGCAACCGGCTCGAAGAGATCAAGACGCATCGCGGCAAGCTCGATTCGATGCCGGAGAATCATCGGCATCTGCATTGGGCGCAGGCGCGCGTCTACGGGCATCTGATGTGCAGCAAGCTCGGGCTGGAAGCCATCGAGATCGCGCTCGTGTATTTCGATATCGTCGACGAGACCGAGAGCGTGCTCGTCGAAACGCAGACGGCCGCCGCGCTCGCCACGCATTTCGAGGCGCAGTGCGAGCGCTTTATCGCGTGGGCGCGGCAGGAACTGGCGCACGGCGCGGCGCGCAACGAAACGTTGAAAACGCTCGCGTTTCCCCACGCCGATTTCCGCCCCGGCCAGCGCGCGCTCGCGGAAGCGGTGTATCGCTCGGCGGCGTCGAAGCGGTGTCTCGCCGCGCAAGCGCCGACGGGCATCGGCAAAACGGTCGGCACGCTCTTTCCGCTGCTCAAGGCGTGGCCGGGCCAGCAGTTCGACAAGATCTTCTTTCTCACCGCGAAAAGCGCGGGACGGCAACTCGCGCTCGATGCGCTGACGACGCTCGCCGCGAAACCCTTGCGCGTCGTCGAACTCGTCGCGCGCGACAAGGCTTGCGAATATCCGGATCGCGCGTGTCATGGCGAATCGTGTCCGCTCGCGCGCGGCTTCTACGACCGTTTAGCCGATGCGCGCGCCGACGCGCTCGAATGCACGCAGCTCGATCGCGCAGCGGTGGCCGAGGTCGCGCGCCGGCACGCGGTCTGTCCGTACTATCTGAGCCAGGAGTTGTCGCGCTGGAGCGATGTGATCGTCGGCGATTACAACTACTACTTCGACATCAGCGCGATGCTCTTCGCGCTCGCGGAGGCGAATCGCTGGCGCGTGGCCGTGCTCGTCGACGAAGCGCACAACCTCGTCGAACGCGCGCGCGGCATGTATTCGGCGACGCTCGATCAGGCCGCGTTCAACGCGATGCGCCGCGGCGCGCCGCCCGTGCTCAAGCGCGCGCTCGGACGCGTCGCGCGAAGCTGGGGCGAAACGGCCAGCGAGCAGCACGCGACGGGCATCGAATACGCGGCGCATACGGAGCCGCCCGCGCGCTTTCTGGCCGCGCTCGGTCAAGCCGTTTCGCTGATGACGGAAACGCTAGGCGAACAGCCCGACGCCTTTACGCCCGACACCCTGCGCTTCTATTTCGACGCGGTGCATTTCACGCGCATCGCGGAGCGTTTCGGTTCGCATTCGATCTTCGATATCACGCTGAGCGGCGCAAGTTCGAGCGCGAAGAAGCGCAACGCCACGCTATGCCTGCGCAACGTGATTCCGGCGCCGCATCTCGCGCCGCGATTCGCGCGCGCTCATAGCGTCGCGCTCTTTTCCGCGACGCTCACGCCCGCGCACTTCTACGCCGATACGCTCGGCTTGCCGGCATCGAGCGTGCGGATCGACGTCGAATCGCCCTTCTCCGCCGATCAGCTCGACGTGCGCGCGATCGCCGATCTTTCCACGCGCTATCGGGACCGCGAACGCTCGGTGGATCGCATCGCCGATCTCATCGCCGCGCAGTTCTTCCGCGCCGAGGGCAACTATCTGAGCTTCTTCAGCAGCTTCGACTATCTGACGCAGGTGGCGACGGCGCTCGCGCTTCGTCATCCGTCGATTCCGTGCTGGCAGCAGTCCCGCGCCATGAGCGAGGCAGCGCAACGCGAGTTTCTCGAACGCTTCGTCGCCGATGGGCGCGGCATCGGCTTCGCGGTGCTGGGCGGCGCGTTCGGCGAGGCGATCGATCTTCCCGGCACGCGGCTCATCGGCGCGTTTGTCGCCACGCTCGGACTGCCGCAGCTCAACCCCGTCAATCAGCAAATGAAAGCGCGCATGCACGAGGCGTTCGGCGAGGGCTACGCGTACACGTATCTTTTTCCCGGCTTGCAGAAAGTCGTGCAGGCGGCCGGGCGCGTGATCCGCGGGCCGCTCGATCGCGGCGTGCTCTATCTGATCGACGACCGCTTCGCGCGCGCCGAAGTGCGGCGTCTGCTGCCCGCGTGGTGGCAGGTGAAAGTGCTGCGCCAACGTGACCTGAAAGAATCGAACGATCAGACTCTTTAGACGCGCGCGCCGCCGCCGTTAACTGGTCAATCGCGGGCATTTGTCTTGCTGGCTTCCGGCACCTCAACGAACACACAGATGTTCCCACCGCGCCGAGAGAGCCCTAATTGGAGAACCTACATGTCTGCCGCTCAGACACCGCGACCCACCGATGCGCTCGACATGCTCGAAGCCGATCACCGCGCCATCGAACAATTATTCGAGGCCTTCGAACGCACCGATCGCAACGATTTCGAACGCAAGAACAGGCTCGTGCAACGCGCGTGCGCGCTGCTGACGATCCATGCGATCGTCGAGGAAGAAATGCTGTATCCCGTTGCGCAGAAGGCGCTCGCCGCGAACCGCCGTATCGACGTGGACGAAGCCTACGTCGAACATTTTCTGATGACGTCGATGATCGAACGGCTCGCAAACCTGAGCGCCGGCGAAGACGGTTTCGACGCGAGCTTCACATCGCTCAGGGAGAACGCGGCGCATCACATCGTAGAAGAGGAAACCACGCTATTTCCGGCCGTGCGCGCGACGCAGATCGATCTCGTCGCGATGGGCGCGACGATGTCCGCGCGCAAGGCCGTGCTCGCGGCGCGCTTCGAGGAGCCCGCGATCGCACTTTGAATTGCGCAGCAAGATGCGGAGTGCGTGCGTGGCGCGGCTGGCGCACACTTCAGTCGAACTCACGCTTATCCGGGGACATGACATGAAGGTGCTCGAACGCACGACGGCCGACGATATCGGCGAACGCATCGACGCGCTCGACTGGGCCGATCTCGAATCACAGCTCGACAGCGACGGCTGCGCCACGGCGCCCGCGCTTTTCTCACGCGACGAATGCGAAGCGCTCGCCGCGCTGTACGATCGCGACGGCATCTTTCGCAGCCGCGTCGTGATGGAACGCCACGGCTTCGGGCGCGGGGAATACAAATACTTCGCTTATCCGCTGCCCGATACGCTGGAGCATGTGCGGCGCGCGGTCTATCCGCATCTTGCGCCGGTGGCGAACCGGTGGAACGAGGTGATGGGCATCGAGACGCGCTATCCGCGCGAGCATGAAGCGTTTATCGAGCGATGTCATCGCGCCGGGCAGACGCGGCCGACGCCGCTGTTGCTGCGCTACGTGCCCGGCGATTTCAACTGTCTGCATCAGGATCTGTACGGCGAGCACGTCTTTCCGCTTCAGATGGCGATCCTGCTCTCGGCGCCCGGCCGCGACTTCACCGGCGGCGAATTCGTGATGACCGAGCAGCGGCCGCGCATGCAGTCGCGCGCGGAAGTGGTGCCGCTAGCGCAAGGCGATGCGGTGTTCTTTGCCGTGCATCATCGGCCCGTGCAGGGTACGCGCGGGCCGTATCGCGTGAACATGAAGCATGGCGTGAGCCGTCTGCGTGCGGGGCGGCGGCATATGCTCGGGGTGATTTTTCACGACGCGCAGTGAGCGCGCCTTGATCGTGCTTACTCGTTCTCGTCGAAGTAATGCCCGAAGCGCGCCTGCTTCGTCTTGATGTAGCGTTCGTTTTCCTCGCGCATCGGAATGGCGAGCGCGACGCGTTCGGAGACGGGAATATCGTGCTTGAGCAGTGTGTCGAATTTCGACGGATTGTTGCTCATCAGGCGCACCGACTTCACGTTCATCGAACGCAGGATCGCGGCGGCGGAATCGTATTCGCGGGCGTCGTCGGGCAGGCCGAGATGCAGGTTCGCATCGACGGTATCGAGCCCCTGCTCCTGCAATGCATACGCGCGAATCTTGTTCGCGAGACCAATGCCGCGCCCTTCATGCCCGCGCAGATACAGCAGAATCCCGCGATCTTCCGCGGCGATATAGCGCAACGCCAGATCGAGCTGCTCGCCGCAGTCGCACCGGTAGGAGCCGAACACGTCTCCGGTCACGCATTCGGAATGCAGGCGCGTCAGCACGGAGTCGCCGTTGCTCACGTCGCCCATCACGAACGCGATGTGTTCGACGTCCGTATGCTTCACGCGATAGACGTACGAATCAAAGGTGCCGTAGCGCGTCGGAATGGTGGCGGTCGCCACGAGTTCGACATCCGCGCATTCGTCGCATTCGCCGAAGCGGTGTTGCGGGTCCTGCACATCCTGCGGGGGAGAAGCGGTTTTCATAGGTCAATCTGCGAGTCCACGACGCCGGGCGGCGGCATTCGAATCGCGCCAGCCCGGTTCGTCATGGTAAAGCCCATCGGGAAAGTTTGCAGATTGTCTCATGGCGCGCGCGGGTTCCCGCGCTTACGGCCTTGCGCTTTTTACGCGGGTTGGTCAAACGTGCCCGGGCTCTTGTCCGTCGCGCGCCATTCGGGCTTGCGCGCCGGATCGGCCTGCTGCAACGCCGCGCGCACGCCGGCGGCGTCGAGATCGCCGGTATAGACGGGCGTTGCGGGCTGCTGACGCCAGGAATCGTCGATCGCGCCGGCATCGATTGGATCGAAGCCGATTTCATCGACGAGCTTCATCACGACGGCTTTCGCCTTTGCGTCGTCGCCCGCGACCGGCAGCGCGATGCGCCCCGCCGTGCCCGCAGGTTTGCCGCGATTCTTCAGGTGGTCGGCGTAAATATTGTTGAACGCCTTCACGACCGGCCGCCCGATCTGCTGTTCGACCCAGCGGCTTTCCGGCGTGCCCTTCTCGATGCCGTCGATCCGCCCGTCGCGCTGCTGCGGATAGTAATTGCCCGTATCGATCACGACGACGCTCGCCGGCACGCCCGCGAACAGGTCCTTCGGCAGATTCGGCACCTTCGCCTCGGGAATCGTCACCACGATGACATCGGCATGCTTGACCGCCTCGCGCGCCTCGACCGCCGTCGCGCCGGTTTCGCGTTCGATATCCGCAAGCGACGCCGGCCCGCGCGAGTTGGCGATGCGCACGTCGTGTCCGTTCTCACCGAAGCGCAATGCGAGCACAGAGCCAATATTTCCGGCGCCGATAATTCCTATTTTCATAACTGCCTCTCTTGAAATGAAAGTGAAAGCATCCAAGTCCTTTTGAGGAACCTGTGAAGGCCAACGCAATCAGAATGCCTCATGCGGGAAAACGTGAAATATCGGCGCGATAGGCCGAAGCTATCCCGACAATAAAATCAATCCACTTCGCAGGTACGATAGCTTTCCTGTATAGTTCACTTACTTCTTCAACACCACTCCAAAAGGAAACTGGTAATGCCCATCATCAACAGTCAAGTCAAGCCGTTCAAAGCAACCGCCTATCACAATGGCGAATTCGTGACCGTCACCGATGAAAGCCTGAAGGGCAAGTGGTCGGTGTTCGTGTTCTACCCGGCCGACTTCACGTTCGTGTGCCCGACCGAGCTGGGCGACCTGGCTGACCGCTACGAAGAATTCAAGAAGCTTGGCGTGGAAATCTACTCGATTTCGACCGACACGCACTTCACGCACAAGGCATGGCACGACACGTCGGACACGATCCAGAAGATCACGTATCCGATGCTCGCCGACCCGACGCTCGCAATCTCGCGCAACTTCGACGTTCTGATCGAAGAAGAAGGCCTGGCGCTGCGCGGCACGTTCGTGATCAACCCGGAAGGCGAGATCAAGCTGTGCGAAGTGCACGACAACGGCATCGGCCGTGACGCAGGCGAACTGCTCCGCAAGGTACAGGCTGCTCAGTACATCGCGAAGAACCCGGGTCAAGTGTGCCCCGCCAAGTGGACGCCGGGCGCAGAAACGCTGACCCCGTCGCTCGACCTGATCGGCAAGATCTAAGTCTCGTACTTCACGAGCGCTGTATCGAACCTGCCGCGGTTCAGCGGCAGGTTCACCCAGAAAACGTGTTCGTCCAGCGCTGCGCTTTTTTGCAGCGCTGTGGCGCGGCACGTCCGCAACACCCCAAGTCAAGGAACGGACATCGCCATGCTCGACGCCAATCTCAAGAATCAATTAAAAGCGTATCTGGAAAAAGTCACCCGGCCGATCGAACTCGTCGCCTTCCTCGACGACAGCGACAAGTCGCGCGAGCTGAAAAGCCTGCTCGACGAAATCGCTTCGCTGTCTGCGCAGATCAGCGTCGTCGAGAAAGAGGACGCCAGCGCGCGTCGTCCGTCCTTCACCATCGGTGAGGCAGGCAAAGCTGCGGGCATCCGCTTCGCCGGCATCCCGATGGGCCACGAATTCACGTCGCTCGTGCTTGCGCTGTTGCAGGCCGGCGGCCATCCGATCAAGCTCGACGACGCCACCATCGAGCAGATCAAAAATCTCGACGGCGACTTCGCCTTCGAGACGTATTTCTCGCTGTCGTGCCAGAACTGCCCGGAAGTCGTGCAGGCGCTGAACGTGATGTCGATCATCAATCCGCGCATCAAGCATGTCGCGATCGACGGCGCGCTGTTCCAGCAGGAAGTCGAGGAACGCCAGGTCATGTCCGTGCCGATGATGTTCGTCAACGGCGAGAGCTTCGGCTCCGGCCGCATGGGCGTGAAGGAAATTCTCGCGAAGCTGGACACGGGCGCATCGGCGCGTGCGGCGAAGGAACTCGAGAACAAGCCGGTGTTCGACACGCTGATCATCGGCGGCGGACCGGCGGGCGCCGCAGCCGCGATCTACTCGGCGCGCAAGGGCATCCCGACGGGTGTCGTCGCCGAGCGCTTCGGCGGCCAGGTGCTCGACACGATGGCGATCGAAAACTTCGTCTCCATCAAGGAAACCGAAGGACCGAAGTTCGCGGTCGCGCTGGAGCAGCACGTGAACGACTACGAAGTCGACATCATGGACGTGCAGCGCGCCGAGAAGCTCGTGCCGGGCCGCATCCACGAGATTCATCTTGCGAGCGGCGCGGTGCTCAAGGCGAAGACCGTGATTCTGTCGACGGGCGCGCGCTGGCGCGAAATCAACGTGCCGGGCGAGCGCGAATATCGCGGACGCGGCGTGGCGTACTGCCCGCATTGCGACGGCCCGCTCTTCAAGGGCAAGCGCGTCGCGGTGGTCGGCGGCGGCAACTCGGGCGTGGAAGCGGCGATCGACCTCGCCGGCCTCGTTTCGGCGGTGACGCTGATCGAGTTCGGCACCGAACTGCGCGCCGACGCCGTGCTGCAGAAGAAATTGCGCAGCCTGTCGAACGTGACGATCGTCACGAACGCGCAAACCACGGAGATTTCCGGCGACGGCAAGAAGGTCGACGGCATCACCTACACGGACCGCGCGACGGGCGCGAGCCATCACGTCGAGCTGGAAGGCGTGTTCGTGCAGATCGGCCTCGTGCCGAACACCGAATGGCTGAAGGGCACGGTGGAGTTGTCGAAGCACGGTGAGATCGTCGTCGACGCGAAGGGCGCAACCTCGGTGCCGGGCGTGTTCGCCGCGGGCGACGTGACGACGGTGCCGTACAAGCAGATCGTGATCGCGGTCGGCGAAGGCGCGAAGGCGGCGCTCTCGGCGTTCGATCATCTGATCCGCACGTCGGTGGAAGACGAAGCAGTGGTCGAAGAAGAAGCGGCGGCCTGAGCGTCAATCAGGCGTCGTAGTGACCGGAAGGCGAACGGGGCGACCCGTTCGCTTTTTTTTGTTCATTGCCCTTCGGCGGCCTTCGGTTCGAGCACCAGCGGGAACGTCACTTCGAACACGCTGCCGTGTCCCTTCGACGACTGGAACCGCAACTCGCCGCCCAGCGTCCGCGACAATTCCTTGACGATGGCAAGCCCGAGCCCCGCGCCGGGAATGTCGTCATCGGCAGCGCGCTCGAATTCTTCGAACACGCGCTCCTGGTCCGCCGCGCTGATGCCCACGCCGGTATCAGCGACGAGCAGCTTCCAGCGATCGCCCGGCACCGTGGCGATCGACAGCAGAATTTCGCCCGACGACGTGTACTTGATCGCATTCGACAGCAGATTCAGCGCGACCTGCTTCACCTTCAGCCGGTTCGACGTCACCGCGCCGAGCCCGGGATCGAGATGGCCGACGAGCTTCAGACCTTTCGATTCCGTCGAGACGCGGCACGCCTGCATCAGTTCGTCGAAGAGACCGAGGATATCGAACGGTTCGACGATCAGCACCGAATCGTCGCCGAGCACTTTCGAGTACTCGACCATTTCATCGACGAGCGTGGCCATGTCGGCCACCTGCCGGCTCGCGAGACCGAGCGCCGTCTCACGCTTCGCGGCCGAACGCGTGGCGAGTTGCAGCGCTGTCGAGAACACGTTGAGGAAGTTGCGCAGATCGTGCGCGACGCGCCGCGTGATCTGCATGCGCGTTTCGTACAGATCGCTGATGAGCTTCTGCCGCAACGTCAGCTCGTAATTCGCGCGCTCCAGCATGCCGGTGTATTCGTCGATCTTGCGATCGCGCTCGCCGATCGCCTCGCGGATCGACGCGAGCGTGACGAAGCTCACCACTTCATCGGTCATGAGGCGTGCGTGCTCTTCGTCCTCACGCGAAAAATCCGCGTGCGCGCCCGCGTACTCGCCGATGGCAAGCAGCAGCACCTGACGGAACAGATCGAGCTCGCGCACCAGTTCATCGACGCGATAACCCTGCTGCCAGCGCCATTGCCCGTGCTGACGCGCGTCGCGCTCGATCGCGCCTTCCTGGTCGCGCAGATTGCGCGATTCCAGCACGATGCAGATTTCGTCGAAGATGCTCGGCAGATGGTCGGCGAGTTGCCGGTAGGTGAGCTGGTCCGAATGTTCGACTTCCTGATCGCCGAACACGAGCTTCATCCACCGCTCGGTGAGCGCGTCTTGCTGGCCGCGCAATGCGGCCACGAGACCCTTCAAGCCGCCGACTGACGTGTCGCCCATCTGCGAATCCCCGAGTGCTGAAGGCGCCGGCGCGCGGCGCGCATGGTGATCGTAATATGCAGTCGAAATCAATTCCCGGTGTCACCCGGAACCGCCCGCGAATGCTTCGCCAGTATAGGCGGGATGCCTTCGTCGAAGGCGCATTCCCGAGTTTTCTCTTGAAGTTTCCGAGACTTTCCCCCGAAAACGCGCTAGTCCGCTGGATTCAGTATTTCCTTCACATTGCCGTCGCGCGAATTCGCGAGCATCGTGTAAAGCGCCTGAGCCGCGGGCGACAGCGACGCCGATTTGCGCGTCACGAGCACAAGCGAGCGCGTGATCGCCGGTTCGACGAGTTCGATCGCGCGCACGGTCGGATACGCGTCCTTCTGGATCGCCAGCGCTGGCACGACCGCGGCCCCGACGCGCTGGGCGACGAGTCCGAGCGCCGTCGAACTGCGCTGCACTTCGTAGAACGAATGCAGTTCGATGCCGCTGCCGTCCAGCGCGGCATCGATCAGCGCGCGGTTGCCGCTGATATCGCCGGCGAGGATCAGCGGATAGTCCGACAGCGCGCGCCACGCAATGCGCCTGCGCCGCGCGAGCGGATGATCGCGATGACAAACGAGCACGTAGCTGTCCGCAACGAGCGGCTCGGTCTGCAGATCCGGATGATGCTCGCCCGCGATCTTGATGCCGAACTCCACTTCCCGATGCAGCACGGCCTGCGCAACCGCCGACGACGCGTGATCCAGAATCCGGATGCGGTTGTGCGGATAGCGCGCGGCGTACGCCCGCAACACGCGCGGCAGATATTGCACGCCGACGGTCGGCACGCACGCGATCGACACATCGCCGCGTTGCGCCATGCCCGTCTCGCGGATTTCGATCAGCGCGGCAGACAATTCGGCGAGCAGACGCCGCGCCTGTGGCAAGAAAATGCGTCCCGTTTCGGTGAGATTCATGGAGCGCGTCGTGCGCTCGATCAGCGGCACGCCGAGATACTCCTCGAGCTTCTGCAAACGCTGCGTAATCGCGGTCTGCGTGATATTGAGGCGCTCGGCCGCGCCTCTGAAGCTACCCTGATCGGCGATGGCGACGAACGCCTGCACGCCCAGCGTGTCGATTTTCATAAGAAAAACCAAATAATCCGCAGCATAAATTCGTTTTACGCGGGGCAACGGCCGGGTTCAGAATCGCGGCTGTCCTGATCACACGCAACGAACGGAGCACGTATGACGACATCATCGGCTGACTGGCAAGCCCGCCAATATTCGCTGTTCGAGGAAGAGCGCACGCGCCCGGTCCGAGATCTTCTGAACGCGACGAACGCAGCCGCCGCGCACACGGCGGTCGATCTGGGCTGCGGCCCCGGCAACTCGACCGAAACGCTGACCGCGCATGCGCCGCACGCGCGCGTGATCGGCATCGACAATTCGAGCGACATGATCGACGCAGCCAGGAAGCGTCTCGCGCAAGTCGAATTCGCGCTCGCCGATATTTCCGCGTGGCGCGCCGATGGACCGTTCGACCTGATCCTCGCGAACGCCGCGCTGCAGTGGGTGCCCGATCACGAGACGCTGTTCCCGTCGCTCGTCAGCAAGCTCTCGGACGGCGGGCAGCTCGCCGTGCAGATGCCCGACAATCTCGACGAGCCCGCGCACCGGCTGATGCGCGAAGCCGCCGCCGACGGCCCGTGGCGCGACAAACTGAAAGGCGCGGAGCGGACGACGCGTTTTCGGGCGGACTGGTATTACGCGATGCTCAAGCCGCTGTGCGCGCGCGTCGACGTGTGGCGCACCACGTACCATCATCCGCTGGCGGGCGGCGTCGATGCGCTCATCGAATGGTTCAAGGGCACGGGGCTGCGGCCGTTCCTCGCGAGGCTCGACGCACAGGAAACGACCGCGTTTCTCGACCGCTATCGCCAAGGCCTGAAAACCGCATACCCGGTTTTCGACGACGGCAGCGTGCTCCTGCCCTTCCCGCGACTTTTCATCGTCGCGACGCGCTGACGTTCAATGCGGGCGGCTCTGTTCGCGCAGCATCTGCACGAACTGCCGCGCCGCCGGCGACAACTCGCCGCCCTTGCGCGTGACGATGCCGTATGTCTGCGATTTCGACTTCATGCGCACCGGCAGAATCCGCAGCATGCCGTGGCGCTCGAACACCTTCGCGACGCTCGCCGGGAGAATCGACACGAGTTCCGCGCTTTCCTGCAGCAGCGTCACCGTCATGAGCGGCGAGGCGGTGGAAATGGGATTGGAGGGCATCGGCAGTCCGGCGAGATCGAGTTCGCGTTCGAGCAGCGCGCTCATCGGCATGTAGCTCGGATAGGTGACCCAGCGGTAACGGGCGAGATCCGCGAAACCGACTTGGCGCTCGCCCGTGCGCTCGTGCCCCTGACCGACGACGATGCACAGCGGCTCGTCCGCGAGCGGCTGATAGTGATATTTCGTCGGCTGATCGGACACGCTCGAGCGGCCGATCACGAGATCGACGCGGCCGTCGTCGAGCATCGGCAGCATGCGCGCGCTCGTATCCTCGACGATTTCGATGGCCAGATCCGGATGCTTCGCGTGCATGTCGTTGACGATCGGCGCGACGACGCCGGGCACCGCGCCCATGATCGTGCCGACGGTCAACCGCCCGCCCGTGCCCGCGCGAATCTGCGCGACTTCCTGACAGAGCGCATTCAGATCGGCGGCCAGAACGCGCGCGTAACGCACCACGCAGCGGCCGAACGGATTCGGAATCAGCCCGCTTTTCGCGCGCTCGAACAGCGGCGCTTCCAGCATGGATTCAAGTTCGGCGAGCGCCTTGCTCGCCGCGGATTGTGTCATCGCCATCGCGCTCGACGCCTTGTGCAGCGATTTGTGGTCGTCCAGTGCGATCAGCAATTGCAACTGCTTCATGCGCAGCCGCGACATCAATACATCGAGCGTGTTCTTCATCCTTCGGCCTGCGGGAGGGCGGGTGATTCCAAAAAGCGATCAAGCGATGGAAAGGTTTCACTATACAGGCGCCCGCGCGAGGCCGTATAGTCGGGCATGATGCAGTCATCGTACAACCTGTACGCGCGGCTGCCGCGAATCACTCCAAGCAAGGACGAGACATCATGCAACTCACTGGCAACCTGCTCATCGGTCAGGAATCGGTCTTCGGCTCGAACGGCTCGATCAAGGCCGTCAACGCGTCGACCGGCGCGGCCATCGAACCGGCTTTCGGCGGCGCGACGCTCGCCGACCTCGACCGCGCCTGCGCCCTCGCGTGGGCCGCGTTCGACGTCTATCGCGAAACCGCGCCCGAAGCGCGCGCGAAGTTCCTCGAAACGATCGCGCAGAATATTCTCGATATCGGCGATGACCTGATCGAGCGCTGCATGATCGAAAGCGGCCTGCCGCGCGCGCGTCTCGAAGGCGAGCGCGGCCGTACGGTCGGCCAGCTGCGCATGTTTGCTGATGTCGTCCGCAACGGCGACTTCCTCGGCGTGCGCATCGATCCGGCGCAACCCGAGCGCAAGCCGCTGCCGCGCGTCGATCTGCGTCTGCGCCATATCGGCGTCGGCCCGGTCGCCGTGTTCGGCGCGAGCAACTTCCCGCTCGCATTCTCGGTGGCCGGCGGCGACACGGCTTCGGCGCTCGCCGCGGGCTGCCCGGTCATCGTCAAGGCGCACTCGGCGCATCCGGGCACGGCGGAACTCGTCGGCCGCGCGGTGCAGAAGGCCGTGAAGGACTGCGGCCTGCCGGAAGGCACGTTCTCGCTGCTGTTCGACAGCGGCCGCGACGTCGGCCAGGGTCTCGTGGCGGACAACCGCATCAAGGCGGCGGGCTTCACCGGTTCGCGCGGCGGCGGCACGGCGCTCATGAAGATCGCGGCAGCGCGCACCGAACCGATTCCCGTCTACGCGGAAATGAGCAGCATCAACCCGGTTCTGCTGTTCCCGAACGCACTCAAGAATCGCGGCGAAGCCATCGCCAAGGCGTTCGTTTCGTCGCTCGTGCTCGGCGCCGGCCAGTTCTGCACGAATCCGGGTCTCGTGCTCGCCGTCGACGGTCCGGATCTCGACGCGTTCATCGCGGCGGCATCGGCTGCATTGCAGGAAACGGCCGCGCAGACCATGCTCACGCCGGGCATCTGCAAGACATACCAAGGCGCCGTGTCGCGTGCCGCCGAACACGCCAACGTGACGACCGCCGCGCGCGGCGTCGAGGCGAAGGGCGACAATCAGGGCCAGTCGGCGCTGTTCGTCACCACTGCCGACGCTTTCCGCAACAGCCACGCGCTCCAGGAAGAGATTTTCGGCGCGTCGTCGCTCGTCGTGCGCTGCCCGGATCTCGCGACGATGCTCGAGCTCGTCGAATCGCTGGAAGGCCAGTTGACGTCGGCGCTGCACATCGACGAAGCGGATTACGCCGATGCCAAGCGCGTCCTGCCCGCGCTCGAGCGCCGCACGGGCCGTCTGCTGGTGAACGGCTTCGGCACGGGCGTGGAAGTCGGTCACGCGATGGTGCACGGCGGCCCGTTCCCGTCGACGGCGGATGGCCGCTCGACGTCGGTCGGCAGCCTCGCGATCAACCGCTTCCTGCGTCCGGTGAGCTATCAGGATCTGCCTGACGCGCTGTTGCCCGACGCGCTCAAGACGGCCAATCCGCTCGGGCTGAACCGCCGTATCGACGGCAAGCTGCACCTGGCCGAGTAAGGCCGCCTGTCAGGCCGATGAAGGCCGCGGCGCGACGTTCGCGCCGCGGCCTTTTTGTACTTGGCGACATCGCCCGAAACACGAAAGCCGTTCGTTTCGGACAATGCTTCGGAATCCGTATCAATCTCGCGAAAATTGCCGAAGATCGCGGCCAATCCGCGTTTAAGCGCCCCGCGTGGGCGCGTTACAACGCTTCATGACACGCGCGAATCGCTTTGACATCAGTGGCTTATCCGGCGGTCGCGCGCCCTTGTCGTTTAACGGCTAAGGATTGGCGGTTCAAAACCGCCGGCGCGATCCCAAAATGTCAGAAATATTGTGAGCGAGAGAAGCGAAGCGCTCTGCGCGAGCCGATCCGGCGTTGTACGTGCATCGATCCGACGCTTTCACATCGATATCAGGGCCATGCGCCGGACGCTTCGGTCCAGACGCCAAACGAGGCGCGGCGAAACACAATGGTGTAGTCGCTTAAACTGTCGGCCCGGACTAGGTGCGAAAGGCAATTGACGTCCGATAGTGGTTGAACCATAGTCGGAATGTCGTTTTCCGCAGGCGCACGCCGCGCGGGAACAGAATACGAAGGATTGCTGCCGCGGGACTACGTTCCCGCGACCAGGCGCGACGACTCGGCGCGCATTGGCGGCCACGCGATTTTGGCAACCTCACGCACATGTCCTTCGAGGGCTCCAGCATGACCACGCGTCTGACGTTTCCCGCATCCATGTTCTCCGTCGTCTGCCAGCGGTGCGGCAGCACGGTGCGCAAAAACGCCGACAGCTGCCCCAATTGCGGCGCCGACCGCAGCGCCGCGTTCGGCCACGCGCGCGAGGCCGCGCCGGGCAAGTCCCGCGCGAACGTTTTCGAAAAGGCTGCTTCGGCGCCGCTCGCCTCGGCGGCGGCGTCCGCATCGGGTGCTTCGGCATCGATCGGCTCCGGCGACGACGAGCGCGTCGAGCCGGGCATGCGCTCGCGCTGGACGGAGCGCGCAAGCGAGCGCATCGCGCAGAAGGCGGCGGAATATCGTGCGCGCCGCGCCGAGGAATCCGCGCGCAACGCCTATGCCGATTCCAGCAACGATTCCGACGCCTTGCCCTCCGAACGCTGGAACACGAAGAAAACCGTCATTGCGGGCGCATGCGGTCTCGCCTTGGTGCTCGGCGCGATGTTCTATTACCAGCTCGGCGATTCCGATGGCGGCTCCGGCAGCACGCCATCCGCCGATCACAGTGTTTCGGGCGTCATCGATTCCAAGGTCGGCGCGCTCATGCGCGGCGCAACCGATACCCCCGCGCCGGCCGATATCCGCGCGCCCGCATCCGGCAACGGGCTGCAGGACGTGCGCGCCGCGTTGAATCAGCACGATCTCGCGACGGCCCGCGCGCGGCTCAAGGTACTTCCCGCGCAGCAACAGGCGCGGGCGGAATACGAAGCGCTGAAGGACGAGCTCGTCAAGCGCGAGGCGCAACGCGACGCCGCGCTGCAACTCGCGCGTGCGTGCGAGCGGACCTCCGCATGGGCCTGCGTGCAGCAGAACGCAGGCGAGGCGCTCGCGCTCGACGGCAGCAACATGGAGTCGCAAGTGATGCTCGAACGCGTGATCGCGCACGCGGGCTGGCTCGCGCCAACGGCAGAAGCCGCGCTCGCCAAACGGATGCCGGGCACGGCGCCCGCCGCGGACGTGGCGAATACGCCGGATACGACGAACACGGCGGCGACCGCGCAGCCGAGAGCCGGCGCGGCCGCACCCATTCAGCCGCCCGCTCAGGCAAACGTTGCAGCGGGCGCGAGGCCGAATATGTTCGCTCAGAAGCCGGCACAGGACCGGCGCACCACGCAGCGCAGTGCCGCGGCCGCGCGTCAGGCCGACGACGAAGCCGCGTACGAATCGCGTGCAGAAAAGATCGCGCGCGGCCAGGCGGCGACCGCCGCGATCACCGCGACGACGATCACGCCGCCGCCGGCCGCTCCTGCCATCGCCACGACGATGACGAAGCCCGCGCCCGCACCGCAAACGACGACGCAAGCGGCGGCGCCCGCGCCGTCCCAGCCGGCCGCCGCCGCCAAACCCGCTCCGGCGCCCGTCACGCAGGCGGCGCGCGCGCCCTACTATATCGGCGACGAAGACGCGCAGCCTTCCGCCGCGCCCAGCACGCGGGCCGCGAACCCGCGCGCGCCCTACTATCTCGGCGACGAGCCGCCGCAGCAGGCCGCCCGTCCGGCCAATCCGCGCGGCGCGTACTACCTTGGCGAAGATCCGCCGCAGCCGCAGGCACAGGCGCCGGCCACGCGCACACCCGTGCCGCGCCCGCCGCAATCCGGCAGCAGTCAGAGCAGCGCGTTGCCGCCCTCGACGGCCACGATGCAGGCAGCCGTGCCACGTCCGCCCGCCGCCGCCGTGGCGCAACCGGTCGCGCAGACGAACGTCGCGACGCGCAGCACGCAGGCGACTGCCAGCACGGGCGCGTCGCCCCAGTTCGCCAACATGCCGGCAGGCTCGCATCTCGACTCCGACAAGTCCGAGGAACTCGAGCGCGCCATCAAGCAATACGGCTGGAGCGGCGGCGATTCGGCTTCGAAGCCGCCGTCGCGCTGAAAAAACCTATAAGAACGACGCAAGTACAAGAACACGCAGAGACAACAACGACGCACGGCAAGCACGCGCCACGCACCTTCGCGTTTTGAGCGGCGTGCCAGTCAGCGGCCATGAGCAGATTGCGCGCGACGCGGAGCGTTTTCCGCAATGCGCGAGTTTCAAAAGCACCCGTCCAACTCAGACTAAGGGTCAATCATGTTCACCACGAAATACATGCGCAACGCCGCACGGGGCGCGCTGACGCTTCTCGCCATCGCGGGGCTGATCGGAGCGGGATCGAGCTTCGCCGCCGATCCGATTCCCTACAAGATCACGACGGGCCAGGAGCGCGGCACGTATATCCAGATCGGGCAGGACTTGTCGAAGTACGTGGCCGAGCCGGCCGGCATCGAACTGGAAGTGCTGCCGTCGAAGGGATCGGCGGAGAACGTGCAGCGCATGCGCTACGAGCCCGGCGTGAAGTTCGCGCTGGTGCAATCGGACGTGTATCAGGCGTACATGGACATGGCGACCTCGGGCAACGCCGATGCGGGCAAGATCATCAAGCCGCTGCGGCTCATCATGCCGCTCTACGACGAAGAGATTTACTTCGTCACGCGCGCCGATTCGCCGATGAAATACATCCACGAGATCAAGGGCAAGAACATCAGCGTCGGGCCGATCGGCAGCGGCACGGCGCAATCGGCGGAGACGCTGTACCGGCTGATGTTCGGCGAGCCGATCGCCGATGCCAGCGAGCAGCACCTCAACAACGAGGATTCGCTCGCGCGGCTGATCGTCGGCAAGATCGACGTGGCCGTGATCGTCGCGGGACAGCCGGCGAAGCTCTTTCAGGACATGAATCCCGAGCTGCTGAAGCAGATCAAGCTGCTGCGCCTCGATCCGAATGCGCAGGAAACCGCGCGCGCGAAGCAGACCTACTTTCCGGCGACGATCCGCACGACGAGCTATCCGAACTGGATTCAGGAAGACACGCCGACGCTCACCGTGAAAGCGTTTCTCGTGACCTACGATTACGGCTTGCGCGGCACGGTCGGCGCGCTGTCGAAGTTCGCCGATTCGCTGTGTACGAACTTCGACACGCTGCAGGCGCAGGGCCATCCGAAGTGGAAGCAGGTGCATCTCGAACTGCCGCCGCTCACGAAGGGCTGGAAATACTATCCGCCGATGGAAAAGCACTTGCGCGCGTGCATCGCGCAGCGCACGGCGGCGGCCGAGCAGTCGCAGAATCCGGCGCGCAAGGTCGCCGCGCGTGATCCGGACGCGGCCGCGCAGAAGCCGAAGAAAGCGGCGTGCTCCGCGCAGGAAAAGCTGCTGCTCCTGTGCGATCAGTGATGCCGCGAATCTAGCGGACGAGCGTCGGCATGAGCGCGGCGAGGCGTGTCGCGCCGCGCTCGATGGCATCGGCATTCGTCCCGCCGTAGCCAAGCAGCACGCCCTGCTGCGCCGGCTCGCCCGCATAGAACGCGCGAATCCCATACAGCCCGACCGATGCCGCGCGCGCCGCCGCGACGACTTCGTCTTCCCGCAGCGAACCGGCGAGCCGCGCGACGAGATGGATGCCGGCCGTCGCGGGCAGCGGCTCGAACCAGGGCGCGAGCGCGCCTCGCAGACGCTCGATCAACAGCGCGCGGCGTTCGGCGTAGGCCTTGTGCATGCGGCGCAGATGCTTCGCGTACTCGCCATCGAGCATGAACGCGCCGAGCGCCGCTTGCGTCAGCATGCAACTGTGCCAGTCGCAAATCTGCTTCGCGTTCCAGAGCGGCTTGGAGAGCGTCGCGGGCGGCACGACGTAGCCGAGCCGCAGATCGGGAAAAACCGTCTTCGAGAACGTGCCGACATACGCGACGAGCCCCGCGCGATCCAGACTTTTCAGCGATTCGACCGGCCGTCCTTCGAAGCGGAATTCGCCGTCGTAGTCGTCCTCGACGATCACCGCGCCGCGCTTCGCCGCCCATTCGAGCAGTTCGACGCGCCTATCGAGGCTCATCGGCATGCCGAGCGGAAACTGGTGCGACGGTGTCACGTACACGAGCCGCGTGTTGCGCGGCAGCTTCTTCACCACGATACCCTCGCCATCGACCGGCACATGCGCGATGCGCGCCCCGAGCGCCGCGAACAGCGCCCGCGCGGGCGGATAACCCGGCTCTTCGACCGCGACGACATCGCCCGGCTGGATCGTGACGCGCGCGAGCAGGTCGAGCGCCTGTTGCGCGCCCTGCGTCACGATCACGTCCTGCCAGTTGCACACGACGGCGCGGCTGAACGCGAGATAGCGCGCGATGCCGAGCCGCAACGCCTGCTCGCCGCCCGGATCGCGATAGCCCGCGACGCCGCCATCCGCGCGCGCCTGCGTGCGCAGCGCCTGATTCAGACAGCGACGCCACGCGTCATAGGGAAAGAGCGATTTGTCGGTGACGCCGCCACGGAAGTCGCAGTCGAGCGTTTCGTGGGCGGGCGGCATCGGCATGGCCATGCGCTCGGGCATCTTGCGCCAGATGCCGGTGGCGCGAGCGCGGGCTGAAACCGGCTCGGCGCGTGCGGATGGCAGCCGCGTGAGGCCATCCGCGACGAACGTGCCGTCGCCCGTGCGCGTGCGCAGAAAACCTTCGGCGATGAGCCGCTCGAAGACATCGAGCGTGGTCTTGCGCGAGACGCCGAGCTGCGCGGCGAGATCGCGCGTGGACGGCAGACGCGCGTTCGCGGCGAGCCGCCCTTCGATGATGCCCGCGCGCAACTGGCCGTAGATCTGGCCGGTCAGGTCGCGGCGGCCGTGCAGGGTGATGTGGATGTCCAAGGTGTCGTGCCGGAAGTGGTTACCTCAGTATGACCACACTCGGCGCACTCAGGAAGCCGCTTCATCGTCGCCGAACACGCCACGGCAAAGCGCCGCGCCCTCCTCCGTCAACCACGCGCTGCCCGCGCCATCCTCGCCGACCCTCACCTCCACAAGCCCTGCGTCCTCGATCCCCGTCAATTGCCGCCGCAGCGTGCTCATCGGCAAGCCGGACTGTTTCGCCAGTTTCGCCAGCGACCACGCGCGCTCCGGCGTTTCGGTCCGCGCGCGCCAAAGCTGCGTCAGCACGGCGACGAGCGCCGGATCGATGTCATCGCTCATATGCGTTCTCCCATGTTCGTATCCTTGCCCGGACGCGCGCCGATCTCGCCGACGAGTTCGCCGAGCCGCTGCAACGCCGCCTCGCTCTGCGCGGTCCACGGATAACTGTAATTGAGCCGGATGAAGTGGCTGAACGCATTGCGCGTCGAGAACATGTAGCCCGGTCCGACCGTGATGCCGCTGTCGAGCGCGGCGCGATAAAGCCGCATCGAATCGACGCGCTCCGGCAGTTCCACCCACAGCACGTAACCGCCCTGCGGCGCCGAGGTGCGCGTGCCCGCCGGAAAGAAGCGCTCGACCATCGCGCTCATGATGCGCGACTGCTGCCGATACAGCTTGCGCACGCGTCGCAGATGCCGGTCGTAGCCGTCCTGCCGCAGATAATCCGCGATCGCGACCTGGGGCACCGATGGCGTCGTCAGCGTGTTGAGGAACTTGAGCTTTTCGACCTGCGCGCGGAATCGTCCCGGCATCGCCCAGCCGATCCGGTACGACGCCGTCAGACTCTTCGAAAACGATGCGCAATGCAGCACGAGCCCTTTCGTGTCGAAGTTCTTGAGCGTCGACGGCCGCGCATCGCCGTAATAGAGCTCGTGATAGACATCGTTTTCGATGACGGGAATCTCGTGCGCCGCCAGCAACTCGACGAGCTGACGCTTGCGCTCGTCCGGCATCTGAAAGCCGAGCGGATTCTGGAAGTTCGGCATCACCATGCACGCGGCGATCGTTTGTTGCCCGATGATCTGCGCCAAAGCCTCGATGTCGATGCCTTCCGCCGGATGCGTCGGCACCTCGATAGCGCGCATGCCGAGCCGCTCGATCGCGTGCAGCATCGCGTAATACGTCGGCGATTCGACCGCGACCGTGTCGCCCGGCTTCGCGACCGCTTGCAGGCTCAGATTGATCGCCTCGGTCGCGCCGACAGTGATGACGATCTCCTCCGGATCGACCGGCACGCCGTTTTCCGCGTAACGCCGCGCGATCTGGCGGATCAGCTGCGGATTGCCGGGCGGCAGATCGTCGATGAGATTCCAGCTCGCTTGCCGCCGCGCGATCGCGTTCGCGTACTGGTTAATGCGCCGCCACGGAAACGGCTCGGGATCGGGATACGGCGAGCCGAACGGCACGGCATCGTGGGCGCGGATGCTGCGCAACGTCGAGAGCACGAGGCGGCTCACATCGACTTCCAATGCCGTCGCGATCACGCGCTTCGGCTGGCTGTGCGCCGCGCCCGCCTGCGGCTTCGCGCGCACGAAATAGCCGGACTGCGGACGCGTCTCGAGAATGCCACGGCTTTCGAGAATCGCATACGCGTGCAGCACCGTCTTGATGCTCACGCCGTGCTGCTGACTCGCCTGCCGCACCGACGCGATTTTCTCGCCCGCCGCGAACACGCCGCGCCGCACGGCTTCCTCGATTTCATCGGCGAGTTTCTCGTAGAGCTTCAAGTGAGTGGCGTCCTTTAACCGCGATGCGCCCAGTCTAGGGCAAAACGTCGCAACTGTACCCCTTCTATTTCGCATTTTCTGTGTGCCGAACGCGTTTCGGAACACAGTACGCTTCGAACATCGCACGCTAATCGCCTCATCCGACACGCCATGTTCAAAAAGCCCGAAGAGCGCATCGAACCCTATACGCATCCCGCCGCCGGCTGGGGCGCGCTGAAGCAGGTCGCCATCAACCTCGTCAAGGAGAAGGTGGCGGGCGGCAACTACAGGACACTTTTCAAGCAGAATCAGCCCGATGGTTTCGATTGCCCCGGCTGCGCGTGGCCCGACCGCGAGCACGGCTCGACCTTCGAGTTCTGCGAAAACGGCGTAAAGGCCGTCGCCGCCGAAGCGACGAGCAAGCGCGTGACGCCCGCGTTCTTCGAGGAGCACACGGTGTCATCGCTGATGGCACAGACCGATTACGAGCTGGAGCAGCATGGCCGGCTCACCGATCCGCTCGTCTACGATGCGAAGCGCGACCGCTACGTGCCGATCGAATGGGACGATGCGTTCGAACTGATCGCCTCGCATCTGAAAAAACTCGACGATCCGGATCGCGCCGCGTTCTACACGTCGGGCCGCGCGAGCAACGAGGCCGCGTTTCTGTACCAGTTGTTCGTGCGGATGTACGGCACCAACAACTTCCCCGATTGCTCGAACATGTGCCACGAAGCAACGAGCCGCGGCCTGCCGCATACGGTCGGCATCGGCAAGGGCACCGTGACGCTCGACGACTTCGAGCACGCCGACACGCTGCTGCTCTTCGGCCAGAATCCGGCGACGAATCATCCGCGCATGCTCGGCGAGTTGCGCGAATGCGCGAAACGCGGCGCGACCATCGTGTCGATCAACCCGCTGAAGGAGCGCGGCCTCGAACGCTTCGCCAGCCCGCAGCACACGCTCGACATGCTGTCGCCGAAGGGCGTGAAAATCAGTTCGGTGTTCATCCGCCCGAAAGTCGGCGGCGACTTCGCGCTCCTCAAGGGCGTGGCGAAGCGCGTGATCGAACTGGACGATGCAGCGCTGGCAAACGGCGGCGAGCGCGTGCTCGACGTCGATTTCATCGCAGAGCACACGGCCGGCTTCGACGCTTTCGCCGACGATCTGCGCGCCGAAAGCTGGGACGCGATCATCGCGGAATCGGGTGTGGAAATGGACGATCTGCTGAAGCTCGCCGATATCTACGCGCAAGGCCGCGCCGTCATCTCGACGTGGGGCATGGGTCTCACGCAGCACAAAAACTCCGTGCCGACGATCCAGTTGCTCTCGAACCTGATGATGATGCGCGGGAATATCGGCCGGCGCGGCGCGGGTCTATGCCCGGTGCGCGGCCATTCGAACGTGCAGGGCGACCGCACGGTCGGCATCGAGGAAAAGCCGACGCAGGCTTTTCTCGACCGCCTCGGCGCGGCCTACGATTTCGAGCCGCCGCGCGAGCATGGCTACGACGTCGTCGAAACCATTCACGCGATGCTCGAAGGCAAGGTGAAGGTGTTCATCGGTCTGGGCGGGAATTTTTCGATCGCGACGCCCGACACGCCGCGCACCTGGGAAGCGATGCGCTCGTGCGACCTCACCGTGCACATCACGACGAAGCTCAATCGCAGCCATCTCGTGCATGGCCGCGACGCGCTCATTCTGCCGACGCTCGGCCGCACGGAAATCGATCTTCAGAACGGCGTGCCGCAAGGCGTGTCCGTCGAGGATTCGATGAGCATGGTGCACATCTCTTACGGCATGAACAAGCCGGCCTCGCCGAATCTGCTGTCGGAAGTGGCGATCGTCGCGCGCATGGCGCATGCGACGCTCGGCTCCGCCAAGGTGGACTGGCGCGCGCAGGCGGGCGACTACGCGTTGATCCGCGACGGCATCGAGAAAGTGCTCGATGGTTTCGAGCGCTACAACGAACGCCTGAAGCAGCCGGGCGGGTTCCATCTGGGCGTGGCCTCGCGCGACCGCGTCTGGAAGACGCCGAGCGGCAAGGCGCAATTCATCGTGCACCGGATCGCGGTCGATACGCCGATCCACCGAGCCCGCGCCATGCACGGCGAGCGCCTCATGACGCTCATGACGACGCGCTCGCACGATCAGTACAACACGACGATCTACGGCCTCGACGATCGTTATCGCGGCGTGTACGGGCAACGGCACGTGCTGTTCGCGAACCGCGAAGATATCGACATGCTCGGTTTCGAGCCGGGCGAACTCGTGGACATCACGAGCGTATGGGACGACGGCGTGGAGCGCCGCGTGGACGGATTCAAGCTGGTCGAGTACGACATTCCGCGCGGCTGCCTCGGTGCGTACTATCCGGAGACGAACCCGCTCGTGCCGTTGTCATCGGTTGCGGACGGCGCCGGTACGCCGACATCGAAGTCCATTCCTGTGTTGCTGTCGTCCTCCAGTCGCGCCATTGCCGGCTGAAACCGCTTCGCGAAGCAATGCCGCCCAGCGCGCGGCATCGCGCCCGCTCGCGCTGACGAATGCGCCGCTCGAGCGCGGCCGCGCCGCTGAACCGGCGGTCGATGAATGCGCCCAGCATGGTAAGGATCGCGGCCCACGCGATCAAACCGGCGGCGAAACTCTCGAACTGGCTGCTGGACCAGACGCCGCCCAGCATTGCGAGAGCGAAGACGAACATGACGATGGCGAACGGCGGGCAATGTTCGTGCTCGACGCGGGCACGGCCGCCGGCGCCCATGCCCATCTGGAAACCGCTCAAGGAATACGCGCTGATGGAGTGAGTCATGTTGTCCTCCAAACTGTCATGAGTTCGTGTTTGAACGAACTTACGCAGTTAGCGCCGCCAACAACACCAGATAATTCCGAACTATGGTTTAGGCGTTTCACTCTTGACTTTCGTGAAACGCCACCGCGCGCCACGCCTTACTTGGCCCCGGCGAACTCCTGAATATCGGCATCGGCTTCGCCCGCGAGCGGCACGACGCCGGACGGTCCCGTCGCATGCGGTTGCAGCAGCAGCGCGACCAGCCCGCTCCAGCCCGTCTGATGCGATGCGCCAACGCCGCGCCCGTTATCGCCGTGAAAATATTCGTGAAATAGCACGAGATCACGCGAACGCGGATCGGCCTGCAGCAGCGGATACGCCGCCATCACGGGACGCTCGCCGTTCTTGTCGAGCAGAAAGAGCGTAGTCACGCGGCGCGCGAGTTCGTCGGCGATCTGCGCGAGCGAGAACTTCTGCCCCGAGCCCGTCGGATATTCGACGCGGAAATCGTCGCCGTAATAGCGATGGAACTCGTAAATCGATTCGATCAGCAGATAGTTCACCGGCATCCACACCGGGCCGCGCCAGTTCGAATTGCCGCCGAACACGCGCGAGTCCGATTCCGCCGGAAGATAGCGGATGCCGAAGCTTTCGTTGTTGTGATAGAAGACGAACGGGTTATCGAGATGCACGCGCGACAGCGCACGCACGCCGTGATCGGAGAGGAATTCGCTTTCGTCGAGCATGCGCCTGAGCAACGCCTTCATGCGATGTCCGCGCAACAGCGACAGCAGCACGCTGTTGCCCTGACCCGAGACGTTCCAGCGCGACACGAGCCTCGAAAGATCCGTGCGATGTTCGAGGAACCAGTGCAGGCGCTCGCGCAACTCCGGCAGCGAGCGATACACCTTCGGCTCCAGCACGTGTACCGCGAAAAGCGGAATCAGCCCGACGATCGAGCGCACGCGCATCGGCACGTTGGTGCCATCGGGCAGGCGCAGCTTGTCGTAGAAGAACTCGTCCTCGCCGTCCCACAGGCCGGTATCGCAGTCGTCCTCGCAGCTCACCGCTTCCGCGATATACAGGAAGTGCTCGAAGAACTTCACGGCGATATCGACGAACACCTTGTTCGCGTACGCAAGTTCGAGCGCGATGCGCATCAGGTCGAGCGCATAGGCGGCCATCCACGCGGTGCCATCGGCCTGATCGATGTGGCCGCCCGTCGGCAGCGGCGACGAGCGGTCGAAGATGCCCACGTTGTCCAGCCCGAGAAAGCCGCCCTGGAAGATGTTCTTGCCGTCGGCGTCCTTGCGGTTGACCCACCACGAGAAGTTCAGCAGCAGCTTGTGGAACACGAGCTCGAGGAAATCGCGATCGCCCTTTCCGGTGATCGCCCGATCGATCTCGTAGACGCGCCACGTCGCCCACGCGTGCACGGGCGGATTGGCATCGCCGAAAGCCCATTCGTAGGCGGGCAACTGGCCGTTCGGATGCTGATAGCGGTCCTTCACGAGCAGCAGCAACTGGCGCTTGGCGAATTCCGGATCGATGAGCGCGAACGCGGCCGCATGAAAGGCCAGATCCCACGACGCGTACCACGGATATTCCCACTTGTCCGGCATCGACACGATGTCCGCGTTGCACAGATGCCGCCAGTCCGCATCGCGTCCGGAGCGCCGCTGCTTCGGCGGCTTCGGCTGGAGCGGATCGCCGTCGAGCCAGCGCGTCACGTCGAACTGATAGTACTGCTTCGACCACAACATGCCCGCGAGCGCCTGACGCTGCACGAGCCGCTGATCGGCATCGGCGATATCGTGTTGCAGCGCGCCGTAGAACTCGTCCGCTTCCGCGAGGCGGCGCGCGAAGAGTCCGTCGACGTCGAGCGGCACCGCGTCCGGCGCGGATTCGGGCCGCCAGCGCAGATACACCACGGCCTTGCTGCGCGGCGCCAGTTCGAGATGCGCATGCGCCGCGGCGCGCGTGCCTTTGTCGCGGCGGATCGCGTCTTCGTCGCCCTGAAGGATGTAATCGTTGAAGCCGTCCTTGAACGGCCCCGTGCCTTCCATGTGAAAAAGCCGCTTGACGTTGGTCTCGTTCTCGCAAAACAGCCATTCGATATTCGCGGCATCCGGCGACCACGCGGTGACGACCATCGGCTCATGGGCGCCTTGTTCGGCGAGTACGTAGGTGCCCTCGCCCTGCACCGTCTCCACCTTCAGCGACGGCTTCAGCGGCGTCGGCTTCCACGACCACGTATTGCGCGCCCAGATTTGCGGCAGCACGTCGAGCGCGGCCGACACCTCGCTGCGATTCTCGATTGTCACGCGCATCAGGATGTCGTCGGCCGTGTGCTTCGCGTATTCGACCTGAACGTCGAAGTAGCGCTCGTCGTCGAACACACCGGTGTCGAGCACTTCGTACTCGGGCATGTCGGCGCCGCGCCGCGCGTTTTCATCGACGAGATCGGCATACGGATACGCCGCATGCGGATACTTGTAGAGCATGCGCATGTAGGAATGCGTCGGCGTGCCGTCGATGTAGAAGTACAGCTCCTTCACGTCCTCGCCGTGATTGCCTTCCTGATTAGTCAGGCCGAAGAGCCGCTCCTTGATGATCGGATCGCGGCCGTTCCAGAGCGCGAGCGAGATGCACCAGTTGAGCTTGTCGTCGCCGAAGCCGGCTAGACCGTCCTCGCCCCAGCGATACGCGCGGCTGCGCGCATGATCGTGCGGAAAGTACTCCCACGCCGTGCCGAATTCGCTGTAGTCCTCGCGCACCGTGCCCCATTGCCGTTCGCTCAGATACGGTCCCCAGCGCTGCCAGCGCGAGCAGTCGGGCGAATGGAGCCTTTTGCCCTCGATGGTGTCGAGCTGGTTGACGGGGCGCGATTTCGACATGGGCGTCTCCTCGATGGCGGCGTGCGGAACGGCGGGCAAGACTCGTAATTTAGCGTTTTTGACGCCGGCACGCGCGGCTACGCGTCCCCGAGCAGCTTGTCGATGCGCAGCAGCTCCGCCAGCGACCACGCCTGGAACGGCGTGCCGCCGGGCGTGTGCGGGGCGTCGCCATCGGCGACTTCGCTGATGTGATCGAGACCGTATCGATCGAGATGCGCATGGAGCGGCGCGAGAAAGCGCTCGCGCGCGCCGTCCGCGCCATGCACGCGCACCCATGCCTCGACGAACGGGCCGATCAGCCACGGCCACACGGTGCCCTGGTGATACGCGCCGTCGCGCGCCAGCACGCCGCCCGCGTAGTGCGCCTTGTACGCCGGATCGGATGGCGCTAGCGTGCGCAGGCCGAGCGGCGTGAAAAGCTGCGTTTCGGCCTGCCCGACGACAGCGCGCGCGATATCGCCATCGACGAGTGGAAACGGCAATCCGCCGATCGCGAAGATCTGATTCGGACGAATCGAGCGGTCGATCTTGCCGGGTTCGTGATCCACGTCGACGACATCGAAAAGCGTGTGCGTGTCCGGATCGACGAAACGCGCCGCGAAGGCAAGCCGCGCCTGATCGCGCAGCGCCTGCCAATGCGGATTCCATGCGCTCGCGATCGTCAGCGCGTTGATCCACAGCGCCTGCACCTCGACCGGCTTGCCGATGCGCGGCGTCACGACCCAGTTGCCCGCCTTCGCGTCCATCCACGTAAGTTGCACGCCGGGGACGCCTGCGCGCAGCAGACCGTCCGTATCGGCGGCGATACCGAAGCGCGTGCCGCGCGAATAGCCTTCGAGAATGGCATCGGCGGCGCGTTGCAGGCGGCTCGTCGTGGCGGCGTGGGCGTCGCCGGTCGCGAGATAGTCATGCACGGCGACGATGAACCACAGCGATGCATCGACGGAGTTGTATTCCGGCAGACCGCCGCTGTCCGGGAAGCGGTTCGGCACCATGCCTTCGGAGATCGTATCGGCCCATTCGAGCAGGATCGATTCCGCTTCCTGATGCCGGCCCGAGGCGAGCAGCAGGCCGCGCATCGAGATGAAGGTGTCGCGGCCCCAGTCGGTGAACCACGGAAAGCCCGCGATGATCGTTTTGCCGACGTTGCGCGTGACGACGTACGCATCGGCGCTGCGCGCGAGCCGCGAGCCGAACGCCGCCCGGCGCTCCGTTTCCCGCGATGCCAGATGCGATGCATGCGCGAGCGCGCTGTCCTCGAACGGTTTGTCGTGGCCGGCGTGGTCGTGCAGGATCATGATGGCGTCGCCGCGCGAGAGGTCGAAGGTGAAGACGCCGGGTGTCGCGAGGTCTTCGGTGAAATCGAGTCCGCGCTCGCGTTCGCGTGCGTAGCAAAAGTTGCGATACCAGTCGGGCGCGTGGTCGTAGGCGCCGTTCGATGTGACGCAGATCGTCGGAAGGTCGGCATAGGGCTGCCATTGCACGCGTTCGCCTTCGAGGGTGGCGTCGAAGGAGAATGCCGGATTTTCGTGATGCAGCGCGTGATAGTCGCGTCCTGATAGCAGCGGACGCACTTCGAGTTTCGCTGCTGTCGATGTGCCTTCGAGACGCCAGCGCAGCACGGTTTGGCGTGCTTCCTTCGCGACGAATACTTCGGCGACGATGATCGCTGCATCGTTGTCGACGCGATAGCGCCATGTCGGCCACGGGTCGGTATCGAAGGAAAGCAGGCTCGCTGATGTGTCCGGATAGAGCACGTCGGGGGCGTAGCGCTGCATCGTCAGAGGAAAGCGCTTATCGCCTGTTCGGAGCCATGCTTCGATGCCGTTGATCAGCACCATGCGTCCTGCGGGCGGCTGCGTCGCGGTGAGCAGCAGCGCGTGGTAGCGGCGGGTGCGCATCGTTCCCACCGTGCCGGAGGCGAAGCCGCCGTTCGCACCGGGTTCCAGCCATTCGTCTTCCAGACGCGCGGCGTCGATCGGGGTTTGATCGGTGCGGTCGATGCGGGTCATGGGTTTTTTGGTTTCTTGGCTTTGTTGTTTCGCCGGATCCCGGTTTGTTTTTGGTCTATTAGCTCTGCCCCTGTGCGGGGCGGCAGTCACTTTCTTTGCTGCTGCAAAGAAAGTAACCAAAGAAAGCAGCTCGTTCAGGCCCGCGGTCACACGTAGTTTGGGTAGTTCTCTCGTTGAAAGTGGCACTCGCCTAAAGAGTGCCCTCGTAGGCCCCATCGGGCTTGGATCGCGCACGGTCTGACTAGCTAGTCGTTTCAGGGCACCGGTTCAGCAATCATACATCCGGCACAGCGCTACGCGCTGCCGTGGAGTCCACAAGGGAAACCAGTGGAGGGCACCTGCAATGAGATGGAGATATCAGCAAAGAAGCGCGCGCGGACCCGATTGACCCATCGGCCGCGAAGCGGGCAGGAGCCATTTGGTGCTGAACCAGCGCGCTGAACGGTTTTGGGCGGCAGACCGTGCGCGAGCCAAGCCCGGTGATTGTGATGAGGGCACTCTTTAGGCGAGTGCCATCGGGGACGAGAGAACTACCCAAACTACGTGTGACCGCGGGCCTGAACGAGCTGCTTTCTTTGGTTACTTTCTTTGCAGCAGCAAAGAAAGTGACTGCCGCCCCGCACAGGGGCAGTGCTAATAGACCAACACGAATACGGGACCCAGCGAAAAAAACAAAAAAAACTCAACCCACAAACACACTCACAGCGTGAATCAAAATCCCGACGGCCCCACCCACCAACGTCCCATTCACGCGAATAAACTGCAAATCCCTGCCGATATTCAACTCAACATCCCTGACGAGCGTAGCATCGTCCCACTGCTTGACGGTGGCGGCAATATGCTTCGCAATGCCATCGCGCAACTCCGGCGCGAGCGCCTTCAACGCATCCCGCATATGCTCGTTGATCGAATCCCGCAACGCCGGATCACTGCCGAGCGCCTCGGCAAATCCACCCGCCATCGCCACGACCTTCGCATGCAGCGACGAATCCGGCCGCCGGATATCCGCATCGAGCCACGCGATGAACTCATCCCACAGCCCGTTCACGTAACCCCGCAACTCAGGTCGCCCGAGCCATTCGCGCTTATGCTCATCGATACGCGCCTTGAACGCCGGATCGGTCTTCAGCCGTTCGACAAATCGCTCGACGGCCGCATCGAATGCCTTGCGACGCTCATGCTCCGGGTCGCTGCTCACATCGTGCAGCCACTGATTCGCGCCGCGCACCAGACCAGCGGCGAACTTGTTGCCAAGATCCTCGGCGTTCAGCCCGACGAAACCCAGCATGCCGACGAGCTTCGGATACTCCTCGCCCGCCACCGCGACAATGCGCGTCGCCAGCATCTCCTGCACTTCCGGCTTGTCGAGCCAGCCGGCGAGCTGCTTCAGGCCCTCGTCGAGCAGCAACTGATGACGCCGGTCCGATGTCAGCGTCGACAGCACACTTCCCGCCGCGCTCGCGAGATCGAACGTATCCGCGCGGCGGCGCAGCGTGTCGTAGAGCATCGACTTGACGCGCTCGTCGTCGACGAAAGACAGCAACTGGCCCACCGCCGTCACCGCCTTCTTGCCGAGCAGCTCCGAGTTCTTCGGTTCCGCAAGCCACATCGACAGCCGGCTCGCCGGATCGAACGCATTCACGCGCGCGACGAGCGCATCCGTGCCGAGAAAGCGGTCGCGCACGAACACAGCGAGGTTGTCCGCGACGCGCGCCTTGTTCGCCGGCAGGATCGCCGTGTGCGGAATCGGCACGCCGAGCGGATGGCGAAACAGCGCCACGACCGCGAACCAGTCCGCGAGCGCGCCGACCATCGCGGCTTCCGCGAACGACGAGACCCACGCCCACACGCCCGCATCGTGCTGGCTTTTGGCGAGCGCAAACAGGCCACCCGCCGCGACGAGCAGCGCGGCAGCGAACCATTTCATTCTTTTCAGCGCGACGGCTTTGTCCTGCGTTTCCATCTATGTCGATTTCATGGTTTTGATGAGGGCGAAAGCTTACCAGCACTGCGTTGCAAATCTCGCAGGACATGCACGGCGTGCGCGCCCTCTTCGACCGGAACGAAGATGTGATCGTGATACGCCGCCGCGATCACATTGCAACTGATGTTCGCCTCGCCGAGCGCCCGCGCGAACGCCGCTGTCAGCCCGACCGCGTTCAGATCCGAATGCACGGTCAGCGTGATCCACGCCGCGCGAAACAGCGGCGCGATGCCCGCCGTCCGCGCCGCGTCTTCTTCCATCACGACCGTCAAGCCCTCGTGCTCGCGAAACGTCGCGACGATGCCCGCGCCCGTCACCATCGCATCATGCGGCAGCGACGCGAACACGTACACGCCGGGCTGCAATTCGGGCTGCATCGACGCGATGAGCGTATCGAGATCGGAAATCATGCCGCATCCTCGGCGGGACGCGTGCGCCCCAGAACCGGCCGCAGCGCCGCGCCCGTATGACTGCGCGGATGCGTCGCAAGCGTGTCCGGGTCCGTTTGCGCGACGATCGTGCCGCCGTTCACGCCGCCTTCCGGCCCGAGATCGATGACCCAGTCGGCTTCGGCGATCACATCGAGATCATGTTCGATGACGATCACGCTATGTCCGCCATCCACCAGCCGATGCAGCACGCGAATCAGCTTCGCGACGTCCGCCATGTGCAAACCGACGGTCGGCTCGTCGAGCACGTACAGCGTATGCGGCGGCTTCTGGCCGCGCCGCGTGATGTCGTCGCGTACCTTCGACAGCTCCGTGACGAGCTTGATGCGCTGCGCCTCGCCGCCCGACAACGTCGGCGACGGCTGGCCGAGCGTCAGATAACCAAGGCCAACATCGCACAGCAATTGCAACGGGTGCGCGATGCTTTGCATCGACGAGAAGAACTCGACGGCTTCGTCGATTTCCATCGTCAGCACTTCGCCGATGTTCTTGCCGCGCCACGTCACCGCGAGCGTCTCCGGATTGAAGCGCTGGCCGTGACATACGTCGCAGGGCACCTTCACGTCGGGCAGGAAGCTCATCGCGATGGTCCGCACGCCCTGGCCTTCGCACGCCGGGCAACGTCCTTCGCCCGTGTTGAACGAGAAGCGCGACGGCGTATAGCCGCGCGCGCGGGCTTCGAGCGTATCGGCGAACAGCTTGCGGATGGTGTCCCACATGCCGATGTACGTCGCCGGGCACGAACGCGGCGTCTTGCCGATCGGCGTCTGATCGACTTCGAGCACGCGATCGATAGCCTCGAAGCCCGTCACGCCCGCGCAGCCCTGCCACGCATGCGCGACATCGAACTTCGGACGCGGCGCTTCGCGTGCGAGCACGCTGGCGCGCGATTTCGTGCCGGGCTTGCCCGTATCCGCGGCCTGCGCGGCCTTGCGCGCGCGCCGCACCGCCGGCGACGACAGCACCGAACGGCCGACGGCATCGAGCAGATTGGTCATCAGCACGTCGCGCGCGAGCGTCGACTTGCCCGAGCCCGACACGCCGGTAATCGCGACGAGCCGATTCAGCGGCATGCTCGCCGTCACGTTGCGCAAATTGTGCAGCGTCGCGCCTTCGACGGTCAGCCATTGCTCAGGAACAGCAGCGCGTTTCGCGGTGCCCGTGCGCACGTCGCGTCGGGGCTGGAGCGGATGCACGATCGGATTCGCGAGAAACTGGCCTGTGAGCGAAGCCTTGTGCGCCGCGAGGTCCGTCACGTTGCCCTGCGCGACCACCGTGCCGCCGCGCTTGCCCGCCCCCGGCCCGATATCGATGATGTGATCCGCGCGGCGAATCGTGTCTTCATCGTGCTCGACGACCACGAGCGTATTGCCCTTGTCGTTGAGCTTCCTGAGCGCGGACAGCAGGATGAGGTTGTCGCGCGGATGCAGACCGATGGTCGGCTCATCGAGCACATAGCACACGCCTTGCAGGTTGCTGCCGAGTTGCGCAGCAAGACGAATGCGTTGCGCTTCGCCGCCGGAGAGCGTCGGCGCGGCGCGATCGAGGCTCAGATAGCCGAGCCCGACTTCTTCGAGGAACTGTAGGCGCCCTTCGATTTCGCTGACCACGTCGCGTGCGATATCCGCATCGCGGCCCTTCAGTTTCAGCGATGCAATCCACTCGCGCGTGTCGCTGACGGTCCAGCGTCCGACTTCCGTGATCGGATAATCGCCAAACGTGACAGCGCGCGCGACATCGTTCAGACGCGTGCCTTCGCAATCCGGACACGGCTGATCGACGATATCGTCCGGTTCCTGATCCACCGATCCGATGCTCTGCTCGCGTCCGCGATCGTCCTGCGCGAAGAGCGTGTCGTCGAAGGCGGCGCGCTGCTCGCGCGTGAGCTTCACGCCCGTGCCGACGCATGTATTGCACCAGCCATGCTTGCTGTTGTACGAGAACATGCGCGGATCGAGTTCGGGATAACTCGTGCCGCATACCGGGCACGCGCGCTTTGTCGAGAACACGCGCGTTTCTTCGTTGCCGCGGCGCGCGCCGTCCTGCCACGAGCCATGCAGGTCATCGAGCGGCGCGCAAAGATGCATCACGCCCTTGCCGATTTCGAGCGTGTCATCGAGCAGACGCCGCAGTTCCGCTTCGTTATCCGCCGACACGACGATATCCGCAACCGGCAGTTCGATCGTATGTTCGCGGAAGCGGTCGAGCTTCGGCCACGGACTCACGGGCAGGAATTCGCCGTCGACGCGCAGATGCGTATTGCCGCGCGCCTTCGCCCATTTCGCGAGATCGGTATAGACGCCCTTGCGGTTCACGACGAGCGGCGCAAGCAGTCCCACGTGCTGCCCCTTGAAATCGCGCATGATCTGCGCGGCAATCGACTCCGAACTCTGCGATTGCACCGGCGTGCCGTCGTGGATGCAATGCTGGATGCCGAGCTTCACGTACAACAAGCGCAGGAAGTGCCAGACTTCCGATGTCGTCGCGACCGTCGACTTGCGTCCGCCGCGCGACAGGCGCTGCTCGATCGCGACGGTCGGCGGAATGCCATATACCGCATCGACTTCGGGACGGCCCGCCGGCTGCACGATGGAGCGCGCATACGCGTTCAGCGATTCGAGGTAACGCCGCTGGCCTTCGTGAAAGAGGATATCGAACGCGAGCGTCGACTTGCCCGAGCCGGACACGCCCGTCACGACGTTGAACTTGTTGTGCGGGATATCGACATCGAGCGACTTCAGATTGTGCTCTCGCGCATTGACGATGCGCACGACGTTCTCGCCCTGCAACGCGCGCCGCGCGCTCGCCACTTCTGCCGCGAGCTGCAACGGCACGCCCGCGCGCTTTTCTGCCGCGCCCGGCGCCATCGCTTCTTCGTACTCGATCAGCGCGCGGCCCGTATGCGATTGTTCGCACGCCGAAACATCGTCAGGTGTGCCGACGCATACGACTTGCCCGCCGCCATCGCCGCCTTCGGGGCCGAGATCGATGATCCAGTCGGCGGCGCGAATGACATCGAGATTGTGTTCGATGACGATCAGCGAATGACCGCGTTCGAGCAACCGACGCAGCGCCTGCATCAGCTTGGCGATATCGTCGAAATGCAGGCCCGTGGTCGGCTCGTCGAACATGAAGAGACGGCTTTCGCTCTTGCTCGCCTGCGACGTTTCCGCGAGGAAGCCCGCGAGCTTGAGACGCTGCGCCTCGCCGCCGGAAAGCGTCGGCACGGGCTGGCCGAGCTTCACGTATTCGAGACCGACATCGACGATCGGCTGCAGCACGCGCAGCACTTCCTTGTCGCCGGCGAACAGCGCGACCGCTTCGCTGACGGTCAGTTCGAGCACATCGGCGACGCTCAGTTGACGATCGCCGCGCTCGATCTTCACTTCGAGGATTTCCGCGCGATAACGGCGTCCGTCGCAATCCGGGCAACGCAGATAGACATCGCTCAGGAACTGCATTTCGACGTGCTCGAAGCCCGAGCCGCCGCATGTGGGGCAGCGTCCGTCGCCCGAATTGAAGCTGAACATGCTCGCGCTATAGCCGCGCTGCAACGCGAGCGGCGCCTTCGCAAAGAGCTTGCGGATTTCATCGAATGCGCCGACATAGCTCGCCGGATTCGAGCGCGCCGTGCGGCCGATTGGCGACTGATCGACGAACACGACGTCGCTCAGATGCTCCGCGCCCTTCAGATCGCGATACGCGCCAGGCGCTTCCGTGGCCTTGCCGAAATGACGCATCAGCGCGGGCGCGAGCACGTCCTGGATCAGCGTCGATTTGCCGGAGCCGGATACGCCCGTCACGCACACGAGACGCTGCAACGGGATATCGACCGTCACGTCACGCAGGTTGTGATCGCTCGCGCCTTCGAGCGTGAGGCGCGGCGTGTTCGCATCGACGACGCGGCGATTCCAGTTCGACGCATGCGCCACATGCTTGCGGCCGCCGAGATACGCGCCGGTCAGCGTGTCGGTGGTCTGGATGTCGTCGGGCGCGCCGTCGTAGACAATCTGCCCGCCGCGCTCGCCCGGCCCCGGCCCCATGTCGATGAGACGATCCGCCGCGAGCATCACCGATGGATCGTGCTCCACGACAACGAGCGTGTTGCCCGCATCGCGCAGACGATGCATCGCCTCGACGATGCGGTTCAGATCGCGCGGATGCAGCCCGATGCTCGGCTCATCGAGCACGAACAACGTATTCACGAGCGACGTGCCGAGCGCGGTTGTCAGATTGATGCGCTGCACTTCGCCGCCGGAGAGCGTGCGCGACTGACGATCCAGCGTCAGATAGCCGAGACCGACATCGCAGAGATATTTCAGGCGCGTGCGCACTTCCGCGTGCAGCAGCTTGAGCGCTTCGTCGAGCAGGGTGGAAGGCAGCGTCAGCGAATCGAAGAAGCGGCGAATGCGCTCGATCGGCATCAGCATCAGGTCGTGCACCGTGAGTCCGGGTAGCGCTTCGAGTTGCGCGCGCGTCCAATCGACGCCTGCCGGCATGAAGCGATCGTGCGGCGAGAGCACGGCATCGGCCTGCTCTTTCGTGCCGAGACGCCACAACAGCGATTCGGTCTTGAGGCGCGCGCCGGCGCACACCGGACACGTCGTATAGCTGCGATATTTCGACAGCAACACGCGAATGTGCATCTTGTACGCCTTCGACTCCAGATAGTCGAAGAAGCGCTGCACGCCGTACCACTGGTTCTGCCACTTGCCGGTCCAGTCGGGCGAGCCCTTGATGACCCAGTCGCGTTCCTGCTGCGTGAGATCCTTCCACGGCACGCCGAGACGAATGCCCGCCTTCGCGCCGTAGCGCACGAGATCGTCCTGATTTTCTTTCCACGCGGGCGTCTGCAGCGTTTTGACCGCGCCTTCGCGTAA
Organism: Caballeronia temeraria; assembly: GCF_001544795.2. Taxonomy (GTDB): domain Bacteria; phylum Pseudomonadota; class Gammaproteobacteria; order Burkholderiales; family Burkholderiaceae; genus Caballeronia; species Caballeronia temeraria. Next base: position 54,826 of record NZ_FCOI02000009.1, on the reverse strand, counting down.
CGTCTTTTTATCGTCGGGAATGACGAGGCCGTAATCGACGCCGATCACGCGCCCGAAGCCGCGGCACGTTTCGCACGCGCCATACGCGGAATTGAACGAGAACAGCGCCGGCTGCGGGTCCGCGTAACGCAGATCGCTTTCCGGGCTATGCAGGCCGGTGGAGAAACGCCAGATGTCCGGCTCGCCTTCTTCCTTCAGCACATAAACGTCGACGCGGCCGGTGCCGCGCAGCAACGCGCTTTCGATGGCTTCCAGCGCGCGCGAGCGCTCGGTGTTCTGCAAGCGAAAACGGTCCGCGACGACATCGAGCATTTGCCGCGCGCCCGATGCCGTCTGCACGTGGCGCTTCGCCTGCACGCGCGTATAGCCGCTCGCGGAGAGCCATTGCTCGACTTCCTCGTCGCTCGCGGTGTCGGGCAGTTCGACCGGAAACGTGATCGCGAGACGCGGATCGTCGGCGCGCGTGCGTTCGAGTAGCTCGGCGTAGATCGTTTCGGGCGTGTCGTGACGCACGCGGTGCGATGTCTTTTTATCGAAGAGTTCGGCGGCGCGCGCGTAGAAGAGCTTCAGGTGATCGTTCAGCTCGGTCATCGTGCCGACAGTCGAGCGCGAACTTCGCACCGGATTCGTCTGGTCGATGGCGATAGCAGGCGGCACGCCGTCCACGCGATCGACCTGCGGACGGTCCATCCGGTCGAGAAACTGGCGCGCGTACGCGCTGAAAGTCTCGACGTAGCGCCGCTGACCTTCCGCGTAGAGCGTGTCGAACACGAGGCTCGACTTGCCGGAACCGGACGGCCCGGTCACGACCGTCATCTGGCCCGTGTGCAGGTCGAGGTCGAGATTCTTGAGGTTGTGCTGACGTGCGCCGCGAATGCGGATTGCGTTGTTCGATGCCAATTTTTCAACCGGTTCAATAAGTTAGGCAGCTTGCTCGAAGTGTTCGACGAGGTCGCACGAGTGTTCGGAAGTGCGCGGCCGCCATAGCGATCAGTACTGTACACGCATACAGTGTTTGTCGCCAAACGTGTCAGCCGTGTCCGGTGACGTTGCGCAAGCCGCTCGCCTGCCCGCTGATTACGTCAGATGCGCGATGACCGCTTCCGCGACCGCGTCCGGCGCTTCGCGCAGCGGAAAGTGCCCCGCGCCGTCGATAACGACGCGCCGGTATCCCGCCGTGAAATAGTGCGCCTGTCCTTCCGAACTCGCCGGTTCGTCGCAGGCGTCAGCGCCGCCCTGGATCATCAGCGCCGGCGCGCCGATGCGCTCGATCGTCGCAAGCCGCGTGTAAAGCTCGGCGAGCGCCGGATCGGACGGCTGGTCGCTGCGCCAGCGCCGGCGATACGCGTTCAGCGTGATCGGCACCCAGTCGGGATTCTCGAATGCTCGCGCGGTCGTCGCGAATTCGGCCTCGTCGAACCAGCCGGGCGGCGACCAGGTTTCCCACTGGAGGCGCGCGAAGCCTTTGGGATCGGCGGCGACCGCGTCCGGGCCGCCATCGAGCGACATGAACCATTGGTACCAGAAGCGCCGCGCCTGCGAAAAATCCGGCAATGTGAAGACGCCGCGCGGCTGATATGCGAGCGCGAGCGCGGCCATGCGCCGCACGCGCCCGGGAAACAGGGCGGAAAGGGTGTACGCGGCGCGCGCGCCCCAGTCGTGGCCGACGACATCGAATGTGGCGATGCCGAGGGCATCGGCGAGATCGACGGCGTCTTGCGCGAGCGCGACGCCCGAGCCGTCGCGCACGGTGTCGTCGCGCAGGAAACGCGTGCCGCCCGCGCCGCGCAACTCCGGCACGATGGTCCGATAACCCGCGTCGTTGAGCCGCGCGGCCACGGCGTTCCACGCGCGCGCCGCATCGGGCCAGCCGTGGATCAGCAGCACGATGGGACCGTCGGCGGGACCGGAATCGGCGTAGGCGAGATCGAGCATCGGCGTGCGGGCGTGGCGTACGAAGTCCAGCATGGCGAGACTCCTCGAGAGGGAAGAGTCATTCTAGCGAGCACGGGAAATATGCGCCCGGCGTGTCCGTCCGGTGAAAGAATCGTCCTGTTGTAATCATCCTCCGCACAGAACGGCACACTCGTTCGCACCCCGAAAGGTTATGATCCGAGCAATTTCAACGGAGGCCCAAATTGCTCGAGAATTTCCGATACACCCCGCTGGACTCAACGTGTAAATGCTGCGGGAGTCGAAGCGCGCTTTGTGGCGTGGTCGATTTCTCGCGAGGCGGTGCGGACATTGGGGCGGGAAAAAAGGTCGATCCTTATTCCGGCATCCCGATCTACTATTACCGATGCGAACAATGCGGGTTTGCGTTTACTCGCGCGTTCGATGAATGGACCTCAGAAGACTTCGGTGCACATACCTACAACGCGGATTACGTCCGGCAGGATCCTGACTACACCTTCGTCCGTCCAGACGATAACGCCCGACAGATATCCGAAATATTTTCAGCCTTGTCGACGGAAAAGATTCTCGATTTCGGCTCGGGTCTTGGGTTGTTTGAACAACAGCTCAAGGCGCGCGGTTTTCAGAATGTGCGCTCCTACGATCCTTTCAGCCAACAATCGGATGAAAGCGCGCTCGCAGAGCGTTATCGCGTCGTTTTCACTTTCGAAGTATTCGAACACCATACCGATCCGCATCAACTAGTGAAATCGCTCGCGAGCCTGCTCGACGAAAGCGGAAGCATCGTGTTCAGCACGCTGCTTCTGCCCGCGAATATCTCCGATCACGGCATCGAGTCCTGGTGGTATTGCATGCCGCGCAACGGCCACATTTCGTTCTTTACGCCGGCGTCGCTGACACTGCTCGCGTCTTGCAATGGTCTGAAAGCGGCTTCGTTCAACGAGGGCCTGCATATTTTCTATAAGTCCGAATTCCCGAACTGGGCAGCGCACGTCGCGCGCGAATTCTGGTCGTAGGTTCACGCGCAAAGTGGTATCCATCACGCCCCGATCAACACCCCGTTTCTGATCGTCCTTTCGCCCGTGACCCGTCCCATCGGCGCGCCCGCGTACACGAAGCGAATCGCGCGACGCATATAGAACACGCCGTCGTTGCTCGTCGTGACGGTCGTCACTTCATCGGTGATCGGATCGACGATATCGAACACCGGATCGCCCGCCTTCAGCCGCGCGCCCACTTTCGCGCGATACACGACGATCCCGCTCACCGGCGCCGTCAGTTGCTGGCTGCCCGCGAGCGGTGTCGCGGGTTGCGCGAGCGGCGGCGCGTCCTTCGCATTGCCGTCAATCACGCCACGCGCGATCAGATAATCGACGATCGCCTCCGCATCGTGCGACGCCGTTTCGTAATCGACGTCGCGCTGCCCGCGATGCTCGATCGTCGCCGCGATATTCGGCGCGCCGAGCGGCGTGCCGTCGCCCAGACGCGCCCGGACTTCGTTCCACAAGAGCGCGTGAACCTCGTCGAAGGACTGGCCGCCCGAATCCGTCGCGAGCAGCACGCCGTTTGCGCCGAGAAAGCGCGCGAGCGGCTCGATCGCCGGCCAGCTCGCGGGGCTCGTGTAGAGGTGCATCGTCGCTTCGAGCGAGCAATGCAGATCGAGCACGATATCGGCGCCCGAAGCCAGCGTCAGCAACGCGAGCCGCAGCGATTCGAACTCGTTCTTCGCGCTCGTCTCGCCGAGCATGTCGACGAGCGCGCCGCGCAGAACGCGCGCATTGTGCGCGGCATCGTCTGGCGACAAGCGCGCGCCGACGCGTTCGATCAGCGCGGCGGCGGACGGCATCGGAAAACTGCGGTTGAAGTTGTGGCCGCTGTTCGCCTCGAAGCGCCCGAGGAATTGCCCGAGCACATGCTGCGACAGGCCGATGGGATTCGCTACCGGCACCAGCACGATTTCGCCGCGCATGCGGCCCTCGGCTTCGAGCGCGGCGAGACGTTGCTTCAGCGTCCACGCGGTGAGCATCGCGGGGGTTTCATCGGCGTGCAGCGAGGCTTGCAGATAGACGCGCTCACCCTCGCGGGCAGCGCCGAAATGAAAGCTGACGAGCTCGCGCGACGTGCCGAGCGTGGTCGAGACGAGCGGATGACGTTTCGTTTGCATGGTCAGTCGCCGTACACGTCGAAATCGAAATACTTGCGCGCGATCTTCTGATACGTGCCGTCGGCGCGCATGTCGACAACGGCCTTGTCGACCTTCGCCTTCAGCGCCGCATCGTCCTGCCGCAAGCCCATGCCGACGCCGTGATCGCCCATCGGCAGCGGCTCGCCGACGAACGCGAAGCCCGCGCCGCGCGGCGTCTTCAGAAAGCCGTGTTCCGCTTCGACCGAGCCGAGCAGCGCGGCATCGATGCGTCCCGCGGTCAGGTCGCTCAGCACGCCGTCCATGCTCTGATACGCCACCACTTCGACGCCGCCCGGCTGCCAGTTCTTCATCGCATAGGTTTCGAACTGGCTGCCGCTCTGCACGCCGATGCGCTTGCCGCGCAAACCCTGCGCGCTCGCCGTGAGCGGCGCGCCCTGCTTCGCGATCAGACGCGAGCGGAACTCGAACAGCTTGGTGGAAAAGGCGATCTGCTTCATGCGCTTGTCGGTGATCGCCATCGACGACATGATCCCGTCGATCTTGCGCGCCTGCAGCGCGGGAATCATCCCCGAGAACTCCAGCTCGACCCACTGGCAGCGCATCGCGATGCGGCGGCAGATTTCATCGCCGAGATCGACGTCGAAGCCCGCGACGTGGCCGTCGGGCGTCTTCACGTCCATCGGCGGATAACCGGGATCGATGCCGAGGCGCAAGGTATCGGCGTCTTTCGCGTGAACCGGCGCGGCCGCGGCGAGCGCGGCGGCCAGCAAGAGTGAGCTGAGTCTGATCATGAACGCGGTGTCTCCTGAATATGGCCACCGATGGTACGGGCGCAAAACGCTCACAAAAAGACACGTTTTGCTTATCATGATCACTTTTCGAGATCATTCGACGGAGATATCCAGCGTGGATCTGACTCTGACGCAGTTGCGCATGTTCGTCGCCGTCGCCGATGCGGGCAGCGTGCGCGCCGCCGCGCGACGGCTCGACATCGCGCAAAGCGGCGTCACGCAGCAGTTGCAGAAGCTCGAAGCGCTGGCCGGCGGACCGCTGTTCGAACGCGACGTGCGCGGCGCGCGCCTTACGCCGATCGGCGAGCGCCTGCGCGTGCGCGCCGAGCTGATCGTCGGGGAATGCCGCAAGACGGAAGACGAGATGCGGCAACTGCGCGGCGAACTGACGGGGCGCGTCGCGCTCGGACTCGCGGCGGAAGCGACGATGCGGCTCTTTCCGGCGCTGCTCGCGAGCTATCGGGAACGCTGTCCGCGCATCGACGTGCATCTGACGAGCGCGACCTCGCGCATGCTGACGTCATGGGTGCGCGACGGCAGCCTCGACTTCGCGCTCGCGTTGATTGCGCCCGGCGCCGATATCCACGACATGGAGACGACGCCGCTCTTCGACTCCGACGTCGCGGTGATCGCGCGGCGCGGCCATCCGCTCGCGCGATCGCGCACGCTGGCGGACTTGCAGGACGCCGAGTGGGTCAGCACGCGGCAACGCGGCGGCGGCGCGCTCGGCAACAAGCTGTCGGCGCTGTTCGAGCACGCGATGCTCGCGCCGCCGCGCATCGCCGCGACGACCGAGGCCGTCTTCGACACGCTGCACTGCATCGCGTCGAGCGATTACCTCGGGCTCGAACCCGCGAGTCTCGCCGGGCATCCGTTCTTTCGCGAGCATGTCGAGATCGTGCCGATCGCCGAACGCGCCGCGACAACGCCCGTGTGCCTGCTGCGCCGCGCGGGCGTGCCGCTCACGCCCGCCGCACAGGAACTCGCGACGATGGCGGTGTCCTACGCCCGCATGCTTCTGCTTCAGCGCGACGCGTGACGCGCGTGCGAACCCTTCGACTTCGCGGCCGCGTTCCTGCGCCGCGTCGCCCAGCCCTTCTTCGCGGCAGCTGAACGATCGGCCGCCGAGCGCCGGCTCGCGGCGGCATGCGTCTGACGCGACAGCGACTTGTGCGACGCGGCCTTGGTGCTTTCGCGCTTGAGCACGCGCGTGGACGTCGCCGATCGCTTCGCTTTCGATTCGGTGCTCGGGCTCTTCGTCGTGCGATGCGCGGCCTTCGTGTCCTGCGCGGCCTTCTTGCGCGTCGCCTCGGACGCCGTGCCCTTCTTCGGCGCCTTCATCTTCACGCCTGAGCGGCGCGCCTCGGACAGCCCGATCGCGATGGCCTGCTTCGCCGACTTCGCGCCGTGCTTGCCCTGGCGCACGTGATCGATCTGCTCCTTCACGAACGCGCCGGCTTGCGTGCTCGGCGACTTGCCTTCGCGCCTGGCCTTCGCCGCGCGCTCGAGAGTTTTCTTTTCGGGCATGTCGGTACTCCTTTTGAAGTGGACTTGCGCCGATGAGGCGAGCAACGTGCATGCCCGCGTTCATCGCCGAAGCAAACGTTTGCCGCGCTCACGAAAACGTTCGAATACGAGTTCGTCGATGTGCATCTCCACCGCGCTTCCGACGCGACGCCAATCGTTTGCGACGCCGTCCGGCGACGCCGCCAATCGCCTGCGAGCCCCGCCACACGGGGCCGTCGAAGGATTCGTCCCGCCCGCGAATATTTACTCGAATCGGTTAAAGCCGATTCAAGCCGTGCCGTTAACGGGCTTATCCATAGCACCCAGGTCGTGTGGAATTAGAGCCTGTTTTGCCTTTTGTTCTCGAGTTTGGCCAGGGCAGCTGTGGATATGCTCCAACGTGGTAAGCACTTCCCCTCTGGCACTGCAAACCCGACTCATCACTCATCAAGGAAGCAACATGCAAAAACTTCTCAAGGCCTTCGTGCGCGACGAACGTGGCGTCAGCGCCATGGAATACGCGATTCTCGCCGGCATCGTCGTGGTCGCGCTGGTGGCCGTCGGCTCGGCATTCAGCACCAACATGCAGGACATCTTTTCGAATCTCACTACCAAAGTGAAGAGCGCGGCTGGCAGCTAAGCAGCCGAGTGCCGGGTCCGGGCCGTCCAACGCCCGGACCCCGTCCGACCTAAACGAATCGAGCCCATCGTGAACGTACTGTCTCTCGTCATTCGTCTTGCCGTGCTGGGCGCCCTGCTGTGGCTCGCCGTCAGCGACGTGCGCACCCGGCGCCTGCCGACGAGCATCGTTCTCACGATCGGCGCCCTGTTTTTCGTCGATGCACTCATCGCCGGCATGCCGCTCGACGATGTCATCTCGCATCTGCTGCTCGCCGTCATCGTCTTTCTCGCCTGCGCGGTCCTGTTCGCCGCACGCATGCTGGGCGGCGGCGACGCCAAGCTCGCTTCAGTCATCTTTCTGTGGGTGGGGTTCAGTCTTTCGCTCGCCACGCTGACGCTCGTCTCGGTGATCGGGACCGTGGTGTCGCTCGTGAGCCTCGCCACCCGCAACATGAATCCGTCTCAGCGCTTCGTACCGCTGCGCGCGCTCGCGATGTTCTCCGCGCAGCGCGGCGTGCCGTACGGCGTGGCGCTCGCCTTCGGCGGCGGCTTCGTCATCGTGCTGCCTGCCCTGCTGCACCTCCTCTCGACGCGATAGGACGACGTCCCCATGTCCAACATCATCAAATTTGCCGTGCTGCTGGTCGGCGCTCTTCTGATCGCGCTGATCGTGCGCGTCGTCCTCGCGAGCGCGTCGCACACGGCCAAACCCGTCGTGACGAGCGAGAAAGTGCTGGTGAGCGCCGCGAGCCTGCCGCAAGGCCTGTTGCTGCGCGACGAAGACCTCGCCTGGAAGGACACGCCCAAGACGCAGATTCCGACGAACGCGATCGTAGCCGGCGTCGCGGGAGCGCCGGACCTGAAGGGCGCGTTGCTGCGCCATCCGGTCGATGCGGGCACCGTCCTCGTTTCCGACGATGTGTTCCTGCCGAGCGCCCCCGGTTTTCTCGCCGCGACGCTCAAGCCCGACATGCGCGCGGTGTCGGTCGCCGTCGACGACGTGTCCGGCAATGCCGGCCTGATCCAGCCGGGCGACTATGTCGACCTGCTGCTCACCCAGCAAATGGACCGCCGCACCGAATCGCCGGATCTCGCCGTATCGAGCGAAACGGTGGTGGAGCATGTGCGCGTGCTCGCCGTCGGCTCCGAAATCAAGCGGCCGAAAATCGATGGCGATGCCGATGTCGCCGTGGCCCGCGCCCGCACCGTGACGCTCGAAGTCACGCCGCGCATGGGCGAAGTCGTCGCGGTCGCGGCGCGTCTCGGCAGCCTCTCGCTCGCGCTGCGCAGCTTCGCGACGGTCAGCCGCGACCCGGCGGCGCCCGCCGGCGCGTCGGCGCCCGAACGCAAGCCGATCTGGGCCGGCGACATTTCCCGCGCCGTGCGCGATCTGCCGCGCGCGCGCCCCACGCAGACGGGTGCGCCGAGCGCTGCGCCGGCCATGCCGCGCACCGTGACCATTTACCGCGGCTCCGAGAAATCGGACACGTCGAGCGTTGCCCAGGCGGGCGGTGCGGGCCCGGGCGTTCCGCCGCTGCCCTCCGTGCCCACGGAGCGTTGACACCGTGCCCTCGTTCGAAAGCGTGCCATCGCCAGGATTCACATTCATGAAAACGCAGTTCAGTTCGAGTCGCACGTCGCGTCGCACCGCCCGCGTGCCGATTCTCCCGGCCGTGGCGTGCGCGGCGCTCGCGACGTGCGCCGCCGCGCACGCCGCGCAGCCGGGGACGATGCAGCCTTACGCCGGTGCGACGCCCGCGCGCGCCACGAACGTCGCGCGTGCTGGAATGACGGACACGATGGCGCAAGGCGCGCTCGTGCTCGACGCGGGCAAAGGCACGATGCTGCAGCTGAACGAGAACGTCGTGTCGGTGTTCGTCGCCGATCCGAGCGTCGCCGACGTGCACGTGCCCTCGCCCAAGGCGGTGTTCGTGCTCGGCAAGAAGACCGGCACGACGACGCTGTACGTGCTCGGCGCCAACAACCGGCCGCTCGTGCAGCGCACGATCGTCGTCTCGCGCGACATGATCACCTTGCGCGCCATGCTCGCCGCGCGCTTTCCGAACACGAACGTGCAGGTCGCGACGGGACAGGGCTCGCTGATGCTGACCGGCCAGGCGTCGACGCCGGCGGATGCGGACGCCATCGTCCAGGCGGTGACGCCCTTTCTCGCGGACAAGGAAGTGCTCGTCAACCGCATGACGATCGACCGGCCGCTGCAGGTGCAGTTGCGCGTGCGCATCACCGAAGTGGATCGCAACATCACGCAGCAGCTCGGCATCAACTGGCAGGCGATGGGCAATGCGGTCGGCAACTTCTATGGCGGCATTTTCAGCGGCCGCCCGATCTACAACCTGAACCAGCCGATCACCGGCGCGAACGGCTCCGTTTCCTATCCGATCAATCTGCCGTCGAACAACGCCTACTCGATCCTCGGCGCGTTCAAGACGAACAACGTCGACATCCGCGCGCTCATCGACGCGCTGAATCAGGAAGGCCTGCTGACGGTGCTCGCCGAGCCGAATCTCGTCGCGCTGTCCGGCCAGACCGCGAGCTTTCTCGCGGGCGGCGAGTTTCCGATTCCCGTGTCGCAGACCAACGGCGCGATCACCGTCGAGTTCAAGCAGTTCGGCGTGAAGCTCGATTTCACGCCGACCGTGCTCAACGACCGGCGCATCAGCCTGAAAGTGCGCCCGGAAGTCAGCCAGATCGACACGACCGCGAGCGTGACCACCGGCGGCGTCACAGTGCCGGGGCTGTCCGTGCGGCGCGCGGACACGACCGTGGAACTCGCGAGCGGCCAGAGCTTCGCGATCGGCGGGCTCTTGCAGAGCAATACCAGCGACGTGGTTTCACAGGTGCCCGGTTTAGGTTCGATTCCCGTTCTCGGCAAGCTGTTCTCGTCGACGAACTATCAGAACAACAAGACCGAGCTCGTGATCATGGTCACGCCGTATCTCGTCGAGCCGACCGATCCGTCCAGACTGCGCTCGCCGCTCGATTCCCTGATTTCGCCGTCGAGCGATGTCGAATACAGCTTCCGGCCGGCGCCCCGCGTCTCGTCGGCGCGGCAGGCTACGTCTATTGAGCCCGTCATGAAACACACACGACTGCTTTCGCTTCTTCTCGCCGGCGCGTTTGCCGTGGCCGCCAGCGGCTGTTTCAAGCCGCCGCGCAACATGCCGAACGAAACGGTGATCGGCTATGACGGCACCTCGGCCGTGCCGCCCGATTGCGACAGCCTCGCGCGCCCGTCGCTCTTGACCGACGCCGGCATCCGCCGTCCGAGCATGCAATGGGGCTGCGCGACGTACACGAATCTGGCCGCGCAGCTCGCGCATCCCGAAGACGCCGTGCATCCGCAGACGCTCGGCCCGGCGGACGCGGCTGTGGCAGCGAGCGCGGTGCGGCGCTACGAGACCGGCCGCGTGATCCCGCTCGACACATCGACGTCGCGCGACAGCAAGTGATGCCAAAAGGCCAGCCATGAGCACAGAGTTCTCTTTCTCGAAGAGCAAGTCCGGCACGCGCAACGCGGATTTCATCGCTTTCGTCTCCGATCGCAAGACCGAGCAGATCGTGAAGAGCTTCGTGCTCGAACAGGCGTTGCCGCACGCGCATATCGTCGTGGGCAATGTCGACGATGCCATCGCCTATCTCGCCCGCGTCGACCGCTCGCCGCTCTTCCTGCTGGTCGACCTGCAGGATTCGGTGATGCCGCTCTCCGATCTCGGCCGCCTCGCCGAAGTATGCGAGCCGTCGGTGCAGGTCGTGGCGCTCGGCGAGCGTAACGATGTCGGCCTGTTCCGCAGCCTGCTCAAGATCGGCGTGCGCGATTACCTCGTGAAGCCGATCACGGTCGAGCTGCTCAAGCGCACGGTCAATGTCTCCGAAGGCAAAGTGAGTCCGGTGATGCTTGCGCGCGCCGGCAAGACGATCGCGTTCGCGGGCTCGCGCGGCGGCGTCGGCGTGACCACGCTCGCGCTCAACGTCGCGCGCCATCTGTCGGAGGACACGCACCGGCGCGTCGCCTATGTCGATCTGAACCTGCACGGCGGCGCGGCGAATTCCATGCTCGGGCTGCAAAGCAACAACGGGCTCATCGACGTGCTGCAGAACGTGCATCGTCTCGATCCGCAATACGTGGAGCGCACGCTCGTCGCGAAGGGCAGCCGGCTCTTCATGCTGTCGGCGGAACACGAATACGGCGCCGCGCGTCCGTTCGGCCCGGGCGCCTTGCCGCGCGTGCTCGAACTGCTGTGCGACAGCTTCCATTACGTGATTCTCGATATCGGCATGGTCACCGATCCGCTCGCGCAGGAAGCCTTCGATCATGCGGCGCGCGTCTATCTGGTCGCGGACCGCTCGGTACATTCGACGCGCGAAACGATCCGCCTGCTGCGTCACATCGAGGATCGCGACAACAATCCGCCGACCTCGCTGCTCCTGAACAATCCGAACGCCGTTTCCGCCGGCAAGGTGCAGACGAACGACTTCATGGCGGCGATCGGCCGCAACGTGCTGTACGAAATCCCGTTCGAGGCGAAGTCGCTCGCAACGGCCGAGAACCTCGGTGAAGCGCCCAAGGAAAAAGCCGTGAACGGCTTCAATCAGATGATCACGCGCATCGGCGGCGACCTCACCGGTCAGCAAATGAACGCCGAGCGCACGTTCTTCCAGAAGCTCAGGCTCAGGAGAGGCTGATGTTCGGTCAGAAGCAGGTTCCCCGCACACCCGATCCGGACGCGGCACCCGGCGGGGAAGCCGCGCCGGTGGCCGAAGCGCCGCCGCCGGCCGCCCCGCCTGCGCGCCCGCATGCGCCGGAAGGCAGCGAAGTGCTCGTGCGCTCGGACCTCTTCAAGGTGATCCGAAACGGCGTGTTCGCCTCGATGAATCCCTCGGCCGCCGTCGGCAAGTCGCGCGAGCAGATGAAGCCGGGCGTCGAGCAGCTCGTGCTGGACGTGGCGGAGCGCGAGCGCCTGAACGTGACCATCGCGGAGCAGGGGCAGATCGTCGGCGAATTGCTGAACGACATGTTCGGCCTCGGTCCGATCGAACCGCTGCTCGCCGACGACACCATCACCGACGTGCTCGTCAACGGGCCCGATCAGGTCTGGGTCGAGCGGCACGGGCGGCTCGAACTGACCCACTGCAAGTTCCGCGACAACACGCACGTCATCAACGTGGCGCAGCGCATCGCGGCGGGCGTCGGGCGGCGCGTCGACGAAAGCAGCCCGATGGTCGATGCGCGTCTCGCCGACGGCAGCCGCGTGAACGTCGTGCTGCCGCCGCTCGCGATCCACGGCGCATCGATCTCGATTCGTAAGTTCTCGAAGCGCAACATCACGCTGCATCGCATGGCGACGCAGGGCAACCTGTCGCCCGCGATGGCCAACGTGCTCAAGCTCGCGAGCACGTGCCGGCTGAACGTCATCGTGTCGGGCGGCACGGGCTCGGGCAAGACGACGCTGCTCAACGCGCTGTCGCACTTCATCGGACACGGCGAGCGCACCGTGACGATCGAGGACGCGGCTGAACTGCAACTCGTGCAGCCGCATGTCGTCAGTCTGGAAACGCGCCCGGAAAACGCCGAAGGACTCGGCGCCGTGACGCAGCGCGATCTCGTGCGCAACGCGCTGCGGATGCGGCCCGACCGCATCATCCTCGGCGAGACGCGCGGCCCGGAAGCCTTCGACGTGCTTCAGGCGATGAACACGGGCCACGACGGCTCGATGACCACGATCCACGCGAACACACCGCGCGACGGCATCACGCGTCTGGAATCGATGGTGATGATGGCCAACGGCAATCTTCCGCTGCTGTCGATCCGCCGTCAGATCGCGAGCGCGGTGCACATGATCGTGCAGATCGAGCGCATGCGCGACGGCATGCGCCGCGTCACGCGCATCACCGAACTGGTGGGCATGGAAGGCGACGTCATCATCACGCAGGATCTCTTCACGTTCCGCTACGACGCGAGCGCGTACAGCGAGGAAGTGAAAGGCGTGTTCGAAACGGGCGCCGTGCGGCCGGCGTTCGCCGCGCGCGCCGCGTATTACGGTCTCGAAGACGCGTTGCTGGAGGCGATGCGGCCATGACTTCCATCGACCTGATCACCTTCAGCGCCTTCGCCGTCGTGCTGCTGCTCGGCATCATGCTGCTCGTGGTACAGGACATGCGCAAGCAGCGCCCCGAAGCGCGCATTCAGGCGCGGCTGCAGGCCGCATTTCCGTCGGCGGGGATGACCGGACGCGAAACGCGCGACGACTCCGACCTCTTCACGTTCAATCGCAACGAGCACGTCGCGAGCCGCTGGTTCGCGCCGAAGATCGCGCGCCTCAAGACGGTCGCCGGCGCGAGCGGGCTGCGCTTCGTGATCATCGCGGCGGGCGTCGCCGAGGTCATTGCGCTCGCGATGTCGAAGCTGCTGCCGCTGCCCTCGTTCGCGACGCCGCTGCTCGTCTTCGGCCTGCCGGTGCTCGGCGCGATGCAGGCCTACAAGTTTCTCGTCGAGCGCTTCAAGCGCCGCTTTCTGGATGGCTTTCCCGATCTCATCGACCTGATCGTGCGTGCCGTGCGCGCGGGCGTGCCGGTGACGCACGTGATGGGCGTCGCGTCCGCCGAATGCGCCGAGCCGCTCAAGAGCGAATTCCAGTTGATGGGCGACGGCCTCAAGGTCGGTCTCGATCTGGAAGAAGTGCTGGCGACGGCGGTGACGCGCATCGGCATTCCGGATTTCTCGTTCTTCTGCGTCTGCCTGCTGCTTCAGCGCGAGACCGGCGGCCAGCTCGGCGAAACGCTGGAAAACCTGGCGGGCATCGTGCGCAGGCGTCGCGAAATTCGTCAGAAAACCAAGGCGCTGACGGGCGAGGCGCGCATCACGACCAAGATTCTCGCGGCGGTGCCGTTCTTCATCCTGGGCAGCATGTTCCTGCTCAACCGCTCGTATCTCATGGTGCTGTTCAACACGTCGGCGGGCCAGAAGGTGCTGACGTGCGCCGGGATTTCGCTCGCGATGGGCCTGGGCATCGTTCACAAGATGTCGAAACTGGATACCGCGCGATGAGCCAGGACAACATCGAAACACTGATCAACCTGCTGATGCTGCTCGCGCTCGTCGTCGGGATCGCGCTGTGGTGGGCAACCAAGCACGGCGGGACGCGCGGCCGCATTGCCGAGCGCACGCGTCAGGCCGCGCTCGTGCAGCGCAACGAAAGCGCGTTCGCCGAAGAAGACGACGGCGACGGCCTCGCCGCGCGTATCACGCATCGCCTCGCGCGCCTCGGCGACCGCCTGCCGTTGTTCGACGCCAAGTACCGCGCGAAGCTGCGCGCGCAGATGATCCGCAGCGGTTATCGCAGTCATTCGGCGGTGTCCGTCCTGCTGGCGATCAAGTTCGTCGTCGGGCTGATCTGCGCCGCGTTCGCCGTGATGCTCGGCTCGCACATTCCGGTGGTCGGCGGCTATCCGGCCGTGCGCGGCGTCATGATGCTGCTCGTGTTCGTGGTCGGCATGATCGTGCCCGAGTACGTGATCGCTTTTTTCGCGTCGCGGCGGCGCAAGGCGATGGCGTCGTGCCTGCCCGATGCGCTCGATCTGCTCGTCATCTGCACGAACGCGGGCAACAGTCTCGGCGTGTCGATCCGGCGCGTCGCCGACGAAATGAAGAGCATCTGCCCGCCGCTTTCCGGCGAGTTCTCGCTGACCGCCGACGAACTCAAGCTGTCCGGCGACAGCACGCGCGCGCTGCAGGCGCTCGCCGATCGCATCGACCTGCCGTCGATCCGCGCGCTGATCTCCACGCTCACGCAGTCCATGCGCTACGGCACGCCGATCACGCATGCGTTGCGCACGCTGTCGCATACCGAGCGGCTCGCGCACATCGTCGCGATGGAAGAAAAGGCCGCCAAGCTCGCGCCCAAGATGGCCGTCCCGATGATGCTCTTCATTCTCCCCGCCGTGATGCTGATCGCTGCGGGCCCGGCCGTCATTCAACTCATCAGTGTCTTTGCAAAGAAATGAAGACCACACGGATTCCACTTACCGGCAAGCGCCGCCTCGGACTCGCGGCCGGCTGCGCGACGCTCGCGATCGCGCTCGGCGCGTGCACGACGACGACGACGACCCGCCAGAGTTTCGACACCCACGGCGTCATGCGCAATTCCTCGCCCAGTTCGATGAGCGAGCTGCGCATCGCCGACACGGCGCTCGAATCGGGCAACGTCGAGCTCGCCACGTCGCTCTATGAAAAGGCGGTGCAGGCGGACCCGCACTCGGTCGCTGGACTGACGGGACTCGGCAACACGCTCTACATGGTCGGCGACTTCACGCGCGCGGGCGTCTTCTACGATCGGGCCAGCAAGGCCGATGCGAAGGCGACCGCGCCGCTCATCGGGCTTGCGCGCGTCGCCATGCGTCAGCGCCGCTTCGACGACGCCATCGCGACTTACCAGCGTCTGCTCGTGCTGACGCCGGACGAACCGCTCGCCTCCGCCGGACTGGGCGCCGCGCTCGACATGAACGGCGATCACAAGGGCGCGCAGCGGGTGCTGCGCCAGGCGCTCAGGAAGAACGTAGGCGATCCGCTGCTCTCGGTGAATCTGGGCCTGTCGCTGACGCTCTCCGGCAATCCGCGCGAAGGCGCGAACGTGCTGCTCGACGTCACGCGCTTTCCCGCCGCGCCGCCGCAGGCGCGCCAGGATCTCGCGCTCGCCTACGGGCTGCTCGGCAATCGGGAAGCGGCCGCCGAAATCCTGTCGCGCGATCTGCCGAAAGCATCGGTCGAGGACAATCTGCGCTACTACGACATTCAGCGCGAGCTGATGTCGCAGCGCGCGCCGTCGATATCGTCGGTGTTGCCCGCATCGTCGTCTTCGTCGGCGAGGCCGGCCGCCATCCCGACGGCTCAGGTGCAGACGACGCGTCTCAAATGAAAGCCTCCGCGCGCCGCCGCCCTCGCCCGCCAGCCGTCGCGACGCAGCTTCTGCGCGACGAGCGCGGCATCGCGTCGATCGAGTTTGCGTTCGTCATGGTCCTCGCGGTCATGGTCATCATCGGCACGGTCGAGCTCGCGATGGAAATGATCGTCGACGCGATGGTGCAGGCCGCGGCACAGGAAGCGTCGCGCGTGGGTCTGACGACGACCGCTCCGGCCACGGGCACGCGCGTGCAGCAGGCGCAGAAGATCGTCGAGAACATTCTCGGCGGATGGAGAAACATCGGCGCGACCATCAAGGTGACCGAGCTGAACTACGGCAGCTACGGCTACAACAACGCCGCCAGCACGACCTACGTGCCCACGCAGGACATGGGCGGCTACGGCGACGTGGTGGCCTACAACGTCCAGCTCACGATGCCCGGCTTCACCGGCATTCCAGCGATGTTCGGCGTGCCCCTGCTGACCTTCCAGCGCAATTTCCTGGTGCAGAACGAGAAATGAGAACGATCAGCGAAACCTGGGAATCGATTGGCGGAAAGCTCGGCCGCATGCTGCGTTCGGATCGCGGCAGCGTGTCCATCGAGTTTGTGTTGATCGTGCCGATGATGATGATCGTGATGCTCGGTTTCGCCGAGGTCTACATGTATATGCGCGCCGTCAGCGCAGTCGATCGCACCGCGTTCACGCTCGCCAACACCATCGGTCAGATGACCTCGATCATCGCCGACAACAACGACACCACGGATGCGAACAGCTATGGCTCGCTATGGCAGGACGCGACGCTGATCGCGGCGCCGTATCAGCTGAAGGCGAACGGCATGGTCTACGTGACCTTCCTGTGCGATCCGGATGCCAGCAACAAATGCAAGGACATGGATACCACCATGACGAAGGCCACGCCGAAAATCCGGTGGACGGCCTCCCCGACTTCATGGATCAACAGCAAGAGCGCGAGCATGGCGTCGAAGATCTCGTCGACGAGTCCGCTGCCGACCTCTTGGCCGTTCCGCACGGGCGATTCCGCGATCGTCGTGGAAGTCTTCCTCTCCTATAACCCGTTCACGATGACCTCCAATTTTCTGTCGGGTCTGCCGGGTCAGCAAACCGTGTATCGCCGCGTGTACGTGCGCCCGCGCTCGATGCGAGCGTTCTACTGACATGCGCAGGATCATGGACGCCCACATGAAAATCAGACGCACACGCCTCGGTTCGATGCTGCGCTCGTGCAGCCGCCCGTCGAACGCCGAAAAGGGCAGCGTCGCGATGATGTTCGCGATGTGTGCGAGCGCCATGATCGGTTCCATGTGCATGTCGCTGGATGCGATCGACTACGTGATGACGCAGGGCCGCATGCAGATGGCGCTGGATGCGGCCACGCTGTCGGCGGGCGCCGATCTCCAGCGCTACGGCAATACGCCGACCGGCGCCAATCTCGCTACGTGGCAGGCCGACGCCCTCGCCTATTACAACGCGAACAGTCCCGCCGGCGTCCTCGGCTTCACCATGCCGGACGCGAATTTCAGCGCGACCGTATCGGGCGCGCCGTCGACCGGGCAAACCATCGTGCTGTCGGCGTCGGGATCGCTGCCGCTGCTTGCGCCGAAGGTTCTCAGCACGACATCGGGCAACGGGTCCGGCTCGGGATCCAGCGGCGGCGGGACATCGCCGGGCACGTCGACGATATCGGCGACCAACACCGCGCTGCGCCTTCCGCAGAGCACGCTCGAGCTCGTGATGGTGCTGGATAACACCGGCTCGATGAAAGACCCCGCGAACGGCATCTCGGGTCCGACCAAGATGAGCGGCCTGCAAACCGCGGCCAACGCGCTGATCTCCGATCTGCTGCCGAGCGGAAGCAGTTCCACCAGCAAGAACTTCATCGGGCTCGTGCCATTCGCGAGCACCGTCAACACGACGGGCGCGCTGCCGTCCACCGGAAGCTGGCTCAGTTCGGTGCTGCCGACCTACAACACCAGCAACATATCGACGAGCACGTGGAACGGCTGCGTGATCGAGCCGCGCACGAACAACAATCTCTCGCCCGAGGCCTATTCGCCGACGGACACGCGCAAGTTCCAGCGCTACTACTACAACGTGCCGACGACCAAGCTGAAGGTCATCACGTATAGCTCGTCGAGCCGCTACAACAATTGCGATACGACGAACAGTACTTCGTCATCCATATCAAATGTGCCGTTCACCATCGGCTCGTCGGGCCAGGCGAACAAGTGCAACAACCCGACCGCCGGAACGGGCACCGGCATCGGTACACAGTTCGACGAGACCAACACGACGGGCCAGAATCTCACGCAGAATTCCGGCTGCCTCGCGACTTCGATGACGTTCCTCACGCAAAGCTCGAGCACGCTCACCACGGCCGTCAACAAGATGACGCCGTCCGGTTCGACGGTCATTCCGGTCGGTCTCCTGTGGGGCTGGCGCATGCTGGAGCCGTCGTGGTCGCAGAATGTCGCGGGCGCGAAGAACGGCTGGACGTCGACGGACCCGAGCCTGCCGAAGCCCACCGATGGCTCCGTGCAGAACCTGCAACGCGTGATGATCGTGCTTACCGACGGCCTGAACCAGATCGGCGCGGCCGGCTCCATTCCCAACACGCTGTATTTCAACGGCTTGTCCGGCGTCGGCACGAACAGCCTGTCGGCGCCGACCGTGCTTCGTGCAGACGGCAGCAAGATGTCGAACGCGCTCACGGACTCGTCGGAGCTGCATGGCGGCAGCGTCAAGGACCCATCGAGCGGCAACAACGCGGGCTACCCCGACGACGCCAATTCCTACCAACTGGCGATCTGCTCGGCGATCAAGGCCGCCGGCATCACGATCTATTCGATCACCTTTGGCGCATCCGCATCGAGCTCGACCGCGCAGCTCACGATGCAAAGCTGCGCGAGCCCGGGCAACTATTACCACGCGCCGGACAACACGACGCTCGATAACATCTTCCAGCAGATCGCCGGGAATCTGGGCGTG
Source organism: Caballeronia temeraria (assembly GCF_001544795.2). GTDB lineage: Bacteria > Pseudomonadota > Gammaproteobacteria > Burkholderiales > Burkholderiaceae > Caballeronia > Caballeronia temeraria. The sequence continues at coordinate 35,922 of NZ_FCOI02000009.1, read as the reverse complement.
CTGCGTCTGACGAAGTAATGCGCCGCCCTACCGCTCCGCTTCGCCGGAGCGGTCTTCGCCATGCCCGAACGAAGGCATGTCGATATCCTTGCTCGCCGAGCGAAAGTCATCGCGCGCTTCCTGCGCCAGCTTCTCGTAACGCAGGCGGAACACCTTGAGCTCCTTTTCGTCGAGCTCTTCGAGCTTGATCTGCATCGCGGCGGTGTCGCGATTCTGCGTGTTCTGGATGAGGAAGACCATCAAAAAAGTGACGATGGTCGTCGACGTATTGATGACGAGCTGCCACGTGTCGCTGAAGTGAAAGAGCGGCCCCGACGCGGCCCATACGATCACGAGCAACACGGCGATGACAAACGTCGATGCGCGGCCCGCCACTTGCGCGAGCGCATTCGAGAACCTGAGAAACCACGAAGTTTTCATTCGGCATCTCCTGAACATTGGGGTGTGCTACGCAGCGCGGCTAGAATACCGTTTATGAACACGAAGCCCGAACCCATCGATTTTTATGCATCGTCCGAGATCGTCGCGCACCGCCTGATCGGTGCAATCGTGACCGTCGATGGCGTCGGCGGCCGCATCGTCGAAACGGAAGCTTATGATCGCGAGGATCCCGCTTCGCACAGTTTCTCCGGCCCCACGCCGCGCAATGCAGCAATGTTCGGGCCGCCTGCGCATGTCTATGTCTATCGCTCGTACGGCATTCACTGGTGCATGAATTTCGTGTGCCGTGAACCCGGCCACGGTGCGGGAGTGCTGATTCGCGCAATCGAGCCGCTCTTCGGCATCGATGAAATGCGCGAGCGGCGCGGCCTCACGCCGATCAAACTGCTGTGCTCGGGGCCGGGGCGCGTCGCGCAGGCGCTCGGCATCACGCACAAGAACAACGGCATGTCGCTGCTCGAAGCGCCCTTTCATATCGCGCCGCCCGAGGAAGATTTCGCTGTCGTTCACGGGCCGCGCATCGGCATCAGCAAGGCGATGGATGTGCCGTGGCGCTTCGGGCTTGCCGGTTCGAAATTCGTCAGCAAGCCCTTTCCCAAGGATTGACGTTTCGCGTCACTCTGCCGGACGCAGTTTCTTCACCTCTTCGTCCGATGGCTGCACGCTCGCGCCATCGACATAACGGAACGACGTCATCACGCCCTTGCCGTCCTTCTGGCCCGTCACGCCAACATACGCGCCCATCGTCGACTGATTGTCCTGCTTGCGGTACGTGATGGGACCGAACGGCGTATCGACGGGCAAGCCCTTGAATGCGGCGGCGAGCTTGTCGGCATCGGGCGAGCCCGCTTTCTTCAGGCCGTTCGCGATCGACATCATCGCCGTATAGCCCACGACCGATCCCAGGCGCGGATAGTCGTGATACTTCGCCTCATAATCGGCAACGAACTTCTTGTTCGCGGGCGTATCGATCGAGTACCACGGATAGCCCGTCACGATCCAGCCGATCGGCGCTTCCTTGCCGAGCGGATCGAGATAATCCGGCTCGCCCGTCAAAAGCGACACGACCGCGCGATCCTTGAACAAGCCGCGCGTATTGCCTTCACGCACGAATTTGCCGAGGTCCGCGCTGAAGAGCACGTTGAAGATGGCGTCGGGCTTCGCGTCGGCGAGCGCTTGCGTGACCGCGCCTGCATCGACGTTGCCGAGCGGCGTGGCCTGCTCCGCGACGAACTCGACATCCGGTTGCGCCGCCTTCAATAAGCGCTTGAACGTGGCCACCGCCGATTGCCCGTACTCGTAATTCGGATACACGAGCGCCCAGCGCTTTTTCTTGAGCTTCGCGGCTTCGGGCACGAGCATCGCGACCTGCATGTAGGTCGACGGACGCAGACGGTACGTGTATTTGTTGCCGTCCTGCCAGACGATCTTGTCGGTGAGCGGCTCGGCCGCGAGAAAGAAGATGCGCCTTTGCTTCGCGTAGTCCGCGAGCGCGAGACCCGTATTCGACAGATAGCCGCCGAACAACAACTTCACTTGCTCGCGCGTGACCAACTCTTGCGCGACGCGAACCGTATCGCCGGGATTGCCGTTGTCATCGCGCGAAACGACTTCCAGCTTGTTGCCGTTGATGCCGCCTGCCGCATTGATCTCGTCGAGCGCGAGATTCCAGCCGTTCTTGTACGGCATCAGAAACGCAGGCTGCGCTTTATAGCTATTGATCTCGCCGATCTTGATGGTATCGGCGTGCGCGGCGAAGGCCATGCCCGCTGCAATGGCGGCCAGGGTCAGGTGCATGCCTGCACGAATCGTCATTTAAGTCTCTCCTCTTCCAATGTATTTCAATGTATGGCTTGCTTTAAACACCTAAGAACTCGCGGCGCGCGGCATCGTCGCTGGCGAATGCGTTCATCGCGCCTTCGTGGCGTATCTGGCCTTTCTCCAGCACATACACGCGATCGCTGACGAGTTCCGCGAAGTGCAGGTTCTGTTCCGACAAAAGTATCGCGAGCCCTTCGCGCTTCAGTTCGAGAATCATATCGGCCATCTGTTCGACGATCACCGGCGCGACGCCCTCTGATGGCTCATCGAGCAGCACGAGGCGCGGATTGCCCATCAGTGTGCGCGATACGGTGAGCATCTGCTGCTCGCCGCCGCTCATGCGGCTCGCGCGGCGGTTGCGCATTTCGGCGAGATTCGGGAACACGCGAAAGAGCTTGTCGGGCGTCCACGACGGCGCGTTTTCGCGCGGCGGCTGGCGGCCCGTGTCGAGATTTTCCATCACGGTGAGATCGCCGAACACGCGGCGATCTTCGGGCACATAGCCCAGCCCTCGTCGCGCGATGCGATGCGGCGCCATGCCCGCGATGTCCTCGCCCATGAACGACACCGCGCCCGATATGCGCGGCAACAGGCCCATCACGGCTTTCATCGTCGTCGATTTGCCCGCGCCGTTGCGGCCCATCAGCGCCACGACTTCGCCACGGCCGACTTCGAAGCCGACATCGAACAAGATCTGCGCGCGGCCATAGAACGCGTTCAATGCATGGACTTTCAGCATCGTCATGACGATGCTCCCGCGCTCAACGCCGCACGCGGCGAGAACGATGCGCCCGTGCCGAGATAGACCTCGCGCACACGCGCATCGTTGCGGATCGCATCGGCGTTGCCTTGAGCGATCAGACGGCCGCGCGCAAGCACGATCAGCTTGTCCGCATGCGAGAACACCACGTCCATGCTGTGCTCCGTGAACAGCACGCCGATGTTGCGCTCCTTCGCGAGCCGCGCAGTGAGTGCCATCAATTCGTTGCGTTCTTGCGGCGCCATGCCTGCGGTCGGTTCGTCCATCAGCAATAACTTTGGATGATTCGCGAGCGCGATAGCAAGTTCGACGCGCTTCACGTCGCCGTATGCGAGCACCGCGCAACTGCGGCGCGCATGCATGGTCATGCCGACGAGATCGAGCAAGGCCATCGCTTCATCTTCCTTCCATGACTCGACGCGGCTGAAAAGGCGATAGATGCGCCGCTCGCGCGACAGCAATGCCATCTGCACGTTTTCGAGCACGGTCATCGAATTGAATGTTGCGGCGATCTGAAACGTGCGTCCTACGCCACGTCGCCAGATATCGCGCGGACGCATGCCGGCGATATCGTGACCGTTCAGGCGGATCGCGCCCGACGTCGGTTGCAACTGGCCGTTGATCATGTTGAAGCACGTCGATTTGCCCGCGCCGTTCGGGCCGATCAATGCGAGCAACTGCCCCGCTTCGAGATCGAACGAGACATCGTCGACGGCTTGCACGCCATCGAACGACTTCGAGAGATGCGCGATGGAAAGCAAGGTCATCGCGCCTCCCTGAAGAAGCGCTCGCGCACGAAACCCGCGATGCCTTGCGGAAACGCGATGACGAGCACGAGGATCGCCGCGCCGAGCAGCGCTTGCCAGTAATCGGTCTGACGCGCGACGGCATCCTGCAGCCACGTGAACACGCTCGCGCCGACGATCGGACCGGCCAGCGTCTGAATGCCGCCGAGCAGGACCATCACGAGGCCATCGACGGAGCGGCCCACGCTGATCGCTTCGGGCGAGATGTTGCCTTTGGAGAACGCATAGAGCGAGCCTGCGAGTCCGCAGACGAGCGCCGCGACGATGAACGCAGCCCACTGCACGCGCGCGACGTTCACGCCGATTGCTTCGGCACGCAAGGGCGAATCGCGACCCGCGCGCATCGCGAGGCCGAGTGGCGAGAACAGCATGCGGCGCAAGAGCCAGACGCCGATCACCGCAAAGAAGAGCGTGAGGTAATAGAACGCGACGGGCGACGACAGCCACGCCGACGGCCAGATGCCCAATATGCCGTTGCTGCCGCCCGTCACCGCGTCCCATTGAAAGACGACGGACCAGACGATCTGCGCGAACGCGAGCGTGAGCATCGCGAGATAGACGCCGGACAGGCGCACGCAAAACCAGCCGAACACGATCGCACCGATGCCCGCGATGAGCGGACCGAGCACGAGCGCGGCTTCCATCGGCAATGCAAAAACCTTGAGGAACAACGCTGCGCCGTATGCGCCGAGGCCGAAATACGCCGCATGACCGAACGAGTGCATGCCACCCGATCCCATGATGAAGTGCAAGCTCGCGGCGAACAGCACCGCGATCATGATCTCGACGAAAAGCACAGGCATGTACGGAAACGCATCGGCGGCGACAGGCGCGAGCGCCAATGCGATCACGATGGCAGCCGCAACGATCTTCACGTTGCGCGTGGCCGGAATCAAGGGCTGATCGGCGGGCGCGGCAGAACGCGCGATCGACTGTGCGCGTCCGAAGAGTCCCCACGGACGCAGCACGAGCACGACAGCCATCACGACGAATTCCGCGACCAGCGTGAACTTCGACAACGAGAAGTCGACGCCCATGATCGATACATGTCCGATGCCGATGCACATCGCCTTGATCTCCGCGATCAGCAGCGCCGCGACGAACGCGCCGGGTATCGAGCCCATGCCGCCCACGACGACAACGACGAACGCATTGCCGATGGTGTCGATATCGAGCGAAAGATTCGCGGACATGCGCGGCACCTGCAGCGCGCCGCCGAGTCCCGCGAGCATCGCGCCGACGAAGAACACGCCGGTGAAGAGCCACGCCTGATTGACGCCGAGCGCGCCGAGCATCTCGCGATCCGCGCTCGCCGCGCGCACGAGCGTGCCCCAGCGCGTGCGCGTGAGTGCGTACCAGAGCGCGAGCAGCACGAGCGGACCGATGACGATCAACGCGAGATCGTATGTCGGCAGCGCATGACCGAGCAATTGCACGGCGCCTTCGAGATGCGGCGCGCGCGGGCCGAACAGATCCTCCGGTCCCCATAGCCACAACGCGGCGTCGCGAATGATCAATACGAGCGCGAATGTGGCAAGCAGATGAAACAGCTCGGGCGCGCGATAGATGCGCCTCAGCACGCCCACTTCGATCGCCGCGCCGATTGCACCGACAACTAGCGCCGCGCCCGCGACCGATGCCCAGAAGCCCGCCACGCTCGCACCGAAGCGGCTCGTCAGGCTATACGCGACATACACGCCGAGCATATAGAGCGAGCCGTGCGCGAAGTTGACGATACGCGTGACGCCGAAGATGAGCGACAGCCCCGACGCGACGAGAAAGAGCGCGCAGGCATCGGCTAAGCCATTGACGAGTTGAACGAGCAGGTTCGAGAGCATCGGCTCGGTGAGCATTTCGACTGAAAGAGCCGACATTATCGATGAATTGAGCAACAGTCTCGTGGCGCAACAAAATAGTCGCGCCCGCGACCGATGGAAAAAACGTATTGACGGCTTTTACGGCTCGTATATGCTGGCCGAAGGGCAATTGTCGGCATCGGCAATTGCTCTGTAAATTCACTCGACCAACGAGTCTTATCGTGACAGTCCAAAGCCCTCTGGCACGCTGGAGCCGCAACTCCTGCGCCGATCGCTGCGGCAAGCTTCCCGATCGCCGCTTCCTGTCGGTTCTGACCGTCCTTTCCCGCCGCTGCGTGCGGCGTCGCAACGCGATTTCCGCCCGCGCATTCATCGCCGTGCATTGCGTCGGCGCGGCTTCGTTGCTGCCGTAGCGCCTCCTTTCGTTTTCTCTTCGCCCAGGTACTGGCCCGCGCGCGTGCATACGCACGCGTGAATGCGCGCGCCTGCTCTTTTGCGCCTTCGCGATGCATCGCGAAGGCGGTGGAAGCGCGCGCCCTTTCGAAACACGAGAACGAAAATGGAACGCATCGACGAATTTCTGCGCAAGCATCGCATCACCGAAGTTGAAGCGATCATTCCCGACATGGCGGGCACCGCGCGCGGCAAGATCATTCCGCGCAGCAAGTTCGAATCGGGTGAAGCCATGCGCCTGCCGCAAGCCGTGATGATCCAGACCGTGACGGGCGACTATCCCGTCGATGGCAGCTTCACCGGCGTCACCGATCCCGACATGGTGTGCGTGCCCGATCCGACGACGATCCGCCTGATTCCGTGGGCCACCGATCCCACCGCGCAAGTAATCCACGATTGCGTGCATTTCGACGGCACGCCCGTTGCGATTTCGCCGCGCCGCGTGCTGCGTGAAGTGCTGCAAAAGTACGCCGCAAAGGGCTGGCGCCCTGTCGTCGCGCCGGAGCTCGAATTCTTTCTCGTCGATATGAATCGCGATCCCGATCTGCCTTTGCAACCGCCTGTCGGCCGAACCGGCCGCGCGGAAACGGGACGTCAGGCCTATTCGATCGATGCCGTCAACGAGTTCGATCCGCTCTTCGAAGACATTTACGAATATTGCGAGCTGCAGGAGCTGGAGGTGGACACGCTGATTCACGAAGTCGGCGCGGCGCAAATGGAAATCAACTTCCTGCATGGCGATCCGCTCAATCTCGCGGACCGTGTTTTTCTATTCAAACGCACCGTGCGCGAAACGGCATTGCGCCACAAGATGTACGCGACATTCATGGCGAAGCCGATGGAAAACGAGCCGGGATCGGCGATGCACGTGCATCAGAGTGTCGTCGACGAAGACACGGGCCACAATCTCTTCACGAATCGCGAAGGCGAACCGACCGGGCTTTTCTATAGCTATATCGCGGGCTTGCAGAAATATACGCCCGCGCTGATGCCGATCTTTGCGCCGTATATCAATTCCTATCGCAGGTTATCGCGCTTCATGGCCGCGCCGATCAACGTGCAATGGGGCTATGACAATCGCACAGTGGGATTTCGCGTGCCGCATTCGTCGCCTCAGGCACGGCGTATCGAGAATCGCATACCGGGCGTCGACTGCAATCCTTATCTTGCCATCGCCGCAACGCTCGCTGCTGGATATCTCGGCATGACGCAGCATCTCGAACCGACCGAGCCGCTTGCGAGCGATGGCTATCGCCAGCCTTATCAATTGCCGCGCAATCTCGACGAAGGCCTCACGCTGATGGGCGCATGCGAGCCGCTTGCCGACATGTTCGGCGAAAAGTTCGTGCGCGCCTATCTCGCGCTGAAGGAAACCGAATACGAAGCGTTCTTCCGCGTGATCAGCTCGTGGGAACGCAAGCATCTGCTATTGCATGTTTGAAACGGAGACGATGACATGAACGATCGAATCGATTCAACAGCGCATTACCGCGCGCTCGACGCTGCACATCATCTGCATCCTTTCTCCGACATGGGCGCGCTCAATCGCACGGGCAGCCGCGTGATCGTGAAGGCCGACGGCGTGTATCTGTGGGACTCGGAAGGCAACCGCATCATCGACGGCATGGCGGGTTTGTGGTGCGTGAACGTCGGCTATGGACGCCGCGAACTCGCCGATGCCGCGCTCGAGCAAATGCAGGCATTGCCCTTCTACAACACGTTCTTCAAGACGACGCATCCGCCGGTGATCGAATTGTCCGCCATGCTCGCGGAACTCGCGCCCGCGAAATTCAACCGCTTTCTCTATTGCAATAGCGGCTCGGAAGCCAACGATACGGCCTTGCGCGCGGTGCATCGCTATTGGGCCGTGCAAGGCCAGCCGGAAAAGCGCTATGTCGTCGCGCGCACGAATGCGTATCACGGCTCGACGATCGCAGGCGCCACGCTCGGCGGCATGCGCTACATGCACGAGCAGATGCCGTCGAAGATGGAGCATGTCGAGCATATCGATCAGCCTTACTGGTTCGGCGAAGGCGGTGAAATGAACGCTGACGATTTTGGTCTCTCGCGCGCGCGTCAGCTCGAAGAAAAGATCATCGAAATCGGTGCGGAGAATGTCGCTGCGTTTATCGGCGAGCCGTTTCAGGGTGCGGGCGGCGTGATCTTCCCGCCATCGACTTACTGGCCTGAAATCGAACGCATCTGCCGCGAACACGATGTGCTTCTGATCGCCGACGAAGTGATCGGCGGATTCGGACGCACGGGCGAATGGTTCGCGCATGAGCACTTCGGCTTCGAGCCGGATGTCATCACCATGGCGAAAGGTCTGACGAGCGGCTATGTGCCGATGGGCGCGGTCGCGCTATCGGATCGCATCGCCGATGCAATCGTGAACAGCGGCGAGTTCAATCACGGCTTTACTTATTCGGGGCATCCGGTCGCGGCCGCGGTGGCCGTCGCGAATCTGAAGCTGCTGAGAGATGAAGGCATCGTCGCGCGCGTGAAAAACGACGTGGGACCGTATTTCCAGAAGCGATTGCGAGAAGCATTGAGCGATCATCCGATCGTCGGTGAAATTGCGGGTGCAGGACTCGTCGCGGGCATTCAGCTTGCCGAAGATCGCGCGACGAGAAAGCGCTTTGCCAATAGCGACGATATCGGCACGATATGCCGCGACTTCTGCTTCGCGGGCAATCTCGTGATGCGCGCGAGTCACGATCGCATGGTGTTGTCGCCGCCGCTCGTCGTCACGCATGACGAGATCGACGAGATCGTCGACAAGGCCCGCGCAGCCATCGATGCCACCGCGTGCGCCATCACGCGCGCCGCGTAGCGAAGTATTCCGCCGCCATGTGCCTGAAGGCCGTGACGGCGGGATTATCCTGATCGGAACGCCACGCCATGCTCATTTCGGCCTGCACGGTATTGCCGGCGATGTCCCTGAACTCGACGTTGTCGTAATGAAATCGCTGCGACGACGCCGGCAGAATCGATAACCCCAATCCCGCGCGAACGAGCGAAAGAATGGTTGGCGTCTGATCGATGTATTGCGTGAAATTCGGCTTCGCTTCATCGGCGACGAGCATACTCATGATGCGGTCGTAGAAGTATTTGCCGTGCGTGGGCGAATGCATGATGAACGCCTGCTCGTGCAATTGCGCGAGTTCGAGCCGATCGAAGCGGCACAACGCGTGTCCGGCCGGCAATGCGACGATCATCGGTTCGCGATCGACGAGAAGAAACTCCACTTTCTGCCGCGAAGGCAAGGGCCGCATGAAACCTAGATCGATCGCGTTCGCCTCGAAGGCTTCGATCTGCGCGACGGAAATCATTTCGAGCAATACGACATCGATATCCGGCAAATCACGCTTCGCCGCGACGAGCAACTCCGGTATCAACTCGTATCCCGCAGCGCCCGTGAAGCCGATGCGCACGCGCCCCGTCTTGCCTTTGCTCGCGCGCCTCACGGTGCTTTCGGCTTGCTCTGAAAGATTGAGCAGACGCGTTGCATCGGCGAGAAACACGCGCCCCTCGGTCGTCAGCTTGACCGCGCGGCCGACGCGTTCGAAGAGCTTCACACCCAGGTTTTCTTCGAGCAGATGAATCTGCCGCGAAAGCGGCGGCTGCGTCATGTTGAGCAGCGCGGCCGCGCGCCTGAAGTTCAGTTCCGTCGCAGCCGCGACGAAGCAACGCACTTGTCCGAGATCGAGCATTCGTAATCGACGTTGATGTGATTGCCGATCATTATATGTTCGCCCCGGACGAACTCACGCGCATGCGTCAGGTCGTGAGACTGCCTTCGGGGCGCTGTCCTGCAAGAGCTTGAGCGAGAGACGCGAGCACCATCTCGCCCATTGCCGTGCGCGATTCGATCGTCGCGCTCGCGCGATGCGCCTGGAGCACCACGCGATCCATCGCGAACAATTCGGCCGGCACGTTCGGTTCGTCGACGAAAACATCGAGACCCGCGCCTGCGATCACACCGCGCGACAATGCCTCGACGAGATCGCTTTCCTCCACGAGCTTGCCGCGCGCGATGTTGATGAGATAACCGTCCTTGCCCAATGCATCGAGCACGGCGGCATTGACGATGCCCTTCGCTTTATCGGCGGCGGCGGCGAGCACGAGAATGTCGCTTTCACGTGCGAGCGACAGCAGATCCGGCACGAAGCGATAGTCGATATCGTCCATCTGCCGCACATCGGTATAAGCGATCGGACAACCGAACGCGGCGGCGCGCTGCGCAATCGCGCGTCCCACTTTGCCGAGTCCAACGATACCCACGCGCTTGCCGCTGAAACGGCGCGACAAGGGAATTGCGCTCGGGCTCGGGTTCTTCACCCACTTGCCCGTCTTCACGAATTCGTTACCGGGGCAGATCTCGCGCAGCGTGGTGAGGATCAGACCGATCGCGAGATCGGCCACGTCCTCGGTCAACGCGCCGAAGGTGCCCGTCACCGGCAGGCCGCGCGAGCGGGCGAATTCGAGGTCGACCGCATCGGTGCCGACGCCGTTCACCGCGATCACCTGCAATGCGGGCAAGCGCTCGATGAGATCGTTTGAGATGCCCGTATGGCCGCCGGTAATCACGCCGCGAATCGATGCGCCGTGCTCGCGGATATACGCGTCCTTGTCTTCCTGCTCGAAGAGGCGATGCATCGTGTAAAGCGTGTTCAGCTTTTCATTGATGGCCGGTACGAGGATGGGATTCAGTTGCAGAATGCTCGGCTTCAATTCGCGTGCTCCGTGATGTTCGTTTGCGATGTGGAGCGCATGATGTCCGCTTTTACCGGCGACGTCCAATCCCAAAACGCTATCAATTGATCCACGAATCGAAGCATCGAAAGCAGCGTTCCGATCGATTCAATCCGGGAATCAGGTAATAGCAATAAAAGATTGGACGCTCTTGCCCACCGTGCCCACAATTCGAAGCATCAGAAGGCATATCGACAATAAAGCCTTGAAAACGACATCGGAGACAACAGCGCAATGAGCAACGCTGACGGCATCATCGCTTCCTCGAAGGCGGAACCTGTAGCGGAGAAACACACGAAGCATCGCTGGGTCGTGATGGGTTTGATCTTCTGCATCTGGGCGATCGCCTGTGCGGATCGCGCGAACTTCGGCATTGCGCTGCCTTATCTGAAGAAGGAATATCACATCACGAATACCGAGGCCGGGCTGATCGTGAGCCTGTTCTCGTTCGCTTACGGCTTCGTGCAGATTCCCGTCGGCCTGCTTTATAAGCGTCTCAGCGAAAAGACGACAGGCCTGCTGTTCTCCGTCTTCATGATCCTCACATCGGTATTCACGGGATTGATGGGCACGACGTCATCGGTGTTTTTGCTGATGGCGTATCGCGTGGGCCTCGGCCTTTCCGAAGGGCCGCTCGGCATCGGCTGCACGAACGTCATCAACCGATGGTTCCCCGCGAAGGAAAAAGGCACGGCCACGGGCCTGTGGATCGCCGCATCGAAGCTCGGGCCGCTGATCGTGCCATCGGTGTGCATCATCGTGATCCAGTTGTGGGGATGGCGCGAGATCTTCTATGTATTCGCGGTGCCGGGCATTCTGCTCGCGGTCGTATGGATGTTCTTCGTCACCAACTCGCCGGGCGAGAACCGCTACTGCTCGCCGGCCGAGCGCCGCTATATCGCCGATGAAACGACCGTCGGCGGCAATAACAGCAAGTCGCTCTCCCGCGCGCAGATGAAGCCGATGCCCCGGCTCGACGCAATCAACCGCACGAAGCGCGTGCCGCAACTCGAGACGATTCGGCAGGTCTTCGGCTCGTGGAATATCTTCGGGATCGCGCTGGGCTATGGCTGCATGATCGGCATCAGCAACATCTTCATCTCGTGGATTCCCACTTATCTCGTCACGGTGAAGGGCTTCGCTTCGGTGAAGATGGGCTTTCTGGCATCGGCGCCTTTCATCGGCGCGGTGACGGGCAACATGCTCGGCGGCATCATCTCGGATCGCCTGCTCGGCGGCCGCCGCAAGCCGATGATGATGCTCGGCGCACTCGGCACCATGATCATGACCTTCCTGCTGATCGATGCGCCCGACAGCGTCGCGTACCTCGGCGGCGCGCTGATTCTCGCGGGACTGATGCTCGGCATCGGCTTTGCCGGTTACTCCGCCTATCCGATGGGCCTCGCAACCAAAGCCACCTATCCGACGGCATTCGGCATCGTGAACTCGGTGGGACAGATCGGCGGCGCATGCGCCCCGCTTGCGGTAGGCCTCTTGCTCGACAGCTATAGCTGGACCGCAGTATTCCTGTACATGGTCGGAACCGCGACGCTATGTCTGCTGTTGCTCTTCAGCGTGGTCGAGCCAGTCGCCGACGACGCCCGCCCCGCGAAGTAACGTCGAATCAGCCGATGAATCGCGCCGCTCGATGCGGCGCGTTTTTTTTGGTAGCCGCGAATCAGAGCCCATTCTCGACCATGTCGAGCAGGCGGGCAGCAAGCGGATCGATCTGGGCGCGCTTCATGCCCTGCAACGGGCCTTCGATCACCAGCAGCGCGAAGCCATGTACCGCGCTCCATGCGAGGTACTCCGCTTCCGGTCTGCGCTTCGCTTCGAGCGCGCCCGCCTCGACCATGTCGTCCAGTGCGCGGCTCAATAGCTCGAATGGATCGAGGCCGCTCGGGCCCGCGCCATACGATCCCTCGTGTTCGAGCCACTCCGCTTGCGGCGCCGTGAAAGCCGTGCGAAAAAGTCCGGTTTCCGTCTGCGCGAAACGCAGATAGCCCGTGCCGATGGCGCGCAATCCCGCGCGCGCGGCATCGGCGCGGCGGCGCTTTTTCGGACGCGCCGCCAGTTCCTCTTCCATCGCCTGCGCGACGAACGACAACGCAGCCGAACGCACCGCCGATAGCAATTCCTGACGGCTCTCGAAGTGCCGATAGGCCGCGTTCGGCACGACGCCCGCGCGACGCGTGGCCTCGCGCAAGACGATCGCATCCGGCCCGCCCTCGCGCGCGAGTTCGATGCCGGCATCGATCAGCGCACGTTTCAGATCGCCATGCCGATACGTGCTTCGCGGTTTGCCATTCGTCATTTCGATTCGTCGGGCTTTTCTGATGTGGACACTGTCCATTATCTCTGCTACTTTTTGTGGACGGTGTACACAACGAGAAAAATAGTTCTGTATCGATGCTTGCCGTTGCATTGTCACGACGCGCGAGCATCGTGTTCGACAGGAGGCTCGCATGACGAAAGCAAATGATCGTACGGATGCGCCTGAGGACATCGCGCGCATCCGCGAACTGATGGAAGCATGGCGGCAGGCTGTGCTCGCGAAAGACGCCGACGCCCTCCTTCGCCACTACGCGCCGGATGTCGTCGTGTTCGATGTCGTGCCGCCCGCTTCGATCAGGGGCGTCGAGCAGTATCGCGAGAACTGGCGGCGCTGGTTCGAGAGCATGAAAGGCCCGCTCACGTTCGAGATGCGGGAAGTGGAAGTCGCCGCGAGCGGCGATCTGGCTTATGCGCACACCGTCAACCGCGTCGCCGTGGGCGAGCAGGAGGACATCGTGCGCGCCACCGTGTGCTTCAGGAAGATCGACGGCGACTGGCGTGTCGTGCACGAGCACGCATCCGTGCCGCTCATGATGGATATGGACCCTGACGAGACGTCATAACCCAAGGAGCAGACATGCAAGTGCAACCCTATCTGTTTTTCGAAGGCCGCTGCGAAGAAGCGATCACGTTCTACCGCGAGCATCTCGGCGCGCAAGTCGTCATGATGATGCGCTACAGCGAAAGCCCGGAAGCCAACAAGGCCGAAACCGCAAGCGGCTGCGGCATTCCGGCGGGATCGGAAAACAAGATCATGCATTCGGCCTTCACCATCGGCGATTCGCTGGTGATGGGTTCGGACGGCATGTGCAGCGGCAAGCCCGAATTCAAGGGCGTATCGCTCTCGCTCACGGCCAACGACGAACAGCAGGCCGAAAAGCATTTCAATGCGCTGTCCAATGGCGGCCAGGTGCAGATGCCGATGACCCCAACCTTCTTCGCCAAGCGCTTCGGCATGGTCACCGACAAGTTCGGCGTCACGTGGATGGTGCTCGGCGGCGTAGAGAGCCATCCGCAGTAATCGTGCGGCAGGACGTCCGGCTGGAACGCGGCTTGCGCGCCTTTCATCGCATCAATTCGAAAGGAGAGGCGACATGAGCAACGAATACGCCGGACGTTCTCAGGAAGACCGCATCGCGCAGCGCAAGGGCCGCAAGCCAACCGCGCAGGAGCAGCCGGGCGGGTCGATGGCCGAGCCCGGCACGGAACCCGACAAGGAGCACAGCAGCGGTGTGCTGACGGAAGAAGGCAAACAGGTGTGGCGCACGGGCTCGGGCATCGACGGAGGCGGAAAAACCTGACATCCGTATCGACCATCCGAAACGTGGAACAATGGCGGGGTGCCGAATGCACTGAACGTACTATTTGCACCTTGACTCACAGGAGCTTTCGATGAGCGCCCCGCGCAAAAACCATCTTTCAGGCTCGGACATGCCCGCTGATACAGCCGATCGTCCGACCCGCGAGGAAGCCGAAGCCGCCGTCCGCGTTCTGTTGCGCTGGGCCGGCGACGATCCGAGCCGCGAGGGCCTGCTCGACACACCAGGCCGCGTCGTGCGCGCGTATGAAGAGTTTTTCGCGGGCTACACGCAAAATCCGCACGACATCCTCGCCCGCACGTTTTCCGAAGTGCAAGGCTATGACGAAATGATCGTCCTGAAGGACATTCGTTTCGAAAGCTATTGCGAGCATCACATGGTACCGATCATCGGTCGCGCGCATGTCGCCTATCTGCCGAACAATCGCGTCGTGGGCATTTCGAAGCTCGCGCGCCTCGTCGATGCCTTCGCCAAGCGTCTGCAGATTCAGGAGAAGATGACCGCGCAAATCGCCGATACGCTGAACGAAGTGCTGCAGCCCATTGGCGTCGGCGTGATTCTCGAAGCCGCGCATCAATGCATGTCGACGCGCGGCGTGCACAAGGCGGGCGTGTCGATGGTCACCTCACGCATGCTCGGCTCGTTCCGCGACGATCCATCGACGCGTCGCGAGTTTCTGGCCATCGTCGGCAATCAGAACGCGTTCAGCGTGTCGAATACGTAGCGTCGTCGCACGACATCACGCATGCGCAAAACAGAAAGGGCCTCGCGGCCCTTTCGTCTTTTCATGCGCCGAATCCGTTGCCCGGCGCATCCGGACCGGAACCTTCGCGGATCTTGCCCTGCGACACGTTGCTGCCCGGCGGCACGCTGTGCGTGAGCCAGACATTGCCGCCGATGACCGAGCCTTTGCCGATGGTCACGCGGCCCAGAATCGTCGCACCGGCATAGATGACGACATCGTCCTCGACGATCGGATGCCGCGCATTGCCCTTGACGAGCGCGCCATCGCTCGTCGAAGGAAAGCTCTTCGCGCCGAGCGTCACGGCCTGATAGACGCGCACATGCTGACCGATCACCGCCGTCTCGCCGATCACGACGCCCGTGCCGTGATCGATGAAAAAGCTCGGGCCGATGGTCGCACCCGGATGAATGTCGATGCCCGTGAGCGAGTGCGCGATCTCGTTGATGAAGCGCGCGAGCAAGGGCACGCCGAGCTGGTGCAACGCATGGGCGAGACGATGATGCGTCATCGCCCATACGCCCGGATAGCACAGCAGAATTTCGGTGATGTGCTGCGCGGCCGGATCGCCGGTGAACGCAGCCTGTATGTCGCTCACGAGCAGCGCGCGGATATGCGGCAACTGTGCGCCGAACTCGCGCGCGATGGCGAAGGCTTGCGCGGAGAGATCGGCCTCGCTCGTCTCGCGATGCTCGGGCAGAAAGCGCAGCGCGCGGCGGATTTGCTCACGCAGCAGACGCAGGTTCGTTTCGAGCGTCTGCCCGACGTAGTAGTCGACGCTTTCGTCGGTCAGATCGGGCGCACCGTAGTGCGTGGGAAAGAGCGCGGAGCGCAGGCCATTGACGATCCCGACGATCGCCTCGCGTGAAGGCAATTCACGTATGCCGAGCGGATGCCGCGTGCGATGCAGCTCTTCGCGCGACTGGCGCAAGTCTGCGACGATGCGCGCGAGACCCCATTCCTGAGGCGTGTCGTGCGCGGTGTCGCGGGATGTGTCGAGCGGCGGTACGGCGCCAAACCTGGGCGTGTTCTGCATGTTGGCCATGATGCGAGAGAAGCGGCCGCCGCGCGTGCGCACGACGGATGAAGCATCAAGGGTAACCGGTTTTGGACGAGCCTGCCGTCCGGCGGCTCGCCTGCCTGTGTTCCCTGCGCTTCATGAGCTATCGCTCACACTGTCACGTTGCTCGCGTCGATCCAGCGCACGGCCCAGTCGCGCGCGTGCGCGATGGCTTCGCCTTCGTTGCGGAATCGTAAGTCGGATGGAAAGAATCGGTTCGCGACGAGTTCGCCATCGCTCGATCGCGAGATCACTACATACGGCTGGTAGCTGCCATCTCCGGCCCGGGCGGGCGCGCAGTTTAGAAGGTAGCCTCGATGTGAAAAGGCTGCATCGTGTTGCATGAGTCACCTGTGTGAAAGTGCCCTGCTCGCTCGAATCGCATTGCGCTTCTTCGACGGCAAAATGACACGCCCTCCTGATTGCTCGTGTTCGCGTATTGCGCTTTGCCACCGACAGGTTCCAAATGATACTTGCAGGAAATCGGCTTGGGGTCGAAAAAAAAGCCTGAAATTTAGCTCGTCCGTTAAGGCGCCCTCAGGCAAGGCTCGCGGTTCCGTCGCCAAATAGCCGGAACGAGTCTTGCGTACAGGCTTGGCCAATTCACGTCTAACTTCCAACGGAGCGCATGCGATGAACAACGCTGAAGCAAATGATCCGCAAGGCAAGCAGAAGGATCAGGTCGCCGACAGTCCGATCAAGACGCCCGGCACGGAAACCGCGCACGTGAAGATGAGCGACGCGCAGAAGGCCGCAGCGGGCGGCGAAGCGCATGCGGGCGCGGGCGCGAAAACCGAGACCACGAAGGAAGGCTTGCACGTCGGTCCGCAAGGCGTCTATGAGAAGCCGCCGCGCGGCGTCGATGTCGCGAACGACGACGGACCCGACGACACCGTCGATGCCGACGCGAAAAGCATTCACGCGCGGCGCGAGGCCGAAATGCGCGCACGCGAGCCCGACTCCGTGATCAACTCGAACGCGACGACGGTGAACTACGTATCCGAACCGGGCGACGGCCTCGGCGGCTTCGACAGCCGTCCCGGCCGCAATGGCATATTGCTCGCGCTCGAGCGCGGCTATCGCATGATCGATCGCGGCATGGTCGCGCCGACTGTGCCCGAGGTCGAAGACAAAGTGCGCTTCGAAGCACGCGATGCGCACGGCCATACCTTGCGCGGGCGCAAGCACTACGCGCTCAATCATATGCGGCCATCGCGGCTGTTCGAGATCGAGCGTGGATGAACAGGATACGCATCACGCATAAGCAAAGAGCCGCATGGACTATGCGGCTCTTTTTACTTGCGCGCGTTCGCGACGTTACTTTTTTTCTTCCTTCTCATCGTCGGATTCGATGCGCGTCACGCCGCCCGTCGCGGGCGGATCGCTAGCGGGAAACGTGTCTTCGACAGCTTTGTCGAGATCCTCTTCGTCGCGTTCGGAATGAGGATGTTGTTCCTTGATATTGCTCATGGCGCCCTCCTGTGTGCGTCGTTCAATAGACTTGGCTGGAAGCAACGCGCATACCTTAGGGCTGGCACGGCGTATGCGCATAGGCACGGCGAATTAAACGCCGCATCGCAGCAAGTGCGATCGTGGCCGACAAAACGACGCAGCATTGCCAAGAGTCGATAAAGGGGAAGGACCACATGACCACCCACGCCTACGACGGTTTTGACGAAGCATCCGACGAAGCCGCGCCGCTTCAGACGGTAGCCCGGCACATCGTTACGCCGGAGCAGCGCTTTACATCGGCGATCGCATGTCTCGGCGCAGCATGGGCGCTGTCGTGGGCCGAATTGGCGTTGACGCTCGCGATCGGCCTTCCCGGCGATGCATCGAGTCATCCGCTCGCGGCCATGCTCGCTTCGCGCGTTCTGATCGGCCTGCTGTATGTGTGCGTCGCGTCCCGGCTGCAATGGGCGCGCTGGCTCACGGTCGTGCTCGGGTTCGCATCCGTTGCGCTCGTCGCGCCGACGCTCGCGCTGCAATGGCACGTGTTTCCGGCCGCTGCGTTCGTGGGCGGCGTGGGACTCGTCTGCAAGTTCGCGGCCTCGCTCTACCTGCTTTCGCCGATGCCCGCACGCCTCGCGACGCAGTAGCCATTCGAAACCGGCGGTTTGCAATCCTTGAAGCGGACGCGGCTTGCTCGCGCGTGACGCCGCTCGCACAATGCATGACCATATCAACGTCAACCATGCGAGCCCGATCATGAAAATCGCTGTCATCGGTGCGACCGGAACGGTCGGCCAGGCGGTCGCCGCCGAACTGAAAGCCCGTCATGAAGTCTTCGAAATTGGCGCGACACGCGGCGCGTATCGCGTCGATCTGCTCGATCCGGAGAGCATCAGGACGCTCTTCGAGACCATCGGCAAAGTCGATGCGATCGTCGCGACGGCCGGCCACGTGCATTTCGGCCCGCTCGTGAAGATGACGCCGGAGCAGTTCCGCCTCGGCCTCAACGACAAGCTTATGGGTCAGGTCAATCTCGTGCTCACGGCGCGCGATCATCTGAACGATGGCGGTTCGTTCACGCTGACGAGCGGCATCGTCGGCGCGGAGCCGATTCGCGAAGGCGCGAGCGCGGCGGCGGTCAACGGCGCGATCGAAGGCTTCGTGCGCGGCGCGGCCATCGAATTGCCGCGCGGTCTGCGCATCAATGTCGTGAGCCCGACGATGCTCGAAGAAGCGCGCGAAAGCTTCGGTCCGTACTTTCGCGGCTTCGAGGCCGCGAGCGGCGCGCGTGTGGCGCTGGCCTACAGCCGCAGCGTCGAAGGCGCGGAGACCGGACGCATCTACACCGTGCACTGACACTTGCGCGCGCAAAGTGTGCATGGAGCGCGGCGCGCCGATCGCTTATTCTCCGCTTCATGAAGCTCATGGAGCGGCGCGATGCAGTGGACCCGGGACGACTATCGGTTGAGCACGAATATCGATGAATTCGACTTCGATGTCGTGCATCGTTACCTGAGCGAAGTGGCGTACTGGTCGCCGGACGTCGCGCGTGAAAAAGTCGAGCGCGCCGCGCGCCATTCGCTCGCGTTCGGGCTGTTTCGCGGCAATGCGCAGATCGGCTATGCGCGCATGATCACGGACACGGCCACGTTCGCCTATCTCGCGGATGTGTTCGTGCTGCCCGAGCATCACGGCGCGGGCCTCGGCACATGGATGATGCAATGCGTGATGGCGCATCCCGATCTTCAGGGACTGCGCCGCATGATGCTGGTCACGTCCGATGCGCACGGGCTTTATGCACGCTTCGGCTTTGCGGCGAGCAAACATCCGGAGCGCATCATGGAGAAGATCGGCAAGGCTTAGCCGCCCTTCGCGCCCTGCGTATTCACGTAGAGCGAATAAAGCCCGTGGCTCGCCGCCATGAACAGGCGATTACGATGCCGTCCGCCGAAGCACACGTTCGCGCAGCGCTCCGGCAAGTCGATATGGCCGATCGCCTCGCCTTGCGGCGTGAACACGCGCACGCCGTCGAGTTCGGCATCGCCCATGCCCCAGCCGCACCACAGGTTGCCGTGAATATCGACGCGAAAGCCATCGGGCGTGCCCGGACCAGCGTCGATCAGAAGACGCGGCTCGCCGAGCTTGCGGCCGCCGTCGAGCACGTCGAACGCGTAGATCTTGCGCGGCGTCGAGCGCGATTCCACCACATACAGCACCGATTCGTCCGGTGAGAACGCGAGGCCGTTCGGGCCGACGAACGCATCGATCATCATCGTGATTTCGCCGCTCTGGCCGTCGACGCGATACACGCACGGCTTCAGTTGCGCTTCGTTCTTCTCGCCTTCGTAGAAGCCGTCGATGCCGAAGCTCGGATCCGTGAACCAGATCGAGCCGTCCGACTTCACGACGACATCGTTCGGCGAATTGAGCGGCTTGCCCTCGAAGCGATCGACGATGACGGTGATCGAGCCGTCGTATTCGGTGCGCGTCACACGCCGCGTCAGATGCTCGCAGGTGACGAGCCGCCCTTCGCGGTCGCGCGTGTTGCCGTTCGCGTTGTTCGACGGTTTGCGAAACACGCCGACCTGGCCGCTTTCTTCGTCCCAGCGCAGGATGCGGTTGTTCGGGATATCGCTCCAGAGCAGATAGCGGCCGTCGCCGAACCAGACCGGGCCTTCGGACCAGCGCGCGCCCTGATAAAGACATTCCACGGACGCCGCGGCGATGCGCAGCGCGTTGAAGCGCGGGTCGAGAACGCGCACGGCGGGGTCGGGGTAGCGGCGCGAGTCGCTTGTCATGTGGTTCGTCTCCGTTGATTGGTTGTTGTCAGGATTACTCGGCGGGCATGACTTCCAGCTCGGCTACGGATCTTTTCAGGCCGTCGAAAATACGCTCGGCGACCCGAGGCGGAAAGTCCGTGGGCAATTGCGCCGTGACTTTGTCGATGACCGCCGGCGTGCTTTCGATGATCCGCTGAATGATCGGCTCCGCGTTCTCTCCGAAGCCGCATTTTCGAGCCATTGCGTTGAAGTGCCGGCGCTTGATCTCGCGAAAGGCATAGTGCCGGCTCGTGCCGGGTATAGCCATCGCAAGTTTCGCTTTGTACCACGACCACAGCTTGGCGCCATCGCCTTCCACTGGCCAGATCGACATGACGTCGTAGACCGGCGTGAGGCGGTATTGTCCGCCTCTCGACAGGCGAATGCTGAAGTTCTTCGCGTGGCCGTCCGGCGCGGCAAGCAGCCAGAACAGAATCTGCGCGGTCACGAGCGTTTGAATGTCGCGGTTTGCCAGCGTCGATTGTTGCAACACGCGCGCGAGTTCGAGCACGCCCGGGCCTCCGTCGTGCTCGTATTTCTTGTGCGGGGGCAAACCGTTCGCCTGACAAAAATCTTCCTGCGGCAAACGGAGAATCCACTCGCCATTGCGATGCACGCGCCGGTCGAAACGCTCGACGACCAGCACGCGTTGCTTGCCGAAGGTCGCAATCTCGACGTTCGCAGCAGGCAAGCCGAACGCCTGCAGGAGACGCATGCACAGCCACTCGTTCTCGACCGACGTCGTGAGATCGGCGCGTCGATTGCCGACCAGTCCCAGTGGCAACTTGAAGATGTGTGTCGTGGGCGTCGCGCCGTGGGGCTTGAGCCATCGACCGTCGTGCCGTAACAACGCGGTTTTCTCCTGCGCGCCCGCGAGCGAGATGCGAAAGTCGTCGTCATGATCGGTACCCAAGGGAGCACCGCCGGCGGCCTGATTCAGCAGGTTCTCGATGCCATCGTCATCGAGCGGCGTCCCTTCGATGCTCTCGACGTCTTTAGGCGCTTCGTCGTCGGCGAGCAGTTGCACCGCGCCGACGCAATCCCGCCCGATCGCCCTTAGCAAGTCGAAGGCATCGGCGCTGCCGGTCTGGAAACGCTGCGCGATGCGGCGCCGGATCGGCTCGCTGTCGGGGAGAAGATTGTCGAAGTAGTTGAGAACCGCGTCGCCTTTCAGCGGCGCGCCGTCGAGACGAATCGGCAGAGACAGGGAAAGAGGCCGCGCCTCGTCCGAGCGAATCCAGTCCGGGTCGTACACGAGCTCCGCCGATCCGCGCGCGGGCAGACTCCACGTCGCCACGCGCTGATCGTTGGCCCACACGGACAGCGCGCGCGAATGAG
Source organism: Caballeronia temeraria (assembly GCF_001544795.2). Lineage (GTDB taxonomy): Bacteria > Pseudomonadota > Gammaproteobacteria > Burkholderiales > Burkholderiaceae > Caballeronia > Caballeronia temeraria. The sequence goes on along the minus strand of NZ_FCOI02000009.1, from coordinate 14,005 downwards.
GCCGCCGCCCGGCCATTACCAGTCCACCTCGTTGGCTTCGATCAGCGACGTGTCGGGCCGGGTTTGCACCACCAGCTGAAGCCCGTAAGCACCGAACATCGCGAGAAGTTGGTCGAGCGTCAACGCGCGGGAATCACGTTCCAAAGTAGAGATGCGGCTTTGACTGATACCGAGGCGCGCCGCCGCCTGCGTTTGCGTCAGACCCGCGCGTTTGCGGCCCGCCGCGAGCACGTGGCCCATCTGGGCAACCGTAACGATGACTTGTTGCATGGCTTGCCTATCTGTGTGGCGAATAAACGCATTTTATTCGCCACACAGATAGGCGGTCGATCTAAACAAAATATCTCTAAAAAGAATAAAATGCGTTTATTCGTATCAGAGATATTTCACTCGAGATTCAATTCGGCCCCAACTCCCCGTCCCTCAACCGCCACAGATTCAGCGGATTGTCATCCGCCAGTGACGCGGGCAACAGCGCCGCCGGCAAATCCTGATAGCACACCGGCCGCAGGAAACGCTCGATCGCCATCGCGCCGACCGACGTCGAGCGGCTGTCGGACGTCGCCGGGAACGGCCCGCCGTGCACCATCGCGTAGGACACTTCCACGCCCGTCGGGAAGCCGTTCGCGAGAATCCGCCCCGCCTTGCGCTCGAGCACCGGCACAAGCCGCCGCGCAAGCTCGACATCGCTCTTGTCGATGAGCAAGGTCGCGGTCAACTGGCCTTCCAGACGGCGAGCGACCGAAATCATCTCGTCCTCGTCGCGGCACACGACGATCACCGACGTCGGCCCGAAAATCTCCTCCGCCAGTTGCGGCTTCGCGAGAAAGTCCTCCGCACTCACGCGATACAGCGCCGGCAGCGCGCCGCTCGACGCTTCGCCCGTCTCGCCCGTCGCAATGCGCTTCGCGGCCTCATCGCGATGCTTGAGCCCATCCGCGTAGGCCGCCGCGATGCCCGCCGTGAGCATCGTCTGCGTGGTCTTCTTTTCGAGCGCGGCCGCGGCGTTGTCGATGAAATCGTCGAGATCCGGATTCGCGAGGCCGATCACGAGGCCCGGATTCGTGCAGAACTGGCCGACGCCCAGCGTGACCGAATCGATATAGGCCGCCGCGAGCGTGTCGCCGCGCACCTCCAGCGCGCCCGGCAACGCAAACACCGGGTTCACGCTGCTCATCTCGGCGAAGACGGGAATCGGCACTGCGCGTTTCGCGGCGATATCGACGAGCGCAAGTCCACCGCGCCGCGAGCCGGTGAAGCCCACCGCCTGAATCGCCGGATGTGCGACGAGCGCCTCGCCGATCGCATTGCCCGCGCCGACGACGAGCGAGAACGTGCCCTCGGGCAAACCGTTGTCGGTCACGGCCTTCTGCACCGCGCGCCCGACGAGCTCGGACGTGCCCAGATGCGCCGGATGCGATTTCACGACGACCGGGCAGCCCGCCGCGAACGCCGCCGTCGTATCGCCGCCCGCAACCGAAAACGCCAGCGGAAAGTTGCTCGCGCCGAACACGGCGACAGGGCCGACCGGAATCTTTTGCAATCGCAGGTCGGAACGCGGCAGCGGTTTTCTGTCCGGCTGCGCGGAATCGAGCGTCGCGCAGAGCCAGCGGCCCTCGCGCACGAGCGATGCGAAGAGCCGCAATTGCCCGACCGTGCGCGCGCGCTCGCCTTCGAGACGCGCCTTCGGCAGCGCCGATTCGGCCATCGCGCGTTCGATCAGCGTATCGCCGAGCGCGATGATGTTGTCGGCGATTGCTTCGAGAAACTGCGCGCGCGTCTCGAAAGGCGCGTGCCGATAATCGTCGAAAGCGGCTTCCGCCAGTTCGCACGCGCGCGCGACTTCCGCCGCGCCGCCGCCGCCGAACGCCGGTTCGAGATCGGCGTTACGCGCGGGGTCGAACGCGCGGAGGGTGGCATCGGTGCCCCGCACGGCCGATGCCCCGATCAGCATGTCTCCGGTGATCTTCATGTCAGTTCCTCATCTTCGTTGGCGGTGAGCGGCAGGCGCGTGGCGCGGCCGCCCGCTTAAGCGAGTGACCCGCGCCCCGCGCAAGCGTTCCGCGCGAGGCGTGCGAGTCGTCGTCGAGGGCAGAGAAGCAAATGCGGTGCGCGGTCGATGCGAAGCCGGAAACCGGTCCGTCCGGTGAAGCAAAAACTATAGGCGGGGCGAACCACTTGTCAAAGAAGCGGCGTCAGGATTTCTCCACGGGCGTCGCGTGCTTTCTGAACGTGATGTGCGCGATGCGCCGCACCAGCAGCGCCGCCACGAGCGCGGCGACGGCCGTGAGCATCACGCCGATGTGAATCGACTGCACGAGCGCGTCGCGGGCGGCGTCGAAGAGCGCGGCGGCATCGAGCCCGCCCGCGCCGAGTTCGGCGAGAATGCGCTCGCGCAACGCTTCATCGACGAGAATGCGCGGGTCCGACAGACGCGGCAGCCATTGCGCCGACACCGACGGGCCGAGCACGCTCACCGTGCGCGTCACGACGCTCGCATAGTGATGCGCGACGATCGTCCCGACAATGCTCGTGCCCATCATCCCCCCGACCATGCGCGTGGATTGCAGCAGCGCCGTCGTGATGCCGAAACGCTCCCGCCCGGCAATCTCCTGCCCGAAGATATTCATGTTGTTCAGGATGAAACCGAGGCCGATGCCGGTCGCGGCCATCGGCAGCTCGATCCACAGATGCGGCGTCGATTCGCGCGCGAACGCGAGCCCCACCGACGCGATCAGCAGCAGCGTGAAGCCGATCGACAGGATATTCACCGGCTTCTTCATGTGAATCACGATGCGCGTGTTGATGAAGCTGCCGAGCGCGATGCACGCGGCGATCGGCGTCGCGAGCAGACCGGCGGCCTGTGGCGACAGGCCGAAGCCGCCTTGCAGCAGAAGCGGCGCGAAAAAGATCAGCGAGAACATCACGAAGCCCGCGAGGAAGGACAGCGTGAAGAGCGTGTTCATCTGCGCGTCGCGGAAGATGTCGAGCGGGATGATCGGATGCGTCGCGCGCCGCTCGCAGATCAGCAGCGCCGCCGCGCAGATCGCCACGCCGATGCCGAGCGCGATATTCGCGGTCGTGATGCCGTCCTTGGGCAGCGCCTCGATCAGCGCCTGGAAGCCGCCGAGCACCAGCGCGACGAGCACGGCGCCCGTCCAGTCGATCTTCACGCCGCCCTCGCGCGGCCGATGCAGATTCGGCAGATGCGCCCAGATGAAATAGAGCGCCGCCGCGCCGACTGGCAGATTGACGAGAAAGGTCGAGCGCCATCCCCAGTGCTGACTCATCCAGCCGCCGAGCGACGGCCCCGCCGCCGTGCCGATGCCGTAAGCCGCCGCGAGCACCACCTGCCAGCGCACGCGGGCGCGCGGATCGGGGAACAGATCGGGAATCGACGCGAACGCGGTCCCGACCATCATCCCGCCGCCGACGCCTTGCAGCCCGCGCGCGAGCACGAGGAACAGCATGCTCGGCGCAAGTCCGCACAGCACCGACGCGACCGTGAACGTGATCACCGCCGCGATCACGAAGCGCTTGCGCCCGAAGTAATCGCCGAGCCGCCCGAACACCGGCACCGTCACGACCGACGCCAGCAGATAAGCGCTCGCGATCCACGCGTAGAACTCGAAGCCGTGCAATTCCGCGACGATCGACGGCAGCGCGGTGCTGACCACCGTCTGATCGAGCGCGACGAGCATGTTGACGAGACCGATGCCGAGCATCGCGTAGAGAGCGGTTCTGAACGGTAAGGCAGGCGGCGATTGAGTCACGGTGGGGCGGGCTGGCTGGAGAAGTGCTAAAAAGAGGCCGCGCCGTCGATTCTTAAGCGGGCGCTGATGTCGAAGAACCACGAATTGTACGACCTGCCTTGCGCCAGATCGACTTATCGCAAAAAAGCAGCGCTGCGGTGCGCGGCGTGCGCTCTAACATGCGAAGTCATGGAAGACGGCGCGCGCCGTGCGCCGATCGATCGATTTCAGGGGAAAACCGTCATGTTCAAACGCATACTCGTCGCCATCGACGGCAGCCGGACTTCCGAGCGCGCCTTCAGTGCCGCGCTCGATCTGGCCGTCACGCATCAGGCGGTCGTGCAACCGTACTATGTCGTCGAGGCCGGCCCCATGTATCTCGACGTGCCCGGCTACGATCCCTCGTCGCTGCATTCGAGCCTGATGGAGCAAGGCGCATCGCTCGCGCGCGAAGCCGCCGATCAGATGAAAGCGCGCGGCGTGACGGGCGAAGTCGTGACGGTCGAAGCCACCGCGAGCGACGACGTCGCGGCCCTCATCGTCAACGCGGCGCATACGTTCAACGCCGACCTGCTCATCATGGGCACGCATGGTCGCAAAGGATTTCAGCGGCTGATTCTCGGCAGCGTCGCGGAGCGGTGTCTGCGCCAGGCAACACTGCCGGTGCTGCTGATTCCATCGGCTGCGAGCGACCCAGCGGAAAAAGCAAGCCGATAAGGTAAAAAAGTTTGATCGATGCCCTGACCGCGACATTTTTTCACGCGGACGGGGTGATGGCCTATGGGAGAATCGTTTTGTCATTCATCAACAAAATGAACCCCAAATGACCGCCCTGTCCGACCTTTCTCGCGCGCGCCGACAATCGGCGCACTGCTCGACCTGCGCGATGCGTCATCTCTGCATGCCGGAAGGCTTGTGCGCGAACGACATCGCCAAGCTCGAGAACATCATCTCCGTGACGCGCAAGGTCAAGCGGGGTGACGCGCTCTTTCGCACCGGCGACCGTTTCGATGCGCTGTTCGCCGTGCGCTCCGGTTCGATCAAGACGGTCATCGCGCACGACGGCGGCCGCGAACAGGTCACGGGCCTGCTGCTCGCGGGCGATGCACTCGGCTTCGAAGGCATCGAGGAAGGCGAGCACACGTGCGACGCCATCGCGCTGGAAGACAGTTCAGTGTGCGTCGTGCCCTATTCGCTCTTCGAGCGCATGTGCCGCGAAACCGACGCGCTGCAAAAGCGGCTGCATCGCATGATGAGTCACGCGGTGAACCGCGAGGCGAATCACGTCGTGCGGCTTGGCATGCTGCGGGCGGACGAACGCGTCGCGCGGCTTTTGCTCGATCTCTCGTCGCGGCTCTCGAAGCGCGGTTACGCGTCCTCGGAATTCACACTGCGCATGACGCGCGACGACATGGGCAGCTATCTCGGCATGACGCTCGAAACGGTGAGCCGCACGCTGTCGCGCTTCGACAAGGCGGGTCTCATCGAAACGCAGGGCAAGTTCATCCGCATTCGCGACTTCGAGGCGCTGCGCGCCGTCTGACGGAGCGCAGCGGGCGATTATTGCGTTCGCGAGAATAATCGCCGCCTATTTTTCAGTTGGCACGCGGTTCGCTACGGTTTAGTCTCTTTTGTTCGGCCGACGCGAGCTTTGCCGCGCGTCCGGCCGAATGCGAAGCCAACTGGCCAGCCACGGAGATTGGGCGACATGAACCGCGAACCTTCCCTGCGTCATCCGCTGCTCGAACGCCTCGCCGAGGCGCGCCGCGTCACCGACGCGCTTTTCGACGTCGTCAAGCCCGAGCACCTGTACGACAGGCCGATCGCCGAGCGGCATCGCATCGTCTTTTATATCGGGCATCTCGAAGCCTTCGACCGCAATCTGCTCGATCGGCGGCTCTTCGACCTGCCGAGCCCGAATCCCGCCTACGATCAGCTTTTCGCCTTCGGCATCGATCCCGTCGATGGCGGCCTGCCCACCGATCAGCCCGCCGACTGGCCCACGCTCGACGAAGTGCGCGCGTATCGGGACAAAGTGCGCGCCGATATCGACGCACATTTCGACCCGACCCGGATCGCCGCCGCGCCGCTTTCCTCCGACGAACCGCCCGCGAAGCTGCTCGAAGTCGCGATCGAGCATCGGCTGATGCATGCGGAAACGCTCGCGTACATGCTGCATCAATTGCCGGTCGATAGAAAAATTGCGCCATCGAATGCGTTTTCCGAGCGCACGTCCGATCGCGCGCTCACGCACGAAACGGTGCACATTCCGGCGGGCCGCACGACGCTCGGACTCACGCGCGAAAGCGGCACGTTCGGCTGGGACAACGAATTCGGCGAGGAACGCATCGACGTGCCGGCGTTCGCGATCGACCGCCATATGGTGACGAACGGCGACTATCTGCGTTTCATCGATGCCGGCGGCTACTGGAATCGCGATTACTGGGACGACGCCGACTGGGCGTGGAAGGAAGAGCAGCGCATCGCGCATCCGGCGTTCTGGATTCCCGGCGACGACGCAGAGGACGCGTGGAAGCTGCGCACGATGTTCGATGAAATCGCGCTGCCGCCCGACTGGCCCGTGTACGTGAGCCATGCCGAAGCGAAGGCGTACGCGCGCTGGGCGGGCAAGTCGTTGCCGACCGAAGCACAGTGGCAGCGCGCGGCGTCGGGAACACCGCAGGTCGCGGAAGGCAATTTCGATTTCCGCCGATGGGACCCGTCGCCGGTGCAGGCGCATCCGGAGAATCGCAGCGAGTTCGGCGTCGAAGGGCAATTCGGCAACGGCTGGGAATGGACATCGACGGAGTTCGGCCCGCTGGCGGGCTTCGAGCCGTTTCCGTTCTATCTCGGCTATTCGGCGAATTTCTTCGACGGCAAGCACTTCGTGATCAAAGGCGGCTCGCCGCGCACCGCCGCGTGCATGCTGCGGCCGAGTTTCCGCAACTGGTTCCAGGCGCATTATCAGTATGTCTATGCAGGGTTCCGCTGCGTGAAGAATTAGACCATTCGCGCCGATGCCCGAAGCCTTGCCCTCGACGTATTCGAACTCGCGCAGCACCAAAACACAAACGCCGCGTGCTCTTGTGAACACGCGGCTTTTTTTTTGCGCTGCGGATGAAACCGGTCAGAAATCCGTCGTCATCGACAAGAGCACCGTGCGCGGCGCGCCCTGCGTCAGATAACCGCCGATCGTCAATGCCCAGTACGACTTGTTCGCCACGTTGAGCACGCTCGCACCGAGATCAGCTTCGGATGGCAAGAAACCGATCGGCGGGCCGAACTTCCTGTTCAATGTGAATGCGGAATACGACGTGCCGATGCCCAACGGTCTCGCGCTGACGGCGCGCTTTATTTCACGAAGTCAGCGAGCGCGCCGCCCGCGCGTTCGCGACGGCAGCCGAATGCCGGCGCGCCGCGCGCTTTCTGAACCAGATGATGAGGCCGGTCGCACTGAGCACCGCGACCGCGATGCCCACGGCGCTCACGAGAATGCGCCCGCCGATGCCGATGATCCGCCCCGAATGCAGCGGAAACTGCGCCTGCATGAAGATGTCGCCAGCCGAGCCGCGGCCTGGAATCGTCGAGCCGGCGAGCGCGCCCGTTTGCGCGTTGTAGTAGAGCCAGGCGTTGCCGAGACCCACGTCGCCGTGATCGTGTCCCGGCGCGAAGAAGCCGACGCCGTACGCCTTGAACATCGGCGCGTAGTAGAGCGCGCCCATCGGCCCGGTCAGGTTCTCGCGCTTCGCGTCGCGCGTCGCCTTCTCAAGAATCTCTTCGCGCGTGGCGAGCGCCTTGCCAGGCGGGCCGGCGCGCACGAGTTCCGGGTTGTCGAGGAACGACGGCGAGAGCTTCGAGAACATCGACACGACCGGGCGCACGACCGGCTCGGAAAGATTCATCGAAATCGATGTGAGCGCCATTACGAGCAAGAGGCCCCAGATCCACACGCCGCCGGAACGATGCAGGTCGAACGTGAGCGCGTAGCCGCCGCGCTTGACGCGAAAAGCGAACGACTTGCGCCACGCCTTCACGCTCGGAAACGACAGAATCAGCGCGATGCCGCTGTCGAAGAACCACAGAATGCCGACGATGCCGATCAGCCACGTGCCGATATCGAAGCCGCCGACGATCGGCAGATGCAGCGTGTAGTGCAGCTTGTAGAGAAACGGCATCAGGTCGATGCGCGCGAGCGACACCGCGCCCCACATGCGCCGCGCCTGCACTTGCCCGGTCGCGGGATCGACGGCGATCTGGCTGTACGCGACATCGAACGGCGCGTTGGTCGCCGGATTCGTGCGCGGCATCACCATCATCTGCGCGGTGTGTCCCGGTTCGACGCCGAGCGGCAGATATGTCACCTCGACACGCGGATCGGCGGCTTCCACGCGGCGCGCGAGTTCGAGCGGCGGCAGCGCGGGCGCGTTCGTGCGCGCCTCGAAGAACGTTGGGTTGAGGAGTCCGTCGATCTCGTGATCCCACGCGATGATCGCGCCGGTGAGACCCGAGACGAACAAGAAAAGCGCGGTCGCGACGCCGAGCCAGCGATGCAGGCGAACCAGAACCGGTCTCATGCCCGCGAATCCTCGGAGCGGTGGTCGTGCGCGACAGCGATCATCTTTATTGCGATGTAAATGGGAATTGTTCTCAATTATACCGGCGTGCGCTTGTACGCACAAGCTGTTCGTAAGCTGCTTACCGACTTTTTGTCCTTGATCGATGTGGGGTGTGGAACCGGAAGCTTAAAAAGGCGCGGGCCGTCAAGGCAGCATGCCGTCGCTCAGGCATCAGTTCTCAGCTAACTCCGATTGATCAGAGGATTCGACTTTCAAAGAATGGACATTTCCCCATTCCGGAACCATTCTCTGATGTCGATCAAACCTTTCCTTCTCGCGTCGATAATTGCCCTGCTACCAGCGTTTTGCATGGGGCAATCCGCCAATGTCAAAACGCCGAGCGACGCGATCTCTACTGGCGCCGTGTCGATCCTGGTGTCGCCGGCGGCTAGCGTTGCGGCGAGCGTCGGCGGCGACAATCCTTCCGCTGGCGTCGCACTGGCAGGGATGGGCAGCATGTTGATCGTCGCCGGCATCGTCGAAACGGGCAAAGACGCGGTCGACGTGCTTCTGACCGCCTCGCAGTCCGCAGGCAAGGCGTCGTTGAAGATGTCGAAGGAAGCGTTGAAGCAGGCCGGGTTGTCGGTCGGTCAGTCGGTCAACGTCGTCGCGCAGTCTACTGGCACGGCGCTGGTCGCATCCGGCAAGGTACTGGCGTTCGTGCCGAACGCGGCCGGTGAAGCCCTGCTGCATCACGCGCGCGTGCCAGGCGAGAGCCCCGCGCCCCACGCTCAAGCCGCGCAATGACGCGCCGTCAGAGGGTGGCTGGCGCAATGCTGGCCCTGCTCGGCCTGCTGGCCGTGCCGCACGTTCAGGCCGGACAGCGCTGCGAAGACACGGCGTTGACGCCAGCAACGCTGCAAAGCGCGATGTCTACCGCCCAGCGCGTCACGGCCGAACTCGACCGGCGCGGCATTCAGGTCGCCGTGCTCGGCCGGGTCGGCCAGGATCTGAGCAAATACGGCCTGAAGTACAGCCATGCCGGTTTTGTCTATCGCGAGAGTCCGGCGGCGCCTTGGCAGATTGCGCATCTGCTGAACACCTGCGGCACCAGCAATTCGGACCTTTGGTACGAGGGCGTCGGAAACTTCTTTCTCGACGACATGTTTTCCTACGACGCGCTCGTCATCGTTCCGCCGCCTGCCACGGCGCAGGCGCTTCTGGCGCGCCTGCCGCAGGGAAACGTGCTGCGATCGATGCATGACAAGGATTACAGCCTTGTCGCGTATCCGTTTTCGACCCGGTATCAGAACTCGAACACATGGGTTCTCGAAACGCTGGCCGCCGCGAGCGCTCGCGACGCGACGCTCGGCAACCGCGAGCAGGCGCAAGCCTGGCTCAAGATGGCGGGCTACCAGCCGTCCGAGATGGAACTCGGCACGTTCACCCGGCTCGGTGGCCGGATGTTCAAAGCCAACGTGGCATTCAACGACCATCCGAACGAACTGCGCTATGCGGGCCGGATTCGCACGGTCACCGTCGAGTCCATCAAGCGCTTTCTAATGTCGAGGAATGAAGGCTGGACCGTCTTCGAGATTCCCGCCCGGCCGTAGCGCCTCGCGACATACCCTGAAACAACTCCCGCGAAACGCCCGCCCCTTATGCCACAAGGCTTTGCGGGCGGGCCGTGACATTCCGTGAAATAGTTTGTGCGTGGTTTTTAACCGGGCCGATCGCCACAATGGGTTCATTCGCAACCACCCACCAAGGCGAACCATCATGGAACTGGCACTGCTCGGAAAAATTTCGATGTATGTGATGGGCGTCGTTCTCGCTGCGTCGATGATCGAGGCCGTCGTCCTGCACTTCAAGCACAGAGGCACCGACAAAGCCTTCGACTGGCACGAGACCTGGATCTCGCTCGTCGATCTCGTCGGCCGCAAGCTGCTCGCCTTCGTGCCGATCTCGCTCGCGACGCCCGTGTTCAACTTCGCGTGGGAGCATCGCATCCACACCGTCACGACGAACACCGCACTCACGATCTTTCTGCTCTTCATCGGACAGGAGTTCTGCTACTACTGGTATCACCGCGCGTCGCACACGATCCGCTTCTTCTGGGCCAATCACGCGGTGCACCACTCGCCGAACCAGTTGACGCTGTCGTCTGCGTACCGTCTCGGCTGGCTGACCAAGCTCGCCGGTTCGTCCATCTTCTTCACGCCGCTCGTGTGGCTCGGCGTGAAGCCGGAAGTGGTGCTCGCGGTCGTATCGATCAACCTGCTGTACCAGTTCTGGCTGCACGCAACGTGGATTCCGAAGCTCGGCTGGCTCGAATATGTGTTCAACACGCCGTCGTCGCACCGTGTGCATCACGCATCGAACGCAACGTATCTCGATGCCAACTTCGGCGGCGTGCTGATCATCTTCGATCGCCTCTTCGGAACGTACGTGGAAGAGCGCGCCGAAGAGCCCTGTGTCTACGGTCTGACGACGCCGGTGACCTCGCATAACCCGATCGTCGTCGAGATGCAGCACTGGGTCAGCCTCGTGAAGGACATGTTCAACGCGAAGAGCGTGTCGGATGCGGTCGGCTTCCTGCTGCGTCCTCCGGGCTGGCTGCCGAACGGCGAAGGCCACACGACCGAAGCGCTGCAAAAGCGCGCCAAGTCGATGGAACAACAACCGGCCCACGTCGGCCAATAACGAAGCTTCACGGCAGCACCTTCGCATCCCGATGTCCGGCTCATCCCGGCATCGGGATTTTTCATTTCCTGCGATAAATCGTCGCTGCCGCCACGCCCGCCGCCGCGAGCGCGCACACGGCGGACAGCGCGGCGACGGCGCGCAGCGCATCGGCGATGGCATCGGCTCGGGCGCGCGCAAGCGGTGTCGACGACGCCGGCGCCGGCTGCGCATCCAGCCCGCGCATGCGCTCGTGCGGCACGTGCAGCCGCTCGAGCCGCGCCGACAACGCCGCGTCGTGCGACCACACGAACACGATGCCGAGCACGGCGATCGCGAGCAGGCTCGCCACGCGCGCGACCGCGTTGTTGATACCCGACGCGATGCCCGCGCGCCCGCTTCCCGCCGATGCCATCACGGTCGTCGTCAGCGGCGCCACGGTGATCGTCATGCCGAGCCCGAGCACGACCAGCGCGGGCAGAAAGCCCTTCCAGTAGCTGCCCGCGACGAACGGCAGCGCGAGCATCGTGAAGCCGAGACCCGCAACGCACGGCCCCGCGATCAAAAGCGTGCGCGCCCCGAAGCGGCTCGTCAGCCCGCCCGTGAAGCGCGACAGCAAGCCGATGATGAGCGGCATCGGCAAGAGCGCCGCGCCCGCTTCGGTCGCGTCGAAGCCATACGCGCGGATCAGCGTGAACGGCAGGAAGAACAGCACGCCGCCGAGCCCGAAATAGAGCAGCAGCGTGACGAGATTCGCGCCGGTGAAATCGCGCGAGCGGAAGATGTCGAGCGGGATCATCGGATCGCGGGATCTGGCTTCGATCGCGATGAACACGGCGAGCAGCACGACGCCCGCGCCGATCATCGCGAGCACGAGCGGATCGGCGAAACCGCGCGACGGCGCTTCCGTGAGACCGAAAGTCAGCGCCGCCAAGCCCGCCGCCGTGCTCGCCGCGCCGGACCAGTCGAGCGTCTGCGGCGCGCCGGCGTCGTGGCTGTCGGGAACGGAGGCGAGCGCCAGCGCGATCGTCGCGGCGGCGAGCGGAAGGTTAAGGAAGAAAATCGCGCGCCAGGAGAAGGCATCGACGAGCCAGCCGCCCGCCGCCGGACCGACCGATGACGTGATCGCGCCGACGCCCGCCCACGTGCCGATCGCGCGCCCGCGCTCCTCGCCGTCGAACACCGCGCCGATGATCGCGAGGCTGCCCGGCACGAGCAGCGCCGCGCCGATGCCTTGCAACGCGCGCGCCGCGATCAGCCAGCCGGTGCCTGGCGCGAAGCCGCACGCCGCCGACGCCACCGTGAAGATCGCGATGCCCGCGACGAACACTTTGCGCCGGCCGAGCTTGTCGCCCATCGCGCCGCCGACCAGCACGAGCGCGCCGAGAAAGAGCAGATACGCGTTGACGACCCACTGCATCGCCGCAATGCTCGCGCCGAGTTCGCTCTGGATCGACGGCAATGCGACATTGACGACCGAGCCGTCGATGAACGCCATGCTCGAGCCGAGTATCGTCGCCGACAAGGCAAGGCGCTTGCGCCGGCACGGCTGATCGGAGGCGACGGGCTGCGCGCGAATGGCGAGTTCGTCGCAAGGGCTCGTGGGCGAGGCGACGGCGTGCGCGCGTTGCTGGCTATTCAATGGCGCTCCTTGTCATCGACACATGCTCACGTCGAACAGGCTAACCGAGTCCGCGATTCCACGCTGAACGCTGGCGAGTTAAGCTAGTCATTCCGCTCGCATCGGAATGACGTCATGAGTCGAACAGAGGGAGTTGCGCAAAGCCGATGGCTCGCCGATGCGCGCGAGGAAATCGACGCGGCGCTCCGAACCTGCGATCAAGCATGGCTTCACGACATGAGCATGCGCTGGGGCTGCCGTCTCGCGATGCTCGTCGCGGACTTCGGCGTGCGCGTGATGCTGCATGAAGAAGGCGTCGCCATGAAGATCGAGCTGCCAGCGGATAGCAACAGCGCGCTCATCGGCTGCGATGACGGCAAGCCCGATTCGCTCGCCCGCGCCGCCTGGATCAAGCTGCCGAAATTCGAGGAGCACGCAGTCGCCGTGCTCGAAGCGAGCGCGCTCATTCAGGGCGATGCGCAATGCACGGCGTGCCGCGACACCATCCTCGCGTGGCGTCAGATGCTCATCGCCGCGAACGAGTGGCCGAGAGACGAAGCGGACGCGTACATCGGCCACGCATGCCGGCCCATACTGAAGCAGTTCATGAATCTCGCATCGTGCGCGACGGACGGGCATCAGTTCGAGCTCGCGCGCGAAGGCGATTACGCGCAAACGTGGCGCGAGTTCGAGAACTTCTGTCTCGACGAAGAGGCCGCGCCCGTGACCGAATGGGGCCGCAAATACCGGCATCGGCGGGACATATTGACGATGCCCCGCCCGCTCGACGTCACCGCCGAAACACGGCCGGCCGCCTGAACGTTACGCGTGACGGCCGGCCATCACGCCGCCGTCGACGGGAAGCACTGTGCCCGTGATCCATGCCGCTTGCGGCGAGGCCAGAAAGAGAATCGCTTCGGCGACGTCGGCGGGCTGCCCGTTGCGGCCCAGCGGATGGAACGCATTGAACGCGGGCAGCGTCTCCTTTACCTGATCGTCGCTCATGAACGTGTTGTAGACAGGCGTTTCGACAACCGCCGGCGCGACCGTATTGATGCGAATGTTCGATGCCGCCAGTTCGATCGCGAGATTGCGCGTGAGCGCATGCACGCCCGCATTCGCTGCCGAATAAGCGGCCGATGGCGTCGCGCCGATCGCTTGCAGCGCCCACAGCGAGCCGGTCTGCACGATGGCGCCCGCGCCGCGCTGCTGCATCGCCTTCGCGGCTGCTTGCGCCATGAAGAACTTGCCCTTGAGGATGGTGTCGAGGAACCAGTCGTATTCCGCTTCGTCCACGTCGATGAACGCTTTTGGCCGGGCGGCCTCAAATCTGACGTGCAACACCTGTTTCGTATAAGGTGTTGCGATGCACGAAAGAACTCAGTATCAACAGC
>NZ_FCOI02000008.1 GCF_001544795.2 Caballeronia temeraria | reverse complement strand
GAAGCTGCGCGAATGTCACGGCATTGCGTTGGCGAAGGAAACCGTACGGCGCTGGATGCGCGATGCGGGCCTCTGGATCCCGCGCAAGCAGCGTCCGCCGACACTGCATCAGCCGAGAAACCGGCGCTCGTGTCTGGGCGAGTTGATCCAGATCGATGGCTGCGATCATCGCTGGTTCGAGGAACGCGCGCCGGCCTGCACGCTCTTGGTGTTCATCGACGATGCGACGGGCCGCCTGATGACCTTGCACTTCACTGCCACCGAGTCGACCTTCAGCTACTTCGAGGCCACCCGCAAGTATCTTGAGCAGCACGGCAAGCCAGTGGCGCTCTATAGCGACAAAGCGGCGGTGTTCCATTGCAACGGCCACGCCGAGGCCGCTGGCAAGGGTGTGACGCAGTTCGGGCGGGCCTTGTACGAGCTCAATATCGATACCTGGTGTGCTAATAGCAGCCAGGCAAAAGGACGCGTTGAGCGGGCCAATCTGACCTTGCAGGATCGGTTGGTGAAGGAGTTGCGACTGCGCGGCATCGATACCAAGGAAGCGGCCAATGCCTATGCGCCCCACTTCATCGCCGACTTCAATGGCCGCTTTGGCAAGGTGCCCAGAGGCGCATTTAATGCGCATCGGCCATTGCGTGATGACGAAGATCTCGACCTGATCCTGAGTTCGAGGGTGGCGCGCCGCGTGACTAAGGTGTTGACGGTGCAGTACGACCGGGTGATTTATATGCTTGATGATACGCCGGAGAACCGTGCGCTGATTCACCAGTATCTGGACGTATTCGAGTATCCGGATGGACGCATCGAGATTCGTGTGAACGGCGCGGCCCTCGCCTATCGGCAGTACGACCGACTCTCCGAGATTGATCAAGGGGCGGTGCTCGACAATAAGCGCCTGGGTCACGCGTTGCAGGTCGCGCAGGTGCTGCAGGCCGAGCGGGATAACCGGCGCGCGTCGGGCTCACCCTCGCGCACGAATCAGGGCGAGGCGCCGCGACCAAAAGAACGCAAGGTCGGTACCCGCACGCAGCGCGAGTTGACGCGCGAGCAGTTCAACGCGGCGGTCTTGAGTACCGCGCGAGAACGGGCAGCCGCGGTGCAGAAGTGAGCTTTTACAGTGAGATTTATAAAACTCAAAACCTGACATTTCTAAAAAGCTGAAACCCCGACATTTCAATCTGGCCGTGACATAATCGGGAGCAAACAGGGGGCGTCGGCCATTTGCCGCCCGTCTTAGGCGACGCCCGGCGCCGGCCGCTGATGCGACAATGTCCTTCCAATGAGCGACATCCAGCCGGTGCTCTAATGACGCAATCCCGATGTAAGCGCTGCAGCGCGAATGGGCCGGCACACGACTTCGTGACTGCAGAGTCGGATGGCACTTGGCGCGTGCTTTGCAGCCGGTGTTTCAACGCCGAAATAGCGCAGTTCGCTGTGAAGCAGGCATTCGAACATCCGAGCTTTACACGGCTGCGTCTCCGCGATGCGCACGACAACGATCACGATTTCACTTCCGCAGTTTGCCGCTCGGCGATCGGCTTTCCTTGGAAGCATTCGAACTGGCTGGCGACGACGCGGCCGCGGGCTACCGCTTTCAGGTCCTGGGCAAACCCGATTCCGAGCCGTTCGCCCTGTTGGAAAAACTCATCCAGAAGATGAGGCGGGCCTTGAGCATGACGCACCTGCAAACCAATACCGGCCACTTGCAGATCATGGACATGACCGTTCGAGGCCGCGTTGAATGGAACGGCGACGAAGGCGCCAGTCAGCCGTGCGTGATCATCGACGGACGGCGCATCGAATGGAACGACCTTGGCGCGATGCTTTCGGCATTCGAAGGGTGGCAGTTCCGGCTCGAGATGCTTGATCCGGGCGACGAGGCCTGAAGCTCACGGCCTACATGGCTTTGCCGACTGCGATTTAACCGGCTGCGCCCCGCTTCGACTTCGCCCTTTTCTGCGCGTCCATCATTGGAACAACAGCGCTTGCCCGTGGCAAAAAGATGGGGAGCACTTGGTCAGAATCCGCAACGAAAAGGATCGGCGAACGCTCGATGCGCAGGTAAGCCCGCGAGTTATTCCCGAGCAAGTCGCGCAAAAGCGACTTACATTAGACCTCTAATCGAACCCATAAAGCCTCGTAGCATTGTCTACAAAAATCTTCTGCTGCCAGTCCGATCGGCCGATCCAGCCGGCGATAGTGTCGAGAAGACCTGCATCATCCGGCTTGGCGCCCTTCTCGGTAGGATGCGGCCAATCGGTGCCCCAAAGCATTCGCTCTGGAGCCATGTTTATGAGCGTCTTCGCGACGGGCGCAACGTCCTCGTTAGCAGGCGCGCCGGTTTTTGTATCAACGTACGGCCCCGACAAAGTGATGAACGTATTGCCTTTATCGACGAGGCGCTGCGCCGTGCGGAGCGCCTCCGACGAAAGACCGCCTGGCTCGGGAATATGCGCGATGTGGTCTATCACCAGCGGACAAGGAAGCGCCGAGAGATGGACTTCAAGTTCAGGCAGCCGGACGCCTTGCACCACAAGTTCGATATGCCACTTCATGGCGGCGATCCGCGCCGCAAGCGGCGCCAGCATGTCCACCGTTGTTGCGCCGGGATAGCTGAGATTGAACCGTATGGCTCGAATTCCGCCCGCGTGAAGTTCGTGCAACTGCTTGTCGCTTACCGACGTGTCGATGACCGCCACGCCGCGCGCGTTGCTTCCGAAGCGCTTGAGCGCATCCAGCGTGCAGCGGTTGTCGGTTCCATAGGTCGACGGTGTCACCACGACATTTCGGTCAACGCCGAGACGAGCCTGCAGCAGTCGATACTGCTCCACCGTCGCATTGGGTGGCCGCAGCGTCGTGCCGGGAGCAACAGGAAAGCGGTCGTCGTAGATATGCATGTGGCAATCGACGGCTCCGGCAGGCAGTCGGAACGCGGCCCGCTCCGACCCGCTGGACCAGGTTTCGGTCGCCTGGGCATGGGTCGGCAACGTCGACGCCGCCATCAGCGCCCCACCCGTCTTGAGGAAACTGCGTCTAGTCGCTTTTTGCATGGTCAGACGGTCTCCGTCTTGCCTGCCAGATGTTTCGCCTGACCGTTGCGCGTCAGCATCAGAAGCGTTGCGACGCTGATGAGCGTGAGGACTGCGAGCGGCATCAGCGCCAACGCGTAGCTGCCCGTCGCTTCCTTGACCCATCCATACACATTGACCATGAGTCCGCCGCCGAGCAGGTTTGCGATCGCGTTGATGGTCGCGAGGCCCGCTGCAACCGCGCTGTTCGACAACATGTCCGTGGCAAGCGCCCAGAAAGGCCCTTTGAAGGAGTAAGCACCCACGAGCACTGCGCACAGCATGAAAATCGTCGGCACGAGCGAGCCGCTCAGCGACGTCGCAAACAGTCCGCCGCCGATGAGGAGCATCGGCACGACGGTATGCCAGCGACGCTCTCCCGAACGGTCGGAACGGCGTCCCCAATAGACCATCAGGACAGATGCCACTGCGTAGGGAATCGAATTGATGAGACCCGTTTGCATGACCGAGAGGCCGAACGATTTCAGCAACTGCGGCTGCCACACCGACAACGTGCTGCCGGCAGCCGAAGCGCAGGTATCGACGAGCGCCAGGCACAACACATAGCGATTGCGAAAGAGCTTCGTCAGCGGCATGTCGAGCACCTTCTTGGGTGCCTTGGTCTCACTGGCGAGCGCATCGACGAGCCACTTGCGCTCGTCGTCGTTGAGCCATTTCGCATCAGCGGGTTTGTTCGTGAGGACAAACAGGCAGACAACGCCGAGCAGCACCGTGGGAATGCCTTCGAGGATGAAGAGCCAGTGCCAGCCGCGCAGGCCCCAGAACCCGTCCATTTGCAGCAGCGCCGCGGAGATCGGTGAGCCGATGAAGCTCGCGGCCGGGATCGCGACCATGAACGTGGCGACAATGCGCGCCCGATATGAAGCAGGAATCCAGTACGACAGATACAGCAACACGCCCGGAAAGAATCCGGCCTCGGCCGCGCCGAGCAGAAAGCGCAGGATGTAGAACGTCGTCGCGTTTTGCACCAACGCCGTTGCCGACGACACGATGCCCCACGTGATCATGATGCGGGCAATCCAGATGCGCGCGCCGTACTTTTGCAGCGCCATATTGCTCGGCACTTCGCAGAAGAAGTACGAGATGAAGAACAGACTGCTGCCGAATCCGAACACCCTCGCCGACATGCCGAGGTCATGATTCATCTGCAACGACGCCATGCCGACGTTGCCGCGGTCGATGAACGCCAGCAGATAGCAGATCATCAGGAAGGGAATCAGCCGCCATACGACCTTCCGTAGAGTGCGGCGCTCAATGTCCGATTTCGCCATGACACCGGTAGCTTGCATGTTTGTCTCCGCTCTATTTTGCGCCTTAGCGCTGTTCGTTGATTCGTTGCCATACGACGATGGAACTGACACTCACTGCCAGCACGACGGCCATCGCCGCAAATGTGTGCCGCACGCCCAGCGCTTCGGATACCGTCCCGACGAGCAAATAGCCGAACGGCATCGTCCCGTTGTAGGCCATGCCGTACATGCCCACGAGTCCGCCGCGCACGTGTTCCGGGCACTGGCGCTGGATCGTTGCGTTCGTCGAGGTCGCGGCGAAGGTGAGGCTGAAGCCCAGGATAAAAAACGCCGGCATCGACGCGGCGGCGGCAGCGGTCGTCGCGAGGACCATCAAAGCAGCCATGGCCGACCACGGCGCCCACGCGATGAACCGAGCCGATGCACGCGGCCCGAGCGCCGACGACAACAGCACCGCAGAACTCAGCGAGCCGGCGCCCGCGCACGCGAAGAACACGCCGGTGAAGCGCGCGGCGTCGTGAAACGCCTTGTCTGCGAGCAGCGGAACCAGCGTTTGATAGCTCGCCGCGAACAAACCGATGCACGCAAGAATCGGCAGGTAGCGCGCTGAAAAAGCGTCCGACATGACATAGCCGACGGCGTCACGCAGGCTGCTTTCAGCGCGAGACGGTGCGGCCCTGTCGGACAGGCGGATCGAGCGCACGCAGGTCGCCATGAAGCAAAGCGCCAAGGCGTAAATGGCGAACGATGCGCGCGGTCCGAGGGTCGGATAGACGAAGCCTGCGATCGTCGGCCCGACCATCCGCCCGACGTTGTAGACCATGGTGTTCATCGCCACGGCGTTGGACGTGAGACTTCCGTCTCGCAGGCTCGTCAGCAGCAGGACCTGGCGCGCGGGCACTTCCACGGCGCTGGAAACGCCGATCGCCAGCGCATGCGCGAGGATCAGCTTGACGCCCAACACGCCCAGCGCCGACAAAGTAATCAGGCTACCGGTCAGAACGAGCGACACCGTCAATACGCAAAGCGTGACGCGCCGTGCGTTCTCGGAACGAATCCGCGAACCTGCAATCGGCGCGACGACCAATTGCGGTCCGTACAGCAGGAAGTTCAGCAAGGCAAGAATCGCCGCCGAACCCGACAGGTGATATACGAGCAGATTCAACGTCACGTTCTGGGTCCAGCTGCCGAGAACAGATGCGACCTGCCCGCTGAGATATCGCCGCAGCGCCGGCTCGGTCAACGCGGGAAAAAGCCGGCTGACGATGCCCGATGATCGTGCGGCCGTGTTCATGAAAGCGCCTTGCCCCGCGTCTCAGGCGCGAAGAACACCACGATGGCTGCCGCGATGAACGCGACGATCGTCGTCGAAAGCCCGAGAACGAATCCGCCCGATGTCGACGCCAACGTGCCGATGACCAACGGCGCGATGAAACCGCCGAGCCGTCCGCCGTTGTACGCGAGCCCCATGAAAAACCCTCGCGACGCCGTATTTCCGATGATTTCCGCGAGGAACGGCCCCGCGCCCGCGAAGATGCCGTTCACGCTGAAGCCGGTGAAGAAGATCGCCACCATCAGAACCAGTGCGCTCGACGACATGATGTAGCCGAACACCGCCGCCGCGCCGACGAGCAGGTACGCCATGAACATCGGCCGGCGGCCGAGACGGTCTACGAAGGCCGAGAACAACAGAAAGCCGGTGATCGCGCCGAACTGTAGCGCGAGAACGAACTTGAGGCTGTGCACGAAGTCGAGATGTTTCACCGCGACGAGAAACGTCGGCGTCCAGGTGAACACGCCCCAATACAGGTACTGAAGGAAAAAGATGAACGTGAACGCCGTCACGAGACCGCGAACGTTGAGCTTTTCATCGATCGCTGTTTTCTGGATCGCCGGCTGAGCGTTTGCGCGTTTGCGCTCAAGCCAGATCGGCGACTCGGGCGTCTTGCGTGCGACTAGGAAGAGAATGAAAAACGGCAGTGCGCCGATCAGAAACAGCACTCGCCAGCCGTTGCCGCCCAAGCCATCGTTGACGCTCGTGACGATGCCCGCAATCGTGATAGCGAGAATCGCGCCAACCGGCAAGCCCATCTGCATGAGCGCACCGCCCTTGCCCCGACGGCTCGCGTGCCAGGTTTCGGCAATCAGCGCCGCGCCGGCGGTCCACGTTCCACCCATTCCCAACGCGCCGAAGAAGCGGATCGTCGCGAACCAGTGCTCGTTCGGTGCGAAGGCGAGCAAGCCCGAGAACAGCGAGTAGATGCCGATGCACAGCATGGCCGTGCGCACGCGCCCGAGCCGGTCCGACACATAGCCGAACAGAATTCCGCCGACGATCTGCCCCGCTGCCGTAATGCTCGTGAACAACCCGAGTTGCGCTTTCGACAGACCGAACTGGAGAGCGAGCGTCGGCAGAAGAAGCGATAGCAGGAACGAGTCGTAGCTCTCGAATGTCCATCCGAGTCCCGCAAGGGAAAGCGACCGCCATTCGACGCGGGTGATGTCCTTGTAGCGCTTTCCCTCGACCTCGTTATCGGGTCGAACCTGCGCAAGGCTCGCGCTTGTCTTCATCATTGGTCTCCGTGAAGTGACAGCCGGTAAGTCGCCGCCGCGGTTTTGCGAAAGAGCGCTGCCTTCTCTTGCAGCGTCATCGAACCTGCCAGTCGTTTGAAGGCGTTCCACAGGACGCCGTAGCTGAACATGCCCTTATCGACGGGAAAGTTGCTCTCGAACATGCAGCGCTCGACGCCGAACAATTCGATGCACGTATCGAAGTACGGTCGCCATGCGGCGGCGAGATCCCCGGAAGAAGGCGGTGAGTCGTGGCGCGCGAAATCGAAGCCGAATACGCTCATGCCCGCGCCGCCGAGCTTGATTCGTGTATTCGGCAGAGTCGCGAGACGTGCAAGTCCGCGTTTCCAGTCGGCGAATACTTGCTCACGCTTGCCTTCGTGCGGCCCGACGCCGACCGGTCCTCCAAAGTGGTCGATGACGACCGTCACATCCGCCGCGGCGCGAGCCAGCTCGTACAACTCGCCCAATTGCGTGTGATAAACCCACGCGTCGAGCGATAAACCGAAACGGGCCAACGTCCTCACGCCGCGCTGGAAAGCGGAATCGAGCATCAGATCGCGCGGTGGCGTAACCGGGCTCGAACTCACGTCGGGACTTTCATGCCACGCCAGCGGATTGCGAATGCCGCGTAACCGCCCGCCCGAAACCTCCAGCATCGTTTCGAGCACGTTCTCGAGCGCGTCGCCGAGCGTGAGATCCGCACCGCCAACGATGGCCTCGCAAGCGCGCGCCGGCCCATACCCTCCACTTGCGAACATCGCCGCGATGCCGCTCGCGAATTCGATCTCGCCGACAGGTTTCATCGACTCCGGACCGTCGTGGCGCAGCATCGAACGACATTGCACGTAGACGGTCGATACGACTCGATGACCGCATCGCACATCCTTGCCGAACTCGTCGGTCAGGTATCGCCCTGTCTGACGATCCCAAAGATGGTGATGAGCATCGACGATGAGCAGCTCGGGCTCGAGGATCGGCTCCTCGCGTAACGCAAGCCATTCTTCGCGGACGGGTAAATGTGGCGCATGGACGATTTGCACGGCGGTTCTCGTCAGGATCGCTCGTCAGAACTTCTGGCGAAGACCGACGGTGACGCCGGTCTGGTTATGGCCCGCTGCGACCGTGCCGTAGCCGTTCACGCCGAGCGCCGAATTGTCCTTGTTGTGCGCGTAGGCGACGGTCGCGTACAGGTCCGTACGTTTCGACAGGAAGTAATCCGCGTTCAGCACGGCGAGCCACGGATCCGCGCCCGTCGAATGAACGTCGTGGTAGTAGCCGGCAGCAGTCAGCTGGAACGATGGCGTGATCAGGTACTGCGCGCCGAGCCAGTAGAGATTTGCGGCATTGGCTTCCGAACCGTTGGCGACTGTGATCGGATTCGTCGGCAGGAATGCATTCGACGCTCGCAGATAGCGATAGCCGGCGTAGGCCGTCACGGGCCCGAAGTTGTAGCTCGCAGCGGCCAGTGCGCGGCGTTCGGTGCTCGTGTTGGTCGCGACCGTGTTGCTGTTGCGTTGCTCGTAGACGGCAGTCGCGGCAACCGGGCCGCTCGCATACGTCAGGGCGCCGCTGAAGAACCGGCCGGTGATGAGCGCGCCGGGTACTTCGGCACCGTATCCCGTGTCATAGCGCGTGCTGTACATCGCCTGGGCCGTCACTGGGCCAAACTTTCCCGTGTACTTAACGGAGTTGTCGATGCGCGCAGCCAGCGCATAGTCGAGCGAGAGCGCGGAGTAGCGGGACGACACGCCCATCGGGTCGAACACGATCGACTGTTCATAGATAAGGGCGTTCTGCCGACCCAACGTCAGTTGCTGGCCCTTGTAGGAAAGCCCGACCCACGCCTGGCGGCCGAAAAGCCGGCTGGTCGTCGTCGCATTCGCGCCGAGGCCGCGGGTCGATTGCGCGGTCGTGCCGTCGTTGATGTTGAAACCGTTCTCCAACTGGAAGATGGCTTTCATACCGCCGCCCAGATCCTCGACGCCTTTCAGGCCCCAACGCGAGCCGGACAGATTGCCCGATACTTCCCTGACCTGCGATCCGCCTGCCGTCGTGTTGTTGAGGAATTCGACGCCGACATCGGCAATGCCATAGAGCGTCACGCTGCTTTGCGCATGCGCCAGGCTGGGGCCGAATACAAGGCTTGCCGCTGCGACGGCGCCAAGCGAGAAGGTCGTGTTCAGGTTGGCTTTCTTGGGAGCCTTCTTCAAAGACATGGTGTCTCCAGACAGTGGTAATAGATTTTTGCTTTGTTCGACGCGCACGACTTCTAATGCGTCGCCGATGCCTCGCCTGCATTGGCGCCGGGATCGCCAAGCCACGCGATGGTCGCTGCGCCCACGAGCATTACTGCCGCGATGGCGAACAACGGAACGGTGAAACCGCCTGACATCTGTTTGAGTGCACCGATCATCGACGGGCCGACGAAGCCGCCGAGATTGCCCACCGACACGATCAGCGCCAGACCGCCCGCCGCCGCGCGGCCCGTCAGAAACCCCGACGGAATCGCCCAGTAGGTAGCTTGAAACGAAAGAATTCCGCTCACGGTGAAGCACAGGCACAGCAGCTTGAGGACGGCGCCGTCGACATACGTGCTCAGGCAAAGGGCCGCCGCTGCGACCACCAGCGCGCCTGCCACATAAGGAATGCGGTTGGCCGCACGGGCCGCGATTTTTGCCCACAACAGCATGACCACCGCGCCCGCGACGTAGGGGATCGCGGTCAGCCAGCCGACGACGGCGTGATCGACACCGAGTTGCTTGATGATCTGCGGCATCCACAGACCGACGCCGATCGACCCGACGATGCCGCAGAAGTTGATGAACGCAAGCACGAACACGCGCCAGTTGGTCATCGCATCGCGCAGCGTGTTGCCGTGCTTGGCGCCGATGTCGCGTTGCTCCGCCGACAGCCTCCGGGCGAGCGCGGCCTTTTCGTCGTCGGAGAGCCATTTGGCTTTCTCCGGCCGGTCAGCGAGCACAAACAGACACGCGATGCCGAGCAGGACCGCGGGCAAGCCTTCGATCAGCAGCAGCCACTGCCAGCTACGCAGCCCATGCATGCCGCCCAGTTGCAGCAGCGCGCCGGAGATGGGCGAGCCGATGATATTGGCCACCGGAATACCAACGAGAAAGGCCGCCGTCACTTTGGCGCGCCACTTTCCCGGGAACCAGTGCGTGAAATACAGATAGATGCCGGGCGTGAATCCGGCCTCGGCCAGGCCGAGGAGAAAGCGCGCCGCCGCGAAGCTTTTCGGACCGACGACGAAGGCCGTCGCCATCGAAAGAATTCCCCACGAAATCATGATGCGGGCAATCCAGATACGCGCACCGACCTTCTGCATGATGAGATTGCTGGGAATCTCGAACAGGAAATACCCGATGAAGAACATCCCCGCGCCGAAGCCGAACTGCTCGGCAGTCAGGCCGAGGTCTTTGTTCATGGTCAACGCCGCGAACCCGACGTTCGTTCTGTCGAGGTAGCTGATGACATAGCACGCAAAGATAAAAGGCAATATCCGGCGAAAGACCTTCGCCAGGGTGCGCTCGCTCGCCGCGTAGTCCTCGCTGCTGATGCTCTGGACCGGCTTCGTTTCGGTCATCGGCGTAGTCTGTGCGCCGTTCACACTTTGCGACATGTTCATGTGTGCTCCTCCATCGCGCTCTTCGCGGCGCGAGGTGTTTCTGTCGTGGCTTGGATGAGTCGAGCGCGCGGACTAGCTTGGCTTGGCTCGCTTGGGCAGCGGGCCGGCGACCGTCATGTCGGCTCGCAGGATCGTTCCGGATACCGATTCGGTCATGAAAAGCGTCTTCATGCCGGCGCCGCCGTAACACAGATTCGTGAGCGAAGCGCCCTCCGGGCTCGTCAGAATCTCGACCGGTTCGGCGCGATGATTCAGCACCCACACGCGGCCAAGCCCGGGATTGGCGACCAGGATGCGTCCGTCGAGATCGACGGTCAGTCCGTCCGGGCCGCTCGGTCCGTACGACGTAAAGAACTGGCCGACCTTGCTCACGGAACCATCGGCCTGAAGCGGGACGCGCCATACGCAATTGCCACGCGTCATGCCGACGAACAGCACTTTTTCATCGGGCGACAACACGAGGCCATTGGGACTCGGGCAGTTGCCGAGCAGCACGTCCAGCTTGCCGTCCGCCGAGAGCCGATAGACGCGGCCGGTCGGATCGTGCAGCCCTGTCTGTCCCTGATCGGTGAAATAGAGATTTCCGGCGGAGTCGAAGGTCAGGTCGTTCACGCCGCGGAAGCGTTCCGTATTGCGCCGCTCGAGGTACGGACGAACCTCGCCGCTCGCGATGTCCAGTAGCATCAGTCCGTTGCGATAGTCCGTGATGAGCAGACGGGCATCGTCGAAACGCTTCATTCCGTTCGGCTCGCCGTCGTACTTCGCGACGAGCTCCCACTCGCCCGCCAGCGAAATCCTGAAGATGCGACCGTGCGGGATATCCGTCACGAACAGAAAGCCGGCCGGATCCCAGACCGGTCCTTCGAGGAAGGAGTCCGTGGACACGCCGCCTCGGTTCGCGCGCGCCCATTCCGTTTGAACGTCCGGCTGACGGAATTTCTCCGGCATGCGCGTGAAGACTTCGGCGGCGCGGACTTCGGGCGATGTGAGATAGAACATGCTTGACCTCTCTTACCGGATCAGGCCACGTTGCGCGCGTTTTCCGCGACCACGGCCAGGACATTCGCCGCCGCGCCCTTGCCCATGTTCACGTACGCGGCATCGCTCACTCCGCCGATGTGCGGCGAAAGGATGACGTTGGGAACCGACTGGAACGGGTGCGTCGTCATCGGCTCGACGGCGAAGCTATCGAGGCCTGCTGCGCGCAATTGACCGCTTGCGAGCGCTTCGATCAAGGCTTCTTCATCGATGAGACCGCCGCGCGCGGTGTTGACCAGAATCGCCCCGCGCTTGAACTGGTTCAGCGCTTCACGATTGAGCATTGCGCGGTTCTCCGCTGTGAGCGGGCAATGCAGCGAAACGATGTCCGAGGTGAGATAGATTTCTTCGAGTGGCACGAGCTTCACGCCCTCGGGTGCCTCCTTCGCGAACGGGTCGAACGCCTGAACCTGCATGCCGAAAGCAAGACCTGCCTTCGCGACGCGGCGGCCGATCGCACCCAGCCCGACGAGTCCGAGCGTGCGTCCTTCGAGCTCGAAGGACTTGTGTGTCGACTTGTCCCAATGACCCGCGCGCATCCGCACGTCGATCTGAGGAACCGATTTCGCGCATGCCAGGATCAGCGCCCACGCGTGCTCGGCCACGGCCGCGGCGTTGGCTCCGGTCGCTGCGCGGACCGCGATACCGCGTGCAGCTGCGGCTTCCTGGTCGATCACGTCGATGCCGCTGCCGTGCTTGGAGATGACCTGGAGATTTTCGGCCGCATCCATGATGCGGGCATTGACCTTACCGTACCGAACGATGATGGCAACCGGCTTGTGCTGTGCGCACAGCGCGACGAGGTCGTCTTCAGTCGGCTGCTTGCCGGCGAACACGAGTTCAAAATCGTCGAGCATCTCCAGCGCTTGGGGAGCGAGGTCCGCTGCCGTCACCAGCAGCACGGGCTTTGCAGAATTCGCGGCCATCACAGCACCTCGCCTTCCGCGAGCATGCCCGCGGCGCGGAGTTCCTTCTCGAGCCAGCCGGCACGGGTGTCGCCGTTGCGGATCGCCGCGATACGGGCGGTTTCGGCGTCGAGCTTCTTTTGCGCGAGTTCGACGATGCGCGCAACGTCGTCCTTAGGAATCACGACGACGCCATCAGCGTCGCCGACGATGAGGTCGCCCGGATTGACGCTGGCGCCCGCCGCCGAAATCGGGATGTTGACGCG
Source organism: Caballeronia temeraria (assembly GCF_001544795.2). Lineage (GTDB taxonomy): Bacteria > Pseudomonadota > Gammaproteobacteria > Burkholderiales > Burkholderiaceae > Caballeronia > Caballeronia temeraria. Next base: position 263,001 of record NZ_FCOI02000008.1, on the reverse strand, counting down.
GCCGGCGACGCTCTTGGTCGGTCCGCACGGATTGAGGCCGGCCGAGAACACCGGAAACTCGCCCTGCGCGAGTTCGTGCGAGTCGCGCACGGCGGCGTCGATGACGAAGCCCGCGATACCTGTGGCGTGGGCCTGAGTCGCCATGATCTCGCCGATCAGAGCGCAGCTGACGTCGCCCTTGCCATCCACCACGATCACGTCGCCCGGCTTGGCCACGGCGAGCGCCGCATGAATGGCCAGGTTGTCGCCCGGCCGCACTTCGACGGTGACGGCGGGTCCCGCTACCTTCATCGTCGGCGCGAGCGGCTTCACACGGCCGTTGAGCGTGCCGCGACGGCCGGCCACGTCGGCGAGGATGGCGGCCTGGAATCTGGCAGCGGCCTCGACGAGCTCGGGGCTCACACGCTCGACACGGCGGTTGATGGAAGAGTTGGACGTCGTGCTCATCTGGATATCACCTCTGGTTAGCGTTGTACCGGATACAACTACGGTGTACAGGATGGAACGAATATTAATCACGGCATTGCCGCATCGCCATCGGCGTTAACCCTTTTACTGTGTGAAACACCGTTGTACTATGTACACCCTCGCTCTCGGCGTTTTACTGTGTAAAATGCGCCGACGAGACAAGCGACGGGAGAACAAACGTGGGAAACGAAGGTGTGGCAGCGGTAGAAAAGGCGCTTTCGCTGCTCGATTGCTTCAAACCCGGTGTGGAGTCGCTTTCACTGGCTGCGCTGGCGCAAGCGTCGGGCATGCACAAGACGACTGTTTATCGGCTGATGAACTCGCTCGAACGGATGGGATATGTCGTGCGGTCCGACGCAGGGGCCTATTCTCTGGGCCATCGGGTCCTGTATCTCGGAAAGCTGTACGAGCAGTCTTTCCACCTCTCCACGATCGTCGAACCGATCCTGCATTCACTTGCCGTCTCGACGAAGGAAAGCGCGTCGTATTACGTCATCGACAAGGCGCAGCGCCTTTGCCTTTTTCGGGCGGAGCCGTCAGAAGGTCTGAGAGAGACGAGGCTTGCGGGCACATCGCTGCCCCTGGATGACACGGCGATCAGTCAGGTACTGCGATACTGGGGCTTGGGCGAGCCGCTTTACGAAAGTGCACCTCCCTTGCCGCTCTTCACCTCCGGCGCGCGAGATGAACATACCGCCGCGTTCGCAACGCCGATTTTTGGAGCGTCGGACAAGTTCATGGCCGCGCTCACGCTTTCCGGGCCCGCATCGAGACTGAACGCCGCCCACAAGACCGGCGAGTTGAACGCGCTGCAACTCAACGCGGCCTCGGACCTGTCGCGCAAGCTCGGTGCAAGTATCGCGTTCTGCGAATTCATTTACGCCATCCGCTAAACCGGCGTGGCCCGACAACGCGGCGATGTAGATACTCTGGCAGAACGCATGGCTCGCGCCCAGTGCTCGCGAAAGGTTTGCCGCTGCGGTGCGCCCGCCCTTGCCGCTGAATGCTCGATCTCCAACTCAAGACGGTCGATGCTCCGTCTCGAGAGATACCCGTGTGATCGTCAATTCTTTCGCTGGCCATTCAGCGGACGTGCACGACTGCATTGAAAATAAGCGCCATCACCAAGCCAACCACAGCCACGATGGATTGAACCACCGAGATCGTCTTGGTGGCTTCGCCCATCGACATACCGAACGATTCCTTGACCATCCAGAACCCGGCGTGGTTTGCATAGTTGAAGAACAGCGAACCGCAGCCGATGGACAAGGCCAGCAAAGGCAAGTTAAGGCTCGGATCGGCGCCGGCCAGCGGGGCCAGCAAACCCGCCGCGCCCACGATACCCACGGTGGCCGACCCCGTGGAGACGGAAAGCAACATGGCGATCAGCCATCCCAGGATCAGCGGGGGAAAGGCAAAGTGCTGCGTCAGATGTACGATCGCCTCGCCCACCTTCGCACTGGTCAGCATTTCCTGAAAGGCGCCGCCTCCAGCGATGATCATGATGATGGAGGCAATCGGCTTGAGGCTGCTGCCGAGCGCGTGGCGCAGCCTCTCGGCATCGCCTCCGCGGGCGAGGACCAACGCTGCAACAGCGAAGAGCACGCCCAGCAGCATGGCGATCAGCGGATTGCCCAGAAAGCTGGCCACATGCAGCATCGGCGCACTCTTGGGCAACACCATTTCCGCAACAGCATGAACCAGCATCAAGATGGCGGGCAACAGGGCTGCCAGCACGCCAAGACCGACTCCGGCCCGGGGCTCATTGTCGGACTGTTCGACGAGGGTGAATTGGTCCAGCAAGGCTTGATCGGGCTTGGTGCTCATGCGGGGCGAAATGAATGCGCCGTAGAGCGGGCCGCCGAGGATCATCGCGGGAACGGCCGCCAGAAAGCCGTACAGCATGGTCGGACCCACCGACGTCTTGAGCGTGGCGATCGCCGTCAAAGGGCCCGGATGCGGTGGCACCATGCCGTGCATGGCGGCAAGAGCCGAAATCACGGGCACCCCGACATAGACATAAGCCGAGCCCTTGAACCGGGCATGGCTTTCCAGCTTGCGCGCCACGCTGAAAATCAGGGGGAGCATGACGACAAGTCCCACTTCGAAGAACATCGGAATGCCCACGACGAAAGCCACAAGGGTCATGGCCCAGGGAATCATCCGGTCTGAAGCGCGTCTTAGAATGGCCTCGGCAATCTGCTCGGTGATGCCCGCATCCGCAAGGATCTTGCCGAGCATCGCACCCAGAGCGATGACGACCCCCACCGCCCCCAATGTTTTGCCCGCGCCGTTGGTCAGATGCTTGACGATACTTCCCGGCTCCATGCCCGTTGCGAAGCCCACGCCGATGGAAACGACCAGCAAAGCGAGAAGCGGGTGCATCTTGATGCGCGACACGATGAGCGCGACAAGCACCACCACGCTGATCAGCGCGGTCAGCAACAAATCGATATCTAGATTGGTCATGAAATGTATCTTAGGTTTGAATTACTTTGCTGGGCGTACTTGTCAATCGATCACGCCCGGACGGGGAAGCATGGTCGCGTCGGCCTCAGGCGAGCGGCGCGGCTTTATCAGTGACATGGCGACTTGATCGATTGCCGCTTATTCCTCGAACAGGTAGATGCCATCGAGCGTATAAGCCAGAACAACGTCGTTGCGGTAGCGTTCTATCCCTAGCGGATCTCCGCTTGATAAATGAATTCGCTGGCGGGACCGCGCGAACAGCGCCACTCGAGCGGTTGTCGATCGTAGCCGAATGCGAGACGCTCGATGACGACCGCCGGCGTACCCGGTTCGATGTTTAAGAGCCTCGCGTGCCGCGAGCCGATGGCTTCGACGGTGAGGGTTTCTGTGGCGGACGCCACGATCTGATTGCACTGCCTTTCGTAGACCGGGTAAAGCAGATCACCGACTTCGCTCAAGTCCATCTTCGCGAACGCAGCAAAACGCGCGTAGGGCAACCAGATCTCTTCGGCGAGCATCGGGACGCCGTCGATCAGCCGCACACGCGACATCTGAATCGCGCGCGCAGTTCTCGATATTTGCAGCTTCGCGGCTACCGCCGATGGCGCGTCCATCACCTCCCGGCGCAGTATGCGACTCTCCGGGATGCGCCGTTCGCCTTGCCGCGTCTGGAAGCGGAAGAAGCGAAACAGGGAGCCGTCGAAGTTTGCGCGTCGTACGAACGTCCCTCTTCCCTGGAAGCGCTCGAGCAGACCTTCCGCGACAAGCAGATCGACGGCCTTTCGCACTGTCCCGACGGCGAGGCCGTAGCTTTGGGAAAGCGCCTGTTCGGTCGGGATCGGTTCACCCGGGCGCCAGTCACGCGCCGCGATCAGGGCAACCATTTCGTCCCGCAAGCGCTGATAACGGGGTAACCGGCCATCGGCCTGCATGATCGTCTCCATCGAATTCATATATATGATTACATGTTTTCGCCTCGAAGGGATCGGGGGATAACCCTGCTAGCCGCTGACGCGACCATATCGCGGGCCGCGTCGGAAGACACGAATGTCCGCCTGCTACCAGACAGCCAGCGTTTAAATGGGTTGACACGCTCAGACGACGCCCATCGCGCCTTCCAGGGCTCGCACCATCGCGACGAGCCGCGGGCCGATCTCGCCTTCCAGTTGCCCGTCCCTCAACAGATAAGAAGGCACGCCGCAGTTGAAGACCAGAATCTCGCCGTCCGCGGCGGGCTTCATGGGCACCGCCACCGCATGCACTTCGCGGCGTAAATCGCCGAACGAGGCGCAAAAGCCGCGCTCGTGAAAATAGTCGATGGCGCTCATCACACGCTCGCGGAACGTCTCCCAGTCCTCGGGCGTCTTGACGGAGATCTCGTTCAATGCCGCCTCACGTCGATCGCGCGGCATGGCCGCGAGCAGCGCGCGGCCCATCGCCGTGCGCACGATCGGATAGCTCAGGCCGATGTCGGCGGGCAGTCCGAGCGGCGTCGCGCTGCGGCTGCTTTCCAGATACACGATGTTCAGCCGGTCGCGCATGCCGAGCGACACCGAGCCGCGCACCTGATTGGCCAGCTCGCGCATGGATGGCCGCGCGATCTGCCGGACCGTCAGGCTCGCGAGCAACGGATAGCCCAGCGAAAGCACCGCCGAGCCGAGCTGGAACTTGTTGTTGAGCCGGTTCACGCGCAGATAGCCGAGCCGCGTGAGCGTGTACGTGAAGCGCGAAATCGTCGCCTTGGTCATGCCGGTGCGCGCCGCCAGTTCCGCGTTACCCAGTTGCGACTCGCGCGGCGTAAAGCATTGCAGGATATCGAGCCCGCGCGCGAGCGTGGTGGCGAACTGGCGATCGCCCTCGAACTCCTCGGGCACATAGCGCACCTTCGAATCGGCGTAATCGCTCGCGGGTGGCTCGGTTTCAGTCGGATGGCGCGAAATCATAGGGTTTTGCCTCACTGGTCCGGTCATTCTGCGCGAATCGTTCTGCATATCCAAACTCTGTTCAGCATAGTCGAACAAGCGCCCGATTGCGTTCGAGCCTGACCGATAGTGTCTTCACACATCGATCAATCAGGCGGAGACAGGAATGACGCAGACCGATATGGCATTCGATGCCATGCTTTCAGGAGTCGCACGATTCGTCCGCGAAGAGGCGATCCCGCGCGAAAGCGAAGTCGAAGAGACGAACGAAGTGCCGCGCGATCTCGTCGAGCGCATGCGCAAACTCGGCTATTTCGGCTGGAGCATTCCGCGCGAATACGGCGGCGCTGGCTTCACGACGGAGCAACTGGTGCGCGGCGCGATGGCGCTTTCACAGGCTTCGGTCGCGTTTCGCGCACGGGTCGGCACGAACACGGGCATCGGCTCGGAAGCGCTCGTCGCCGACGGCACGCCCGAACAGAAGCGCCGCTATCTGCCCGGTCTTGCGGCTGGCGCGATCACGGGCGCCTTCGCGCTCACCGAATCCGGCGCGGGTTCCGACGCCACCGCGCTCTCGACCGTCGCGCGCCGCGAAGGCGACGACTACATTCTCGACGGCCGCAAGTGCTTCATCACCAACGCGCCCATTGCCGACCTGTTCACCGTGATGGCGCGAACGGACCCGTCGAAGCCGGGCGCGTCGGGCATTTCGGCGTTTCTCGTCGAGCGTTCCATGCCGGGCATCTCGACGAGCGAGCCCTACGAAAAGATGGGACAAGCAGGCTCGCCGGTCGGCGACGTGCATCTTCGCGGCTGCCGCGTGCCGGCGGCGAACCTCATCGGCGGAGTTGAAGGACAAGGCTTTCGCACCGCGATGAAAGTGCTCAACAAGCAGCGCATTCATCTCGCGGCGCTCTGCACGGGACCGGCCATTCGCATGCTGGAAGAAGCCGTGGCCTACACGATGCAGCGCGAGCAGTTCGGCAGGCCCGTCGCGGAGTTTCAGCTGATTCAGGCGCTCATCGCCGAATCGCAGACGGAGATCTTCGCCGCCCGCTCGATGATCCTCGACGCCGCACGCAAACGCGACGCCGGCTGCGACGTCACGATGGAAGCGTCGATGTGCAAGATGTTCGCCTCGGAGATGTGCGGCCGGGTCGCGGACCGCGCGGTGCAGATGCTCGGCGGACGCGGCTATCTCTCGGGCAATGCCGTCGAGCGCTTCTATCGCGATGTGCGCGCCTTTCGCATCTACGAAGGCACGACGCAGATCCATCAACTGAACATCGCGAAGATCACACTTCGGCGCGCGGCGGACACGCTGGCCAAGCGCGTCGCCGACGAAGCTGCCTGTGCCGCATGAGGATCGCCATGAACACTGCTTCCACCCTTCTTCTCGACGCGCTCGTGAATCCGCGCTCGATCGCAATCGTCGGTGCATCGGGCGATGCGGCTTCGATCAGCGGCCAGCCCGTGCGCTTTCTCACGCAGCACGGATATCGCGGCGCGCTCTATCCGGTCAATCCGAAATACCGGGAGATCGCGGGCGTCGCGTGTTACGAGAGCATCGCCGCCTTGCCGGAGACGCCCGATCTCGCGCTCATCCTCGTGGCCGCGCGGCGCGTGCCGCAGATGCTGCGCGAATGCGGCGAGCGCGGCATCCGGCATGCGATCGTGTATAGCTCCGGGTTCGCGGAAAGCGGCCCGGCGGGCGCGGCGCTGCAGCGCGAATGCACGGAGATCGCGGGCGCGCACGGCATGCGGGTGATCGGACCGAACTGCCAGGGCATGGTGAGCACGGCAAGCGGCGTCTACGCGGGATTCGGCGCGCCGTTCGGCGTCGCGTATCGCAGCGGCGGGCTCTCGCTGATCTCGCAAAGCGGCGGCTTCGGCTGCGCGCTTTTGCTCGCGGCCGACGAACTCGGCATCGGGCTGCGGCACTTCATCACCACGGGCAACGAGGCCGATGTGAGCCTGCTCGAACTCGTCGACGCCTGCATCGACGATCCGGGCACGTCGCTCATCGCGGCGTACATCGAAGGATTGAAGGATGCGCGGCGGCTCGTCGGCGTGGCGCAGCGCGCGCTCGACGCGGGCAAGCCGATTCTCGCCTGGAAGGTCGGGAACACCGCCGACGGCGCGCGGGCCGCGGCCTCGCATACGGCGAATCTCGGCGGCGCGTCGGCGCTGTATCGCACCGCGTTCCGGCAAGCCGGCGTGATCGAGGTGAGCGACGTGGCCGATCTCGGCGACTATGCGAACGCCTTCGGCATGGCTCGGCTGCCGCGCGGCGAGCGCGTGGCCGTGGTGACGCTGTCGGGCGGCGCGGGCATCCTCGCGACTGATGTCTGCGCGCAGAACGGCATGTCGACGCCGCCGCTCACGCCCGCGACGATCGAACGTCTCGCGCCGCTCGTGCCGGCATTCGCGTCGCTGAACAATCCGGTCGATCTGACCGCCGGGATTCTCACTGATCCGCGCATCTTCGCGGATACGCTGCAGATCATCGCCGACGATCCGAACATCGACGCGATCGCGATCATGGCTGCGGCGGCGAGCGGCGAAGTCGCACGCGCGATGGCCGGCGCGATCACGCGGGTATTCGCCGCCACCGCCAAGCCGATGATGGTCGCCTGGAACGCGCGCCGCGACATGGCGCGTGAAGCCTACGCGCTGCTGGAGGAAGCGAACGTGCCGCTGTTCCCGACGCCGGTGCGCTGCGCCCGCGCGCTCGCGGCGTTGTCGTTCTACGCACGCGCCCGGCGTGCGCGCGCGCAGTCGCGGCTCGCGAAGCCGCCCGCACCGCGCCACGTGCCGCACGCGACGACCCTCATCGCGCGAGGCCAGGGCGATCTGACCGAGCACGCGTCACAGGGTCTGTTGCGTGCGTACGGCATCGATACGCCGAAAAGCGTGCTCGTGCGCGGCCGCGAGGACGCGCTGAGCGCCGCGCATGCGATCGGCTTTCCGCTCGTCGTCAAGGTTCAGTCGCCGGATATCGCGCACAAGACGGAAGCGGGCGCGGTGCGCACCGGCATCCGCGACGCGGCCACGCTCGCCCAGGCCTGCGACGAGATTCTCGCGAACGCGCGCCGTCATGCGCCCGGCGCGCGCATCGACGGCGTGCTGCTGCAGGAGGAAATACGCGATGCGGTCGAGATCATCGTCGGGATCGAGAACGATCCGTCCTTCGGTCCAGCCGTGATGTGCGGGCTCGGCGGCATCTATGCCGAAGTGCTCAGGGACGTCACATTCCGCCTCGCGCCCGTCACGCACGACGAAGCGCACGCGATGATCCGCGAGTTGCGCGCCCACGCGATGCTCACGGGCGCGCGCGGCAAACCCGCCGCCGACATCGATGCGCTCGCCGGCACCATCGCCGCGCTCTCGCAGATGGCGCTCGACCAGCAGACGAGTCTCAAAGAGCTCGACATCAACCCGCTGTTCGTGCTGCCGCAGGGCGAAGGCGTACGCGCAGGCGACGCGCTCGCGCGCGCCATTGCGCTCCCCGTTTCGCCGGAAGCGGTTCACGAAACCGGGTGTTGCGAAAGCACCGTGATGGACGGATAGTGAGGCCACGCCTCGCCAGCTCAGGACGCGCCCGTCGCGGGCGCGCGCCCATCGACCCATGCCTTTTTCGCGAGACGATCCGACCATGAACAGCCCTGCCGAACCCGAGCGCTTCGCCGCCGATGTCGAGCGGACCTACCGGAAAATTTTCTTCCGGCTGATCCCGTTGCTCTTCCTCTGCTATGTCGTGAGCTATGTCGACCGCGTCAATATCAGCTTCGCAAAACTTCAGTTCATGCACGACCTCGGCTTCTCCGAAGCGACCTACGGCCTCGGCGCCGGGCTGTTCTTTGTCGGATACGTGCTGTTCGAGGTGCCGAGCAATCTGCTGATGCAGCGCATCGGCGCGCGCCGCACGCTGCTGCGCATCATGGTGGCGTGGGGCGTGGTGTCGAGTCTCATGATGTTCGTGCGCACGCCTGCGCAGTTCTACGCCATGCGCCTTCTGCTCGGCGTGACGGAAGCGGGCTTTTTCCCCGGCATCATCTTCTATCTCGCCTGCTGGTTTCCGGGCGAACGCCGCGCCCGCGTCACCGCTTTTTTCATGATGGCGACGGCCGTGGCCGGCATCGTCGGCGGGCCGGTTTCGGGCTTCATCATGACGCGCCTCGCGGGCGTGGCAGGCCTTCCGGGATGGCAATGGCTGTTCCTGCTCGAAGGCGTGCCGGCGGTGCTGCTCGGGCTGATCGTGTATTGCACGCTCGGCGACGCGCCCGCGGAAGTGCGCTGGCTGAGCGATGCCGAGAAAGCGCTCGTGAAAGAGGATCTGCTCGCGGAAGAGAAAACGAAGCACACCGGCCATCTCGAAGGACTGCGCGGCGCACTCGGGAATCCGCGCGTCTATCTGGCGGCGCTGGTGTATTTCGCCGTGATGATGCCGTTCAACGCCATCGGGTTCTGGGCGCCGACCGTGATTCGCGATCTGGGCGTCACCCATCTGCTCGATGTCGGCCTGCTCACGGCGCTCGTCTTCGTCGCGGCCGCGCTCGGCACGTACGTGGTCGGCTCCCACTCGGACCGCACGATGGAGCGCCGCTGGCACATCGCCGCCAGCGGCGCAGTCACGGCACTCGCCTTCGCGCTGCTGCCCGTGGCGGGCCGCAGCGTGCCGCTCGGCGTCGGGCTGCTCGCGCTCGCAGCGGCGGCGTCTTACGGCAGCTTCGTCGTGTTCTGGACGATTCCGCAGATGTTCCTCTCGCGATCGTCGGCGGCCGGCGGCATCGCGATGATCACCAGCCTCGGCGGAACGGGCGGCTTCGTGAGCCCGGCATTCGTCGGATGGGTGAAGACCCAGACGGGCAGTGCCGAATACGGCCTGATCGGGCTGGGTGTCGTGCTGCTTGCGGGCGTCGCGCTGTTGCTGATCACGTTTCCGGATCAGCGAGCGCGACCCGACTCCGCCAAGAACGCCGATCGCGTTCCCGCGTGAACGGCGCGTCACGCGCTTTCTGTCCTTGATTTCTTTTTAGATGACGATTATCATCTAAAACATTGAATCAAGCAGCAGGCCGAATCATGAAAAAGTCCAAGCTCGAAACCGCGGAAACCCGGCGCCGGATCGTCGAAATCGCAGCCGCAGAATTCAGGACGAACGGCATCCAATCCACCGGCGTTGCCGACGTGATGGCTGCTGCCGGGCTTTCGCACGGCGGGTTCTATCGGCATTTCGGATCGAAGGAGCATTTGGTCGCCGAAGCGTGCGAAGCGGCCATCGCCGAGATCATCGGCGCACTCGATGCCGCAGCCGGGAAAGGCGTCGGCGAGAATGAGTTCAGGACTCTCGTCGATACCTACATGTCGACGTCCCATCGGGACAGCCCGGCGCGCGGCTGCCCCCTTGCAAGCATGGGCAGCGAGCTCGCGCGTGCGGACGAATCCACGCGCGCGGCCGCCTCTCGCGGCTTCGACGACTTCGTCGACATGCTGGCAAACCGGATCCGACACTCCGAGGAAGAGACGAGCCGCTCGAAGGCTGTGTTTGCGTTATCGGCCATGATCGGTGCGCTGACCATCTCCCGAATCATTTCAGACCCTGAGGCGTCAGCATCGCTGCTGGAAGACGTCAGGCAACACGTCGCTGCCATTTGAGTTTCACGGCACTTCGAGACTCAAAAAACGCGCACTTGAATGTGCATATGCACATTCGTTTATCGAGGCCGATAGCGGCCACGGGGCAAAGGACTTCCGCACTTTCGCGGGCGCATTCACTTATCGATTGGAGGCTTCGTCATGCAACAACGCAAATTCCTGATCACCGGTGCGACCGGCAAAACCGGCGTCCATACGGTCAACAATCTTCTCGAGGCCGGCCATGAGGTCCGCGCGTTGGTTCGCACGGAAGACGAGCGCAGCGCAGCGCTTCGTGCCGTTGGCGCCGAAGTCGTCGTGGGCGATCTGCTCAGGCATGACGATCTGATTCGTGCCGCCGAGGGCGTATTCGGCGCGTACCTGTGCTACCCGGTGCGTCCCGGATTCATTCAAGGCACGGCGTACTTTGCAGAGGCCGCGCGGCGCGCCGGTCTGGAAGTCGTCGTGGAGATGTCGCAGATCTCCGCCCGTCAGGATTCGAAGAGCAACGCCGCACGCGATCACTGGATCGCGGAGCGCGTTCTCGACTGGTCGGGCGTGCCGACTGTGCATATCCGCCCGACGTTCTTCTCCGAATGGCTGATTTTCCCGTGGGTGCTCGATACGATCGTCAAGGAAGGAAAGATCGCCCTTCCCTATGGCAATGGCCGTCACGCGCCGATCGCCGCGGAGGATCAGGCTCGCTTCATCGCCGCGGTGCTGACGGAACCGGCCGGCCACATCGGCAAAACGTACGAGCTTTGCGGACCGGTGGAACTCGACTACCACGAGATCGCGGACAAGATCAGCCACGTCATCGACAGGAAGATCACGTATAGCCCGGACACGCTCGACGGCTATCGCGAGCATCTGCGGACATACGATCTTCCCGAGTTCATGATCCAGCATTTTATCGAAGTCGCCATCGACTACCGGAACGGCGTGTTCGAAGGCGTCGACGGCATCATCGAGCGGGTCACGGGAAAAGCGCCGCAGACGGTCGAAGCCTTCGTTCGCGCGAACCGGCGTTCTTTCGGCGCATGATTCCGTGGGCATGCGCGCGGCCTTATCGACGAGGCCGCGCGCGATTCACCTCATGCGGCGCGACGCAACTCCGCCGCGCACGGCGACGCGTCCAGCAAGATCGCATCGGCGACAGACTCCGCGGTCGCCGCGGATAAGGTCCATCCGAGATGACCATGTCCGGTGTTGTAGTAGACGCCGGCCCGCTTGCCCTGCCCGACGCGCGGCAGCATGCTCGGCATCATCGGGCGAAGACCCGCCCACGGAATGACTCGCGCCGTCGACGTATCCGGGAACAATTCACGCGTCCACGCGACGAGCGGCGCGATGCGATCGGCCCTGATATCGCGATTGAAGCCGTTGATCTCCGCTGTCCCGGCAACGCGAAACCGGTCGGCTCCGAGACGGCTCGTCACGATCTTCGCCTTGTCGTCGAGCAGGCTGACCCACGGAGCCGCCTGACGGCTCGCTTCGTCGTCGAGGCATACGGTGATCGAATAGCCCTTCACCGGATACACGTTCACGTGGTCGCCGAGCATCTGCGCGAACTCGCGGCTTCTCACGCCCGCACATACGACGATGCGATCGAACCCGCTCGCGTGCGCATCGTCGGCGTGATGCGTGCGGATGTCGAAACGCCCATTGCGCGTCTGGTCGATCGATGCGATTTCCGTGTCGTACCTGAATTCGACGCCGTGCCTCACGCACGCTTGCGCGAGTCCGCGCGTGAACTTGTGGATGTCGCCGGTGGCGTCCGATGGCGTGAAGAAGCCGCCGTAGAACTCGCCATGCAGCGCCGGTTCGATCCTGCCGATCTCGCTGCCATCGACGGCGTACCGGTCGAGACCGCCTTCGCGCAGAAGCTCGTTGACCTTCGCGGCTCCATCGTAGTCCTTGCTGTTTCGATAAACATGCAGAATGCCGCGGCGCTCCAGATCGAAGTCGATCCGCTCGCGCTCCGCGATCGCATAAAGATGACTGCGCGCCGCAAGCGCCAGGCGCACGGTCTCGATGGTGTTCGCGCGGTAATTGCCGATCTGTCGCAGGAACTCGCCCATCCACGAATACTTGTGCCAGGAAGGCGATGGATTGAGGAGCAACGGCGCATCGCGCGTGAGCATCCAGCGCAGCCCTTTCACGACGGTGGCGGTGTGATTCCAGACTTCCGCGTTACTGACGGACAACTGGCCGCCGTTGGCGAAGGAGGTTTCCATCGCCGCATAGCGATGACGTTCGAAGACGGTGACGTCGAAGCCACGGCGAGCGAGGGCGTAAGCGGTCGTGACGCCGGTGATGCCGGCGCCGATGATGGCGATTCTTGACATGACATGGTCCAGATTGCGTTGAGCATGTGCCGGCGCGACGCGATGTGCGTCCATTCCGGCTCCCTGCCCCATCTGTCCATGTACCTGAGAGTTTCGATCCCGCGTGGCGGGAAATCCCCTTCGGTGGGCGCAGCGCGCCTCTCTCCAGATCGTTCGTGCGGCGCGGTCCTTTGGCCTGAGAGTTTCCGGGGCGGTTGCTCCGTCGGCGCCGTCATGAGGATGACGGTCTCTCCCGCGCTGCATTCGAGAACATTCGCACGATAGCGTTACGAATTACCGCACGCAAGCGATTTTTGAGACGGACCGTCATCGCGCCCGTCGCGACGCGCGAAGCTCAGTTATCGGGGCAAGTCGATCGCAATGTTTCCTGGCACGCCTGCAGATCCGCCATGAACACCTTGAGGATCGACGGCATCGATGCCCCGCGTCGCGTGATCGCGCAGAACGGCCAGTCGCCGCCGAAGCGCCCGGCGCAGATTCTGCGCATGTCGCCGCTCTCGACCCATTTGCTCGCATAGTGATTGGGCAGAAAGCCGACGTACGCGCCCGACAGAATGAGGATGGCCTGCGCCTCGACGTTATCGACGGTGGCGGCCGCCTTGCTCGCGCTCAACATGCGCAGATCGTGTTGCTGAAAGTAGCCGCGCGCGACGATCCGGCTTTCCGCGATCGCTTCGGAAGACACGTCGGCATCGAACGCGCGTGCGTAGAGCGGGTTGCCCTTGCCGCAATAGAGGCCATCCGGTTCGACGTAAAGCTCGTCGTACCGCAGCCCCGGCACGTGGATCGGAAAGTGGCCGATCGCGATATGCAGCCGGCCGTCGAGCACGCGTTCCTCCAGTTCGGCCGGCGAGCCGACGTAGACGTCCACGTGCACGTCGTGCCCGCGCGATACGAACTTCTGCAACGCATGCGGCAACGGCGAAGTCTTGTCGGACACCGTGTTGTCGATGGTCCCGAGGTAGAGCTTTCCCGAGATGTGCTTCTTGAGCGCATCGGTATCCATGCAGAACGCTTCCACCGCGATCTGCAAACGTTGCGCCGCTTCGTACGTCGCAATGCCGTGCTCGGTCAGCCGGAAGCCGCCGCGGCCGCGCTCGCACAGCTTGAGCCCGAGGCGGGTTTCGAGCGTCGTCATCTGTTCGCTGATCGTCGACTGGCTCACGTTCAGGCTCGCCTGCGCAGCGGAAAAGCCGCCGCACCGCACCACGGCCATGAAGACGCGCAGCAGCTTGAGATCCACGTCCTGCAACTGGGTCATCGGGTTCGCGCCTCCTCGCGTCGTTGCTTCGGATTATCCGATGTGAACATCCGATACTCGTGATTTTTACGGCCGTCATTCCTGTTCATAGTTTCGCAAAACAACGCGCGGGCTCAAACCCGCGGTCCCATCTGACAGAACAGGAGATGCTGAAATGCAGGGCAACAGCTATGAATCCGGGCGGCTCAATCTGCCGTTCGTCGGCCATTGCACGTTCGCGAAGTCGCCGGTATGCCTCGACTGGAACCGGATCGACGCCGACGTCGCCATTCTCGGCGCGCCGAACGACATGGGCACGCAATGGCGCTCCGGCGCGCGCTTCGGGCCGCGCAGCATCCGCGAGGCGTCGACGCTGTTTTCGTTCGGGCACGCGGGCGCCTACGATCACGAAGACGATGTGCTGTATCTGAGCCGCGATCAGTTGCGCATGGTCGATGTCGGCGATGCCGATATCGTGCACACCGACATGGAGAGCAGCAACGCGAACATCGAATTCGCGGTGCGCAAGATTCTCGAATGCGGCGCGATGCCCGTCACGCTGGGCGGCGACCATTCGATTCACGCGCCCGTGATCAAGGCGTTCGAGGGCAAGGGACCCATCCATATCGTCCACTTCGATGCACACCTGGATTTCGTCGACGAGCGTCACGGCGTGCGCTACGGCCACGGCAATCCGCTGCGGCGCGCGTCCGAGATGGCGCATATCGTCGGCATGACGCAGCTCGGCATTCGCAACGTGTCGTCGTCGAACCGCGACGACTATGACGCGGCGCGCTCTGCCGGCTCCGAGATTCTGTCGGTGCGCGACGTGCGCCGGCTCGGCACGGAAGGCGTGCTTGCGCGGATTCCCGAAGGCGCGGCCTACTATATAACCATCGATATCGACGGCTTCGACCCGTCCATCGCGCCCGGTACGGGGACGCCCAGCCACGGCGGCTTTCAGTACTACGAGGTGCTCGAGATCATCCAGGCGCTCGCCCGGCGCAGCCACGGAAACATCATAGGAATGGACCTCGTGGAAGTCGCGCCCGCCTACGATCCCGCCGGCGTCACACCGATTCTCGCCGCTCAACTGCTGATGAATTCCATCGGCTTCATCTTTCACGAGCGCAGCAAGGCCCGACGCTGACGAACGCGCCAGCAACGGCCGGTTCATATCGATATCGACATTCACGGGGCTCGACATCATGAAGCCCCGGACATACAGGAGACGACGTTGGATACCCTTGTCCGCGACTATCTGGAGCGCTTCGGCGTTCAGGAAGCCACCACGCGCTTTTTGAACAAGCCGCAGAAAATGTTCATCGGCGGCGAGTGGGTGCGCGGCGCCGCGGAAGAAGCGCTCGATGTGATCGAGCCGTCGACGACCGGCGTCATCACGCAGATTCCGCTCGCCACGATCGACGATCTCGATCGCGCGGTCCGCGCCGCGCGCACGCAGTTCGACGGCAGCCCGTGGCGCAAGCTCAAGCCGCTGGAACGGGAGCGCCTGCTGCATCGGCTCGCGGATCTGATCGAAGCGAACGCGACCGAGCTTGCGGAAATCGAATCGATCGACATGGGCAAGTCCGCCGCGCAGGCGCGCGACGTCGACGTGCAGGGCACCATCGACACGTTCCGCTACTTCGCCGGATGGGCATCGAAGCTGCACGGGCGCACGGTAGAGCCTTCGCTGCCGGGCGATTACGTCGCCTACACGCGCAAGGAGCCGGTCGGCGTCGTGGGCATCATCGTGCCGTGGAATTTCCCGCTTCAGACGATGGCGTGGAAGCTCGCCGCCGCGCTTGCCGTGGGCTGCACGGCGGTCATCAAGCCGGCCGAGCTCACGTCGCTGTCGACGCTGCGTTTCGCCGAACTCGTGCAGGAAGCGGGCATTCCCGATGGCGTCGTCAATGTCGTGACGGGACGCGGCGGCGTGATCGGTGCGGCGCTCGCGCGTCATCCCGGCATCGACAAGCTCACGTTCACCGGCTCGACGAACGTCGGGCGCGACGTGGGACAGGCGGCCGTGCAGGATATCCGCCGCGTGACGCTGGAACTCGGCGGCAAGTCGCCGGTGCTCGTGCTCGACGATGCGGACGTCGACGCCGCCGCGCGCGCCGTCGCGAACGGCATGTTCTTCAACTCCGGTCAGGTCTGCGACGCGGGCACGCGCGTGTATGTCCAGCGCAAGATTCACGAGCGCTTTCTCGGCGCGCTCATCGACTACACGCGCACGTTGAAGATCGCGCCGGGCCTCGATCCCGACTGCTTCATCGGTCCTCTGGTGTCGGCGCTGCAGAAGGAACGCGTGAGCGCGTATATCGACGCGGGACGTCGCGAAGGCGCCGAACTCGTCTACGGCGGACGCAAGCGCGAAGAAGCCGGATATTTCGTCGAGCCCGCGATCTTCGCCCACTGCAACAACGCGATGAAGATCGTCCGCGAAGAGATCTTCGGACCCGTGCTGGTGACCTCGCCTTTCGACGACATCGACGAAGCCGTGAAGCTCGCGAACGACTCGCCCTATGGCCTCGCCGCGGCCATCTATTCGAACGATGTAAATCGCATCCACACGCTCGTGCCGCAACTGCGCGCGGGCAGCGTCTACGTGAACGCGCACAGCACGATCGACCCGGCGATGCCGTTCGGCGGCTTCAAGGAATCCGGTTTCGGCAAGGATCTCGGGATGGAGCAGCTCGACCATCTGACGGAGACGAAAGCCGTCTGGATCACCTTGCACTGAGCGTCTTTCCCTCTTACGGCATCAGCATACTGATCGAGGTACGCGATGAAATCATATGAAAGCGCGGCAGGCGCGAGCGCAAATTCGGCGGCGGCGAGCGAACACGGCGCGATAGAAGGTCATTCGATCGACTTCATTCCCGAGCACGAGCGAACCGACCGCTTGTCCCGCCAGGGACCGTTCTGGTTCCTCGGCAATTTCACCTTCTTCACGATGACGATCGGCTTCGTCGGACCGAGCGTCGGTCTCACATCGTGGTGGACGACGGTCGCCGGCACGCTCGGCATCATGTTCGGAACGCTGTTCATGGCGTTTCACGGCTCGCAAGGTCCGCATCTCGGCTTGCCGCAGATGATCCAGTCGCGCGCGCAGTTCGGTTATCGCGGCGTGATTCTGGTGCTGTTCGCGACCTTGTTCGTCTTCGCGGGCTTCAACATCGTCAATCTCGTGTTGATGATGCAGGGACTCAAGACGCTGTTCGGCTGGGACCCGGTCAGGATCGCGCTCGCGGTCACCGTGCCCGCATCGATACTCGCCGTGCTCGGCCACGACTGGATGCATCGCAGCTTCAAGTGGGCGCTCTATCTGTCGCTGCCGCTGTATGGCCTCGTCACGCTCGCGGTGCTGATGCATTGGGTGCATGACATCCCGTTGCCCGCGGCGGCGGCGGGCGCGAATCCTCCGGCGCCGCTCGGCTTCAACTGGACGGGATTCATCGCGCAGTTCGCGGCGGCGGCCAGCTACAACATCGCCTATGCGCCGTACGTGTCCGACTACTCGCGCTATCTGCCGAAGAACACGCCGGGCGGCAAGCTGATCGCGGCGGTGTTCGTGGGCGCGTCGCTGTCGGGTGCGTGGATGATCGCCGTCGGCGGCTGGCTCGCGGATCACCTGCATGCGAGCGATGTGCTCGTCGCGCTCAATCAGGTCGGCAGCGATCTCGCGCCGGGTCTCGGCAGTGTGTTCGTCGGTGTGACGATTCTCGCGTTCCTGCCCGTCATCGCGATGAACATCTACAGCGCGAAGCTGACCGCCATCACCGGAGTCGACTCGTTCAGGAAGATCCGGCCGACGGCGAGGACGCGCATCGTCGCGGTGCTCTTCGTCGTGTGCCTGCAACTGGGCGTGGCGCTGAGCATCTACACGTCAGGCAAGGGATTGTCGGTGCTGAACATCTACCTCGTCGTGATGCTGTACTTCCTCGTGCCGTGGACGGCGGTCAATCTCACCGACTATTTCTTCGTCCGCAAAGGCCGCTATGCGATTCCGCATTTCTTCATGCCGCGCGGCAGTGTGTACGGCACATGGGGTGCGCGTGGACTGACCTCGTATGTGATCGGCTTCGCCGCGATGATCCCCTTCTTCTGCATCTTCGATGGTCAGGACGAAGTCTATGTCGGTCCGCTCGCACGGGCGATCGGCAGTGTCGATCTCGCATGGCTGGTCGGTCTGATCGTCTCGGGCATCGCGTACTTCCTGCTTGCCCGTTCGCTCGACATGCGAAAGGAAGAAGTGGTGATCCATCACATCGAAAAGACCCAGCCCCAGTACACGACCGGCGACAAGCGCTTCTGACACGGCTCGTCACCCACGATTGAGAAACAGGAAAAGACATGTCAACCGATCAATACGATTACATCATCGTCGGTGCGGGTTCGGCCGGATGCGTGCTGGCCAACCGCCTCTCCGAAGACCCGTCGGTGCGCGTGCTGGTGCTGGAATACGGCGGCAGCGATCGCAGCATCATCATCCAGATGCCGAGCGCCTTCTCGATGCCGATGAACACGAAGAAGTACAACTGGAAGTACGAGACCGCGCCGGAACCGCATCTCGACGGGCGCCAGCTGCATTGTCCGCGCGGCAAGGTGCTGGGCGGGTCGTCGTCGATCAACGGTCTCGTCTACATTCGCGGCCACGCATACGACTTCGACGAATGGGAATCGCTCGGCGCGCGCGGCTGGGGCTATGCGAACTGCCTGCCGTATTTCCGGCGCGCGGAGAACTACAAGTTCGGCGGCGATCTGTATCGCGGCGAGAGCGGGCCCTTGTCGACGAACAACGGCAACAACATGCGCAATCCGCTTTACGGCGCATGGGTCGAAGCGGGTGCGCAGGCGGGCTACATCAAGACGGACGATTGCAACGGCTACATGCAGGAAGGCTTCGGCGCGATGCATATGACCGTCAAGGACGGCGTGCGCTGGTCCACCGCCAACGCGTACCTGCGGCCGGCGATGACGCGGCCCAACTTGCACGTCGTGACCAATGCGATGACACGTCAAGTGCTGATCCAAGGCAAGCGCGCGGTCGGCGTCGTCTACGATCAGGGCGGCGTGCGCCATACCGCGCGCTGCCGCAGCGAAGTGCTGATCTCGTCAGGGCCGATCGGTTCGCCGCATCTGCTTCAGCGCTCGGGCATCGGACCGGCGGACGTGCTGCGCCGCGCGGGCGTCGAGGTCCGGCACGATCTGCCGGGCGTCGGAGAAAGTCTGCAGGATCACGCCGAGATCTATATCCAGTACGCGTGCAAGCAACCGGTCACGCTCAACAGCAAGATGGACCCGTTCAGCAAGTTCATGATCGGGCTGCGCTGGCTGCTGTTCAAGGATGGGCTCGGGGCCAGCAATCATTTCGAAGCGGGCGGCTTCATTCGCTCGGAAACAGGTCTGCGCTGGCCGGACATCCAGTTCCACTTCCTGCCCGCCGCGATGCGCTACGACGGCGACAAGCCGCTCAAGGGGCATGGCTTCATGATCCTCACCGGACCCAACAAGCCGAAGAGCCGGGGTTACGTGCGCCTGAACGCAGCGGATCCTTACGTGCATCCCGAGATCCGCTTCAACTATCTCGAACGGGAGGAAGACCGCGAGGGATTCCGGCGCTGCGTGCGTCTCACGCGGGAAATCATCGCGCAGCCGGCGATGGACCCGTTCCGCGACGTCGAGCTCGCGCCGGGTCCGGACGTGCGGACGGACGCCGAGATCGACGCCTTCGTCCGCGCGAACCTGGAAAGCACGATGCATCCGTGCGGTTCGTGCCGCATGGGCGAAGACGAGATGGCGGTGGTGGATTCCGAACTGCGGGTACGCGGCGTGGACGGGCTGCGCGTGATCGACTCCTCCGTTTTTCCGACCGAACCGAACGGCAACCTGAACGCGCCCACGATCATGCTCGCGGAACGGGCCGCCGACCTGGTCAAAGGCGTGCCGACGCTCGAACCTTCGCACGCGGAAGTCGGACTCGCGGACGGTTGGGAAACGCGGCAACGTACGCATCAGCCCAAACGCAAGTTGCATCACGTGTGATCTTCAGGGGCCGGCTCGTGGCGGGTTTCCGCACGTTTCACGTGGTGCGCGAGCGCACGCCGGCTAGTCGAGCAACCGCAAGGCATCCTCGAGCGACAGCACCGTCGTGCGCGAATCGAACGCGGTCGAGAAGAGATGTTCATGCACCACCGGATCCGGGTCGTAACAACAGTCCTTGACCGTGTACAGGCGGAAGTCCGCATCGCTTGCATACGCGACCGACGACAGCACGACACCGGTCGACGCGATGCCGACCATGATCAGCGAATCGATGCCTCGTGCGCGAAGCCGTTCCTCCAGACCGGTGCCGAAGAACACGCTGGCACGGTGCGCGATGATAAGCGGTTCGTCATCGCGCTGGCCTAACTCCGGCGCGGTCCGGTCGCCGGT
This sequence comes from Caballeronia temeraria, assembly GCF_001544795.2. Classification (GTDB taxonomy): domain Bacteria; phylum Pseudomonadota; class Gammaproteobacteria; order Burkholderiales; family Burkholderiaceae; genus Caballeronia; species Caballeronia temeraria. Next base: position 242,476 of record NZ_FCOI02000008.1, on the reverse strand, counting down.
AAAGAGACCGAGCCGCTTGATTCCCTGTCCGTTCCGGTTCAGCGGGCTGACCTCGGGATAGCCCGGACTGAACCGCAAATTGGCGAAATAGACGCCGACGCCCCTCGCCCGCGCTGCGTCGCATAGCTTGCGCGTATTGGCGAGCAGGGCCGGCGCGACCGATGGGAAAAGCCCCAGAATATCGGTCTGGTAATGCATGACGATAAGCGCGGTTCGCGCCGGCACGATGGCTGGACTCTGCGCGGACGGTGCGTTCATGGTCACCTCTCCTTGTCGTGGAATACGGTCAAGCATCGGAACCGATCGACGCCCCGCGGTGGATATCGTATTCGACTTTCCATGCAGGAAAGTCATGCGCCTCATGAGATCTTTTCGATTGTCGTCGCGACTCGGCCACGTCGAGAATGGTTGCATCCCGACCGCGTCCGCGGTGAGACCAACCAGGAATGCGACGACCGATGAACCTTCGCGAATCCACCAAACACTTCGACGAACGCACGGCAAGAGCGGCAAATGGCCGTGCGGACGCATGTCCTCGAACCTGCGGCGAAACGCTCGTCACATTGCTCGAGACCTACGGCGTCGATTACGTATTCGGCATACCGGGTGTGCATACCGTGGAGCTTTATCGCGGGCTTGCGCGCTCGTCGATCCGGCACGTGACGCCGCGTCACGAACAGGGCGCGGGCTTCATGGCCGACGGATACGCACGTGTCACGGGCAAACCCGGCGTGTGCTTCATCATCACCGGGCCGGGCATGACCAACATCGCGACCGCCATGGCGCAGGCCTATGCCGACTCCATTCCGATGCTCGTGATCTCGAGCGTCAATGCGCGCGGACACCTCGGCAACGGAGACGGACGCCTTCACGAACTTCCTTCGCAGCACGAAGTATTCGACGGCCTCGCTGCGTTCTCTCACACCCTGCTGGATGCCGCCGAGCTGCCTCAGGTGCTGGCGCGCGCATTCGCGGTGTTCGAGAGCGCGCGGCCGCGGCCCGTCCATATCGAGATTCCGCTCGATGTCATCGTCTCCCCGGCGAATACTGTCAAGACGACGCCCGCCGTGCACGCGGCGAAGCCCACCGCGCATCCTGACGCGCTCGCCTGTGCCGTGGACCTCCTCGCCGATGCCCGGCGCCCGCTGATTCTCGCCGGCGGCGGCGCAGCGCACGCCGCAGTGGAATTGCGCGAACTCGCCGAGCGGCTGCAGGCGCCCGTGGCGCTCACCACCAACGCCAAAGGACTGCTCCCGTGCGACGCGCCGCTTCTCATCGGCTCGACGCAATCGCTGCCGCCGACGCGCACGATGATTCGCGAAGCCGACGTCGTGCTCGCGGTCGGCACCGAACTCGGCGAGACCGACTACGACGTGTTCTTCGACGGCGGGTTCGCGATCGCGGGACAACTCATCCGCATCGATATCGATGCGCAGCAGGTCATGCGCAACGCTCAGCCGGATGTGGCTATCGTCGGTGATTCGCGCGAGACGTTGAGCGCACTGTCGACGAGACTGCACGAGCAACCAGTGCGTCCCGCGTCGCCGGACTGGGGCGCCGCGCGCGTGACGGCGGTGCGCGACGCCGTCTTCGCCGGCTTCGACGCCGCGATGCGATCGCAGAAGCGCCTGATCGACACGATCGTCGGCGCCCTGCCCGGCGTCATCATTGCGGGCGATTCGACGAGCCCGGTCTATGCCGGCAATTTTCTCCACGATGCACCCGCACCGCGCTCATGGTTCAACTCGTCGACCGGCTACGGCACGCTCGGCTATGGCCTGCCCGCCGCGATCGGCGCGAAGCTCGCCGCGCGTGAGCGGCCCGTCGTGTGCCTGATCGGAGACGGCGGCCTCCAGTTCACGCTGCCGGAACTGGCGAGCGCGGTCGAAGCGCGCGTGCCCGTGATCGTGCTGCTGTGGAACAACTTCGGTTACGGCGAGATCCGGAAATACATGGAGCAGCGCGATATCTCGCCCGTCGGCGTCGATATCTACACGCCCGACTTCATCGCGCTCGCGAAAGCCTTCGGATGCGAAGCCGCGACCGTCGACAAGCCGCAAGCGCTCGACGCGCAATTGCGACGAGCGGTATCGCGCGATATCCCGACCGTGATCGAGGTCCGCGAAGGCGACTGGTTCGCGCGGGTGCCGTCATGAGCGCGCAGGCACGCCCCGTTTTCGATTTCCCGCTGCGCACGCGGCTCTTCATCGACGGCAGCTGGTGCGCGCCGGAGACGAGGCAGCGGCTGCCCGTCGTCGATCCGTCGACGGAAGAAACGATCGTCGAAGTGGACGCCGGAAGTCCCGCCGATGTCGATCGCGCGGTGCGCGCGGCATCGCGCGCCTTTCGCGCCTGGAAGCAGACATCGGGCGCGGAACGGGCAGGCTTTCTGCGTGCCATCGCGCGCGGCGTGGAGGCGCATGGCGAGCACCTCGCCGCGCTTCAGTCGCTCAACAACGGCAAGCCGATTGCGGAATCGCGCATCGATGTCGGCGACGTGATCGCGACCTTCGACTATTACGCCGACCTGGCGCAAACGCTCGATGTGCCCGAAGAAGCGATCGCAATACCGAGCAGCGATCATCGCGCCGTGATCCGCCGTGAACCGGCGGGCGTGGTCGGTTTGATCGTGCCGTGGAACTTCCCGATGGTCACGACGGCGTGGAAGCTCGCTCCCGCGCTCGCAGCGGGGTGCACGGTCGTGCTGAAGCCGTCCGAATTCACGCCCTTGCCGGAGCTGGAACTCGCCGCGATCGTGGAGCGCGCGGGTCTGCCGCCGGGCGTGTTGAACGTCGTGCCGGGCACCGGCACGGAGGTCGGTGCGGCGCTCACGATGCATCCGCTCGTGTCGAAGGTGTCGTTCACCGGCAGCACGGCGGTCGGCGAGCAGGTCATGAAAGCGGCGGCGCAATCCATCAAGGGCGTGAGCCTCGAACTGGGCGGCAAGTCGTCGATCGTCGTGTTCGCGGACGCCGACCTCAATCTCGCCGTCGATCTCGTCGTGGGCGGCGCGTTCTTCAATGCCGGACAGATGTGCTCGGCCACGTCGCGCGTGCTCGTCGAGCGCTCGCTCGCGCCGGCGCTGATCGCGCGCCTCGCCGACCGGGTGGCGCGAACCGTCGTCGGCGATCCGTTTGCCGCGGGCGTGCAGATGGGGCCGCTGACGAACCGCCCGCAGTATGAACGCGTGCAACGTTTCATCGCACGGGGCAAGGCGGACGGGGCGAGCCTCGTGGTCCAGGGCGAAGCGCCGGATGGAGCCGGATATTTCGTCAAGCCAACGATGTTCGTCGATGTGCCCACGAGCAGCGCCGTATGGCGCGAAGAGATCTTCGGTCCCGTGTTGTGCGTGCGCAGCTTCGATACCGAAGACGACGCGATCGACGCGGCCAACGACACCGAGTTCGGGCTGGTCGCAACCGTCGTCACCCGGGACGAGGCACGCGGCGAGCGCATGGCCGGCGCGCTGCAGGCGGGCGTCGTCTGGATCAATTCACCGCAACTGATCTTTCCTCAGACTTCCTGGGGCGGTTACAAAAAAAGCAGTATCGGCCGCGAGCTCGGCCCGTTCGGACTCGCCGCATTCCAGGAGATCAAGCAGATCGTGCGCGCGGCGGCCGTCCCCGATTGAAAGGCTTTTAGAAGCCCGAGCCATGCATTCGGCTCATGGCAACCATGCCGAGAATTCGATTGTTGCCGAAATTTTGCATCCCTAGAGTGTTCTCACCGACGCCGTTGTCGATTGACTTACCGCATTGACCGACTGCTGCACCTTTCACCGAGGAGTGAGCCATGCAGGACATCAAACGAGGCAGAAGGCAGGCCATCAAGACCATCGGCATGGCGCTCGCCGCGTCGAGCCTGCCGATGCCGTTCATCAGCACGGCGAAGGCGCAGGAAAAGAGCTTTGCCGGCAAGACGCTGCGTCTGCTGACGTGGTCGGACGACACCGGCGCCGCGGCATTGCGCAACATCGCCGCGACCTTCAGTCAGAAGACCGGCGCGCAGGTCGTCGCCGATCGCGCCGACGGCACGTCCGGCATGGTGGCGAAGGTGAAGGCGGCCGGCGACAGGCCGACCTACGACGTGATCACGCTCGCGGGCGTGGGCGCTTCGGGCCTCGCGGACGCGGGCCTGCTGATGAAGCCCGATCTGAACAAGCTGCCGAACCTGAAGGATGTCGGCGCGCAATACCGCACCGGCGCCAATGGCTTCGGCATCGGCTATCTGCTGTGGTCGGACGGCCTCGTGTACAGCACGTCGTCGGTGAAGACGGCGCCTTCGAGCTACGAGGCGCTCTGGGATCCGAAGTACGCGGGCCGAATCTTCCTGCCGCCGCCGGAATGGGCTGAAGCGGTCGATCTCGCGATCATCGCCGCGAAGATGGCCGGTGGCTCGCAGCAGAACATCGAGCCGGGCTTCAAAAAGCTCGCGCAACTGAAGGATCGCGTGCTCACGCTCGGCGAGAATCCGAATCAGGTCGCCGATCTGTTTCGCACCGGATCGCTGGATATCGGCGGCATCTACTCGCCGGCGTTCTTCCCCAATCAGTTGCGCAAGCCCGAGTACAAGATGGCCGTCACGTACGGCATGAAGGAAGGCTTCGCCACGCAGTTGATGTTCACGGTCATCCCGAAGGCGCATCCGGGCGACATCGATCTGATCCACGCGTTCATCAACCATTCGCTCGACGCCGGCGTGCAAGGCCGCATGGCCGCCGACGTGCTGAACGGTCCGGTGAATTCGAAAGCGGTCATCCCCGCCGAAAGCCGCGCGTTCGTGCCCTCGCCCCAGCAAATCGCCGAGAACGCCGTGCTGCACGACGACAAGGCGCTGGCGGCGGTCCAACCGGCGTGGATCAAGCGCTACACGGAAATCTTCTCGGCCTGACATCCATGTCCGCACTTCTCTTCCGCCGCAGGGCAGCCGCGATGACGGACGTCGACACCGGGCAGTCCGCGGCGCCCGCGCTGCCCAGAGTGCCGCCCTGGATTCTCCTTGCGCCGATCCTGGCCTTTCTCGCCGTGCTCGTCGCAGCCTCGCTCGCGGTGCTGCGCATGAGCTTCGGCGTGCCGGGGAACGAGTGGCACGCGCTCACGCTGCGCAACTATGCGGACCTCGCCGATTCGTACTTCCTGCATTCGCTCTGGCTCACCCTGAAGCTCGCGTTTCAAAGCATGGTCTGCGCGGTGCTGCTGGCGATTCCCGTGGGGCTGGCAATGGCGCGCACCGAATCGCGGCTCGCTCGCCGTCTTCTTCTTGCGGGCGTGCTGCTGCCGCTGCTCGTCAACCTGCTGCTGCAAGGCTATGGCTGGCTCGTGATGCTGGGGCCGGCCGGCATGCTGAATCACGCGCTGCTCGCCGCCGGGATCGTCCACCGTCCGGTGCAGTGGCTTTATCGCGAGAACGGCGTGCTCCTCGGCCTGATCCAGACCGCGTTCCCGCTTGCCGTGCTGCCGCTCGCGAGCGCGATGCGCGCCATCTCGCGCTCCTACGAAGAGGCGGCTGCAACGCTCGGCGCGACCCGCTCGCAGACGCTGCGCCACATCGTGCTGCCGCTCGCGATGCCCGGTCTCGTGTCCGGCGCCCTGCTCGTCTTCGCTTACAACGCAAGCGCGTTCGCCGTGCCGCTGCTGCTCGGCGGGCGTCGCGTGCCCATGCTCGCCGTGCTCGTGCACGACCAGGTGGCGCCGCTTCTGAACTGGCCGGCGGCGTCGGCATCGGGGGTGGTGCTGATGGTGGCGACGCTCGTCGTCATATCGGTTTCGCAACGGCTCGTGCGCGGCATGCAACGCACGGAGGAGTCCTGCTCATGAGCACCCTGCGCCTCACCGCGATCATGCCGGGACGGCTCGGCCGCGCGACCAGCCTCTTCGCGACCATCGTGCTGTTTCTCGCGGCCCTGCCGATCCTGACGATGATCACGATGTCGTTCGGCGATTCGGATACGCTCGAATTCCCGCCGCAGCACTTCGGTCTGCGCTGGTATCACGCCGCGTGGCATACGTTCCTGTCGCCCGATGCGAGCGACGTGCTCTCGATGGGCGCCGCCCTGACCACGAGCCTCATCGTCGCGATCTCGACGATGATCATCGCCACGGCGGTCTCGGTGCCCGCCGCCTACGCGCTGTCACGCTACCGCTTTCGCGGCAAGGCCGTGATCGAACAGCTCGTCGCGCTGCCGCTCGTCTATCCGCTCGTGATGCTCGGGCTTTCGCTGCTGCTCGTGTTCAACGTGCTTCCCGTCGAGCTCGGCATCCTGCGGCTCATCATCGCGCACGTGATTCTCGCTCTGCCGTTCACGGTGAAGAACTGCGCGGCATCGGTGGCATCGATCGGCTCCGAGTTCGAGGAGGCCGCGTGCGTGATGGGCGCGAGCCCGCGCCGCGCGATCGTCGATGTGGTCCTGCCGCTCATGCGGCCGGGCATTCTCGCCGGCATGCTGTTCGCCTTCATCATCTCGTTCAACGAATTCACGGTGACGTTCTTTCTGTACGGCATCAATACGATGACGCTGCCGATCTGGCTGTACAGCCGCACCGTGTCCTCGCTCGATCCGACCGTGTTCTCGTTCGCGGTCGTCATCGTGCTGATCGATTTCGCATTGATCTGGCTGCTCGAAAAACTGGTCGGCGACGAAGGCGTCGCGCTGTGAAGAGGGAACCCTCATGACTCATCTGACACTTCAGGCCGTGACGAAGCGCTTTCACACCGCCTATGCGGTCGATCACGTCGATCTCGCCGTGCCCGACGGCAAGCTCGTGTGCTTTCTCGGACCGTCGGGCTGCGGGAAGACGACGCTGCTGCGCATCATCGCGGGCCTCGAAACGGCGACGTCCGGAACCGTCGCATTCGCCGGGCGCGATCTGACGCACGTGCCCGCGAACCAGCGCGATTTCGGCATGGTATTCCAGTCGCTCGCGCTCTTCCCTCACATGACGGTGGCGCAGAACATCGCTTATCCGCTGCGGCTGCGCCGGGTCGCGAAGGACGCGCAGGCCGTGCGCGTCGCCGAACTGCTCGATCTGATCCAGTTGCCGCACATGGCGGACCGGCCGGTGTCGCGGCTGTCGGGCGGGCAGCGCCAGCGCGTGGCCATCGCGCGCGCCATTGCATCGTCGCCGAAGCTGCTGCTGCTCGACGAACCGCTCTCCGCGCTCGACGCGAAGCTGCGCGAGGCGATGCAAGTGGAGATCCGTCTCTTGCAGCAGCGCCTCGGCATCACGACGATCATGGTGACGCATGACCAGCGCGAAGCCATGACGATGGCCGACGAAATCGTCGTGATGGAAAAAGGACGCATCGCGCAGGTCGGCAAGCCGCTCGACATCTATCGCAATCCGGTGAGCGAGTTCGTCGCGGATTTCATCGGGCTCGGCAATATCCTGCCCGTCACGCTCGACGGCACGGACCGCATCGGGCTGCCCGGCGGCCAGCAGATCATCGTTGATGCCGCGCCGCGCGCAACAGGTGCAACAGGCGATGTGCGCCTGCTGATCCGCCCCGAGGACGTCTCGATGCGGACCGTCATGACCGATCGCGGCCCCAACGTGCTCGCCGGAAAAGTGGCGTTCATCCGCGACGTCGGCTCGTCGCTCGAAGCCACCATCGATTGCGCCGGCTTCACGCTCACCGCGGCCACGACGCCACGCGAAACGCCGGACCTTCGCGTGGGCATGCCCATCTACGCGGAATTGCCGCCGCATGCCTGCAAGCTCATCGCGGCACGTACCGCGCATTGATTCACGCCGATCGAAACCCAGTCACAGGAGCCACCCTCATGAACACGACGACTTCCGCGCAGCGCTTCTTCAAACGTGCTTCCGCCGCCCTCGCCTTCTCCGGCGTCGCGGGCCTTTGTGCATTTGCGCCGCTGGCGCAGGCCGATGCGCTCGACTCGATCAGCAAATCCGGCGTCGTGCGGATCGGCGTGTTCGAGGACTATCCGCCGTTCGGCTCGATCGGGCCGGACATGAAGCCGCAAGGCTACGACATCGATGTGTCGAATCTGATCGGCAAGACGCTCAACGCGAAGGTCGAACTCGTTCAGGTGACGGGCGACAACCGGATGGCGTACCTCGCCGACCATAAGGCCGACATGCTGCTCTCCGTCGGCAAGACGCCCGAGCGCGAAAAGGTGATCGATTTTTCGCAGGCGTATGCGCCGTACAACCTGGCCGTGTTCGGTCCGAAATCGCTTGCCGTGAAGAACGCGGGCGATCTGGCCGGCAAGAGCATCGCGGTTGCGCGCGGCACGCTCGAAGACCTGAGCGTGAGCAAGGTCGCGCCGCCGTCCGCGAGCATCAAGCGCTTCGATGACCCGAACGGCGCCATCTCCGCGTTTCTGGCGGGCCAGACGCAATTGCTCGTGGTCGGCAACGATGTGGGCGCGACGATCATCGCCCGTCATCCCTCCAACGATCCCGAGCAGAAGTTTTCGCTCTTCAGCTCGCCCGATCACGTCGGCCTGAACAAGAACGAACCGCGCCTCAAGCAGAAGGTGGACGAAGCCATTGCCGCCGCCAAGAAGGACGGCACGATGAACGCCATTTCGCAGAAGTGGCTGCGCGCGCCGCTGCCGGCCGATCTGTGATGCGTCTTGCTTCTTCGTTCAATCGCACGCCAGGGATGCCGCGATGACCTACACGTTCGATTTCAGCGACTTCGGCCTTTATGTCGACGTGCTCGCGCATGGCGTCGCGGTCACGCTCGGACTCACCGCCGTATCGACGCTGCTGGGCGGGCTCGTCGGTATCGGCGGAGCGTGCATCGCCGTGGCCGGGTCGAAGCCGGTGCGCGCCGCGGTGGCCACCTATGTCGAGATCATTCGCAATACGCCGTTTCTCGTGCAGCTTTTCTTCGTGTTCTTCGGGCTGCCCAGCCTCGGCGTGCACATCGGCGAATTCGAAGCCGCCATTCTCGCGATGACGGTCAATCTCGGTGCGTATGCGACGGAAATCGTCCGCGCGGGAATCGACTCGATTCCGCGCGGACAGGTTCAGGCCGCGATGGCGCTCGGGTTGCGGGGGCCGCATGTGTTTCGCCACGTCGTGTTGCCGCAGGCGCTCGCCAATGTGTTTCCGGCGCTGCTCGGGCAGGTGCTGATCGTGATGCTCGGCTCCGCGGTCGTCTCGCAGATCTCGGTGCCGGACCTGACGCATGCCGCCAGCTTCATTCAGTCGCGCAACTTCCGTTCGTTCGAATGCTACGTGATCGTCACCGCGATCTATCTGCTGCTGTCGATCGTGCTGCGCCTTCTGATCAACCGGCTCGGCAAGCGGCTGTTCGCGGGACGCGCCGCGCGCGGCGTCGCGGTCACCCCCGGACGCGGACTGCGCAGCTTCTTTTCCGTGCGTCCGGGCCTTCCGAAGGAGCGTTCACGATGATCGAGTTCACGCTATGGGACATCGCGCGCAATCTGATGCTCGCCGCGCGCTGGACGCTGCTGCTTTCGCTGATCGCGTTCGTCGGCGGCGGCCTGACCGGGCTGGTGCTGCTCGCCATGCGCGTGTCGCCGCTGCCGTGGCTGCGCCGGATCGTCGTGCTCTACGTCGAAGTGTTTCAGGGCACGCCGCTCCTGATGCAGCTCTTCCTCGGCTTCTTCGGCTTGCCGCTGCTGGGCGTCGAGGTGTCGCCGTGGGCCGCGGCGACGGTCACGCTCACGCTGTACACCGGCGCCTATCTCTCCGACATCTGGCGAGGCTGCGTCGAGGCGGTCCCGCGCGGTCAATGGGGCGCGGCGGCGAGCCTCGGCATGACATGGACGCAGCAGTTGCGTTATGTCGTCTGGCCGCAAGCCTGGAAGATCGCCGTGCCGCCCACCGTGGGCTTTCTCGTGCAGGTCGTGAAGAGCACGGCGCTGACGTCGATCATCGGGCTCACGGAACTGACCAAGACCGGAACCATGATCACGAACGCGGCATTCCGCCCTTTTCCGATCTACGCGATGGTCGCGTTGCTGTACTTCGCGATGTGCTTTCCGCTGACCTGGTATGCACGCGCGCTCGAACGCCGGTACCAGGTGGGCAGACATCGCTGAAGCCCGACGCAGTGCCCGACAACCTTTCAAAACGAGTTTGCGCATGATTTCCATCGGTAACGTGTCGAAGTGGTACGGCCAGTTTCAGGTTCTGACCGAGTGCACCACCACCGTCAACAAGGGCGAAGTCGTCGTGGTCTGCGGGCCTTCCGGCTCCGGCAAGTCGACGCTCATCAAGACGGTCAACGGGCTTGAACCGTTCCAGAGCGGGAGCATCACGATCAACGGCGAATCCGTCCACGACAAGCGGACTAATCTGTCGAAGCTGCGCTCGAAGGTCGGCATGGTGTTCCAGCATTTCGAGCTCTTTCCTCACATGTCGATCACGGAAAACCTCACGCTCGCGCAGACGAAAGTGCTGGGCCGTTCGAAAGACGAAGCGTCGGACAAGGCGCTGCGCCTGCTCCAGCGAGTCGGCCTGCGCGCGCACGCGGACAAGTATCCTGCGCAGCTTTCCGGCGGCCAGCAGCAGCGCGTGGCGATCGCGCGCGCGTTGTCGATGGACCCGGTCGCGATGCTGTTCGACGAACCGACTTCCGCGCTCGATCCGGAGATGATCAACGAAGTGCTGGATGTGATGGTCGAGCTGGCGCAGGAAGGCATGACGATGATGTGCGTCACGCACGAAATGGGCTTTGCCAGAAAGGTCGCGCACCGCGTGATCTTCATGGATCACGGGCGCATCGTCGAAGACGACGGCAAGGACGCGTTCTTTGCCCATCCACGGTCCGAACGGGCGAGGGAATTTCTGGGCAAGATACTCCATTAGCATCGCGCCCGGCTTGCTACACTATTTGCGCACGACACGATTTCCATGACCGGAGACACGCCCCATGCGACGACTTCCTCCGCTCAATGCACTACAGATCTTCGAGACGGTCGCGCGTCACCGCAGTTTCACGCGCGCGGCTGAGCATCTGTGTCTCACGCAAGGGGCGATCAGCAGGCAGATTCTCGCGCTCGAGGAATACTTCGGCTTTCCGCTTTTCATACGGGGCGCAAGGGGATTGACATTGACCGCCGAAGGCGACGTGCTGCTGCCCGTCGTCAGAGAAGGCTTTGCGCGCATCGAGGAAGTGTCGTTGCGTCTCACGCGCCAGCGCACCGATCTCGCGCTGAAAGTGCCGACCTGCGTGATGCGCTGGATGCTGCCGAGGATCATGCGTTTTCAGAGCGAGCATCCTGAGTTGCAGTTGCAGATCACGACGACCTGGCAGCACGACGTCGACTTTCAGGTGGAATCGTTCGATGCCGCGATCATCTATGGCTCGTCGCCCGGCGCGGACGTCCACGCCGTGCCGCTCTTCGACGAACAGCTGACGCCGGTGTGCTCGCCGGATCTGCTCAGTGAAAAGCCACTCGCTGCCGCGGCGGATCTCGCGCATCATGCGCTGCTGCATCCGACACGAGATCACCGCGACTGGAAGCTATGGCTCGACCGCGCGGGAGCGAACGAGATCGACGCGACGCTCGGCCCGACTTTCGAAACGCTCGATCTGGCGACGAACGCCGCCATGCAGGGATTCGGCGTCGCGATCAGCGACCGGACGCTCGTCAGCGAAGACGTGGCGGCCCGGCGGCTCGTCATGCCGTTCGACACCGTGCTCGAGACGGGTTCACGCTACTACTTCGTCTATCCGGAATGCGTCGCGAATCAGCCGAAGGTCAAGCTCTTCAGCGACTGGATCACGCGCAACCGGGATGCGGTTGCGGCTGTCCGATAGTTCGTGCCCGCGCGGCTAAAGATCGCCGTCACACAACCGTTAACGCGATGGAGCCGCTTCAGGATATCGACGGTGACCTTGTCCGGTCCCGTCGAATCACGCCCGACTTGACGCTGTAGAACGACGCATCAGGGCGTCGTTCGAGGGTTCAGCCATCCGCAGGTCGCCAGCCGGCGCCACGGCGACGAAGTCAAACGTCAAGCGCGAAACAAAAGCGGTCCGTGAGACGGGCGCGCCAGCGAGTCCCATCCTGGAAGGCGCTTTGTGTTGTCTTTACATGCGATGGCAGAAGAACTGACAAATGAGCCTTGGTTCCTCACCGCCCAAACGGAGCAGCGTCCTGCGGCTTTGGGTATGCGCGATGGCGAAGCGCGCCTTTCGCACTTCCGGCGTCGCGGTCATCTTCTTCGCGCTGACGGTGTGCGGGCTGCCAGCTTTCGCCCAGGACAACGTGCTGCGGGTGCTCGCGTGGCCGGGTTATGCCGACAGCGACGTCGTGAAGCAGTTCGAAAGCCGCTTCAACGCCCGCGTCCAGGTGACCTTCGTGGACTCCGACGAAGCGTTGTGGGACAAGATGCACGCAGGCGCGACGCCGCCGTTCGACGTACTGGCGGCCAACACCGCGGAAATTCACCGCTACACGCTGGAGAACCTGCTCACTCCGCTCGATCCGGGCGAACTGCCCAACACGCAACGTCAATTACCGCGATTTCGCGCGCTTTCGTCGATCAACGGACTCACCGAGAACGGCAGGATCTACGCGATCCCGTTCACGTATTCCTCGATGGGACTGATCTACGATCGCAAGCAAATTCCCGATGCGCCTCGCTCCATGAAAGAGCTTTGGAATCCGCGCTATCAGGGCAAAGTGCTCGACTTCAACAGCGCGCAGCATAACTTCTCGTTCGCGGCGCTGGCGCGCGGCTACCCGCATCCGTTCCAGCTCACCGACGCGCAAATGCGCAAGATCGCCCGGAAGCTGGTCGAATTGCGTCGTAACCTGCTTACGTATTACACGGTGCCCGAGGAAGCAACGGCGTATTTCATTCAGCACAAAGCCGCACTCATGTTCGGCAATTACGGCACTCAGCAACTCGCACTCTTGCGCAAGGCCGGTGCGGACGTGGGGTATGTCATTCCCGAAGAAGGCGCCCTCGCCTGGCTCGATTGCTGGGCGATGACACGAGCAGCCACGAACCGGCCGCTCGCGCTTGCCTGGATCAACTACATGCTCGAGCCCGACGTGAGCGAACTGCTGACGCAGCGACAGGGTCTCGCGAACACATTGATCCCGCCGCCTGAATACAGTGGCGACAGCGCGCATCTCGTCTGGATTCAGCCGGTGGAAAATATCGGGGAGCGCGAGTCGCTCTGGAGCCGGATCGTGTCAGGCGACCGGCCGGAGCGCTTTCCATGATGCGTCCCGGACTGATGGTGAAGTTGTCGTTGCTGCTCGCCTTGATTGGCGTGCTGGCGTCGGGCTCGACCGGTTATTACGCGTATCGCGCGAACCGCAGCATGCTGGTGGGCGAGGCGGGGCGCAATCTTCTCACTGCAACGGAACTGCTCGGCCAGCGCTTTTCGGTCGCCATCGACGACATGGCGGCTGACGTGCTCGTGCTCGCCACCATGCCGTCATCGGCGCTCATGGCGCAATCGGCGGACGACGATGCAAAGACGAGCGCGGACCGGTCACGGCTCGCGCAAGTCTTCTCGAGCTTCATGCTCCATCATCCCGTGTATCTGCAGGCACGGCTCATCGCACGCGACCGGTTCGGGCTGGAAAGGATTCGCTTCGATCGCGACGGACACGGCATCGTGGAGGTGCAGGGTGAAAACCTGCAGGAAAAAGGTCAGTTCGCTTACATGTTCGACACGCTGAAGCTGGAACCCGGCCGCGTGTACATCGGGCCGATCACCATCAATCGCGAATACGGCACGCACTACGCCGAAGGCAAGCCTATCCTGCACCTCGCGGCGCCTGTCGCCACGCGCGCGGGCGATGTCGTAGGTGTCGTGGTGCTCGATGTGGATCTCGCAGTCCTGCTCAAACTGCTGCGGACTGACTTGCCGCCCGACTATGAGTTGTATATCGCCAACGAATGGGGCGACTTTCTCGTTCATCCCGATGCCTCGCAGGCGTTCGGCTTCGACAAAGGACGCCGCGTGTTCATGCAGGACAGCTTCGCCGCGACGAAGCCGCTCTTCGATCGCACCCAAAGCAACATGCTGATCAATGGACTCACCAATCCGGAGCAGGCGCCCAACGAGGTGCTCGCGTTCGTGAGACGACCGTTTGGCACGTCCGCAGGCAATCGCTTCATCGTGCTTGGCCTTGGCAAGCCGCTCTCGGACGTGCTGGCGGGTGCGAATCGGCTCGGTGATCAGATCGTCCGGATGGTGCTATTTTCGAGCGTGGCGGCACTGCTGCTCGCCATCCTGTTTGCACGCGCATTGACCAGGCCTTTGCAGGTACTCACACATGCGGCCACGCATTTCTTTGCCGAAACCGCGACTGAAGCATTGCCGCTCAAACGCACCGATGAGATCGGCATGCTTGCGCGCTGTTTCGACCGCATGCGGCGAGAGATCAGGTCTCAGGTCGACGCGCTTCATCACAAGCAGCATCAGCTCGCGCATCTGGCCAATCACGACGTGCTCACGAGCCTCCCCAACCGCATGTTGTTCATGCAGAAGCTGGACGCCGCGGTGCACGACGCGACTGCGAACGGCAAGCGTCTCGCCGTGCTGTTCATCGATCTGGACCACTTCAAACAGATCAACGACCAGTTCGGTCATTCATTCGGCGACGCCGTGCTCGTGGCCGTGGCGGATGCTCTGCAACGAGTGCTTTCGAGGGGGCATACCGTCGCGAGACTGGGCGGCGACGAATTTGTCGTTCTGATAGAAGACGCGCATTTCCCCGAGTCGGCGACAGATCTTGCTACGAGTATCGTACGAGCGCTCGAAAGTGATCTCCCCGTGGGCGGGAGACTTGTGGCCGTGGGCGCGAGCGTCGGCATCAGTGAGTGTCCGCAAGACGGCGTCTGCGCGCGCGACTTGCTTCTCAATGCAGACACTGCGATGTATGTCGCGAAATCGAAAGGGCGCGGCTTCTGGCAGCGCTATTGCGATTTGTCGGCGGAGCAGCGTGTCAAGATCGCGTACGAGAACACGATCGTCGAAGAGGACTGATTCCAGGCTGCTCGGCCAACACGGACCACGAGGGTTCGCGCAGCGGATGAAGTCGTTGCAGCAGCGACGCTTTCGTCGATCATGCGACTATCGTCGAGAGGATCGTCTGCCGCTTTTTGCGCTTTCGATTCTCGCGATGTTTAGCCTTGATTCACGGCATCCTTGAATGCCTTGCCCGCCGTGAATTTGACCGTTTTCGCGGCCGCAATCTCGATCGCTTCGCCCGTTGCGGGGTTGCGTCCCGTCCGTGCTGCCCGCTCGCCCCGTCCGAATGTGCCGAAGCCGACGAGTTGAACGGCGTTGCCCGACGCCACTTCCTTCGAGATGGTGTTCAAGACGGCATTGATCGCGTCTTCAGCGGCGCTCTTGCTCGTACCCGACTCCAATGCAACTGCGTCGATCAGTTCCTGCTTGTTCATTGAATCCCTTCCCTTCTGGTGAAATTGAACGCCATCCTGGCGATCGGTTTTGAAAACAGGCGACCGTCGCTGCTACGAGGTTGCATCGGTCGCATCGAGGTCGAACAGATCCGACGTCGTGCTCTGTGCGGCGAGCAGTTCGGGCAATTCGCCATTTCGAACCTTCGCCAAGGTGTCCGGCGACAGCCAGATTTCTTCCATCGCATCGATGCCGTCCTCGATCATTCGCTGCAAAAAGAACGATTGTTTCCGGCCCGTTGCCTCTGCCAGCACCCGCAACCGCTGTTCGATGACGGGGTCGATGCGCACCGCCACGACGCGCAATTTATTCTCTGCCGATCTTCTCATCTGTTCGCTCCCTTTGGCCGTCGTCGCGACTGGCGCGCCAACGGCCGGTGGACTGCGCCATTCGCTGGCGCCATCCGGTCATTATCTACGGGCGACCTTTCACTCTCGCCGTTTTGCCTGCCGCCGCCTTTCGGGCGACTCGCCTGGCTGCGGGACTCGCTTCGACGACAGGCGCGCGTCGCGTAGACGGCCGCGCCGCTGTGCGCATCGACTTCAGTTGTTCCTGAAGCGACTGATGTGCCGCTTCGAGCGCGGCGAGCTTGCCTTGAAGCACGCCGGTCTGATGACGAGCGTCGCCCTGCTGCTCCTGCAACGCGTCGACGGTGCGACGATGCTCGGCCTCTCGCTTTTCTGCCCGTTTGGCCGCATCGGCCAACTCCTTCTGAGCCTTCGCAGTGGCGCTGCGTTCCCGGTCAATTTCCAGGAGCGCTCGTTTTTCCGATGCGCGTAGTCGCTCCTCGGCACCGTTGGCGGTCTCTCTGAGCTTCTCCAGATCACGCGAGAAGGTGTCGCGCACTTTTTCCAGTTCTCGCACGCGCGCGACCGCATCCTCGCCGAGACGCTTGATCTCCGCTTCGAGCGCTTTGCGCGTAGCGGCCTCTTCCGCCTGTTGCCGCTCCAGTTCACGAATCTCGACCTGCGCCGCTAGCAATGCCGCGGTGCGCTGCTCGAGCGCCGTTTCAGTCCGACCGAGTTCTTCCCGCGCGGCGACGACTTTCTGCTCGGCTTCAGCACGCTGCGCTTCGACTTCATCGCGTAGCGACGTCAGTTCGGCCTGCGCCGAAGCCGTCGCCCGCGTCCACAGAACGCCGATCAACTCGCCTGCGGCATCGCTCAGATCCTTCGGTAAGTCCGGATGCTCGATGCGTACCCGGCTTTTCTCGCGCAACTCCGCCCAGAATTCGCTCAACACGGAAGCCGGCGTGCTCATGGTGCCGCGTCGGACCAGGTTGTAGAGGCGGTTGGCCGTGGGCGGGACACCGAAGCGGAAGAACAGCAGTGCGCACACCTCGCGATAGAGCTCGCGCGTCTTGGGGAATTCGACCTTGAGGCGCTCGATGTCCGCTGCGAGGCGGGCTTCGTCGGAGAGAAGGTCGGACATGATGAGTCGGTTGAACTAGACAACAAATAATACAACGTAATTCGGTATTTATCCAACTAACGAAAGGCGTAAATTTGACATTATGAATATAATGTCGAGTAAGCTTCAGTAAAAGCCAATCATCATATCGCTCCATTTTGAAACCCGCCCTGCCGCCGCCCTCCTTCGCGCTTCAGCCTGCGCCGCTAGAGACGCTCGTCATTCCGTCTGGACTCGATGGCAGCAGGGGTCTAAATCGCGGCGTTACAGGTCGCGCGCAGATCGCCGCGACCACCGATCTTGACGCGATCCGGGCGTGGCTATCGCGCTTCACGAACACCAAGACCACCTTCGAGAATTACCGCAAGGAAGCCGAGCGTCTTCTGCTCTGGTCGGTCGTGATCGTCGGCAAGCCCCTTTCCTCGCTCACGCACGAGGACTGCCTGCGCTACCAACAGTTTCTGGCCGATCCGCAACCGGCGGCCACGTGGGTCGCAGGCGGGGGCCGCAAACACGCGCGCAGCGATGCGCGCTGGCGACCGTTCTATGGTCCGCTCTCACCGGCCAGCCAGCGTCAGGCGATCGTGATTTTGAATGCGCTGTTTTCGTGGTTGGTGCAGGCGGGGTATCTCGCCGGCAACCCGCTGTCGCTTTCACGACGGCGCGCCAAACACGCCGCGCCACGAATCACCCGTTATCTGGAGCCTGGCGTCTGGCAGGAGGTGAAGGACTTCATTGCGGCGATGCCGCGGGACACGGACCGCGCAACGGCCCATGCGGTCCGGGTGCGATGGCTTTTCACCCTGCTCTATCTGGGCGGAATGCGCATCGCGGAGGTCGGCGCCAACACGATGGGGCAGTTCTTCGTCCGGCGCGATGCGGATGGCAAGACGCGATGGTGGCTCACCGTGCATGGCAAAGGTGGCAAGGAACGGCTGGTGCCGGCCACCCAGGAATTGATGTCGGAACTCTCGCGATACCGACAGCACCTTGGGCTGAGCGCACTACCTTCGCCGATTGAGGATACGCCGCTCGTTCTGCCGATCGGCGTGACGGCGGCCAGCGGTGGTACGCAGACGTGCGCACCCTTAACGCGCGCCGCCCTGCATGCGATCGTCAAAGAGGTGTTTGCGGGCGCCGCCGCTCGACTTCGGGAGCGCGACGAGGTATCAGCGGGACGCGCCGACCTGCTGGAAAAAGCGTCGGCCCACTGGCTCCGGCACAGCGCGGGATCACACATGGCAGATCGACAGGTCGACTTGCGCATGGTCCGCGATACCCTCGGACATGCTTCGTTGACGACGACGAGCTTATACCTGCACATCGACGACGACCGACGCCATCAAGAGACCGAAGAGAAGCACCGGATAGATTGGTAACGACGTGGGGGCCTGCACGACAGCGCGTGCGGCGTGGAGAACCCTGTGCGGATCGCGTATGCTGTTCCGATGCCCACGCTGCGCGACGCGTGCGCGCAGCGAGACCGGTTGTGCGGCGTTGACACCCGCTGTCGCCGCGGTCTGAAGCGCCTGAGCACCGGTGTCGCGGGTTTTTCTTTTTATCGGATGGCCTTCCATGCTCTATCTCATCGAAGACGCTACCCCCGAGCCAGCGCAATTCGGCGCCCTTCCCGCGCTGTTCGCCCAGACTTTGAATGCCGAACTCCGCTGCGCAGGCGTGCATTTCGACGAACAACGGTTTCCCGATGCGCATCAGCACGTCACTGCGGATGGACGGTTAGTCGCGACCGGTCTCCTCTGGCGCACGCGCACGGGCCTGCCCGATGCGGGCGAACCATGCCATGAGATTTTTGCGCTGGCGCACACGCGCGATATTGTGCTTCTCGTGCAATCGTTCGATGCGTTTCCTACGCAATGCGCCGAAGACGTGGAGATGTTGCGCGTCGTTCATGAAGCCGATCGCGCACAGCTCGTCGAAGATGGTTCGGGCGTGGTTTTGCAAGCGCATCGGGATCGCTATGGCAGATGGCGATCCACGGAAGAACCCGCATCGCGCGCGAGCGGACCGTCCGTGACGATTGCGCTGATCGGTCGTGAGTGCGACCAGCATCAGCAATATCCCGCGACGCTCGCCGCCCTCGGTGACGCCGCCGATGCGCTCGGCTTCGATCTCGACGTGCGCTTCATCGCGGCGCAGGACATCGACTGCGACAACGCAGAAACGTTACTCGCCGATGCACGCGGCATTCTTTTGCCGGGCGGCGCGGACATGGCGCGCGTGGCGGGACAGATCGAGGCCGCGCGTTTCGGCTGGCTGGCGTCGATTCCGGTCGCGGGTTTCAGTCTCGGCATGCAGTCGATGGCGACGGCCATCGCACGGCTCGCGTTAAAGAGCGATGAGATCGGCATGACCGACGCGCAGCCCGATGCGCGCGTCGCCAGCTTCGAGCCGATTCATGTTGGCGACGATGGCGCGTTGTTGCATCGCGTGGGCTTGCGGCCGATCAGCCCGGTGCCGGGATCGCGTATCGCGGCCATGCTCGACGCGCAGCCGAGCGTTCTCTGCAATCATCGCTACAGACTCAATCCGGCGCTCGAAGCGCCGCTCGCGACGCTCGGCGTGATCGTCAGCGCGCACGACGAGAGCGGCTCGATCGCCGAGGCCATCGAGGCCGATAAGCATCCGTTCTTTGCGGGCATGCAGGGGCATCCCGAACTGTCGTCGCGTGATGGCGCGCCGCATCCGTTGCTGATTGCGTTTCTCGAAGCGGCGGCGCGCCGTTCATAAGCGTAAGCGCCCGCTTCAAAAAAGCGGGCGCATACGCAAAAGCTCAAACGTTTTCGATTGCGCCGCGTCCACCGCGAGACGCATCCCCGGCGGCACGATAGGACCGCGAGCGTCGTAGCCGCGATGAAGTCGCGCGAACTCGCCCGCGAACGGCGCGCCTTTTAGGTCACCGTCCTTCGCGTCCACGTTTCGTACCTGCCTATCCTTAGACCTCGCGGCGGCGACCGGATATAAACCGAAGCCGGATCTCGCGGCGCGGGCTACCGGTTCAATGGACGTGTCATCAGTGAAGGGCCAATCCCGTTGAGCGCATCCGATGAACGGTATTCCTCGTATATGAACCAACGCACGGAATCCATCTTGCTCACGCACATCCAAAATGACGGCTCTTAGAATGATTCCCTCCCTTCGTGTCCTCGTGGCGCCGTTCATCGCGATGCTCTCAGCATGCAGCCCGGCAGGTCTTGTGAACGCTTTGACCCCGCACAGCACCTATGAACTTCGAGTCAATATTCCCTACGAAGCAGGCGATCGGCATAGTTTGGATGTCTACAGCCCGAGAAGACCGCAGTCGTCCGGCGCGCCGAGCCCGCTCATCGTCTTCTTTTATGGCGGAAGCTGGCAGACCGGCGATCGCAAAGACTACCTGTTCGTCGGTGAGGCATTGGCGGCGCGCGGATATGTAACCGTTATTCCGGACTATCGGCGCTATCCCCAAACCATCTTTCCCGGTTTCATGGATGATGCCGCTGCGGCCGTCGCCTGGGCGCAGGCGCACGCGATCGACTTCCACGCGGACCCGCAGCGGATCTTTTTGATGGGGCATTCCGCCGGTGCACATATCGCAATGCTTCTCGCGACGGATCGCCGCTATCTTGCGCAACACGGTGTTGATGCCGGTGCGCTGGCGGGTGTCGTGGGTTTAGCTGGCCCCTACGATTTTCTGCCGCTGCAAGATCCAACACTGGAACAGATTTTTCCGATGGGGACCAGGAAAGACAGTCAGCCGATCAACCATGTCGATGGCGCGGAGCCCCCGATATTTCTTGGCGTTGGTATGGACGATCACACGGTCGATCCCGGCAATACGACCCGGTTTGCGGCACGCCTCGAAGCTTTCGGTGATCGTTTCGAACTGAAAAGCTATGCCGGCATCAACCACGCAATGATCGTGGGAAGCTTCGGACGGCCCGTGCGCTCTTTGTCCGGCTTAATCACGGTGGCGCCGGTGCTCGACGACGTGTCCCGGTTCATCGATTCTCTTGACGGCGGCCAGCGTTCGGGTGCCGCCTCCCGGTGAGGACGATCGAGCCAGCTCGCGCGCTCGACGATTAACGCATGCGCCGACTCATCAAAAGATACAGCGCGACTCGAGTGCCGATCGAAAGTACCGCAAGCGCAATCGTTACCGACAGCATCCTTTTTTCCGTTTGCGCCGCTTGCCCAGAGCGCTCGATCAACAGTTCATTCTCGGCCTGGCGCATCTGCGCGATGAGCAACCGAATCCGATCCATGTGCTCCTGCCCGAGATTGCTCAGCACCATTTCTCGTGCCTGAGCGGAGCCCTCTTCGTCGTAGACCACCAAAGTCCTCGAGAGCTCGCTTAACTTCTCCGCTAAAGCTCTGTCTAGTGCATCAACGCGAACTAGCTGAGTCGGGCTGTCATGAACAAGCGTACGAAGTCGTGAAGGAAAGGCCTGTACGTCACGCACGGCTTGCGAATAAGGCGTGAGATAAGTCTTGTTGCCTGTGAGAATGTAGCCACGTTGACCCGTCTCGGCGTCAGTCATGAGCTGCAATGTTGACTCCAATGCCGACATCACCTGATAGGTGTGCTCGACCCAATCACGCTGCGCAAGAAGAAGTCGGTGATAAGCAAAGGACGTCGCCGCAGCGATGATCACCAGGCCCACAAGCGGAACGACGCGCCAGTCGAATGAGCGGACATGGCCCTTCACGGTGCGTCGCGGGATCATGATCCGATGCTCAGAATCGCATGACGAGCGCGACGCCGGCCACCATCAACAGTGTGCCGAGCGCCCGAAGCCAACCCAGCGGATGCTCCGTTACGCCGATCAAACCGAAGTGATCGATCGCGACCGACGCGACGAGATTCGCGCAGATGGTCAATCCATTCAGCGTGCCGACGCCAACCTTCTGCACGAGCGTCAGGCCCGCAAAAACCGCGACTGCGCCGACGATCCCGCCGAGCGGCGCCCACCACTTCATACTGCGAAGATCATCGATGGTCGGCAGCGGAGTGGGTTGAATCCAGAACAACGCGATCGCGAGAGACGTCACCAATAGAAAGGACACGCCCGACGCGAGCCACGGATTGACAAGCGCGCCTTTGAGTTCACCGTTGATCGGCGCGCCGGCTGCCTGCAGAACGCCGCCAAAAATAATGAAGGGATAGATCCAGGCGTTGCTCATCGTTATTGTCTCCGTTCGTTTCGCTCAATGCCCAATCAAAAGACGTGTGCCTAATGCCAGAACAAGCGCAGGCACCATGACAACGACGCCGATCTTGAAGAACTGCATGAAGCTCACGTCCTCGCCTTCCCGACGAATGGATGAGAGCCAGAGAATGGTGGCCAGCGAGCCCGTGATCGAAAGATTCGGTCCCAGATCCACGCCGATCAATAACGCATCGATCACGCGCTCGGGGCTGTGTGCTTGTATCGCGGTCGCGCTCGCAATCAGGCCGGCTGGAAGGTTGTTGATCGCATTGCTTCCCAGCGCGATGATCAAGCCGGAGATTGCTGCGGTCATCGACTGATTCTGTTGAGTGGCCAGTGCGAGCAGTTGTGAAAGCTGCTTGATGACGCCGGTATGGTCGAGCATCTCGACCAGCACGAACAGACCCGCCACGAGCGGCAAGGCGCTCCACGAGACCTCTTTGACGAGTTCGACGGGCGACTGACGCTCCTTGATCAGCACGACCAACGCGGTAAGGATGCCCAGAACGGCTGTCGGCAAACCGAGCTGCATGTCGAAAGCCGAAACGATAAGAAGAGCGGTCGCGGTCACCCCGATTCCTGCGAGCGTCACCTTGCCGTTCGTGCTGAGCTTTTCGATCGCCAGATCGCGCTTGCAAGTGCCGCTCAGCTCGGCGCGCTGAGTCCAGCGCAGCATGAAATACGTCGCGACAATCGACAGCACCGAAGGCAAGGCAAAGCGCGCCACCCACAGCCCGAGTGCCGGCGTGTGATTCGCATATAGAACCAAGTTGGCGGGATTCGAAATCGGCAGCACAAAGCTCGCCGCATTCGCGATGAATGCGCAGACGTAGAGCAAGGGAAGCGGCTTCGTCCCGGCTTTCTTCGCGGCAGCGAACACCGCCGGGGTGAGCACTACCGCTGCGGCATCGTTAGACAGGAACGTCGTCACCACGACACCCACCAGATACACGAGCAGAAAGAGCTTGCGCGGCGAGCCTTTCGCGTAATTGACCGCGAGCACCGCAATCCAGTCGAACAGTCCCTCGCGCCGGCCCAGCTCCGAAAGTAGCATCATCCCGATGAGGAACAGATAGACGTCTGTGCCCTTGCCGACCGCCTGCCACGCCAGGCTCATGGGAAGAAGGCCGAGCGCGACGAGCGCCAAAGCGCCAGCAACGGCCCAAATCGCCTCCGGCCATCGAAACGGACGCAGAATGACACCGGCAGTTGCGGCGAGCGCAATGCTCCAGGAGAGGAAGATCGGATTCATGTTGCCAATGTGGAATCTTGGGTGACGTCGCGTTCAAAGCCGCACGCCTTTTTAAGCGATGCGCCGAAGAGAAGCCAAAGTGCGAGCGAGCCGGTCGAGACGGCCCCGAGCACGAAAAACGCCGTTGCATAACCGAAATGCTGGGCCAGCACGCCGCCCAATGCCGGGCTAAGGGCGGCACCTATGCCCTGCACGGTCATCACCACGCCCTGCCCCACGTTCACCCGGCCGGTTCCCTGAAGCAATCGCACGACCAATGCAGGCACCGCCACGCTTTGCAAGCCCGCTCCGATTCCGTCGAGGGCCTGCACGGGCCACACGCCCCATGCCGTGATGAACATTCCCGCCACGAGCCCGCGCGCCGGCAGCGCCAGAAACGTGATCAGGATCACGCCCCAGTAGCCGATTCGCTGGATGAGACGGTTCGCAAAGACCGCTGCGACGACCATCACGAGTTGCGCAACCACGATGGTTTGCGCGGTGAACGCACTGGGATCGCCTTGATGCGCCGCTACGACCGCCAGTCCGTAGAGCGGCAGCATCGCGGCGTTGCCCAAGTGGAACATCGCCAGTGAGGCAGCGAGGAGCAAGATGGGCCGGCACGTCAGCAGCACCCGAAAGCCGCTCGCCTGCTCGTGCTCGGTGGGCGATGAACCGCTCAGGCCGCGCGCGCTGTCGTGATCGATCGAATCGCGCCGGATGAGCAGTGTCGAGATCACCGTCATCACGCCGAACACGCCGGCAAGCACGAACACCGCGCCGAAGCCGTATCGCCACCCGAGCCAACCGGAAAGCGCGGCACCTGCGACGTTGCCCGCGTGATTGGCCACCTGGTTGCGCCCGAACTGCTTATCGAATCCTTTTTCGCGCACGATTCCCAATGTCACGCCGGCGACGGCGGGGCCCAGGGCCGCGCCTGTTACCGCGGTGAAGATCTGAGAAGCGGCGACCATCCAGTAGCTGTGCGAGACCCACAGCACGAGCGATGCAAGCGTCGTCATCACGCCTGCGATCACGATGACGCCGCGCTTGTGATGGGTAGCATCCACCAATGCGCCGGCCGGCGACGTGGCCAGCATGCCGGCGATGCCACCCAGCGTCATGACGGTCCCGATCGCCTCCGCATGCCAACCGTGCGCCTGCAGGAAAACACCGAGAAAAGGCCCGATGCCTGCCTGCACGTCGGCCATGAAGAAGTTCAGCCCTTCTAGCGCGTATAGGGGATTCATGGATCACCAATGACGTCCGTTCTTGTTGGGCCCCAGTTGTGAACCGAGGATGCCGTGTTCAGGCCAGGGATCGACTGCGTGTGCATCGGTTCCGAGCGCGGACTGATCTTTGAGGTGGCTTGCGGCGCTGCCGACAGGCGCGAGCTCGATGGAGTCCACGCCGATTCGCCCATCCGATGTATGAGCCGTGGCAATCAATGTCCTGCGATAACTCGCGGTCACAGCAGGCAGAGGCGCTTCCCATATACCCACGTCATCGACGCTGGGCGCGAATTCAATGGGCATGCCGTCCAACTCGCCGATGACGGACACCACGTCGTCATCGGAAACGAGCACGCGAACCACGCTATCGCTCGCGGAACCGGGTGTGGAGCGACTGCGATGCAGCCGCCGGTCAGCCGGCCGCGTGATCATGACAAATGGCCACTTCGCATCGTAAGGATGGAATTTCCAGCTTACGACGCCGCCATCGACAGCCGCCACCGAGAAGCCCGGACGACCGCTGTCTTCTTCGATCTGCCCCGTGGAACGCGTCGCCGCGTAGACCACCCAGCCATCATTGAGCAGTTCGTTGTAGTGGGTGTGACCCGTATCGACCACGGCGACGTTGGCGCGCGCAAACGCATAAGCGAGCGACGACCCGTCAAACACATCGCCCGGATACGCATGCATGAATACGACTGGCGGCTCCTGATCTTGCGCTGACGCGTAGAGTTCCTTGCTTAGCCATACGCCATCGAGCCTCGAGAGCCGGAAATCCGGACCACCACGACCCGCCGAGACCACGTCCAGAAAGATGCATCGGTGACCATTCACGACGCGCGACATCGGCAGTTTCATGTTCGCAAAGGCGTTGAAGGCTTCCAGATGTCCCGGCTCGAAGTCGTGATCGCCAGGAATCGCGTAGAGCGGCACGCGGAGTCCGGATACTTCCGCTGCGATGCGCTCGAACTGCTCAGGCGTGCCGTTGTTCGCGTTGTCTCCCGGCAGGAACGCAAAATCGATACGGTCGGCCAAGTGCACATTGACCGAATGGATCATCGATCTCAGATGGTTCAGACTTTCATAGCGGTCGTCGTTCGAGGCATGAAGGTCCCCGAAGTGCACCCAACTCAACATGACGAATGCTCCATAGTTAAAGTGCTCGTTCTTGAATGCTTTCCGATCTTCATCGTCAGCCATGCCTGGTTCGGATCGCGCTCGATCAAGGTGCGGGCGGCGCGCGGTCGTAGATCTGAGTGAGGTTGCCCGGCGAACCGAACGATGTCGCTTGAAGCGCCGTGCCAGCCGCTCAGTTGCACGTTGTCGCCTTGGCGAACGGTCGCAGTCAGTTGCGTGCCCATGTGCGGCGGAAAGCGCACGAGTCGTCCATCGATGGTGAGAAAGCCGTCGACATCCCCATCCGGATTCGTCAGAAAGCGCGATACCGTCGCTTGCATCGTGGCGATCGAGACGGCGCCGGCGATCGGCCGCGCGCAGGGAACCGGAGGAGGCGGAGCGACAGCCGTTGCCGATGGAAGTATTGGAGGCGGCGGAGGCGGAGGCGCGTCTGCGGAGACAGGCGGCGGGGCCGATGGTGCGATAGCGTCCGTTTGCGCCGCGCAACTTGCGCTCAGCACCAGAGCAGCGGCGAGGCTCGTTGCGCCAAGGAGGCGAACGGCGCTTCGCTGGCTTGCTGACGTAGTCCATTGCATGATTCACTCCTTTCGCGTAGTGGAGTGTTCTGCAAGGGCTATGCCAATCTGAGAACGCCCGCGTTCTCAACAGTTGAGGTGATTATTCGTGTTGAGGTGTCAAGGAATCGGACATCGAACGTCCGATGCCTTGACACCCGTCTGAGCATCGGCAGAGAGATGTTCGCGCGCGGCGTCACGCGATGCTGCTCCATGTGCTCGGCAAGTGGCAAGATGTCCCGTCGGCGGCATCCGAGCTCACGCGACGGCCAATCCATCTGCCGCCCAGCTTGACGCCCATCACGTTGACGTAGCCGTTGGCCTGAAGACGCGCGTCTTTGTCCCCGCTCGATGTGATGTGAAGCGGCGTGACGCCATCGAAGAAATTCGCCGCCGCGTTCGTGCCGCCGCGTTGCTCGTCGTAGGAAGTCGCCAGGCCGAAGGATGTGCCGTCGATCGCGCGTCTTCCCGCCGACTGCACCATGCGGCACGCAAGCGCCGAGCTCGACACGCGTGCATGAATCATGCGGACGACCTCGGCGCTTGCGAGGAGCCTCTGCAACTCCGGAATGTTCTCAGCGATCGTCGAGGATCAGGCACGAAAACTCGCGCGCTCGATGGTCAAGCGCGGACCTTAGTCCGAAACACGTCGCGCCGCTTCCTTGTATAGTTGTTCATCGATCGTCACGCCTAGCCGATAGGCCATCTACCCGAAATCGATTCATTGGACGATAAGGGAAACGATGAAATACAGGGATTACTACGCCGCCATGGGCGTTCCGCGAAGCGCTACCGAAGCGGAGATCAAGACCGCTTATCGCAAGCTCGCGCGCAAGTTTCATCCGGACCTCAATAAAGACACGAACGCCGAAGTGCGTTTCAAGGAAATCGGCGAGGCCTATCAGGTTCTCAAGGATCCCGAGAAGCGCGCGGCGTTCGATGCGCTCGGCACCGACCTCCGGGACGGCGAGGAAATCCGCCCTCGTGCGCAGGCCAGCGACGGTTTTGGCAGCGCCGGAGACACACAGGACGCCGAAGACTTTTTCAGCGACCTGTTCGGCAAGCACGCACGCCGGCCGGCACGCTCCTACGCACCCGAGTGGCCCGGCGAAGACCTTCACGCGCGGGTGACCGTCAGCCTGGAAGACATCTACAACGGCGCGCAGCGGACGCTATCCCTGCAAATGCCGACGATCGACGATCACGGAGACATCACGTATCAGACGCGCACCCTCGATGTCGCCATACCGACAGGCATCCTCGACGGTCAGCGGCTGCGGCTCGCCGGTCAGGGCGGCCCGGGCGTGGGCAACGCGCCGCGGGGCGATCTGTTCCTGGAGATCGAAGTCGACGCGCCCAAGCGCTACCGCATCGATGGCCGCGACGTGACGACCGACCTTCCTCTGGCTCCGTGGGAAGCCGCGCTCGGTGCCGAAGTCGTCGTGCCCACGCCTTCGGGAGACGTCACCGTGACGGTTCCCGCAGGGTCGTCGGCGGGCCGGCGTCTCAGACTCAAAGGGCGAGGCATTCCCGGCAATCCTCCCGGCGATTTCTACGTGATGCTGGGCATCGTCCTGCCTCCCGCCGATACCGACGCTAAACGGACCGCCTACGCCGAGATGCGCAAGGCGCTCGATTTCGATCCGCGCGCGCATTTTTACAGGTGACCATCATGAACGGAAACGATCCCTCTCATCTGCACGGCGAGATCGTCGAGGAACGCATCGAGTTCACGCTGGTCGAGTTGTGCCGCATCACGGGCGCATCGCGCGATGATTTCGCCCGATGGGTCGAGGAAGGCGCGTTCGAGCCGCAGGGCGCGGGCGTGGAGGAGTGGCGGTTCAGTGGCACGTGCCTAGGTCGCGCCATCACCGCGCAACGGCTGAAGACCGATCTGGAATTGAATGCGCCGGGCGTCGCACTGGCGCTGGATTTGCTCGACCAGATCGACGCCTTGCGCAAAAGGCTCGCGCGTTTTGGCGACCGTGGCGAGACGCACGACGGCAGTTGAAGATGACGCCGCGCGTTCTGGTCGCAGCTTCTACCGTTCTCCGATCGGTTCGGTGAGCAGATCGGTCAAGTCGATTCCGTTCTTCGCTGCGTCCAGTTGCTCGTCCGGGACCGGACCCTGGCGCTCGGGATCGACCAGCGCCTGGTTGAGGTCGACATACGGACGCATGCGGTTCTCGTAGGCGGCAAAGGCTTGCGCGAAATCCTGTCCATTGCGCACGAGTTCATGCGCGAGCACGAACGCGCCGACGAGCGCCAGACTCGTGCCCTGCCCCGAAAACGGCGATGCACAGTGCGCCGCATCGCCGAGCAGCACGACATGGCCCTTCGACCACGAAGGCATGTGGATCTGCGCGAGTTCGTTGTAGTAGAACTGGTCCGTGCGCCTCATCGCATCGATGAACCGGGGAAAATCGCCTTTCAGATGCGCGCAGGCCTCCGATACAACTCGCTTCTGAGCTTCGACATCGGCTCGGGACAAAGGCGGTTCTGGCGCCGCAAAGCCCGCACCGATGCGCAACTCGCGCTTATCCCGGCTCGGATAGATGACGTAACCAAACTCTTCCACCCTGTGCCCGATCTGCCAGTCATCGAGCCCGATGAAATTGGGCGTCGAAAACAGGGCAAGCACGACACCTAGCGGGAAAACAACCGCCGCTTCAGCGTCGAACACGTGCTTGCGAACGTTCGAGTAGATTCCGTCCGCGCCGATCAAAAGGTCGAAAGAACGGTCCGCGCCGCCTGCGAACGCGACGCGGACACTGTCCTCGCGCGGGTCTATCGCACGAATGCTGTCGCCGTAGACGAACTCGACGTTCGCGCTCAATGCGTTCATCAGAAGTTCGCAGAGGTCGTCGCGAAAGATCTCGATGTCGGTGCTGTCGAGACGGCCCGCGCTGTACGTGCGTTCCTCAGTGCGATGTATCTCGTTCCCATCGGCGTCGAGCATCGACATGCCTTTGAGTTGCGTGCGCAACGCGCGTGCATCGTCGAGCAAGCCCATCGCCCGCATGACGTCTAGCGCGACGCCGCGAATATCGATGGCCTGACCGCCGCGCCGGAATCCGTCGGAACGTTCCACGAGCGTGACATCGAACCCCGCACGGTCCAGCCAGAAGGCAGCGGCCAGCCCAGCGACGCCAGCGCCGGAAATCAGAACGTTTCGAGTCATCGCGAACCTCCTCGCGGCCGGTCTTGCCGGCGATTCTATCCGCTTTTCGGCGCTATTCTCGTTCGAATATCGCGTGCTCGCCGCTCCCATTTTTCTTCGCACCTCCGGACCGCATTTGACGCTTTCGGGACATGTCCATAGACTTCCCGTTCCCGAGACGTCACGCAATTCCCATGATCATTCATCCGGAAACATCCCATCCGGACGGCTCCGCGCTGGACATGCCCGTGCCGCCACGCGACTTCGGAACGACGCGCCGCATGCTCATCGCGACCCTGATCGCCTCGATCGTCACGCCTCTGCTTTTTTTGGCTGTTTATGGCTATTTCGGCTATCAAAGTCGAATTTCCGACTCGTCGGAAGGCATCGACCGCCTTTCGAGAGTCGCGGAAGAGCAGGCGGTGAAGGTCTTCGATGTCAGTCAGGAGGTGTCGCTTCGCGTGCTGACCATGGTGGGCGGCGACGGAGACGCGGAAATCCGCGCGCGGCAGAAGTCGCTCCACGACTTTCTGGCGGACACGGCGCAACGATTGCCGTCGGTCGCCTCGATCACGCTGTTTGGACGCAATAGAAATCTTTTAGCTAGCAGCAGTGCCTACCCGGTCGGACTGCAATCGATAGACGAGCACCTCGTCAGTTTTGCTGACAGACCTGCAGGCGGCGCAAAGATGGCCGTTTCGCAGCCCGAACGCACCGCGGCCCCGGTCATCGATGTCTTCAACCTTACGTTCCCACGCTACGACCGCGCAGGCCGATATCTCGGCGCCCTGGTCATTTCGCTTCGACGGGACTATTTCCTGTCTTTCTATCAGCGGCTGACGATCCATGACAGCGCCCTGACCATCGGCCTCTTTCGGGGTGACGGCACGACGCTCGTCCGATTTCCTGCCCCGCAAGCACGCAGGCCGCCTACGAACAATCAACCTCTGGTGGAGGCCGTGCACGTCAACGGCAAAAGCGGACGCCTCAGGGTTTTTTCGACGCTCGATGGCGTCCGGAAACTGCTTGTTTATCGACAGGTGGGCGACTACCCGCTCTATGTGACGAGCGGCATCCCCGTTTCCACCGTGATGACGAGGTGGCTGAAACATGACGGTCTTATCGCCGTCGCCACGCTCGTTCCATGCGTCGGCATCTGGCTGCTGGTCGCGTTCAGCCTGACTCGGCTCAGACGAGAGCGAACGGCATGGGAACGATGGAAAGCGGAATTCGGAATGCGTCTTTCGGCCGAGGAAACGACGCGTCAGATGAAGCGTATGGGCGCGCTGGGTAATCTGGTGGCGAACGTTGCACACGATTTCAATAACTTGCTGATGGTCGTGAAAGCCAACATGGAGCTGGCGCGGCGCAAAGGATTCAACGGACTCGAGAAAGAGGTCGTAGCGGTCGAACGAGCCTCTGTCACGGCCGAAGCGCTGGCGCGGAGGCTGCTCAGCGTGGCTCGCAAACAACCCCTGCGCCAGGAAGTCGTCAATGTCGGCGCATGGCTCGAACAGGACGCGTCGCTGATCCGGATGTCGCTCAGCGACCGCATCAGCCTGCATATCGACGCGCCCAAATCGACCTGGCCGATTTATGTCGACCCTTCCGAGTTGCAGTCAGCGTTAATCAACCTTGCAGTCAACGCCAAAGATGCCATGCCGCACGGAGGACAATTCGTTGTCCGCTGCGAGAATATCGTCGTCGACACGGCAGGCAGCAATCTCAAGCCAGGCGAATATGTGCTCATCGCCTGCTCGGACACTGGCGTTGGCATGGCGCCCGCGGTCGTGCAGCGCGCCTTTGAGCCGCTCTACACGACGAAAGCCGCCAATGCGGGCACGGGACTCGGTCTCGCTCAGGTCATCGCGATGTGCGAGCAGGCAGGCGGAACCGCGCGTATCGAGAGCATCGTCGGAGAAGGCACGACCGTGTCGCTCTTCCTCCCGCGTTCGACGCAAAGCGCCGCGAAGCATTCTGTCGCATCGCCTCTCGCACCTGCGCCCACGGCAGCGCCCATGAAAGGTTCGATTCTGCTTGTCGAGGATAACGAAGAGGTCGCGGCCGGACTTTCTGCAGTTCTGGAAGTGTTCGGTTGGCAATCGCGGCACGAGCTGACCGGCGATGCCGCGCTTAATCTCCTCGAGGATGGCGCAACCTTCGACCTCATTCTTTCGGATGTACAGATGCCGGGATTGAATAGCGGTATCGATGTCGCCGAGAAAGTTCGCCGGAAGTGGCCACGACAAACGATCGCGCTCATGACAGGCTATGCCGACGAGCTCGAACGTGCGAAACATGTCGGCGTGACGATTCTTTCAAAGCCATTCAATATCGACGACCTGCAAGCGCTGCTGCAAACCGTGAAGATGTAGCGAGTTGAGGTAGTCGAGCCTGACTTGGCGACGGGCGCGCCAATGCGACGTTCGCTCAGTCGACGGAAGCATCGAAGCCGACGCCGCTTCGAAACCGTGCGGGCGACAGATCGTGATGCCTTCGCCATACGCGCCGGAAATCCCGCACGGATGCAAAGCCGGATTCCTCCGCCACGCGCTCGATGGTGTAGTCCGACTGCGCAAGCAAGCGCTGCGCACTCGCCACCCGCAAACTCTGCTGATATTCCAGCACGGTGACGCCCGCGTGCTCCGCAAAAAGGCGGCTCAAATGCCGCTGGCTTACATGCGCGACACGCGCCAGTTCGGCCACGCTCCAGTCACGCACAGGGTTGTGCGCGATGGCATCCTGCGCGCGATGCACCGCCGGATGCATATGATTCCGATGCGCAAGCCACGGCGAAAGCTGCACGTCATCGCCCGCGCGTCGCTGGTAGACGACCTGACGGCGTGCGATATCGGCGGCACGCTCGGCGCCGGCATAGTGCTCGATCAGATACAGCGACAGGTCGATGCCCGCGGTGATGCCAGCGCTCGTCAGCACGTCGCCGTCATCGACGAACAGGCGGTCGTGCTGCACGCGCGCCGTCGGTTCCGCGCGGGCGAGTTCGTCGACCAGTCCGAAGTGCGTGGTGCAGCGGCGTCCCGCAAGCAGCCCCGCGCGCGCGAGCAGGAGCGCGCCGGAACAGATGCTGGCGATGCGCGTGTCTTCGGCGGGCGCCGATCTGAGCCACTGCGTGACCGTATCGAACGGCGCGTTCGTGCCCTGCTCCGGCGACTCCGTGCTGCCGACGACCATCACGAGACTCTTCGGCGGCAGCCTGCCGGGCAACGGTTCGATGCCGTCGATGAAGGTGCCGAGCGACGTCGCCGCGCGCTCGAGCGGGCCGCAGTGGTGCAGCGTGAACGGCGCGCCGGATTCGGCCGCCATGCGCATCGCCTCGGCGGGGCCCGCGTAGTCGAGCATCAGCACGGGCGGCGTCAGCACGAACCATACGGATATCGCCGGATTCATGCCGCCTTCGCGATGCGCCATGCAGCGAGGACGTCGCCGGCACTGGCGATGCGCGCGAAGCGTCCGCTCTGATAGACACGGGAAAGAGCATTACGCGTCAGGATTGCGGACAAAATTCGCCATCTATAACGGGGTACGGGTTCGTGTCCTCCATGAGCCGAAAGTTCGCGCATCGGGTCAACCCTGATTGTTCCGATAAAACATCGTCTGCTACCTTCCAAATCATACGTATGATCTAGAAGGAGCAAAAACATGCCGACGTTGCACCGGCAAATACTCAATCAGATGGGCGAGCAGATTTGCGCCGGCAAGTTCGCACCAGGCGACATCCTCCCGGCCGAGGACGAACTCGCCGAACTCATGCAGGTGAGCCGCATCACGATTCGCGAGACGATGAAGTCGCTGTCCGCGAAGGGCATGCTTCAGGTGCGGCGCCGTCACGGCACGATCGTATTGCCGCGCTCGCAGTGGCAGTTGTTCGATCCCGATGTCATCACGTGGCGCGCGCGCTCCGGCGTGGTCGATGACGACCTCATCCGGGACTTGATGGAACTGCGCACGATCATCGAGCCGAATGCCGCGAAGCTCGCGGCGAAGCGCGCAACGCCCGAGGATCGCGTCGCGGTGCGCCGCGCGTTCAAGGCGATGGAACGCGCTGTCGCCGGACAAGGCGAATACGTGCCGGCGGACCTCGCGTTTCACGGTGCGATTCTCACGGCATGCCACAACCAGTTCGTCCAGCAGATGCAGAACGCGCTCTCCGCGATCCTGCGCACGAGCTTCGAGTTGAGTTCGGAGATCGAGGGCGGCCCAGCCCGCTCGCTGCCGATGCACGAAGCGTTGTGCATTGCGATTGAACAGGGCGACGCACATGCCGCCGAGCAAGCCGTGCTCACGCTGATCGAACGCGCGGAAAAGGACTTCGACGATCGCGCGGCGCTTGCCCGCACCGTGAACGACACGCCTTCATAGCACCGCATCGCCGATTCGCAGTCATGGAACCGCAGCCTGCATTAAATAAGGAATACGAATGAACAAGTTATTCGATCTTGATGGCCGCACGGCGCTCGTCACGGGCTCCGCACGCGGCATTGGCTACGCACTCGCGGAGGGATTGGCGACGGCGGGCGCCCGCGTCATCGTCAACGGCACGAAAGCCGATACCGTCGATGCCGCTGTCAGCCGCCTGCAAGCGCAAGGCTTCGACGCACGCGGCCGCGCATTCGACGTCACCGACGAAGCGTCCGTCGCCGCTGCGTTCGCGGCATGGGATGCGGAGGGCATCGACGTGGATATCGTCGTGAATAACGCCGGCATCCAGTTCCGCAAGCCGATGATCGAACTCGCGCTCGCCGACTGGCAACGCGTGATCGATACCAATCTGACGAGTGCGTTCATCGTCGCGAAGGAAGCGGCGCGTCGCATGATCGCGCGCAAGCGCGGCGGCAAGATCATCAACATCGGTTCGCTCACGAGCGAAGGCGCGCGCGCAACCGTCGCGCCTTATACGGCCGCAAAGGGCGGCATCAAGATGCTCACGCGCGCAATGAGCGCCGAATGGGCGCCGTTCGATATTCAGGCGAATGCGATCGGCCCCGGCTACATCCTGACGGACATGAACCAGGCGCTCGTCGACAACGCGAACTTCGACACGTGGGTCAAGAGCAGCAATCCGTCGCAGCGCTGGGGCAAACCAGAGGAACTCGTCGGCACGGCGGTATATCTCGCATCGGCTGCATCGAGCTATGTGAACGGACAAATCATTTACGTCGATGGCGGCTGGCTCGCCGTGCTTTGACATCGGAGACATCATGGACAACATCAAGACGGTCGCACCGCAACGATGGTGGCATCTCATGCCGATCATCTTCATCACGTACAGTCTCGCTTATCTGGATCGCGCGAATTACGGCTTTGCGGCTGCGGCCGGAATCGACAAGGACCTGGGCATCACGTCCGCCACCTCGTCGCTCATTGGCTCGCTGTTCTTCCTCGGATATTGCCTGTTTCAAGTGCCCGGCGCGATCTACGCGCAGAAGAACAGCGTCAAGAAACTCATCTTCGCGAGCCTCGTCTTGTGGGGCCTGTGCGCCGCCGCGACCGGCATGGTCAGCAACATTCCGATGCTGATGGCGCTGCGTTTCATACTCGGCATCGTCGAAGCGGCGGTGATGCCGTCGATGCTCATGTACATCAGCCGATGGTTCACGCGCACCGAACGCTCGCGTGCGAATACATTCCTGATTCTCGGCAATCCGGTCACGGTGCTGTGGATGTCGATCGTGTCCGGCTATCTCGTGCGCAACTTCGGCTGGCGCGAAATGTTCGTGATCGAGGGCATTCCCGCGATCTTGTGGGCTATCGTGTGGTGGTTCACGGTCAAGGATCGTCCCGCCGATGCGCCGTGGATGAGCGACAAGGAGAAAGCCGATTTCGATGCGATCCTCAAGTCGGAGCAGGCGCATATCGCGCCGGTGCGCGACTACAAGGCGGCGTTCCGTTCGTCCATCGTGCTCAAGTGCTGCGCGATTCACGCGTTGTGGAGCATCGGCGTCTACGGTTTCATCATGTGGCTGCCGTCGATTCTGAAGTCGGCGTCGAAAACGATCGATATCGTCTCGGTCGGCTGGCTCTCCGCCGTGCCGTATCTCGCGGCCATCGTGTTGATGCTCATTGCGTCATTTCTTTCCGATAAGACGCGCAATCGCAAGCTCTTCGTATGGCCCCTGCTGTTGATCGGAACGATAGCGTTTGTCGGTTCGTATCTCGTGGGCACATCGAATTTCTGGCTGTCGTTCGCGTTGCTCGTCATCGCAGGCGCCACGATGTACGCCCCGTACGGACCCTTCTTCGCACTCGTACCCGAACTGATTCCAAGCAACGTGCTCGGCGGCGCAATCGGCCTCATCAACGCGTGCGGTGCGCTCGGCGCCTTCCTCGGCGCATGGCTCGTCGGCTATCTGAATGGTGCAACAGGCAGTCCTTCCGCATCGTATGTCTTCATGGCCGCGGCGCTGCTTGCATCGGTCGTCCTCATGATGCTGGTGCCCGCACATACCGGCCAGCGCTCCACACCCAAGGGAGGCACGGGCAGCAAGTCCGATACCGTGGCTTCTGCTCTCGTGAAATAACTCATGGCAACACTCATCACCGACGTCAAGGTCATCCTGACTGCGCCAGAAGGCATCAATCTCATCGTCGTCAGGGTCGATACGAATCAGCCCGGCCTGTATGGACTCGGATGCGCGACCTTTGCGTATCGTCATCTTGCGGTCAAGTGCCTGATCGAGGAGTACTTGCGGCCTTTGCTCATCGGGCGCGACGCCGAGGCGATCGAAGAGCTCTGGCAACTGATGCATCAGAACGCGTACTGGCGCAATGGACCGATCGAAAACAACGCGATCTCGGGTGTCGATATGGCGTTGTGGGACATCAAGGGCAAGCAGGCGAACATGCCCGTGTATCAGTTGTTCGGCGGCAAGGTGCGCGAAGGCGTGCCGATCTATCGTCACGCGGATGGCCGTGATCTCAACGAACTCTGCGAGAACATTCAGCGATATCGCGAGCAAGGCATCACGCATATCCGCTGCCAAAGCGGCGGATACGGTGGCGGCGCATTCGGCCGCGCGCCTTCGAATGCGCCCGAAGGTGCGGCCGAGGGCATCTATCTCGATAGCCGCAAGTACATCCGCGACACGCTCAAGCTGTTCGATGGCATCCGTAGCAAGATTGGTTTCGATGTCGCGCTGTGCCACGACGTGCATGAGCGTTTGAAACCCGTCGAAGCGATTCGCTTCGCGCGCGAGCTCGAGCCTTTCGAGTTGTTCTTTCTCGAAGATGCGATCGCGCTCGAAGAAGGCGAGTGGATGCGTCAATTGCGCGCGAAGACCACGACACCGCTCGCGCAAGGCGAGCTATTCAACAACCCGGTCGAATGGCGTTTTCTGATCACGGAGCGGCTGGTCGATTTCATTCGCGTCCATCTGAGCCAGATCGGCGGCATCACGGCGGGGCGAAAGCTGCAGATTTTCGCTGAGCAGTTCGGCGTGCGGACGGCGTGGCATGGTCCGGGCGACATGTCGCCGCTCGCCCATGCCGCGAACATTCATATCGACCTCGCATCGCGCAATTTCGGCGTGCAGGAATGGTCGGGCACCGAGCCGCCGAACTTCGTGATTCAGGAACTGAAAGGGCCACGCGAGGCGCTGCTCGAGGTGTTTCCGGGGCTGCCGGAGTTTCGCAACGGCTTCGTCTATGCGAACGATAAGCCGGGCTTGGGCGTCGATCTCGATGAGCGTGAAGCGGCAAAGTATCCCTGCGAACGGGATATCACCCGATGGACGCAAACACGCTTGATGGACGGTGGGCTGCAGACACCTTGACGCTGCTTTCACGAACAGCAGCGTTTTTCAGCGGGCGCACTATTCCGCCGGCCCCGACAGCGGCCTGGTCGCCATCGCGCGCGTCAGGCCATGAACCGGACGGCGCACGGCCACATCGAACGGATTGATTTGCGGGCCGAGCGCCTGCGCCTGGCGCTTCAGCAGTTCGACCACCATCGGCAGGCGGTCTTCGCCCAGGCGCGTCGACAGCGTGCCGACGCTCAACGCGCCGAGCGCATTCCCGGAGCGGTCCAGAATCGGCACCGCCACGCCCGCCATGCCATCGATCAACCCGCTGTTGCGGCCCGCGTACCCCTGCGCGCGCACGCGCTCGATCTCCGTGCGCAAATACACCTCGTCGAACACGCCGTAGTTGTGCAGCCGCGGCACGTTGTAGCGGATGATCTCTTCGCGCTCCGCTTCCGGCTGGAACGCGAGAATGGCGAGGCTCCCCTGCCCCACGCCCAGCGCGACTCGCCCGCCGACATCGCCCGTGAAGGAACGGATCGGATACGGACCTTCGCACATGTCGAGGCACACCGCGTCGAAGCTGCTTTTCACGAGCAGGAAGATGGTCTCGCCGAGACTCGCGCACAGACGCAGCAGCGCGGGGCGGCACAATGTGCGCATCCGGCTCGGATTGCCCGCCTGCGCCGCCAGCGAAAAGAAATCCACGCTCAGCCGATAGCGCTTGCTGTTTTCGTCCTGCTCCACCACGCCTTCCGCCATCAACGCCTGGAGAATCCGATGCACGGAAGCCTGCGTGAGACCCACGGCCTTCGCGAGCGCCGTGACGCGGCTTCCTTCCGCCTGATCCTCACCAAGCGCGCGGATCACCGCGAATGCGCGTTGCAGCGCGCCTGTGCCGGGCGCGTCCATTCTGTTTTCTTCGTTCGATGCCTTCATCCGGGCCTCATTCATTCCATTGAACGGAATGCGACTGATGCTGCTCATGTGTGCCGCCTATTCGACCCGATACGGCCGCATCGCACAATGCGTATCGAACTCAGGGATTACCCAAATCACACTGAGTGAAACGAATATCGCATATAGCGCGCTTATATTCCGTCAAACGAAATTTCACATCAAGTCTTTATCGATGAATGGAATTTCAGTTTGACTGGCCGAAATATGGCTGGCTAAAGTCGATTTCATCGAATTCATCACATGCAGCCGGCGCCCGCTACGCCGAAGGGAAAGGCCATGTCGTTCCTCACATTGACGGATCTGTCGAAGTCGTTCGGCGATCTGCACGCGGTCGCCGACGTCAACCTCACCGTCGAAAAAGGCGAATTCGTCTCGTTGCTCGGCCCGTCCGGCTGCGGCAAGACCACGACCCTGCAGATGATCGCGGGCTTCATCGAAGCGACGCGCGGGCGCATCATGCTCGACGGCCGCGACATCACGCACATGCGGCCGAACAAGCGCGGCCTCGGCATCGTGTTCCAGAGCTATGCGCTCTTTCCGCACATGAGCGTCGAGCAGAACGTGAGCTTCGGCCTGGAGATGCGCGGCATCGACAAGCGCGAACGCCGTGAGCGCGTGCAGGAAGCGCTGTCGCTCGTGCGGCTCGACAAGTTCGCGCACCGCTTTCCGCGCGAGCTCTCGGGCGGCCAGCGTCAGCGCGTGGCGCTCGCCCGCGCGATCGTCATCGCGCCGCCGGTGCTGCTGCTCGACGAACCCATGTCCAATCTCGACGCCAAACTGCGCGAGGACATGCAGTTCGAGTTGCGCGGCATCCAGCGCAAGATCGGCACCACGACGATCATGGTCACGCACGACCAGTCCGAAGCGCTGTCGATCAGCGATCGCGTCGTCGTGATGGAGGCGGGCCGCATCACGCAGGTCGATACGCCGTATCGCGCGTACGAACGTCCCGAGACGAGCTTCGTGTCGCAATTCATCGGCAAGGCCAACATGCTGCGCGGAACGATCGTCGCGCGCGACGGCGACGCCATTCGCATCGATCTCGGCCACGATCTCGCGGAAACGGGCTCGACCTCGCAGTTGCCGGAGCGCGAGCGCGCGATCGGCGTCGGCGACGCGGTGACGGTGTGCATCCGCCCGGAAAAGCTCAGGCTCGGCGCGGCGGGCAGCGGACGTCTGCCGGGCCGCGTGACGAGCCGCTTCTTCCTCGGCAGCCAGTGGCTCTACCGGCTCGACAGCCGCGCGGGCGAAATGCTCGTGTGCTGCCAGAATCACGGCGACGAGCCGCTCGAAGAAGGCGCACAGGTGGGCATCGACTGGAATGCGGAATCGATCCGCTTCATTCAGGAGGCCGCCCGTGGATAGCACCTTGCGCTCGACGGAATCCGCCGCCGCCGGTTCGGGAAACGCACGCCGCGCGCCGTGGCACGCCTATCTGCCCTTGTGGATGATGAGCGCGCCCGCGCTGCTGCTGTTTTCGGTGCTCGTCATCGTGCCGCTCGCGATGACGCTCGCGCTGACCTTCTATCGCTTCGATCCGTCGCTCGGACCCGTCGCCGCGTTCGATCTGCATAACTACGCCGAAGTGCTCGGCTCGTCCTACTATCACACGATCTTTTTGCGCACCTTCGGCATCGCCGCGCTCGTGACGCTGCTGTGCGTCGTGATCGGCACGCCGGAGGCGTACATCCTGTCGCGCATGGGCGATCCGTGGCGCTCGGTGTTTCTGCTGGTGATCCTCGCACCGCTCTTGGTGTCGGTCGTGGTGCGCGCGTTCGGCTGGAGCATGCTGCTCAACGTGAACGGACTGGTGAACCAGTTGTTCGGCGTGTTCGGCATGGGGCCCTACAAGCTGCTCTACACGACGTTCGCGATCGTCATCGCGCTCGTGCACGTGATGCTGCCGTTCATGGTGATTCCGGTGTGGACCGCGCTGCAACGCATCGATCCGCAGACGGAAAACGCCGCGCTCTCGCTGATGGCCTCGCCCGCCGTCACGCTGAGGCGCATCGTGCTGCCGCAACTCGTGCCGGGCATTCTCTCGGGCAGCCTGATGGTGTTCGGCCTCTCCGCGAGCGCCTTCGCGATTCCCGGCCTGCTCGGCGGGCGGCGTCTCAAGGTGGCGGCCACGACCGTCTACGACCAGTTCCTCAGTTCGATGAACTGGCCGCTCGGCGCCACCATCGCCTTGCTTTTGCTCATTGCCAATCTAGTGGTGATGCTCACTTATTACCGCGTGCTCGAGCGGCGCTACGCGCGCAGCATGGGCTAGGGCGAGGCAGACATCATGCGCAAAAACGGTCCCGTCGCGCTGGCGTTTCACACGATCGTGATCCTGTTCGTGCTGGCGCCGCTCGTCATCGTCGTGCTGGTCGCGTTCACGCCCGAGGAGACGCTCACGCTGCCCACGCGCGGGCTCTCGCTGCGCTGGTTCCGCGCGATTCTCGACTATCCCGATTTCATCTCGGCCTTTCTCAACAGCGTGAAGCTCGCGTTCGCCTCGGCGACGCTCGCGCTCGTCATCGCGCTGCCCGCGGGACTCGCGATCGGCCGCGCGCGCTTTCCGGGACGCAACTTTCTGAACGCGCTGCTGCTCTCGCCGCTCGTGATTCCCGGGCTCGTGCTTGGCATCGCCATGCTGCGCTTCTTCGCGATGATCGGCGCAACCGGCTCGTTCACGTGGCTGATCCTCGCGCACATGGTCGTCATCACGCCGTTCGTGATGCGGCTCGTGCTCGCCTCGGTGAGCGGCATGGACCGCAGCATCGAGCACGCCGCCGCATCGCTCGGCGCGAGCGCGTGGACGACCTTTCGCCGCGTCACGTGGCCGTTGATCCTGCCCGGCATCACGGGCGGCTGGCTGCTCGCGTTCATCAACAGCTTCGACGAGCTGACGATGTCGGTCTTCGTCACGTCGCCGCAAACCGTCACCCTGCCGGTGCGCATGTACATGTACGCGACCGAATCGATCGATCCGATGATGGCGTCCGTCTCCGCGCTGGTGATCTTCATCACCGCGGGCGCGATGCTGATCCTCGACCGCGTGTACGGGCTCAACCGCATTCTGATCGGCCAGCACTGAACTCACTCCCATGAGCCACGCAACGCCTCATCACGCGCCGCAGTTCGTTCGCCTCGTCGAGCAAGACCGTGCGCGCATCTCCTTCGTGCTCGACGGCGCGCCAGCCGATGCGCTCGCCGGCGACACGCTTCTGACCGCGATCCTCATGCAGCAGCGTCACGTGCGGCACAGCGAATTCAGCGGCAAGCCGCGCGCCGGATTCTGCCTGATCGGCGCCTGTCAGGACTGCTGGGTGCGCGATGAAAGCGGCCGGCGCATGCGCGCGTGCTCGACGCGCATCGAAGCGGGCATGCGCGTGGTCACGCACTCCGGAGAAGCGCGATGAGCGCGGCTCTGCGCGTGGTGATCGTCGGCGCGGGGCCTGCGGGCATCCGCGCGGCGCAGACGCTCGTGGCGGCGGGCATGCGTCCCGTCGTCATCGATGAAAACGCGCGCTGGGGCGGGCAGATCTATCGCCAGCCGCCGGCCGACGCGGGCTTCGCGCGCAGCAAATCGACGCTCTACGGCTTCGAGGCCAAAAAAGCCGCGGCCGTGCACGACACGATGGCCAGCCTGCTGCCGAAGCTCGACTATCGCCCCGATGCGCTCGTCTGGTCCTGCGAGCCCAACCGGCTCGACACGCTCCACGCGGGCCGCGAAGCGAGCGTGCCGTTCACGCATCTGATCATCGCGAGCGGCGCGACGGATCGCATCGTGCCAATCCCCGGCTGGACGCTCGCGGGCGTCTTCACGCTCGGCGGCGCGCAGGTCGCGCTGAAGGCGCAGGGTTGCGCGATCGGCTCGCGCGTCGTGCTCGCGGGCACCGGGCCGCTCCTGTATCTGGTCGCCTACCAGTATGTGAAGGCAGGCGCGCGGGTCGCGGCCGTGCTCGACACGAACCCGCTCTCGCGTCAGGCCGCCGCCGCGCCGCGCATGCTGAACCAGCCTTCGACGTTCGCCAAGGGCATGTACTACGTCGGATGGCTGCACGCGCGCGGCGTGCGCATCGAGCGCGGCGTCACGCTCGAGGGCATCGAAGGCGACGACGCCGTGCGCGGCATCCGCTGGCGCACGCGTCGCGGCGAGATGCGCACGCTCGAATGCGACGCGGTCGGCATGGGCTTCGGCCTGCGCCCCGAAACGCAGCTCGCCGATCTCGCGGGCTGCCGCTTCCGCTTCGACGCGCTCAATCGCTGCTGGATTCCCGAGCGCGACGCGGCGGGCCGCAGTTCCGTGCGCCACGTCTATCTCGCCGGCGACGGCGCGGGCATCGCGGGCGCGGACGCCGCCGAACTCGCCGGACGGCGCGCCGCGCTCGCGCTGATCGAGGACATCGGCATCGTGGCGCACGAAAGCGCCCCGCCCGATGCAGCGGCGCTCGAACGCGAACTCGCGCGCATCGCCGCTTTTCGCGCCGGCATCGAACAGGCATTCGCGCCGCCGGCAAACGAAGCACAGCGCTGGCCCGACGATCTCGTCGTCTGCCGCTGCGAGGACGTCACGGCGGGCGCCCTGCGCGCGTGCATCCGCAGCGGCCTCGCCACGGAAGTCAACCGCCTGAAGGCGCTCACGCGTATCGGCATGGGGCGCTGTCAGGGGCGCATGTGCGGCGAATCCGCCACCGCCCTGCTCGCCGCCGAAACCGGCAAGACGCTCGCCGATGTCGGCCGTCTGCGCAGTCAGGCGCCCGTCAAACCGATTCCGATCACCCCGATGCTCTACGACGACGGCGTGCGCGTGCAGCCGGAGGAAGCGCACGATGAATGACGCGCGTCATTTCGATGTCGTCATTGCGGGCGGCGGACTCGTCGGTTCCTCGACGGCGCTCGCGCTCGCGAAGCAGGGCATGCGCGTCGCGCTCGTCGAACGGCGCTTTTGCGGCGCGCAGGCGAGCGGCGTGAACTACGGCGGCGTGCGCACGCAAGGACGCACCGAGGAGCAACTGCCGCTCGCGGTGCGCGCGCGCCGCGTCTATGCGCG
The DNA here is from genome assembly GCF_001544795.2 of Caballeronia temeraria. Lineage (GTDB taxonomy): Bacteria > Pseudomonadota > Gammaproteobacteria > Burkholderiales > Burkholderiaceae > Caballeronia > Caballeronia temeraria. Next base: position 199,391 of record NZ_FCOI02000008.1, on the reverse strand, counting down.
GCTGCCCGAATTGATCGGCATCGACGGCGAACTGGTGGTGTCGGGTCATCTGCGGCTCGCGCGGCGCGAAGCCGATCTCGACGTGCTCGATCAATGGTCGGCCATGGCGCGCGAACACGGCGTCGAATCGCAGGTGATGCGCGGCACGGCGTTTCGCGCGCGCTATCCGTGGCTCGGCGCGGCGGCGATCGGCGGTTCGCTTTGTCCGACCGATGGCCACGCGAATCCGCGCCTCGTGTCTCCCGGCTTTGCGCATGCGGCACGCCGCGCCGGCGCCGACGTGCGCGAGCAGACCGAGCTTGCCGACATCGTCTTCGACGGCACGCGCTTTCAGATGCGCGCGGGCAATGAACGCATCAGCGCCGACTGGCTCGTCAACAGCGCGGGCGCATGGGCGAATCGCATCGCGGGCAGTTTCGGCGAGAGCGTGCCGATGAAGGCCATCTATCCGAACATGTGGGTGACCGAGCCGCTGCCGCTGTTCATCGGCCACAGTCTCGGCGTGGTCGGCGGCGGCATCTACGCGCGGCAGGTCGAGCGCGGCAACTGCGTGATCGGCGGCGGACGCGGTCATGGCGACGGCGAGTACGCGCAGCCATCGACGGCGACGACGCGCGCCGTGATGCGCGACGCCTGCGCGCTGTTGCCCGCATTGCGCGATGCGCTTCTGATTCGCACGTGGAGCGGCGTCGAGGGCGAGACGCCGGACAACAATCCGGTCATCGGACCCAGCCGCACCACGCCGCGCCTGCTTCATGCATTCGGATTTTCGGGCGGCGGCTTCCTGCTTGCGCCCGGCGTCGGCGAAGTGCTCGCCGAGCTCGTCACGCAGGGCGAAACCAGCACGCCGATCGAGGCCTTTTCGATCGGACGGTTCAGTTCGATGCCTCTTTCCGCCATCCCCCAGTCATAACAAGGAAAATTTCGATGAAGCTGCCTCGCACACTCCTTTCCCTCGCCACGCTCGTTGCGCTCGGCGCGTCGTCTGCGGCCTGGTCGCAGAGCAAGACGATTTACATCGGCATGAACGGCGGGCCGATGGAAAAGGCCTACACGAGCCAGGTGCTGCCCGACTTCGAGAAAGCCAACAACGTGAAGGTGGTCGTGGTGCCGGGCACCTCGTCCGACGTGCTGGCGAAGCTGCTCGCGAACCGCAACAGCCCGCAGATCCACGTCGCGTTCCTCGATGACGGCGTGATGGCCCGCGCCGTCAGCATGGGCGTGTGCCAGAAACTCGACGATGCGCCGGTGCTCAAGGAGCTGTATCCGTTCGCGCGCCTGAAGGACGACATGGGCGCGGGCGTGCAGCTCGGCATGACCGGCATCGGCTACAACACGAAGCTCTTCAAGGAAAAGGGCTGGGCGCCGCCGACCTCGTGGCTGGATTTCGCCGATCCGAAGTACAAGGGGAAGGTCGTGTTCCAGTCGGCATCGAGCAGCACCTTCGGCCTGCACGGTTTTCTCGCGCTCAATCGCTTGTGGGGAGGCAGCGAGAAGAACGTCGAGCCGGGCTTCGGCAAATGGGCGACGACGGTCGGTCCGAATGTCGTCGAATACATTCCGAACTCGGCGAAGCTCTCGGAGATGATCACGACGGGCGAAGCCGGCCTCTTCCCGCTCACGCCGACCGCCATCGGCGATCTCAAGGACAAGGGCCTGCCGGTGGCCTACGTGGCGCCGAAGGAAGGTGCCGTGCTGCTGCTCGTGGATGTGTGCGTCGTGAAGAACAATTCGGACCCGGCGCTCGCGCAAAAGCTCGCGCAATATCTGTTGTCCGCGCCCGCGCAGACGAAGGCGGCGGAGGCCGGCAAGCAGATTCCCACCAACTCGCAGGCGAAGATGACGCCGGACATGGAGAAGAATCTTGGCGACCTGAACGCGCTCGTGAAGAAGGTCACCGTGGTGGACTGGGACTCGATCAACGCGAATCGCGCGCAGTGGGATCAGCGCTGGAATCAGCAGATCGAGAAGTAGGCGTCGCCGGTCAGATTCGCGTTGATATCGGGCGAGTGCGGACTCGGCCATCCTGCTCGCCGGCACGGCCAGGGGGATGGCCTTGATCTTTTAGACGAACTCTCACGCCGTCTTCGGGTAGTTGGACGGGAACAACGCACGCTTCGTCTCGTCGTCGTTGACCGACTTGAACGCATGCGTCCTGTTCACGGCGCGTGCGCGTTCGACGGCGGGCCGCGCGTCGATCTTCGCGAACCAGCGCTTGAGTTCCGGATACGGGCCGAGCGGGTCGTCGCTCGACTTGAACACGCGTGATGCCCGATCGAGCCAGCCCCACGCCGACATGTCCGCGATCGTATAGCTGTCGCCCACGATGTAATCGCGGTCCTTCAGCCTGTCGTTCAGCACCTGATAGTGCCGATCCGCTTCTCGCCGGTAACGGTTCACCGCGTAGTCCAGCCCTTCCGGCGCCGCGTACTGGAAGTGCACCGCCTGCCCGGAAAACGGCCCGAGACCGCTTGCAATGAACAGCATCCACGAAAGAAGCTGCGGTCTATCTTCCGGCGCACCGGCGAACTGACCCGTCTTCTCCGCGAGATAAAGCAGGATCGCGGTGGAGTCGAACACGACAGCGGGCTTGCCGCCCGGCCCTTCCGTGTCCACGATGGCGGGCACCTTGCCGTTCGGGTTGATCGCACGGAACCCGGCCGAATGCTGCTCGCCCTTGCTGGTGTCCACGGGCTTCACCTCATAGGGCAGACCGGATTCTTCGAGGAAGAGCGCGACCTTCGCGGGATTGGGCGTCGGGTGAAAGTAGAACTCGATCATGCGTATAGTCTCCGTGTCGTGGCCGATATGTGTCATCTTAAGTCGAACGAGCTTTGAGCGCCGAGGCGAATCGGAACCGCATCGATTGAGTCGCCGGTTTCGCCAGTTGGGTCCTGCTGCGATTCGCATCGGCGCGTCCGCGCTCGGGAACTTTGACCTGCCGAAGCCGGCGTCCATCCGAGAACACAGGAGACTCCCGTGAAATTGGTGGCCGTGACTGCACTCCTTTTGAGCCTGTTCGCCGTGCCTGCTTTCGCGGTCGATGTCGGCTTCGACGAGGTGACGATACCGAATGGCGCCGAACCGCCGCTCATCGCCGGCATCTGGTATCCGACGAATGCGCCCGCCACGCCGCACTCGCTGGGCGCTATCAGGCAGACGGTCGCGCCAAATGCCCCTCTCGCCGGCAATCATCTCCCGCTCGTGGTGATGTCGCACGGCGGCGCGGGCTGGTACGACGGCCACTACGACACGGCACTCGCTCTGGCTCGCGCGGGCTTCGTCGCGGCAGCGGTCGGCCATGCCGGCGATACGTTCAAAGATCAGAGCCGGACCTTGCAGCTCTGGCGCCGTCCCGCTCAGCTTCATCGGCTGGTCGACTACATGCTCGACGGATGGCGCGGGCACGAACAATTGGACGCAGCGCGCATCGGTGCATTTGGCTTTTCGAATGGAGGTTTCACCGTGCTCGTCGCGGCAGGCGGTATTCCGGACCTGTTGAAAATCCAGCCGTTCTGCAAGGCCCATCGGGACCATGATCTCTGCGAAGCCCTGCGACAGGCCCAAGTCGACCTTCCATCGGTTGCGAATGTTCCGGCCAGCGCATGGATTCACGATTCCCGCATCAAGGCCATCGTCATCGCAGCGCCTGCGTTCGGGTTTGCGTTCGGCAAGGCGGGGCTGAGTGACGTACACGCTGCGGTCCAGCTTTGGAGCGCCGCCGATGATCGTCATCAGCCGCATCCTGACTACGACGAGCCGGTACGTGACGACTTGCCCCGCGCGCCGGACTATCGCGCGGTGGCCAACGCAGGCCACTACGATTTCCTGCCGCCGTGCGATACGCGTCTTTCCCGGATACAGCCGGAGATCTGCACGAGTCTTTCGGGCTTCGATCGGGCCGGGTTTCATGAGCGCTTCAACGCGGATGTCGTGCGGTTTTTTCAGTCAGAACTGCCGTAGGAAAGATGCTCAGCGCTGCGTGCATCGGGGATGTTTGCTGCTCTCCACGTTCGACTATTTTTTTATTCAATCTGCGCTTCCAGCTCCGTATCCACCGGCGTGACGAAGGGGACGAAAGAACGCCCGAATGTCCTCCACGAGCGGTTCCGGTGGTTCCAGTGCCGCGAAATGTCCGCCACGTGGCATCGAACTCCATCGCTGTACTTCAAAAAACCGTTCGGCCCAGGAACGGCAACTCATTGAGCCGCGCTTCCTGTGCACGCCAGTCGAACTGACTTTGCCAGTAGTCCGTCAATCGCCGGACGAATGCCAGGGCCGCGCCATCATTCCACTGCTGCGCGTCGAGAGACGCGGGAAAGCGAGTGTTACGCAGGCGTTGCATGAGATCGTCGATCTGGCTGTCATGCACATTGATGCTCAGAGACCGTGCGTTCATTCTCGTGCTCCATTTGACGGGATTCCCGTAAAACCGTGGCGGACATCTGATCGTGTTGGCATTGTCTTCAACGGGTAGCCATCGATACGTGATCTTCCTGATTGCCCACAGTCGGAACGCTCTCGACCGATGCCGAATGCCAACGCCATCAAGCATGGATGCAATACGCCGCTCCGCCATGCCGCCGGTCTCCGCCGCGACGTTTGCGAGCGCATCGGCGACGAACGCAACGGGTTCCGCATGAAAGTTGCCGCCAGAGATGACGTCGCCATCATCGACAGGAATGAGTGGATTGTCCGACGCACTGCGCGCCCCTGTTTCGAGCATCGAACAGGCGAAGCGAAATACTTCATAGCATGCGCCCATCACCTGAGGAATGCAGCGCAAGGATAAAGCACGTCTACGCCTTCTTGCCTTTGCGTGAGATGGAGCGCCGGCGTTTGCCAAGGAGCCCGACCAATTGTGTCTCGCATGCGGACAACGAGTACCCGCGCCGCTGCGAGATCATGAACGTGAGTGGGCGCATGTGCCAGGCGCGACGTTGAAGTTCAACGAGCATTCCATGCACGAGATCCTCCGCAACCAGATGATGCGGCATGTGCCCCCAGCACAAGCCTCCTCTCAGCAGATCGTGCTTCGCGCCGAGATCATTCACCAGCCATTGGCGTTCACTTGCGACGCCCTGTTGTGTCTTCTCTGCATCGGGCTGATTGTCGGTGACGACAAGCTGAATATGCCGGCCAAACTCCTCTCGCGGAATCGGCCCCGCAATCGCGGCCAGCGGATGCGATGGCGCGCAAACGGTCACCATACGCGCTTCGCATAGATACAGTCTTTCTATCGCGCGAGGATCGAGCTCCGGCACATCCGCGATCGTCACGGCCAACGCACACGTGCCGTCGAGAATCAAACGCTCGCCGCCCTGCATCGTCGTCATGCGCAGATTGATTGCGACCGTCGGAAAGTGCGCCTGCACGGTGCGCAGGCATTCGATCAGGTGCGCACGAGGAAAATAGGTATCCACTGCAATCGAGACCTGCGGGACGCCCGTTTCCGCGATCGAAGCCGCGCGCATCTTCATTTCCTCGGTGCGTGAAATCACACCGCGCGCATCGGGCAGGAGGCTGCGGCCCGCTGCCGTCAGCGTCGCCTTGCGCGTGTTGCGCTCGAACAGCGCGACATCGAAGGCACTTTCGAGCGCAGCGATCGCGTGACTGATCGCCGACTGTGCACGCATCAGCGTGCGCGCCGCGCCGGAAAAGCTCCCTGCGTCACACACGGCAACGAAGGCCCGAAGCTGATTGATGGTGACGTTATCGAGCATACATATCCAAAAAGTAGATGGTATTCATAGATATTTGGTCAATTGGCTTCATGACGCAAGGGGACCAGAATCGTGGTTCTCACTATTGCTTCGAAGGATGCATGTCATGACCAGACTGAATGGAAAAACCGCTGTAATCACCGGCGGCGCCACCGGCATCGGCCGCGCCGCAGCGATGCGCTTCATCGAGGAAGGCGCCTTCGTGTTCATCTTCGGCCGTCGCCAGGACGCGCTCGACGCCGCTCTGGCCGACCTCGGGCCCAACGCCCGCGCGATGAAGGGTTCGGTCTCCGATCAAGCCGACCTCGACCGGCTCTACGCGGCCGTGAAGGCCGAGCGGGGAACACTCGACATCGTATTCGCCAACGCCGGGGCAGGAAGCCCGCTTCCGCTCGGCAAGATCACGGCGGAGCACATCGACGAAACCTTCGACACCAATGTGAAGGGCACGATCTTCACGGTCCAGAAGGCGTTACCGCTGATGAGCGAGGGCGGCTCGATCATCCTGACTGGATCGAGCGCCGGCACCACGGGCGCCCCGGCGATGAGCGCTTACAGCGCGAGCAAGGCGGCTGTACGCAACCTCGCACGGAGCTGGGCAGAGGATCTGAAGGGCACCGGCATCCGGGTGAACGTGCTGTCGCCGGGAGCAACGGCGACCGAACTCGCGAAAGAAGCGCTAGGCGAGGAAGGCCAAAAGCTCTTCGCGTCGATGACTCCGCTCCGGCGCATGGCCGATCCGGCGGAGATCGGAGCGGCGGCCGCCTTCCTCGCGTCGTCCGACAGCAGCTTTATGACGGCCAGCGAGGTCGCCGTCGACGGGGGGCTTGCGCAACTCTGACGCGATATGTCTGCGGCGCTCTGCTCGTTTATCCGGAGCGCCGCATTGGTGGCGAATTCAAGGCTTTGGCGCGAGCTAAGCGATTAGCCAGGCGCGCGGACATAGCCGGTTTTTTACGAGGAAACTTGTCATGAGCACTATCAGCATCATCGGATCAGGAAGCATGGCCGCTGCGATCGCCGGCCGTGCCTGCAAGGCGGGATACAACGTGGAGATAGTCAGTCGCGACCCCGCCAAGGTAAGGGCGCTGGCCGACAAACTCGCGGATAAAGCGAACACCGGGACGTACGGCGCCCCACCGTCGGGCGACATCGTCATCCTCGCGGTGCCGTATTCCGGGATCGCGATGGTCGTCGCCGACTTTGGGAAAGCGCTCGATGGCAAGGTGATCGTCGACATCGCCAACCCGGTTGCTCCCGACCTTTCGGGCCTCGTCACGCCTCACGGAAGTTCCGGGGCGCAGGAGACCGCCAAGAGCCTGCCCGCCGGAGCGCACGTGGTAAAGGCGTTCAACACCATCTTCGGTCACGTCCTTATTCGGGGCGGCCGCCTCGACGCGTTCATCGCTGCAGACGATGCGCAGGCCAAGGCTTGCGTTTCGACCTTCGTCGAGCGTCTCGGTCTTCGTCCGTTCGATGTCGGCGGCCTGCCTATGGCCCATACGCTCGAGGCGCTCGGCCTGATGATGATCGGCTTGGCCAAAAACGGCGCGGGCACCTGGGACTTGGCCATGAACGTGAATATCGGCTGAAGCGACTCGCAACTGTCTCGTCCTCGCCGGCCCGAGGCAGCACGTATCGCCCCCTACATCCCAAATCGCGCGTCCACGGCCCGATTGCAGAAATCCTCGTTGATATCCTCTTGAAAACAGCCTATAACCATCCATATGGATGGTGTTCGGAGGATATTTTCACATGGCGAAAGAAGTGCCGGATCGCTCGCGAGGCAGCGAAACCGAAAAAATCACAATCAATCTCGGCCCAATCGACCTGGGCCAGATCGATCTCCTCGTCGAAGAGGGCTTTTACTCGAATCGTACGGATCTGATCCGCACGGCTATTCGCAATCAACTATCGATCCATGCTCCGGCCGTCAAAGACACTGTGACGCGCCGTGAACTCGTCCTTGGGCTTCAGCATTTCTCGAAACAAGACCTCGAGGCTGCGTGCGCGGCCAATCAGCGTCTGAGAATTCAAGTGCTGGGATTAGCGAGCATCGCCATGGACGTCTCTCCCGAACTTGCGCTGGCAGCGATCGACTCGATTCTGGTTCGAGGCGCGCTCCATGCTTCACCGGCGGTCAAGGCTGCGTTGGCGGATCGAATCCGCTGATGCTCCTGACTCTTTCCCGCTCACGGAAGAAATATGAAACTCAACGAAGGATTTCTGGATTCGATGAAAGAGGCATTTGCCCTCTTTCGCAGCAACGATCCCGCTGCAGCCGCGGAGATCGTCAAGCGCGCCATGCGTGGCGACCGCACCGACGCAGCAACGGTGCATGAAAATCGACATGACGATCCGATCACAACGCGGTTCGCTGATCTTTTGCAACCGCGACGCCACACCGAAAAGGCTCAAACCGCGCCCGACGTGCAGGATTGCGGGCACTTCAGCACGCGGCGTTTCCTCAACGCCGCTGGCCAGCGCGATTACAAGGTCTACGTTCCGGGTCATTCCCGCAGTGACCCTCTGCCTTTGATCGTCATGCTGCATGGCTGCACCCAGGACGCCGACGATTTCGCAGCCGGCACGCGGATGAACGCGCTTGCCGAAACGCACGGCTTCATCGTCGTTTATCCGACTCAGCCGCAGGGCGCGAATACATCGAAATGCTGGAACTGGTTCAGGCCTGCCGATCAGCGTCGCGACCAGGGGGAGCCGTCGCTGATCGCGGGCATCACACGCGAAGTCATGGGAAATTACAACGTCGATCCGAATCGCGTCTTCGTCGCGGGTCTTTCGGCCGGCGGTGCGATGGCGGCGATCGTGGCGCAAACCTATCCTGATCTGTACGCAGCAGCCGGTATCCATTCGGGCCTGCCAGTCGGATGCGCACACGACCTGCCTTCCGCGCTGGCTGCCATGCGCGGTGGCAAGGTCAGAACCAAAGCGCAGAAACCTGTCCGAGCGGACCACGCGTCGCAATGCCCGCTCATCGTTTTTCACGGCGATGCCGATGCTACCGTGCATCCTGCCAACGCCAACGAATTGGTACGCGAGTTTTCCGCGAGTGAAGCGAAACCTGATCGTGCATCGAAAGGTGAGAGCGGAGCAAGGAAGCACACGGTCCGACATCTGACCTCTCAAGCGGGGATCGATGCCGAAGTGTGGATCATCCACGGCGCGCCCCACGCGTGGTCCGGAGGCTCTTCCAAAGGGAGCTATACCGATCCTTCGGGCCCCGACGCCAGTGCCGAGATGGTGCGATTCTTTCTGGAGCATCCGCGTCGTCACTGAGCGTCCCGCGCTGTGCGGCTCCTCGGTCCACGTCGACGCGCCCACGGACCGTTGCTACATCGGCGCCGCCGCGCGTGGCGCTTGTGTGCATCGACCCGATGCAGCCGGCTGTCAAGTGACACAGATTTCGCTGGCATTCCAACCGTCGCGTCCCACGAGCAAGCGTTCGAGCGCTTTAGCATCCGCGCATTCTTCGACATTCAACACGGCATGCGCCAGCGCGGTGGCTGCATCGCTGCCGATCACGTCATCCGCGAGACTCCGGTACTTCGCCAGCAATTGCGCATCGTCGAGTGGACGGCGCGGATCGCCCAGCGGAATCGTTGCCTGAAGCGAGCGTGTCGTGCCGTCGGCATAGGTGACCGTGACTTCGGGTTCGTCGAGATCGGCGAGCAATGCGTCCGGTTCAAGGACGATGCGCTGCATCATCGACGTGACGCGCGCGTCGATGCGCGCCCGTTCGACGAACGCCTCGATACCCGCATGACCGAACACGAGCGCAGCGGCGAGCGCGTACGGCATGCTCATCTGCGCCGATGCCAGATTGACCGGCTTCCGGTCGCCGCACATGCCGTGAACGAATTCGCTGAGTGTCACGCGCACATGCGCGACGGGACCGCCGCGCGCCAGTTCGATCAGCGCATCGAGCGCCGAATGAATGCTGCGGCAGCATGCATGCGGCTTGATCGAACACCGCATGATCTTCCAGTTCGCGCCCAGCTCCGCGACGAGGGCATCGGCGCACGCCGAGTCCGCCGCGAACGTGCGCAGAAAGCCGCCCCACACGTCCTCGAAAACGTGCGTGGCGCCGCTCACGCCCTGCGCCGCGAGCAGCGCCGCCGTGAGGCCGCCTTCGGCCGCGCGGCCGGGATGCAGGCGCTTGGTCTGGGAGCCGTCGTGAATGAAGCCCCAGAGTCCTCCCGCGAAGCTCGCCGCGTGCCCGAGCGCCGCGCCGGTGCCGCGCGCATCGAGGCCGAGCACGCGCGCGCTCGCGGCGGCGGCGCCGATCACGCCGCAGGTCATCGTCGAATGCCAGCCGCGTCCGTTGTGCGCCGAGTAGCCGCCGCACGCTTCGAGCACGCGTCGCGCGATGTCGTAGCCGAGCACGATCGCGTGCAGCAACTCCCGGCCGGAAACGGGCCGTTCGACGCGGCCGAGCGCCGCCAATGTCGACAACGCCGCCGGCACGACGACCGCGCCCGAGTGATCGCAGCCGCCGGAGTCGTCGAGTTCGAGCGCGTGCGCCGCGATGCCGTTGATGAACGCGGCATCGCGTGCGTTCGCGCGTCGCGATGTGCCCCAGACGATGGCATCGCCGGTCGAATCCATCACCGAGCGCGCCGCTCGCGCCGGCGCCGTGCGCGCGCCCGCGAGCGCCGCGCCGAGCGTATCGAGCAGATGCCGTTTCGCTTTCCCGGCGACCTCATGCGGCAGATCATCGAACGATGAATCCGCAATGAAGTTCGCGAGCTGTTCCGACAGAACGCGTTCCCGCATGTTCATACGATGGTGTTCCTGTGACGCTCGAATATCTCGACCGGATGCCCGGGCTCGTTGGCGTGACATCGTTCGCGCCACCACGATGCGGCCTGCGCGCCGGTTGCGAACCAGACATCGCCGTGTGCGCGCATCGTCGCGAGCAATTCGCGCAGCACGCCGATGCGCCCCGCCGTTCCGATGATCTCCGGATGCAGCCGCATCACGAAACACAAGCCGAAGCGATGAAACGCCTCGAAGTCGCGCGTCCAGTTGCCAAGCACTTCGCGATACGACGCGATGCGCGACTGACCGGCCGGCACCGGCGGCGCGAGATTGAACGCGAAGTAAGGCTCGTCTTCGAGCTCCACGTGCAGCGGCAATTCGATCAGCGGCGCTTCGTGATGGTAGTAAGGCAGGTCGTCGCCATGCCAGGTCGACGTCCAGGCAATGCCGCGCGCGTGCAGATGCGCGGCGAAGCCCGGCGCCCAGTTGCCGGTGAACGGACGAAAACCCGTGGGCGGGCGGCCCAGGGCCGCGGTGAGCGTCGCGTGGCCGCTGTCGAACGCGCGTTTCTGCTGCGCGAGATCGAGCGCATCGAAGTCTTCGCAGGCATCGCCGCTCACGCCGATTTCATGGCCGGCCGCGTCGATCCGCGTGACGAGATCGCGATGCGCGCGCGCGACCTGACCCGGCACGAACCAGCTCGAAGGCACATCGAAGTCATCGAACGCCGCGAGCAGGCGATCCACGCCGCGCTTCGCGCCGTAGCGCCACACGGAAAGCGATTTCTCGCGGCCCTCGATATCCGGCGCCTGCGTGCGAATGCCGAGATCGTCGTTGAAATCGACGGTGAGAATCACGGCCGAGCGCGCGCCGCCGGGCCATTTCGCATCGTTCGTCATAGGCGCGCCTGCCCGCTCGACATCCACCAGTCCGCGACTTCGCTGCCGGTCGCGAACCAGACTTCGCCTGTTGCGAGCATATGATCGATCAAACCCTCGATGAGCGCGACGCGCCCCGGCTTGCCCGACACCTTCGGATGAAACAGCGTGGTCATGCAGAGTCCCTCGTCATGCGAGCCGTCGAACTCGCGGCGCCAGTTGTCGAGCGTCGTTTCATAGCTCGCGATCCGATCCAGCCCCGCCGGAAAATCCGGTTTGCGCTGATAAGCGAGCGACGCGTAATCATCCAGTTCCCAGCGCGCCGGAATCTCGATCAGGCCGCTTGTCGCATCGAGGACATAGGGACGATCGTCGCCGCGCATCGAGCTCGAATAGCGCACGCCGAACTCCGCGAGAATACCGGCGGTTTGCGCGGTCCAGTCGCCCGACGGCGTGCGGAAGCCGACCGGACGCACGCCGAGATGACGCTCGAACAGTTGCGTCGATATCGCCATGACCTCGCGCTGGCGCTCCGGCGTGAGCGTCCAGAACGCCTCGTGCCGATAGCCGTGGTACGCGACTTCATGTCCGCCGCGCACGATCTCGCGGCATTGCGACGGCCAATTCTCCAGCACCCACGCGGGAACGAAGAACGTCGCGCGCACGCCGCGCTCGCCGAGCACATCGAGAATCCTGGCGAGCGCGCGCCACGGCCCATACGCGCCCAGCGTGAAGTAAGCGGGATTGCGCCAGATCGAGCCGTCGAGCATGGCGCCGCCGGTCGGGCCGTCGAGATCGAACGCGAGCGCGACACACGAACGCTTGCCGTCGGGCCAGCGCGGCATCGCGGATCGTGGCTCAGTTGCTCGCATTGATCTGCGCCTTCTGAACGCCCTGTTCCTGCAGGCCCCACTTCGCGAGAATCTTTTGATAGGTGCCGTCGGCGATCAACTGATCGAAGGCTTTCGTCACGGCCTCGTTGATGGCCGCGCTGTCCTTCGCCATGCCGACGCCCATGTATTGCGACATGAACGGCGCGCCGATCGTCACGTACGCGTTCTGATCGATCTTGTTCTGATACGGCATGGTTTCGCCACCCTGCACGGCCGCGTCGAGCCGTCCCTGACGCAACTGCATGCGCGCATCCGACGAACCATCGGTGCCGACGACCGCGACCGGCTTCTTGCCCGTCTTCACGCAATGTTCGTCGCTCCACGCCTTGATGTTCGTCGGGAACGACGTACGCCGGCTCGAACCGATCGTCTTGCCGCACAGCGCATCCATGTTGGGGAAATCGCCCGCGCGCGTCTTCAGCGCATAGAACTGCGGACCGCTCTTCAAGTAGTCGAGAAAATTCACCGACGCGCGCCGCTCGGGAATATCCGTCATGCCCGACAGAATGATGTCGACACGCTTTGTCGCGAGCGCGCTCAGCATCTGATCGAAGCTCGTTTCCTGCCAGATCATCTTCACGCCCATCTTCGCGGCGAGCGCTTCGCCGAGATCGATGTCGAAGCCCGTCAGCTTGTCGGTTTCCGGATCCTTGAACTCGAACGGCGGATAGTTCGGCACCACGGCGGCGATGATTTCCTTCTTGCCGGGCGCGGACGCCTGCGCGCTGGCCGCATCCACATGCAGCAACGCGGCGGTGCACATCAGTGCGCAAAGGCTTTGCAAACGAAAAGTGGCTTTCATGAACTGCTCGCTCCGGAATCGATTGTTTGAATGACGTTCGGACGTTCTCAGGCCAGCACGGCGGAAATGAAATCGCGCGTGCGGGCATGGCGTGGTTCGGACAGAACCTGTTCCGGCGGTCCCGCCTCGACGATCTGCCCCTGATCCATGAACACGACGCGATTCGCCACCTCGCGCGCAAAGCCCAGTTCATGAGTGACGATGATCATCGTCATGCCGCTCTGCGCGAGACCGCGCATGACGGCGAGCACTTCGCCGACCAGTTCTGGATCGAGCGCGGACGTGGGTTCATCGAAGAGCAGCAATTGCGGATGCATCGCGAGCGCGCGCGCAATGGCCACGCGCTGCTGCTGGCCGCCCGACAGCTCCACCGGAAACGCATCGCACTTGTGGCCGAGCCCGACGCGTTCGAGCAGCGCGCGCGCTTCCTTCATCGCGTCGGCGCGCGGCCGCTTCAGCACATGCACCGGGCCTTCGATCACGTTCTCCAGCGCCGTCATGTGCGGGAAGAGGTTGAAGCGCTGGAAGACCATCGCGGTCGCGAGACGCTGCCTCGCGATCTCCTTCTCCGAAAGTTCATGGAGCCTGTTGCCGCTCTGCCGGTAGCCGAGCAGTTCGCCCTTCACCCACAGCGAGCCGTCGCTGATCGTTTCGAGTTGATTGATGCAGCGAAGAAAGGTGCTTTTGCCCGACCCCGAAGGACCGATGATGCACAGCACTTCGCCCTCGGCGACATCGAGCGTGATGCCCTTCAACGCCTCGAACTCGCCGAACGATTTGCGCACTTCCGATGCGCGCACGATTGGATTCATGCCTGTCTCCTCACTGACGGCTCGACGCGCGGCCCGCGCCGCGCGCATAGCGGCGCTCGACGCGCGTCTGCACGAACGAAAGCACCGTGACGACGACGAGATACCAGATCGCCCCGACGATCAGCAGTTCGATCACGCGTCCGTTCGCGTAGTAGATGTTCTGCGCGTTGTGCAGCATCTCCGCGTACTGGATCACGCTCGCGAGCGACGTGAGCTTGACCATGCCGACGAGCTCGTTGCCGATGGGCGGCACGATCACGCGCATTGCCTGCGGCAGGATGATGCGGCGCAGTGCCTGAAGGCGCGGCATGCCGATCGACTTCGCCGCTTCGTATTGCCCGGTATCGACGGACAGCAGCCCCGCGCGCACCACTTCAGACGTATACGCGCCCTGATTGATGCCCAGCCCGAGAAGCGCCGCGAGAAACGGCGTCATGACATCGACCGTGCGCAGCGTGAACACGCCCGGAATGCCGACGGCCGGAAACACGAGCGCGAGGTTGAACCAGAGGAGCAGTTGCAGGATGACCGGCGTGCCGCGAAAGAGCCATACGTAGCCTTGCGAAATGGAGCTCAGCACCGGATTGCTGGAGAGCCGCATCACCGCCGTGATGACGCCGAGCGCGATGCCCAGCGCCATCGCGAGAATCGTCATCACGATGGTGTTGACGAGGCCCGTCAGGATCGTGCGTGCGGTGAGAAAGCGCCCGACCGTCTGCCACTCGATCTGCCCGCGCGCGAACGCCGCGACGATATATCCGATCACGACGACGATCGCCGCCGACGCCACATAGCGGCCCCAGTACCTGCGGCGCACGCGCTCGAGCTTCGGCTGCTCCGCTGTCATCGAATGCTGCGTCTGCTCGGCTGCGCTCAACATGCCGGACCTCCGTATTCGCTTGCCCATTCGCTTTGCCGCGCGAGCGCCAGCTTCAGTCGATCGATCTGCTCGACGACGCGCGCCGGCGCCGTGCCGCCGAAGCCGCTGCGTGCATCGACGGCGGCTTCGAGCGTGAGTCGGTCGAGCACATCGGCATGAAGACGCGGATCGACCGCGGCGAGCATGTCCGCCGTCAGATCGGACAACTCGATGCCGCGTTCCTCGCACACGCGCACCAGCGCGCCGGTGATCTCGTGCGCCTCGCTGAACGGAATGCCCCGCAGCGCGAGCCAGTCGGCCACTTCGGTTGCGAGCGTGAAGCCGAGCGGCGCCTGCCTGCGCAGTTCGTCGACGTTCACGCGCATCGTGCGGATCATGCCGGCCATCGCGGGCAGCGTGAGCGCGAGCGTGTCGATGCCGTCGAAGGCGGCGGTCTTGTCTTCGGCGAGATCGCGGTTGTACGCGAGGGGCAGCGACTTGAGCGTCGCGAGCAGGCCGCTCAGATTGCCGATCAGACGCCCCGCCTTGCCGCGCGTGAGTTCGGCGATGTCGGGGTTCTTCTTCTGCGGCATGATCGAGCTGCCGGTCGCGTAGCCGTCGTCGAGCTCGACCCAGCGGAACTGGCGCGAGGTCCACAGAATCACCTCTTCCGAGAGACGCGACAGGTCCACTGCCAGCATGCTCGTCACGAACAGGAATTCCGCGACGTGATCGCGTGCCGCGACGGCATCGATGGAGTTTTCGCAGGGCGCGTCGTAGCCGAGCTCCTGCGCCGAAAGCGCCGGATTCACGCAGATGGCCGAGCCCGCGAGCGCCGCCGCGCCGAGCGGCGAACGCGCGCTGCGGCGGTCCCAGTCGATCAGGCGATCGACATCCCGATAGAACGCCTGCGCATGCGCCAGCAACTGATGCGCGAACACGACAGGCTGCGCCGGCTGCAGATGCGTGAAGCCCGTGCTATAGCTGCGCAGATGGGTCTGCGCCTGAGCGACGAGCGCGTCCTGCAGCGCGATCACGTCGCGGGCGATCCTGCGCGCCTTGTCCCGCAGGAACAGGCGCAGGTCGTTGGCGGCCTGGTCGTTGCGCGAGCGGCCCGCGCGCAGCTTCGCGCCCGCCGCGCCGAGCCGTTCGGTGAGCACGCGCTCGAGGAACGTGTGCACGTCCTCGTCGTGCGGCGACGGCGCAAGCCGCCCTTCGACGAATTCAGCGCGCACCCGCTCCATTTCGGCCAGAAGGCTTTGCAGTTCGTCCGCGTTGAGTACGCCCGCGCGCTGCAACTCGCGGGCATGCGCCTTCGAGCCGGCCAGGTCATACGGCGCGAGCCTGAAAAAGCTTTCCTCGGAGCGCGAGAGCGCCTTGAGCTCGGCCGCCGGCGCCGATCTGAAACGCCCGCCCCACAGTCGTTCGGTCCCTTCCGTCACCTTCATGCCTTCGTCCTCGTCACGTTGAGTTCACGACGAGCATAGGCCTACAATTTTTTTGTTTGTAGCGAGATTTTGAACCTGCTTTAATGAAATTTTTCTCAGCATCTCAATCGTGAACGTGCCGAACGACCATGCGTAGCCGTCTGCCGCCGCTCAATCCGCTGCGCGCTTTCGAAGCGACCGCGCGCCATGCCACTGTCGCCAAAGCCGCCGACGAGTTGAACGTCACGGCAAGCGCGGTCAGCCATCAGGTGCGCGTGCTGGAGGAGTCGCTCGGCGTCGAGTTGTTTATTCGCTCGCGGGCGCGGCTCAAGCTCACGCCGGCGGGCGAAGCGTTGCTGCCCTCGGTGCGCGGCGCTTTCGAGATGATCGCCACGGCCGTGGCGAAAGTCGGGGAAACGGTCGTCGCAGGCGATCTGGTCGTCTCGGCGCCGCTGTCGTTCACTTCGCGCTGGCTCGCGCGGCATATCGGGGATTTTCTGCATCGCTATCCGGCGATCAAGCTGAAGCTGATTCCGTCGAACGACGACAAGGAAGTCTATTCGCCTGACGTGGACGTCTGCATCCGTTACGGCGAAGCGCACTGGAAAGACCGTTCGGTGACGCTAATCGAGCATCCGTCGCTCTATCCGGTGGTGAGTCCCGCGCTGATGAACGGTCCGAAGGCGATCCGCTCGCCCGACGACCTGCGTCACTATGCGCTCTTCTGCGAACACGCCGGTTCGTGGATGCGCTGGCTCATGGAAGCCAAGGTGGAGCATCCCGAGCGCATGCGCATTCTGGAGATCGGCAATGCGCATATCGCCATCGAAGCCGCCCTGCACGGTCAGGGCGTCGCACTCGGCGACAGCATCTCCGTGCGCGATGATCTCGTCGAAGGCACGCTCGTTCGGCCATTCAAGGCGACGGTGCCCTCGCGCCATCCGTATCACATCGTGCGGCCGCCGGAGCGCGCTGAATCGGCGCTCGCATCTGTGTTCGTATTCTGGCTCGAACAGCAACTCAGCGAGTCGACATGAGCGTGCAGCGGATGATCGAAAAGCTGTTCCCGGCCATTGCTCGCGTCATGGATCGTTGGACTCGATCGTGAACTTCGCCATCGCCGACCAGTCCCGATCGCCCATTCCCGCCGCGATCGTTTGAGCCATGCGCGCATGTACCGCCGCCAGCACGGGCAACACACGGCCCGCCTCCTCGGCCGCTTCGGCCGCCAGCCGCAGATCCTTCATGCCGAGCGTGGCCTTGAAGCCCGGCTCGTAGTTTCCCTTTGCGATGTTCGCGGAATAAACCTGATACGAGCGACTGCCAAACAGCGTGTTCAGGATCAGGTCGAAGAATCGCGCGCGCGGCAAGCCGTTTGCCTCCGTCAGGACGACGGCTTCGGCCATTGCTTCGATCGCCATCGTAATCATCATGTTGCAGGCGATTTTTGCGGCGTTGGCGGTCGGCGCCTGGTCGCCCATATCCCAGACGCGACCGCCGATCACGTCGAGCAGCGGCCGCACCTTCGCCACGGCATCGGGCGGGCCGCCCGCCAGCACGTTGAGTTCGCCCTTCGCCGCGACGTCGGGGCGTCCGAGCACCGGCGCGGAAACATAACCCATGCGTGCCGATTCATGGGCCGCAACGAGCTCGCGCGCGAACGCAACCGAGATCGTCGACGTGACCACATGAACGAGCCCCGGCTTCGCCTGCGCGAGCACGCCGGACGCGATGAGCGTCGAGCGGATCGCATCGTCGTCGGAGAGCATGGTGAGCACGGCGTCGCCCTGAAACGCCTCGACCGGCGAGGCGACCGTCGCCACGCCGTCCACCGTTCCGCCCGAGCGATTCCACGCCTTCACGTCATGTCCCGCCTGCGCCAGATTGCGCGCCATCGCGCGTCCCATCGCGCCAAGACCGATGATGCCGATTTCCATGAATGTGTCTCCCGGATTCGAAACGTCGACAGTAGGAATCCTAAATTTATAGCGATAATGCCCGCGCACGGCGCGGGGCGATCTCGGTGAAGTGCGGCAGATCGGCCATCACTTCCGAGGCTTCCGGCTACGCGAACGCCGCATCGACCGAGGCTTCGTCGCGAAACCGGCATTCGCAGATCACGAGCGCGCCGGCCTGCTCCGCCGCCGGAAAAAACGCAGCGACACCGGTCAGGCCGTAATGCGACCAGTGACGCATGACGAGCGGCAGATGATGCCCGACGTAGTAAGCCCGATCGAAACGCGCGCCGGGTTCGCCTTCATACGTCACGTAAACCGTGACGGCGGAATCATTCGTCATCGCTTCCTCCTGATAAGCAGTTGCCATGCGCCGCACGATAGATTGCATTGACGATGCTCTCGTAGCCCGTGCATCGGCACAGGTTGCCGCTGATGGCGCGCCGTATCGCTTCGTGACTCGGCAACGGATTGCGCTTCAACAGATCCGCGGCCGCGACGATCATGCCGCTCGTGCAAAAGCCGCACTGGAATCCGTTCTCCGCGATAAACGCCTCCTGCAGCGTCTCGATGCCTTCGATGCCCTCGATCGTTCGCACATCGTTGCCCGAAATCGACGCCGCCAGCATGAGGCAGGACTTTCTTACCTCGCCATCGACCAGCACGGTGCACGCCCCGCAATCGCCGGTCAGACAGCCGACGCGGGTTCCTTTTGCATCCAGCGCATCGCGGATCAGTTCGACGAGCAGCAGCCGTGAGTCCACGTCCGCGAAACGCGACTCGCCGTTGAGCGTCAGCCGCACCTGAATCGTTCCTGTCATGTCTTCGCTCCCGCGAGTAGCGTGCGCAAATGCCGCCTCACGACACCCGGCACGATGGCGCGGCGGTAATGACCATCCGCGAGTTCGTCGCTCCAGCCTTCGCCGACGAGATCGAGCGCTGTGCTCGCCGCCTGCTCGATGACGGCATCGGGCGCGAGCAACGATCTCTCCTCGATCATGAAGCAGCGGTACGCCGGCCGGCGTCCTGCCGCGCCGACCGCGAGCCGCACGCTCATTTGCGCGCCACGATGCAACGAGCACGCGACGGTCACGATGGGCCACGAACTCGCGCTCGCCTTGTACTTCTGGTACTGGCAGCCGATGAGCGTCGCGTCGCGCGGGACGAGAATGCCCGTGAGGAATTCGTCCGCGCGCCGCGCCGTACGAAACGCATCGGCGAAAAAATCACGCGCCGGCATGCAACGCTTGCCGTGGGACGAGCGCAATTCGAACACGGCCTCCAGCGCCGCAAGACAGCCTGGCGCATCGGACGATGGATTCGCGAAGCTCGCGGCCCCGCCGAGCGTTCCCTGATTGAGGATCGATGCGCCGCCCGTGACTTGCGCGGCCATCGCGGCGAGCAGCGGCGCATGGCTTGCGACGATCGGCGAGGCGAGCAGCTGCGCGTAAGTCGTCATCGCGCCGATACGCAGGTGCGTGCCGTCGAGCACGATCGAATCCAGACCGAGCGCGCTCAGACTGATGAGATGCGCGGGCCGCACGAGATTCGCCGACATCGACGGCACCAGCATCGTGCCGCCGCCGAGCACGGACGCGTCCTCACCGAAGCGAGCCAGCAAGTCCGCTGCTTCGTCGAGTTCCTTTGGCTGATGAAAATCGAAGCGATGCCCTATCATGCGAATCGCTCCTGCAAGGAAGCGATCACGCGCGCGGGCGTCGCCGGCACGTGCGCGAGGCACGCGTCGTCACCCAGCGCATTCGCCACGGCATTGCTGACGGCCGCAAGCGCGCCGCCGAGCCCCGATTCGCCCGCGCCCTTCATCCCGAGCGGATGAAACGGATTGAGCGTCACGCGATGCCCGACGCGGATCGGCGGAAGATCGTTTGCACGCGGCAGCAGATAGCTCTTGAAGCGATCGGTGATCATGCGATTCTGCTCGTCCATCCTGATGAGTTCCCACAGCGCCACGCCGATGCCCATCACGATCGCGCCCCTCAACTGCGCTTCCACGAGCGCGGGGTTGACCATCGCGCCGCAGTCGTGCACCACGGCATAGTCGAGCAGCGTGCTGTTGCCGGTGGCCATGTCGAGTTCGAGCGCCACGGCATGCACCGAATACGAGAACGTCGGATACGTGGCGATGCGGCCTTGCGCGTCCGGCTCCACGCGCACGTTCTTCGGCGCGAAGCTGCGCGTCACTTCGAGCGGAGGCGTCACGCCCGCAGCCACGGTGAACGGACGCAAGTGGGCGCCGAGTGCGAGCTCGGCCACGGCGATCTGCGCACCGTTCGACTGGCGGCGCGCGTGCCCGTCGCGCAGCACGATGTCGTCGGCCTTTCCGCCGAGCATGTTGGCGGCGCACTGCGCTAGCCGGTCACGCAGTTCGCGCGCGGCGAGGTACGCCGCCGTGCCGCCGTACATGAGCGCACGGCTGCTGGCGTTGCCGGTGCCGAGCGGCGTCACGTCGGTATCGCCTTCGATGATGCTCACCTGGTCGGCGCGCAAGCCGAGCTCGCCCGCGACCATCTGCGCGATGCCGGTGTCGCTGCCGCTGCCGGGGGACGTCACGCCTGTCAGCACCTGCACGTCGCCCGACGGCATCATGCGGACCGTGGATGTCTCGTAGCCGTTCGGAAAATTGCCCGGCCGTGCGCCGCCCTCCGGCGTGAGTTCGAACGCAACGCCGATCCCGATGCGGCACTCCGAATCGCGCGCGGCGCGCGCCCGCGCCTGCCATCGCGGGTAGTCGAACATCGTGAGCAACTGCTCGAGGCCGCCCGGATAGTCACCGCTGTCCACGTTCAGGCCGGATGGCAGAAGGCGCGGCAAGGCTTCGCGCGCGACGAGGTTGCGGCGGCGCAGTTCGATCGGGTCCATGCCGGTCTGTTGCGCGAGCAGATCGATCGCGCGTTCGAGCACGAGATTGCCGATCTCCTTGCCGTAACCGCGTATGGCCTGCCACGGCGGCTGGTTGGTCATGGCCAGCGAGCACTCGACATCGCAATGCTCGATCGTATAGACGGTCGGAAACACGGCCGGCGTCACGAGCGCCATCGCCCAGCTATGACCGGCGCCGATGATCCCGACATCCACGAGGATGCGATCACGCCAGCCGATCAGCCTGCCGTTCTCATCCGCGGCAATCTCGAAGCTGTGATGCTGCGAACGCGCGCCCGCGAGCAGGGTTTCGCGACGCTCCTCGATCCATGCCACAGGGCGCTTCGTGAGCCGGCTGAAGAGCGCGACCAGCACTTCCTCCGGATGCCCCGCCATCTTGAGCCCGAACGTGCCGCCGATACGCGGCGCGATCACGCGCACCTGCGACTCCTTCACGCGCAGCGCCGCAGCGATCAGCCAGCGGCTCGTATGGGGATTCTGGAACGTGCCGGTAAGCGCGTAACGCTCGCCGCGCGTATCCCACTCGGCGACATAGCAGAGCGTTTCGATCGGCGCGCTCGTCGACGAGCCGATTGTCAATTCGCCTCGCGCGATATGTGCCGCGCGCGCGAACGCGGCATCGGCGTCGCCTGAGCGGATGCGGTCGTGCACGAGCAAATTCGTGTCCCAGCCGGGCTGGACGATCGGCGCACCGTCGCGCAAGGCGTCGCGCGCGCTCGCGGTCGGCGTGTGCACTTCATAGTCGATGCGAATCTTCGCGAGCGCCGCTTGCGCATCGTGAACCGATGTCGCCACGAGCGCCGCCACGGGTTGACCGAAGTACGTCGCCTCTCCGAGCGCGAGGCAGCGGCTCTGTAGCGGACCGCGCGCGCCTTTCGCGGGCAGGTCCATCGCCGGCGGCATCGCATCGCTGAAGCGGGCCGCGTCCTCGCCCGTCAGTCCCGCGACGACGCCGGGCATCGCCAGCGCGTCGGACAGGTCGATCGACACGATCCTCGCGCACGCATGCGCGCTGCGCAGTATGGCGAGATGGAGGGCGTCGCGAGGAATGAGGTCGGCGCTGTAGTCGACACGTCCCGAGACGAAGCGCGCGCCATCGAGCCGCGCCACGCTCTCTCCGAGCAGGCTCCCCGGCGATGCATCCTTGAAGGTCTGTTCCATGTTGGCCGCGTGCGTGCCCGCTTGCGCAGGCGTCGACGTTCGTTGGTTGATCATGCATTCGCCTGGCGGCCGGTACGCATGCACAGCAGCGCGCATGCACCCAGTGCAAGCAGCGTGGTCATCAGATAAAGCCCGCTGCTCAGCGTGCCGCTCAGGGTCTTGAGCCAGCCCATTGCGAACGGACTGGCAAAGCCGCCTAGCAGGCCGAGGCTGTTGACGAAGGCGATTGCGGCAGCAGCCACGGATGAGCCCGCGAAGTAGTCCGACGCGAGCGACCACAGCAGCGGAAGCGTGACGAACACCGTAGTCGATGCGATCGTCAGCAACACGATGGTCGCAGTCAGATCATGCGCCATAAGCGGCAGCAGCGAAAGCGCGATTGCCCCTGTGAAGGCGGCCAGCGCGCCATGCCAGCGACGCTCGAGCAGCCGGTCCGAGTTGCGGCAGATCAGCACCATGCCGACGGCCGCGATACCGTAGGGAATCGCCGATAGCCAGCCGACGCGCTCCACGCTCGTCGCGCCCGCGCTCCTGAGGACCGTCGGCAACCAGAAGCTCAGCGCATACGTGCCGCATATGAACGTGAAATACGCGAAGCTCATCACGTACACCTTCGGATCGGCGATCACCTGCCGCAACTGCCCGGTATGCTTTGCCTCCGTGTCGCTGCCTTCGGCACGCAACGCATGACGCAACGCTTCGCGCTCCGGCTCGGTCAGCCATTTCGCACGCCCGATGTCGTCCGACAGCGTGAACCACGTCACGATGCCGAGCAGCACCGCAGGAGCCGCTTCGACGATATAGAGCCACTGCCAGCCCGCGAGACCCGCGACGCCGCCGAGCCGCGACATCGCCCAGCCCGACACCGGCCCGCCGATCACCCCCGCGATCGGAAAGCCCGTCATGAAAAGCCCGAGAATCTGGCCGCGGCGATGACGTGGAAACCACTGGCTCAGGTAGTACACGACGCCCGGAAAGAAGCCGGCCTCGAACACGCCGAGCAGAAAGCGCAGCCCGTAGAACGCCGCCGGGCTCGATACCGTCGCCATCGCGCAGCCGGTGATGCCCCACAGAAGCATGATGCGCGTGATGGTCTTGCGTGCGCCGATGCGCTGCAAAAGCAGATTGCTCGGTACCTCGAACAGAAAATAGCCGATGAAGAAAATGCCCGCGCCCAGACCGTACACCGCATCGCTGAAGCCGAGCGCGTCCTGCATCTGAAGCTTGGCGAAGCCGACGTTGATGCGGTCCAGATACGCGACCACGTAGCAGACGATCAGCAGCGGCACGAGCCGCAGCGCGACTTTGAAATACAGCGCACGTTGCGTGTCCATCTGGGCCGTCGCCGGGGCGGGCGAGTGTGTATCGAGAGCGATTTTGCGCGACATGATGGCCCTCTCAATGGGGGTGGACGGAACGGCATACGAACGACGGAAAGCGTCTCATGAAGCTGTCTCCTTGAACCTGCGGACATGCTGATGGTCCGCGGCATCTGCTCTTGTGAGGGCGCACCCGAAGGCGGCGAGTTGTTCATATCGAAAACTGATCGATCGAACAGTCAGCACAGTAACGGAGGAGCAAACACCCGGTCAACCGGAAGCATGACCGGAATTTCCCTTGTTGACTGATCGATCAGTCAGGACTAGTATCGGCGCTTGATTGCCTTGCGTGGATGCATGCCAACGCCTTCGTCGGCGTGCGCCGGCGCGATTTTCAACGTTCAGCAGAGGACAGAGCCGTGAGCACCTTCGACGATTACGCAGACAAGTTCGAGACCATCCGCATGACGCGCACCGACGGCGTACTGGAGATGCACTTCCACACGCACGGCGGGCCGCTCGTGTGGAATCTGACGGCACACCGCGAGTTCGAGCAGGCGTTTCTCGACGTCGGCCGCGACCGGGAAAACGACGTCGTGATCATGACCGGCACGGGCGATGCGTTCAGCGGGCCGTCCATCGCGCCGGGCATGCACCAGAACCGCAATTCGATGACCCCCACGATCTACGATCCGATCTACTGGGAAGCGAAGCATCTGCTCATCAACCTGCTCAATATCGAAGCGCCGGTGATCAGCATCATCAACGGGCCGGCCGTGCGGCACGCGGAGCTTCCGCTGCTCGGCGACATCGTGCTGGCATCGGACACGGCGACGATCCAGGACACCGCGCACTTCCAGGGCGGCATGGTGCCGGGCGACGGCATGCACCTGATCATGCCGCTGCTGATGGGCCGCGCGCGCGGCCACTACTTTCTGCTGACGGGTCAGAGCATCTCGGCCAGCGAGGCGCTGGAGATGGGCCTCGTCAACGAAGTGCTGCCGCCGGCAGACCTGCTGCCGCGGGCCCGCGAACTCGCCAGGTCGATGCTCAGGCAACCGCGTCTCGTGCGACGCTATACGCGCACCTGCCTGAATCAGGAACTGAAATCTCGCCTGCACGACGTCCTGGGTTACGGACTCGCGCTCGAAGGCATCGCCCGCATGAGGGAGCCGGCCGTCTGAGCGGACGGCCCGGATTCGTCGATATATCAACGTCAGGATCAAGGAGGCAACATGACTGTCAGCAGCATCACGAGACCGATCGACATGGTGGGTTCGGTCATCGACGTGATCGATTCCACGCCCGATGTGCTGGGCGAATCGATCATCTGGGACGAGAAGACGCAACTGCTCTGGTGGGTGGATGGCATCGGGCAGGCGATCCATCGCCTCGACATGTCGAGCGGCGCCAAGAAAAGCTGGCCGATGCAGGAAGAAATCGGCAGCATCGGTCTGCGCGCGAAGGGCGGCCTGATCGTCGGGATGCGCTCAGGCTTCTACTTTTTCTCGCCCGAAACCGGCGAGCTGACCGAAGTGGCGCGCCCCGACGCCGAGCGGCCGAAGAACCGCTTCAACGACGGCAAATGCGATCGTCACGGCCGCTACTGGTCCGGTACGGTAGAAGCGGCCGCGTACACGCCGCGCGGGCGTCTCTTCCGTCTCGATCCCGATCTGAAGCCGCATCTGATCATGGAAGGCATCACCTGCATCAACGGCATCAGCTTCAGCCCCGATAACCGGCTCATGTACATGACCGATTCGTTCAGCTGCCAGATCGACGTGTTCGACTACGATTCGGTCGATGGCGCCATCTACAACCGCCGCAAGTTCGCCGAAGTGCCGCTCGGGCGCGGCATCTGCGACGGCTCGACCGTCGATGCCGACGGCTGCTTCTGGAGCGCGAACATGGACGGCTGGTGCGTCACGCGCTATGACCCGCGCGGGAGAATCGACATGGTCGTCAATTTGCCGGTGCGACGCGTGAGCAGCCTCTGCTTCGGCGGTCCGGACCTCGATACCCTCTTCATCACGACGGCGCGCCGGCGGATGAGCGAGAAGGAACTCGCGCAGCAGCCGCTCGCGGGCAACGTGCTCGCGGTGCGGCCCGGCGTGAAGGGTCTGCCGGAGCCGGAGTTTCTCGGATAAGGGCGTGCGCGGGCCGATCGTCGCGTTAGGTCGCGACGATCGCGATATACTGACTGATCGATCGAATAGTAAGGCCACGGAGTCTGCGGAGATGAAAACACCACGCGAAAAGAAGGCGTCCGCACACGCCGGCAACGGCGCTCAGGAACCCGACCGCGCGCCGGGAACGCGCCTGTCCGCGATCCTGAATGCGGCCGAGCGCGTGTTCGGCGAGCATGGCTACGCCGGCGCGAGCATGCGAAACATCGCGGACGAAGCGGGCGTCGCGCAGGCGCTCGTGCACTATCACTACGCGACCAAGGACAAGCTCTACGAGGCCGTATTCGAGCGGCGCTCGTCAGCGATCAATCAACACCGTGGCAAGTTGCTCGACGACCTGTTCGCGAGCGAACGCACCGCCACCGTCGAAGACGTGCTGACGATCGCCTTCACGCCGCTGTCGGAGATTTTTCATGGCGAGGATGCCGTGAATCTGGCGCTTTACGTGCAACTGGTGGCGTCGGTCAGCCTCGGCAGCGACGAGCGTTCGCGGCGAATCCGCGAGACTTACTATGACCCGATCGCTGAACGCATCATCGATGCGCTGCATACGGTCATGCCGGGCATCTCGCGCGAACACGCCACGTGGGCCTATCTGTTTTCCGTCGGCGCACGGCAGCAGGCGCATGCACTCAACGGGCGTGCCGCGCGCCTGGGCGCTTCCGCGCGGACCTCGACATCGACCGCGCATTACGAGCAACTCGTGCGATTCGCCGCGGCGGGCGTTCGGGCGCTGGTCGAGCATTCGGTGGAGAGCCCCCCGGAACGCGCGGCGAAAGCCGCAGTGCCGAAGCGCTCTCGTCGGGCGGAACAGGTTCGATCAGAGTAAGCGGGAACGGCATCGCCGAATGTTCATGGCGATGCCGGATGACCGCTCGGAGCCGGATCGACGACACTCAGGCCTCGCAAGCGGCGGGCTTCGTCGCGCAGGAACTGCTGGTAATCGTCCAGATCGCCGTCGAAGGGCTCGACGCCGCCCTTGGTGACGAGCCAGAACTCGTCACATACCGCGCGCAGCAGCGACCGGTCGTGACTGACCAGCATCACCGTGCCTTCGAATTCGTTGAGTGCCATGCCCAGCGCTTCGCGTGTGGCGAGGTCGAGGTGGTTCGTAGGCTCGTCGAGCAGCAGCAGGTTCGGACGCTGCCACACGATCATGCACAACACGAGCCGCGCCTTTTCGCCGCCGCTCATGGTGCCGACCGCCTGATGCACCATGTCGCCACTGAAGTTGAAGCTGCCGAGAAAAGTGCGAAGCGATTGCTCGGTGCCGCTCTGCCCGGGCGCTCGCATGTGCGCCGGCGTGTCCCTGGCAAGGCGGATCATGTGTTCCATCGGCGTGTCCAGAGGACGCAGCACGTCGAGTTCCTGCTGTGCAAAATAGCCGATGTTAAGGCCCTTGCCTTCGCTGATTTCACCGGCGATCGGCGCCAGCGCGTGCGCCACCGTCTTCACCAGCGTGGACTTGCCTTGGCCGTTGGCGCCGAGAATGCCGATGCGCTGCCCGGCCAGCACGGATCGGTTGATGCCCCGCACGATGACCGTCGGTGGCGTGCCCGGCGGGGCGTCGGCTGGCGCCGGATAGCCGAAGTTCGCATCCAGCATCGACAAAAGCGGGTTCGGGACGTTGAGCGGCTCCTTGAACTCGAAGCTGAACTCTGCGTCGGCCAGCACGGGCGCGATCTTTTCCATGCGTTCGAGCGCTTTGACCCGGCTCTGCGCCTGCTTCGCCTTCGACGCCTTGGCCTTGAAGCGGTCGATGAATTTCTGCAGATGGGCGATCTTTTCCGCCTGCTTGGCCATCGCCGCCTGCTGCAACACGAGCTGCTCGGCGCGCATGTCTTCGAACTTGCTGTAATTGCCGCCATAGCGCACGAGCTTGGCGTTGTCGACGTGCACCGTGACCTGCGTCACCGCATCGAGGAATTCGCGATCGTGGCTGATCACGACCAACGTTCCCTGATAGCGCTTGAGCCACGCTTCCAGCCAGACCAGCGCGTCGAGGTCAAGGTGATTGGTCGGTTCGTCGAGCAGCAACAAGTCCGACGGGCACATGAGCGCGCGCGCCAGTTGCAGTCGCATGCGCCAGCCGCCGGAGAAACTGTTGACCGGCTGACTAAGCTGCGCGTCAGTGAAACCGAGGCCCAGGATCAGCGCCTGGGCACGCGCCGGAGCATCGTGCGCTCCGGCATCGTGCAGGTCCATATAGGCGTGCGCCATGCGCATGCCGTCGTCGCTGGCCTCGGCGGCTGCCACTTCGGCCTGCGCGGCCAGCAGCACGGTGTCGCCCTCGACAACGAAGTCGGTCGCGCTCTGCTCGGTCTCCGGCATCTCCTGCGCAACCTGGCCCATCTTCCACGCAGCTGGAATCGAGAACTCGCCGCTGTCCTCGTGCAGCGTGCCGTTGAGAAGGCCGAAGAACGACGACTTGCCGGCGCCATTGCGGCCAACCAGGCCAATCTTTTCGCCGGGGGTAAAGGTGACGGATGCGCGGTCGAGCACGACATTCACGCCGCGGCGCAGCGTGACATTACGGACGGAAATCATAGGGAGCTACTTCGGAGAGGAAAGGCATGATAGCCCACCTGACCTACAGGCCTATCGCTTTTTTGGCTGGACGAGCGCAGGGCCAGTTGCGATTTGCGGGGCACATCGGCCCACAAAGCGTGGCGGGTACTGGATTCACCGGGCCTGACGAAGACACGGCGACGTGCCTGCTCTTCCTCCAGCGGATCTCAGCCTGCAGTCTCACGCAATGGCGCGGGAGGAACAACAGTCTTGACGAGGCCCGTTTTAACGTCGTAAACCAGCCCCGACACAACCAGATCATCGGGAAGGTCCTTGTTGGCCCGGAGTGCCGCGACGTCGAGGGCCACCGCCTCGTATGGCTCGGTGATGGCGAGTTCGTCGAGCGTGTCCGCCTCGACACCAAGATGCTTCGCGAGCAACGCGGGTGCGTGCGTGTGGCAGCCGATGATCCCGCAATCCGTGTGCTGAAGCAGGACGAGATTGCGCGCACCATCGGGACGTCCCGCTGCTTTCGCTACAACCCTCAGCACCGCCAGCGTTTCCAGCAACGGCTTGTTGATCCGGCCGCCGACGTTGCGAATGACGGCCGCCTCACCCTGCTTCAAGCCAAGCACAGTAGCGGGATCGACGCGCGGATCGACACATCCGATGACGATCGTTCCCGTCGACGGCATCATCTTCAGTTCAGGGGCGAACGCCGTGTGTGCGAACTCGGCATTGCGCTCCAGCATGACATCGTTGAAGTTCATTCTGCTCACTCCTTCGTAGTTGACTCGATGTTGCGTGGTTGAATGTCAGGCGTTTGCCGCAGCGCCCTCACGCGATGCGCACTCGACGCCGGTATCGCTGATTCCGCGCTCTTCACTCGGCGCACGTACCGACCGCTCGATGACGTGTAACCTCGGCGCGCGGTCGATCACAAGGCCAAGCACATCGGGACGGCTGTAATGACCACGCGAGTCCATCATGCGTTTGCGCTTGTCGATCTGCCAGAAATCCAGATCGGCGATGATCTCGCCCTCCCCTTCACGCAGCGGCGCGCCGCCCATGTACTCGCCCTCCGGCGAAACGATCGCGGTGAAACAGCCGCTGGAAATCGGGCCGATCTGGGTCGTGCGGGTATCCTGCAGAATCTGCTGTTGCTGCTCGGGCGTCAGCCAGGCGGTCGCGTTGACCACGAAGGCGCCCGCCTCCAGCGCGTGCTGGCGGATGTTCACGGCGATCTGCTCGGAGAACAGATCACCAGCGAACGAACCCGGGTACATGGCCGAATGGATTTCCTCGCCATCGGCCATCAGCGCGTATCGTGCGAGCGGGTTGTAATGCTCCCAGCAGGCCAACTGGCCCACTCGCCCCACGGCTGTATCGATTGCGCGCAAGCCGGAGCCATCGCCCATTCCCCAGACCATTCGTTCGTGATAGGTCGGCGAGAGTTTGCGGCGCCGCTGCACGAGCGTGCCATCGGCGTCGAACAGCAGTTGCGTGTTGTAGATCGTTCCGCCGTCGCGTTCATTGACGCCGATCGACACCACCATCGCAACCTGGCGTGCTGCTTCGCCGATTGCGCGCGTCGTGTCCGACGGTACCGTCACCGCCTGCTCCAGCAGCTTGTAATGCTCCGCGCCCATCGCAAATGGCGATTCGATGAAGGAGAAGTACGGATAATAGGGAACGACAGTCTCGGGGAACGTCGCGAACTGGACGCCCTGCTTGCCGAGCTCCAGAATCTTTCTGACGACTTTATCGACGGTGCCTTCCCGGCTGTAGAGAACAGGCGCGATCTGAACGGCTGCGGCCCGGATGATTTTCGACATGATGATGTTCCTTTCGTTGCTGCGAAGCGTTGAGAGAAGTGCTTGTACCTTAACGTCGCGAGCCATTACGATCTATGTCGTTGTTGCCACCATTCATGACATCCACCGCTCGGGCGCGGACCGCGCACTGCTCTGGATCGCGCGGCTACTATCTGGGAATGCATCCAGGCAAACGCCCATCCACATCACGTTCCTTTTTCGGACGGCAGGATCAGATATGCACCGGATTGGCTTCATCGTGCCGCCAAGATTTCAGATGATGAGCCTCGCGGCCCTGACGGTGTTCGAGATTGCGAACATGCCTCATGGAGGCCGGAGCTACGACGTCCGTGTGCTGTCTGAACACGGTGGTCCCGTCGAGTCTTCGGGCGGCATGAAGCTGGAGACCGAAGCATTTGGCGATGCCGCATTCGACACGGTCATCGTAGGCTCGATCACGGAAATGCGAATCTCGTCCCCCGATGCTGCCGTGGTGGCTTTCGTGAAAGAGGCAGCCGAGGTATCGAGACGAATTGCGTCGATATGCAGCGGTGCATTCGTTCTGGCCGAAGCCGGCCTGCTCGATGGCCGGCGCGCGACCATGCATTGGGCGCATGCATCGGAATTCAGGGCGCGGTTCCCGAACGTCATCACGGAGGAAAACCGGATCTTCATCAACGACGGGCCGATCTGGACGTCGGCTGGAATGACGGCCGGTATCGACCTTGCGTTGGCGTTGCTCGACAATGACCTCGGTGCCGATACCGCGAAAATGGTCGCGCGGCTCCTCGTCATGAATCAGCGTCGTCTTGGCGGGCAGCTGCAACACTCCGCGCTGCTCGATATGACGCCCAAGTCCGACCGGATCGAACTCGTCCTCACGCACATTCGCCGCAACCTGCGCAATCCCCTCACCATCGAGGAACTTGCCGACGTGGCGAACCTCAGTCCGCGTCAGTTCAGCCGTGCCTTCGTTGCCGAGACCGGCCAGTCGCCGGCAAAAGCCGTGGAACAGCTTCGCCTGGAAGCAGCCCGATTCATGATCGAGCAAGGCCGCCACACGATCAACGTGGTCGCGCAGGAAACGGGTTTCGCGGACCGGGAGCGCATGCGCCGTGCGTTTCTCCGAACGTTCGGTGTGCCCGCCGATGTCATGCGCAGAACCGCCCGGCGGGAACCCGCCACCGGCAACTGAAACCGCCCGGTTCACGCAGCCGGACACGGCGGTTGCGGGACAAGGCCTGATGTACAGGTGTAACCACCTATCGTGTCCCGCTCGTGGCCGCTATCTCGACGAACGCCGCGGCTCTTCCCGTCTGCAGAAACTGCTCCGGCGTGGAGGTCGCGAACAAGTGCATTGCCCGGCTGATGATGCCCGTCCAGCCCGTCTGGTGGCTGGCGCCGAGCCCCGCGCCGTTGTCCCCGTGGAAGTACTCGTAAAACAGCAGGCAATCGCGCCAGTGCGGATCTTCCTGAAACTTTCGATTGCCGCCATGAACAGGCCGGCGGCCGTCGCTGCCGCGCAGGAAGATGCTCGATAACCTTCGGGTGATCTCTTCAGCGACTTCATAGAGCGTCATCTGATGTCCGGAGCCGGTCGGACACTCCACCTTGAAATCGTTCCCGTAGTAGCTGAAATACTGCAGCAGCGCACGAATGATGAGACCGTTCACGGGCATCCAGACGGGGCCGCGCCAGTTGGAATTGCCGCCGAACATGCCGGTGTCGGATTCCGCCGGCAAGTACGCAACGCGATATTCCTGTTCACCCAGGCGGTACACGTAAGGATGATCCGCGTGATACCGGGACAGCGAGCGGATGCCGTAGGGACTCAGAAACTCGTTCTCATCCAGCATCTTCGACAGCACGCGCCGCAGGTTCCTCTCGTTGAGGATCGACGCGAGACGGCGGTCGGCGACACCCTTCGACGTCATGTCGTGAATGGAAGCCATGATCTCCGGACGCGCCGCGAAAAACCGTTTGAGATTTTCGAAGGCATCGGGATAACGCTCCGTCAGCGCTCCATCGAACGAGGTGACGGCGCAAAGCGGAAGCAGTCCCACCATCGAGCGCACCTTGAGCCGCTCGGCGCGGCCATCGGGCAATCTCAGCACGTCGTAGAAGAACCCGTCTTCTTCGTCCCACATGCCGCTGCCTTCGCCGGTGCGCAACATCGACGAAGCAATCCATAAGAAGTGGGACACGAACTTCACGCACGTGTCCACATAGGCGGGGTTATTCAGCGCGAGTTGCACGGCGATCTCGAGCATGTTCTGGCAGAAAAGCGCCATCCAGGCGGTGCCGTCCGCCTGTTCCAGATATCCGCCCGTGGGCAGCGGTGCGCTTCGATCGAAGACGCCAATGTTGTCGAGGCCCAGAAAGCCGCCTTCGAAGACATTGTTGCCTTCCCGATCCTTGCGGTTCACCCACCACGTGAAGTTAAGGAGAAGCTTGTGAAAGGACCGTTCGAGCCAGACGAGATCGCCCCGTCCGTGGCGGTATTGCTCGAGACGATACGTAAAGATGGTCGCCCACGCATGCACCGGCGGATTGACGTCGCCGAAGTTCCACTCGTACGCCGGAAGCTGTCCGCTCGGATGCAGATAACGCTCCCGCAGCATCAGGTCGAGCTGCTGCTTGCCGAAGTCTTCATCCACGAGCGTGAGCGCGAGGACGTGAAAGGCAAGATCCCACGCCGCATACCACGGGTACTCCCATTTGTCCGGCATCGAGACGATGTCCGCGTTGTACATGTGATGCCAGTGATCGTTGCGCGGTGCGCGCCGTCTGGGATCGAACGGATTGGAGCCGCGTTCGGTCAACCATCTGTCGACGTCGTAGTAATAGAACTGCTTCGACCACATCATGCCGGCGAGCGCCTGACGCATCACGTTCGTTTCATCTGCATTGAGCGATGCCGGAATGACCTTCGCATAGAACTCGTCCGCTTCGCGATGGCGCGCTTGCAGGATTGCGTCGTAAGCGCTGCCGAACGCTTCGCTGCACGCAATCTCTGCCGAAGCATCGGGCGCGCGCGTATCCCGGACGAGGCGCATGCGCAGAACGTTTGACGCACCCGGCCCGACCATCAACGCATAATGCGCGGCGGCCTTCGTCCCGCGCTTTTCCGGGTTCACCGCCGCTTCCTGACCATGCACGATATAGCGGTCGATGCCGTCCTTGACGTAAGGCGAACGATTCGGGGTGCCGTCGAGGCGCTCGGTATTGGTTTCGTTTTCAGTGAAGAGAACCGAAGCGGCGCCTTCGCAATAGAGCCGCCATGCTCCCAGATCCGGATGAGAAGCGGCGATGACGCTCCCGGCGTCGTCTGCCCGGGCCTGACGAAGCGACGGCCGCGCCACCGCTTCGGCCCATGACCAGACATCGCGGAACCAGAGCGTCGGCAGGACATGCAGTGCGGCCGGATCGGGGCCGCGGTTGATCGCCGTGATCTGGATCAGTATGTCTTCCGCGGAAGCTTTCGCGTATTCCACAAAGATGTCGAAATAGCGGTCGTCGTCGAACACGCCGGTATCGATCAGCTCATACTCGAGTTCCTGGCGGCTGCGCTGACGATTCGTCTTCACGAGATCGTCGTAGGGATAAGCTGCCTGCGGATACTTGTACAGATACTTCATGTACGAATGCGTCGGCGTCGAGTCGAGATAACAATAGTATTCCTTAACATCTTCGCCCCGGTTTCCTTCGCCATTGGTCAGACCGAACATTCTTTCCTTGAGTATCGGGTCGTTGCCGTTCCATAGACTCACGGCGAAGCACAGGAGTTGCTCGTCGTCGGAGATTCCGGCCAGGCCGTCTTCGCCCCATCGGTACGCTCGAGAGCGCGCCTGATCGTGATTGAAATAGTTCCAGGCGTCGCCCGATTCGCTGTAGTCCTCGCGCACCGTGCCCCACTGCCGTTCCGACAGATAAGGTCCCCACTTCTTCCAGGGTGTGCCGCCGCGTCGGGCCTCATCGAGCCGGTCATGTTCTGCAGTCACTTGCTCCTCCGTCCATTTCGTGGAACTGACCGATTGCCGCTTCGACAATCCGGCGCCGAGTGCCTTCATGCTCGCTCGTAGCGCGGCGGCTCACTCTATTGCAGGAATTAATTAAGAGCTGCAATCAAGCTGCTCTGTGGCAGAGCGATGCCGCTTGTATGAATACCATTCTTTACCGATCGTGACTCGACCGACGTAAAGCGATGCCGCCTCGATGAGCATGATGCAGCAGAACCTCGTTACGCTCATCGGCAACGTGCGGGAATCGGCCGACAGCATCGCGACGGGTTCGAGCCAGATCGCAACCGGCAACGTCGACCTCTCCACGCGCACCGAGGAACAGGCCGCGTCGCTCGAAGAGACGGCGTCGAGCGTGGAGCAACTCACGTCCACGGTGCGGCAGAACGCGGAGAACGCGCAGCATGCCAACACGTTGTCGGCGCGCGCTCCGGGCAGATCGCGGACATCATCGGCATCATCGAAGGCATCGCGTTCCAGACCAACATCCTTGCATTGAACGCAGCCGTGGAGGCGGCGCGCGCGGGCGAGGAAGGACGCGGCTTCGCGGTCGTCGCAGCGGAAGTGCGCAGCCTCGCGCAACGCTCGTCGGGCGCGGCGAAGGAAATCAGGGAGCTGATCGGCGCGTCTGTCGGACGCATCGCGGAAGGCTCGACGCTCGCGGGCGTCGCGGGCACGACGATGTCCGAAGTGCTGCTCGCCGTATCGAAGGTGAGCGACATCATGAACGAGATCGCGGCGGCATCGAACGAACAGAGCCGCGGCATCGAGCAGTTGAGCCTCGCGATCGCGCAGATGGATCAGGTGACGCAGCAAAATGCGGCGCTCGTCGAGGAAGCGGCGGCGGCATCGCAATCGCTCGACGATCAGGGACGTCGCCGGACCGAAGCCGTATCGTTCTTTCGACTTGCGACGCACTGAATCAACTAGACGTTCGGTCGAGTTTGCAAGTCCTTGGTGTTCGTTATCGGTAAAGCCCTGTTGCCGTACGGTGCAATTGAAAGAATCTGTTACGCGGCGAATCTGTCTTCGCTTCCTGTTTCGTATGCGCCATTGAGAGTGGTCTGCGCTGCTGCAAAGCTCTAGCCGGCAAACCGTCCCGCTCTCCCGGCGTCGAATTCGATTCAACAGAGGATCGGCTCGGCGCTGTCCAACTATCAACACAAGGAGATGGACATGGCCGATACAAACGCGATGACAGACGTACTCGATCGACGTGTCGAGCGGCGCGAGAAGCGACGTCAGTTTTTTCGCAGCGCGGGAGGGCTGGGTCTGGGATTAGTGGGCGGCACCATACTCGGTGCATGCGGCGGCGGATCGGGCGATAACGCAAACGCAGCCACCGGCCCGACCGATCCCGAGATTCTGAACTTCGCACTGAACCTCGAATATCTCGAAGCGACCTTCTATGCGTATGCGACGACCGGGGCAGGACTCCCGGCCAATCTCATGAGCGGCGTGGGCACGCCAGGCAAAGTGATTCCGGGTCAGCAGGTGACGTTCTCCGATCCTGTCGTCGCGGCGTACGCTCGGGAGATCGCAAAGGACGAACTCGAACACGTCGCGTTCCTGCGAACCGCGCTAGGCGGCTCTGCGGTGGCCATGCCTGCGCTGGACGTCGGGGGCACCGATCCCAACGGCGCATTCTCGCTCGCCGCTCAGGCCGCCGGCCTTGCGCCCGCGGGGACGGCCTTCAACCCGTATCTCAACGACAACAACTTCCTGCTCGGCGCATTCATTTTCGAAGATGTCGGCGTGACGGCCTACAAGGGCGCCGCTCCGCTCATCACGAACAAGACGTACCTCGAGGCTGCGGCCGGGATTCTCGCGGCGGAGGCCTACCATGCCAGCCTCGTCAGGACGGTGCTCTATTCGAAGGGCATCCAGACGCCGAGCCTCGTGACCGCGACGCAGGCCATTTCGGACGCACGCGACTCGCTCGATTCATCGACCGACGTCGATCAGGGGATTGCCGGTGTCAACAACCAGATCTCCAATATCGTGCCGCTCGATAACAACGGCATTGCGTTCAGTCGCAGCTATGACGACGTGCTCAACATCGTCTACCTGAATAAAGGCGCAGTGACACAAGGCGGTTTTTTCCCGGCCGGCGTGAACGGGTCACTCCACATGAGCAGCGCCTTCGCATAGCCCCGACGTCGATCGGCGAATGGCCACGCGGCGGCTCAAGGGGTCGCCGCGTGACGTTTCCCAGCCTCCTCTCAAGCACGAAGCGAACGTTCAGACGACACCCTGAACGTTCGCAGTCCGTACCATTTGAAACTTTCACATGGCCCAACTTAAGCGTCCTGCGCAATCACTTCGTCGCGAACACCGATATGCCTCCGTTTGGAAACGCAGTCGAAGTGCTCGCCTGGAACGGGACATAGACTTCGCCAAGACCGCTGTCGACGGCTACGGAATGCGCGCCCGCGCCAACCGGGACCTTGTAGAGCAACTGCCGCGTCGTGCCGTCGATCACGCCCATCTGAGGACTGAACCCCGACGAAGCAGCCGTGCCGCTTGCAACATAGTGCCTCGCGGGCAGGAAGTATCGATTCGAGGCCGGATCGTATGTCACCTGGTCGGTGCCACCGAAAGGCACGGAAGCCAGCTGCGCCCCCGTATTGCGGTCCAGAATCAGCGTGATGAGCGGGCTGCCGGCTGAAGGATCGCATCCAACCAGCACGTCGCTATTCGGTCCCAGTGCTATGCCCGTGGGCGAGCATTTATCGAGCGCGAAAGCTTTGCTGACAACGGGTGCGCCAGCCGTCACCGACTTTGCCGTGATGACGTCGAGTTCGCCATCGGGATGGGCTGTCGTTCCGTCGTTGTTGATATAGAAACTCTTCGTGGTCGAATCATAGGTGCAGGCTTCGAGCCCTGACGATCCGTTGAAGACCAGTTTCGACACGATGGTTTGAGTAGTCGTCGAGATGAACGTGGCGAAGGGCGGCGTCTCTCCTGGGCTCGCGAACATCACGAGATGATCGTCCGGGTCGTAACAGCCTTCATCGACGCGTGAACCGGAGGTGCTGACAGGAATGGTCTTGACCGTTTTCAGCGCAGCCGTATCCACGACCTTGATCGAGTCCACGTCGCCCACGAAGAGCGTATTCGTGCCGGTGATTCCCACGATCCCATCGGGGCCGGAAACATCGGTCGATGCACCTGCGCCGGTAAAGGAGCCGGTAATCTGAGCAATGAGCGTATTCGATTTCGTATCGACGACATCGACGGCCTTGTTATTGCGATCGGCCAGATAATAGCGCCCGGCTTCCGTATAGCCGATATCAAAGCTGAACGCCGGACTCGTCGCATTCGGCACGGCGATATTCGTCAGGAGCTTCGAGTTCACGGGTGTCGTGGTTGAAGGTGTGCTCGACTGGGTCGAATTCGAATCGTCGCCGCCACCGCATCCAGCTATCACGGCCGTTGCGGTAACAAGTAACGCGATCAAAGGCATTTTCATCGATTTGCTCCTTCGTTGGACAGGGGACCGGCAAAGTACAGATTCCTTCCGTCGGAGCGCTTGTCTTTTTTCTAACGAAGCGCCGCTCGCATGCCGCGACGGCGTCAAGACACCGCAACGAGATTCATGGGCGTAAGCATGCGCAAGCGTTCGTAATAATGCACAGCAAATAATTTGATGGTTTCTATATGGAATGGTTGATGGACGTACGGCGGCTGTAAGTTTCCGGAAGGAGAGGTCTTACTGTTTTAGTAATGTTCGACCCTGGCCAGAAGCCATGCCTCGATAACCTGCCTGGCGCAAACACTGCGCTGCGCTGCGCATCCGATTCGCTTCTGCGCGCCCCCCGATGTCTCCCGCCGTAATGCAGTCAGTTGAGATTTGTAAGTTATCCTAGTTGAAAATAAAAGGCTGCCCGACACGCTTTAAGTAAAAACACCGATGCTATCTGCCATCTGAATCTCGACGACTAAAAACACATAGAAAATTAAGTTCGTGCATTTGGATAACTTGCCCTTCTTCTTAAGCTCGCCATAAGCTTTAGCTCAATACAATCTTCATGCCGCGGCGTTTTTATTTCTCAACCTATGCCGCCGGCACTTCTCAATCTAAATGTTGCATCCGTGTGCAGGGCTTGGATATTTGCGTGCGACTCAAATCCAAATCGCAATCGCGGAATATCGCGCATTGCCCGATCGTTTACAGCGCACTGTCCGATTAATATTTCTTCCGCGTGAAGCACTTCGGACGTCGGTCTTTCACTAGCCCTATTGCACGGGGGCTATCACGCAAGAGTCCTGCTGCGAAAACCGCGTAACTGGCGCTCGCCAAGGATTTTCAGATCTCTCGTGCACAAGGACTCAACCTGCTCGCGGCTGGCTCGCGTGTTTTCGCCACCGCGGCATTCACGGAGAACAGCCATGAGTCGTGTCCTTCCACGTTCGGTGGTCATCGCGACACTATGTGCCGCAGGTCTGATGTTCAACGCAAGCGCGCCCGCCATTGCCGGCGATGCACAGTTGCTGCCGCCACCCTTCGTCACATCGTCGACCGTGCCGCCGAACGGCGACGTCAATCCCTATGGCGTCGCCTACGTGCCGCAGGGCTTCGCGTCCTATGGCACGATCGCCCCCGGCGATCTGCTCGTGTCCAACTTCAACAACGCGAAGAACTTGCAAGGCACAGGTACCACCATCGTCAAGATAACGCCGAACGGCAATCCGACCGTATTCTTTCAAGGGGCGCAGGGTCTTGGCCTGACGACGGCGCTCGGCGTGCTCAAAGCCGGGTTCGTACTCGTCGGCAACGTGCCTACGGATGACGGCACCTTCGCCACCATCAAGCCCGGCTCCCTTATCGTGCTGAACAGGACCGGCTCGATCGTCACGCAATGGACAGCGTCGAACGCAGGGCTCGACGGCCCCTGGGATCTGACGATCCTCGATATGGGCAACAGGGCGAAAATCTTCGTGTCGAACGTTCTGAACGGCACTGTCGTGCGTCTCGACATCACGATCGACGAGGGCGGCGTCCACCTTCAGCACAGCACGCGGATCGCGTCCGGCTATCCGTTCCGCGGTGATCCTGCTGCGTTGGTTGTCGGTCCGACGGGTCTCGCCTACGATCCGCAGCGCGACGTTCTCTATGTCGCGTCGACAGTCGACAATGCGATCTTCGCCGTGTACGGCGCGGGCAGCACGCGGCACGACGGCGGCAAGGGCGTGCTGACGTACGCGGACAATGCGCATCTGCATGGGCCGCTCGCACTCGCACTGGGGCCGAACGGTCATCTTTTCACCGCGAACGGTGACGCGATCAACGGCGATCCGAATCAGCCAAGCGAGATCACCGAATTCACGCCGCAAGGACGTTTCATCGCGCAATTATCGGTCGACCCCGCGCAGGGTGGCGCATTCGGACTCGCGTTCTCGATGCCGCGCCACGACACCGTGCAATTCGCGGCGGTCAATGACAACGTGCCCAACATCACCGCGTGGAGCCTGCCCTTCGACAATGACCGGCGTTGATGCCATCGCCCGATACCGATGCGATACGGTCGCTGCGCGTGGGTCCTTTACCTGTGCACGCGACCGCGGCGCTATTGATCGAACTCGTTCTCCATCAGACGCCCGGGTCGCGAACTTAGCCGATCCTCGGGTTCACGACCGAGATCGTCGGGCCTGCCGGTATCCAGTCACCCATAAACCAGTTCTGCTTCCATACCGGATTCGTGCTCGTGATCGCGCCCGTCACGATGTAGCCGCTCGGATACAGTCCGCCGACGCTGAATGGGCAATCGTCCGGGTCGCTATCGATATGGTTGGTGATCTGAATATCGACTGTCCTGGCGACCGGTCCCGCGAGCGATCCCAGAAAGACCTGAATGCCTGCGCCGGCGCAACCCAGCGTCGTCGGATTGACGATCCTGATCGCGCGGAGCACCGCCGTGTTGTCATTCGGCTCGATGTCGAGGCCCGCCTGCGGCGCCGTGCCCGCTATGTTCCGCCACACCGGATTGTCGAAGGTGATGGTGTCGCCCGAAATGATCGTCGCACCCTGGCGACGACAGCCATCCGCGAGATGATTGCTGATCGTGACGGCCTTGCTCGTCACGCCGCTATCGTTATAGCTGTTGGCGATGTAAATGCCGTCGCCCCAGCAGTTGATGGTCGTCGGCGACGTAATCGTGACGTTCGAGCCGCCGGCGATCGAGATGCCCATGCCCCACTCGCCCGACGTGGCCGCATTGAGCGACTTGCTGCCGTCGAGGGTTGGCGACTCGATGATCACGTTGCTCACATCCCAGACGCGCATCATCTGATACGAGTCGGCATTGTGAGCCAGCAGCTTGATCGAAGCGCCCTGTGCGAAGCGGATGTGAGTGTTCGAACGCAGCGTGAGGCCCGTGCTGTCGATCCGGCTTTGCCCGGTGATCAGGAGAACCTGCCCGACCGATCCGTCTATCGCGGCTTGCAACGCAACGCGGTCGTTTGTCGTTCCGTCGCCCTTCACGCCGAAGGACACGTCGGTGAGAACACCGTTCGGAATGGTGTCGCTCGCGCTGCTCGTGCCGCTGGACTTACCCGGACTGGCATCGCTCGCGCTCTGCGCACCGGTGGCCGTGCTCGGACTGGTGGCCGTGCTCGGAGCGGCGCCGCTCGTGTCCTGCGAGCCCGTGTTCGTGCCGGGGCTCGTCTTGTTCGACGCGCCCGCTCCAGCGGGTGAATTCCCGCCGCCGCCGCAAGCGGTCAGCACAAGAGAGCCGGTGCCGAAGACGAGCGTCGAAAGGACTTTTCGACGCATCGTGCTGCAGATATTGGGGCGTGTCGAGGTCACGAGAAATTCTCTCGATTGACAAATGCGCGACTCAGCGGAGTCGAGTTGATTTGCGCCTCAAAAGGGATGAAGCGACAGGCGACGAACAAACGTCTCGGCGCTTGTTTTGTTTACGGCGCGAAAATCAAAGTCCTTAGTAAAATAGTTGCGATAGGGCCGTTATGCATCGCCGTTGTCGATCCAATGCGAGAGCGATATCGAAATGGTCGAAGGGCGCGCGAGGGACTCCAAGATCCGCGGTCGGAAAGTGAAATCGTTCCCGTCATTGGCGACTTTCATGGCGGCCAGCACTGCAAGGGCACACCCTCGCGTGGCCTTGGCAAGGCAACGTGCGCCATGTGAGCCGCATGGCGATTACGTCGCGTGCTATTCCGTCTCTACGCTCTGGCGGCCATTGGAATCATTGTTCCGGATTTCGCTCAGAGGACGGAATCCATTGCTTTCCCCGTTTGACAACGCTCTGCACGAAGACGCTACAAGGCAAGCGCGAAGTTGGTTCGGCCCATGACCGTTTCGCTCTTTTAGCGCACGGCCTTGGCTATTTCAATCATGAGTTGGCTCTGCTGATACGGCTTGCGCAAACGGGGCAAATCCGCCGCGGCTTTGTCCGGCAACTCGGCATATCCCGTTGCGAGAATGACCGGCAACGCAGGCCGAAGTGCTCTTGCAGCACTCGCCAGTTCGACGCCTGTCATCTTCGGCATTGAATAATCCGTGAGCAGAACGTCAACCGCCCTGCCGCTGCGCAGAACGTTCAATGCCTCTTCTCCGGAATTCACCTCGATCACGTCCTGACCCAGATCCTGCAAAAGGTACGCTGTGCTGGATGCGATAAGCGGGTCATCGTCGACTACAAGAATCACCGCGCGAACGTCCGGCGTACCGGTTGACGTGTCGCCCGGTGTCAATGCCCCGGTTTCCGCGAGTTGCGGCTCGACCTCGCAAACAGGAAGCCAGAGCGATGCAACGGTGCCCTGTCTCACCGTGCTTTCGAGACGCAGCGCCCCTTGCAGCTGCCGCGCAAGACCATGAATCATCGACAGGCCGAGCCCTGTTCCCTTCCCCGGTTCCTTCGTCGTGAAAAACGGCTCCATCGCTTTTGCGAGCGTCGCGGCGTCCATGCCTATGCCTGTGTCTCGCACGGTAACGCGAACGTAGTCGCCCGACTTGAGCTCTTTGTCATCGATTGAGACGGCCGTATCGACATCGATGTAAATCGTCCCGCCGTCAGGCATCGCGTCGCGGGCGTTCACGACCAGATTCAGAATCGCGAGTTCGACCTGATTCGCGTCCACCGACGTGTAGGGAACGTCGTTCGCTGTTTCAATCT
Organism: Caballeronia temeraria; assembly: GCF_001544795.2. Lineage (GTDB taxonomy): Bacteria > Pseudomonadota > Gammaproteobacteria > Burkholderiales > Burkholderiaceae > Caballeronia > Caballeronia temeraria. Next base: position 157,217 of record NZ_FCOI02000008.1, on the reverse strand, counting down.
TCAACTCGATTGTCGAATTGATCGATCGCTCGAGCAGGTCGGTCATGCCATGCACCAATGTCGACAACCGAACCGGCTCGACACTCAGCACCTGCTGCCGGGCAAAAGCGAGCAGTCGTTGAGTCAGTGCCGCACCGCGTTGAGCGCCCTTCAGCGCTCCCTCTACCAGACGGCCAACCCGCTCCTCTTTCCGCACGTCCTTTCGCACCAGCTCCAGGTTCGCCATGATCGCCATCAGAAGATTGTTGAAATCGTGGGCGATGCCGCCTGTGAGCTGACCGATCATTTCAAGCTTCTGGACCTGGCGTAGGAGCTTCTCCGTATGCTCCCGCTGTTGTATCTCTTCCAGGACGGTCTGATGAGCGTGTTCGAGTTGGGCGGTGCGCTCCAGCACCTTCGATTCGAGCGACTCGTTGATACGCCGCAGTTGATCCTCGGAGGTCTTTCTCGGCGTGATATCGGACGAGACGCCGACAAGTTGCGCCACTTGATCGCGCGCATCGCGCACGATGCGCGCCCTGATATCGACCCAATGCATCGTTCCGTCAGGCCATACGTTGCGATACTCGATGGCGTAGTCGCAGCCGGTTTCGATACTGCGTGCCACTGCCGCCTGCATTCGGTCCATGTCTCCCGGATGAACACTCGTCAGGAGATCGGCGTAAGTGAAGCTGTCGGTTTCGCGTCGACCGAAAATCGCTTTACAGGTGGCCGATGCACTGAGCGTCCGCGTGGCGAGATCAAGCGTCCACGAGCCCAGTTGTCCCGCGGTCAAAGCTGTTCTCAGACGCGCCTCGCCTTCGTGCAGCTCGAGCATCCTCCCCCGCGCCTCGAACTGCCGGTAACGGCCGCGCATGGCTGTCTGGACGACGCTGACGAATGTCGTCGAGTGGAATGGACGCTCGATGAACGTGACGTTTCCAAGCGCCCGGGTCAGCCGTTCGGCCATCGGTCGACGGTCGGCCCCTCCGCTTCGCTGCGTCAGGACGACAAATGGCAGATCCGACCAGGCCGGCTGCGACGAAACCCAATCGGCGAGAGGCGTCAAGTCGGCTCCGTTGAGGGCTTCGTCGGCAACGATCGCGCAGCAGACATCGTCGCTCATTTTGCCCTCAAGCTGCTGCACGTTCGCGCAGGCCACCGAGCCGATGCCTGCCGCCGCCAGAAGCGACTGTGCAACAGCAAGATCACGCCCTGAAGGCGTGAGCAGCAGCACCGGGCATCGATCGTTCCCCGACATGCGCTCGTCAATCCCTGTTCGGGGTAAGTAACGGCGATGCGTTTCCAACGAAAGTCGGAACACCGCGCAGCACGCCCTGGAAGTCGGCTAAGGGTTTGCCGAGCTGCAGACCGGTTGCTCCGATTCGAAACTCGCGGATCGCCTCTTCATGCGCGCCGGTACGCTTCTTGATGACCGATACCGCGCGTCGGACACGTCCCAGCGCCTCGAAATAGCGAAGCAGGACGACGGTATCGGCGAGATACGTCACATCGACCGGCGCCTTCATATCGCCAACCAGGCCATGCTGCGCCACCGTCAGGAAAGTGTTCACGCCTTGCCGGTTCAGGTACTGCAAGAGCTCATGCACGTGCAGGACCAGGGCGTTTTCCTCGGGCATCGCTGCCTGATAGCCGTTGAGACTGTCGATGACAACGGTCTTCGCGCGCGCCGTGTCGACGCTCGCACGAACACGGTAGGCAAACTCACCCGGCGACAATTCGGCTGCGTCGACCTGTTCGATATGGAGACTTCCCTCCGCTCTCATCTTTTCCAGGTCGATGCCCATCTGGTTGACCCTGTCGAAGAGCAATCCGAGCTCCTCGTCGAACACGAAGAGCGCTGCCTTTTCGCCTCGTCTGACAGCGGCGACCACGAACTGAATAGCGAAAAGACTCTTGCCTGTACCTGCCGGTCCAAGGATGAGTGTGCTCGAGCCTTGCTCAACGCCACCGCCCAGCAGGGCGTCCAACTCGGCGACATCGCTCGTCATTTGCTTGCGTGCAAAGCTGGTGCGGTGCTCACCGGCCACCAGGCGCGGGAAAACAGACACGCCGCCATGCTTGATGGTGAAGTCGTGATATCCGCCCCGGAACTGCTGACCTCGATACTTGAGTATCTTGAGCCGACGCCGTTCCGCGCCATACTGTGGCGATAGCTCTTCGAGCTTGATGACGCCATGAGCCACACTATGGACCGTCTTGTCAGGCGTCTCGGACGTGAGATCGTCCAGCAGCAACACGGTTGCGTCACGCCCCACGAAGTAGTGTTTGAATGCGAGGATCTGGCGGCGGTAACGTAACGAGCTTTGCGCCAGCAGGCGTATCTCGGACAGACTGTCGATCACGACTCGTTTCGGCTTGACGCGTTCGAACTCGCGAAGAATCAGTTGCGTCGTTTCGCCCAATTCCAGGTCCGATGAATACAGTAAGGTCTGTTGCTGGTCCGCATCGAGCAAGCTCTCGGAGGGGCTGACTTCGAAAATGATGATTTCATCGCGAAGGTGCCAGCCATGTGACAGCGCGCCCTTTCGCAACTCCAATGCGGTTTCCGATAGCGTGATGTAGAGGCACGGTTCGCCCAGTTCCGCACCCGCTAGAAGGAAACTCAGCGCGATGGTCGTCTTGCCGGTGCCGGGACTACCCTCGAGCAAGAAGACGCTGCCCCTGCTGAGACCGCCAGAAAGGATATCGTCGAGTCCTGTGACGCCCGTTCGGGCGTATTGGGGCGATACGGTGTTAGCGACCATCAATTGCTCCGAGTTGCCTCATCGCCAGGCGAGAAAGCCGATATCGTGGAATGCGAGGAAGCGCCTGTACCAGGGACGCTCGAGCGCGGCGAAGATCGTGCGCGCACTGCAGTTCAAGCCAGAACACCGCAGGAATTCCACAAAACGCCTCCAGCCGCACGGCCATCTCCGGCGTGACACTGGCGCGAGAATCAAGAATTCGATGTAACGTCTGACGAGACACGCCCAAGTCTCGCGCCGCCTGGCTTATCGTGACATCGAGGCGCGGGAGAACAAAGTCGCCCAGAAGACTTCCTGGGTGAAGCGCTTCAGGTTCGTGGCGACTCATTTTTGCGGACGCGTGGGTGTTCATGTGTAACTCTGAACGTGACACCCCTCGGAGGATAGCACGCGGCGCTCCGTGTTCCGTCATCACAAGCCGCCCTGCATACCGGCTTGAATCGTGTCATCAAGCTCCGGTCGCGTAACGCCGGCAGTGCTCGAGATACCCCGCTTCATGGCTGCTCACCAACTGGACGATGCTGTTCCATAGCCATAGCGGCGCGTCGATGGTCTTCGATCGATTGCGGCCGAGTTCCGTTCGCCACGCTCGCTTTGTTGCGTCGTCCATTTGCCGCGCGTGCGCCTTGCCTACGACAGCCGCGAGATAGTGCGCGACATGCATCGCGTCATCCTTGCCGAGTTGCTCGATCTCGAGCTTCATGTCCTGCGGCAACAACTCGCGTATCACCACTCCGCGATCGAGCAGGCGTGCTGCGCGCATACGTTCGCCGAGATACGGCGACAAGTGTCGCGCACCTTCGAGGACCCGCAAGGCGTTGTCGCGCGGCATCGCCACGTCCTCGTAACGCGGGGCCGCGGCCTTCACGCCTTCCTTGATGTCCATCAGGCACAGGTCGTCGCCTTCCACGACGCCGCCATCGACATCGAGTAGCACCGCATAGCGCAGACGGCCGAGCGAGCTGCAACCTTTCACCCAATATGCTGCGTCCAGCACGACGACCTCGCCCGAATCCTTGCGACCCTTCAGGCTGGTCGGCAGACTCGCGATGTTCTCGTCGGCGAAGAGCGCTTCGATCGCCTTTCGCTCGTCTGGTGCAAGAGGCCAGAATCGTTTTCCCAGGGGAATGGCCGGATGCAGATCTTCGATGCGCTCACGCGCGAGATGCTGCCACGATCGACGCACGGCCTCCTTCATCGTCACGTGAACAGGCTCGGGACGTTTGGTGTCGACAACCGTATCCGCGAAGGCCGCTTCATATCCGGCGGCCAGCGCCTCGATCATTCGAACGACGTTCAGGCCGGACAATGCCGACCCGCGCGCAGCCGTTGCAAGGGACAATCCGAGGCGAACGACGTCATGCACCGGGTTGCCGATCACCGTCTGATCGAGGTCGCGAATCTGAATTTCCACTTTGCCTTTCGCATTGGCAATCGGCCCGAGATTGCCGGTGTGGCAGTCACCGCAAATCCAGATCGCGGGGCCGTGAGGCAGCGAATCTCCATTCGCCTCGATCACCCACTCGTAGAATCTCTCTGTATTGCCTCTGACGTACGCGTGCGGCGAGCGCGCCATCTTGCAACGGCGCAGTTCGGTCAGAAGCGCCTGTCGATCATCGGGCGCGGGCAGCCCCTTATCCGCTTTGTTGTTCTTGCTCATATCCGTTTGCCGTGGGTGGTCAGCAACCGGAGCAGGAGCTGTGCCGTCGTCTTGCAAACGGCTTACGCGGCCGGCGAGGTTCCCACAACGATCGCGTACCGACGCGGCGCGACGCGACGCGATCAGAGCGCATTAGCTGACGAAGACGATCTCCGGGCCGAATGAACTACTGCAAGTGAAATGCGCAATTCGCCCGATCCGCAAATGAAGGAGCACCTGCTCGAGTCCGTGGACTTCCCTGCCATCCTTCTGCGTGCCGACGACCATCGCACGGAACGCCTCAGGTCCATTGCGCTTCAGATCGATGATGCGGCGGACGGCGCCCTGCTTATTGGTGAAGTATCGATTCATGAAGGCGCACGGGCGTTGTCGTGTTGCGATCGTAGCGCGGCGCACCTTAAGCGAATGTTATGCAGGATACGTTGCCGCCCGATCCGCGCCTTGCTGGCCGAATTCACGCCTCAACAACTCCGAATGACTTCCGCGAGTTCCAATGCGGTCACAGGCTTGAGCAGAAAGCCGTCGAATTGACGCGATGAATCCATGTCGAATCCACGCGTGCCGGTCACTGCGACGATGCATGCTTCCGTGGATGCGCCCGCGCAGCGAACGAATTCGCAAAGCTTGCGTCCGTCGATATCGGGCAATCCGATATCCATGAAAACGGAGTCGTAGCGCGTCTGGCCCGTCATGCGCAACGCCTCGCCGCCGGTGCGCGCGACGTCCGCGTGATGGCCGAGCGACGCGGCCAGTTCGGCAAATGCCGTTGCGACGTTTTCATCATCTTCGACGAACAGAAACAGCATTGTCGATCCTGGCCGATTGCGGCCAGCTCCGGTGGCTTTAAAAAATCGCGCTTCGATGCCGCGTGCATCGACGACCTGATCGAAGCGCTCTCCATTGCCTCTGAAGCATCGACGATGCCCGCCCCTGCAATCAACGCGAATCACGTGGCATACGCGTTGCTGATTCCCATTCAGGCCGATGTCGCGGACTCGATCCGGACAGGCGGCCTTTTCATTCCACGACGCGGTTTCCCTCCGCGATACGCCAGTGCGGTGCCTTCGCGCTGAGGCTTGCAGCATCACGACCGTAAGCGACGCTCCGGCGTCCTCTTGGTCGCTGCGAGCGAAACCGTTCAACCTTGATGATTCGCGCCGAGACCGTGAAGGCGTCGGACCCGTCGGCCGAGCCGACGACCGGCGCGGATCTCGGCGCCGGGAAGGCCACCGAGGTGTAACCACGAGCGGCGCTGCTCCGAATCGGGCAGCGCCGGTCGAACCGATCATCACGGTACGCGGTATTGACTACTTCGACTCGTTGAACGTCTTTGCGTAGAGTTGGGCGCTCTGATCCAGATCGCCGGTCGCGACATACAACAACGGCTGCGCTTCCGGAGAAAGGACCGCGCCGTCGATCACACCGCCGATCACCAGACGATGATCGCCGGCTTCGACCTCGGTAAAGAGCCGACAGTCGAAATACGCCAGCGCATCGAGCAGCAGCGGCGCGCCGCTCCGGCCGGCCCGCCAAGGGGTCGACGACAGTTTGTCGATCGTGCTGCCCGTGTGTGTGCCGAAGTGCTCGGCTAACGGCTTCTGATCCGAGCGCAACACGTTGATGGAAAAGGCCCGTCCCCGGTCGAGTATCGGATAGGACGCATGCGACGGATTGATGGCGAGCGCAACAAGCAGCGGGTCGAACGAAACCTGCATGACCGAACTGGCCGTGAACGCGTTCCTCGTTGCGCCGTCCGCCACGCCGATCACATAGACGCCAGCCGAGAGACATCGGAAGAGGTCAGCCATTCTGTTGGTCATCGCACTTCGTCTCCTTCAATGACTGAACGTTGGCCAGCAGATCAACGCCCCGCCCGGTCGACGTTCTCGCTTCCATCGGTAGCCGCTGGCGCTTTCGCGAAGCTCGCTATGCTTGCGTCGTACCTCGATCCTTTGCCGCCCAACGCAATCGTCGCGCGCCGGGCGCTATCGAGCAATGTCGCCAATGCAGCATCGATGACCGCCGGGGCATCGAAACGGCCTTTGGGTCCTGAAAGGGTCAACGCGCCCTGCAACTCTCCGGTTGAATCGAACACGGGCACCGAAGCCGATGCTGTTTCCGGATCTCGCTCGCCGAACGAGACGGCCCATAGCCGTTCCCGGATCTCTTGCCAGCGCGGATCCTCCGTCTCCGTGAACGCGAGCAATACCTTCCCGGAGGCACCCTTGTCGATCGCGAACTCTTCTCCGACCCGAATCGATACCCGCACGCTGCGGCTAGGTTCGACGCGATACAGCACCAGACGATGATCGCCCTGCCGCACGTAGAAACTCGCCGTCTCGCCAAGATCCCGGCTCAACTGTTGCAGCAAGGGTTCGACGACAGGTCCCACCTGAAACGACCGCTGATAGAGCGTCGCGAGCCGCAACGGCTGATGACCGATCGCATATTGCCCGTCGCTCAGTTTTCGGATGAACCCGCCGTGCTCCAAAGCGCCGAGCAGTCTCAAAACCGTGCTTTTATAAAGCTCCGTCCGGCGTGAAAGCTCGGTGAGCGTCAGCCGGTCGTCGGTCGGCCCGAACGCATTGAGGATGGCGAACGCCCGGTCCAGGACGGCCACGCCACTGGACGCTTCACTCGAATCATTCGGCCGGCCTTCTTGCGGCGTCCCTTCTGTCATCTAAGCCACCTCGTCATGTTTCCACCACTATACAGTTCTATCTGACAGAACTCCAGTTCTAAAATATTGGGTTAACCCGTCTTTTCGAGGTCGCCGGTGTGCGCCTATAGTTCTCTCTAACGAAACCTGGGTCTACCTGGCAGAACTAAGGAGCGAAATGAACGCCACACGTCCTCGAATACTGATTAGCGAAGTCGGGCCACGCGACGGCTTGCAGAGCATCAAAAGCGTCATGCCGACGCCGGCCAAACTCAGATGGATCTCCGCGCTGGCCGCAGCCGGCCTGAAGGAGATCGAAGTCGGCTCGTTCGTTCCGCCGAAGCTGTTGCCGCAAATGGCCGATATCGCCGACGTCGTCGCTCACGCTTTGTCCATTCCAGACCTCCGTGTCGCCGTATTGGCGCCGAACCTGCGCGGCTCGCAAAGCGCGTTCGAAGCCGGCGTGCATAAAGTCACGTTGCCGGTCTCCGTCACCGATGAACACGCGCTGGCCAATGTCCGCAAATCCACCGCGCAGTTGATCGAAGAGGTGCGCAACATCGTCGCGTTGCGCGATGAGCGCTTCCCCGGCATCGAGATCGAAGCGGGTGTATCGGTCGCATTCGGCTGCACGATCGCAGGCACCGTGACCGACGACCAGACCATGCGCATGTGCCTCGCGATGGCCGAATGCGGCGTCGACGAAATCGGCCTGTCCGATACGAGCGGCTACGCCAACCCCGCTCAGGTTCGTCGTCTGTTTCGACGGTTGCAATCCGAAGTCGGCGAGAAGGCGGGCGGCGCTCACTTCCACAACACGCGCGGTCAAGGCCTGGCGAACGTCGTCGCGGCACTCGATGCGGGCGTCACCACGATCGATTCGAGCCAGGCGGGCCTCGGCGGCTGTCCCTACGCGCCCGGCGCGACGGGGAACATCGTCACCGAAGACCTCGCGTTTCTGCTTGAGGCGATGGGCTACGACACGGGCGTCGACATCGACAGCCTCATCGCGGCGCGCGCGATTCTGGCGCAGGCGCTTCCGGGCGAAGCGCTCTACGGACACGTACAAGACGCGGGATTGCCGAAAGGCTTCTCGTATGCAGACGGGCGCGCACCCAGTGCGCCCCAACCGGAAGGCTGTTTGCTGGGAGCCGCGCAATGAGCGAAGTGGAATCGAATCAATCCTTGCCGTACAGCGGCGTGCGCGTCGTGGAAATGACGCACATGGTGATGGGGCCGACGTGCGGCATGGTGCTGGCGGATCTCGGCGCGGAAGTCATCAAGATCGAGCCGATCAGCGGCGACAGCACCCGCAATCTGCGAGGCTCCGGCGCCGGTTTCTTCAGTACGTTCAACCGGAACAAGAAAAGCATCGCCGTCGATCTGAAAGACCCGCGCGGCGTGGAGATCGTGCACAAGCTTCTCGCGGGCGCCGATATCTTCAGCGAGAACTTCAAGAGCGGCACGGTGGACAAGCTGGGGCTCGGCTACGCGGCCCTGTCCAGACTCAATCCTCGTCTGATCTACGTGTCGCACAAAGGCTTCTTGCCCGGTCCCTATGATCATCGCACCGCGCTCGATGAAGTCGTGCAGATGATGGGCGGACTCGCGTACATGACCGGTCCCGAAGGGCGGCCCTTGCGGGCAGGCACGAGCGTCAACGACATCATGGGCGGCATGTTCGGCGCGATCGGCGCAATGGCGGCGCTGGCGCAACGCGAGCGCACCGGCCGGGGACAAGAGGTGCAGAGCGCCTTGTTTGAGAACAACGTGTTCCTCGTCGCGCAGCACATGATGCAGTACGCCGTCACGGGAAACGCCGCCGCGCCGATGCCGAGCCGCATTTCGGCGTGGGCGGTCTATGACGTCTTCTCGGTGAAGGACGGCGAGCAGATCTTCCTCGCGGTCGTGTCCGATACGCAATGGGCGCTCTTCTGCGACGCCTTCGCCCTCGACGACCTGAAGGCCGATGAACGCATCGTCACCAACAACCAGCGCGTGCAAGCGCGCGACTGGCTGATGCCGCGGCTTCGTGCGCATATGGAAGCGTTCACCGCAGCCGAGATCAGCGCCATCTTCGAGCGCTGCGGATTGCCGTACGCGCCGATTACGAAGCCGCAGGATCTGTTCGACGATCCGCATCTGCTCGCGACAAACGGACTCGCCGACGTCACCTTGCCATCCGACGCGAGCGGCGCAGGCCAGCCGATATCGACGAAGACGGCATTGCTGCCGTTGACCCTCGGCGGCGAGCGTCTGCAACTTCGCGCAGGTCCGCCATCGCTGGGTCAGGACACGCAGGCGCTGCTGATGGAGCTGGGTTACTCGCCGGAAGACCTCAGGCAACTGGCGGATGCCGGCGTCGTGAAGTGTCAGTCGCCCCATTCCCGCGATACGTCCAGTCCCTCCGCCAACGAACTGGCGAGCGCCTGAGCACAACAGCACAAAAAGGAGCACCGCTGCGCGCAGGCCGGCATGAAGGCGCGCGTCCGGTGTTTCGTCCGGAGACGAAGCATGACATCCCTATCCTCGAATATCGCGGCCGAAACCGCCGTCGATACCACGCTCGAACAGCAAGCCGTCAAAAAGGCAGCGTGGCGTTTCATCCCCCTTCTTGCGCTCGCCTACTTCTTCAATTATCTCGATCGCACCAGCGTCGGCTTCGCGGCCCTCACGATGAACCGCGACCTCGGCCTGACCGCGACACAGTTTGGCTGGGGCGCGGGCATCATGTTCGCGGGCTATTGCCTTTGCGAAGTGCCGAGCAATCTCGCGATGTATCGCTTCGGCGCCCGGCGATGGCTCGCGCGCATCATGATCACGTGGGGCTTCTTCGCTGCCGCGACGGCGCTCGCGGTCGGACCGAAGAGCTTCTACGTGATTCGTCTTCTGCTGGGCATCGGCGAAGCGGGGTTTTTTCCGGGCGTCATCTTCTTTCTGGCGGTGTGGTTCCCGGCCAGCTATCGCACGCGGGTGCTGGCCTGGTTCACCGTCTCGACGCCGCTTTCATCGTTGGTGGGCGGGCCGTTGTCCGCGTGGCTCCTCAAGCTGGACGGCTTGCTCGGGCTCGCCGGATGGAAATGGATGTTCATCGTCGAGGGCCTGCCGGCGTGCATTCTCGGCTTCTTCGTACTGAAAATGCTGGCGGACAGACCCGCCGATGCGAAGTGGGTCTCGCCAGACGAACGCCAGGCTTTGCAAAGCGCCTTCGATCGCGAGGGCAATGCGAGCCAGAAGAAGAAGGACTTCGGCGCAGCGCTCAAAGATGTGCGGATGTACATCCTCGCGATGATTTCCTTCGGCTTCACGATGGGCTCTTACGGCATCGGCATCTGGCTGCCGCAGATGCTCAAAGCGCACGGCATGAGCGTGACGCAAACGGGCTGGGTATCGGCTGCGCCCTACTTCTTCGCGACCATCGCGCTTCTGTGGTGGGCCAAACGCGTCGACCGGCGCGGCGGTCATATCGCTAACCTTGCGGCGGGTCTTTTCATCGGTGCGGTTGCGCTTGGCATCTCGACCTGTTTCGAGCAACTGGTGCCTGCGTTGACGGGCATTACGCTGGCGTTGATCGGGACCATCGCGGGTCGCACGATCTTCTACACGCTACCCGCACGCTTCCTGTCCGGTCAGGCGGCTGCCGGCGGGCTGGCGCTGATCAACTCTATCGGCGCGCTCGGCGGCTTTGCCGGTCCGTATCTCGTCGGCTACCTGAAGGACAGTTTCGGCACGTTCACCGCGGGCATGGTCGGTCTCGCCGTCGTATTGGCGATCACGACGTTGCTGACGCTTTCCCTCTATGCATTCAACAAGGGGGAATGAAAATGCCATCTTCTCATTCGATTCGCCGGCGCCACTTGCTCGGCGCGGCCGCCGCGTCCGTCCTGATGCCTGCGCTCGGCGTGCACCGCGCTTTTGCCAAAGAGGAAACACGGAGTATGAGTACAAGCAGCAACTACCTTCCCGTTCGGGCCGAGTGGCTCGCATCCGGCACGGAAGCGGCGCTCGAACCGGACATGCCGATCATCGACGCGCATCATCATTTCTATGAGCGCCCGGGCTGGACGTATTTGCTCGACGAGTATCTGGAGGATGTGCGTTCCGGACACAACATCACTGCGTCTGTCTTCATGCAGGCATTGACACGGTATCGCACCACGGGTCCGGAACCATTGCGCCCGGTTGGCGAAGTCGAGTATGTCGCTCAAGTCACCGCGCCGATGCAGACAGAAAAGCCGCAGGTCGCGAAGGGCATTGTCGGATACGCGGATCTCCGGCGTGGCGCTGCTGTACGAGACGTCCTCGAGGCGGAACTGGAGGCTGGCGACGGCCGCTTGCGCGGTGTACGGCACCTCGTAACGTGGGATGCCGACGCTACGCTTGTGAACCCGTTGTCGGCCGTTCCTCGTGGACTCTTGCTCGACACCGATTATCGGGCGGGCGTTGCTCAACTGAAACCGTTGGGACTCTCCTACGACGCATGGTTGTTCTTCCCCCAGCTTCCCGAGTTATTCGATTTAGCCAAGGCAAATCCCGACACGCCGTTCATCGTCAATCATTGCGGAGGCGTGGTGAGAATCGCCAGCTACGCGCATCAGCGCAAGGAAGTGTTCGACACATGGTCACGTTCGATGCGCAAGCTCGCGCAGTTGCCGAACGTCTATGTGAAGGTGGGCGGACTCGGAATGCGGATCAATGGCTTCGACTTCGATAAAGGTGAGCGGCCACCCTCTTCGATAGAACTGGCCGAAGCCTGGAAGCCGTGGATGCTGACCTGCATCGAAACGTTCGGCGCGGATCGTTGCATGTTCGAAAGCAATTTCCCGGTCGACAAAGGCTCCTATCCATTCAGCAACGGCTGGAATGCGTTCAAGCGAATGACGCGACAGGCAAGCATCGAGGACCGGCAGGCGTTGTTTCGAGGCACGGTTGCGAGGGTCTATCGCCTGGGGTGAATCGTAGGCGGCGGACGTCCAGATTTACGAAAATCTGAACCGTGCTGGCCGCGAAACTTGCATCTCGAACGATATTGCTCATTCAAGTTTGAATCGCTGGTTCGCGTAACTTTGAACTACCTTGCTTTTGATACGCTGAACTTCGAACTTCCTGCTTGGACTTCCAGCGGCAGAAATGGCACAAGGACGGCCCGCGACCCCTTGCGGTCGGAGGGACACTCCTAAAGCAGACGCTCCGGAATGATCTCAGCGATATTTGCGGTGGAAGGCGTGCGACGGGTAGCTAAGCTGCGCTCGCCTCGTCTGGCAATTTCGCTGTAAGTCCGGACGGTCAGTATGGACAAGAAAAGTCCTGCCACAACGTCTGCCAGATAATGTCCGCCCTGCGTCGGTGTGGAAATTATCATAGTCACGTTAAGCGGTATCGCAATGCAGAGCAGCCAACGAAACCTCGCGAGCGAATAAGTGAACAGGACCGCCAATGCCGTATGAAAGGATGGCATCGACACCAAACCTTGGACGTTCGAAAGATCGACCATTTTCAATGAGCCAGCCGGAGACCGCCTTGCCCGCATACGCGGACTGGCCGATCAGCGCGACGGAGCGAATCGCTTCTGGATCGAAGGGCAGCAGGTTGTTGGTGTTCTTCAGCAGCACCGCCGACTGTTCGCCGATCGCGCCATCGCCGGCCTGATCGATCGCGGTCTGCGTGACGGGGCGATCGAAGCTGCCGAGCCTGGACATCTGCGTGTAGCGGCGGCCGAGCGCAGTGTCCGATATTCGACTGCGTGATCCGATTCATCAGCGAATGATGTGGCACGGCGATGAAGGCCCACGTCTAGAACAACAGTCCGAACAGCCGCTTTAGCAGGTCCTCGAGGGACATCATCGTCAGCGCCAGCGGCACGATCGGCACCAGTACCGCAGCCGCGAGGCGCACGATGGCATCCTTGGTAATCGGGGCGATTCGCATCGTGCGGACGACGTCGAAACTGTTCGCGAGATCGGCAAGCGATTGAATATCGGCGCTGCCCACGAACGCCTCGCCAGCGGGCGAGCCGCCCCGCAGCCATTTGGCGTCGAACTCGCGCACATAGCGCTCCGCCAACGTGCCGTATTCGCTCAGGCCCGTGCGCTTCGCCTGAGCCAGCTGAGGCGCGAAGACCAGCAACGGAGCAAAGACCAGGCACAGCAGGAAGAGAACCATCGCCCCTGTCTCGACCTTGAATTCCGTGAGTGCGGCCCCGGCGAAGAAAATGCGGTTGGCGAACTGAGCGGCGAGCATCGCGCCGTGCGCAACGAGGAGGGTCGTGAACGCGTAGACCGTGTTGGCAAGAAATCCCAAGCCGCCGACGCGGTCCGGATGCGTGGGAACAAGACTCAATTCAATGCGCGATACCTGCCACAGAAAGCGCGTCCAGATGAATAGCCGGAAGTACCAGCGGATCAAGAGGAACTGGAATATCGGCACGCTCACATAGCCATACCAGAATCCGGCGAGCGAAAGCGACAGGCCGCCGGAGCCGGGCACTGCGTACCATGATGTCGTCGTTTGCAGCGCGGTGTATTGGCGCCAGACAACGAGGATGCCCACGCCGTACACGAGCGCGATCATCAGCAACTCGGCGGCTATCGAGTTGCGCAGACGGAATGCGGACCTGACGACCTCATCGAAATGTGTGACGGACGCTTCCGGAATGATCTTCCTGTCGAGGAAGGCTCGCGCGATCGGACGCAGCCGCCGATGCACAACCAGTTCAGCAAGGATCAAGAGAGGTACTGCCACCAGGAAGCGAATATGAACCTCCAGATCCAGCAGGAACGGCACGGCCACACTGCGGCCCAGCAGGTGTCCGTCCAGAGCAGAGAGCACTAGCAATGGCAGCCACGCCACAAGGGAGATCACGAGAACCCGCTGTCGTACGAGCTCCAGCGCATCGTCGGCCATGTGCGTCCGGCGCAGCAGCTGGAAGAGAGGGCCGCCCAGAACGAGGGAGAAATTCTGGGTGTCGCGCAGGATGTCTTCAGCAGTCGGGATCGTATGGTCTGTTCTTTGTGGTCCCAAGCCCATATAGCGATTCACGGTTCGGTGCCTCCTTCTGCTCATTCATCTCGAGCGTCGGCATTCACTTCGCAACATGCAGACGCGACGACAAAAGCATCTTGCCGCCCGCAAGGCGACGAGGACGATGGGCAGGCAGCCTCACACATCGTCATCGGCTTGAGTCTCATGCTAGAGCCGGGACAGGTCGCGCAGATTAATCCAGGTCATGCTTGTGCGATATGGCGTGTCATCATCGTGGATTCGTTGAGAACATATGGCGATGATCGGACTTGAGCGCCACAACACTGCAGGCTGAATTTTTTTCCCGGAAGCGCCGCTGGTTCGAGCAGATGCTGTCTCATCTTTGAAATGTGCACCTCTCCGGATGGCTTGAATGAGGCAAGATATATTCGGACGAGGCGCGATCGGCGGCATCTCACCGTTTGCGTTGCGCACTCGGACGTACGGAGATGTGCCATGAAAAATCTCACGAATACCTGCGCGGCGCTTGCTGCGTTGGCGCTCCTGCTGACTGGAAATCCCTCAGCCGGCGCGACACAAGGCGGACGACATTTGAGCGAAACCGAGTGCCGTGATCTGGCCGCGACTAAAAGCAACGCTCCAAAGACGAGGTCACAGCATCGAAGCGAGCTTTCAGCGCTGAGCAAGGCGGGCTACAACCCGTCGCCGTGGCACGACGATCCAAACTACCCAGCGGATCTGCACGCGGCGCAGCGCCGGGTCGATCATTGGTTTGAAACGGAATGCAAGGCGTCTCAATCCAAGTGAGATACCCCCACAACCACTACAGTCCTTTTGAGCCTTGGAGCATGGCCCGTATACCGCCCCACGGGCCTCGCTTTCGACGAATGCACATAGCAATTGCGAAGTGCCGCTACGGAGTGGCACAACTGAGCACTATCGACGAAAGCGATTGACCCAATAAAGCCTCATGCCGAAACTAGTGAGGCACTCGCGTTTTCATACTCACTGTCCTGGACAGCAATGGTCAGTTGATCAATCCATTGTGCGAGAGTCCGGACGCAGATAGGACAGCAGCATGTCGACATGCAGCCTGGAAATCGACTCATGGTTGCGCTGCTCTGCGTAATTTCGGCCAGTGAACGCTTCCAGGGTGAAGCGGTTCGACACGACGTAATAACCCATCCCAACCAGGGTCACGTAGAAATCGAGCGGATCGATACCCGGCCGAAACTGCCCCTCCGAAGCGCCGCGTTCGAGGATTGCGCGCAAAAGGTCAACCACCGGGGAGATCGTCTCACGCAACCTGCTTGACCGTTCGAGGTAACGCCCTTCGTGCAAATTTTCGTTATTGACGAGATTGAGCCATTGGGGATTGTCTCGAAGGTGTGTCCAGATCGATTGCGCCAGCTTCCGAATCGCGTCGGACGGCTGCAGGCCGGACAGATCCAGGCTGCCCTCTCGCTCCGCAAACTGGGCATACATGGCTTCGAGCACTGCAACGTACAGCCCTTCCTTGCTCGTGAAGTAGTAGTAAAGCATTCGCTCGTTCGTGCCGGCTACCGTCGCGATAGCATCGACGCGCGCGCCTGCGAGGC
Organism: Caballeronia temeraria; assembly: GCF_001544795.2. Taxonomy (GTDB): domain Bacteria; phylum Pseudomonadota; class Gammaproteobacteria; order Burkholderiales; family Burkholderiaceae; genus Caballeronia; species Caballeronia temeraria. The sequence goes on along the minus strand of NZ_FCOI02000008.1, from coordinate 141,572 downwards.
CGAACTTCGTGAACTGCTCGGCGGCGGCTTCGAGAATCCGCCGCCGCGTGCCTTCGGGGTCTCGTTTTACTCGTAGTTCGCTCATATCTGGGCTGCGATAGATCAGATGGCGACAACTTAATTAATAGCTGCAAACATGCCGCCCGTCATTGGCACAAACACCGATCGGCGCCCGGATATCGATTTGTCGGCCGAGCGTCCGACGATTCTCGACCGACTAAAGGTTCTCTGGCCGACTTGGAAATCCCGCAACACGACCTATACTAAAAGCAGCCGCGCGGAAGCCGGCCCCTGACACAAAGGCGGATGAGAAATCGTTCGTTTGGGGCGCGGTAGCGGGGCCACGGAAACGCCTGCGCATCGTGCAGGCGTTTTCTTTTGCGACGCATGAGGCGTCTTCGGCGCCGCGCTCCTTTTAGTCGAACCAGGCGAGTGTCTGCCCGCTCACAGGCACGCGCACGAGCGAGGTGAACGTCATGGAATTCGTTCTTTTGCTTACGATTTTCCTCACGTCGAGTGGATATCTTCTGAAGGCTTCGATTCCGCCAGATCCGCCGTCGGCGAATGCGTCCGCTTCCCCGACGGCGACTCCAGCGAGCACCGAATCCTTCGGCGGAAACAGGACGATACTTCCCTAGCGAAGCGTGACGTCCTGAAAGCCATCACGCACGCCTGCTTAATCGAAGTTGGCGCAATGAACGTTCGCTCACTGGCATCCGATCCCCGGTTTTGACTTTGAACTATCGTCACGGCAGAGAGGACGGCGAATCACGCGTGCCCGGTCACTTCGGCATGAGGACTCTGTCGACAACCATGATGACGCCATTACTCTGCATCACGTCATACGTCGAGATGCTGGCCGTGTGGCCCGACTCGTCGGCGACGGTAATGTTATGCGGGCCATTCTCGGAGAAGGTCAACGTGTCCCCGTTCACGGTTTTGAGTTCTGCCTTTCCTGCACCGTCCTTGATCGCCGTGTCGAGCTTACGAAAATCGTAACGTCCGGGAATGACGTGATACGTGAGGATGCTGGCAAGCGTGGCCTTGTTTTCAGGTCTCTCGAGTGTTTCGACTGTGCCGGCAGGCAACGCCGCGAACGCGGCATTGGTCGGCGCCAGCACCGTGAATGGGCCCTTGCTCTTCAGCGTCTCGACAAGACCCGCCGCCTTGACTGCCGCCACGAGCGTTGTGTGGTCTGCGGAGTTGACCGCGTTTTCCACGATATCTTTGCTGGGATACATCGCCTGCCCGCCTACCGTGACGGCTTCACCTGCGGCGGCCATAGCGGACGCGGTCATAGCAAAGGCAGCTATCGTGAGGATCATTTTGCGATTCATGCTGGTCTCCAGAAGTCGCGGCACATTATTGCGCCACTGTCGGCATATACGGGAGACCTCAGCATCTGGATGCAAATGGAACGCCCCATGAACGGCGTCGTGGACGCATTGGGTGCGGGAACGATCGACATGGAGAACTACATCCATTCGGTTGATCGCCGAAAGACACGCAGACTCTCACCGCTCCATCGAAACGAGCGGCGCGACGAATTGCTGGAAGTGAGGCGACCAGATCGGGATTGACCGGTCGACATTAAACATGCCGTGACCGTTGTTGCCGAATGGCGGTTCGATGATCAACTGCCCCTGACCGCCTGCTGCCCGAAAGGCCGAATACCATGTCCTGACCACTTCAGGTGAAAAGTACTGGTCGTTCTGAACGTAATGCCAGAGAACGGGAACACGGGTGGTCGATGCGAATTGCGCGATGGTGTCGGCCATCTGCTGAGGATCGCACGGAACGCCCGGATGTTTCAACGGGTCCCCTCCTCGACCGCCCGAGAAGTTGACGACCGCAACCACGCCTTTCGGTGCATAGCTTGCGGCCGCCAGTGAAGCGAACCCGCCCGCTGATTGCCCCACCAGCACAACCCGGTTTCGATCGACTTGAGGCAGGCTCTGCGCGTATGTGACTGCTGCAAGCACATCCCGCGCCGCCTCCTTGCCGGCATTCGCGTAATCGGGGTTCCGGCAAGAGCGGATCTCTTCCTCGTCGGTGCCGCCCGTCGCCCCGTAGCCACGCCGGATCGGCACGATGACAGCAAAGCCGAGACCGACGAACGTCCGTATCTGCGGCAACTTGCGAAAGCGGCCGATCTTCGGCCGATCTCCCGGATCAGGCGGACTACCATGACTCAGGACGATCAACGGAAAGGGGCCAGCGCCATCGGGCATGTAGATCGTGGCCACGATGTCGCGCACATGGTCGCCGAGTAGTCCGTGCTCGTTGACGGGGACTTGCACGATGGTTTCATGGAGGTCGACGGCAAGAGGCTCGACCTCATTGACGGTCGATGCGCACCCCGCCACGAACCTAATCAATATGATAAGTGTTATGAAGAGACTCAGACGAGTGGACGTTCGTGTGTTGCGACCGATGCAGTCACGCTTCACTTCTCACCTCGCTCAAAGGGATGATGGCAAGGGAGCATAGCGCGAGAGATTGAACAGAACGAGTAAACGATGAAGTCGAACCACTCGACATGCTTTCCCGAGGACGAGGAAGAGGCCGCTGCAACAGGATCGCTCCATGACTGGCACATAGAACGGGTATTTCCGCGCTTCGAACGATTCCCTTAGACTTGTTCCACCGACAACGAACAGCTGGCCGTCAGGAGACAAGCATGAATAGCCGGTCCGAAGCCTTTCAGGAACGTACCGAACAAGCCGCCGATTTCGTCGCGCCCACGCACGCAGCCGGACTCAGCGCAACGCTCGATTACGCTCAGCCGCCGATCGACGGCGACGCGCTTCCGCCCTTGTGGCACTGGATTTTCTTTCGTCCGTCCGCCGCGCAGTCCTTGATCGCGGAAGACGGGCATCCGAAAAAGGGCGACTTTCTGCCCGATCTGGGCCTGCCGCGCCGCATGTGGGCGGGCGGACGGCTTCGTTTCGAATCGCCGATCATCGTCGGCAAGACGATCGCGCGCGAGTCGCGCATTCTCGATGTGACCGAGAAGCAAGGCAGGACCGGCAAGCTCGGCTTCGTGACCGTCGCGCATCGCATTTCGTGCGATGGCGCGCTCGCTATCGAGGAAGAACACGACATCGTCTATCGCGAGCCGGCCGCGCCCGGCGCACCCGCGCCCACGCCGACCGCCGCGCCCGCCGATGCCACGTGGCAACGTACGCTGGTTCCCGACGAAGTGCTGCTCTTCCGATACTCGGCGCTGACATTCAACGGTCATCGCATTCACTACGACAAACCTTACGTCACCGAGGTCGAAGGTTATCCCGGCCTCGTCGTGCATGGTCCGTTGATCGCCACGCTGCTCCTCGATCTCGTGCGCAGACAGCGTCCCGATGGCCGCGTCGTCGAGTTCGCGTTCAAGGCCATGCGTCCCTGCTTCGCCGGAAACGCGCTTCATCTGTGCGGCAAGCCGTCGGCGGATGGCAAGACGGTGGAGTTATGGTCGAACGACCACGAAGGGTGGATCGGCATGACCGCCCGCGCCACGCTCGCCTAACCCGCTCCGGAAGATCTCATCATGTTCAATACCACCGCCGATGCTCATCAGGACATTCGCGATGCCGTGCGCGATCTCTGCGCGCAGTTTCCATCCGAATACTTCCGCAAGGTCGATGAAGAACGCGGCTATCCTGAAGCTTTCGTCGATGCGCTCACCAAAGCCGGATGGCTCGCCGCACTGATCCCGCAAGACTACGGCGGTTCGGGGCTTGGCCTGACGGAAGCATCGGTCATCATGGAAGAGATCAATCGCTCGGGCGGCAACTCGGGCGCGTGTCATGGCCAGATGTACAACATGGGCACGTTGCTGCGGCACGGCTCGAAAGAGCAGAAGGAACGTTATCTGCCGCAGATCGCCTCGGGCGCATTACGCCTTCAGTCGATGGGCGTGACCGAGCCGACGACCGGTACCGACACGACGAAGATCAAGACGACCGCGCATCGCAAGGGCGATCGTTATGTCATCAACGGGCAGAAGGTCTGGATCTCGCGCATCCAGCATTCGGATCTGATGATTCTTCTTGCGCGCACCACGCCGCTCGCCGATGTCACGAAGAAGAGCGAAGGCATGTCGATCTTTCTCGTCGATCTGCGCGAAGCGATCGGCCACGGCATGACGGTTCGCCCGATCCCGAACATGGTCAATCACGAGACCAACGAGCTGTTCTTCGACAACCTGGAGATTCCCGCCGACAACCTGATCGGCGAGGAAGGCATGGGCTTCAAGTACATTCTCGACGGCCTCAACGCGGAGCGCACGCTGATCGCGGCGGAATGCATCGGCGATGGTTACTGGTTCATCGACAAGGTGTCGCAGTACGTGAAGGAGCGCGTGGTCTTCGGCCGGCCGATCGGACAGAATCAGGGCGTGCAGTTTCCCATCGCGCGGGCGCTGGTCAATGTCGAAGCGGCGAACCTCATGCGCTACAAGGCGTGCGAGCTTTTCGACAAGCATGAGCACTGCGGCGCGCAAGCCAACATGGCGAAGCTGCTGGCCGCCGATGCCTCATGGGAGGCCGCGAACGCGTGTCTGCAATTTCATGGCGGGTTCGGCTTCGCATCCGAATACGACGTCGAGCGTAAATTCCGCGAAACGCGTCTATATCAGGTCGCGCCGATTTCGACGAATCTCATCCTGTCCTACGTCGCCGAGCATATTCTCGGTCTGCCGCGATCCTTCTGATTCCGCGCATCTGCATTGACCGTAATCGCTCGTACGCAGAGCCGAACGTTCGACGTCGATGCGACGCTAGAACACGCCAAGCGAGAGCCCGGCCGCCAATCCCGCGCCGAGCTCTGCGCAGCGCGCAAGGTCGGCCCTGCCGATGACCTTGCGCGCCAGAATGCGCTCCGGCGTCTGTGCATGCGTACAGACGATGATGCCCGGCGCCACGGCTTTGAGACGCCATCCCGTGGCGATGCGTTCGATCTGGCGCAATGCGCCTTGCCCATCGCTGCCGGCACAGATCATCGCCGCATACGGACGTCCGTTCACGCGATCGAGCGCCGGGTAGTAGCAGCGGTCGAAGAAGTCCTTCATCAGACCCGACATCGTCGCGAGGTTCTCCGGCGTTGCGAAGAGATAGCCGTCGGCCTGGAGCACGTCGTCCGGACCTGTTTCGACGGCCCGCTTCATGTCGACCGAGACACCGGACTGCTCCCGAGCGGCGGCCGCTGCTGCCTCGGCCATTTGTTGCGTGCCTCCGGTCATCGTGTGATAGACGATCAATAACTTCTTCATGGCGGCTGCGTGTTCCCGTTCCGGTTTTTTGCAGACTGTATTTTCGCCCATTCAGTGTATCGTTGAGACGATCCAACAGAAGTCGCCGGAATAGCCCAGCCTCATCGCGGCGCGAGATAGCCCGACCGGCGAGCGAACCCACACCCGGAGGATCGAACGATGACGAAGTACCTTATCTCCTTCCCCGCATCGGCGATGGACATCTCCGACGAAGACATGCCTGCGGTTGGCGAAGCGGCGCGCGCGGTCATACGCGAGGCGAAGGAAGCTGGCGTCTATGTGTTCGGCGGTGGTGTTAACGAGCACGTCGCGCCGCTGATGGTCGCCGCTGACGGCACTGCCACGAACGAGACCTACCCGCAGACCAAGGAGTTCGACGGCGGCTTCTGCGTCCTGGAACTTCCGTCGCGCGAAGCCGCCGTCGAATGGGCCGCGAGAATCGCCAAGGCCTGCCGCTGTTCACAGGAACTCCGCGAGTTCGGATACGACCCGGAGAGTTGACCGGCGGGGTCGCAGCCGGATGCGAACGAGGCGGCGGCACGCCACCCGAGGCTTGCGCCGGCGCGTCTGCCTACGAGGACTTTTTGCAGGCGGTGGCAGATCGGAAGCACCTAAAACAAACGCCTTCCCGTCATTGCACTACTCGCCCCGGAAAGCCTCGTCGATTTCCGGCCGCGAGAGATGAGCTACCGTATTGACGAGTGTCTTCGCGGCAGCGGCCAATGCGATAGCAACCATCGCACGGCGATCGAATCCCGCGGCTTTCAGGGCATTGACGTCGCTGTCCGATACCTGCGTCCGGTTCGTCGCGATTGCCCCGGCAAAGCGACGCACTGCTTCCAGCCGGGGATCGTCAATCGTGCCACCGTTGCGCAATGCCTGGACGACTTCAGCCGACGCGCCAAGTTTGGCTGCAAGCGTTGCGTGCACGGCAATTCCGTATTCCGCGGAGTTTGCGCGGCTTGCGGAGACCATCGCGACTTGCTGAGCGACGGGGTCGAGCGAACTCTCCCCAAGCGCCTGAAGCATCGAGATATAAGCGCCGAGCGCCGACGGCTCCGCGGCAATCGCATAACCCAGGTTAGGCACGAAGCCGAACACGCCATGCATGACATCGAGCAACCCTTTCGCCTCGGCAGGTGCATGTGAATCTCCAAGCACTCCGAACAGAGACGCACCTTGCGCCGAATCCACCGTCCGTGCCAGAAATGCCCGAACGATCGCCGCGACTTCGTCGAGATGCGTTTCTAACGGAAAGTGACCGGCGTCGACGAAGTGAACTTCCGTCTCCGGAAGATCTCTCCGGAAGGCTTCTGCACCCGCGGGCAGAAAAAATGGATCGTTCTTTCCCCAGACAGCCAGCGTCGGTGGACGATGAGTACGGAAATATTCGTGGAAACGCGGATACGCCGCCACGTTCGATTTGTAGTCGCGGAACAGATCGAGTTGAATGTCGGCGTTGCCGGGTCGATCGAGAAAATGCTGGTCGAGCGTGTACGACTCGGGGGTGATCAGCGATGTATCCGACTCCCCGTGCATGTACTGAAATGAAGTCGTCTCGGACTTCAGGAACGCGCGGAGGTTACTGCGGTTCTCGTCCGTGTCCGCTTCCCAGTAAGTGCGAATCGGATTCCAGGCCTCACTGAGACCTTCCTCATAGGCATTGCCGTTCTGTGAAATCAGCGCGCTCACGCGCTCCGGTCGCGACGCAGCCAGTCGAAAGCCGACGGGCGCGCCGTAGTCGAAAACATAAAGCGCGTAACGATTTAGGCCGATCGTATCGGTAAAGCTTTCGACCACTTCGGCCAGATGGTCGAACGTATAGGTAAAGGTGCTGGCTGCAGGTGCATCGGAGAAGCCAAAGCCCGGCAAGTCGGGGGCGACCACACGATATTTGTCGGCGAGCCGGGCGATGAGCCCGCGAAACTGGTGGCTCGACGTCGGAAAGCCGTGCAGCAAAAGGACGACCGGAGCGTCCTTGTGTCCGGCATTGCGGTAGAACACATCGATGGTCGATCCCGTGCGACGATCGGCAACAGAGACCGTTTGATAAGTGGGCGTAGCAGACATGACAACCTCCAGTTCGGCCAAAAAGTCGAGGCGAGTGCGGACACGAGATCGAGGCGAGATCGGTCCTTGCGGTAGACGAATGTGTGTGGAACTGCGCGACTTACGTGGCCGCGCAGCGCCGGAGATCAGTCAACGTGACCGGGAGAACAGGCGCGGCAACGACGTCGCCAGGAGACTGAACGAAGCCGCGAGAAGCACCAGGTCCTTCAGCAGAAACTGACCTGGCAGCGCGGAAATCGCGGGGAATCCGCCGGCAGTTGCTTCCGCTACCCCCGGTGTCGTGACAAAGAAAGTCAACGTGATCAGGTATGTCATCGCGGACATCGCTGCGCCGAGCGCGGAGAACAGCGGAACGAATGCGCCGGCTGCAAGCGCAACGCCGGTAGACAGTTCGATCGTGCCGATCACATAACTTGCACCCTGAATGCCGAATGCCGCGTGCAACCAGCTCATGATCGGGCTATTCGCGATGAACGGAGCAATGCCATGCGCCTCGTAGCTCGTGAACTTCATACCTCCAAACCACATGAACACGACAACCAGCGACCATCGCAGCAAAGCCTGCGAGATGTAAGTCCCTGAGGATCGCTCCGCGATTGCAAACTCCGACAACGTCGATTGATGAATCGATGCCATGATGAAACTCCGTGTAAATAAAATAACCAGAGAAATAGCCTCTCACTCGCAACCAGTCTGAGGTTGCGTTGCGAGTCGACGGCCCTGCTCAAGCGATAAATACCGACTTGATTTCCGCTGCGACCTGAGTCGCGTTTTCGTCGAGAACGAAATGCCCGGCATCGAGCCAGACGAGCTTTGCATGTGGAAGGTCACCCAAATATGCTCGCGCGCCGGGTGGAATGAAGAACGGATCGTTCTTTCCCCAGACGATCAGCGTTTTCGGCGCATGGTCACGGAACGCCTGCTGCCACGTCGCGTAGAGCCCGATGTTCGACTTGTAGTCTTCGAGAAGATCGACCTGATAATCCTGCACGCCTGGACGGTCGAGCAGCGCCTGGTCCAAAACCCAGTTATCCGGATTAATCGCCTCAGGATGCTTTGCACCGACCAGCCATTGATATCGCGTTCCTTCGAGGCTGAGGAAATCGCGTGCCGGCTTCTCCGTCTCGGGTGTCCGCTTCGCCCACAACGGCAGCAGAAGCTTCTTCGGTGCGTCGCCGACGCCTTCCATGTACGCGTTGGCATTCTGGATAACAAAGCCGTTCACACGCTCGGGACGCTGCGTGAAGAGACGAAAACCAATAGGACCACCGTAGTCCTGCAAGTAGAGAATGTACGAGTCGAGTTCGAGCGCATCGATCAAGCCCGAGACGTGTGCCGTCAGATTGTCGAACGTGTACTCGAATTCGAGGCGCCGCGGCGCGTCCGAATGACCGAAGCCTATGTAATCCGGAGCGATCAGATGAAACCGGTCCGCCAGTGCCGGCATCAGGTCACGATACATTCGGCTGCTGGTCGGCAGGCCGTGCAAAAGGAGAATCGTCGGCGACTTCCGGTCACCCGCCTCCCGATAGAAAATCTTCCGGCCGTTCACTTCTACTGTGCGATGGCAGGTGTGCGTGTTCATCGTTGGCTCCTGGTTGCGCGTCGTGAAACCAGTCTGCGCATTTCCAGAGAACGGCGATAGACACTAAGATGTGGAAGCGACCTCTCATTTTCTGGAAGGCCATGGACCAGCTCGATGCAATGGCGGTATTTCTCGCCGCAGTGGAAACCGGGAGTTTTTCGAAGGCAGGCCGAAAATTGGGCGTGCCGCTTGCCACGATCAGCCGCAAGACGGCCGATCTGGAGACACACCTGAAAGCCACGCTGCTGATCCGCTCAGCGAAGGGGCTCGAACTGACTCCGGCGGGCCGGTCCTACGCAGCGTCAGCGAAAGCGATTCTCGAGCAGGTGGTCGAAGCGGAGCGCACTGCGGCGGGGGAGTATGCGGAGCCGAAAGGCGACCTGGTCGTGACTGCGCCGATCATGTTCGGCAGGCTGCACGTGTTGCCCGTTGTAACGCGCTTCCTGGCTTCGTATCCGGAGGTGTCGGTGGGCCTGGTCCTGACCGACCGCGTCACCCATTTTCTTGACGATCAGGTGGATGTGGCACTGCGAGTCGGGGATCTTCCGGACAGTAACCTGGTGGCGGTCGGGTTAGGCTCGATCAGGCGCGTTGTGTGCGGCAGTCCGCTATATCTCGATACTCGGGGCGAGCCCGCCGGACCGGACGAACTCGTGCTTCACAGCGTGATCTCGTTCGAAAGCATATCGGCGCCGGCGCGATGGAGCTTCTGGTCCGATGGCGTCGAGATCAACACGCCGATACGGCCGCGGTTGAGCGTCAATACCATCGATGCCGCCATCGATGCCGGGCTTTCGGGCGCAGGACTGGTTCGGGCCATGTCCTATCAGGTGGTCGAACATGTACGGCAGCAGCGTTTGCGCGTCGTCCTGGAGAGATTCGAGCCTAAACCACGCCCGGTTCACCTCGTCTATGACAGGCAACGCAGGCTGCCTCTGAAACTGCGCACATTCGTCGACTTCGTGGTTCCGCGATTGCGGGATCGCGTGATGGAAGCGAGTCTTTGAGAATGCGAGCCTCCCGGTCGAGCCCCGCGCGACCCAAGGCTAAACTGCGCCCTACGCGGTAAGTTCGCGCAACACATCCGCGAGCACCTTTGCCCCCGCCGCGAGATCAGACGACGATGTATATTCAGCCTCGCAGTGAGTGAGGCCGAGATGCGACGGCACGAAAATCATCGCGGACGGGCACACGTAATGAAGATAGCGCGCGTCGTGACCCGCCGTCGAGAGAATGTCCCGATGCGGCAGGTCCAAACGCAAAGCCGCCTGGCGGACCAGCGCGCGCATCGGTTCAGGAAAATCGAGCGATATCGCGGACGAAAGCTCCGTCACGCGCACCGCGCACACGCCCGCGTTCGCCTCGCAGATCGGTGCGATCCGATCGCCCAACACGCGTAACATTTCGGAGTCCGGATGACGCAAGTCGATGGAAAAATCCACCGCACTCGGCACGACCGACGGCGCGCTCGGCTTCACGTCGAAGCGCCCGACCGTGAATTTCACGATGTCCTCGTCGTCGTGCATCTCGTCGGCGAGCGCCTGCACCATCGCGATGGCGGCGAGCAGCGCATCCTTGCGCTCGGCGCGCGTCGATGTGCCGGCGTGCGCCGCCTCGCCGTCCACACGAACCTTGAACGTGCGCTTGCCCTGAATGCCGGTCACCACGCCGATCGTAAGCCCTTCGTTCTCCAGATGCGGACCTTGCTCGATGTGCGCCTCAACATACGCCGACACGCGTTCTCCCAGCACGCGTTCGGGCACGTCGCGCAGGCTTTCGCGCACTTCGGCGAGCGCTTCTTTCACGCTCACATCGTGCTTGTCGACGACGGCGAGCGTGGCATCGAGCGCGCGCTCGCCGGCGAACACGGCCGAGCCCATCATGCCCGGCGCGAATCGCGATCCTTCCTCGTTCATCCACGCGACGATATCGATCGATACGCGCGGCTTCACGCCCGATGCGATGATCGCTTCCACCGCTTCGAACGCCGCCAGCACGCCGAACACGCCGTCGAACTTGCCGCCGGTCGGCTGGCTGTCCAGATGCGAGCCGGTCAGCACGGGCGGCGCGCCCGCGTCCGCGCCTTCGAGCCGCAGAAACAGATTGCCGATGGCATCGATCGACGGTTTCAGGCCGAGCGCCTCGCCCCACTGCACGAGCTGGCGCTGCGCCGCCGCGTCTTCCGCCGACAGCGCCTGACGATTCACGCCACCGTTCTCCGTTGCGCCGATACGCGCCATCGCCGCGAGCCGTTGCGCAAGGCGTTTTTCATCGACATACGCACTCGCGCTCATGACGTCTTCATGATTTGTGCGGGCACCGCGCGCGAATCGCGCGGCAGCCAGCGATTGTTTTCGACCATCGCGAGAAATTCGGCGATGTGCTGATTGAAGAGCGCCGGCTCTTCGAGGTTCAGCGTGTGGCCCGTCTTCGGCATGACGACGAGTCCGCTCGCGGGCACCGTGCGCTTCAGGAAGATGCCGGGCTGCAGACAGTGATCGTCCTCATCGCCGACGACGACGAGCGTGGGCACCGTCATCGCTTTCAGGCGCGCGTCGAGGTCGTAGATGGACGGACGTCGCGCCTGCACGCCGCGCATCGTGAGCGCGGAACCGCGCGCCGAATGTTCGCCGAGCATCGTCGCGAATTCGAGCCAGCCGCGCGGGTCCTTCACCTGAAACGCAATGCGCGATGCCGCGAGCGAATACGTCTTCGCGAACTGCGGCGCGCCTTGCGTATCGAACTGCTTCGCGACTTCGAGCGACACTTCGCGGAAGTAGGCCTCGAACTCCTTTTCCGCGCCGTAGCCCGCGCCCGCGACCACGAGCGAACGCGCGCGATCCGCGTAATCGAGCCCGAAATGCAGCGTCGCGAAGCCGCCCATCGACAGGCCGACGATATGCGCGCGATCGATCTTCAGCGCATCGAGCACGTCGCGGATATCGCGCGCGGCGATCGCCTGCGAATACTGTTCGATGTCGTCGGGCACGTCGGACGGCGTGTAGCCGCGCGCCGCGAACGCGATGCATCGATAGCGCCGGCTGAAGTAGCGCATCTGCGGCTCCCAACTGCGCAGATCGCCGCCGAATTCATGCACGAACACGATTGGCGTGCCCTCGCCCGCCTCCTCGTAATACAGCTTCACGTCATCCGATGTCGTCAGATACGGCATGTCCAGTCCTCGTCGAAAGTCAGAATTGATTCGCGGGTTCCTTGATCGAACGCGCGTGCTCGACCATCGACGGCAGCAATTCGCAGAAGCAATCCGCCCACGCTTCCGGCACCGTCAGGCTCACCTTGACGAAGCGATGTCCGAACTGCGCCGTGTGATACGCGCCCTGACGGATCATCACGCGCTCTTTCTGAAACGCTTCGACGAGCGCTTCGGGCGTGATGCCCGCGCCGATCGTTTCCACCACGAGCAGGTTCGCCTGCGACGGAAACACCGGCACGCTCAGTCCTTCGACGTTCTTCGCCGCTTCGACCACAGCCGCCTGATTGCGCCGCTGGCGCCGGTTGATCTCAGGAAACCATTCGGCCTTCGTGCGCAATCCCGCGATGGCCGCGCGCTGCGACAACACGTTGCTGCCGAGGTTATTCGGCGGCGCGGACGCAAAACGCTCGATCAGATCCGGATGTGCGATCACCGCGCCGAGCCGCATGCCCGCAAGACCGAGCCACTTCGAAAAGCTGTACGTGACGATGGTCTTCTCGGGATAGAAGCGATACGCCGGCGTGAAGTGATCCGCGAACTGGAAGTACGTCGCGTCGTGGATGAAGTACGCGCCGACCGATCGCGCGATCTCCGCGAATTCGCGAATCTCGTCTTCGGTATGGCAGGTGCCGAGCGGATTGTTGGGATCGACGAGATAAATGACACCCGTGTTCTCGTTGACCGCCGCGCGCAGTTGCGCGGGCGTGAGCTTGTACTTCTGTTCCGGCGAATAGATCGGCACTTCGATCACGCGCGAACCGGCGCGCGCGGCGAACTGCATCGGCCAGGCCCAGCTCGGATTCGTCGTGACGAAGTCCTTGCCCGCTTCGCAGATGTTGCGGCACACGTTGTATAGCGCTTCGACGGCGCCGTCCGTGATCATCACGGATGCATCGGACAGGCCGATGTCATCGCGAATCAACTGGCGCAGTTCCTCGAAGCCGAGCGGCGGCGCGTACGCGTGATACTCGCCGCCGTCGAGCGCGTCGATCACGGCCTGACGCACGGCCGGATGCGGCTCGAAGTGATTGGTGTTCTGACCGAGCCACATCAGTCCTTCGCTGTTGCAGAGGCGGTCGAAATAGGCGTTGCGTTCCTCGAATCGGCGCATGTTTGCGGCTCCTTCAGATGATCGAGCGGCGCGATGCGATGCCGCCGTCGATGGTCACGACCGTGCCCGTGATGTACCCCGCGCGTTCCGACGCGAGCCACACGATGAGATCGGCGACTTCCTCGGCCTGCGCCGCGCGCTTGCCCGGATATTTGTCGAAGAGTTCTTCCCAGCGGCTCTCGTCGTTGTACCAGTCGAGCGCGCGCCGCTTCATGAGCTTGACCATGCGATCGGTCGCAACCGGCCCCGGATTCACGCCGACCACGCGGATGCCGTCGTCCAGCGCCCAGCCGCCGATCGCGCGCGTGAAGGCCATCATCGCGGCGTTGCCCGTCGAACCGATGATGTAGTTCGCGTCCCAGTTCTCCCCCGAATTGCCGATGTCGTTGACGATCACGCCGCTGCCGCGCTGCTTCATCGACGCATACAGTTCACGCGTCAACGTCACGTAGGAAAAGATCTTCATGTCGAGGCTCGCGCGCCATTGCTCGTCGGTCATCTTGTCGAGCGGGCCGGGGCTGGAATCGGCGGCATTGTTCACGAGGATGTCGACGTTCGAGCAGGCGCGCGCGAGTTCGATGGCGTTTTGCGTGACCGACAGATCGGTCGCGTACACGTGCACGCGCGTGCCGTGCTTAGTTGCGATTTCATCCTGCGCGCGATGCAATGCATCGGCGGAGCGCGCCGCCAGATACAGCTCCTCGATTCCCTCCGCAGCGAACGCCCACGCCGTCGCCAGTCCGATTCCCTTCGATGCGCCGGTGATCAGCGCCGACTTGCCCTTGAAGTTCAGTTCCATGTGTGTCGCCCCTTGTGTATCCACAAAACCACTGTACGAATACATAAACTACCATCTAAAAATACAAAACACCAGCGTCGGGAACAAAAAAACGGCATGCGTTACGGCATGCCGTTTTTGTGACGAACGATGAGAATGGGCGCGAATCAGCGATTCACGAGCTTGGCCGGTATCAGCAGGATCATGGCCGCGCCGACGACCAGCACGCCGCCGGAGACGTACATCGCGATCACGGACGTATGCGTTAGGTCGCGCAGCCAGCCGATCAGATACGGACTGACGAATCCTGCGAGACCGGCGAAGGCGTTGATCGCCGCGATGCCCGCCGCCGCGCCGGTTCCCGCGAGAATCGCCGATGGCAACGCCCAGAACAGCGGCCCCGGCGTCAGCACGCCCGCCGCCGCGAGCGACAGGCCGACGAGCGCCAGCGGCACGTTCGACCCCGACGACGCCGTGATCGCATAGCCGGCCGCGCCGATTAACATCGGCACGATCAGATGCCAGCGGCGCTCGCCGGTGCGGTCCGAGTTGCGCCCGAACGAGACCATCGCGATGGCGCCGACCGCGAACGGAATGGCCGACAGCACCCCGATTTTCAGCGCGCCCGACACGCCGGACGCCTTGATGAGCGTGGGCATCCAGAAAGTCAGACCGTACTGGCCCATGATCACGCAGAAGTAGATCAGCGCCATCAGCAGCATGCGCGGATCGCGGAACACCTGGCCGACGGTTTCGGAAATGCGCCCGTGACGGTCGCCGGGCGTATCGAGCGCATTGGTGATCAGACGGGCTTCCTCGCGCGTAAGCCAGGTCGCATCGGACGGCCGGTTCTTCAGATAGAAGAACGCCGCGATACCGAGCACGAGCGACGGCACCGCTTCGACGAGAAACAACCAGCGCCAGCCCGGATGGCCGTGCGCACCGTTGAACGCCTCCAGAATCCAGCCCGACAACGGCCCGCCGATGATGCCCGCGAGCGGAATGCCGACCATGAAAATGGCGAGCACATGCGAGCGGCGGCGCGCCGGATACCACTGCATCAGATACAACACGACGCCCGGATAGAAGCCCGCTTCGGCCGAACCGAGCAGAAACCGCAGCACGTAGAACTGCGTCGGCGTCTGCACGAAGAAGAACGCGCCGGAAATGAGCGCCCACGTCACCATGATCCGCGCGATCCACGCCTTCGCGCCGACGCGCTGCATCATCAGATTGCTGGGCACCTCGAACAGGAAATAGCCGATGAAGAACACGCCCGCGCCCAGTCCGTAGATGGTTTCGCTGAACTGCAGGTCGCTCAGCATCTGCAGCTTCGCAAAGCCGATGTTCACGCGATCAAGATACGCGGCGACATAGCAGAGGATCAGGAACGGGATGAGCCGCATCGTGACCTTCCGGTATACGCGGTCTTCGGTTCTCTGCGCTTGCTCTACGTCGCTCGCGGCATGCAGCGTGTCGCTCATCGCCTGCTCCTTGTGTCGGCATCGGCCGGTGTTGTCGGTGAAAACCCGACATTTTGTATTTCATGTCGGATTTCTTGTATCCATATAATACCGATACAAAATACATGACAAGGAGATTTTCAAAAAAAGGGCGAGTGCGGAGACGCGCCGTGCCTTGGCGGCAAGCGTCGATAACCTTCCGGGGATGAAGCGCGCTTACTCGACGGCTTCAGCGGGTTCCGGGAACAGGGCGATGAAGTCGAGCATCTGCTCGCCGAGCAGATTGACGTGCGCGGACATGGCCTTGGCGGCCGTGTCGCCGTCGCCGCGCTCGATGGCGGCGATTACCTGTTCGTGTTCGTCGACCGTATCGAGACGGCGCCGCACTTTTTGCGTGACCATCTTTCGATAGATCGACACGCGGTTGCGCAGGCCGCGCGTCTGATCCGCGAGGAATTCGTTCTGGCTCGCCTCATAGACGAGTTCGTGAAAGCGGCGATTGATCTCGTAGAAGCTGTCGACCTGGTCGGCATCGAGCGCGCCGCGCAATTCGACCTGCGTGTCGCGCAGCCGCGCGATCTGCTGCGGCGTCGCGCGGCGCGCGGCGAGGCGCGCGCACAGTCCTTCGAGTTCGGCCATGACCTGAAACATTTCCAGCAGCTTGCGCGCCGACAGCGCGGCGACCATTGCCGGCTGGCGCGGCCGCATGGTGACGAGTGCTTCGGACGCAAGCTGGCGCAGCGCTTCGCGAATCGGCGTGCGCGAGCATTCGAAGCGCTCTGAGAGTTCCGTTTCCTCCAGCCGCGAGCCGGGCGGCAGACGGCCGGAAAGAATTTCGCTCTCAAGCGTCGTCAGAATCTCATCCGCTCGCGTGGTCATATGTATCTCCAGGCCCAATGCTTGTATTTTCTAAGAGGACGATTGTCGCATGAGTCAGGAGGGGTTCGGCGTTGCCTCTCATTCCCCCTTGGCGACGGTCGCGTCGTCGGTGGTCCAGTTGATCGTATGCTCGGCCTTGAGACGAACCCACGTCATGCCGTCGCGCAACCCGGCGAGGACCGCCTCGCGTTCGTTGTCGAAGGTACAGGCATGCTTGAACCGGTGCATGAAGCGCCCTCCATCGACGTCATGCTGCTCGACGCTGATCGAACATTCGATCCCTTTCTGCGTTTGTTCCGTCGTGCAGGTGACGGTCCAGTTGGCGTCGTCCACCGTTCCCTTGAGTGACATGACGGCTCTCCCCTTGAGTGATGCGGATATGCGCTGGCGTGCGCGGATGCCGTCGACTGTACGGATGTCACGCTGCGCACCCTTGAGCCAGGTCAAGGGACTGTTTCATCGACGCCGCGACGTGATCGTTTGATTTGCGTCAATCGCGATCCGGGCGCCTGCCTGCAGACTCGATTCCCACTTCCTTCATTGTGCAGCCGACAACCGAAGGCCAATATGAACGAGCACGAAGGCCGGCATCCCGCGCTATCGGACAGTCCAGGTGATCGCCATGCTCCGTCGCGCGTTTCTATCGCGCAAGCGATCCTCGCGGGAGCGGCACTCCTCGGCGTCTGGTGGGCCGGCATGCAATACCTGCCCACGATATGCCCGCCCGGCCTCGCGGCACGGCGGTGGGTCCTGGCAGCCGCCGCAACGTGCGCGCTGTTGCTCGCGGGCCTGTTGCTTCTTCGCGCCACGCACCGCGCCAGACCCGCGACTATCGGCCAGACGGCCATGAGCCACGCGCGGCTCGACGGCATCATCCGCTCCACGACCGACGCCATCATCACGATCGACGCCGCGCAGCGCATCCTGCTGTTCAATCCGATGGCCGAGCGCGTTTTTGGTTGCGCCGCGAGCGAGGCCATCGGCGGGCCGCTGTCGCGCTTCATTCCCGAGCGCTACCGCGCGGCGCACGAGCATCAGGTGCGGCAGTTCGGGAGCACCGGCGTGTCGGATCGTCGGATGGGTCCGCAGCGCGTGCTGTACGGGCTGCGCGCCGACGGCGAAGAGTTTCCCATCGAGGCGTCGATATCGCACGATGGCAAGCTCTTCACGGTGATTCTGCGCGACGTCACCGAGCGCGTGAAGGCCGAGGCCGAACTCAGGCAGTCGCGCGAGGAATTGCGCGCGCTCTCGGCCAATCTCCAGCAGTTGCGCGAGCAGGAGAAACGCCGCATCGCCCGGGAACTGCACGACGATCTCGGGCAGACGCTCAGCGCGCTGAAGATGAACGTATTCGCGCTGCACGCGCAGCTTGGCACGCATACCTTGCTGAACGATGGCGTCGCCACGCAATTGCAGCGTATGGTCGGACTGATCGATCGAAACATCGCGTCGCTCAGGCGCATTGCCGCGCATCAGCGGCCCGTCATGCTCGATGACCTCGGACTGGCGGCGGCGGTCGACTGGCTCGTCGGCGATTTCATCCAGCGCTATGGCATCGACGTGAAACACAGTCTCGATACCGGCGATCTCGTATTCGATTCCGACGCAGCAACGGCGGTTTTTCGTATCATTGAAGAAGCACTGACCAATGTCGTGCGGCATGCGCATGCGAGCCGCGTCGATCTCTCGCTCAGTGCCGGCGACCACCACTGCGTCCTGCGCGTCGGCGATAACGGCATCGGCGCCTCGGCCTTGCCCGCTGCCGGCAACAAACCGTTCGGCCTGCTCGGCGTACGCGAACGCGCGAATGCATTGGGCGGCCGTGTTTTCATCGATTCGATGCCGGAGAACGGCTTCGTGCTGACAGTCGTCCTTCCGCGCGAGACGGTGCGAGACAAGGAATCGCGACCATGACCACGAAAGTGCTGATTGCGGACGATCACGCGATGGTACGCGAGGGACTCCGCCACATTCTCGCCAATGCGAGCGGGTTCGAAGTGGCAGGCGAAGCCAGCGACGCAGCGAGCACGCTCGCGCTGGTACGCTCGACGCCGGCGCACGTGCTGGTCCTCGACCTGTCGATGCCGGGTCGCAGCGGTCTCGATCTGCTCAAGCAACTCAAGGAGGAGAAGCCCGCGCTGCGCGTTCTCGTGCTGACCATGCATGCCGAACAGCAGTACGCCGCCCGGGCGTTCAAGAGCGGTGCGGCGGGATATCTGACGAAGGAAAGCGCGAGTACGGAGCTGCTGACCGCCGTGGCCAAGGTCGCCGCGGGCGGCGCGTACGTGAGCATCGCGATGGCCGAGCGCTTTGCGCAAAGCCTCACCGAGCCCGCCGACGCCCTGCCGCATCAACGCCTGTCGGACCGCGAATTCGAGGTGTTCCGGCGGCTTTGCGCGGGCGAATCCATCAATCAGATTGGCGAGTCGCTCTGTGTCAGCGCGAAAACCATCAGCACGTACAAGGCCCGTATTCTCGAGAAGATGCAGATGCCGCACGAGGCAGCGCTCGTGCGTTATGCGGTGCGCCACGAGCTGTTCGACGACGATACCGGCAACGCGTAAGCGCTCGTCTGTCAGGATTTCCCTACACGCGCGCCAAAATCCCTACAGCACTTTCCGCCGCGGCCGATTTAATTTCGAGATGGCGCGGCCGATAATCGAACGCATGGATTTATCCGCCGCGTATCGAAACGCCGGGATCCTCCCTCTTCCGGCTCGTGAGCGTGAATCCAGGTTCGACAGGAGACACGGCATGTTCCCAGTCAGCGAAGCGAGATCCCCGGCCCGGCAAGCGGACGCGCCGGAGTCACGCCGCACTTTTCAGGTCGCCGATATCTCGCCGAAGAGCGCGCCACGCACGGGCATGCGCTGCTCGACCTGCTCGATGCAGCATATCTGCATGCCGAGCGGTCTCTCGTCGGATGAATTCGAGCGGCTCGATGCGCTCATCTGTTCCACCCGAAGCGTGCGGCGCGGCGAGACGCTGTACCGGAGCGGCGATGCCTTCCAGAGCGTGTACGCCGTTCAAAGCGGCTGCTTCAAGACCGTCGTCGTGCATCGCGACGGCAACGAACAGGTCACCGGTTTCCATCTGGCGGGCGACGCGCTCGGACTGGACGGCGTGAGCACGGACCATCACGGCTGCGATGCGATCGCGCTCGAAGACAGCGTCGTCTGCATCATTCCCTTCGACCTGCTCGAACTGCTCTGCCGCGAGGTCAAGACGATCCAGCATCATGTTCATCGCCTGATGAGCAGCGAGATCGTGCGCGAATCCAACCTCATGATGTTGCTCGGCACAATGACGGCCGAGCAACGCGTCGCGGCCTTCCTGCTCAACATCTCGACGCGCATGAAGGCACGCGGCTATTCACCCGCGCAATTCGTCTTGCGGATGACGCGCGAGGAGATCGGCAGTTATCTCGGCCTCAAGCTGGAAACCGTCAGCCGGATGTTCTCGAAGCTGCAAAAGGCCGGCGTCGTCGATGCGCGCGGCAAGGAAGTGCGCATCCTCGATCAGGAAGGCCTCGAACGCGTGTAGCGCGCGTCGTCATTCGGCGACGCGCAGCACGGCCGCGCCCACTACGCGGCCCTCACGCAGATCGGCAAGCGCCCGATTCGCTTCGGCGAGCGGATAGACCTGCGTGCGCACGCGCAACGGGACTTCGCTTGCAAGGCGCATGAAGTCCTGCGCGTCGGCACGCGTCAGATTGGCGACGGACAGAACGCGCCGCTCACCCCACAGCAGCGAGTAAGGGAACGACGGGATGTCGCTCATGTGGATGCCGCCGCAAACGACGACGCCGCCCTTGCACACCGCGCGCAAGGCCACGGGCACGAGTGCGCCCGCGGGCGCGAAGATCAGCGCGGCGTCGAGTTCGTCCGGCGCGCGCTCGGTGCTGCTGCCGGCCCAATCGGCGCCGAGCTGCAATGCGAGTTGCTGCGCGGCCGTGTCGCCCGGACGAGTAAATGCGTAGATCGTGCGGCCCTGGTGATGCGCCACCTGAGCGACGATGTGCGCTGCGGCGCCGAAGCCGTAGATGCCGATCCGTCTCGCGTGCCCCGCCATGCGCAGCGTCCGGAAGCCGATCAGTCCCGCGCAGAGCAATGGAGCGGCTTCGACGTCCGTATAGCTTCGCGGAAGATGCACGCAGAAGTGGCTATCGGCGACGAGACGCTCCGCGTAGCCGCCGTCGAGGGTGTAGCCCGTGAAGCCCGGCGCGTCGCACAGGTTTTCGCGTTCATCGACGCAATACGGGCATTCGCCGCACGTATGGCCGAGCCACGGAACCCCAACGCGATCGCCCACCGAGAAGAACTCCGGCACGCCGGGGCCGACTGCGGCGACGCGTCCCACGACTTCGTGTCCGGGTATCACGGGGCGCTTCGGATGCGGCAGTTCGCCATCGACCACATGCAGGTCCGTCCGGCATACGCCGCACGCCGTCACGTCGATGAGCAATTGTCCCGGACCCGCGACCGGATCATCGACTGTCGCTGCCCGCAGCAGCGGAGCGGTTCCGTCGTAGAGCATGGCGCGCATCATTCGGCTCCTTGTGTATCGGTTCCTTGTTTTGCGAACGGACGCGCATGCCCGCCGACGTGCCGCCTCCGCTGCAGCGGAAGTATCCGCTGCGGAGCACGACCGGTCTGCACCCGACGCTGGTCAGCAATTGTTCGGCCGCCCCTTCGATCACGGCGCGGTTGTTTTCGAAGGCATGCTGCAAGTCGTCCTCACGCGACGATTCTGCGCCGAAGTGATCCTCCAGCGCCTCGGCCGATATGGTGCATTCGATGGGCTCGCCGTCCACGAGAGCCTGAAACGCGAGGGCGCGTCTATCGCCCAGGTACACCGGCGTTTGCGCCGGAAACACGATGTTCATGGTGACGCTTCCTGATCGACATGGGCTCATGCCTCAGGATCAAGTGTTCGCGTTCGACGCGTGGCCAGCGTTGATGCAGATCAACGAGCCGGGTCAGGCGGACCCGCATCATCACAGTGTCCTCATTTTGTTTATCCGCCATGCCCACACATCGTTCTATCGACGCGCACGTCGCACGGGTCGGGCTGCTTGTTACGCTGTTGCTCGTCGCGTCGCAAGCGCTCGCTCAACCCGAGCCGAGCGCGCTCATCGATCAGCAGCATTGCATGTTCTGCCATACCAACGATGCACCGTTCCTCGCTCCATCGTTTCAGGAAATCGCCAACCGTTACCGCGATAACCCGAACGCGCAGGTCATGCTGGAACACAAGCTGCGTGTGGGCGGCCGGGCGCATTGGGGCAATATGGCGATGCCCTCGCCCGCGGAACGCGGCGGTCCTCTCTCGCCTGAAGACGCGCATACGCTCGTCGAGTGGGTGCTGCGTCATTGAACGCTTTTCTGGAGCACGCCATGCGCATCACGATCAAGCTCGACACGTTCGCTCGCCCGGCCGGATCGGCATACGCCGTACTTTGGCTGGACCTTGAAAGCGGCCGCTGGTCACGGGAGGCTCATGAGTGCATCGAGCTTCCTACTTGGGGAACGTGGGAACGCGTGCAGGGCGGATTGCTCCTGCGCGGTCTCGCTGCCGGCTCACCCGTTGTCATGCTCGATGGCCTGAAGATCGAAGGGCAGGACAGCCTTCAACCTGCAACATCCCAACGAGGCCACGCCGAATTCTATGGCCCCGGCGAATCGATCGAGGCCGCAGAGCTGTATCGAGGCGTGTGGCACATTCAATGCATCGATCGGGAGAACTGCGTCGCCGAACATGAGATCTTTTCGGACGAGCCCAACGTCGCGGGCGGTCTGATCACGTAAGCGCACATTCTGGCTTGCGCACACCGAGCCGGCGACCGCGCGCCTCACGTCGACGTGAGGCGTCGTTGTTCAAGACAACGCATTGCATTGTCGAACGCCTGATGAACGGCCGTGCGCACATCGGCATCCGAACCTCGCTCGACTGGAATCAGGTCGAATTGACGCGTGACGAGATCGAGGCGGGCATCGTAGCGTCGCTTTCCTGTCTGGTCGCTATATGCTTCGATCGTCAGGTGGCAGTTCGCGATGTCTATCGCGGCGCACTCGAGGCGCACAAGCTCGACGCCGGCTTCGCGCTCGACGTCGTTCGTTCCTGCAAAGCCCTGATAAACGATCTGCATTGCGAGGCCCATGATCTCTCTCTCCCAACAACCATGATTGCCAGCTTGCCGGTGCGACATCAAACATCCTCCGCTTTCGATACATCGACGGATTGACTCACATCAAGCGATGCACGCTCAGGCGGCGTAACTTATTCATCACAACCGACGCCGGCATCGTCTCGCGCTTGCGCACGAGCGAGAAGACCGTGCAATGCCCGCAGGTCATCCCGCATGCCGGCCACTTCCGCCTCCAGCCGCTTGATGTCCCGGTGCATGTCGCGTCGAAGCTGCTTCTCTTCTTCGCCGATAAAAAGCGCCGCGATACTCGCAAACGTGAGCGACAGCATTCCATAGCCGAGCAGCACGATGAACACGGCGAATACGCGCGAAGCGGGCGTCGTCGGCGCGATGTCGCCGTAGCCGACCGTCGCGCTGCTCTCGAAAGCGAGCCACAGCCCGTCCGCGTAACTGTGCACGCGCGGCTCCAGACAATAAAAACCCGCGCCCGCGAGCAGCAGCAGGAGCGCGCCGATCGCCAGCAGGATCAACAGACGATGAGGCACGAACAACGCACGCAAAGTCAGCACGATCCGCAGCGCGAGTGCGCCCATGAACGAAAGTCGAAGTATCCATTCGAGCCCGGACCACGGCACGGCTCCGCCTGAAATGCTCGCGAGCGCGGCCAGAGTCAGTCCCACGTCGAGCGCATTGCGACGCAGAAACGTCGCCCGGTGGCGCGTCAGCGCGAGCATGCGGCACAGCACGCCTGAGCACGTCATGCCGGCCAACGCGTACACGCCTCGCGCCACGCCAAGCGCGACGTCAAGACCGAGCAGTTCGAGATAAAACGCTGGAATGCAGAGCAGCAGCGCCGCAAAAAGCGGCCAGCGCATTCGGTGCCACGCCCGCACCGCAGCGGGCGCATCGTGGGCCGCGACGCCGTACGAGCCGAGTGTGCGTAGCCAATGTCTCATCTTGAGAGCGCGTTGTTTCATCGTGACGACCGGATCAGCCGCGACCGCACGCGCGTGTCACGTCTGAGCTTGCGAGCGGATAAGGAGCACGGGACACGTCGAATCTCGCACAAATGCTTCCGCGACGCTCCCGAGTACCAGCCTGCGCACGCCGCTGCGGCCGTGCGTGCCCATCACGACGAGATCGGCCTGCAACTGCACGACACGGCGCTGGAGGCACGCCGCGATCGAATCGTCCGGAGTGTGCGTCTCCAGCAATTGCGTCTCGCATTCGAGACCCGCAGCCCGAACCCGCGCGCGGCCTTCGTCGAGCATGCGGCGTGCATCGCGGAACACTTCCGAGCGATAGCCCACCGGGAACGACGAGAGTGCCGCCGTGTCCGCGACAAATACCGCGTGCACCAGAGCGCCCGAAATCTTCGCCATGCGGATCGCCTCGTTCAGGGCGCGCTGCGACGATTCGCTTCCATCGAGCGCGATGATGATGTTCCGATACATGATGTCCACCGTTGATGTTCCGATACATGATGTCCACCGTTGATCTTCGATCTCATGCCGCCCATTCGAGATTGTCGATACGCGTGAGCCTGCGCTCGATCTGATCCACGAAGATATCGATGGCGCGCTGCTTATCGTGCGCGCCAACGGAGGCTGCGATCGCACATTGCGCAATGGGCTGCCTGCCTGCGAGCTTCGTCATGTCCCTGAAGGTGCTGGCATCGCCTCGCATGTGCTGCGTGCAGAAAAATGCGACGTGCGGCAGCTTGCGCCGATGGAGCGCGAGCCATGCGCGCACCGGCGCGCTGACCGTGCCTGCCCATACCGGCGTCCCGATAACGATCACATCGTATTGCGCCACGTCGTATGACGATGCGCCGATGCGCACGCTCCGCGCGAACACTGCATCGACGAGACAACGTAGATAACCCAGCGGACCCGAACGATCGACAGGTTCGTCGATCGCCTCGAAATCGGCATGCAGGCGCTCGGCCAATGATGCGCCCAAGGCGCGCGTGTTGCCGCTGCGGGAAAAACAGACCACGAGGACTTTCGACATGTGCGTTCTCGGCAAGCAGATGCGGCCACTGTATTCCTGCGCGTGCATCGCCGATTGACCTGAGTCAACCGCAGTGACTTGTGCCGACGAAGCACCGTAGCCTTGACCTGAGTCAACCGGATGAATGCGCCGCGTCCATAGACTGGGTGCCGTCAATACCTATCCGACGAACACGTCCTTACCGGTCTCGATCCGAGGAGTCAGCGATGAGCTACAAGACAGTTCTCGTCCATCTGGACACCAGCGTGCGCGCGCACCCCAGACTGGAAGCGGCGCTACAGTTGGCCAAACGCTTCGATGCGCATGTCATCGGGCTTTTCGCGATCTTCGAACCGGATGCGCGCGCGTTCAACATCATGGCGGGGACCGCCGAATACTACGAGCAGCACGCGGCCACACGGCGCGAACAACGCGGTGCGATCGAGCGCCTCTTTCATGCGGAACTCAAACGCGCGGGCGTCTCCGGTCAATGGATCGAAGCGCAGGAACGCGCGAACGATGCGGTCGCCCGCTTTGCGCGATGCGCCGATCTCGTCGTCGTGAGCCAGGACGATCCGGCCGATCCCGAGTCCTATGTCGGCGATCGTTTTCCCGAGACGGTGATCCTCGGTTCCGGACGGCCGGTCTTGCTCCTCCCCTACACCGGCTTCTTTCCCTCGATCGGCAAGCACCCGATGATCGCCTGGGATGGCGGCCGCGAAGCGACGCGCGCCGTGCACGACGCGCTGCCCTTTCTCAAGACGGCCGAGCGTGTATCGATCGTCAGCGTCGATACGGCCCGTGGCGACGCGCGCGCTGACCGCATCCCCGGCGCCGATATCGCGACCTGCATCGCGCGGCACGATGTCAAGGCGGAAGTCGTCTCGGCCGATGCTGCATCGGAGGCAGACGCGGGCGAAATACTGCTGTCCCGCGCGGCGGACCTGGGCGCCGACCTCGTGGTCATGGGCGGCTATGGACACGCGCGCTGGCAGGAACTCGTGCTGGGCGGCGCCACGCGCACGTTCCTCGCGTCGATGACCGTGCCCGTGCTGATGTCGCATTGATCATGGCGGGTCGTGGAGCCCGACATCACCCTTTCGCAGGAGACGACGTCATGAAGTGGAAAACCGTTCTCGTCCATCTCGACGACAGCCAGCGTTGCGACGCGCGAATGCAGTTCGCGCTGGACATCGCGCGTCGTTTCGATGCGCATGTCATCGGCCTTTATCTGGTTTGTCAGGACGTGATTCATCACATCTTCGAACCGGCAGAGCCATTGTTTCGGCGTGCTTACGAACAACAGCGTCGAACTGCACTCGACCACGCGCGCGAAACCTTCGAGCTCGCAGCGAAATCGGCGGGAATCAATGCGGAGTGGCGCGCGCCGGCAGGCCCTGTACTCGATGCGGCCTTGTTGCATGGCCGACATGCCGATGTCATCGTTCTAGGGCAAGACGATCCTGACGATGCCACCGCGTTCGTCGTCCGGAACTTCGTCGAGGATGTCGTGATCGGCGCCGGACGGCCGGTGCTGCTCGTGCCGCGCGCGGGCGATATCAGGACCGTCGGCGAGAATGTGGTCATTGCGTGGGACGACAGCCGCGAAGCTGCCCGTGCGGTCGCCGATGCGCTGCCCGTCTTGCGGCGCGCGCGCTTCATCGAGATCGTCACCGTCGAGCGGAACAAGGACGTGCAAGCGCCTGCCGGCATCGATATTTCCGCGTATCTCGATCGCCAGGGCGTGCGCGCGAGTTTCGCTTCGACGCCTCGCAGTCGCGGCCAGAGCACCGGCATGACGTTGCTGGACCGAGCGAACGCCGTGCATGCGGATCTGCTTGTCGCGGGCGCGTATGCACACGCTCGCGGTCTGGAACGCGTGCTCGGCGGAGTCACACGCAATATTCTGCAGCTTTCGACACTTCCGGTTCTGCTCTCGCATTGAACGGCGGCGAAACGAGGCGACAAGCGTTCGCCCTCGCTACCTCGACGCCTGATCCGATGGCGGAAGACCGAAGTGCGTTCTGACATCTTTGACGCCCGGCACATTCTCCGCTGCGACGCGAATCGCGTTGGCCTCTTCCGGGCGCACAACCGGCCCCCAGAGATGCACCGTTCCGTTTTCGACGGTGACGTTTTCCCGCGCGAGCGCCCACGGATGATCCTTCATGGCCGAGAGCACGTCTTCGCGGATCGCGTTGTCGCCGCTCTCGCCCGTAGCGGGCACTTCGGGCGCCATCGTCACGAGTGCCCGAATCAGATTGGCGCGGCTCACCACGCCGACGACCTTTCCGTCGCGCATGACCGGCACGCGCTTGATACGCCGCCGATCAAGCAGTTCGGCGATATCCGCGACAGGACATGTTTCAGTGACCGTCGAAACGTCGGTCGACATGACGTCCCTGACCTTTCTCGAATGCTCCTTCACGTACTGGCTCGCGAGTTCTGTCGTGGACGCGGCCAGTTCGAGCCACCACGAGCGCTGTTTGACGCCGGTTCCGATCTCCGCGCGATGCATGAGATCGCCCTCCGTGACCATACCCAGCAGCCTGCCGGATTCGTCGATGACAGGCATCCCGCTGATGCCGGCGAACACCATCATCCCTGCGGCGTGCCGTATGGTCATGTCCGGAGTGGCCGAGATGATCGAAGTCGTCATGATGTCGGAAGCTCGCACGTTCATCTCCTTGAGAGAAGTTATCGTCGTCCACTACGACGCATGATGGGCCGGCTCGTGTCGTGTGCCCTTATTCGAATCATCGCGCCAGGATACCGCTTCTGACAAGACAGCCCGCCCGGAATCGGGCATTAAGGTAGCGTTGATTTAGCTATCGCCGATCAGGCGTGCCCTGATCGCGGAATGAAGGAAAAAGAATGCTCGCGTGTCTCGACGGGCAAAGCCTTGAAGAACTCGTGAAGCGCGCCGTATCGTGGACGATGCCGTTGCGATCCTTTCCTCCGGGCTTGAAGTTGCCCGTCTGAAAATCGCTGTGCGGCTCGCGATCGTCGATTTGGCGCGCACGCTTCAGTAGTCGGCGATACGATGCGCCTCCGCGAGCCGCATGATCGTCTTGACGAGCCATTGGATCGCCGTCATGACCGCGCTAACTCGCCGGACGCACTGGCGATACGCCGCGCCGGTCAGGACTGGCGTTTGCCGCGCCCGCCAGCGGGTTTGCCAGCCGGCTTGCGTGAACCCGAAGCGGGCTTGCCGCGCGGCTCCTGCACGTTGAATGGATTATGGCCGAGGCTCGTGCCTCGATCCGCGGCCACCGCGCCCTGCGATGCAGGTTTGCGCTTGTTTTCGCCGCTTTGCGGGCGCGGCTTTTTCCCGACTTCCTGCGTGGCGCTCGATGCCGCCTGAGGCACCTTCGGCTTCTTGGGCTTTTTCGGCTTCTTGATGATCTCGCCCGTCGCGCTGGTTTGCGGCACACGGTGTTCGGCTTCGAAACCCGGCTCTTCTTCACGAGGCAGCGTTTGCCGGATCAGCGCTTCGATGGCGGCCAGTTGCGGCGCTTCATCGGCGCATACGAGCGACACCGCCACGCCGCTCGCGCCCGCGCGACCAGTACGGCCGATACGATGCACATAGTCTTGCGCCACGATCGGCAGATCGACGTTGATCACCAGCGGCAGATCGTCGATATCGAGCCCGCGCGCGGCCACATCGGTGGCGACCAGCATCTGGACCTCGCCGGTCTTGAAGCGCTCCAGCGCACGCATGCGCGCGGGTTGCGGTTTGTCGCCGTGAATGGTGTCGACAGCATAGCCCGCTTCATCCAGCATGGCCGCCAGATAATCCACGCCGTTGCGGGTTTTGACGAACACCAGCGCGTGCGTCCAGTCGTTCTCGGCCACGAGATGCATGAACAAGTCCGGCTTGTTCCGTTTGTCCACCGGCACGACCCATTGCCTGATCTTGCTGGCCGTGGCATTCGGC
Organism: Caballeronia temeraria; assembly: GCF_001544795.2. GTDB lineage: Bacteria > Pseudomonadota > Gammaproteobacteria > Burkholderiales > Burkholderiaceae > Caballeronia > Caballeronia temeraria. Next base: position 113,126 of record NZ_FCOI02000008.1, on the reverse strand, counting down.
GGACTCACGCTGACGTTGACCGGGTCGCGCAGGATGCTCGCTGCCATGACGCGGATATCGTCGGTGAACGTGGCGGAGAACAGCAACGTCTGGCGCTCAACGGGCAAGGCAGCAAAGACCGCGTTGAGTTCGCGTGCAAAGCCCAGATCGAGCATGCGGTCGGCTTCGTCCAGCACGAGCGTTTGTACCTGATCGAACTGCACCGCATTCTGGCGATTGAGATCCAGCAGACGGCCCGGCGTAGCGACGAGCACATCCACGCCTTTGCGCAACTTCATCATCTGCGGATTGATACTCACGCCGCCGTAGGCAGCCAGATATCGCAAGTCGAGGCCTTTGCCGTACACGACGAAGCTTTGCAGCACTTGCTCGGCCAATTCGCGCGTCGGCACCAGCACCAGAACGCGCGCGCGATTGCTGGACACCGCCGGGCCGTGTTGCGCCAGCCGTTGCAGCAGCGGCAGCGCAAAACCCGCCGTCTTGCCCGTGCCGGTCTGCGCCGCGGCCATGACGTCCTTGCCGCTGAGCACGGCAGGAATCGCCTTGGTCTGCACCGGCGTAGGCGTCTGGTAGTCGAGATCCTGCACGTTACGCAATAACGGACCGATCAGGCCGAGCGAGGCAAAAGACATGCACGTATTCCAGGCTAAAAACGCAATTTTAGCGGTTACGGCGCGACAGGTTTGCGCAACCGCTTGCGTCAGCCATCGGCAGGGTGCCCGCGCAGTTCCGGCAAGGTATCGCCGACAGTCGATTCGTGCACGGGCGGCGTCCACGCATCGCCTCGCCCGCGTTCGCCGTTGCTCAACGCTGTCGAGAGCGCCGCCCGGTCCAGACCGCCTTCCCACGCCGATACCACGATCGCCGCCACACCATTGCCCACGATGTTCGTCAACGCTCGACACTCCGACATGAAGCGATCGATGCCGAGAATCAGCACCATCGCGCTGACAGGCACGGTTGGCACGACCGACAGGCTCGCAGCGAGCGTGATGAAGCCGGCGCCGGTCACGCCCGTCGATCCTTTCGAGGTCAGCATCGTGACGAGCAACAGCGTGATTTCCTGCGCGAACGACAGATGCGTATTGGTCGCCTGCGCGAGAAACAGCACGGCGAGCGTCATGTAGATGTTGGTGCCATCGAGATTGAACGAGTAACCGGTCGGCACGACGAGCCCCACCACGCCGCGTGGGCAACCCAGGCGTTCGAGCTTGTCCATCAGTTGCGGCAACGCGGCTTCGGACGTCGATGTGCCGAGCACGATCAGCAATTCATCGCGGATATACGCAAGAAAGCGCCAGAGACTGAACCCGCACAGACGCGCGACGATGCCGAGTACGACAGCCACGAACAGAAACGCGGTGAGATAGAACGCGCCGATCAGCTTCAGCATCGGCAGCAAGGAGACGATGCCGTAGCGGCCTATCGTGAAGGCCATCGCCCCGAAGGCGCCGATCGGCGCGAGACTCGTCACCATCCGCACGATGCGAAAGAACGCTTTGGACAAGCTCTCGATCAAATGCGTGACGGGCGCGGCGGGCTCGCCCATCAACGCCAGCGCCGTGCCGAACAACATCGCGATCAGCAGCACGGGAAGAATGTCGCCCTGAACGAGCGCGCCAAGAAACGTTTCCGGTATGACATGCGCGATGAATCCGGCGACGCCCTCGCCATGCGCTGCCTGAGCCGCGTAGCCCAACACCGCACGTGCGTCGAGCGTCGATGGATCGACGTTGAAGCCTTTGCCCGGCGCGAGCACGTGCGCGGCGAGCAGACCGATCGCCAGCGCGAGAGTGGACGCGGCTTCGAAATAAAGCAGCGCCTTGCCGCCGACGCGCCCGACCTTCTTCATGTCCTGCATGCCCGCGATACCGGTCACCACCGTGCAGAAAATCACCGGCCCGATGATCATCCGCACGAGCTTGATGAACAGATCGCCGAGCGGCTTCAGCGCAACCGCGGTTTGCGGCGCGAAGTGGCCGAGCAGCACTCCCGCGGCGATGGCCGCCAGCACCTGCACATAGAGAATCGTGTAGAACGGTTTGCGTTTCATGTGTCTCCTCCGTTGTCGAGGCAAAGCGCAGCCCTTCCCTTCTTCGAGCGGAAGGGAATCGGCGTCGCTGATACAGGAAGCCGCCGCGATGCGCGGCGGATAAGCGTTACATCACGTGCGCCCAGGGATGCCGCGCAAAATGCAGCCGTTCGAATGCTTCGATTGCGGCGAGCGAATCGAGCGTGATATCGACGGTATCCATGCCTTCGATCACCATGCGCTTGTGACGCGCGCCGATCGGATACGCGTACCGTTCGCCCGATGCGGATGTGACCGTCTGCGTGTCGAGATCGATCGAGATCGACGCGCCCGGCGTTTCGATCGCCTCGTGCATCAGGGCATCGATCGCGTCGCGGTTGAGCTGCACGAGCAGCAAACGGTTGTTCATCGCGTTCGAATAGAAGATCTCCGCGAAGCTCGGCGCGATCACCGCCTGAAAGCCGTATTGCTGCAAGCCCCACACTGCATGCTCGCGGCTCGATCCGCAGCCGAAGTTCGCGCCGCCGATCAGAATGCGCGCATTCGCATAAGCGTCCCGGTTGAGCACGCAATCCGCACGCGGCATGCCTCGCTCGTCGAAGCGCAGGTCGTACAGCAGACCGTCTGCAAGACCCGCTTTGTCGATGATGCGAAGGAACTGCTTGGGCATGATCTGATCGGTGTCGAGGTTGTCGATCGGCAACGGCGCGGCGCTGCCCCGGATGATCGTAAGTCGCGTCATGATGTGACTGTCTCCAGTGTGCGGACATCGGTGATGCAGCCGGTCATCGCGGCGGCTGCCGCCATCGCCGGACTCATCAGATGCGTGCGGCCGCCGCGTCCCTGGCGGCCTTCGAAATTGCGGTTGGTCGTCGATGCGCAGCGTTCGCCCGGGCCGAGCACGTCGTCGTTCATTGCGAGGCACATCGAGCAGCCGGGTTCGCGCCACTCGAAGCCCGCGTCGATCAGCGTCTTCGCAATGCCTTCCGCTTCGGCTGCACGGCGCACGCTGCCCGAGCCCGGCACGACCATCGCGCGCACGCCGGGCGCGACATGTCTGCCGCGCACGATCGCGGCCACCGTGCGCAAATCCTCGATGCGCCCGTTCGTGCACGAGCCGATGAACACACGGTCGATGCGCGTGCCGGCAATCGACCGGTTCGCGCTCAGTCCCATGTAGTCGAGCGCGCGGCGCAGCGATGCGGCGGCTTCGGGCGTCGTTTGCGCGGCTTCGCCGGGAATCGGCTGATCGATGGCGACGGCCTGATCGGGACTCGTGCCCCACGTGACGAACGGCGCGATGTGCCGCGCGTCGAAGCGATGCTCCGCGTCGAAATGCGCGCCGATGTCGGAATGCAGGCCGCGCCAGTCGTCGAGCGCGGCTTGCCAGGCCGTATCGTCGAGTGAAGGTGTGTGAGTGCGCACATAGTCGAAAGTCGTCGCATCGGGCGCGATCAGCGCGGCGCGCGCGCCGGCCTCGACGGTCATGTTGCACACGGTCATGCGCGCTTCGGCGGAAAGCGAAGCGATCGTCGAACCGGCGAATTCCACGGCATAGCCGCGCGCCCCTTGCGCGCCGATCTTGCTGATGATCCAGATGACGACATCCTTCGACGACGTGCCGTACGGCAGCGCGCCGTCGATGGTGATACGCATGGTCCGCGCGAGCCGGTACACGAGCGTCTGCGTCGCGAGCACGTGCTCGACCTCCGATGTGCCGATGCCGAAGCCCAATGCGCCGAGCGCGCCGTATGTCGTGGTGTGACTGTCGCCGCACAGCACGACCATGCCGGGCCGAATCAGCCCGAGTTCAGGCGCGACGATATGCTCGATGCCCTGCAGCGGATCGTTCGCCGCGAAGAGCCGGATGCCGGCGCGTTCACAGTTGCGCGCGAGGTTCTGCGCCTGCAACAGCGACGCGGCATCGCGAATCACGCGGGGCGTTTCCGCATGCGTGGGAATGATGTGACTCACGACGGCGAGCTGCTGACGCGGACGACGCACCACGCGGCCGCGCGCATCGAGCGCGCTGAATGCCTGCGGGCTCGTGTACTCGTTCATCAGATGCAGATCGGCGTATAGCAGCACGTTGTGTTCGTCGATGTTCGTTACGGTATGCGAATCAACTAACTTTTGATAAAGGGTTCGGTTGGACATCGGATCACTCGCTCAGGAAAGGCAGTACGCGTTCGAGCAGTCGCTCGGGCGCTTCTTCGGGAATGTAGTGGCCGCAAGGCAGCGCCTCGCCCTGCACATCCGGTGCATACGCCCGCCACTCGGCGAGCGGATCGAAACATTGTTCGATGACGCCCTGCGCGCCCCACAACGCCATGAATGGACAGACGATCCGCTGCTGCGAAGCGAGTGTCGCGCGGTCATGTTCGAGGTCGATGGTCACGCTCGCGCGATAGTCCTCGCAGATGCCGTGCGCCGTATCGGGATCGGAGAGACAACGCAGATATTCCGCGTAAGCCGCCGGCGTGAACGGCGCGAGGCCGGCGCTGCGCGCACCGATGGTCTGCCTGAGATAGAGATCGGGGTCCGCGCGGATCAGCGTCTCCGGAAACGGCGCGGGACGCACGAGCATGAACCAGTGCCAGTAGGCGCGCGCGAAGTCGAACGTGGTCTGCTCGTACATCGCGAGCGTCGGTGCGACATCGAGCGTGACGAGGCGCGTGACCGCATCGGGATGATCGAGCGCCATGCGCGCCGCGACACGCCCGCCGCGATCGTGGCCGATCACCGCGAAGGTCTCATGGCCGAGACCGCGCATCATTTCGATCTGATCCAGCGCCATGCGGCGCTTCGCGTAGTTCGCGTGATTGGCCGTGCCCAGCGGCTTGCCGCTGTCGCCGTAGCCGCGCAGATCGGCGGCGATCACCGTGAAATGCCCGGCAAGCGCAGGCGCGACCTTGTGCCAGATCGCATGCGTTTGCGGATGCCCGTGCAAGAGCAAAAGCGCGGGACCACGCCCGCCCTGGATGGCGTGAACGGATATCTCGTCGACGGTCGCCGATACGTCCCTGAAGCCTTCGAACATGATTGTCTCCTGATCGTGATTCGAGTCTAATTGATGAATCTGGCGATTGGGTTTCCTGAAAAGCATTCCGGTCGTAACTTTCAGGAACGAATCAAAGACACTCTGGAGCGACGACATGGATGGCTTTTCCGACCTGAACCTGTTCGCGCTCGTGGCGCGGCATCGCAATCTCGCGGCGGCCGCGCGCGAGCTCGGCGTGACGCCGCCCGCGGTCAGCAAGCGGCTCGCGCAACTGGAACGGCGCCTGGGCGTGCGCCTGATGAACCGCACGACGCGGCGTCTGAGCCTCACGCCCGAGGGCGAGTTGTATCTGTCGAACGGCTCGCGCATTCTGGACGAGTTATCGGAACTGGAACATCTCGTCACGCAAAGCCGGGGCGAACCGACGGGCTTGCTGCGCGTGAACGCATCGTTCGGATTCGGCCGTGCGCGTATTGCACCGGCGGTGTCGGAATTCGCCGCGCGCTATCCCGCGATGAAGATCCTGCTGCATCTGACGGATCGCCCGGTGAGTCTTCAGGATGAAGGCTTCGATCTCGGCATCCGCTTCGGCGAGGTGCCGGATGCGCGCATCAACGCTCGGCTTCTGCTCGAAAACAGGCGCGTGGTGTGCGCGTCACCCGGCTACGTGGCGCGACACGGCGAGCCTTCCGTGCCGCACGATCTGACACGGCATGCGTGCATCGTTTTGCGCGAGAACGAATCGGCTTACGGCACATGGCATTTCTCGCGCGGCAAGCGCACGGAGACCGTGAAGGTCGACGGGGCGCTGTCCAGCAACGACGGCAGCATCGTGCTTCATTGGGCGCTCGAAGGACGCGGGATCGTCGTGCGATCGCAGTGGGAAATCGAAGGACATCTCGCGAGCGGCGAACTGGTGCCCTTGCTATCGGACTGGGCTTTGCCGGATGCCAATATCCACGCGATCTACCTGGAGCGTAACCAGCTTTCGGTGAAGCTCAGAACGTTTGTCGATTTTCTTGGTGAGTATCTGCGCAGGCCGGCGCACGATAAGAAGTGAGGAACTCCATGCCTGATGTGCGGCATGAATCAATAGACGTTCGCGGATGCGAATATGCTACGTCATCCTAATGGCTTCGGGTGATCTCGTTGCTCAAGCCTGTCTCCGTTGATTCGTTTTGTTTTTTACATGGCCGATATCGATGCCGCTGAAAGCAGTGCCCGCGGCAATCGCACCCGCGCCGCCCTGCGCTCAATGCACGTTTTCGTCGAGCACGAGCAGGTTGTCGTGCGAAAAACCGAGCGCGACCGGCTGCCCGCGCTCCGGCAGAATCCGGTTGGGGTCGTTGAAGATATCGAGTGAAACGACTGCGTTGCTGACCCGCGCGCGAATGCGCACCACAGCGCCGAGAAAACTGATTTGCTCGACGGTTGCCGCGAGCGAATTCCGCCCGTTCGACGGCGGCTCCAGCATGATCGCCTCGGGACGCAGCGCCAGCAATCGCTCCTTGCCGGCATCGTCCGGCGGCAGCGGGCGCGATGTCACCAGCTCCTGACCATCGACGGCAATGCGTCCCGTCGCGGGATCGATCACACGTCCGGCCAGAATGTTGAGCGTCCCCACGAACGACGCCACGAAGCGCGTGCGCGGGAAATTGTAGATATCAAGCGGCGAACCCACCTGCTCCACGCGCCCGTCGTTCATCACGACGATGCGGTCGGAAATCGACAACGCCTCTTCCTGATCGTGCGTGACGAAGATCGATGTAATGCCGAGCTCGCGCTGCAGCGCGCGGATATCTTCGCGCAGCGACACGCGGATTTTCGCGTCGAGCGCGGACAGCGGTTCGTCGAGCAGCAGCACCTGCGGTTTGCTCGCAAGAGCGCGCGCCAGAGCGACGCGCTGCTGCTGTCCGCCCGACAATTGCCACGGATAACGCACGGCGAGATGCGGCAGCTTGATCAGTTCGAGCATCTCGGCCACACGCGCGTCGATCTCTTTCTGCGAGCGCTTCGCCACCTTCAACGCGAAGCCGATGTTCTGCGCCACCGTCATGTTCGGAAACAGCGCATACGCCTGAAACACCATGCCCACGGCGCGATCGCGCGTGCGCATATGCGTGACGTCGCGTCCGTTCAGACGGATCGTGCCGCGCGTGGGCGTCTCGAATCCGGCGATCATGCGCAGCACCGTCGTCTTGCCGCAGCCGGACGGGCCGAGAAACGTGATGAATTCGCCCTGCTCGATCGCCATATCGAACCGGTGCAGCGCGACGTTCGGCCCGAACGCCTTGTGAAGATCGTCGATTTCGAGAAATGGCATGGGTCGCGGCCTCGTCGGCTCAGGTTTTATGGCCGGCCAGCGCGCGCGCCGATCCGAACACCTGGATCAGCCCCATCGATGCCCACGTGACGATGAACGCGATGATCGCCAGCGCCGATGGCTCGTATGCGCGATTCGCGCCGATCAGTTGCAGGTAAGGTCCGAACGCCGGCCGGTCCAGCAGGCTCGCGATCGTGAATTCGCCGATCACGACGGCGAATGTCAGGAACGCGCCGGACAGAATCCCCGAGCGCACGTTGGGGAAGATCACGCGAAAGAGGATCGTCGTCCAGCCCGCGCCGAGACACTCCGCGGCCTCGGTGAGCGAGCGGACATCGACGGCGCGCATGCCCGCATCGACGGCGCGGTACATGTACGGCAACGACAGCGTGACATAACCGAAGATGAGCAGCAGATCGGTCGCGCGCTCGTTGCTGGTGAGCGGCAGAATCGAACTGCTGTTATAGATGCGCAGATACCCGAAGACGATCACGATGGCCGGTATCACCAGCGGCAGCAACGTGATGAACTCGACGACGGGCCGCAGCTTCGGCAGACGCAGTTGCACCCAGTACGCGGTGGGCACGACCAGCAGCACGCCGATCACAATGGTCAGCAGCCCCATCAACACCGAATAGCCGAACGACGCCTGAAAATGCGGATCGCCCAGAACAACGCGATACGCTTCGAAGCTGTATGCGTCGCGGCGCATGCGCAGGCTGAACTCGAACGTCGCGGCGAGCGGAATCAGGAAATACAAGGTGCCGATGATCATCGCGATCCAGGCGCCCGCGCGCGATTGCGTTTTCATCGACGTCCCCTTTCGGCTCTCGCACGCAACCAGATGTAGCCGCCGTTCGACAGACCCGTGACCACGATCATGCCGAGCGCGAGCGCGTAGCCGAGGTTCTGGTTATGCAGCACATCGCCGCGAATTTGCGCGTACAGCAGGATCGGCACGATATTGAGCGAGCTGCCAGTCAGCGCGTAGGCCGTGGCCACCGCGCCGAACGCGTTGGCGAAGAGCAGCAGCGCCGCCCCGAGCAGACTCGGCCACAAGACCGGCAAGCCGACGTAGCGCCAATACTGCGCAGCCGAGCCGCCGAGACAGTCGCACGCTTCGCGCCACTCGCGTTTCAGACCGTCGAGCGCGGGCGTGATGATGAGAACCATCAACGGAATCTGGAAGTACAGGTAGGTAATGGTCAGCCCGAGAAAGCTGAGGATGCTGAAGCCCGTGGAATAGAGATTGAAGCCGAGATACTTGCGCGCCAGCACCGTCACGAGGCCCACGCGCCCCAACGTGCAGATGAATGCGAAGGCGAGCGGCACGCCCGCGAAATTGGACGCGACGCCGGAAAACGTCATCAGCGTCGGCCGGATCCACGCGGGCAGCCGGCCATGCACCGCCGCCCACGCGAGCAACGCGCCGAACACCGTCCCGCCGGCGGAAGACGCCACGCTGACCTTCACGCTGATCCAGTAGGCATCGAGCACGGCAGGCTGAAACAGCTCGCGCAGATTTGCCAGCGTGAAATGTCCCTGCGCGTCCTGAAACGCGCCGATCATCAGGAAAGCCGTGGGCAACAGCAGAAACAGCAGCGCAAACGCAAAAAACGGCGCGACGCCCGCATAGGTGAGCCAGCCCGCGCCACGGCTTGCGCGTGTGTGACCGGACTGCGGCGCGGGCGCGGCCGGCGTCAGCAGGTCGGGGCCCGATGCGCTCATTCCTGCGATCTCGCGCGCGGCTACTTCACGTTCGCGCCGACGACCTGATCCCAACCTTTGGTCACCGCGTCTTTGGTGGCGTTCTGTTGATCGAGCGTCGGGAAAACCGCATTGCCGTACGCCGATGCCGGCGGCAGCTTCGCGAGCAGCGCTTGCGGCACTTTCTTCTGCGCGACGAGCTCGTTGTAGCGCATCGGATGGCAATAGCCCGCGAGCCAGCCGAGCTGACCTTCATCGGAATAAAGGAACTCCATCCACAGCTTCGCGGCGTTCGGATGCGGCGCATAGGCGCTGATCGCCTGCACATAGACGCCCGCGACCACGCCGGTCTTCGGCACGATGACCTGCACTTTCGGATTGCCCTTGAGCGTGTCGCGGTCGGCGAGCGCGTTGTAGTCCCATCGCACGATGATCGGCGTCGTGCCCTGCGCCAGCGACGCCGCCTTGCCGATCACCGGCACGAAGTTGCCGCTCTTGTTCAGATCGGCGAAAAATTTCAGGCCCGCCTGATTGGCTTTGGCCGCATCGCCCTTGCTTTGCGAAAGGCCCGCCGCATACACGGCCTGAATGGCCTGATTCGCCGAGCGCGGGTCGCCTGCGAGCGATACTGCGTTGCGATACTCGGATTTGAGCAGATCGCCCCAGTCGGCCGGCGGCTTGTCGATCATGTCCGCGTTGACTTCGAACGCCAGCACGCCGTAATAGTCGCCGTACCAGTAGCCTTCGGCGTCTTTGGACTCAGCCGGGATCGAATTCCACGTCGATACCTTGTAAGGCTGCAACAAGCCTTCCTTCTTCGCGGACGGACCGAACGACAGACCGACATCGATCACGTCGGGCGCTTGCGGTCCCTTGTTGCCCTTGTTCGCCTTGATGGCTTCGATCTCGTCGCCCGAACCCGCATCCGGATTGAGTTCGTTGACGTGGATGCCGTACTTCGTCTGGAACGCGGCGATCAGCGCACCGTATCCGCACCAGTCGTGCGGCAAGGCGATCGTCGTCAATTGCCCTTCCTGCTTCGCGGCGGCGACGAGCGCGTCGGGTGGCGCAGCCGACGCCGTGCCTAGACCAGCTCCCGTCAGTCCTGCTGCCGCGGATATCGAAAGGATTCGGCCCGCCCAGCTACGCTTCATCGTCATCGCTGTTCCCATCAGGAAGGTAGTGCGTTGAAGAGTTCCGCCGATTGCTGATGCAGGCTAGATTCAAATCCTCAAATTTGCAAGCAGCCAAAATGAACGAGAGTGCGGCGCGCCGTGGCCGAAGGTCACATCGCGTAGATTCTGACCGCGTTGTCGTGAAAGAGCGCCAGCCGGTCCGCGATGGAATACGGCGCGGCGATCGCCTTGAAGCCGTCGAAGATATCCGTCATGCGGTCCACGACGCCGTCCACCGGATAGTTGCTGGCGAACGAGCAGCGCTGTGCGCCGAACACGTCGATCGCGGTACGCACGATGCGCCCGTTCGCCTCGATGTTCCAGCGCTGCCCCGGAATGCAGATTCCCGAAATCTTCAGATGCACGTTCGGCTCGCGCGCCACCACGTCGAGCGCATTGCGCCAGCCTTTCAGCCCTTCGTCAGAGCGGTCCGCCGGGAGCCCGGTGTGATTGATGACGATTTGCGTTTCCGGGAAATCGCGCGCCAGTTCCGCCGCCTCGTTGAAATGCCACCAGAACACCTGAAGCTCGAACAGCAGACGGTGGTCGCGCAGTTTCGCGTAGCCGTCGCGCCATGTCCGATCGCGCATCGATCCGGGCGCGACGAAATCATCCGCATGATCGGCGCGCGCGACCGCAGTCGGCTTGTGCCGGATACCCCTGACCAGCGGATGCCGGCCATAGGCATCGAGGACGGTGTCCACGTCTTCGCGGTCGAGCCAGGCCTGAGCGCTCATCGCGTGCGGAAAGCCGTGCTCGCGTTGCAGCGACTCGACCCAGCGCAGTTCGCCGAGCGGATCGGCCGGATTCCATTCTCCTTCGATGAGCACCGTCTTCACGATCTTGTGATGCCCCGCCGCACGAAAATAATCGCCGGGCAGGAAGCTGCGCCGGATCGCATCGTAGTTGCCGTAGCGGAAGTTCTGCACCGGCTCGTCGGCGAGCCACGGATAATAATTGCGCTCGATGTCGAAGAAATGCTGATGCGGATCCGCGATCGGCAGATCGTCGTCCGAGCCGCTCTCGAGAAACCGGCGGCGAAGTTCGTCGGCGTTTGACACGGGCATCTCCTTTTGCTTAAACCACGACGCGATAGAACCGCTGCGCGTTCCGATAAAAGATCTTCTCCAGCGCATCACGCCCGAGCGGTTCCAGCATGCTTTTCATGCTGTGCACGAGGACGTCGTAACTCACCCGCAAACCGGCGACGGGGAAATTGCTCGCGAACATGCAGCGATCGACGCCGAATATCGAAACCGCATCGAGGACGATCTTCCGGTTATCGTCGTAGTTCCAAGGCGCATTCTTCAGACCGAACTCCGACAGCTTCACCGACACGTTCGGCTGCTTCGCGAGTTGTTCCATCCCGCGACGCCAATGCGACAAGCCTTCGTCGCTCCGGTCCCACGGAAAGCCGGTGTGATTCAACGCGATTGGCGTATTCGGGAACATGCGCGCTACATCGGCGGCATCGGCGAGATGCCACGGCGGCACGCGCAAGTCCCACGAAAGGCCGAATTTCTCCAGCAGCGAGAAGCCGTGCAGCCACGCCGGATCGCGCATGGTTCCGCGAATATCGTCGATGCGATCGGCGGGACTTCGCGACGTCACCGGCTTCGAACGAATCCCCCGCACGAGCGGATACGCCGCATGTTGAGAGAGAATATCTTCCGTGTCCGGCCGGTCGAACCACGCATGCGCGATCACCGCGCCCGGAAAGCCGTGTCGCTCGTGAACCTCATGCAGCCAGCGCGTTTCGGCAACCTGTTCATCGCGCGCGCGTTCCGCTTCGACATGGACCGTTCCGATCACGGGTTGCGCGCCCGCCGCCGCCAGATAGTCTTCCGGCAGAAAATCCCGGCGCAGGCTGCGGTAATCGCCGAGAAAGAAGTCTTCGTGATAGTCCTCTTGCAGCCACGGATAGCGCCCCATCGAGAGATCCCACAGATGATGATGCGCATCGATGATCGGGATGTCATCCATCCGGTTCGGCGTCGCGTGGTTTCGAGCGTGCAATGAATCCTCGTTCATGGTTCAGTTCGCGGGAAGAAAGCCCGTGGACACCCACGGTACGGCCACCAGAACGAGCAGCGCCACCGCGAGCGCGCCGAGATAAGGCCACACGCGCTTCATTGCACCGTCCGGATCGACTTTAGCAATCGCGCAGGCTGCATAGAAGCCCACGCCGAACGGCGGCGCGAAAAGCCCGAGGCCCATCGCGAAGATCGCGACCATCGCATAGTGGACTTCGTTGATGCCGAGTTGCCGCGCAACTGGAAACAGCAGCGGGCCGAACAGCACGATCGCCGGAATGCCTTCGAGAAAGCTGCCGAGCAACACGAACGCCACCGCCGATATCAGCAGGAAGCCCATCGAACCGCCGGGCGCCGTCGACATGAGTTGCGCGAGCTGATGCGAGAAGCCGGATTGCGTGAGCGCCCAGGCCATCGCCGTCGCGCAGCCGATGATGATCAGAATCGCGCCCGACAACGAAGCCGTGCCGACGATGATCGGATAGAGCCGGTTCCAATTGAACGAGCGATAGAACACGAGCCCGACGACGAACGTATACGCCACGCCGACGGACGCGACTTCGGTCGCCGTCGCGATGCCTTCGACGACCGCCGCGCGGATCACGAACGGCAACGCGAGCGCCGGCAGCGCGAACAGAAACGCCCTGCCGACTTCACGCGGCTTCGCGCGTTCGACTTCCTTCAGTTCGCGCTTGCGGTTCTTGAGCCAGATCACCGCGATCATCGCGAGCGCGCCCACGACTGCCGGCATGAAGCCGCCCGTGAACAACGCGGAGATCGATACACCCGTCACCGAGCCGATAGTGATGAGCACGAGACTCGGCGGAATGGTCTCCGACATCGCGCCTGACGCGCTCAACATCGCGACGAGTTCGTTCTCGTCCTCGCCGCGCTTCTTCATCTCGGGGAAAAGCGCGGGCGCAACGGCAGCCATATCGGCGGCCTTGGAGCCCGATATCCCGCTCACGAGATAGATCGCGCCGATCAGCACATACGACAGCCCGCCCTTGAAATGCCCGATCAGCGATGCGAGAAAGCGGATCATGGCCTGCGCCATGCCCATTGCTTCGATGAGCGCGCCGAGGAACACGAACAACGGAATCGCGAGCAGGATCAGGCTCGACATGCCCTCGTCGATGCGGCCCATGACGACGAGCATCGGCGTCATCGTCACCGTGTTCAGATACGCGACGGTCGACAAACCGAACGCGACCATGATCGGCACGCCGATCGACACCATGAACACGACGGCCACCACGAAGAAGATCACGAGGTTCCAGTTGCCGAGCGAAGTCATCGCGGCCTCGAACGTCATCAGCAAAAGCGCGATGCCGCCGACGACAACCGCCGCTATCACGAAGTGCATCGCGCGCGCCTGCTCCATGAGACGCGCGACGGAAATCGCGAGCATCAGCGTGAGGCCGACCGCGAGCGCCGCGACGCGATAACCGTTGGAGATTTCCAGCGCCGCGCTCGTGATGGCCCACTCTTCCGACACATACTCCCACGCCGGCGACAACAACATCACGATGAACGCGATGACGATCACGGCGCCGAACGTATCGACGAAGGCACGCTTCGCTGGCTTCAGATGCGCGACGAACGTCGTGAGCCGCATGTGCTCGTTGCGGCGCAATGCGATGACGGTCCCGAGCATCGCGAGCCAGATGAAGAGCAGCGTCGCGAGTTCGTCGCCCCAGATCAGCGGATCGTGCAGCACGTACCGATAGAACACGTTTGCGAACAGCAGCATCACTTCGGCCACCACGAGCGCTGCTGCGCAGAGTTCGGCCGACCAGCGGATGCAGGCATCGAGGATATGACCCGCTCGTGCAACCGGACCGGGCGGTTTGCTCGCAACCTGAACAGGCAGGCTGCCCATCGAAACGTCAGTGCTCATGATCCGCTCCTTGCTCACGAAAGCTGCCCGGCATACTTCTCCAGAAGTCCCCATGCCGCATCGCCGTATTTCTTCTTCCATTCGGCGTAGAAGCCCTTTTGCTGCAGATCGGTGCGGAACGCCTGCTGATCGACCTTATTGAACGTGACGCCCTTGGCCGTGAGCATCGGCTCCAGACTCTGGTTGAGACGGATGACTTCCTCGCGCTGCTTCATCGCGGCTTCGTTGATGTTGCGTGCGACGATGTCCTGCACGTCTTTCGGGAGCTTCGGCCAGGTCTTGCCGCTCGCGAGCAGCCAGAAGCCGTTCCAGATGTGTCCCGTCAGCGAGCAATACTTCTGCACTTCATAGAAGCGCGCGGACTGCACCACGACGAGCGGATTCTCCTGCCCTTCGACGACCTTCGTCTGCAGCGCGGAGTACGTCTCGTTGATGCTGATGCCGGTGGGTGCCGCGCCGAAGGTCTTGAACATCGACGTCCATAGCGGGCTGACCAGCACGCGGATCTTGAAGCCCTTGAGGTCGGCAGGCGTCTTGATGGGGCGCGTCGAACTCGTGATCTGGCGGAAGCCGTTGTTCCAGACCTTGTCCATCGCGATCAATCCCGCTTTCGCGGCCTGCTCGCGCACGTGCTTGCCGAGATCGCCGTCCATCGCGGCCCAGACGTCGTCGTAGTTCTTGAACGCGAACGGCACGCTTTCGATCGATGCAATCGGCACGAGCGTCGACAGAATCGCGCCCGGCAGCGGAATGAAATCGACGCCGCCCGCGCGCACTTGCGAGAGCATGTCGGTGTCGCCGCCCATTTGCGCATTCGCGAACACCTGAAGATCGACGCGGCCGTTCGTCTCCTTCCTGATCGCTGCCGAAGCCTCGCGCATGTGCGCATTGAGCGGATGGCTGTCCGGCAAGCTGCTCGCGTATTTGAGGACGATGGGCGCAGTCTGCGCGAATGCGCGGTTCGGCAATGCGATGCCCGTCGCGGTCGCGGCCACGGCGAGTCCCGCCGTCGTCAGGAAATCCCGACGTGTGATGGTTCCACTCATGTTTGTCTCCTGAACTTCGTGATGCGCGTTTTGATCGCGTCTTTACTAGGCCAGCGCTACGACGGCGTTCTCTTCGATCAACCGGTCGACTTCGGCCGCCGCATAGCCCGACTCCATCAGCACTTCTCTCGTATGCTCGCCGAGCAGCGGCGCAGGACGATTGCCCGAGCGTTTTGCATCGGAGAAGTGAATCGGCAGGCCGAGACCTCTGACCCTGCCCGCACGCGGATGGTCGGTTTCGACGACCATCTCGCGCGCAATCGTCTGCGGATGCGCGAGCGCCGCCGCGATATCGAGCACCGGTCCCGCGGGCAAACCGATGCGATCGAATTGCGCCATCCATTCATCCGTCGTGCGGCGCACGAGCAGTTCATTGAGGATCGCGACGAGCGCCTCGCGGTGCTGAAGCCGCAGTGCATTCGTTGCGAAGCGCGCATCGCTCGCGAGTTCGGGCGCATCGAGCACGTCGAGCAGGCGTTCGTAATTGCTTTGATTGGCCGCGCCGATATTGATCCAGCCGTCGCGCGTCTTGAAGACCTGATACGGCGCGCTTGTCGAATTCGCGGAACCCATCTTCGGCAGAATGGTGCCGTCCGCGAGATAGCTCGCCGCAGGCCAGAACATCTGCTGCAAGCCCGCTTCGAAGAGCGATGTGTCGACCATCTGGCCGCGCCCGGTGCGAAGCTTCTGCGCATAGGCCGCCGCGATGCCGAGCGCCGCGAGAATGCCCGAGTTGATGTCCGCCACGGGTGAGCCTGCCTTGACCGGCTCGCGTCCTTCTTCGCCCGTCATGCTCATCATGCCGCTCATGCCTTGCGCGATGAGATCGAAGCCGCCCTTCTCGCCGAACGGTCCGGTGCGGCCGAAACCCGAGATCGCGCAATAGATCAGCCCAGGATTGAGTTCCTTGAGCGTGTCATAGCCGAGACCGAACTTCTCCATCGTGCCGGCGCGATAGTTCTCCGTGACGACATCCGCGTCCGACAACAATCGCTGCAGCACTTCGCGGCCGCCCTCGCTCTTCAGGTTCAGCCCGATGCCGCGCTTGTTGCGATTGACGATCATGAACGACGCGGATTCGCCGCTCGGCAGAATCGGCGAGAAGCGGCGAGAATCGTCGCCGTCAGGCACTTTCTCGACTTTCACGACATCCGCGCCCATATCGGCGAGCATCATGCCGCACACGGGGCCGGACATGATATGCGCCAGTTCAACCACTTTCATTCCACTCAGCGGACCCATTTCACTTTCCCTTGAAGACTGGTTTCTGTTTTGCATTGAATGCTTCCGCGCCGATGCGAAAGTCCTCCGTATCGAAGCAATCGAACGCAGACTCGATCTCGTCGGCCGACAGCGCGGGCGCGCGCGTGAGCCTGTTCGACGCGGCCTTGTGCCAGCGCGCGACGAGCGGCGCGCCACGCGCGATGCGCCGCGCGGTGGCGATGGCTTCATCCTCCACGGCATCGTCGGCGACGACACGCGATGTCAACCCTTTGGCGAGCGCTTCCCGTGCATCGAAGATGCGTCCTTCGAGCACGATCTCCATCGCGACCGCGCGGCCCGCGAGACGAATCAATGCGCCGAGTTCCGCGTAAGACATCGTGAGTCCGAGTTGTCCGACGGGCGCGCCGAAGCGGCTCGATTCGCCGCAGACGCGGATATCGCAGAGCGACGCGATCTCGAGTCCGCCGCCGACGCAGACGCCATGAATCATCGCGACGACGGGATGCCGGCAACGCTCGATGGCATCCATCGCCGCTGTCGTGATCTCCGCATAGGCGCGCGCCTGATCGCGGTTCGATCGAAGCGCCGCAAACTCGCCGATATCCGCGCCTGCCGCGAATGCCTTCATTCCCGCGCCGCGCAGCACGACGCATCGAACGCTGTCATCGTCCGAGAGCTGCTCCATCGCCGCGCCGAGATCGCGCCACATCGAAAGCGTGAGCGCGTTCATCTTGTCGGGGTTGTCGAGCGTGACGATGGCAATATCGCCATGACGCTCGATGCCGAGTTTGTCTCCCATGTCTTCCTCTTCGGGTGGTCCGTCGTCAGAACGACGCTTCGAGCATCGCGTGATAGTCGCTTGCGGATGCATCGCGCGGATTGGTCTTGTGACTGTGATCCTTCAGCGCGCCTTTCACGATGTCCGGAAACATGTCGCGCGTGACGCCGACGCCGGAAAGCGTCGTGGGAAGACCGAGGCGATTCGTCATCTCCCTGATCGAAGTCCCGACGTTCGCCGGATTTTCGAGGCCCATTGCCTGCGCGAGACGTGGAAGCTTTCCCTCTTCATGAACCGATCTGGATTCCTGATTGAATGCGATCACGGCAGGCAGAAAGATCGCGTTCAATGTACCGTGATGCAGACGCGGATTCATGCCGCCAAGCGAATGACTGAGGCTGTGCACGCATCCGAGGCCCTTCTGGAACGCGAGCGCGCCCTGCATCGACGCGCTCATCATGTTCATGCGCGCGATCCTGTCGTCGGGATGCGTCGTGGCGCGCTCGATATGACGCCATGCGCGCCAGAGTCCGTCGAGCGCGATGCCGTCCGCTGCGGGATTGAACGCGGGCGCCATGAACGTTTCGATGCAATGCGCGATTGCGTCCATGCCGGTCGCGGCGGTCATCGTCGCGGGCAGCTTGAGCGTAAGTTCCGGATCGCAGATCGCGGACTTCGGCACGACGAACGGCGATATCACGCCGACCTTTCTGCCGTCGTCGAGAATCAGAATCGCGCCGCGTCCGACTTCGCTGCCGGTGCCCGCCGTGGTCGGAATCGCGATGACCGGCGCTGTGGCCGACGTGATGCGTGTCGCGCCGCCTTCGATCACCGCGAAGCTCTGCAACGGGCCGTCGTGGGTCGCGCAAACGGCCACGCCCTTCGCAAGATCGATCGACGATCCGCCGCCCACCGCGATGATGCCGTCGCAACGTTCGGCGACGAACACGTCGACCGCTTCGCGCACCGCTGCTTCGTTCGGATTCGGCGGCGTGCCGTCATACACCGGCACCTCATGATCCGCGCTCAAGGCCGACAGCACCGTGTCCACGATGCCCGCCGCCTGGATGCCGCGATCCGTCACGATGAGCGGCCGGTTGATTCCGATCCTTTCGCATTCGCTCTTCACGAGGCGCACGGCGCCGAAGTCGAACTGGATCTGCGTGATGTAGTTGATGAGGGCCATGTTGATCGACAGTTATAGGTACACGGAAACCCGACTAGCAGGAACCCTGATCGATACGGGTTAACGTTAGGCTTTAAGGCCTGCGCAATGCGGGTTTGATGCGGCAGTATAGGCAGCGGCCAAAGCGGCCGGAATTGACAGTAATGAATACGGGTATAACTATTCCTCAACTCTGCGCATGACTCCTTCGCTCAACTCCATCATTTCCCGGCTGCATCTCAAGCAGTTGCGCCTGCTGATCGCGCTCGCCGATCATGGTTCGCTCCTGAGCGCGGCCAAGCAGGTCTCGCTCACGCAGCCCGGCGCAAGCAAGGCGCTGCACGAGATCGAAACGACCTTCGGTACCGCGTTGTTCAACAGGACGAGCCGAGGGCTGGAGCCGAACGACATCGGCAATTGCGTGATTCGCTATGCGCGGCTGATTCATACCGATGTAGCGCATTTGCGCGAAGAGATCGTCGGCATCATGCGCGG
The DNA here is from genome assembly GCF_001544795.2 of Caballeronia temeraria. GTDB lineage: Bacteria > Pseudomonadota > Gammaproteobacteria > Burkholderiales > Burkholderiaceae > Caballeronia > Caballeronia temeraria. The sequence goes on along the minus strand of NZ_FCOI02000008.1, from coordinate 94,247 downwards.
ACATGGCGGGCGCGTTTCGGTCGGCGTCATCATGGGCGCGGTGCCGCGCGCGATCGAAGCGATTTCGTCGCTGGTCACGAAGCATGCGGAGATGTCGGTCGAGATCGTCGAGGATACGAGCGCCGCGTTGTTGAGCCTCATCGATGCCGGAAGGCTCGATCTCGCCGTATGCCGCACGACGATCAGCCAGACGCCCTTTCTCTACGACAGCGTCAATCTTCAGGATGAGACGCTGGCGGTCATCGCGAATCTGAGCCATCCGTTTCAGAAGGCGCGCAGGCTTCACCTGAAAGACCTTGCCGACGTGAGATGGGTCGTCTATCGCGCCAACATGCCGATGCGCATGCTGCTCGAGCGCGAGTTCCGCGAAGCCGGAATCCGCTTTCCGCTGCATCTCGTCGAGACCACTTCAGCATTCGCCACGCTTTCGCTATTGCAAAGCAATCCGACTTTCGTCGCGCTGGTCTCCATCGACGTGGCGGAGTTTTTCACGCGACATGGCATGGCGCGCATGCTTCCGCTCAAGCTGTCCTCGAAAAGCGAACCCTACGAACTCGTCACGCGACGCGGCGCGCCGGCGTCCGCGGGCGCGCGCCTGTTGATGGACGAACTGCTCGCACAACACATCGAGCCGGAAGACGCGCTCAAGCCATGACCTCGCGTTATAGCCGTAGTCGCAACTCTCAGTATTCCGTCTCGAACGTCTTGTCTACACTCCGCCGCAGCCGAATCGAGTCGGCAATGACCTCAACGGAGACAGCTTCATGGACGAGACTTATCTGCGCCGGCACTTCTTCAGGAACATCGCGGCACTCTCTGCCGGCGCACTCGCGGCATCGGTTATCCCGGGCAGTGTCGCGGCCCAGACGCAGACGCCCGCTGAATGCGAAGCCGGCGTGATCGCGGCAGGCGGACCCGATGTGCAACGCAGATACATCGGGACACCTACGGGTTATTTCATGGTGCTGCGCATGGGCGACAACGTCTTCGAGCACCTGACGACGTTCGCGCTCGCGGAGAACATTCCTGCGGCGAGCCTCACAGGTATCGGCTTCGGTCATCCGACGTTCGGCTTCTGGAACGCGGCGAAAAAGGACTTCGATGCGAAGACCTTTCGCAATGTCGAGATGGGCAGCCTGACAGGATCGGTCGCGTGGAAAGAAGGCAAGCCGTCGATCCACATGCACGGCATGGCCGGCGACAGCAACTTCAACGCGTGCGGCGGCCATCTGCTGAATCTCGAAGTGGGAACCGGCTCGATGGAAATCACGCTCATCGTTCATCAGAAGCGGCTTGAGCGCGCGATCGATCCGTGCATCGGCGCGAATGTGCTCGGCATCGGATGATGCATCGCGGAAAACGCGGTGTTGCGAGGGCAGGCGCCGTCGATATTTGACGTGGAATCAAGATTCTTTCGCGTTTCAAGCGGTTTTTTGAAGGAATCGAACCGGTCAGAATCACGTTCATCGACATTGAACGACACATCGGACCGGAGAACGCCTTCCATGAATCAGATTCCCGCCTTCGGACTCGGCACCTTCCGCCTGAAAGATCAGGTCGTCATGGATTCCGTGCGCAACGGGCTCGAACTCGGCTATGGCGCGATCGACACCGCGCAGATCTACGGCAACGAAGCCGAAGTCGGCGAAGCGATCGCGGCCTCGGGCGCACCCCGCGCGGACATCTTTCTGACGACCAAGATCTGGACGGACAACTACGCGCGCGGCAAGCTCGTCCCGAGCCTGAAAGACAGCCTGACGAAGCTGCGTGTCGATGAAGTCGACCTCACGCTGATCCATTGGCCCGCGCCGGACAACGGCGTGTCGCTCGATGAATTCATGAGCGCGCTCGCGGATGCGAAGGCGCAAGGTCTCACGAAGCAGATCGGCATCTCCAACTTCAATATCGAATTGACGAAGCAGGCCATCGCCGTGGTCGGCAAAGAGAACATCGCGACCAACCAGATCGAGTTGAGCCCGTATCTGCAAAATCGCAAGCTCGTGCAGTTTCTTCGCGAGCAAGGCATTCACGTCACGTCGTATATGACGCTCGCTTACGGCAAGGTGCTGAAGGACCCGGTCATCGGCGAGATCGCGAAGCAGCATCACGCGACACCGGCACAGGTCGCGCTCGCTTGGGCGCTGCAACTCGGCTACTCGGTGATTCCGTCGTCGACGAAGCGGGAAAATCTCGCAAGCAACCTGCTCTCGCAGCAGCTCAAACTGACCGCCGAAGACATGGCGCAGATGGCCGGACTGGAACGCAACGGCCGTGAAGTCAGCCCCGAAGGCCTCGCGCCGGTGTGGGACTGAAACTCACATGCACGTTTTGTCCTGCTATGAGCGATCGCTGTCCTTTGTTCCGTAGACACTCGACGCGCTCAATGGCGCGTGCCGGACGTGGAAACGAATCACGTCCGCCAGCCGCGCGATGATCTCGTGCATCGCCACACCGGGTTTGAATATTTCAACGACGCCGTGCTTTCGCAGAAACGAAGCGTCCTCATCGGGCACGATTCCGCCGATGGCGAGCGGGATATGCACGCACCGTTCCGCAAGTTCATGCTGGAGTCGCGGCACCAGCGTGCGATGCGCGCCAGCAAGCGACGAGACGCCGATTACGTCATGCGGCCGTTCGGCGGCGAGCTTCGCAACCTTCGCCGGCGATGCGAACAATCCTGTGGTCGTCACGTCGAAGCCTGCGTCCTTCAGCGCAGACGCTACGACGTTCGCGCCGCGATCGTGTCCATCAAGTCCCAGTTTCGCGATCAGCACGCGCGGCTTTCGGCCTAGCTCGTCGCTGAGTCGCGCGACGCGAGCGCATGCCGTGCGCCATGCGTGATCGTCATGGCGACACTCTCCGTATGTGCGCGTCGTATCGGCCGATGCCGGTTCATGACGCGGCCAGACCGATTCGAGCGCGCGCGTGCATTCACCCACGGTGGCCCGGGCGCGCATGCAATCGATCGTCAACGCAAGCAGGTTGCCGTCATCGTCGTGCGCGGCGCGCGTCAATGCTGCCAACGCGGCGCGCACACGATGCTCATCGCGCCGGCGCATGACATCGGCGATTCTGCGCGACTGCTGAACACGCACGCGTTCGCCATCGATTGCGAGACAAACGGGTGATTCGTTATCCGAATCATCTGGAATGAACTCGTTCGTGCCGACGATCACCTGCTCTCCCGAATCGATGCGCGCCTGCGTCATCGCCGCACGCTCCTGAATCCGCCGCTGCACCCAGCCCGTGCGAATGGCTTCGATAGCCCCGCCGCGCGCCTCGATTTCGTCGATGATCTCGCGCGAGCGCTCGGCAACGTTCGCCGTCAGCGATTCCATCATGTACGAGCCCGCCCACGGATCGACGACATCGCACAGACCCATTTCGTGCTGAAGAATCAACTGCGTGTCGCGCGCAAGTTGCGCGGCGGATGCGGACGGCAACGCCAGCGCTTCATCGTGCGCGTTCGTGTGCAGCGACTGGGTGCCGCCGAACACGGCCGCCATCGCTTCGACGGTCGTGCGTACGATATTGTTTTGCGTCCGCGTCGCGCTCAACGACCAACCCGACGTCTGGCAATGCATCCGCAGCGCGCGGCTCTTCGCCGTCGTCGCGCCCGCTTCTTCGGCGATGCCCGACCAGATCAACCGCGCCGCGCGCAGCTTCGCGATCTCCGTATAGAAATCCTTGCCGGTCCCGAAGAAGAAGCTCAGTTGTCCGCAGACGGCATCGGCGCTCAGGCCACGCGCGCGCATCGCGCGAAGATACGCGAGTGCGTTGGCGAACGTCAATGCAAGCTCCAGCGATGCATCCGCGCCTGCTTCCTGAAAGTGATAGCCCGACACCGATAACGCCTTGAAACGCGGCATATGCTCGCTCACGAAGCGCGCGACATCCGCGACGATGCGCATCGACGGTTCCGGCGCGAACACGTAAGTGTTGCGCACCATGAATTCCTTGAGGATGTCGTTCTGCACGGTGCCCGCGAGCGATTCCATCGCGATGCCGCGCTCATCCGCCGCGACGATGTACGCCGCGAGCACCGGCAGCACGGCGCCGTTCATCGTCATCGACACGGAGACGCGATCCAGCGCAATGCCTTCGAAGAGCCGCGCCATATCGTCGACGGTATCGATCGCGACGCCCGCAAGACCGACATCGGCGCGTGCTTCGTCGTCGGTGGAATCGTAGCCGAGTTGCGTCGGCAGATCGAAGGCAACGGACAAGCCCTGCGCGCCGCGCTCGAGCGCCCGGCGAAACGCGAGGTTCGAATCGGCGGCGTCCGCGTAGCCCGCGTACTGGCGGATGGTCCACGGCCTGGTCGTGTACATCGACGCATACGGCCCGCGCACGAACGGCGCGGCGCCCGGCATCGAGCCGAGATGCGCGAGACCTTCGAGATCCGCCGATGTATAGAGCGGCTTGCGCGGCACGCGATTCATGCGCGTCTCCGTGTCTTGTGCGTCAGCACATCTGCGATTTTCAGGCCGTCGCTCGCGCGCTCGATCTCGCACCAGTGCGCGATGCGCGCATCATCGACGAACGCGCGGCGAAACGTCAGCCGCAACGCGTCCCCGACGTTGATGTTGCCGTGATAGTGCAGCTCGCGCGATACCAGCGCGGGTGTTTCCGCAAGACGCCAGGTCTGCCATTCCGCCCGATCGACGAACGCCTGAAAGCTCGCGAAGTACAGAAAATCCGCGCCGTTGAAGTCGTTGTACGGACACGGCAGAAATTCGACGGGCGCACGGTTCGCATCGTGCAGATCAAACCCGTCGATGCGCGCCCCGCTCTCGCGCAGGCGCAGTTTGCGCGCCGCTTCCTGCATGCCGGCGACGACGGGACTCATCGGCGCGATCTCGCCTTTGAGGTTTGCGAAGCTCGCCCGCGCGACCGAGCGATTGTTGCGCGCCTCGGTGCGTCGCACGAAGGTGGACATCATCGACAGCGATGCATGTGTGGCGTCCCCGCCATTCACGCGATGTTCGCTGAGATGCCGCACCGGCCCGATGCGCGACAGTTCGGTGCGTATGCGCAGCGTGTCGTTCTCGCGCACATCGTGAATGCCGTGGGCGCGCAGGCGGATCGACGTGAATGCGGCATACGCGCGGCTGCCTTCGTCGGAGATGAAATCGCTCGCCGTTTCGCGTGCGAGCGCATCCCAATGCCGGTCGCCGCACTCCTTCAGCAGCCAGTTCTCAGAGAGTCCCGCGAAGTTGAGCTGCGGCATGCCGGCGCGATACAGATCATCGTGATGAGGCATGACGCACCTTCACGCGCACGCGATCGACACGCGCTCCGGCGCGCTCGCCCGCTCGGCGCAAACGGCATCGACGATATATTGCGCATCGCGCGCCACGCCCGAGAAGCGGCCCGAGCCCCACGTATGCAGCCACGGCAAGCCGACGAAATAAAGCCCCTTCACCGCCGTCACGCCGCGCATGTGCGACGGATATCCGCGCCCGTTGAACACCGGCGCATCGAGCCACGCGAAGTCAGGCGTGAAGCCGATGCACCAGACGATCGACGTGATGCCGCTCGCCTGCAGATCGAGTTCCGCGCGCTCGTCGTCCGGCTGCCAGATCGGCTCGTACGGCGTGGCAGGCGGCGCATCGATGCCGTGCTTCGCGATGAATCCGTCGATGCTCGCGTTGATGCGGTTGTAGGTATCGTCGGCGTCGTCGAGATTCGCGCGCAGGTTGGTCGCGAAACGCAGCTTGCCGTCGCGGAAATCTTCGAGCCGGCCGAACAGCTCCATGCCTTCGAGCGCGAAGCGGCGCAGATCGATATCGCGTCCGCCATCGCGGCCTGTGACGTAATGATTGGTGTTGTCGCGCACGCCTTCACGCAGCGGATGATCGGTCACGGGCATGTCGTAATAGCGCATGTCGGCGAGCCAGTCGACGACATCGCGCCCGCGATGAAAACGCGCGCAACGCGGCGCCTCGCCGACCGCGAGATGCACCTTGCGCCCCGACAGATGCAAATCCTCCGCGATCTGCGCGCCCGACTGACCCGAGCCGACCACGAGCACCGCGCCGGGCGGCAGCGCATCGGCGTTGCGGTATTCCGATGACTGCACTTGCGCGATGCCCGCAGGCAGCCGCTCGGCCATGCGCGGCACGATCGGCGTGTGATAGCCGCCCGACGCGACCACGATCTGATCCGCCGTGAACGCGCCGCGCGTGCTCGTCACGGCATAGCGGCCTTGCGCGTCGCGCGTGACACGCGTGACCGCCGCGCCTTCCAGCACCGGTGCATTCACCTTGGCGATGAACGCATCGAGATAGTCGATGATCTCGTCCTTCTTCATGAAGCCGTGCGGGTCCGCGCCCTGATACGGATGTCCGGGCAGCGCACATTGCCAGTTAGGCGTGACGAGGCAGAACGTGTCCCAGCGCTGCGTGCGCCACGTGTGCGTGACGCTGTGCTTCTCCAGCACGAGATGATCGATGTTCGCCTGTTTCAGGAAGTAGCTCACCGAAAGCCCCGCCTGTCCGCCGCCGATGACGATGACGCTGTAATGCGCGGCCGTATCCTGCGCTGAATCGATGTTCGACATATCCAATCCTTTTCGACAGTTCATCCAATGAGTCAATCGAGCGCGAGCACGGTCACGCGTGCGTCGTGCGCCTCGCTGAATCGCCCCGCATCCTCTTCGATGCGCGCAAGCTGATCGAGCGCGGCCGAGCAGGCGAAACCGTATTTCTCACGCACGCGCTCGGAGCCGATGTTCAGTGCCTCGCGCGAACGCGCGACGAAATCGCCGACGGTATAGCTTTCGCCGGCCGCGAAATACTCGCCGACCACGGTCGAAGGCGAATAGCAGTTCGCCTCGACGCCATCCGGCCAACGAATCAGAAAGTGCATGACGGGCATGGTGTGGCCTCGGTTGCGGGGTTCATCGCGCGCATATGAACGGCTGCTCGTGCAGATTCCATAGCAACGCGGCATCGCCGTCGCGCTTCAACACGACTTCACGCGATGCATCGACTTCGCCGATCACCGCGCTCGCGAGATCGCGCGACGCGAAACGCGCGAGCACTTCATCGACATGTTCGGGACGCACGGACAAGACGAAGCCGAAGCTCGGAAACGCCGCGAGCCAGCGCTCGAAATCGACGCCTTCGGGCCGCGGCACTGCATCGAGATCGATGCGCGCGCCCGCCTTCGAGCATTCGAGCAGCATGAGCGCGGTGCCGAGCGCGCCCGCCATGCTGATGTCCTTCGCGGCATCGCACAGGCCGTCTTCGGCCATCGCGGGCAGCAGTTCGAAGTCGCCGCGCGCACGGCCTTCGGGCGCGCCGACCGATGCATTCCAGAACGGATACGGATCCTCGAAGCGGCCACGCAGATCGACGGCCATCACGAGCGCATCGCCGGGGCGCGCGTCGAAGCTCGTCAAAAGCGTCTTTGCCCGCCCGACGATCGCCACCGCGAGTTGCGCGCCGTCGCTGCGCACGTTGCTGTGTCCGCCGACGATCGGCACGCCATACGCTGCCGATGCCGCCGCCATGCCCGCGAGCACTTCGGCTGCGGCTTGCGCGTCGCCGCTCCACAAGGCATCGACGACGGCGAGCGGACGGCCGCCCATCGCGTAGATGTCGCTCACGTTCACCATCACGCCGCTGTAGCCGGCGAACCAGGGCATCGCGCGCACGAAGTCGCTCACCATGCCTTCGATCGCGAAGAGCAGATAACCGTCGCCATCGGAAATCGCGGCGCAGTCGTCGCCTATCGGCACCGCCTGTGCAGCCTCGGGCAGTCTGGACAGCACGCCCGAGAGATCGCTCTTGTGACGAAAGCCGCGACTTTCGCGCAGACGTTCGACGAGACCAGTCAGCGCATTCACGGCAGCCTCCGCGCCAGCGCGACGAAGCCACTTTGCGGCGTGACGCACGGCGGATACGCATCCAGTTGCGCGCGCATCAGATGATGCGGCCGGCCGAAGAGCGTTTCTTCCTGTTGCGTATCCCAGCGCAGCCGTCTGAAGAGCGGCACGTTCTGCGCCTGCACGTGCGCGAGAAAAGTCTCGCATCCGAGCGCGTGGGCACTCGACACCGCGAGGCGGATCAGCGTCGAACCGATCTTGCCGTGCGAGCGGAACGCCGCATGCACCGCAAGCCGCGAGCCGAGCCATACGCCTGGCTCCGTTTCATGGATGCGCACCGTGCCGACCACCTGCTCCGGCATGCCCGCGACGCAACTCAGCGCGACGAGCAATTGCGCGTGCTCGTCGATCTCGTCGCGATCATCGCCGACGAACACGCCCTGCTCGATGCAGAACACTGCGCGGCGCAGCTTGTACGCTTCATCCGCTTCCCAAGGCAACGTCGCCCACTTGACGCGATATTCGACCGGCGTATAGGCAAGATCGAATGCGTCGCCTTCGATGGCTTCGACGAACATGTCACACCTCGTACGAAGAAAGCGACGAGCACGCGCCGCATTTGCCGCAGCCGGCCTTGATGTCGGCGGAACGCATGCCGGCGTTCGCGAGCATCGCGCCGATGGGTGCCAGTATTGAGCGCATGAACTCGGGCGTGGGCGCGGGATGATCTTCGAGCGGCGTGCCGCTGATCGGCACGAACGGCACGACGAACGGATACACGCCGAGCGCGATGAGTTCGTGTGCCGTATCGACGATGGCCTGCGCGCTATCGCCCAGCCCCGCGAGGATGTACGTGCTCACCTGCCCGCGCCCGAACACCGCGACCGCCGCCTCGAAGGCGTCCATGTAGCGCGCGACCGGCACCGTCGCCTTGCCCGGCATGATGCGTTCGCGCACGGCGGGCGTCACCGCTTCGAGATGCATGCCGAGCGTATCGATGCCGCTTGCCTTCATGCGCTCGAACCAGTTGTCGTCGTCGGGCGGCTCGCATTGCGCCTGAATCGGCAGATCGACGGCCGCCTTGATCGCAAACGCGCTTTCGCAGAGGATCTGCGCGCCGCGATCAGGCGTCGGCGGCGTGCCGGTCGTCAGCACCATATGCTTGACGCCATCGAGCAGCACGGCGGCGCGCGCCACTTCGGCGAGCTGCTCCGGCGTCTTGCGCGCAATCGTGCGGCCGGCCGCAAGCGACTGACCGATCGCGCAGAACTTGCACGACTTGCGGCGGCTTTCGTAACGGATGCACGTTTGCAGCACGGTCGTCGCGAGCACGTCGGCACTGTGCAGCGTGGCGATGTGCGAGTACGGCACGCCGTCGAGCGTCTGCATCGCATAGAAGCGCGGCGCTTTCGGAAAGCTGATGCTCGCGATCGGAATCGCGTTGCGCATGAGCGCGCTCTTGCCGTGCGCATCGGGCTCGCCGGCGACGAACGGCGACTCCCACGCGGTGCTCGTATGCACGGGCACCATGATGGTCACGCCATCGACCGTCACCGCCTTGTGATCCGACGGCCCCGCGCCGCCGCGCCGGCTCGACACGCCCGCGCGCGGATCGACGAGCCGCAGGCCCGTCGATTGAAGCTCAGTCATCAATTGCCGGCTCGATGCCGGCAGGTTCTCGCGGGCGTTCATCGTCGTAGGTGTCCTTGAAAGTAGTGACGGGCGATGCCGGGCGATCGTTGATCGCGAGACTCAGCAACTCGGGCCGCGCGTAGTGACCGACCGAATCCATCATGCGTTTGCGCTTCGTGATCAGCGACATGTCGAGATCGGCGATGACCATGCCTTCGCCTTCGCGCAACGGCTCCGCGAGATGCTGGCCTTCGGGCGACACGATCGCCGTGTTGCAGCCGCCGCGCAGCGCGCGCTGAAGCTTCGGATCGGGCGTGACGGCTTCGATCTGCGCCTCGGTCAGCCAGCCCGTCGCGTTGACGACGAAGCAGCCCGATTCCAGCGCGTGATGGCGGATTGTCACTTCGATCTGCTCCGCGAAGATCGGACCGACCAGCGAGCCGGGGAACTGGCTGCAATGGATCTCTTCGTGCTGCGTCATCAGCGCATAGCGCGCGAGCGGGTTGTAGTGTTCCCAGCACGCGAGCGCGCCGACGCGTCCCACGCCCGTTTCGACGACCTTCAGTCCCGCTGCATCGCCCTGGCCCCAGATCATGCGTTCGTGGAATGTCGGCGTGATCTTGCGGCGCTTGAGCAGCAGCTTGCCGTCGGTATCGAAGATGAGTTGCGTGTTGTACAGGCTGCCGTGATCGCGCTCGTTCACGCCGAGCACGACGACCATGTTCGCGAGCCGTGCGTGTTCGGCCACCGCCTGCGTGACCGGACCGGGCACCACGACCGCTTCCTCGTACAGCTTCATGTGATCCGCGCCCGATGCGACCGGCGCGCGCACGAACGAGAAGTACGGGTAATACGGCACGAAGGTTTCGGGGAACACGATGAGCTGCACGCCCTGCGCGGCAGCCTCGTCGATGGCGGTGCAGACGCGATCGAGCGTGCCGCCCGGACGCTCGAAGTCCGGCGTGATCTGCACGGCGGCAGCGCGCACGATGCGCTTTTTCGAAAGGGCATCGGACATGATCGTCACACGGTCCACGTATGGATGACGAGCGCGTTCTCCTTGCGATGAAGCAGCTGGAGATCGAGCACGTCGAGCGGGTTGATCGGACGAATGCCTTCGATCAGCGAGGCTTCGCCGTGTCCGTACAGCGCCTGCAATGCGAAGCGGCACGCATACACCTTGCCGCCTTCGGCCATGAACTTCTGCAGTTGCTTGTTGAAGTTGAGATGACCGGGGAAGGCTTCGTCGCCGAGCGTCGGGAAGCCGCGTTGCAGACCGAGCGTGACGCCGGGACCGTACAACAGAACCGATGTATCGAAGCCCTTGCGTTGAAGTCGCGTCGCCTGCAGCAGATTCACGAAGCCGATCGAGCCTTCGAACGCAACCGTATGGAACGTGACGAGCGCTTTTTCGCCGGGTTCGGCCTTCACGTCCTCGAAGACCTTCTCTTCGTAGTCGACCAGAAAGTCGCCGTTCTTGTGAAGCGGTTGATTGACTGCGGGCATGGCATTCTCCGATGTGTGGGTTCGCAAATGAGCCGTCGCTATTGATCGCATTCATCGCGACGGCACATGCTCAAACGCAACGGATATGCCAATGATTGGCCCGCGAAATGCAATCACTTTGCAATCAAGCAAAACGAACTTGCATGCGCGAACCGAAAAATTCTTGCGGACGCCCGACCGGAGGGCCTTTTGCCATCACGCGGGAGTGCCGTGCACAAGCGATGCACGCACGAATTCAGCGCAGGAAAGCGTGCGCATGGTGCGCGGCACACCGAAGCCGTGCATCGATGCGATCAATGCAATCAAGTGCGATTAGCGCATGCGATCTCTTTTCTTTTGATTGATTTGACATGCTAAGGTGAATCGAACATTTGCCGAGGACATCGCGGTCATGAATCAGCCGGCGCATCACTGGATCAGGAAGCTCGAAGAGAGCAGAAAGCCCGCGTATCTGACCATTCCCGATCTGATCGAGGAAGACCTTGCGAGCGGGCGATTGCGGCCGCGTGATCGGCTGCCAGGTCTGCGCGATCTCGCCGATCTTCTCAAGCTTAACTACACGACGGTTGCGCGCGCATATGCCGAAGCGCGCAAGCGCGGCCTGCTCGATGCGCGCGCGGGCAGCGGCACATTCGTGCGCGGCAGAACGCAGACCTTGCCGCTCGCGGGCGGCAGCAGTGTCGAGATGTCGATGAACATGCCGCCGGAGCCGCCCGCGCTGGCGGCGCGATTGCGGGCATCGGCGGCGAGTCTGATGGAGCGCGCCGATCCGTTTCAGTTGCTGCGCTATCAGGATTTCGGCGGCACGGCGGCGGATCGCGCGGCGGGGCGCGAGTGGCTCAGAGCGCGCATTCCGGATTGCGATGCCGATACCGTGCTCGTCTGTCCCGGCATTCACGGAGCGCTCGTCGCGCTGGTGTCGCAGCTTGCGCGGCCGGGTGAAATGATCTGTCTGGATTCGCTGGCTTATCCGGGTATCAAGGCGATCGCATCGCAACTGGGCGTGCGCTTGCAGGCTCTGGCGCGCGACGACGAAGGGCCGCTGCCGCATGCGTTCGAGGCGTTGTGCAAAACGGAGAAGCCCGGCGGATTCTATTGCAATCCGACGTTGCAGAATCCGAGCACCTTGACGTTGACGCGGCAGCGGCGCGAAGCGCTTGCGGATGTGGCGTTGCGCTACAACGTGCCGATCATCGAGGACGAGCCTTATGGCATGTTGCCCTTCGATGCGCCCGCCACGCTCGCGGAACTCGCGCCCGAACTCACGTATCACGTGACCGGTTTATCGAAGACGCTGGGTGCGGGGCTGCGTGTCGCGTATCTGAAGGCGCCGACGCCGAGACAGACGCAACGCATCGCGGGAGCGTTACGTGCGACGACGGTCATGCCGAGTCCGTTCACCGTGCTGCTCGCGACACAATGGATCAACGACGGCACCGCGGCGGACGTGCTCGACGCCATTCGCGATGAAGCGGCCGCCCGACAGGCGATCGCGTCGGCGGAGCTTCGAGGCCTCGCATTCGATGCAGACCCGCAAGGCTTTCATCTTTGGTTGCCCGTGCCGTCGATGTGCGACTGGAGTGCGCCGGAACTGGCGCTGCAATTGCGCAATCAAGGCATCGGCGCGGTGGCCGGCGCCGCATTTTCCACCGACGGCAATCCGCCGAACGCGCTGCGTTTGTGTCTCGGCGGCCCTCAGGATCGCGAGGATTGCCGCGAGGCGTTGAGGCGCGTGGCGGATATGATGGCCGATCCGCATCATCTGCATATGCCGATGCTCTGATGCGCACAAAAAATAAGCCAACCCGTACGGGTTGGCTTGTTACTTGTTACTCGACCTGTCGCTGCCGGTATCAGAACTGGTTCATCGTGTTGTCCTTACCCGCTGCCTTCAGCGCCGCTTCGCCGCTGAAATACTCCTTGTGGTCGTCGCCGATGTCCGAACCCGACATGTTCTGATGCTTCACGCAGGCGATGCCCTGACGAATCTCCTTGCGCTGCACGCCCGCCACATAGCCCAGCATGCCCTGGTCGCCGAAATATTCCTTCGCCAGATTGTCGGTCGACAACGCAGCCGTGTGATACGTCGGCAGCGTGATCAGGTGATGGAAGATGCCCGCTTCGCGCGACGCATCGGCCTGGAACGTCCGGATCTTTTCGTCCGCGAGCTTCGCCAGTTCGGTCTGATCGTACTCGACGCTCATCAACTGGGCGCGATCGTATGCGGACACATCCTTGCCCTCGGCCTTCAGCGCGTCATACGCCTGCTGGCGGAAATTCAGCGTCCAGTTGAACGACGGGCTGTTGTTGTACACCAGCTTCGCGTTCGGGATGACCTTGCGAATCTCGCTGACCATGCCGCCGATCTGGGCGATGTGCGGCTTTTCCGTTTCGATCCACAGCAGGTCGGCGCCGTTCTGCAGCGCGGTGACGCAATCCAGCACGCAGCGCGCTTCGCCCGAGCCGGCGCGGAACTGGAACAGGTTGCTCGGCAGACGCTTCGGACGCAGCAGCTTGCCGTCGCGCTTGATGATGACGTCGCCATTGCCCAGCTGGTCGGCCGACAGCTCTTCGCAATCGAGGAAAGCGTTGTATTGGTCGCCCAGGTCGCCCGGCGTGCTGGTCACGGCGATCTGCTTGGTGAGACCCGCGCCCAGCGAATCGGTACGCGCCACGATGATGCCGTCGTCCACGCCCAGTTCGAGGAACGCGTAGCGGATCGCGCGGATCTTGGCGAGGAAGTCTTCGTGCGGCACGGTGACTTTGCCGTCCTGGTGGCCGCACTGCTTTTCGTCGGACACCTGGTTTTCGATCTGAATGCAGCATGCGCCCGCTTCGATGAACTGCTTGGCCAGCAGATAGGTGGCTTCCGCGTTGCCGAAGCCCGCATCGATGTCGGCGATGATCGGCACGACGTGCGTGACGTGGTTGTCGATCTTTTCCTGAATGGCGGCCTTGGCGGCGCCTTCGGCTGCGTCGAGCTGGCGGAACAGGCCGCCCAGTTCACGGGCATCGGCCTGGCGCAGGAAGGTGTACAGCTCGCGGATCAGCGCGCTGACGGAGGTCTTTTCGTGCATCGACTGGTCCGGCAGCGGGCCGAACTCGGAGCGCAGCGCAGCCACCATCCAGCCGGAAAGATAGAGGTAACGGCGGTCGGTGCTGTTGAAGTGCTTCTTGATGGAGATCATCTTCTGCTGACCGATGAAGCCGTGCCAGCAGCCCAGCGACTGCGTGTACTTGGCCGGGTCGGCATCGTAGGCGGCCATGTCGGCGCGCATGATCTTCGCCGTGTACTTGGCGATGTCCAGACCCGTCTTGAACTTGTTCTGGGCGCGCATGCGGGCGGCGTATTCGGGGTTGATCGCATTCCAGGCGCTGCCGTGATTCTCTTTCAAACCAGCAACTGCCTTGATGTCGTCTTGGTATTGGGCCATGTGTATCTCCTGAGAGCTAAACGGGTTTGATCGAATGGTTCAGCGTGTCGCTGCGTCTGTCGAAGCGCACTGCATGACTAAATGGTAGCGCCGTTTCGTCGCTTTGCGCGAAGTCTTATATAAGACATAAGACCAAATTTATGCTTATTTTTCAATGAGATAGGTAGCGCATTTTGCGATGCAAAACACGCTTTCAAGCGGCAAAAAGCGAGCGCGGCGGAAATCCGATGCGAATCCCGCAATGTGAAACGAGTTTTCGGGTTGTTGAAGGCAGGCAGCGGACCGGATACGGCTGCGAGTCATGGCGATGCGCAACCGCCGCTATCGGCGAATTCATCGGCAAAGGGACTTCCCTCGTGGCAGGACGGCGCCGCGCGCGCCGCCATTCTCAAGTTCGTATCCGATGTGACGCGTGAGGGTGCGTCGAGCTGCGTGCCTCCCGACGCACGCATCGCCGTCTTCGACGACGACGGCACGCTATGGAGCGAGCAACCGGTGCCATTCCAGTTGCTGTTCATGATCGCCCACCGACTGATCGTGCGGCGCGCTCGGGACCTTGTGGACGAACACGCTCGATCGATCGTTCTTGTCCGTCTTTTCGAGGACCAGATCGGTGAACGTGCCGCCGACGTCGACTCCTATTCTTGCCATGGCCATTTCCTCACTGAAGCTGATGAATCGCCGCCGCTCCGGCCGGGTCCGATCGAAGCCATAGCGCACGTGATCGCGTATTCGACATGAATTCAAACGGCTCGGCTCTGCTCCATCCGATGTCCGTTTTGAACCCACAAAAGCAAAAAACCCCGTGTCCGGATGAACACGGGGTTTCGAATTCACGCGGCAGGTGCCGCGCCTGACAACAGCATCAGAAGGACTTGCGAACCTTCAGCGAAACGGTCTGGTTCGTGAACTTCGAGCGCGCCTGCACGTCGTAGCGGCCGACCACTTCCCAGCCCTTGGCGCCGTGATACGCCACGCCAGCGCCGCCTCGCGCCACCAGATGCGATGGGCTCACACCTTCGGTGGCGAAAGCCGGACCGCCGCCGGTGAACGACGAAACGATCACCGCGTTCTTCGCGAGTGCGTCATAGCCGAGGCCCGCGTTCGCCGTCAGCGAGAACGCCTCCGACACCGAATACAGCAGCTTGGCGTCGCCGCCCAGCACGAGTTCCTGTGCGCGTTGGCTATCCACGTTCAGGTTCAGCGCGCCAGCACCGGTTTCGGTATAGGCGTTGTTCGTGACCGTCGTGTAGTCGAGGCGCAGCGAAGGCGTCAGGCTGACCGCCGAGCTGAGATCGAAGATATGGCCGATACCCGCGCCGACATGTGCGTTCCAGCCGCCATAGCTGCTCGACGCCGTGGTGTCGCCGCCCGCGAACGTGATCGTGCGGCTGCCGTTCGTGCTGTTGTAACCGACGCCGGCCTGCCAGCTGATATCGGTGCGCGGTTCGAGACTGTGGCTGCCGTACACGATCGCCTGATACGAATCGGTCCGTGCCGACTGCGGCGCGGCGCTGTCGCTGCTGGTCTGGTTCAGGTGCGCATAGGCAAATGCGCCGCCGACACGGTCACGCGCCGACACCGAACCGTCGCCACCCACCACCACACCCGCCGTCGACGAGGTAAAGCCCGCCGCGCCGTTGTCGTCGTCCTGATGCGCCCACGAGCCGAACGGCTTGAACCACAGATGCCGGTCGGCCGCGTAGGCATCGCCGGCGGACAGGCCGCGGCTTTCTTCCTGACGCGCCTGCACCACGCGGCTCACGTCGTTCATCGTGCTCGTCACGCCCGCGGCGGTCGCGCCCGTCAGCACCGGCAGCGTCTGCTTGACTGCATCGGAGACCTGACGGCTCGTCGTCATGCTGCCCAGCGCGCCGAGAATCTGGTTCATCGCGCCCGATGCGCCATTCGCGAGGAGGTAGTCGAACACGCGCGCCGCGCCGCCGCCGGCGAAGTTGCTGTTCGCGTTCGTCTGCTGAAGCACCGTCTGCGCGTTGATCACGTTCAGGTCGACGTTGTTGCCATCCACGACACCCTTGAAGTTGAACAGCACGCTGTTGTCGGTCACGTTGAACGTCGATGCATTCAGCGAATCCGCCGCGATCACGCCCTTCAGCACGCCGTTCGGAACGAGCGTCGCGTTGCCCGCGACATCGACGTCGATGTTCGTGTTCGCCGCGAGATTCGCCGTGCCGTTCACGGTGAGACGGCTATACGTGCCCGGACCCGACGCCTGCATGGCATACGTACCGCCCGCAGCCTGCGTGTAGTCGCCGTGCACCGTCACCGGCGTCGCCGAGCGCACGGCGAACGTGCCCGCGTTGTTCACGCCGTGCGTTGCCGTCAGATCGTGCTGGTCGATGAGGCTCGCGCCCGAGGCGATGTTGATCGCGCCGACATCGAACGTGCTTGCCGTGCCGAAGCTGCCGTTCACGTTGACGGTCGACGATGCCGTGCCCGTCACCGCGCCTGTCACCTGCGACGACGCGCCGTTCAGGTTCAGCGTGCCCGCGCCCAGTTGCACGGCGCCCGCGAGCGAACCGGAGTTATCGATCGTCACCGGCGTCTTCGCCTTCGAGAGATCGATCGCCGTCGCGCCGCTGATCGTGCCGCTGTTGTCGATCGTGCCGGCGAGCGTGGCATCGACCACGCTGACGCCGGCTGCGTTCGCTGCGTTGCCGATCGTGCCGCTGTTGACGAGACCGCCGAGCGTCGCGCCGTTCGTCAGCGCAACCGGCCCGGCGATCGTGCCGGTGTTCTGCAGCGTGCCCGTGACCGTCGATGCATCCACGAACACGCCGGCGATCGCGCCGCTGTTCGTGATCGAACCGCCGATCTTCGCGCCCTGCTGCACGGCGAGTCCCGACGCGCCGATAAAGCCGCCGTTCTGCACATTGCCCTGCACCGTCGATGCGTCGAGCGTCACGCCGCCGATCGAGCCGCTGTTCGCGAGACTGCCGAGCGTCGCGCCGTTCGTCAGCGCGACCGATCCGTCGATCTTGCCGGTGTTGCGCAGCGCGCCCGCCACCGTCGATGCATCGACGGAGAGGCCGGCGAGTTCGCCGCCGTTCGTGATCGAGCCGCCGATCTTCGCGCCTTGCTGCAAGACGAGCCCCGATGCGCCGATCGTGCCGGTGTTCTGCACATTGCCCTGCACGGCCGAAGCGTCGAGCGTCACGCCGTGGATCGAGCCGCTGTTCGCGAGGTCGCCGCCGATTGTCGAGCCGCCGGTCAGCAGGACGCCCGTCGCGCCATCGATGGAACCGGAATTGACGAGCGAGCCGTTCGCGGCCGAGCCAGCCAGCACGACGCCCGCGCCTTGCGTTCCGCCGCTCACGGCGCCGCTGTTGACGATGTCGCCGCCGATCGTGGTTCCCGCCACGAGATACAGACCAGCGCCCGGCGCCGTCAGGTTGCCGCTGTTGTTCAGCGAGCCGGCTACGGTCGTATCGGCGATGCCGATGCCGAACATCGAGCCGGTGATCGCGCCTGCATTGGCGATGTCCCCGCCGATATGCGAACCGCCGATCGCGATGCCCAGGCCGCCCGTGCCGGTGATCGTGCCGCCGGCCTGGTTGGTCAGCGAGCCGCCCGTCGACGTGTCGTTCAGATAGATGCCATACGTGCCCGACAGCGTGCCCGCGTTATCGATGCCGTTCGCCACAGTCGCATTGTTCGCGCGGATCGCACTGCCGCCCGTCGCGATGATCTTGCCGCCCGCGCCGTTGGCGATCGAGCCGACATGCGCCGAGCCTTCGCCGCCGTCGAGCATGATCGCCGAGCCGCCGGTGGCCTTGATCGTGCCGCTGTTCGCGATCTGACCGCCGATCGACGCGCCGCTCGCGAGAATCGCGCTGCCTTGCGTCGCGGTGATCGTGCCGCTGTTGGTGAGGTTGCCGGTGACGGTCGCGTCGTACAGCGCGATGCCTTGCTGGCCCGCGATCGCGCCGCTGTTGACGACGTTGCCGTGGACCGTGCTCGCCGGATCGATCACGAGCCCCGCGAAGCCGCCGTTCAGATGACCGGCGTTGTTGATGTCGCCCGTCACGCTGCTGCCGAAGCCGATCTGCACGGCCGTCTGCGCGCCGGAGATCGTGCCCGTCGATGCGTTGCTGATGCCGCCCGCGGCGATCGTGGCGCCGTCGAGACGCACGCCGTCGCCCGTCGAACCGGCGATCGAGCCCGCGTTGGACAGACCGCGCGTAATCGTCACGTTGCTCAACGCGACGCCGTCGGTCGCACCCTGAATCGTGCCGCCCGACAGGTTGGCGATCGCGCCGGCCGAGCCGTTGCCTTCGCCGCCGTCGATCGCGATGCCGCGCGCATTGGTGGACACGATCGTGCCGCTGTTGCTGATCGTGCCCGCGAGCGTCGAACCGGACACAGAGAGCGCGTCGCCCGTCGTGCCTTTGATGGTGCCGCTGTTGGTCACGTTGCCCGACACGTTCGCGTAGATCAGCGCGATGCCGTTCGTGCCGCCCGTCAGCATGCCCGCGTTGGTCACGCCGCCGAGGGCGCTGCCGGCCACCAGCAGGCCGGTCGTCGTGCCCGTCACGGAGCCGTTGTTGTTGAACTTGCCGCTGACCGTGGAACCGCCGTCGATGTCGACGCCGATGGCCGCGCCGGTGATCGTGCCGGTCGAGGCGTTGTTGATGTTGCCGCTCACCGCAGCCGATTCGAAGACGAGGCCGCCGTTGACGGCGCCCTGGTTCGACACGTCGCCGTTGACCGCCGCGCCGCCGACGAGCACGCCTGCAAACGAACCATTGAGCTGGCCGCCCACGCCATTCTGGATGCCGCCGTTCACCGTCGAGCCGCCGACGACCACGATCGCCGCGCCATTCGCATTCAGGCCCGTTGCCGTGATCGTGCCCGTGTTCGTGATGCCGCCGTTCACCGTCGAGCCGTATTCGACGACGACGCCCGCCGAGCTGCCTTCGCCGCCGTCGAGCGTGGCGTCGATGATGCCGCTGTTGCTCACGCCGCCGCTGACCGTCGAGCCGTTGCGCACGACGATGCCGGCGCTCGCAAACGAGTCCTGCTGCGCGGCGAAAATGGCGCCGGTGTTGCTGATGCCGCCGGCGACCGCCGAACCGTTGTTCACGTCGATGCCGTCGAACTCCGCGCTGATCGTGCCGCTGTTCGTGATGCCGCCTGCGAGGACCTTGCTGCCGGAGCCTTCGCCACCATCGAGGTTGTTCAGGACGATGCCGTTATCGGCTGTGATCTGGCCGCTGTTCGAAATGCCGGCGCCCACGGTCGAGTTCGTCACGAGCACGCCGGTGCCGCCCTGCGCGATGATCGAACCGGAGATCGTGTTGGAAATGGAACCCGTGACCGAACTCGCGGACTGCACGTTGATGCCGGCCTGATTCCCCTCGCCGCCGTCGAGCGACAGCGTATTGATCGCGATCGACGACGTGTTGATGAGGTTGCCGCCGACGCTCGACCCATTGGCGACGTCGATGCCGCTGCCGTTCTGGCCCACGGAGATCGAGCCCGTGTTGGTCAGGTTGCCGGTGAGGTGACTGGTGTTGTAGAGACCGATGCCATCGGCGTCATTGCTGTTGATGGTGCCGCTATTCGAAACCGACGCGGCCGACGCGCCGTTCGCCAGTTCGATGCCCGGACCATACGTTGTCGTCAGCGTGCCCTGGTTCGTGACGTTGGTCCGCACCGACGACTGATCGACGAGAATGGCCGCGTCGTTGGACGTGATCGTCGCGTTCGGGCTGTTGGTGATCGAGCCGACTTGCGAATTGCCTGTCACGCTGATGCCGTTCTCCGCGCCCTGCAGCGTGTTCGAGTTCGTGATGCTGCCCGTGACCGTGCTGCCGTCGACGTGAATCGCATCCCCGCCGGCGACGATGCTCCCGACCATCATGAAGGGCACGATGCCGCCGTATCCGGCTTCGATCGAACCGGTATTGGTGATCGATCCGGTGATCGTGCTGCCCGATACGTTGATGCCGCTGAAATCGCCGTTGATCGTGCCGCTGTTCTTCAGCGATCCGGTGATCGTGCTGTCCGACACTTCGATGCCGTATTCGGCGTTGATCGTTCCGCTGTTGGTCACGCCCGAACCGATCTGGCTGCCGTTCAGCACGGCGATGCCGTTGAGGCCCGTCGAGATCGAACCGGAGTTCGAGACAGCGCCGGTTACGGTGCTGTCGTTGATCGTCACGCCCGTTCCGCCGGTCGTGTTAATCGTGCCGTAGTTCGTCACGCTGCCGTTCACCTGGCTGCCGTTGGACACGGTGATGCCGTCGCCTTGCAGTCCCGGATACGATTCGTATTCCTGACCATCATAGTACGTGTACGTAACGGACTGGCTCTGCAACGTGCCGCCGTTGGTGACGGATCCGGTCGTCGAGCCATTGACCAGCATGCCGGTACCCGAAGCCGTGATGGAGTCCGAGTTGTAGATGCCGCCGTTCACCGTGGAGTTGCCGTCCAGCACGATGCCGTTGCCCACCGGCGCGCCGTTGTAGGCCGAGATGCCGTTGCCCGCCACGATGATGCCGTCGTTCGACACCGAGCCAGCCGAGCCGCCGCTCACGTGAATGGCGTCGAGCCCCGTGGTGATCGTCGGAACCGGCGCGCCGATGTTCGCGTACACGTTGCTTACCGCGCCGCTCACGGTGCCGTTGACGAGGATGCCGTCGCCCGAGGCGCTGGAGAGGGAACCGTTATTCGTGACGCTCGAAGCCGTCGTCGTCGGCGAAACCGAGACGGCGGGTGTGCCGTCGGACGTCGTGACGCTTGCACCCTGGTCGACCACGAAATCGTCGCCGTTCGAAACCGAGCACGTGCCGCTCTGGCTGCCCGTTACTGGCGACGCACAATCCGCGACGGCGGCAGTCGACGCCATTGTCAGGCACGCGACCGAGACGAGAATGGCGATATTTTTCCTACGAAACTCAAATTCTTTTTTCATTGAAGGCTTTTTAATTGCTTTTCGGAGCGTGCACGAAACGTCGCGACGCGGGTGTGCCACGCGTCGAAAGGGATGCGGCTTCGGGATCGTGAAATGACGGAAATGGATTACGGCGAGCGCCGATTGCACGTCGGATCGTGCATTCAGCGGGATACGGCGATTTCCTGATTTAACTGTATGTTCTTCTTCGTGCTTCTCCGTTCTGGAAATACGACACGCTGCGTTCTCGTGGCACGATCGCTCGCGCTGAGCGCGCGCTACGCATCGTAATCAATCGCTGGACACGTTCCGCTCATTAACGGTGCGCTTAAAGTATTCTTAAGTGACTTTGAGACCTATTTCGCGCTATAACTTGCCGTTACCTCTAAATCGGAATTTTTTGCTGTACCGGCAGTAAGTATTTAATCGCATCGGCGCGCAAACCCATGCTCCGATTTGACCCGTTGTTTCACTTCTATTCGCGTCGTTGATGTATTCGAATCGATCGCTTCACCGGCTGACTATCCGCCTCGTTTTACTGAGTGCCGGCATCGTTGCCGGCTGCGCTGCGCCGTCTCCTCAGACGCGCCTTGACGACGCGCGCGCCCTCGCCGCGCGCTCCGGATGGGAGGCCGTCGAGTTTCCCGGGCGTCGCTTCACGTTATCGGGCTTCGTGCCGGCGGGCACGCCAACGCAAACGAAAATCGCCACGGTGTATTTCGAAGGCGATGGCGCGGCCTGGCAGTCGCCGGATACGCCGTCCGACGATCCCACGCCGATCCATCCGGTCGCGCTCGAACTCGCGCTTGCGCAGCCCGGCGGCACGGCCGCTTACGTAGCGCGACCCTGCCAGTTCCGCTCGCAGACCGCGCAGCCGTGCGATCAGCGGTACTGGACCAACGCGCGTTATGCGCCGGAAGTCGTCGAGGACATGGACCACGCCGTCGACATGATCGAGCGCCGCATGGGCGCATCGCAAGTGGTGCTCGTGGGCTATTCGGGCGGCGGTGCGCTCGCGGCGCTCGTGGCCGCGCGCCGCCATGACGTCGCACTGCTCGTCACCGTTGCTGCGAACACGGACGTCGCCGCGTGGACGCGCATCGAGCGCTTGCGTCCATTGAATGGATCGCTCGATCCCGCCGACTTCACCGCTTCATTGATAGCGGTGCCGCAGGTTCACTTCGTCGGTACGGACGACGAAGTGGTGCCGCCTTCGGTCGCGCGTGCGTTCGCCGCGCATTTTCCGGCTTCCGCGCCGTTACGCACGATCGAGATCGATGGATTCGATCACGCATGCTGCTGGGTGCAGCGCTGGCCCACGCTGATCGCGCCGTTGTTGCCGCGCTGACCAGGACAGCGTCATTCATGCGACGAGGCTCATGAACTCCTCGAACTTGCCGGTGCGGCCGAGCGGGATGCGCTGCGCGTAGTAAGCGAACGTCAACCGGAACGGATGCTCCAGCGCCTCGAGAATGATGTCGCCGAGTTCGTGTTCCTGCGCACGCGTGAGCGGCGCGCAGACGAGCCGCACTTCGATCGTCTCCGGTGTAGTCTGCACGATCTGATACTGCTCGATCGGCGCCACTTCGCGATACCGGTGCGCGTTGAGGCTCGGCCAGCGACGCGTGCCGTCGATCACGATCATGTTGCGCTTACGTCCCATGATGCGTCTGAGTGTAGGCAGGCCGCGCGGTCCACGGCCCGGCGCGCCCGGTTGCGCGTAGTCGCCGGTTTCATAACGCACGAGCGGCATGGCGTAGTTGTGCAGGTCCGTGACGATCACGCGGCCGGTCTGACCTTCCGCGCAAGGTTCGCCCGCATCATCGAGCACTTCGACGATGTAGTTCTCCGCCATGACGTGATAAAGCTCGTCCGATGCTGCCTGTATCGCGATGGTCCCAAACTCCTGCGAGCTGTAGGTATCGGCAATCGGCACGCCGAGGACAGCATGCACGCGCTCGCGCAACGCATCGGTCACGGTCTCGCCGATCGTGCGTATTTGCGCGAGACCATCGAGTCCGTGGCCGCGCGTTTCCCACCGGTCCAGCAGTTCCGACAGATTGGTCGGATACGTCAGCAGATAGCGCGGCTCGATGCTGTCGAGCCACGCGATCTGATCGTCGATGGGACGGTTGCTCGCCAGGGCGAACGCCGGTCCGGTGCGATAGAGCAGATTGAGCGGCGCGCCCCAGTCATCCACCCGCGCGCCTTCGGACGGCAAATCCGCGCGGATCGCCGCAAAACGCGCGCTCAGGTCGCGCTGCTGCCAGCGGTGTTCGCGCACCGTGAACGCATTCCAGAACAGTTGCGTGATGCCCGTTCGCTTGACGATGACAGGCTGGCCGAGCGATCCCGATGTGCCGGTCTCGTGCACCGGGCCGTGCGATTCCGGCACCTGTGCGCAGGCCAGTGTCGCACCGTTCGCCTGCACTTCCTGCCGCGTCATGACCGGCAGCGCGCGTAGCGAATCGGGGTGGCACAGATCGTCGGCGTTCAGACCGGAACGCTTCAATCGCTCGAGAAAATATCCGGACTGCTGGCTCGCATGACGCGCGAGCGCCTGGAGTTGACGCCCTTGCGCGGCGGCGAATTCATCGTCGTTCAGCGAAGGCGTACGATCGAGTTCGGTCAGCAGCGCAAAGAGCGATGCGGCGTCGCGTGTCAGGACCGGCGGCCAATCGATGTCGGTCACCGAACTACGGGGCGAAAGGGAACGCAGAGCATCGGGCATGGTCATCAGGTCGTGCACCGTTTTACAGGAAGAGGTACTTGCGTACATCGCCAGTCTAACGCCTGAACGGTCTTTGTCCTGAGATTCATCAGCGCGCTGTTCGCGAGCGTGGCGACTCCTGATTGGTTACTTCGGATGCCGAATGATAACTGTCCTTTATTCCACGAATGAATCAGACGCGAACGTTGAAGCGTCGTCGCGAGCGACCACGCCGCCGCGTGCAGGAGATCCAAGGCCAACAGCGCGAGTTCTGCTTCGGAGCGGCGGATTGCTTCAACGTTTCGATCGTGGACATGAGCGTGTGATGGGCAGATGAAGCACACGACAGTCAGAAATTCCGATATCGAAAAGGCTTACTCAGGCATCGGTTGATACTTATTTTGTATCGTTGATCACCTACATCCAGTTGCGCTGCTTCCTCGCGGTCGTCGACGCCCGTGAAGGGCGCGTATTTTCATGCGCTGATCACGGGACTGCTTCAGGCCATGAACGTGCGCGTGGCGGAAACGCAGCATGTCACGCAGACGCACTCGATCCTGGCTTTGGTCGCTGCGGATTTGGGCGTGGCGCTCGTGCCGCGCTCGGCCCAGAGCATCCACTTCGACAATGTGATCTTCCGGCCGCTGGTCGAAGCGCACGCCGTCAATGCCGAGCTGGTCCTTGCCTGGCGAGATGACACGGGCAATCCGGTCAGCGAAACGGCGCTGCGCTATTTGACGGAGTTCTTCAGCACGGCGGCCCATTCGCTTCCGTGAGCGTGCCGCCGCGATCGCCCCACACAGTCCGACATCGCACATCGCCCAAAGCGGCCATGCGCACGGACGCGAATCTTCAGCGCGCGCAACATTCATAGCCTGTGCTCATGCGTTGCCCGCGCATGAGAGACGACCCCGCTCGAGAGGGACGCACACGCAGGCAATACGAGGAAAAACCCATGAAAGCGGGAAAGAACGGACGATGGACCCGGCATGGCCGGCGA
This sequence comes from Caballeronia temeraria, assembly GCF_001544795.2. Classification (GTDB taxonomy): domain Bacteria; phylum Pseudomonadota; class Gammaproteobacteria; order Burkholderiales; family Burkholderiaceae; genus Caballeronia; species Caballeronia temeraria. Next base: position 69,218 of record NZ_FCOI02000008.1, on the reverse strand, counting down.
CGATTGCTCGTCGCGTTCGCTGTGCTCGTCGCCGTGCTGATCGCGATCGGATCGGGCGTGCTGCGGCACCGCGCGGCGCAACAGCGCGATCATCCGCTGCCGGCGACGAGCATCGTCTATCAGATGCGGCAAGATCCGTCGCCGTGGACGCATACCGAGAAGGACGCATCGCACATGCTCGCGGATATCCGCGAGAAGCGCGTGGCCGCGATCGGCGTGACGCTCGACGCCATGCTCGTGTCGACGAAGAGCGGCGCGCGCTACTTCGTCACCGATCGCTTCGCGGTGTTCTCGCAGACGCTGCTGCTCAAGCCGGACAAGGACGAAAGCGCGCCGGACTATCAGATCGCCTGGCTGCCGAACGTGTCCGTGGGCACGGACGCGGGCATCGGCGCATGGCTCGGCATGGTGCGCGATTCGGCGAGCATGCTCGTGTCCCTGCTGATACTGGCGCTGATGTTCTGGTACATGCGCCGCGAGATGAAGGGCGATGCGACGCCGATCACCGCGCCGCCGGATATGAGCTTCGACGACGTGATCGGCGCGGGCGAAGCGAAGGCCGCGCTCGACGACATCAAGGCCTATCTGCGCGATCCGAAATCGTTCACGAAAATGGGCATCCGTCCGCCGTGCGGCGTGCTGATGACAGGCGGTCCCGGCGTCGGCAAAACGCGGCTCGCGCAGGCGCTGGCGGGTGAATGCGGCGCGCATTTCATCGCGATCACGGGCAGCTTTTTCAGCGCGAAGTATTACGGCGTCGGCATTCAGAAGGTCAAGCATCTGTTCAGGACGGCGCGCAAGCGAGGCCCGGTCGTGATCTTCATCGATGAAGCCGATGGGCTCGCCGCGCGCACCACCAGCGCATCCGGTTCCGCCGATGCCGAAAGCAACCGCATCATCAATCAACTGCTTGCGGAGATGGACGGCTTCGAGAAAAACGAAGGCGTGATTCTCGTCGCCGCGACCAACTTTCCCGAGAATCTCGACGAAGCGCTGCGCCGTCCGGGCCGCTTCGATCGCATCGTGCCGGTGCGTCTGCCGGATGTATCGGATCGTGTGAAGATTTTCGAGTATTACCTCGGCAAGCTGCCCTCGCGTGCGGCGGATATCGACTGCGATCAGCTCGCGCGGCTGACGGTCGGTTTGTCGCCCGCATCGCTGTCGATGATCGTCAATCAGGCCGGGCTGATCGCGCGCAAGCAAGGCGCGAGCAGCGTGTGCGCGGAGCATCTGCGCGAAGCGGTCAAGATCGTGCGCATCGGCGATGTGAGCGGCGCGCAGAAAGCGCTCGATGCCGACGAAGTGCGCCGCGTCGGCGTGCATGAAGCGGGGCATGGCATCGTCGCGGCGCTGCTGGGCGCGGGCGTGCTCGAGGAACTGACGGTGCTGCCGCGCGGCGGCGCGCTGGGCATGGCGCTCATCACGAAGCCGCAGGACAAGCATTTGTATCGGCGCAGCGAACTGGAAAATGAACTGATGGTGCTGCTCGGCGGACGCAATGCGGAGTTGCTCGTGTTCGGCGAAGCATCGAGCGGCGCGGCGCAGGACTTGCAGGAGGCGTCGCGCATTAGTCTGGAGATGGTGTCGCGGCTCGGCTTCGGCCGCGAAGGTAATCTTTTCAGCCTCGCCGCGCTGCCACGCGAGAGCGCCGGGCGGCAGCTCGACGGCGCGATCGAACAGGCGAACGCGCTATTGAACGAAATCGACGAGCGCTGTCTCGAGCTGCTCAGGCGCAATGAATCGATCCTGCACGACGTCACGCTCGCGCTGACGAGCACCGAGACGGTGCCCGGCGCCTATGTCTACGATCTCATTCGCCGGAGCGAATGCCGTCCAGCGCTTTCGCAAGCCTGGCCACCGCGCCTTCGACGTCATGCAGTTTGTCCAGGCCGAACAATCCGATGCGGAAGGTCTTGAAATCCTCGGGCTCGTCGCATTGAAGCGGAACGCCGGCCGCAATCTGCAGGCCGGCATCGGCGAACTTCTTGCCGGACCGGATTGCGTCGTCGTCCGTGTAGCAGACCACGACGCCCGGCGCCTCGAACCCTTCGGCAGCCACGCTCTTGAAGCCATGCTTCGCGAGAAGCGAGCGAACGCGCTTGCCGAGTTCCAGCTGCTCCGCTCTCACCTTGTCGAAGCCATATGCTTCGGTCTCCTTTATAACGTCACGCAGCGTCGCGAGGCTGTCCGTGGGCATCGTGGCGTGATACGCGAAGCCGTTGTTCTCGTACGCCTCCATGATTTGCAGCCATTTGCGAAGGTCGCACGCGAAACTGGTGCTGGTGGTCGCGTCGATTCTTTCGCGGGCAAGCGGGCCGAGCATGACCAGCGCGCAGCACGGTGACGCGCTCCATCCTTTTTGCGGCGCGCTGATCAGGATATCGACACCGCTGGCCTGCATGTCGACCCAGACCGTGCCGGAAGCAATGCAATCCAGCACGAACATCCCGCCGACGGCATGAACCGCGTCGGCTACCGCGCGCAAGTAGGCATCGGGCAGCATCATCCCGGACGCGGTTTCGACGTGCGGCGCGAACACCAGATCGGGCTTGTGCTGCATGATCGCAGCGACGACGTCATCCACCGGAGGCGGTACATAGGCGGCCTGCCGACCCTCCGCGACCGGACGCGCCTTCAACACGACCGATTCGGACGGAATGCCGCCCATGTCGAAAATCTGCGACCAGCGGAAACTGAACCAGCCATTGCGGATGACCAGACACTTCTTGTTCGTCGCGAACTGGCGCGCAACGGCTTCCATGCCGAACGTGCCGCTGCCCGGAACGATCACGGTCGCATGCGCGTTATAGACTTTTTTCAGGGCACGCGATATGTCGAGCATGACGCCCTGAAAAAGCCGCGACATATGGTTGATCGATCGGTCGGTGTATACGACTGAATATTCGAGGAGTCCCTCGCGGTCTACATCGGGAAGTAACCCAGGCACGCTCGCCCCCTGTGAAAGACGAATGAGAAGTTCGAAAGGAGATTCTAACGAAAAGCCGCGTGCGGCTCAGGCGACCGTTGCAATTCGCGGAGAGTGTGAGGACATCGACGCGCGGGCGCATCGAACGTGATGGAACCGGCGTATGCGGGTTATCGGCGTCATCGTGCGAAGGATGACGCCGAACATCGGCCCCGCTATTGCGACAGCAAGCCGAACACGACCACGCCGTTCCGCGTGCCGAGATACACCTTGCCGTTCGCGATCATCGGCGTGACGAACTTGTTGCCCGCGCCGAACTGGTCGCGCCCGCCGGCGTCGACGCTGCTATACAGCTCGTTGGCGAGATTGGTCGCGTCGTACGCGCGCAGAACGCCGATCGTGCCCTTCTCCGCCGCCCACAAGATACCGTTCGACGTGCCGTTCGCGGAAATGCTCGGCGTCGCGCCCGGGAAGCCGAACGCGTTCGGCGTCTGACTCGCCGGCGTTCGGGACAACGCCGCGTTCGAAATCGTGAACGCCTTGATGGTGTCGTCGACGGAGCCGAAATAGACCGTGTTGTTGAAATACGCCGGCGCGCCGAACATCGGTCCGCGTATCTGCCCGACGATTTCCTGATAGATGTGGTCCGCGTTCGAATCGAACTTGCCCATCGAGAAGCGATTGACGACGTAGATCGTCGAGTTCTTCCCCGCGCCGATCGCGAGATGCCAGACCTTGCCGTTCGCATCGGCGAAATTGGGCAACACCATCGCGCCGCCGGAGCCGAGATCCTCGTCCTCGTTCGATTCCTGCACCGTGTTCGACGGCTGGAAGTAATCCTGCACCCTGAGCGGCCCGAGATTGAGCCTCAGAAAGCCGTTGCCGTAGTTGCCGTTGATCGGCATTTCGTGCTCGTTTTGCGTCGGATCGAAGGTGCCGTTGGCGTCGAGGAAATAGATCGCTTCGCCGTCCGATGCGAGGCCCGCGCCGCTCATCCAGATCGAGCCCATCTGACCGTTCGGCGTGACATTGAGTACGCTCGCCTGTTGCAGCGTGTTTGCGTCGTAGCCCATGACCCAGCCGGTGTACGGCAGGAAATCGCAATGTGATGTCCAAGCGGTATAGATCACGCCGTTCAGCAGAAGCAGCGCCGCGCGCTCCGCGTACTGGCCCGGATCGAACGTAAGCGTGCCGTTCTGGCTGCCCGAGCCATTGCCCGGATAGGTGGCGCGGATTTCGGTCGGACCGTTGAAGAGTTCGGCGCCGGTGGTCACGTCGAGCGCGTGGATGCGCTGGTGATACGCGCCCGACGCGTCCTTCGACATGCCAACGACATAGATCGCGCCATTCGGCCCGCGCGTGCGGTCGATGACCGGCGTCGACGTCACGCCGATGGTCGGCGTGATCTGCGCGCACTTGTGGTCGTCGCTTGGGGCTTCGCCGCTGCCGAGCGTCGAGACTTTCCACAGCACCGCGCCGCTGTCGGCATCGAATGCGTAGACGCTCGCGTTCTCGGTCGCGACGTAGAGCACGTTGTGCGTGCCGCCCGCGACCGGCACGGCTGACAGAAAGAGCGGCTCGGCGTCGACGGCGCCATCGACGGAAAAGAATGCAAGCTTGCCGAAGCTGCTCGAACGCACGTTCGCAGGCGTGAGGACCGTTTCCGCGAGCTGCTGTCCGGTGCGGGCGATGTCGTTGTGCCAGGTGACGACGTCCATCGCGTTGCCGGCGGCTGTGTTGCCCGCGTTCGATGCATTTGAAACGCTCGACGGCGCTCTCGCCGCGGCGGCGGATGTCGATTCGCTGCCGGAGTCACCCCCGCTGCACGCGCCGATGATTGCCGTGATCAGCACGGCGCCGACTGCGGCGGCATAGGCGGAAAAACGCGCGTTCATGGCAGTCTCCTTCTCCGGAAGGGCCGGAACGGACAACGCGGTGTCGATCGACATCGATGCTGCAACAGAGCAATCGGAATGCCTTCGACTCGCTTTCAGATCGACGGTCGCTGTCGATGGTGACAGAAAACGAAAACTTTTGCGCCAGCGATGTTCAAGTGCCGTCCCGGGCGTTGCGAACACGCGCCGTTGAGCACGCCGGGAATTGCAATATTCGAAACCGAACAGTCCGTTGATAACACGTTATGCGAGTTTCGTCGGCGAATGTGTCCAAGTGCACATATTTAGCCACTCACTTCGTGAGCCGAACTTTTATTACCAATATGGGCTGCTAATCTTTGATGAGCTTTGATCAGCGTTCCGTACGGGGACCAAAAAAGTGTCAATGAGGTCGATTTCACCTAGCCACGCAAAGACGCCCGGCCGCACGGCATCCGGCGTGCATGCGCTCGTTCCTTCAATGACGCGTCGCGCCCTGCTTCGCGATATGGCCGCGCTCGCTCTCGGTGCAGCGTCCCCCATTGCGTTCGCGCAGCATGGCGGGCTCGGGCTCGTCACGCCGCCGGTTCGCCTCGACGATGTATGGCTCGTCGACCAGACCGGCAGCAAGCGCCGGCTGAACGACCTGCTGGGCCAGGGCGTCACCGCACTGCAAACCGTCTACACCGGTTGCGGCACGATATGTCCCCTGCAAGGTGCGCTGTTCAGCGCGGTGCAGGGAAAAATGCCCGCAATCCGTGGACGTCATCCTGTGCAATTGTTGTCGATCGGAATCGACCCGCTTTCCGATTCGCCTTCCGCATTGCGCGCCTGGCTCGCACGTTTTCAGGCGGGTTCCGCGTGGAATGCCGCGACGCCGGCACTCGCGGAAGTCGACCGGATGCGCATGGCGCTGTCGGGCAGCAAGACGCCCTTGGGCGACATTTCGGACCACTCCACGCAAGTCTATTGTTTCGATGCCAACGCGATGTTGCGCTGGCGCAGCGCCGATCTTCCACGCGTCAACGACATCTGCGATGCGCTCGCGGCGCTCGCGCGTACGTAACCGGATCCATGTACGGGAGTGACCATGCCTGGCATTCGCTCGACGAAGCAAGCAACCAGTCGGCTCGTCCGATACGTGCGCCTTTTGCTGCTGATCGCGTTACCGCTGGCGTTGGCAGGCATATCGCCGGCGGTGCGGGCGCAAACCTCGGCGCCCATCACGCTGGCCGGCACCAACATGTGCGCGGACGTCAGCGGCGAATCCAGAACACCGGGCGCACCCGTGCTTTCGTGGCCGTGCTGGGGCGGCGCCAATCAGCAATGGCTTCCGTCCGCGGCCGGCGCCCGTTACAACCTCGTCAATCAGAACAGCGGCCTGTGCATGGACGTATCGGGCCAGAGCACGAGTCCGGGCGGACCCATCATCCAGTGGACCTGCAACGGCGGTTTGAATCAGGCCTTCTCGTTGATGCCGCAAGGCGGCGGCTACGCGATCGTCGCGGGACATAGCGGCTTGTGCGTGAGCGCGTCGAGCACGACCTCGCAGGGCGTGCAACTGACGCAGCAGGTGTGCAACGGAAGCGCGACGCAGACGTGGCAGGTGAGCGGCCTGCCGACGCCGAAAGCCACCTTGCAGTCGAAGTGGACGGCGCCCATCACGCTGCCGCTCGTTCCGCTCGAAGCCGCGAATCTGCCGGATGGAACGGTGCTGGTCTGGTCGGCCGACGCCGCACTCAGCTTCACCGACGGCTCGAACCCGCCGGGCAGGACGTACACGGCCATCTTCAATCCATCGACGGGCAGAAACCGGCAGGTGATCGTCACCAATACCGGACATGACATGTTCTGCCCCGGCATCGCCAATCTGCCGGATGGGCGCATCTTCGTGACGGGCGGATTGAGCGTGCGCCTGACGAGCATTTATTCGCCTTCGACGGGCACGTGGAGCGCGAGCGATCAGATGAACCTGCCACGCGGCTATCAGGGCAGCCTGACCTTGAGCAACGGCAATGTGTTCCTGGTGGGCGGCTCGTGGAGCGGCGGGATCGGCGGAAAAAGCGGTGAAACCTGGACGCCGGGTTCGGGCTGGCGCATCAACAGCGCGATCATCGACGACTACATCTACACGAACGACGCCGCCGGTCCGTTCCGCGGCGACAATCACGCGTGGATGTTCGCGGTCGCGAACGGACGCGTATTCCACGCGGGCCCCAGCCGCGCGATGCACTGGTTCGATACCGCCGGCAACGGCAGCGTCACGGCGGCCGGCAATCGCGGAAGCGACAACGACGCGATGAACGGCAACGCGGTCATGTACGACGTCGGCAAGATTCTCGCGGTCGGCGGCGCGCCGAGCTACGATCAGTCGGTGGCCACGTCCAACGCGACGCTCATCGACATCAGCAGCGGCAACGCGGTGACGCAGACCATCGCGCCGATGAGCTATCGGCGCGCGTTCAGCAACAGCGTCGTGCTGCCGAACGGACAGGTTGTCGTGGTCGGCGGGCAGACCTTCGCTTCTCCCTTCTCGGACGACGGCGCGGTCCTGACTCCCGAGCTGTGGGACCCCGCGACCAATGCTTTCTCCCCGCTCGTGCCTCAGGCCGTGCCGCGCACTTATCACAGCGTCGCGCTGCTGCTGAACGACGGACGCGTGTTGAGCGGCGGCGGCGGATTGTGCGGGAGTTGCGCGACCAATCACACCGACGTCGAGATACTGACGCCGCCCTATCTGCTCAACGCGGACGGGTCCGCCGCGTCCCGGCCGAGCCTCAGTTCCGTGCCGGGCGACGCGCAACTCGGCACGACGATCGTGGTGACGGCCAGCAGAAACATTCGCTCATTCGTGCTGATGCGTTCCTCGTCGGTCACGCATTCGGTGAACAACGAACAACGACGCGTGCCGCTGACATTCAACGTGGGTACCGCAGGCGAATATCAGTTGAACATTCCTTCCGATCCCGGCGTCGTGGTTCCGGGCTATTACATGCTTTTCGCGCTGAACTCGAGAGGCGTGCCGAGCGTCTCGCGCGTAGTGCTCGTGCATTGAATGGCCCGGCGACGCCACTTTGCGATGCAGGCCGCCGCGATCGGCCTCGCGCTCGCCGCGATGACGTCGCTTGCGCGCGCACAGGCCGCGTGCGATCGGGCCGATCTGGGCTGCGCGATCTTCAACGGACAACATCCGATGACCGCGCATCTGCGCGACGACGACCGTCCGCTGCCTGCCTGGACGACGCGATGCGTCAATTGCCACGCGGACACGCCGAAGGCGCAAGCCTTCGCGCCGCCGCTGACCCACGATTCCCTGCTGGGCGCGGCGAGCCGCCGGGGCGGGCCGGTCAGTCACTATGACGAAACGGCCTTCTGCCGCGCGGTCAAGGATGGTGTCGACCCGGCGGGCGTCCTGCTTCGCAAGTCGATGCCCCACTATCGGATGGCCGATGCCGAATGCATGGCGCTCTGGCGATTCGTCGTGCAGCGCTGACTTCGCGCGCTGCGTCGAAGGTTGTCGAAAGAAATCTTAATGAATGTGTATGTAATTCACTTTAAAGGAAACCTTCCCTGTTACGTCTTATGGACATGCTTCAATTCGGGCGCTTCATCCATGTAATTCAGCTTGCGACTTCGCCTATAAAAACCCAGCACCTCCCTCGGATCGGTCCCGGAGCGCTGACGGCATTTTTGGAGCCCCCAACCCAATGTCTTACAAGAAAATACTTCCCACCGCGATATGCATCGCGGCGATGTTGACCATCGCCGCATGCGGCAGCGATAACCACGACAGTTCGCCCGCCGTCTCCGCGCAAGACGCCCTGCAAACCGCAACGCCGATCAAGCATCTCGTCGTGATCTTCGGCGAGAACGTATCGTTCGATCACTACTTCGCGACATATCCGAAGGCGACGAACGTCGCGGGCGAGCCGTCGTTCAGCGCGGCAGCGAATACCCAGACCGATATCGAAACGCTCTCCGCAGCGGGCCTGCTCGGCGCGGCGAATCCCAACGCGCAGCCGGCTTCGCCGAACATCGCCGCCGCGAACGTGAACGGTCAGACGACCACGCCGCCGACGCTGGGCGGCGCGCTGACGACGACCACCGCGCAACCGTTCCGCCTCGACCGCTCGCAGGCGAACACGAAGAGCCAGAACCACGCTTACCAGCCGGAGCAGCTCGGCGACGACAACCTGAAGATGGACGCGTTCCCGCTCTTCACGTCGGCCGCGTCGATCGTCGCGGGAAGCACGGGCCAGTTCGGCTCGTCGGCGCAAGTGCTCGGCTACTTCGACGGCAACACGGTGACCGCGTACTGGAACCTCGCGCAGAACTTCGCGATGAACGACAACGCGTGGACCGATACCTTCGGCCCGTCGACGCCGGGCGCGCTCGAAGTGATCTCGGGCCAGAACCAGGGCCTGACGATGACGCCCAATCCGAAGAACGCGTCGGTCAAAACCAGCGCCAACGCGATTCCCGATGGCCAGGGCAGCTTCACGATGATCGGCGACCTCGACCCGACCACCGACGTCTGCACGACGGCCGCGCAAACCGCGAGCTCCGGTCCAACCGGCATGATGGGCGGCAAGAACATCGGCGATCTGCTGAACGCGAAGAGCATCACGTGGGGCGGCTTCATGGGCGGCTTCAACCTGCAGACCGTCAACGCGAACGGCACGACGGGTTGCGCGCGCTCGACGTTCTCGGATGTCCTCAATGCGTCGCCGAGCGACTACGTTCAGCACCACGCGTGGTTCCAGTATTACGCGTCGACGTCGAATCCGACGCATCAGCGTCCGAGCTCGACCGCGATGATCGGCTTCACGGAGCCGTCGCTCGACAACACCGCGACGCCGGTTCATCACCAGTATGACGTCGACGATTTCTTCACCGCGGTGAAGGCGGGCAACTATCCGTCGGTCAGCTTCCTGAAGGCGCCCGCGATCGGCGACGGCCATCCGGGCAATTCGGATCCGCTCGACGAGCAGCAGTTCGTCGTGAAGGTCACGAACTTCCTGCAGCAGCAGCCCGACTGGAAGAACACGCTGATCGTGATCGCCTATGACGATTCGGACGGCTGGTACGACCACGTCAAGCCGGCGGTCACGAGTTCGTCGTTCGACAAGACGCTCATCACCAAGGTCGGCAATGCGACCTTCACCGGCGCCGATCAGTTGTCCGGTCAGGGCCAGTGCACGGGCACGGGCGCGACGCAGCCGCTCGGCATCAACGGCGGCGCGGTCAATGGCCGTTGCGGTCCGGGCACGCGCACGCCGTTCATCGTGGTCTCGCCGTACGCCAAGGTGAATTTCGTGGATCACACGCCGATCACGCAGGCGTCGGTCGTGAAGTTCATCGAGGATAACTGGCTCGGCAGCCAGCGTCTCGGCGGCGGTTCGTTCGATGCATCCGCCGGCGACATCCGCGGCATGCTCGACTTGACGGGCGCGGGCAACACGCCGGCCGTGTATCTCGACCCGAGCCTCGGCACGAAGCTCGCCGCCGCACCGGCGCAATAAGCCAAGGTCGATCGTCCGCGAAGTAGTGGGCCGAGCCAGCACCGCAACGTGCTGGCTCGGCGTCTTTCTGGTTCATCTCCGTCACTTTCGTCATGAGTTCTCCGAATCCTGCCTTGCCGCCCTCGCTGCCTGCCGGCGACGCCGCGCCCGCCAACGCCTCGAAACGCCTGCTTGCGCGCGTGCTCGGCTGGACCGCCGCGATCGTCGCGGCCGGCGGCGCGGCCTTCGTCGCTTACGCGGCCATCTATCCGGAACGGATGCCTCTCGCGATCGGCGTCATCGTCGAAAACGTGACCGGCGCGAATCCGCAGCCGGTCGCGCTGCATACGCCGCCGAACGCGCCGTTGAGCGCGGTGGCGCTGCTCGGCAAGCAGATCTTCAACGACCCGTCGCTGTCGGCGTCGAGCAAGCAGTCGTGCGCGTCGTGTCACAGCCCCGATCACGCTTACGGGCCACCGAACAAGCTCTCGGTTCAGTTGGGCGGTCCGCATCTCGCGGACGCGGGTTACCGGCCGCCGCCGTCGCTTGCGTATCTGTATCGGCAGGCGGCGTTTTCCATCGGTCCCGATCAGAACGACATGGACGCCGCGCCCGTCTCGCTCGACCAGTTGGCCGCGGCGGCGAGCGGCACGCAGCGCGCCACGAAGTCGGCCGGCACCGCGCCCGCCGCGCCCGCGCTCGTGCCGCAAGGCGGCCTGTTCTGGGATGGACGCGCCAGCACGCTGCAGGACCAGGCGATCGTGCCGATGCTCAATCCCGTCGAAATGGCGAACAAGAACGCCGGCGAAGTCGTGCAGAAGCTGCTGAAAGCGAAGTACCTCGATCAATTCAAGCAGCTCTTCGGCGACCGTATCGTGAGTCAGCCCGATCTGCTCATCGATGAAGCGATGTTCGCGGTCGGACGCTATCAGTTCGAGGACGCGTCGTTTCATCCTTTCACGAGCAAATACGATTACTGGCTGCAAGGCAAGGCGCGTCTCACGCAGGCGGAGCTGCGCGGCTTGCGCCTCTTCAACGATCCGGACAAGGCCAACTGCGCCGGCTGCCACCTGAGCAAGCCCACCGCCGATAACCTGCCGCCGCTTTTCACCGATACTCAATACGAAGCGCTCGGCGTGCCGCGCAATCGCAATCTGCCGATCAACAGGAATCCGAAGTTTTACGACATGGGCGTCTGCGGCCCGCTCCGCACCGACATGACCACGCTGACGCAATACTGCGGCATGTTCCTCACGCCGACGCTGCGCAACGCCGCGACGCGCCACGCGTTCTTTCACAACGGCGCGTACAGCGATCTCAAACAGGTCATGAATTTCTATAACCTGCGCAGCACGAATCCCGAGAAGATCTATCCGCTCGATGCAGCCGGCAAGCCCGCCATGTACGACGATCTTCCGGCGCAGTATCAGGCGAATATCGATGTCGCCGATGCGCCGTTCAATCGCAAGCAAGGCGAACAGCCCGCGATGACCGATGGCGACATCAACGACATCATCGCGTTCATGAACGCGTTGACTGACGGATACAAGCCCTGAGCGTTGACATCGTCGGAGTCGAAGAAAGCGTGCGCGCTTCTTCGGCTCATTCGCGCGAGCGTGTCAGGCGCATGGACACCGAGAATCGCTCGGCGGGATGCGTGCTCACGCTGACTTCAAACGCAGCGCCATCCTCATCCAGATAGCGGCGAACCACTTCGAGCGCCGCCGTTCCCGCCTCCACGCTCAGGCGTTTCGCCATCGTCGCACTGACGATGACCGCCCGCACCTGCTGCTCGATCTCCGCAATGCTCCGCCCATAGCGCGACTCGATCAATGAACTGATCAGCGTGTCGGGCCGGTCTTTCGCGGTTTCCGCGATATCCGTGTAAGCCGGGTCGATATACACGTCCGTCCAGCCCACCGGCGGATTATCCGCATCTCCGTCGATGCGAAGACTCGATATCCGCAGCCACGACGTGCCGGCCGCGCATTGCAGCGTCTTCGCGATTCGAGCCGTGGCTTCGACGTGCTGAACCGATTGCACGATGCGCAGATGCTCCGAGCCGAACTGCACCAGATCATCCACCGAGGCGAGCGTCGGACGAAAGTTGTTCTTCGGCTCCGTTGCCTCGACGCGCGTGCCCGCGTTCTTGCGGCGCGAGACGAGCCCCTTGTCCTGAAGTTCCTGCAACGCGGCGCGCACAGTGTGGCGGCTCGTCTGATACAGGTCGCGCAGTTCGAGTTCGGTCGGCAAATACGATCCCACGGGGAAGCGGCCGGAAGCAATGCCCTCGGTCAATTCACGGGCGATATCGGCGAAATGCGGTCGATTCATGTTGTCGTGGTCATCAGGGTGATGGCGACGCGCGCGCGGCTGCGTCAGGGTTAATCATAACTTGCCCGATTATGTCCGGACATATTAATCTGCATATGTCCGGACATAATGTTGATCCGCCGCCCTTTTTCGGGAATGAAACTTCAGAGGCTTTCATGCGCGATTCCGCTTTTCCTGCTGCCAGCACCGTCGTCGATTCGGTGCTTTTCCGCGATGCCTTCGGCACGTCGAAGATGCGCGCCCTTTTTTCCGATCATGCGCTGATCCAGCGGTATATCGACGTCGAAGTCGCGCTGGCGAAGGCCGAAGCGCGCGCCGGCGTGATTCCCGCGGAAGCCGCCGAGGTGATCGCCCGCGAATCGACGATCGAGCGCATCGACTTCGAGCACATGCGCGAGGAGACCGATATCGTCGGTTATCCGATCCTGCCGCTCGTGCATCAGCTCGTCGCGATGTGCGGCGAAGCCGGGCGTTACGTGCACTGGGGCGCGACCACGCAGGACATCATGGATACGGCGGTTTCGCTGCAAGTGCGCGATGCGCTCGACTCCATCGACGGCGACGTGCGCGAGCTGCGCGGCATCCTTGCCGGTCTCGCGAAGAAGCACCGCGATACGCCGATGGCCGGCCGCACGCATCTTCAGCAGGCGCTGCCCGTCACGTTCGGCTACAAGGTCGCGATATGGCTGGCCATGTTCGATCGTCATCAGGACCGCATCGCGCAGATGCGTGAGCGCGTGGCCGTCGTGGAATTCGCGGGCGCGGCCGGCACGCTGGCATCGCTCGGCGACAAGGGCTTCGAGGTCCAGAAGGCGCTCGCGGCAGAGCTGAAGCTCGGCGTGCCGGCGACGACGTGGCACGTCGCGCGCGACGGATTCGCCGAAGCCGTCAACCTGCTCGCGCTCGTCACCGGCTCGCTCGGCAAGATCGCGCTCGACATCATGATCATGGCGTCGACCGAATTCGGCGAAGTGTATGAGCCGTTCGTGAAGGGACGCGGCGCGAGCAGCACGATGCCGCAAAAACGCAATCCGATCTCGAGCGAACTCATGCTCGCCGCCGCCAAGGCCGTGCGTCAGCATGCGGGCCTGATGGTCGATGCAATGGTGCAGGACTTCGAGCGCGCGACCGGCCCGTGGCACGCGGAATGGATCGCGATTCCCGAGAGCTTCATCCTGACGGCGGGCGCGCTGCATCAGGCGAAATTCGCGCTCGGCGGTCTGATCGTCGATGAAGCGCGCATGCGCCATAACCTCGGCATCAGCAAAGGTCTGATCGTCGCTGAAGCTGTGATGATGGAAATGGCGCCCCATACCGGCCGTCAGCAGGCCCACGACATCGTCTACGACACCTGCCGCACGGTGAACGAACGCGGCGGCACGCTGGCTGAAGCGCTGCTTGCGCTGCCCGAAGTCACGAGGCACTTCGACCGCGATGCGATCGAACGCATGACGGATCCGGCCAACTATCTCGGCCTTGCACCGCAGATGGTGGATCGGGCGATCGCCCTGTCCGGCGAACGCTAAAGCACACGGACCACGGAGACGCACACGATGGATAAGGACACCGCAACGCGCGACGACGCGATCGTCGCTTCACCGAAAAAACTGGCGTGGTATCGCAGGCTTGGCATGCAGGTGCTGCTCGCGCTCGTGATCGGCATCGCAGTCGGGCTCGTGTTCCCGAAGTTCGGGGCGCAGCTCAAGGTGCTCGGGGACATCTTCCTCGCGCTCATCAAGGCGGGCGTCGCGCCGCTCGTGTTCCTGACCATCGTGCACGGGATCGCGTCGGCGGGCGATGTGAAGAGCGCGGGACGCGTGGGCTGGCGCTCCATCGTCTACTTCGAAGTGGTATCGACCATCGCGCTGGCGGTCGGGCTGCTCGCGGGCAATCTGCTGCAGACGGGCAAGGACATGAGCCATGTGACCGTCGGCACGGTCCCCGCCAGCGCCGCGAAAGCCGCGCCGCAAGGCTTCATCGATTTCGTCATGCATGTGGTGCCGGACAACTTCATCGGTGCCTTCGCGCGCGGCGAATTGCTGCAAGTGGTCGTGCTCGCGGTCATGGTCGGCATCGGCATACTGGCCATTCCGGAGAGCCGGCGTGTCCGGATCAACGAGGGACTCGACCTCATCTCCGAAGTGCTGTTCTCGTTCATCAACCTCGTCATGAAGCTGGCGCCGCTCGGCACGCTCGGCGCGATCGCGTATTCCGTCGGGAGCAACGGCACGGCCGTGCTGATCGCGCTCGCGCAACTCGTGCTCAGTTTCTATGCGGTCGTGATCCTGTTCATCGTTGTGGTGATGGGCATCATCGCGAAGCTGGCCGGCTTCAGTCTGTGGCGCTTTCTGCGTTACATCAAGGACGAGATCATGGTCGTGCTGGGCACCGCTTCATCGGAGAGCGCGCTGCCGCGCCTTCTGATCAAGCTGGAGCGTCTCGGCTGCGCGAAGCAGACGGTCGGTCTCGTGTTGCCGACGGGCTACGCATTCAATCTCGACGGAACCTCGCTCTTCATGTCGATGGGCGTGATGTTCATCGCCCATGCGTATGGCGTGCCGATCACGCTGGATCATCAGATCGGCATCCTGCTGCTGATGCTGCTGACATCGAAGGGCGCGGCCACGGTATCCGGCGGCTCGTTCGTGGTCTTCGCCGCAACGGTCACATCGACGGGCATCCTTCCCGTCGAAGGACTCGCGCTCATCTTCGGCGTGTATCGCTTCATGTCGATGGCGATCGCGACATGCAACACCATCGGCAATAGCGTGGCGACGGTGGTCGTCGCGAAGTGGTCGCGCACGTTCGATGCAACGATCGCCGAGCGTCACCTCTATCCCGAACGTTTCCCGGATATCGCTCGGGCCGACGAACGGCTCGCGGACGGAAACCTGCTTCCGGAAGACACGAACGACAGGAATCCGCATGCCGGTCGAATCCCGATGACCCGCGCCGGCACGACCCGCTTATGACATCATGACGTTCCCGGCTTCAGGAACGTCGACATGAACTTCAGGTCCTTGCAGTGCTTCGTCATTCTTGCCGAGGAACTGAACTTCAGCCGCGCGGCCGAGCGTCTGCATATCGCGCAGCCCGCGTTAAGCCAGCAGATCCGGCTGCTGGAAGAGCGGCTCGGCACGCAGCTCGTCGATCGCGCGAGGCGGCCGCTGCGGCTCACCGAAGCGGGCCACTATCTCTGCACCGAAGCACGCCAGATTCTCGGCTCGTGGGAACAGGCGAGCGTCGGTGCGCAGGAGATCGGCATCGGGCGGCGCGGCTGGCTGTCCATCGGCTTCACGCGCTCCGCGATGTACAGCATCCTGCCGCCCGCGCTGAAGGCTTTTCATCATTCGTATCCGCAAGTCGAACTCAAGCTCTTCGAGATGTTGACCGAGGAACAGACCGATGCACTGCGCGATATGCGCATCCACATCGGCATCGGGCGGCAGCCGCTCGACATTCCCGGCTGCACATCCTATCCGCTGCTGCGCGAACATGTCGTGGCCGTGCTTTCGCCGGATCATCCGCTCGCGTCGAAGAAGAAGGTGCGCATCGCCGAACTCGAAGACACGCCGCTCATCCTCTATCCGAAGCATCACAACGCGCAGTTCAAACGCAGCGTGCAATCGCTGTATCGCGATGCGGGCATCACGCCCTTCGTCGCGCATCAGGCTTACGAAATCCAGACCGCGATCGCGCTCGTCGCGGCGGGCCTCGGCGTGACTTTCGTCGGCGAATCGGTGGCGCGGCATGGCCGCACGGACGTCGTGTTCCGCCAGCTCGCGGGCCCCGGCGCGTCCCGCTGGTCGACGCTCGCCGCAACCTTTCGCACCGACGACGACTCCGCTCATCTGCGTGCCTTTCTCCGCTGCCTGCCTCCGCCGCTGAAGGACGCCACACTATAAGAAAAGCCTTATAGAAGCATAAGGAACGCGTCTTGGACGCGGGCCAGTGCGCTCCTTATCATCGGTTTCATGCTCGGGACGGCACGCTCTATGCGGCATCGAACGGGCAGACAGACGGCGAAGGCCGTTTGTAAAGCGAGGCCGCAGAGCCTCGTGATCCGATGAAAAGAACGTGGAGACGGCATGGCCCCATTCAACGAAGCGGCAACGATGCGAAAGGTGTACGGGCGGCTCATGCCCCTGCTCTTCGCGATGATGTTCTTCAACTATCTCGATCGCATCAACATCGGCTTCGCGGCGCTCGACATGAACAAGGCGCTCGGCTTCAGCCCCGCCGTGTTCGGCTTCGCAGGCAGCATCTTCTTCGTCGGCTATATGGTGCTCGAAGTGCCGAGCAACCTGCTGCTGCATCGCGTGGGCGCGCGCCGCTGGATCGCGCGCATCCTGCTCACGTGGGGCGCGGTGGCGGCCGCAACCGCATTCGTGTTCGACGACAAAAGCTTCTACGTATTGCGCTTTCTGCTCGGCGTGATGGAAGCGGGCTTTCTGCCGGGCGTCGCGGTATACCTGACGAAATGGTTCCCCGTCCGATACCGGGCGCGCGCGGTGGGCGGCTACATCATCGCGGGATCGTTTTCGGCAGTGCTGGGCGGCCCGATCTCGACCATGCTGATGACCTACGCCAACGGCATCCTCGGCCTGCAGGGATGGCAATGGATGTTCATCCTCGAAGGCATTCCGGCGATGCTGCTCGGCCTCGTCACGCTGCGCATCATGACCGAGCGCCCCGCCGACGCCGACTGGCTCGCCGACGACGAAAAGCAATGGCTCGAAACCACGCTGGCGGCGGAGCGCGAAGCGGTCGGCGGCAACACGCATTTCCCGCTGCTGCGCGTGGCGGGCGACATCCGCGTATGGAGCCTCGCGTGTCTCTTCGGCTGCGCGCTCGTTGGCATCTACGGGCTCTTTCTGTGGCTGCCGCAGATCGTCAAGAGTCTCGGTCATCTGAGCAATATCGAAGTGGGCTTTCTTTCGGCCGCGCCGCCGTTGCTGGGCGTGCTGGGCACGTTCATCATCAGCCGCAGCTCGGACCGCACCGGCGACCGCAAGAAGCATCTCGCGTTTGTCTACGGCATGAGCGCCATCGCGATCGCGGGCAGCGCGTATGCGCCGAATCCGGTCATCGCTTATGCGCTCTTGTGCGTGACGGGCCTCTTCATCTACGCGGGCAATCCGCTCTTCTGGAGCCTCGCTTCGTCGTTCAGAACGGGCGCGGCGGGCGCGGCGACCATCGCGCTCATCAATACCATCGCGCAGTTCGGCGGGCTGGTCGGGCCGTGGAGCATCGGACTCGTGCGCAGCGCAACGGGCAATTTCAAGCTCGCGCTGCTGACGATCGCCGCGTTTCTCGTCGTCGCGACGGTGATCGCGCTCGTCATGCGCGTCAAGCCCGCCGACGATGAAGACACGTCGCTGCCCGCGCCCGATTCGCGTTCACCACGACAGGAACATCACGCATGATCATCGATTGTCACGGTCACTACACGACCTCGCCGCCGCAGCACGAAGCGTGGCGCGCGCAGCAGATCGCCGCGCTCAAGGACGGCGTCGCGCCGCCGCCGCGCCCCGCCATCTCCGACGATGAAATCCGCGAGAGCATCGAAGGCGGCCAGCTTCGCATCCAGCGCGAGCGCGGCACCGATCTCACGATCTTCTCGCCGCGCGCGGCCGGCATGGGCCATCATCTGGCGTCGGCGGAGGCGAATGCGGTCTGGTCGGAAGCATGCAACGACCTCGTGCATCGCGTCGTCGAACTCTTTCCGCGCAATTTTGCGGGCGTGTGCCAGTTGCCGCAGGCGGCGGGCGTCGGCCCTGAGAACTGCATCGCCGAATTGCGCCGCTGCGTGGAGGAGCTGGGTTTCATCGGCTGCAATCTGAACCCCGATCCTTCCGGCGGACACTGGTCCGGGCTGCCGCTGACCGACCGCTCGTGGTATCCGCTGTACGAAGCGATGGTCGAGCTCGACGTGCCCGCGATGATCCACGTGTCGTCGTCGTGCAACCCGAACTTTCACGCGACGGGCGCGCACTACATCAACGGCGATACGTCCGCTTTCATGCAGTTGCTGCAAGCCGACCTGTTCGCCGATTTCCCGACGCTCAAGTTCATCATTCCGCACGGCGGCGGCGCGGTGCCGTATCACTGGGGACGGTATCGCGGGCTCGCGCAGGACATGAAGCGCCCGCTGCTCACCGACTATCTGCTGAACAACGTGTTCTTCGATACCTGCGTCTACCATCAGCCGGGCGCGGAACTGCTCGCGAAGGTGATTCCGGCGAAGAACATCCTGTTCGCGTCGGAGACGATCGGCGCGGTGCAGGGCATCGATCCCGAGACCGGCCATTATTTCGACGACACGCGCCGCTATATCGACGCAATCGAATGGCTGAGCGATGCGGATCGCCAGCGCATCTACGAAGACAACGCGCGCGCGGTGTATGGACGACTGTCCGCGCAACTCGAACGGCAACGATCGACCGAAGGAGCGACGACATGAATCCGGCCGGATGGCGCGAATACGAATCCACGGCGCAGGCAAGTCCCGCGACGCTCGCCGCATTGCGCGAACTCGCGGTATCGCTTCTGAGCGACAACATGGCCCGCGTGAGCGGCACGACCGGCCTGCGCCCGTTTCATCGACCGAAGCCGATGGCCGGCACCGCCGTCACCGTGCGCACGCGCGGCGGCGACAATCTCGCGATCCATCGCGCATTCGAATACTGCCGCGCGGGAGACGTGCTCGTGATCGACGGCGCCGGGGAACTCACGCAGGCGCTCATGGGCGACATCATGGCGAGCTTCGCGGAGAGCATCGGCGTGCAGGGTCTCGTGATCGACGGCGCTATTCGCGATGTCGGCGCGTTGAGTCAACGCGATTTCCCGGTGTACGCGCGCGGCGTGACGCATCGCGGGCCTTACAAGAACGGACCGGGCGAGATCAACGTGCCCGTGACGGTCGGCGGGATGGTGGTGCATCCGGGCGATATCGTCGTCGGCGATGAAGACGGCGTGCTCGCCATCGCGCCCGCCGAAGTCGATGCCGTCATCGAAGGCGCGCGCAAGCAGGCGGCCAAGGAAGCGGCGGCGCTGAAGTCGATCGCGGAGGGCCGCTTCGACCGTTCGTGGGTCGCCGTGCAGCGCGACCGGATGATGAACGGCTGACGTCTTGCCGAAACGATGCGGGCGCGCGCATGATGGCGCGTTCGCTCATCGACACTCACCGCCATGCCCGCTTATCTCGACACGCCGACACTGATCGACCTCGCGCGACGCGCCGAAGCCGCCGCACCTGGCCCATGCGCGTGCACGAAAACGCCGCTGGACGGCTGGCAATCGCAGCCGCTTTCCCTCGATGAATCGCAGTTCCGCGAGATCGGCACCTTGCTCTTGCAGGACGATCAGGAACCGACTTTCGCCGAATATCTGCCGGGCAAGACCAAGTACTGGTCCGCCGATGCACCCATCGCGCCGCGCTATTTTCCGTACAACCGCTGCGGCGTGTGGGAGTGCGCGTCGTGCGGACGGCTTTATCTGCGCTATACGGAAGGCGGCGGCTATTTCGTCGATCGAAGGATTCGCGCGCTGAATTCGGCGCTGATCGAAGACGTTTCGCTTTGAACGTCGTCACAGGAACTCCAGCACGAAATGCGCGCCGATCGCGGCCGCCGTCGCGATGGTCGCAAGCCAGGCGAGCGCGCGTAGCGCCCAATGCGCCGACAGATCGCCCACGGCTTCGCGTTTCGAACTGAGCAGAACGAGCAGCAGAAGCACCGGCGTAACGGTCATGCCGTTGATCACCGCGCTCCAGTAAAGCGCCCTGACCGGTTCGACGTGTCGCGCGGCCAGCGCGATCGCAATCGTCATGCCGAGCGTCATCACCGCGAAGAGCAAGCTCGCAAGGCGCCGGTCGCGCCGCTCGCCGCGTTCCCATCGAAATGCGCTCGCCACCGCTTGCGCTGCCGATCCCGCGAGCGGCGGCAGCGTCAGCAAGCCCGATCCGAGCAACGCGAATGCGAGCACGTGACGCGCGTAGCCGTGTGCGAGCGGCGCCAGAACGCGTGCCATGTCGACATCGTCGCCGGCGGGTGTGCGCTGCATCAGATGCAGTGTCGCCGCGGCCGCGATCATCACGCAGATCGCGAGCGCATTGGACAGCAACGTTCGCAGCAGCACTTCGCCGCCCATCCTGCGCATCGTGCGGTCAAGCGCTTCGCCGCGCGCCGCATCGCCCTGTTCCCTGTCCCGCGCTTCCTGTTCCGCTTGCGCGAACAGCAGATACGGACTGACGGTCGTGCCCAGCACGGCGATCAGCATCGTCACATAATCCTCCGACCAGACCACGCGCGGCATCACGGCGCGATGCAAGACCGTCAGCCACGGCACATCCACGATCGCGACGATGCCCGCATACGCGAACATCGCGAACGTCAGCCACTTGAGCAGCCACGCATAGCGCGCGTACGAAATGGCCCATTGCAGCGCCATCGATGCACACGCCGCGACGAGCGCGAGCCACGCGAGCGATACGTCGAAGAACACGCGCAGCGCGACGCCCATCGCGAGCACATTGACGGCGATGTTGAACGTATTGGCGATGAAAAAACGCGTGACGGCGAAGTAGAAAAACAGCGGCGAGTAATGCTCGCGCATGTTCTCCGTGAGTCCGCGCCCGGTGATCTGCGCGACGCGCGCGGCGATGAGTTGCAGCGCGACCGTCGACGGATACGAGAGCACGCAGACCCACAGCAGATCGAAGCCGTACCACGCACCGGCGAGCGTGTACGTCGCGACGCCGCTCGGATCGTTATCCGATGCGATCGTGACGAGTCCCGGCCCGACATCCGCCGCCCAGGAATGCGCGGGCCGCGCGGCGCCGCGCAGGTTGCCGTCCGATATCCGCTCGCGATGACGAAAGCGCACAGTCAATCCCAGCGACATGATGGCGAGGCGCACGCACGAAACGTACCGCTTCGCTCAGTCCCGCTGCGACGGAATCCGCCACTGCACATTCAGCAGATGATCGCGCATGCGCGCGGACGCGGTCGCGCCGTCGCGCTCGGCCATTGCCTTGACGACGGCCTGATGCTGCTCCGCGAAATGACGGCGCGTGTCCTGATCGGCGGTCTTTTCGCGCGCGTTCGGCCTCATGCGCATGCCGTTGACGACTTCCATCAGCGCGATGATCGCGGGATTGCGCGTGGCCTGCGCGATCAGCAAATGAAAGCGATGGTCCCACTGCTGCCACTCGTCGTCGTCCTTCGCCGTGGCGTTGCGCCGCGCGCATTTCTCCAGCTCCGCGAGATCGTCGGGGCTTGCCTTGCGCGTCGCGAGTTCGACGAACGCCGGTTCGAGCACGAGGCGCATCTCCGCGATATCGGCCGGGCTCGATCCCGCGCGCAGACTGCGCAGCGACGCCGAAAACTTCAGCGGCCGCGCGCCCAGATACGTGCCGCGCCCGACGCCGCGCCACACCCGGCCCGACGCTTCCAGCGACGCCAGTGCGCCGCGCAGATCGCGCCGGCTCATGCCGAGCGCCTCGGCGAGACTGCGTTCCGATGGCAACGCGTCGCCATCCTTCAGATTGTTCTGCGCGACATAGTCGAGCAGCTTGCCGAGCGCGGGATTGTCCATGACCTGAATCGAACCAATTAACATTGGTTCAATGTAGCAGATCGATGGCCGTGCGTCGCCGGATTGCTTTAGCTTTTTTGTTGGCGTACGCTACATACATATTTTGTATTTCAATGCTGAACCAATCGATATTGGTTCACACCAACGGACGACGACGATGAGCTTCACGACACGACCCGAACTGATCGGCACTTTCGGCATGGTGGCATCGACGCACTGGCTGGCAAGCGCTTCGGCCATGGCGGTGCTCGAAAAAGGCGGCAACGCCTTCGACGCGGCGGCGGCGGCCGGCTTCGTGTTGCAGATCGTCGAGCCGCATCTGAACGGACCGGGCGGCGAGTTGCCCGCCGTGTTCTACAGCGCGAAGGAAGACCGCGTGCGCGTGCTGTGCGGCCAGGGCGTGACGCCCGCCGCGATGACCATCGGACGGATGAAGGACATGGGCCTCGCCGTGATGCCCGGCACCGGCCTGCTGCCCGCCGTCGTGCCCGGCGCGTTCGGCGGCTGGATGACCTTGCTGCGCGACTACGGCCAGTTGCCGCTCGAAGACGTGTTGAGCTACGCCATCGGCTACGCGGAGCACGGCTATCCGGTGCTGCCGCGCATGGCGTCGTCCATTCTCGCGATTCAGGACTTCTTCAAGCGCGAATGGCCCACGTCCGCTGAACAGTGGCTGCGCGAAGGCGTTGCGCCGCGTCCGAATCATCTGTTCGCGAACCCGGCCATCGCGCAAACGTACAAGCGCATTCTGCGCGAGGCGAACACGCGCGGCGATCGCGCCGAGCAGTGCGAACGCGCGCGCGTCGCGTTCTATCGCGGCTTCGTCGCGGATGCCATCGATCAGTATTTCCGCTCGACAGACGTGCTCGATACATCGGGTCAGCGCAATCGCGGCCTGCTCGACGCCTCCGATCTCGCGCGCTGGGAAGCCACGTACGAAGACGCCGTCTCGTACGAATACGAAGGCGTGATGGTCCACAAGACGGGACCGTGGGGACAAGGCCCGATGTTCCTGCAACAGCTCGCGCTGCTGAAGGGCTTCGATCTCGCGAGCATGGACCCGCTGGGGCCGGACTTCGTGCACACCGTCATCGAATGTTCGAAGCTCGCGTTCGCCGATCGCGACGTCTTCTACGGCGATCCGAATTTCTCCGACGTCCCGATGGACACGCTCCTCAGCGACGCCTACAACGACGCGCGCCGCCAGCAGATCGATCCGCGCCGCGCATCGTTCGAATTCCGTCCCGGCAAGCTGCTCGACAGCGACGCGCGCGCCGCGAAGATTCTCGCCAACGCGGGCCGCCAGCAGCCCGGCGGCTTCGGCCAGGGCGAGCCGACCTTCGCGCCGCTGCCCGAGTTGCGCGGCGACACGGTGCATCTTGATGTCGTCGATCGGTGGGGCAACATGGTGTCGGCGACGCCGTCGGGCGGCTGGCTGCAGGCATCGCCCGCCGTGCCGGGACTGGGCTTCAACGTGACCACGCGCGGCCAGATGTTCTGGATGGAAGAAGGCCTGCCGTCCTCGCTCGGACCGGGACGCCGCCCGCGCACCACGCTGTCGCCGACGCTCGTCACGAAAGGCGGCAAGCCGTATGCGGCGCTCGGCACGCCGGGCGGCGATCAGCAGGACCAATGGTCGCTGCAACTGCTGCTGCGGCACGTGCACTTCGGCATGAATCTGCAAGCCGCCGTCGATGCGCCATCGTTTCAGACCGCGCATTTTCCCGGCTCGTTTTATCCGCGTGACATTCAGCTCGGCAAGATGTCGGCGGAAGGCAACTTCCCGCAAGCGACGCTCGACGAACTGCGCGCACGCGGCCATGAACTCACGGTCGCCGAACCGTGGTCGCTCGGGCGCGTGTGCGCCGTGGGCATCCGCAACGGGCTGATGCGCGGGGCCGCCACGCCGCGTCAGATGCAGGCCTACGCGGTCGGGCGCTGACTTCAGCCATCCACGGAGAACATCGATCATGTCCGTTGTCGCCGCCCGCCTCGAACGGCTGCCGCTATCCCGCTTTCATCGCAAGCTGCTCATCATCGGCGGAATGGGCTATCTGTTCGACGGCCTCGATTCGTCCTCGCTCGCGTTCCTGCTTCCGGTCGTCAGCAAGCTGTGGAGCCTGACGAGTGCGCAGACCGGGCTCGTCGCGAGCAGCACGTATATCGGCTATTTCTTCGGCGCGTTTTTGTCCGGCGTGCTCGCGGACATCATCGGACGGCGCCGCATCATGATGAGCGCGCTCGCGATCTATTGCGTCGCGTCGCTCGCGAGCGCCACCGCCCAGGACTGGCATACGTTCTTCGCGCTGCGTATCGTCGCGGGCTTCGGCTCGGGCGCGGAAACCGTCGTGATCGCGCCGTTTCTCGCGGAGTTCGTGCCGCGACGCTATCGCGGCATGTTCTGCGGCGCGCTCGTCGGCTTCATGTCGTTCGGCTATCTCAGTTCGTCGATTCTCGGCTATACCGTCGTGCGCAATTTTCCGGACGGCTGGCGCTATCTCGCGGTCATCACGTCGCTGCCCGTCGTGATGCTGCTGTGGTGGCGCCGCACGCTGCCGGAATCGCCGCGCTGGATGGAAAGCCAGGGCCGCGTCGATGAAGCCGGCGAAATCGTCGACGGCATCGAGGCCTGGTACGCGCAACGCGGCATCGCGCTCGCGCCGCTGTCGGTTGCGGGGACGATTCCGTCGGCGGCGAAGAGCAGCGGCAGCGCGTGGCAGAACGTGAAGGCGCTGTGGAGCAAGCGCCTCGCGGGCACGACAGCGGTGAGCTGGCTGATGTGGTTCGCCGTGGCGTTCGCGTACTACTCGTTCTTCTCGTGGATTCCGAGCTTGCTCGTCAAGGAAGGTCTCACGATCACGAAGAGCTTCGGCTTTTCGATCGCCATCTACGCCGCGCAGATTCCGGGCTATTTCTCGGCGGCGTGGCTCAACGAGAAGATCGGCCGCAAGGGCGTGGTCGCGTCGTACATGACGCTCGGCGGCCTCGCGGCGATCATGCTGTCGCTCTCGCATAGCGGGCCGCAGATCATGGCGGCGGGCATCTGCCTGTCGTTCTTCATGAACGGCGCGTTCGCGGGCGTCTATGCGTACACGCCGGAGATTTTCCCGACCTCGGTGCGCACCACCGGCACCGGTTCTTCGTCCTCGTTCGGGCGCATCGGCTCGGTGAGCGCGCCGATTCTCGTCGGCATCGTGTATCCATCGTTCGGCTTCTTCGGCGTATTCGCGATGACCACTGCCGTGCTGCTCGCGGGCGCGTGCGTCGTGTTCTTCCTCGGCATCGAGACGCGCAACCGCTCGCTCGAAGATATCGAAATCAACGGCGCGGTCGACGGCGATACACACGACCGCCTCGCTCCCACCAATCTGCGCGGCTAAACCCTTTGACCGACATGCAAGACACGCAAACGCGCCCGATGCAACTGTCCGACCTCCAACGCCTCGCGCGCGCGATGCGCGAACCCGCGCAGCCCGCGACGCTCTTCGACGCGGTCGCGGCCGTCGCTGCGCAGACCATCGGCTTCCGGCTCTTCACGATCATGGCGTACGACGCGCGCAATCACGAAGTGGAGCGCGTCTTCACCAACATGCCCGAGATCTACCCGGCGGGCGGCCGCAAGAAAAAGCGCGGCACCGCGTGGGCGACGCAAATCCTCCAGGAATTGCGTCCGTTTCGCGGCGAGACCGCGCACGACATCCGCAATGCATTCGACGATCACATGACGATGGCGAACCTGGGTCTCGGCTCGATCCTCAACATTCCGATCGCCTACGGCGGCGAGTGCATCGGCACGATGAACCTCACGCACGTCGAGCATTGGTACACGCGCGAGCACGAAGACGCGGGCGTGCTGCTCGGTTCGTTTCTCGCGCCCGCGCTCGTCTCGCGGATGCCGTTTCACGCCGGCGCGGAGCCGCGTGCATGAGCCGCGCAACGTCTCCGGAAACCAGGCGCTGGCTGATCGTTTTCGCGCTGGGCTATCTCGCGCTGCTCGTCGACGGCGCCGACGTCATGATGTACGGCCTCACGCTCACGCGCATCAAGGCCGAATTCGGTCTCACCAATGTCGAGGCGGGCGCGCTCGGCAGCCTCACGCTCGTCGGCATGGCGGTGGGCGGCATCCTCGGCGGCTGGGCGAGCGATGCGCTCGGGCGCGTGCGCGTCGTCGTGTGGGCGCTCGCGCTGTTCTCGCTCGGCGCGGGCCTGCTCGGGCTCACGCACACCTTCGCGCAATTCGCGCTCGTGCGCTTCATCAGCTCGCTCGGCATCGGCTGCATGGTGCTCGTGAGCACGCTCGTCGCCGAATATGTGCCGACGGAGCGGCGCTCGCTGATCTTAGGCGTCCTGCAGACGGGCGTGTCGGCGGGCTATATCGTCGTGATTTCGCTCGCCAACTGGATCCTGCCGCACTACGGCTGGCGCATGCTCTTCTACGTCGCGACGATTCCCGTCGTGCTCGCGCTCGCGATTCACTGGTTCGTGCCCGAGCCGCCCGGCTGGCGCGCGAGCATCGCGACGAGGCAAGACGCGCCGCGTGTACGCCGTAAATGGCGCGAAAACCGCTATTACCTGATCTTCTCAGATCGCGAGTCGCGCAAGATGTTCGTGCTGTGGTCGCTCGCCTCCGTGTTCGCGCTCTCGGGCTTCTACGGGCTGAACAACTGGCTGCCGACGTATCTCGAGAAGGAACTGCACGTGCGCTTCGGCTCGATGGCGAGCTACATGATCGGCACGTATGTCGTCGCATTCGTGGGCAAGATCGTCGCGGGCTGGCTCGGCGATGTCTGGAGCCGGCGCGGCGTGTATGTGCTCGGCTGCATCGGCGCGGCGCTGTTTCTGCCGGTCATCGTGTTCTTTCACACGCGCGAGAACATCGTCTGGCTGATGCTCTTCTTCGGCTTTCTCTACGGCGTGCCGCTCGGCACGATCGGCGCGTTCATGTCGGAGAGCTTCGCCACGCGCGTGCGCGGCACGGCGGTCGGCGGTTCGTATAACGTCGGGCGTTTCTGCTCGGGCGCGGCGCCGGTCGTGATCGGCTATATCGCCACGCAGTTCTCGTTCGGCGTGAGCTTTCTGCTGGTCGGCGCCGTGTTCTTCCTGAGCGGCATGTGCGCGTTGTTCATTCCGGACCGTCTCTACGATACGAGAGATTCCGGCGCGCCGATGCCCGCGCCCGATGCGAACGCCCATGACGCCATCGCGCAGCCGCTGACTACGCGCTGATCTCCGCCTTGCGACGGTCGTCGCCGGGCGGCGCGTCGATGTTCGCGAGCGCGAGCATCATCAGCCGCGCAAGCACCGGCCAGCGCGTCACCGCGACGCGCAATTCCTCGTCGGCGTCGGCATCGAAATAACGCGCGGCGTCGAGACCGGCGACGCGTTGCGCGAGCGCGGCGACGTCGTGCCGGTCCTGGCCATCCTTCGTCAGCGTCTTCATTTCTGATCCACCCACACGCCGTCCGGCGTCTTCACGACATAGCCCGTCGCGGTCTTCATGGTGACGGTGCCTTCGTTCTCGCCGATCATCGGCGTCTGCGGCAGATTGGCTGCGTATTGCGACAGCGTCACGCCCGCCTTGAACGGACTGTTCGACACGAGATTCGACAGCAATTGCGCGATGGCGAGATGTCCGGCCGGCTGATCGATGACCGTCGTCGGCCCGTGATTGCCCGTGAAGCCGACGAGCCGAACGCCCACCGGCCCGTGGATGACGCTCGGCGTCGGAATCTCGCGCAGACCCGCGACCTGATTGGTGTCGCCACGCAGCGCCGCGCCGTGCTCGGGCACGAACACGATCACCGCGCGACGTCCCGATTGCTGGATCAGATCGGCGAACTTGTCGAAGTCGCTCATCAGCTTTCCGACGCGCAGCGGATACGATTCGAGGCTCGTCATCTTGCTGTTCGGCAGGCGGTTGCCGTCGTGCAGGCTGATCGTGTTGTAGTACAGCGCGACCGGTCCCGGTTCCTGTGCGCGCTGCGCGTACCAGTTCGCGAGCGTGCCGTAGTCGTCCATGATCGGCGAGCCGTCGAACGCGTGCATCGCGACGGGCGCGGCCGTGTTCGGCACGAAAGGCACGTTCGGCACGCCGATGTTCTCCTTCACGAGCTGCGTGAAGTTGTCGAAGTGGCCGTCGTGATTGAACGTCACCTGCGGCTTGTAGCCCGCCTGCGCGAGATCGGCCATCAGATGACATTGCGCGGGCGCGTCCTTGTACAGATCGGCGTGCGCTTCCTGCCCGCACGACGCGCGCAGCACGCGAATCGCCGCCGGGCCGCTGTAGCTCGCCGCCGTGCTGAAGTTCGTGAACAGATAGTCGAAGTGCGACAGAAACGGATGATTGCGTTCCTTCGATACATCCAGGTCGTCCCACGACAGCGAACAGATGTGCAGCACGATCACGTCGAACTGTTCTTTCGGATCGCTCGACAGACGACCGAAGCTCACCTGCCGCTGCGACTCCTTTGCCCGGAATGCCGCGAACGTCGCGTTGTAATCCAGCGGGCTCACGGATTGACCGTTAGTTGCTGTGGCGACATTACCCTTCGGCGCGGACTCGATGCGCGCGAGCACCGCATTCGCGCCCTGCCACACCGGCAGCGCGACGAGCGCGAGCATCACGAACGTCGCGACGCGCAGCCAGCGGTTCACGACGAGATACGCGACGAGCAGACACAGCACGGCGGCGAGCAGCATCGGCGGAAGAAAGCGCGGCAGCAACTCCAGCCAGTAGCCGAAGCTGAAGGTCGTGAGATTGCCGAATTCCTCGACGATGCGCCCGAACGGCGGCACGTTCGCCTCGCGATACATCAACGGCAGGCCGACGCCGAGTCCCGCGACGAGCCGCACCGCGCGCCACAGACGCGAGCGCAGCGGCGAGCTCATCGCGAGCGCCGCCGCGAAGACGATGTTCGCGAACCACAACGGCTTCAGATGCCCCGTCGAAAAGAGCGCGATCTTGATGATGAAATACAGGTTCCAGAAGGTCATCTTCGTTTCTTTCGTATCAGTAGCGGCGGCCATCCGGCGCGAGCTTGTCGAGCAGCGCGCGGCGCGCCCCGCCGATCAGCCGCGCGTAGCCCTGGAAGCCCATCAGCAGCACTTCCGTCAGGCCCTTGAGCGGCGCGTCGTCCTCGGTGCGCTCGTCCCATCCGATCCACGCATCGGCGCGGCCGAACGTGCATTGCACGAGACGGCGCTCGTCGTCCAGCGTGAGCGAATCGAAGCGCACGCCCAGATGCGCGCCCGCAAGACGCGTCACGCGCACCGGAAAATGAAACTGCCGCGCGCCGCGGCTCACCACGACGCCGAGCGTGTCGCCCTCTTCGAGCGCGAGCCGCCCTTCATCGACGACGAGACCGAGCCCGCCCGTCGAGTAATC
This sequence comes from Caballeronia temeraria, assembly GCF_001544795.2. Lineage (GTDB taxonomy): Bacteria > Pseudomonadota > Gammaproteobacteria > Burkholderiales > Burkholderiaceae > Caballeronia > Caballeronia temeraria. The sequence goes on along the minus strand of NZ_FCOI02000008.1, from coordinate 39,602 downwards.
GCTCGTGCTGCACGCAATGCTGCTGCCGTCGTTGAGCACGAGCGTCGCGGGCATGCGCATCGCGATGCGGTGCGTCACGCGCACCTGCTTCGCCTCGCGCGCGACGCTCACCGCCGCGCCGAGCATCACGAGGTTGTATAGCGTCCAGAACACGTTCATGAGGATGGTCGGGCCTTCGTCGCCCGCGCCGAAGATCAGACGCGCGATCCCCGCCGACATCGCGAGCGCGTTGAGGCCGAGCAGCACGAGATACGGCTTGCTCATCGCCCAGTCGATATACGTTTCGTCGATGCGCCCGCCCTTGTCCGTCACGTTGAACTTGCCGTGCTTCGGGCTGAAGAACGCGATGGTCGTCGGCAACGCGATGTACCACGCGAGCACCGACTCGTACACTTCCGCCCAGAACGAATGGCGGAACTTGCCCTGCATCCGCGAATTCGCGATGTTCGCAATGACGATGTACGGCAACACGAAACTCGCGATGGTCGTCGCGGCCGCGTTGATGAAGTACATCTGGAAGAAGAGGTACCACATTGGCATGGTGAGGAACACGAGGCGCGGAATGCCGTAGAAGAAATGCAGCATCGCGTTGCCGTAGCACAGGCGCTGAAAGAAGGTCAGCCCGCGTCCGAAAAACGGATTATCGATGCGGAAAATCTGCGCCATGCCGCGCGCCCAGCGCGTGCGCTGCTTGATGTGGCTCGCGAGGCTTTCGGTGGCGAGACCGGCGGCCTGCACCGTCGGCAGATAAGCCGTCGTATAGCCCCGCCGATGCAGCTTGAGCGCGGTGTGCGCATCTTCGGTCACGGTCTCGACCGCGATGCCGCCGACCTCTTCCAGCGGCGCGCGCTTGATGACGGCGCACGAACCGCAGAAGAAGGTGGCGTTCCAGAGATCGTTGCCGGCCTGCACGAGCCCGTAGAACAGATTGCCTTCGTTCGGCACGCGGCGGAAGGTGTCGAGATTGCGCTCGAACGGATCGGGCGAGAAGAAGTGATGCGGCGTCTGCACGAGCGCGCATTTCGGATCGGCGAAGAAGGTGCCCATCGTCGCTTGCAGGAAGGAGCGCGTGGGCACGTGATCGCAATCGAAAATGGCGATGTATTCGCCCTGTGTCTTCGCCAGCGCGCGATTGATGTTGCCCGCCTTCGCGTGCTGATTGTCGTCGCGCGTGATATAGCCGATGCCCGCCGCATGCGCGAGTGCCTCGAACTCCGGACGATGACCATCGTCGAGCAGCCAGATCCTGAGCTTGTCGCGCGGCCAGTCGATGCCTTGCGCGGCGAAGAGCGTCGGCTTTACGACGGAAAGCGGCTCGTTGTAGGTCGGAATGAAGACATCGACGCTCGGCCACTCGGCGGGATCGGCGGGCAGCTTCGACACCGCGCGATCGAGCGGCCAAGCGGTCTGCACGAAGCCGAACAGCAGAATCATCCACGTATAGGCTTCCGCGCCGAAGAGCGCGAAGCCCACGATCGCCTCGCCGGGCGTGCGGAAATCGAGCGTCTCCGTGGTGCGCCACCAGACATAGCGCGCGGTGACGAGCAGCGCGAGCGACGCGAGAATCAGCACCGGCATGCGCCCCGGAATGCGGCGGATGACGAGCGCCACGATCATCAGGATGCCGAAGAAAATAAACTGATTGCCCGACGCGAGCGGCGATGTGCCGACGAGCATCCACAGCAAGCCGCCGATCACGACGAGCGCGGGCAGCGCCCAGCGCATCTTGCCAATGACCTTCGCGCCGCCTTCGAGCCGCGCGCCGGCGCGCGCCCACGGCAGTCCGTCGATGGCCGTGTCGATGCGGCGCTTCGTCCAGGTCAGCGCGAACACGAGCGGCATGAGCGCGCGCACGATCAGGCCGGGCACGGCGCGCATATGTGCGTTGAGCGTTTTCGCGTTTTCGCGCGGTGGCCGCACGAAGGCGCGCAGCAGCCACGCCCACGGATTGCGCACATCGAGCACGCCCAGTTCACGCGCCCACGCGAGCACCAGCGCGCGCAGCATGTCCCGCGCGATGTCGCGCCCGCCTGCGCGCGGCGGCTTGAAAACGAGGCGCACGCACCAGTCGAACGCCGAGCGCGTGTCGGGCACGCCGAGGCCGCGCGCGATCCAGTCGATCGCGCGGTCCGTGCGGGAAAGCTGTTCGCGCTTCATGCCGCCTCGCTCGTCGTGAGCGCGGGCAGCCACGCATCGACATGTTGTGCGAGACCGTGCAGATCGTGCGATGCCTGCGAATGCGGCGCTTCATCGAACAGCCACGCGCCGTGCGAGAACGCCTCGGGCATCGACGCTTCCAGGTGGATGCGCTGCGCAACCGGCATCGCAGTGGCGGCGCGCAACATCGCGAGTGCGTCGCGCTGCATCGCGCGGGCGGGGTTCAGGCGATTCACGACGAGACGCACATCGGCGCAGGATTCGCGCAAGGCGGGCAGACGCGCGACGAGCGTTGCGCACGCGGCCGGCTCCGGCGGACACACGGCGAGCACGAGATCGGCGGCGCGCGCGGCGTGATCCGCATGCGCCGACGGATAGCGCGGCGTATCGATCAGCACGACGCCCGTCTCCGGCAAGCCGATATCGCGGATCGCGTGTTCGAGCCATCGCGGATGCGCGGCAAGGCGGGCGTCGCTCTCGGCGATTTGCGCGAGCGTCAGGTTGCCGTGCGGCACGAACAGCACGCCGTCGTCGTTGCGCCAGGTGGACTCGTGCCACGCGCGCGACGGATCGACGAGCGTCTCGCCGATGCCTTCCGCCGCGAGCGTGTCGAGGCCGAGATACGCGCCGAGCATGTTCTGCGGATCGAAGTCGAGCGCGACCACATCGCGGCCGCGCCGGGCGAGCAGCGTGGCGAGCGACGCGGCGAGCGTCGTGCGGCCCGCGCCGCCTGCCGTCGAAATCAACGCGATGGTTTTCATGGGCGGGACGCGTCCTTCGCGGCATCAACTTCGGGAAGCAGGCGCGCGTTGAGCGCGACCGGCTCGATGCGGCACGGCGCCGCGTCGCGCGGATCGAAACCGCGCGCCGCCATCAGACCGCGCCGCGCGCCCGCGCGCTGCCACGCGAACCACGCGGGCACGCCGGCCAGCACGCCGATCAGCATCGAAATGAGCAAGGTTTCCATGACTTCAGTTCCTCGGTTCGGCGAGCGGCATGCGCGCTCTTGCCGCCCGGCGCGCACGCGGACGCGATGGGCCTTCATCGGCGGCGCTCTTGCGCGCTTCTTCGTTCAGCACGACGTCGAGCGCGTCGAGTTCAGCACGCGAGCGGCGCACGGATTCGCTGTCCGCGTGCGCATCGGCGGCGGGAATGCCGGCCGCGTTTTCCATCGCGATGACGGACGCCGGCACGGCGAAGAGATCGCTGTAATCCGCGGCCGGCGCGCGGCGATTCGCGGTTTCGAGCGCCTGCAATTGCGCCGCGATGCCGTCGTCGGACAGATACGTTACGTCCTTCGCGATGCGCTCCACCGGCACCGTGAAGATGCGCGCGAGCGCGGCGTCGGCATCGGCGAGACGGCAGCCGAACAGGAACACGTACAGATGCGACGCGTCCGCCGTGAACACATCGCCCGCGCGGCGCGGACGGCACTGGGCCAGCGCATCGACATGGGCGAGCGTTGGCGGCAGACGCAGTTTCACGAGCACGTGCGGCAAACGCAGCACCGCGCCGCGCGCGAGCGCGCCTTGCGTGTGCGCGCAAAACGCGGGCACGTTCTGATAGCCGAGCGCGGCATCCGCGAGCGAGGCGGCGAGCGCCGTGCGGTAATCCGACATCAGCGGACGCGTGTAGAGCTGCCCTTGCAGCGATTGCAACAGCGATTCGAGCCGCGAAAACGGCACGTCGCGCCCAACGACGAGATTCGCGCCGAGGCTCAGCATCAGCAGTTCGTATTGATGACGCAGCACTTCGCCACGCTCGACCACGGCGATCTTCAGCGCGCGTCCGCAGCGGCGGCGCAGCGTGTGCACGGCGGCGCACAGCGCTTCGAGCTGCGCGCCGTTGCGATGCGCGAGCACGACGGTGGCGCCGCGCGCGCCTTCGCAGGCGGCGAGAACGGCATCGCGGTCCGCGAGCACGTCCCAGTCGCGCGGCACCCACGGCTCGTCGCCGACCACGGCGCGGCATACGACGACGCGCGCTTCGTCCTGCGCGAGACGCGCATCGCGGCGCGCTTCGCCCGTCCGCTCGAGCGCGGCGACGCTCAGACGGCCATCATCGGTGAAGCGCAGGGCGTGCACATCGCCGGTGGCGAGCGCCCGGCCCGCGCGCCAGAAATCCACTTGCCACAGCAACTCGCCGTGCGAGCGCCGCACGCGCGCGACGCCCGCGCACGCGCCGTTCAGTTCGCCGCGGCTGGCAGAGGTTTGCGTTTCGTCGATATCGATATCGATATCGTCATCGTTATCGCCGGCGGTGTCGCCGAGCAGCAGGATCATCGTGATGCCGCGCGACTCGCACCAGCTCGACAACAGCCGTCCTTCGCGCGCGAGCGCAGCCGGATCGCTCCACGTGAACCAGCGCTCCGCGCCCTCGACGATATACAGCGCGTTCGCGCGAAAACCGAAGCGCTTGAGCGCGCGCAGCCCGCCGAAAAGCCGCGCGAGCGCGAGCGGTTCGGTATCGGCGGATGCGTCTTCTTCGGGCATCGCGAGCACGTTCAGGCGACGCGGCCAGCCTTGCGCCGCCGTGCCGGAAAAGCCCAGCTCACGCAGCCGCGCCGCCGCCTGCGCACGCTCGCGCGCGAGCACGACGCTCACGTGGCGCGTGTTCGCGGCGCGCGCGCTCGCCCAGATCAACGCATCGCACTCGGGCGAACGCGGCGCGACGTGCACCGCATAGAGCGCGCCGGGCGCGAGCACGGCGAGATCGTCGGGAAGCGCATCGACGCCGATGCGGCCCGGCGCGGCATCGCGGCCCGCGACGCGCGCCCGCACGAAGCGGGCAAGCGCGGCGACGAGTCCCGGCGCATCGTTGGATCGGTTCGATTCCTTGCTCACGGCCATCCGTTCCTCAATAACTCGAATACAGCTGCACCGGCTGCGGGCTGATGCGGTAATCGTCCTTGCGCGGCGAGAACGCGAAGCGCGCGTAGATCATCCCGGCGCTCGGCGCATAGTCGTGCGAATGGTCGATGGACACGCGCGCGCCCAGCGCCAGTTGCGGATTCACGCGATATTCGACGGTCGCGCCGAAGCCATACGAAAAGCTCACGCCATGCGTCGAGCTGCCCGCGTACACGAGCCCGCTCGTATCGACGGGCGCGAGTCCCGCGACCGACGGCAGGCCGTTCGGGAAATAAGGCGAATCCTTCTCGTACGAATTCGAGACGCCCGCCGTCGCGGCGATGTCCCACGTGAAGCCGTTGCGCTTGCCCATCCATTCGACCGGCACGCCGAGCGACAGATAGCGCTGCGGGCTGTAATAGCCGCCTTGCCCGAACGTGTAGTAGCGCAGGTTGTCGGTGTAATGCCAGGCATTGCCGACGAGCCCGGTCAGCACGCGCATCGTCGCGCGCTGATACACGGGCACCGTGAAGCCGGTGCGCAGCGTGAATTCCTGATTGCCCGCGACGTTGCGCCCGGTCAGCTCGGCCACGCCGATATCGGCGAACACGCTCGTCCTGCCGATGTCCACGCCCGCGTGAACATCGATGCCATCGCGCCGCACGCCGCCCCAGACCGCGTGCGTGAGCGGATCGGTCAGGCCCGCGTAGGACAGCTCGCTGCTCGTGACCGCGCGCCGCGACGCCGATATCGACAGACTCGCCGGACCGGTATCGAACCGGTAGCGCGCGCCGCCGACAAGGTAATGCACCGGAAAGCCGATCGGCGTCGAACCGAGATCGACACGCCACGCATCGGACAGATAGCCGAAGCCGCCGCCGAGTCCGTTCGCGTGCTGATGCAGGTCGCCGGTCGTGACGGGCGAGTCTTGCAGATACTGCCGCAGCGCATTGGCCGATGCCGCCGTGCCGTCGTAGAAGCCCGCGTTGGTGCCGAAAGTCGAGATGGTGTACGGCAGGCTCGGCGCCGAAGAGTTGGCCTGATCGACGAGGCCGCTGACGTCGAGCGTGCCGGCGTCGAGATGCACGGCGTCCGCGTGCACGAAGAAATGCCCGTCGTAGCGATACGGAATCTGCACGTACAACGGCACCTGCTGCGCGTGATACTGCGAGACGCCTGCATCGCCGGACTTGTAGGCCGGAATCCACGCCGTTTCCACTTCGGGATTGCGGCGCTGGTTCAGATCGTCGAGGGCGGATTGCGCGGGCGTGGCGGGCGTCGCGCGGGCGGAGCCTGCCGGCACGCTGAATGCCGGCGCGATGCCCGACGCACGCTCCTGATCCATCGACAGCCGATACAGCGACGCCGCGCGCTCGTACTCGCCCAGATCTTCCGCGACGCGCCCCGCCTGCACGGTGACGTCCGCGCGCTCCGGATACGCGACGCGCAGCGGCTCGGTCAGCGCCTGCGCATCGAGCGGACGGCGCAGCGCGGCGAAGCGGCGCGCGGCCGAGAGGCGCGTGTCGATGTCGTCGGGCGGGGCGGCATCCGCCACGCGGCGCACGATCGCGAGCGCATCTCGGCGCGCGCCGCTGCCGCCGCTGTCGCCGAGCACGCGCGCGAGCATGAGCTGCGTGTCGGGATCGTCGGGCGATGCCGCGAGCACCGGCGCGAGCGCGGCGCGGGCATCGTCGTAATCGCCCTGCACGCGCGCGAGATCGGCGACTTCGAAGGCGTAGCGCTTGTCGCGTTTGCCCGCTTCGCTCACGGTGTCGAGCAGGCGGCGCGCACGTGCGTAGTCGGCGGCATCGATGGCTTCGCCGGTCTGACGCAGCACGCTGCGCAACGCCTGATCTTCCATGCGCTCCGACTGGCGCGGCGTGAGCGGCGCTTGCGCGCGCACTTGCGCGAGCACCTGCGACAGCGCGTCCTCGCGATGCGCGCCGCCGAGCAGATCGCCGTAGCGCAGCAGCACGTCGGCGTCGGTTTGAGCGGGATGCGCGGCCATCCAGTCGCGCAGCAAGGCGAGACCGCGATCGGCGTCGCCCCGATCGATGTACATCGCGCCGATCGAGGCGAGCAGGTTCGGATCGTCCTCGGCCAGTCCTTGCGCGCGATCGAGCGCGGCGGCGGCGGCCGTGGCGTCGTTGCGCGCGAAGGCGGCGCGGGCATCGGCGAGCGCTTGCTGCGCGTCGAGAGTTCGGGCGAGCGCGTTCATCGCGCCGGTGCGATCGGCTGGCGGCACGGCGTTGAGCACGTCGCGCGCGCCGGCGAGATCGTCCATCGAATTGCGATACAGCGCGGCGGCATAGCGCATCTGCGCGGCGTTCGACGTGACCGCGAGGCCATCGTCCATCACGGCGCGGCCGAGTTGCGGCAAACCGATGGTCTGATACAGCCGCGCGAGCGCGAAGCGCGTCCACGGCTGATCCGGCTCGATACGCAACGATGCTTCGTACTGCTGCGCCGCCGGTCCGTTCTGGCCGCGCGCGGCGAGTTGCTGCGCCTCGTTCGCGACGATATCGGCGCGCATCGCGATGAGGCTCTGGCGATCGTCGGCGGCGGTGAAACGGCTCTGCAATGCGGCGATGAGCGGCTCGACTTCATCGGCGCGTCCCGTGCTTTCGAGCAGCGTGCGCGTGCTCTTCAATGCCGGCAGGCTCGGTTCGCGGCCCGCGAGCTGCGCGCGCAGCATCGGTTCGGCGGCGCGCCAGTCGCCTTGCGCGAGCAATGCATCGGCGAGAAGAAGTCTGGCGTCGGCATTGTCCGGCTCGATCGCGAGCGCCTCGCGCGCGAAGCGCTCCGCGTCCTTCGGCTTGCCCCCGTTCGCGGCGTCGCGGCCCTGCGCGAGCGTGCCCCAGAAACGCGCCGTGCGCGCGAGACTCTGCCACTTCGCGCGGTTGTCCGGCGCGAGCGATGCGGCGCGTTCGAACAGCGCGCGCGCTTCATCGCGATTGCCTTCGCGCATGCGCAGGAGCCCGAGCCCGCCGATCGCTTCCGCATCGTCCGGCCGGGCGGCGGCCGCACGCGCGAGCAGCGGCGCGGCGGCATTCAGATCGCCGCGTGCGAGCGCCGCGAGACCGCGTTGCTGCGCGATGTAGCCGGGATCGCGTTCGAGCTTGCGCTGCGCTTCGATGCGCGCGTCGAGCAGATCGGCGCGGTCCTTGAACTCGGTGTCGTCGGGGACGAGCACGAGATACGCGCGCAACGGCTGCACATACGCCGTGTCCGCGCCCGCCGATTGCAGCACGTGACGCCACACGTCGAGGGCGGTGTTGCGGTCGGTGTCGGTGCGCGTCGCGAGATTCCACGCGATGCGGTTCGCTTCCGCGCGCGTCGCATCGCGGCTGTTGAGCAGGCGCGCGAGAACGAGCGCGGCGTCGACATCGGCGGGATCGTCCGCGATGCGCCGGTGCAAGGCCGCGAGCGCTTCGGCGCGTCGCGCGGGCGTCGCGGCGATGATCTGGTAGTACTCCGCGCCCAGCGGCCCGGACGGCGCGCCGTGCGGAAAGAGCGCGGTCACGCGGCGCGCCGCTTCGTCGGACTGGCCGCTGCGCGCGAGCAGGCGGATCGTCGCCATTTCCTGTCGGCCGCTGACCGCGACGCGATATTCGTCGTCGACCTGCTGCGTGAGCGCGGCGTCCGGCGCGCGCGCTTTCATGCGCGCGAGCGTCGCCTGAGCCTTCTGCGCCTGACCGAGACGCAACTGGATGCGCACGAGCTCGGCGTTCAGACGCGGATCGTCCGGCGCGATGAGCAGCGCCTTGTCGATGGCCTGCAACGCGAGATCATCGCGATGCTTGTTGGCCCACGCGCGCGCGGTGCCGTAGAGGCGCTCGGCCAGCGGCGGCATGGGTTGCGTCGTGGCTGCCGTGACGGCGTGCGCCGCCTGCGCGCACACGATGCTCGCCGACACCAGCGCCGCGCGCAGCAACGTCGACGTCGACGTCGATCGGAACACGCGCTTCATTTCGCGCCTCCACACATCGATGCTGCCGTGCGCAAGGTTCCATCGACGGCAAATCGATAGCGGCCTTCGCGCCAGCCGAGGCCGAAGAGCGTCAGCACGCTCGTGTAGTAGCCCGGCGCCGATGCGGCCGCCGCGCGCGCCGCCTGCGCATCCGCGAGCGCGGGGCGTCCGAGCGCGTCGAGAAACGGCACGGCGGCGGCGGAAAAGCCCGCGTTGCCATCGTTCGGGCCGGATTTGCCGTCGCGTGTATCGATGCGCTCGGGCGGCGCGCCGTGGGCATCGACATACGCGGCGAACGGCGCGAAGCGAGACAGCAGCAGCGCGCGCGCTTCATCGTTCGATGCGAGCATGCCCGCCCACAGATACACGCGGATCGCGTTATAGGCGCTTTCGGCGTGCGTCGCTTCGTCGGCCTCGAAACCCCGGTTCGCGCGATACAGCGCCCAGTCGGGCGAAAACCCTTGCGGCGCGGTATCGATCAACACTCGCACGCTCGATGCCGCGAGCCGCGTCCAGCGCGGATCATCGGGCAGACTCGCGCCGATGCCGCGAATCACCTGCGTCGGCGCGTAGCTCGGATTGACGCGCCACGTATCGGCCGCCGGATGAAAGCCGACGGGACCGGGCAGCAACGTGAGACCGAGGCCGGGCAGCGTGGCCGATTCCTCGTCGAGCACGCGCTTCGCCAGCGATGCGCCGCGCGCCGTGTAGCTGCGCTCGCCCCACGCGCGGCCCGCTTCGATGAGCGCGTAGGCGATCCACAAATCGGCATCGGATGCGGCGTTGCTGTCGAGCACGCGGAACTGGCCGGCATCGTCGCGGCCCCAGAGCCACGCGGGCAAATGCGACGTGAGATCGCCTTGCGCGAGTTCGTTTTCGGTCCAGCGGAGGATCGTGTCGAAGCTCGCGCGGTCGTTCGCGACGAGCGCGAAGAAGAGCGCGTAGGACTGGCCTTCGGAGACCGTGCGCGCATCGGCGGAACCGGCGTCGATCACGCGGCCTTCCTTCGAGATGAAGTCGCGTTTGAAGACGTCCCAGCGCGGCCACGCACTCGCGCAGACGAGCGCGGATTCCGTCGATGGCGATGCAGCCGACACCGCATTCGCCAACGCGCCGAACACGGCGAGCACGGCCGCGCGCTTCAGGCCCGAAACCGTCATCGCTCAGATACCCCGGCGACGCGCGGCCAGTTCCTGCAGCGCCGCGAATGCCGCGATCGCGAGCAGCAGGCCCGCCAGCGCCCCGGCGAGGCCGAGCAGCGCCGGATGGCGGGTCGCGTGGCTCCACAGCTTCGCGTACCACGGCACGTAGCCGACGAGATAAGTCTCGCCGACGCGCGCGCTGTCGACGCCGCCGCGCCGCACGAGCGCGACATCGCCCTGAACCTGCGACACGCGGTCCGCATGTTCGAGCACGTCGAGCAGATCGGTGAGCCGGCCATCGCCGGTCGCCGCGAGCGCGACAACGCTGCGGCCCTTCGTGCCCGGCGACTGAAAGCCCATCAGCGCCGCGAGCGGCCCGCTCTGATCCAGCGATGCGCCGCCGTGCGTGACGCGCACGCCATCGCGCCAATGCTCGCCGACCGAAAACGACGCGCGCGCGATGCCCGCCTTCGACGACGTTCCCGCGCTCCCGATCGACAACGGCAACGCATCGCGCCAGCGCGAGAACACCGGCGACGACGGCGCGCCGCCGATCACGAGCAGATCCTTTTGCGCGAGCGCCGGCACATCGTCCGGACGGGCAATCGTCACACGCAGGCTCGGAAAGCCGGTCCACTGGCCCATGTGGCCAAGCATCGTCAGCATGGCTTCGATTTCGGCGTTCGCCGGATGCGCCGGCATCACGATAGCCGTCTGCGAGAGATCGGCGTAGCGCGTGAACGGAAAGCCGCTGTTCACGAAGTACGCGAGATTGGGCAATTGCGCGTAATGCACGAAGCCGGAGAAGTCGATGGTCGAATCCGGGTCCACCGCCGCGCGCGCCGGATTGGTCGGCACGCCCGCGCACAGGCCCTGCTTCTGCGAATCGAGGTTGAAGCGCAATTGCAACTGGTTCGCACTGCCGACGCGAAACGCCGGAATATCCAGCGCATTGACCGAACCGCCCGGCGCGCCGGAGAGAATCGGCAGTTGCAGGCGGCCTTGCGTGTCGTCGCTCTTGGCGGGCGGCAGGCGGAACGACTTCACCAGTTGCTCGTTGATGTCGATCGCGAGCGCGGAGTTGTTCTGCACCGTCGGCGCGGTGTACCGGTACTTGAGATTGAGCGGCACGCCCACGCTGTTCCACGAGAACAGATCGGCGGGCACGCGCAGGTTCAGGCGGATCGGCTCGGGCGCGCTGCCCGCGACCTGCAGTTGCGACACATCGTCGACGAGTTCCTTGAACTGCACCGGGCGATTCGTCGGCATCCAGCGCGGCGCGTCGTACGGTTCGCGCGGCTTGCCGATATCGACATGCGCGACCTTCGCCGCATCGCCGGACATCGCCGTGCGGCCGAGCACGAGCGCGTACGCGGCATCGTCGACTTCGGCGGCGTTTCGGCCGGTCACGACGAGCAGCTTGCGATCCTTCGATGCCGGATTGTCCGCGACGAGAATCGCCGGTCCGTCGATCTCGGGCAGCGCGAGGCCGGCCGGCAACTGCGCGCGCGTGCCGACGACGACCGCGTGCTCGTTCGCGGGCAGCGTGTTCATCGCGGGGAAACGCGCCTGACGATAATCCGCGAGCGCGCCGAACCACGACGCGAGCACGCCGGCGCTCTTCAGCGTCGCGCCGTCGGGCGATGCGGGCAGCACGAAGGGCAGCGTGAGACGGCTCACGTCGCGCGCATCGAAGAACGGCGCGGGCAGCAGCGCGAGATCATTCGGCAGGCGGATCGGCGCGGTGTCGAGTATGAATTCGCTCGTCGGGCTGATGTCGGCCCATAGCGCCGTGTTGGCCGGGTCTTCGCAATGATCGAGCGTGTAATGGCCGATGAAGCGCAGCCCGAACTGGTTGTAGTCCGTGAGCAGGCGCGGATCGAGCGGGACGTCCTGCGTGACCATCGCGCCCGCGTGATCCTTGTCGAACGGCACCGTGGCGATGGCTTCGCCGTTGAGCGACACCTTCATGTGCGACAACGCGAAGACCAGCGCGGGCGAATACGTGTAGCGCAGACGCAGGCGCGCGCCGGTCACCACGCGATCGAGCCGCACGCCGAGCACGACGGAACGCGCGTCTTCGAGACCGCGCAGATGCATCGGCTGATAGGCGCCGAGCGCGGAGAACGGCACGTGGATCGAACCGGCGCTGGCGTTCGCATCGGCGATCGGCGGCGCATCGGCGGACGGTGCGGCTTGCGCGGGCAGCGCGACGGCATACAGCGCGCTGGCGGCCATCGCCAGCGACAGGCAGAACGAGACGACTGGTTTCATCGACGAGTCAGCTTCGGATTTCACGAGCGCACGCCGCGTTGCCTGCTGTGGCATCGTGACGGAGCCGGGACGACAATCGGATCGCCACGCGAGCGGTGCGCGCGGCAATTGAGACGAGTGCGGCAAGAGCGGGAAAGCGCCGGAGCGAGCGTGCAAAGCACGAAGCGAGGGGCCGAAGCGAATGCGTCAATGAAGTCTTGGTCGCACCGGTCTGTGCGGATACGCACCTTTGCCGCTGAAAAACGGACGCAACAGTAGCATAATTTGTGACAATTTGTATCACGCCAGCCTTCCTTCATTGAAAACGCCACGTCGTAACATGGTTCGATCCAACTCCTCTTCCTCCCGCTCGCGGTCCGGGCAATCTTCGAAGCCCGCGCAAGCCAAACGCAGCGGATTGCTGCGCGGCCTGTTCGCGCTACGCCATTCGCGCGACGGCATCGCCGCAACATGGCGCGAGGAGAGCGCCTTTCGCCAGGAGGTCTGCGTCGCGGCCGTTCTGCTGCCGATCGCGTTCCTCGTGCCGGCGAGCGCTGCCGAGCATGTACTGCTCGCGGCGTCGGTGCTGCTCGTGTTGCTCGTCGAGCTGATCAATTCGAGCATCGAGGCGGCCATCGACCGTATTTCGCTCGAACGTCACGAGCTTTCGGGGCGCGCGAAGGATTGCGGCAGCGCGGCGGTGACCGTGGCCATCGTCATCGGGGTCATGACCTGGGGCGTGATCTGCGGGCCGCTCGCGTGGCAATGGCTGCGCGCGCATGTCTGACGTCGCGGCGTCCGGTCGCGATGAAACTCGCGTCTCGGCATCCATGAACGATATGTCGGCGGCGTGACCGCTTTCTTGATGCTCGCGACGGCCTCTATGCCTGAGGGCCGGTATTCGAGCGGTAGTTAATACCGGATGTGATGCGCCCACGTCCACGCTGGGGCGCGGCCGACGCCGGATGCAAGCGCATGCCGACCGCGGCGACGAGATCGAGAACGCTCGATCCGATGAGTGCGCCCGAATCCCCGCGCGCCTCGTGTGGCGCACACTCGGATGCCGCGTTCGAGATGAACGCGATCGTGCTCGATGTGAAGATCGTCGGCGCGGGCAAGTGAGGCCGAGCCCGCGCGTTATTCCGTGATGCGCTTGAAGCTGGCGTAGTAATCGTCGGTGTAGTAGCAGTCGCGCGTCTGCTTGCGCGGTCCGCCGCAAACGATGCGCCGCTGCCCGCGATCCGTCGAACCGGGCGTGCGAACCGTGTAGGCGTGGTAATAGCCGCGCGGATGGTCCGGCAGCATCGTCGCGCTGTTGCGGAACAGGACGCCGTCCTCGCCGAAGGGATAAGGGCCGCCCGCTTTGATCAGACGCAGCGTTTCGGCTGCTTCCGCAGGCAATTGCGCCTTGGTGACGGCGGTCAGCGCGCCATGTGCTTGCGCGGCCGATGCAGCGATCGCGTCGCTCGCGGTCTGCCCGGGCTGACTCGCCGCCTGACTCGCGGATGCACCCGATGCCGGCGCGGCGCCCTTCGACCCGTCTTTATTGCACGCGCCGAGAACCGCGCTCAGGGCGACGATGCAGGAGAAAAACCAAGCTCGTTTCACGAAACGGTTGTCTCCGGGTTGACCAGCATTCGATGACCGCGAACGAATCAAGGGTATCGTTTATGGCGGGGTGAAGCAATGTCGGCGTTACGCCATAGGGCGATTCCGGTGCGCCGATGCCGATGCTCAGCGTTTGAGTATCCGATCGAAGAACGCGATCATCGTCGACCATCCTTCTTCCGCGGCAACCGGATCGTAGACCGGGAAGTCCGGCTTCATCCAGCCGTGCGCGGCGCCGGCATAGGTTTGCGCGCGATACCGCACACCCGCTTCATCGAGCGTGCGTTCGAAACGCTGCGCCATCTCCGGCGGATAACTCGCGTCGCCCTCCGCCGCCGCGATATACAGCTCGGCCTTCGATTGCGCGGCGTATCGATGCGGGCTCGTTGGCGCGTCGGTCGCGAGATTGCCGCCGTGAAAGCTCGCTACGGCGGCGAAGCGCTCGGGATACGTCCCGGCGGCGGCGATCGCCATGCCGCCGCCCATGCAGAAGCCGACCGCGCCGATGCGCGTGCTGCTCACATCGGTGCGCGTGTCGAGGTACGTGAGAAGCGCGCCCGTGTCTTCGGCGGCCTTTGCGTTGTCCGTGGTCGCCATCAGCGGGCCGAGGATCGCCCGCACATCGCCCTTAAAGACTTCCACGGGATCGAACGGCCCGTAAGAACCGTATCGATAGAAAAGGTCGGGCAACAGCACGACATAGCCGGCCGACGCGAGGCGCTCGGCCATCTGCAATTCAGCGGGACGGATGCCGCCCGCATCCATATAGAAAACGATGGCCGGAGAAATCGCCCCGTCATCGGCGGTAAAGACGTGAACGGGACACATGCCGTCGCGCGTCGCAACTTCCGCCTTCTCGTAGGTCATGGCGTCAATCCATGATAAAGAACGATGAATACTACGCGTATGTCCGCCACGTTGCGCTCAAGCCGCCGGCGTGCGCGCGGACAACCGCAGCGCGTGCCGCGCACTGAGCGCCAGCAGCACGCACGACAACGCGTTGAACAGAAAGAGCCCGCTCGGCCCGATGAGCGTCATCAGCGCGGACGCCAGCGTCGGTCCCGTCATGCCGCCGAGCGAAAAGAGCACGAGCAGCATCGCCGATACCGCGACCCGCAGATGCGACTCCGTGCGATCCTGCACGTGCGACACGATGAGCCCGTACTGCGTGAACGTCACCGCGACGTAAGCGAGCGTCGCGCACCACGTGACGATGCGAAAGTTCAGGCAGAACAGCACGAGGCTCAGCACCGCCGAGATCAGCGCGGTCCATAGCACGAGACGCCGCCGGTCGATGCGGTCGGAGAGGCGGCCCATCGGGAACTGCGGCACGAGCGCGCCGATCAGCGCGACGCCCATGAAGGTCGCGAGTTCTTTCGTCGAAAAGCCCGAGCGTTGCAGATAGACGGGCATCAACGCATAGAAGTTGCTGTAGATGAAGCCCGTGAGAATGCAGCCGGGCACGCCGAGCGGCGCGAGCACCATCATTTCGCGCAGGCTTTCTCCCCAACTGCGCGCGGGCACGCGATGCAGGTTTGCGTCATCGACCTTCACCGGCCAGCCTTCCATCAGCGTGACGGGCAGCACCGCCGCGGCAAAAAGCGCCGCGCTGATCGCGAACTGCTGCGCGCCGGACCCTGCGCCCACGTTCAGCAGGAACTGGCCGCAGCCCACCGCGAGATAATTGATGGCCGCGTACATGCCGAACACCTGGCCGCGCTTCTCGTTCTCGACCGTGCCGTTGAGCCAGCTTTCGACGGACGTGTACAAGCCCATGAACGCGATGCCCGTCAGTAGCCGCACGCCGCCCAGCACCCACGGCGACTCCGCCGCGCCGAAAGCCAGCGCGAGAATCGACGCCGCCGCCGAAAACGCCACGAACGTCCGATGCTGCCCGATGCGGTCGATGAGCCGGCGGTTGATCATCGCGCCGAGGATGAAGCCGGCGTAATAGCTCGACTGGATCAGACCGGTGACGAAAGTCGAGTAGCCCGACTGGAGAATCCGCAACGGAATCAGCGTCTGAAACAGACCGTTCCCCGCGACGAGCAAAGCGAGGCCGAGCAGCAGGCCGGCCAGCGCGCGCATTGCGCCTGGCGCGCCGGCGTGTCCGTGCTGACCGGGATTGGCCGCCGCGGAATCCGGCCACGGCGGCGTCTTGCGGCCGAGAAGCGCCGCTTCGTTCAGCGGGCCGGTGCGTCCGACCGCCGATGCGTCGTAGTCCTCGCCGGTCTCGCTTCCGTGTGGTTCGTTGCCGCGGATATCGCCTTCGCGCGCGAGATGGTTCGCGCCGGCGTTCGCGTTCTCCTTTTCGAGATGTGACATGGCACCCTTGGGTTCGCTCGAGCCACACCATGATGACAGAAGCTGACGGAACGCTTCCGCCAGCCGTCACTTTCGTACCGCCCGTCTCGCGAAATAGTGGGTAAGGCCCGGGCCGCTTCCCTGTCTGTTCCGCAGCATGAACGCGCTGTGCCGTTGCTACGATCTGCTCCGGCTTCATGAGCCGGACGTGGCCTGCTGACCTTCGGGCGACGCGGCCAGTTGCGCGTCGCCCTTTGCTCATCGAACTGCGCCCTCAGAAGGCGATACGAACTTGCCGTTTCGCGCATTCGCCCTTGCACGGCGCCGACGCGTTTCCAGCCAGCGCCGGATTCGACGCAGCGGCCGCCTTCAGCAACGACGCGGCCGGCACCGTCCGAAGCCGTTCGATGTCCGCGTGCCCGAGCACGGCGCTGGTCGAACCGTCCTTGGAAACCGGCGCCGCAGCCTTCTCGACATCGCCCGAAACTTTCGAAGCGGCATCGCCTAGTCCTTTCATGCGAAGCACCGCAGCTTCGGCTGAGGGCGCGAGTTTCTGTTCGGCGATACCGGTCTTGATGTGATCGGCGGTCTGTTTCTTCCCGTGCGCGACATCCGCCTGCAGCTCCGAAATCCGTCGCGTATACCAGTCCGTCACGCACGCCGTGTCCTTGCAGTTGCGCTGACGCCATTGCCACTGCGTCACGCGATCGGCATCGAGTGCGCTCGCATCGGGCGTCGCGTCGTGCGCTTCGCGAAAGACGGCAGCGAGCTTATCGTCGAGCGATGAAAGCGCCGGGTCGGCACACACGATCCGCTCCGACGCCGACGCATTGTGCGGACAACGAAAGCTCGCGGCATGCGAGGCCGTCATGGCGCCGAGCGATGTCAAGAACACGCACGCCGCCAGACGCGCGCAGCGTCGTAAATCGATTGATGTGCTGTGCAGCTTCTTTCCTGTTTTCATGGCTGGCTTGTTTCTCAGATAGATCGTCGCGTTCATCGGACGCCTCGCCTGCGTGCTTTCGTCGTCGCATCGAACCGTCACTCCGTTTGGCGGGCTCAACCGCGGTATCGAACGATAGGGCACCGCCCGATGCATCGAATCGCCAATGAAAGCGCACTTCGCTGCAAGCCTTACCAGGCGTTACCTTTTATTTGCGCCGGTAACGGAGCAAAGCGCGTTCATTTCACGCGGATCGGCGCGAGAATAGGTTGCAGCGATGTCAACGGCGAACGCCGGTTCCCGAAATCGAATCGTCTGCTTTGAAAATGAACAATCGCGATCCTGCCGGACGTGCGCCGGACCGGCCCGGTTTCCGCCGCGCCGCGGAGTACGGCGTCTCGTGGTTCGATCTGGCCGTCGCCGTCGGGGTGATGATGATCGTGCTCGTGCTGCTGATCTGGGTGACCGTGCGCGTCATCCGGCCCGCGCCGCCCGGCACGCTGACGATCTCCGCCGGTCCGGAACACAGCCGCTTCTGGATCGCCGCGCAACAGTACCGGGCGATACTCGCGCGCAACGGCGTGACGCTCGACGTGCTGACGTCGTCGGGCACGCTCGACAACCTCACGCGCCTCGCCGATCCCGCGAGTCACGTCGATCTCGGTTTCGTGCAGAGCGGACTCACGCAGGTTTCGAACGTCCTCGCGCCGGATACGGCGCACGCCGGTCTGATGTCGCTCGGCACCGTGAGCAACTGGCCGATCTTCGTGTTCTATCGCGGACCGGAACTCACGCGTCTTTCGCAATTCGCGGGCAAGCGGCTCGCCATCGGCCGCGAAGGCAGCGGCACAAGGCAGATCGTGCTGGCGATGCTGAGAGAGAACGGCGTCCGCTCGAACGACGACGCGCGGATGCTGCCGCTCGAAGGCGAGGAAGCGGTGAACGCATTGCTCGCGGGCACGGTCGACGTTGCATTCCTGCGCGCGGATTCGGCGCGTCCCGCGCTCATGCAGACGATGATCGGCACTGCGGACATCCATCTCTTCGATTTCAGGCAGGCGAAAGCCTACACGCGCATCTTTCCGTTCCTGAGCACGTTCGACGTGCCGATGGGCGCATTCAATCTCGCCGACAACCTGCCGCCCGAAAACACGGTGACCATCGAGACGACCGTCGAGCTGGTCGCGCGCGACACGCTGCATCCCGCGCTCTCCGATCTGCTCATCGAAGCGGCCGGCGAAGTGCACGGCGGCGCAAGCCTGTTGCAGCAGGCGGGCGAGTATCCCGCGCCCGTCGCGCACGATTTCCCATTGAGCCCGGACGCCGAGCGCTACTACAAGTCCGGCAAGAGCTTCGTGTACAGGACGATGCCGTTCTGGCTCGCGAGCCTCGCGGATCGTCTGATCGTGCTGGTCGTGCCGATCGTCGTGATACTGATACCGGCCTTGCATTACGTGCCGCCGCTGTACGCGTGGCGCGTCAAATCGCGGTTCTATCGACGTTACGGCGAGTTGATGGCCCTCGAACGCAGCGTGTTCGACGACCCGTCCGACCCGAACCATGTCAGGTTCATGACGAAGCTCGATGACATCGAAAGGGATCTCAACCGGCTGCGCATGCCGCTCGCCTATACCGACACGTTCTATGCGTTGCGCGAGCACATCAGCTATGTGCGCTCGCAGGTCGAAGCGCTGCGTCGCGCCAGCGATGTCTGAGCGCGGCGCTCAGAGCCGCTTCTCGTCGACGGCCAGCCGATACTGCTCCATCTTCCGATACAGCGTGCTGCGCGACACGCCGAGCGCACGCGCGGCCTGCGCCATGTTGCCCTGTGCATGCCGCAGCGCGCGCGCAATCGCGAAGCGCTCCGTTTCCTCCAGACTGCCCGCGCCCGGCGCCGCGTTCGACATGACCTTGTCACGCAGCATCGGAGATTCGTCGAGCACTTCGGCGGGCAGCTCGACCAGCGCGACGCACTCGTCGTTCGACGTCAGCAGCAGATTCTCGACCACGTTGCGCAACTCGCGGACATTGCCCGGCCACGAGTACGCGCGCAGCACTTCCATCACGATGTCGGGGAACTGACGCATCGGAACGCCGTGCCGCAGCGCGAGCGATCGGTTGAAATGATCGATGAGCAGATCGACGTCGCCGTCGCGCTCGCGCAGGCCGGGAATGCGAATCCGCGTGACGCCGACGCGATAGTAGAGATCCGCGCGGAATCGCCCGCACTCGACTTCCTCGCGCAAGTTGCGGTTGGTCATCGCGAGCAGGCGCACGTCGACGCGGCGCGCCTGCGTATCGCCGAGCCTGTAGAGCACGCCTTCTTCCAGCACGCGCAGCAGCACCGGCTGAAGCTCCAGCGGCAATTCGCCGATCTCGTCGAGGCACAGCGTTCCGCCGTGCGCCAGCTCGAATCGGCCAGGGCGGCCTTCCGCCGTCGCGCCCGTGTACGCGCCGCGCACGTGGCCGAAAAGTTCCGCGCCGATCAGTTCCTTCGACGCCGCTCCGCAGTTGTAGGCGACGAACGGGCCTTCGTCCGATTCCTCGCCGTGAATCGCGCGGGCGAAAAGCTCCTTGCCGACGCCCGTCTCGCCTTCGATCAGCACCGGCACGCGACGGCGCGCGAGCTGCCGTCCGCGCTCGATCGCGCGTTGCATCGCCGCACTCTGGCAGATGATCTGATCGAAGCGGTTGCGTTGCGGGTCCGCCTCGCCGCGCGACTGCACTTGCGGCCCGACGCGGCGCGCGCTGCCCGCGAGACGCGACGCATTGGAAAGGCCCGAAGGCTGCGGCACGATCAGCATCGCGCCGATCGCTTCGCCGTCCGCGACGACCGGATTGAACCATTCCGGCCGCAATCCCTGCGGCAGATGATTCGCCCAGTCCTCGACCGGATAGTGCTCGCCCATGCCCGGAAAGCGCTCGCCCGGATTGACCGGCAACGCGATACGCGCCGTCGTGTGCACGAGCCTGCCGTGACGGTCGATGGCGATGAGCCCCGCCGCATCCGTCGATGACAAACGCTGCAAACAGAACGCCAGCAGCCGCATGTGCTCGCGCGCGACCTGTTCCGCGAGCACCATTTCGATTTGCCGCGCGGCGGTGACGGCCAGCGTGAGGTTGTTGATCTGATACGTCGACGGCGGCCCGGAAATATCCAGCACGCCGAGCACCGCGCCGGTTCCCGGCTCGCAGATCGGCGCAGCGGCGCAGCTCCACGCCTTGATGCCTTCGCAGAAGTGCTCGGAGCCGTGGACGTACGTCGGCTGACGCGTGGCGAGCGCCGTGCCGATTCCGTTCGTTCCCGCCGATGCCTCGCGCCAGTCGCCGCCCGTCATCAAATGAATCTTCTCGCCGGCATCGAGTGTGCGCAGATCGCCGGCTGCCTTGAGGATCACGCCGTCGGCGTTGGTGAGCAGAAGGATCGAATACGAATCCGCGAAGAGATCGGCGGTGGCCGTGAAGAGCCGGTCCGATGCCGCGAGCAGTTCCCGATGCCGCCAGCGCAGCGTGTTGATCGCATCGCCATGCACGGCGAACGGCGCCGCGCCCGATGTCGGATTGACGCCGGATTGCAGACTCCGCTTCCACGATGCGATCAGTTCCGTCGGTGCGGCCGTGCTGATCTCGCCCGCGAGAAAACGCTCCCAGGCGAGCATGGTGTTGCTGTCGGAGTGATCGGCGATGGCCGCGTCGGGCCGCGTCCATCCCGCGACAAACGGATCGCTCGCGCAACCGCCACCAGCCGGCATACCGATGAGGCGCCTCGTCATGTGTCTCCTCCATGCGAGGTGAGAGCGCGGTCCGCTCTCGGGCGGACCTCGGCATGACTCGCGGGGATGTGCTGCATGGGGATTCGCCGATGTAGCCCGGCGATTGCGCAGCGTAGTCCGCTGAGTATAGTCCTCGCGCGTCTCTCGTCCTCTCGGGGAAAACGCCCCCGTTTGCGCCTCGTTTTCTGTCGCAACGCAACAGCGCGCGTCACTTGCGGCCGAGCAACTCGGCTCCCGCTCCGAGCGCCGGCCCCGCCGTGGTATCGACGATATCGGGTTTCTTCGCGATCAGCGTCTGCGTCGTGAGGATCAGCGCGGCGACGGAGGCCGCGTTGCGCACGGCGCTGTAGCTCACCTTCACCGGATCGATGATGCCGCGCGCGACCAGATCCGCGATCTCGCCGGTGCGCGCGTCGAGTCCCGTCGCGCGATCCGCCTTCGCGACCTGCGCGACGATCGACGCGCCGTCCAGTCCGCAATTCGACGCGATCGTGAACAGCGGCTTCGCCAGCGCGCGCTTGAGCAGCATGGCGCCCAGTTGCGCGGCGCCGCGGCTCTTGTCGATCAGCTCGTCGAGTTCCGCCGATGCCCGCAGCAACGCCGTGCCGCCGCCCGGCACCACGCCTTCGGCGATCGCCGCGCGCGCCGCGTTGATGGAGTCTTCGATCAGATGAAGCCGGCGCTTCTGCTCGACGGGCGTGGCGCCGCCCGCGAGAATCATCGCGGTGCCGCCCGAAAGCTTCGCGAGACGCACTTCGAACTTGTCGCGCTCGACGTTCTCCGGCGCCATTTCGTACTGCCGCGCGACTTGCTGACGCCGTGCCGAGACAGCAGCGGGATCGCCTCCGCCGGCCGTGATGATCGTCTGATTCGACGATATGCGCACTTGCCGCGCGCTGCCGAAGTCGCGCATGTCGACGGCGTCGAGCCTGCCGCCGAGATCGCGCGCGATGACCCGCCCGCCCGTGACGATGGCGATATCTTCGAGCATCGCGCGCCGCCAGTGGCCGTACTCGGGCGGATGAATGGCCGCGACGCCCAAGCCCCCATTCGCGCCGTTGTCACGATTGGCGAGCAGCGTGACGACGCACGCGGGCGCCACCTCTTCCGCGATGATGAGCAGCGGGCGCTTGTGCTCGTTCGCGAGCGCGAGCATCGCGGTCAGGTCGTCCTGGCTTTGCAGGCGCTGATCCGTCATCAGGATGAGCGGATTGTCGAGGACGACCTGCATCCGTTCGATGTCCGTCACCATGTGATGCGAAAGATAGCCGCGGTCGAAAGCCATGCCTTCCACCACTTCGAGCCGCGTTTCGACCGTCGAGCCGTATTCGACATCGACGATACCGTCCGCGCCCACGCGCTCGAGCGCCTCGGCGACGAGACCGCCCGTGAATTCGTCGTTGGCCGCGACGACGGCGACCGCGCGCACGTCCTCCGGTCCGGCGAGCGGCGTGGCGGCGCGCCTGAGCGCATCGATCGTCGCGGTCACCGCCGCTTCGAGACCCTGCACGAGCTCGACCGGATTCGCGCCATCCGCGAGACATTCGAGGCCTTGCTGCACGAGCGCATCGGCGAGCACGGTGGCCGTGGTCGTGCCGTCGCCGGCGAAGTCGTTGGTCTGCTTCGACACTTCGCGCACGACCTGCGCGCCGATATTCTCGAACGGATCGTCCAGCTCGATCTCGCTTGCGATGCTCACGCCGTCGCGCGAGATGATCGGCGAGCCGATGGGCCGGTCGATGATCGCGTTCATGCCCTTCGGCCCGAGCGTCCCGCGCACTGCTCGCGCGAGCTTGGCCACGCCCCGGCCGAGCGCCGCGCGCGCTTCTTCGTCATGCAACATGATGTTCGGCATCGTGTGCTCCTGTCTCCGTTTTATGTTCGTACCGTCGATGCATCCCGCGTTCGCGGGTAGAAGCGAACCGGCTTTTCTTCGGGCTCGTCGTAGCGCGCCGCGAGCAGGCCGCGGCACAGCGCGCTGTTGAACTCGGCGTTGACGCCCACGCGCCGCAAATCGCGCAGATAAGCGCCGAGCGTCGCGGGATCGAGCGGTGCGCCGTTTAGGTCGATGAACGCGGGCTGCGAATCGTCCACCGCGCCGCCGCATACATGGCGTCGTTCGATGTATCGCGCGATGAGGCGTGCGCGTTCGGAATCATCGGCGAGCGAGGCAAGGTCTGACATCGTGAGCCGGACGAGCGCTTCCGGCTCGTGCCCGTTCGCGAGCAGATGCGCGAGCAGCGCTTCCTGCCTGCGCTGAAACGCCTTGACCAGAAACGTCTGACGCACGGCGTCGAGATCGTCGTTCGCCGCATCGCCGAATGCCTGCCGGAACGACAGGTTCTCTGTCATGCCGCGATTGATCTCGTCCGCGTACATGTGCTCGTCGAGCGCGATGCCGATGCGCGTCACCCACGGCAAATCCGCGATCGCCGCGCGCATGTCCGCCGCCATCAGATAGGCGAAGTTGGCGGCGCACCAGTAGGTCGGCAATCGAAAGGCGACGGACACGCCGCCGTTCGCATCGACATCGACGGACGTGACGAAGTGAAGCTCCGTCACCGATTCGTCGAGTTCCGGATCGATGACGGACGCGAGCCGCTCCCACACCTGCGCCGCGCGTGCGCTCGCGGCGTTCATGCGTGCGCCACCGCAGCCTGCGGCGTCTGTGCGAGCAGCTTCTTCTGCGCCTCGATATCGATGCCGTAAAGACGCGCCGCATTCAGCCCGAGGATCTTCTTCTTCGCCTCCAGCGACAGCTTCACGCCCGTTTCCTTGCTGACGGATTCCGGCAATTCGAAAGCCATGAACTTGTCGATGAGCCACTTCGGCGACCAGATCGCATAGTCGCTGCCGTAGAGAATGCGGTCCTCGCCGATCCAGAACAGCAGCTCCGAAATCACATGCGCGAAGTATTCGGGCCGCGTATGAATGAACGGCAGCACGACGGCGAGCCCGCCATACACGTTCGTCTCCTGCGTGGCGATCCAGCAGAAGTCATCGAGACGCGGCAAGCCGCAATGCTCGACGATGAAGTTCAGGTTCTGGAAGCTCGTCGCCACGTCGTCGATATCGGCGACATCGAACGCGTCGCGATTGAGCGGCAGGATCGTCGGTCCTTTATGGACATGGATATTCCTGATGCCGAGCTTCTCGCAACGTTCGAGGAAGCGGTACGCGCCGGGATCGGACAGCTTGTAGCCTTTGCTGTCGCCGCGCCATTCGGCGGTGTAGAGCTTCACGCCCTGAATCTTGTAGAGCGCCGACAGTTCTTCGAGGCGTTCCAGCCCCGCCTCGCCATCGCGCGGATCGAACGCGCCATTCACGATGAAACGGTTCGGATACTTCTTCTTCACCACATAGTTCGCCTCCGTGGTGTTGAAGCCGTTCTTGTAGAAGTCGGTGAGATAGGTCGGCTGGCAGATCGCCATGTCGTCGTAGCCCGTGACGAAAAGATCGTCGTACATGACTTCTTCGCCGTACTTGTCGAACTTCTCCTTCGGCCAGAGATATTCCTTCGGGCTCAGATTCTTGTGATATGCATAGAAGCAGTCGATGAACTGCTGACCGTGCACGTTCTTCACGTTCGCCTTGCTGCCGTCCCATAAATGAACGTGCCCGTCGATGATGAAAATGTCCTCGCCGTCCTGGGTTCTGAACATGAGTATGTCTCCGTGGGGTTGTCGCTCGCGGGCGAACCCGCGAGTGTTTTCATTCGTAGGCCATTGCGTCTTCCATGTTGCCGAACAGCACGACGGTGTCGTCATCGACCATCACCATGCGGCCGTAATGCGTCGACGTCGATATCTCGAACAGATGCGGCGTCATCTCGCGGCCCAGCACGTCGCTGATTTCGCCCATCTTGAACTCGATCTTTCCCTGTCCGTCGATGCGGATCATCGCGGGCAGATACGTGACCGTGATGCCCGGCTTCGTCGCCATGAGTTCGGCGATCGCGCGCGCTTCGACGCTGTCGTTCATCGTGACGCCGCACTGATGCGAGATGGTCTGTTCGAAGCGAAGATCCTTGATCGACTTGAAAATGTTGTCGGTATGAACTGACATGAGCGGCTCCTGTTCGCGGTGGATTCAGGCTTGAATGGAGAGCGAAAACGGAATGCCGATTTCCTTCGCGATCAGTTGCGCACGTTCGACCGAGCTGTGCAGCGAGTCGGTGAATTGCGCGGGCTTCGCGTGCGGAATGGACCAGATCGGCTGGAGATGCTTCGCTGCATCGGCGGCGAGCGCGCCATGTTTTTCGAGCCATGCGCTGAAGAGCGCGCGGTTCGCGTCGCCATGCGCGGGATCGTTCGCGAGCATGTGGAACAGCTCGACCGCGTTGGCCAGGTTGCGCTCGTAATCGCCTTCGGCGGCGGACACCACGGTCGGCGTCACGAAATCGTGCTGCGCGGCGGCGATCTGCATGATGAAGCCGCTGCGGAAGAGATCGCCGACGAGCGGCTCGAACACGACATTCACCGCGAAATACTTTTCGAGGTAATCGGTCGCGCCGCCGATGGTTTCGATCGCGAGACGCGTGCCCTGCCAGATCGGATCGTTGAGCCAGTGCTCCTTGCCCGCGTCGAGATTGAAGCCCGGCAGATCGAGCGCAATTTCGCCGAGATACAGCGTGAGGTCTTGCGCGAAGCGCAGCTTGTACGACGCATTGGTCAGGATCGCGCTGTTGATCATCTGCGTGTAGCCGTAGCGCTGCGCGTGCATGGTCGCGGTGCCGAGCCCGAACTCCGCGTGCTTGTATGCGCCGACATGCTGTTCGAGCACCTTCACCCAGGTCTTGTCGAAACGCTTGACCGCGCCCGAGCGCCGCGCATTGCTGATGGCGTTCGTGATCATCCCGACGATGGTCGACTGGCGCTGATAGTGCGTGCGCTCCCACTCTTCATCGACGGCGCGGAATTTGTGCCAGTCCGAGCATTTCGCGGCGGTCCACGTTTCCGAATACGTCGGCGTGCCGTCGGCGAATTGCAGGATCCAGTCCTGAATCAGATAGCGCTTCGGGTCCGGCTGCACGTCGACGGTCATGTCTTCGTAATGGCTTGCCTTGCGTCCTTTCGGTTCGAAGTAGTTGTACTTGCGGCTGTCCCAGCCCACGAACTGCGCCGCGCCCGCAGCGCCCGACTTAAGCGGCGATGACTGCTCCGTCGACGTACTCATGTCATGTCTCCTTGGTTACGCTTGGTGCTCCGATCAGGGAATATCAGGGCGACGGGCCGTCATCGGACCGCCTGCGTGAACTTGTCGAAATACAGCCGTTCCGGTTCCACGCCGGCCATTTGCAGCACCGGAATGACGGCGTCGATCATCGCCGCGGGACCGCACGTGTACGCGTCGATATCGCCCGCAAGCGATTCGTCGCGCAACGTGCGGCTCACGACTTCGTGGATGAAACCCCTCTCGCCCGTCCACTCGTCTCCGGGTTCGGCGTTCGACAGAGCCGGAATGAAGCGAAAATCCGGCAGCTTGTCCGCGAACTCCGCGAACTCGTCGAGATAGAACAGATCGCGACGCGTGCGCGCGCCGTAAAAGAAGCGCACGGGCCGCGCTTCGCCGCTCGCCACGTGATCCTGCAAGATCGACCACAACGGCGACATGCCCGAGCCGCCGCCGACCAGAACCATCGGGCCGGGTTGATCTTCGCGTCGAAAGCACGTGCCGTATGGGCCTTTTGCGATCATCCGGTCGCCGGGTTTGAGCCCTTCGTCGAGCAGCGAAGAGAACGCGCCGTTCGGATACTTCTTGATGATGAAGCTCAGGCGCCGCTCGCCGTCGGGCGGATTGGCCATCGAGAAGGAGCGCGTGATGTCGGCAGACGGAATCGTCAGGTCTACATATTGTCCTGCCCAGAAGCGCAGCGGCCGGCTCAACTCCACTTCGAGCAGCCTGATGTCGTGCGTGAGCGCGGTGATGCTCGTGACGGTCGCGTCGTAGTCCGCGACGGGTATCGAGCGGCGCATCAGGTCTTCGTCGAAGTTGAGCAATTCGACGGTGAGATCGCTGTAGGCGAGCGTCCTGCATAGCAAAACGTGGCCCGACTCCTTCTCGTAGTCGGGCAGCGCGAAGGTCGAGTACTTTTTCATTTCGACATCGCCTTCCACGAGCAGCGATTTGCAACTGCTGCACTGCCCTTCCTTGCATCCGTGCATGACGGCGATCCCTTGCCGGAACGCCGCTTCCAGCACGGTTTCGCCTTCCGCCACAGACATCTCGACACCGACCGGTTCGAAGCGGACCGTATAACTCATATGCCCTTTCCTCCGTGTCGCGGCCCGATACCCCGAAGCGCACCGGACCGCAGGCCGCATCAATTGCACGGACTGATCTTGAAGCCCGCGCGATACTCCGCGATGTGCTTCTCGCGCTGCTCCGGCGTCATCTCGCGTATCAGCACGATCGGACTCTGGATCGTGTGGCCACGCACGTCATCGAGCGTCCACATGTCGCGGTTGTCGAAGCGCAAATGCGGTTGAGGCACGAGCGTCTTTCCGTCGCTGCGCACGAAGCCGAGATCCTTGATGCAATCGGCGAGATCCCAGCCGTGATAGACCTCTTCCCATTCGCGGCGTCCACTGAAGCGGCCCATCGCGGGCGTCGGCCTTCCTTCGTACTCCGATGCAAATGCGACCTTGTGCGTCCATCGGCACAATTCGGAGCAGTACGTGAAGAGCTTGCCGTCGACTTCATCGACGCAGAAGTCCTCGCGAATCAGGCACGGCACGAGGCAGCTCCAGCAGCGATGCGGATAAACGTAGCCGTTCTCCTGATCGAACAGCATGTTGGTCTGACCGGGCGTGCTCTTCTTCGCGTACCACTTCCAGTAGTCGCCGAATTCCGCATACCAGCCCGGATACTTGTGCTCGAACCACTCGAAGTCTTTTTCGGTCTGCGCCTCGATGCGCCAGAAGTTCACCGGCCAGCCGACCGAGAAGAATTGCGCGACCTTGTGCACGTAGTTCTTCTTGACGAGGCGATCCCACGCGGCGGCGACATCGTCGTGATGAATCTTGATGCCGTACTTTTCGAGCGGCAGCATGTAGGTGCGGTAATAGTCCTCGTAGATCCACCGGTGCCACAACTCCGCATACGACTCCTTCTTCTTGTCGCGGTCGGTCGTGCCATATTCGATGAACGTACCGATAGCCGCATCGACGATCGCGTGGTTCTGCCAGAACGCATAGCGCAGATCGCGTTCGAGCAGCAGATGATTGTCGGGGTCGTTGATGACCGACATCATCAGCGAATGGCCGTTGCCGATATGCCGGCTTTCATCGGACTGCACGGAGAGGAACACGGTCGGCAACGCATAGTCGCCGTTGCGCGCTGCCTCCGACGGCATCGCGACGAACAGCGTATTCGTGAACGCCGTTTCCGCGACCACTTGCAGGAACACGTTGGCCGCCGTCACCGCATCGCCGGTCAGGAAGCCTTCCGCGAACTGCCGGCCGATGGTCGTCGCATAGCACTTGCCGAACGCGGCCTCGGTGATGTCGAAGCCCGCCGGATCGATATAGTTTTCCATGTACCACTTCTTCAGATTCATCTGGATCGTCGAGTGACGGAACTCGTCGACCATCTGCATCGTGAAGCCGGTGCGCAGTTCTTCGCCGGGAGCGAGACGGCCGAGCATCGCCATCGAGCGCGCGGCCGAGATTTCCGGGAACGGGATGATCGCGAGGAACAGCTTCATCCATTCGACCCAGCGCGGCTCGACATTGCGGAACATGTCGCCGCGCAACGCGGCATCGAGCGCGCCGTAGACGCGGTTGTCCTTCTCCTCCTGCATCGGGAAATACGAGCGCAGCACCTGCTTCATCGGGTCGCGCGGCGCCTTGCTGATCTTGTAGTCGGTCGGGAAGGTCATCGCTTCCTGAACGTAACTGGGTGTCCAGCCGAGATCGGCGACGCGTTTTGCCGCCTCGCCGATACTGATGCCTCGCTGGGATGTGATCTTGTTGAGCGTTAATGCTTCTGACATCGAGCTCTCCTTGTCCGGTTACAGGGGAACCGGCGGCGCGGACCGCGGGTTCTGGATCACCATCGATTGCGCCGTTTGCATCGGCACGGCAGCGTTAAGAGCGACAAGCGTGCCATGCGCGAATGCGCCGTGTTTCATCGTCTTGCGATGCGCTTCTGTCGTGGAACGCGACGTCCGCGAATCTTCCGGTGTCCCGAATTGCGACATCGTTCATTGCTCGACGATGATCCTGCCCGCGCTCGCCGTCGCGGCATCCGCCACCGGCTGACCCTGCGCGATGAAGCGCGCGGCGAGTATCAGCGCGCCCATCGCGAAGTCGCGGCCATGCGCGGCGATCATGTCGTCGGACAGCGCGCCGAGCCGCTCGAAAAAAGCTTCCTTCGTGGTTGCATCGGTCGTCATTTGTCTCTCCCCTGGCGCTTACTGCGGATCTGAAATGCGGAACAACGCATGCGGCAAATACACGAGCGCGATCTCGCCGGCTTCGGTGCCGTAGGCGAGACGGCCGCCATCGGGCGCCCACGCGAGCGCGCTGACCGGCGCGCCGCCGTTCGCTCTGACGAACAGCACATCGGCGCCGCCGGGCTGACACAGCAGCACCGCGCCGCTGTGATAGCCGACCGCGATCATCGACAAGGACGGGTGGCACGCGACGACACTCACAGGCGCACTGCCCGCGACGCCGCATTCGCGCGGACGATCGTCGGCGCCGGGCGGATCGAAGCGCCAGCACACCGCGCGCATGCCGCCGTTCGTCACGAGCACGCGTCCATCCGCCGAGAACGACAACGAACCGGGCTGCAACGCATAGCCGCCGAGTTCGATATCGTCGCCATCGGGCAAACGCCAGCCGTGCAGCGCGTTCGCCTGCAAACCGCTCACGAGGTATCGGCCATCGGGACTCCATGCGAGCGCGCACGGCAATCCGGCGCACGCGAGCAGCCGTGACGACGACGAGCGCGTATCCCACAACGTGACGCCGCCCGCATGCGCAATGGCGAGCTGCTGCCCGGACGCGGAGAACATCAGCGCGGTCGATGAAGCCGGCAGCGTCAGCTCGTTCTCCGTCGGGCCGAGCAGACGCACGAGCCGCCCGCTCGCACAGGCGCGCAAACCCGAGCGCGAGGTTGCGACGTGATCGATCCATCGGCCGGGATAGGTCGCCGCCTCGCGCGCATTGCCTTCGATGTCGACCTGCACGAGCCTTCCGTCATCGCCCGCGCTCAGGAAGCCGCCATCGGGATCGGCGGCGAAGTCGAGACTCACGCCGTCGTGCACGGCCACGCGCGCGAGCGGCGGCGGCGGCGCGGCGGCCTTGATCAGCTCGACACCGCGCGTCTCGTGCGGCTTGAGCTGCGGACCGCCATCCCATTTGCCGGAAGCGAGCGCGAGCGTGCCGTCGCTGAGCGTGAAGCCCGCGTGACTGCCCTCGACATTCCACGCCGCGGCCATGACGGAAGCCGGCGCCGTCCAGCTCGCGCCGAGCAGCTCGACGAGCGGTGTGG
This sequence comes from Caballeronia temeraria, assembly GCF_001544795.2. GTDB lineage: Bacteria > Pseudomonadota > Gammaproteobacteria > Burkholderiales > Burkholderiaceae > Caballeronia > Caballeronia temeraria. The sequence goes on along the minus strand of NZ_FCOI02000008.1, from coordinate 9,105 downwards.
GCGCGTTCACGTTCCCGCCTCGAAACGTACGGCGCTGTCGCGCGACGCCTGCATGCGCTTCATCGCGAATCGCGGGCGTGCGCCGTACGCGCCGCCGCCTCCACGTTCGCCAGCGCCGTTTCGAGACGCGCGCGCTCCGCTTCCAGCGCGCTCAACGAGCGATCGGCTTCCCAAAGCTCGTCGCGCAACATCTCGATGCGCAGCACCTGTTGCGACGTGCGCGCCTCGGGACGGCTAGCGGCCAGCGCGCTTTCGAGTTCGATCTCGACGCCCGCAAAACGGCTCTTGCTCCGCAGATGCTCGGAGTTGATCCGCGTGAGCTCGATCACGAGCCGCACGCGTTCCGAAATGGGCGTGGGGTGGCCCTGCGCAGTCATGGCGTTCTCCGCGGAAAGACTGCCTTGCAGGCCTCGTCGTTCGCGAGGCCGGCCGGTCGTTACGGAATCAGCACGGCGCGTCCCTTCACCTTGCCGTGATGCAGATCCCTGAGCGCCTGATTCGCCTCGCTCAGGCGATATTCGCGCGTCGCCAGATGAACGAGACCGCGATCGGCGAGCGCCATCAGCTCGACGAGTTCGGGATAAGTGCCGACCAGATTGCCGACGATGGTCTTCTCGCTCGTGATCATGTCGATCGTCGGAATGTCGATCTTCCCGCCGTATCCGACGATGTAGTAGTAGCCCGCGTTGCGCGTCATCGCGAGACCTTGCGCGATTGCGTTGCCTTCGCCCACGAAGTCGATCACGGCCTCGGCGCCGTTGCCGTGCGTCAGTTCGAGCACGCGCTCGACGGCGTCATCGCCGCCTTGCACCGTGTGATGCGCGCCGCATTCCTTCGCGAGCGCGAGCGCCGTCTCGGAACGATCGACGACGATGACCTCCGCCGCGCACAACGCATTCAGCACCTGAATGCCGATATGACCGAGCCCGCCCGCGCCGATCACAACCGCGAACTGCCCGGGCAACAGATGACGCGATGCCTTCTTCGCGGCGCGATACGCGGTGAGGCCCGCGTCGGTGTACGGCGCGACGTCCTTCGGCGCGAGCGTGGACGGCAGACGGATCAGCGAACGTTCGCCCGTCGCGAGATATTCGGCATAGCCGCCGTTCGTGTTGATGCCGGGAAAGCGGCTTTCGGTGGCGTGCATGTCGTCGCCGCGCCGGCACGCCAGACAGTGACCGCTCGTCACAAGCGGATGACAGATGACGGGATCGCCCACCTTGACGCTTTCGACGCCGCGCCCGACCGCCTCGACCCAGCCGGCATTTTCGTGACCCATGATGTAGGGCAGCGCCATATCCACCTTGCTGCGCCAAATGCCCTCGACGATATGCAGATCGGTCCGGCACACGCCTGCGCCGCCGATGCGGACGATCACATCGTCGGGCCGCGTGATATCGGGTGTGGGGACGTCTTGATAGCGGACGAATTCGTCGCGGGACAAGGTTTCGTCGTACTCGTGCAGCACGGCAGCCTTCACGTTGTGTCTCCTTGGTCGTTATCGTTGGGGCGGATAAGAGCAAGGACTACGCCAATCGCGTGCCGTGTGGCCGTGTATGTGATGCTGCGGGGAGCGCTTTTTACCGTGCGGTGACAAAAGCCACGTGGCTTGTCGCAAAATCGGACACCCTGCCGAGATCTTGTCTACGAGGATGTCGCAACTTGCGACAGCAGGCCTGCGCGTCTCATTCCAACAGACGCGACGTTGCAGCGCACAACGAAAGACGACCCACGACTAAGCGTGGACCGTCCTGTTCGGCGCGTGCTACTGGCCGGCCGCCGGCGACACTACGCTCGGCGTTGCCAGCGTGTTATTGCTTTGCGGCGCGGGCGCGTTCGACTTCGTGGTGCTGTTCATGCTGCTCGGCAAACCCGTGTTCGGTTTGGCGGCCATGCCGCTTTCCGAGTTCGTGGTGCCCGGGGTGCCGTAGCCGCCCGTTGCGCCATTGACCTGATTCGCCGGGCTGGCCGTACTGCCGGTCGAACCGTTCGAGCCGCCGGCCGTCTGTGCATACGCGCCGCCCGACAATGCCACGGCGGCGACAGCCGCGATCAAAGTACCGATTGCCTTGTTCATGATCCGTCCCTCCTTCGGACTGAGAAAATAGACGCAGACGAATACCGTCTGCTTGATCACGAACTGCGCAATGACCGTGCCGCGCCCGGGGGGCGTTTCGTCGTCCCGCTTGCAGCGATGAGCCGCTCTACGCTTATTTCGGATTACCGATTATCTAACTACCCGCGCGCGTGATTCAAAATGCCCCTCACTTCGCAGCCGCCGACGAACTGCAATTCATACCCCCGCCATGCGCGCCATCGACGTTCTTCAGCGAAACGAGCAGCTTGCTTCCGGTCGTCGCCGTGATGATGTGCCCATAGCTGACCGTCGGGATGAACTTGATGTCGGGCGCGACGGAAACAGGCGGATTCTGCGCGCCATCGACAGTCAGATCGAGCTCGATGGTAATCGCGTCGATCGCAACGCCATAATCTTGCCCGCCCGCCGCACGGGTCTTCTTGAAATCGCAAAGACCTTGCAGGACGTTCTGCAACGCCGTCGGAATGTCGACGGGCTTGCCCGCGGGAATCGGCGGCGTGTTGCATCCGGCGACGAGAAGAGACACGGCAAGCAAAGGCAGCGTGAACATGACGCGCATCGAGATCTCCCTTTGGATGAAGAACTGCTACGGCTACGTGCTTATGTGCTTATGTGCGCCGGCATCAGAAACGATGTCGCAATCCGGCCGTCGCCTGAATCTGGGTCGTCGAGGAAGACGGATCGCTCACGCCGTTGATCCACGCCACGCCCAACGGCGACGTGCCGCTCGGACTCACGCGCTGCCATGCGCCCTGAATATAGACATCGGTGCGACGCGAGAAATGGTAGTCGGCCATCCCGCTGACCTGGTTCCAGTGGGGAATGCCGCCGCCTCCGTTTCCGCCCGCGCGCGAATACGTGTACGCGCCGGATAGCTCGACGGCCGGCGTCAGCGCATAACGGAAATTGCCTTCGAAGTTCTGAAACGTCGCGCTGAGGTTCGTCTGGAAAAATCGCGTGAGTTTGCTCTGTGTATAGACGAAGCCCGCCACGGCCGGACCGAACAAATAGTTCACGCCTGCGCCCAGCGTCTTCTGACTATCGGCCAGCACGCCGACCGGTACAGCGCTCGTCGACAATGTGTTTTGCAGGGATGCCGCGGTCGTGTCGGTGACGGCGCCGTTCGCGTTCAACTGGCCCGGCGTGCGCGCATCGCTGTTGAGCTGGAGATAACCGAAGGCGAAGTTCCACGGCCCGCTGACATACGACAATCCGAAGCTATACGCGCGATTGTTCGCGAAGCCGCCCGCCTGATTCGAGAAGCCGTACAGCGCGGCGAACCGGAAGCCGGCGAATTGCGGGCTCGTGTACTTCACGGAGTTATTGATCTGAAATGAATCGTTCAGATTGTCGATGTCGAACGGATGCGCGAAGTGCGTGCCGCCGTATTCCGTGCCCGTGAGCGAGAGCGGTGCGAGGAAGTCGACCATGCCGTCGGTCTGCCGGCCGAGCGTGAGCGCGCCGTAGTCGCTGCTCGACACGCCGACATACGCGAGACGGTTGAAGATCCGGCTGCCCGACGCATACTGCCCGTCATTCAGATTGAAGCCGTTCTCCAGGGCGAAGACGGCTTTCAAACCCGCGCCCAGGTCTTCGGCTCCGCGCAGGCCCCATCGGCTGTCCTGGACAGCGCCGCTCGTCATCTGCCAGTTGCTGTGTCCGCCGCCGCCCGTGCCGGTGATCTGGTTGCTCGTGTAAGTCAGGCCCGCGTCGATCAGACCATAGAGCGTGACGCTGCTCTGCGCATGGGCTGCGCCCGTCAGCGTGATCATCGTCGTCGCACCGGTTATCAGCATCTTCTTCATTTGCCTGCTCCAGCCAAGACCGGGAGAGCCGATGCTCCCGGAACGCTTTGAATACAGGACGTCGACGACTGCGGGGCGCAAGGCCGCGCGGGTCATCGTCAGGAAAACGCACGATGTTCTTCACACACTCTAGGCGACGGGGGCGGAAAACGGCAAGGTGCCGGCCGGGCGGGTTCAGCCGTGCTTCGGCGAGGCCGGCCATCTGTAGCCGAGCACGGAATCGACGGGATAAGCCAGCTCGCGCACCTCTTCCAGCTGGTTTCCGCCGAAGAGATAGACGAAGTCGGCGTCGTGGCGAAGATAGAAGCCGACATGCCCCTTCCAGCTCGCCGGATCGTCGCGCGTGAGCACGGCGATGCAGCCATAGGCCGGGTTTTCGAGCGCGACGCCCCAGTCGAGCCAGGACCGCGCCAGCGCCGATCCCGTCCCGCGAACGCCGGCGCGCGCGAGGCACCAGTTGATGAACGACGAGCACCACGAAATCTTGTCGTCGTAGCCGACGAGGTTGGTGTGGTTGTTGTACTCGACAATGCGCGGATTCGTCGCGCCGGCCGGATATCGTCTGATGCCGCGTTCGGCGATTGCCGCGGGCATCCACGCGGGTTCGGCGGCGGCGTCTCTCGTGACCTGACTCATGCGTGCTGGAGGAATTGTTATGCAGTGCCCGCTATTATCGCTGAACGCCGATTGCCGGTGCCGGGCGCCGTCGATATCACGGCGCCCGCATCGCCTACTTCAAGCCGCCGATGATACGTTGCATCTCCTCCTCGCCAAACGCGCGCATCGTCGTCGAGCGGACGTTGCCGAGTGCGGCGAGCGCGAGGCCGAGGCGCGTCGCGGTTTCATCGTCGGGTGCATCGAACGACGTGACCAGATCGTATGTGCCTAGCGTCCAGTGCATCGCGCCGATGGTCGCGCCCATCGCCTTGCTGGTCTCGCGAAATGCGCGCGCCCGGCTCACCGTGTCCTTCGCGGTGCGTGCGCCCTGATCGGTCCAGTTGAGCAGCATGATGTAGGTTCCCATGATGTCCTCATCGAATGAAAGTGAAGCGGCCGCACGTATGCCGCGCCGTCGACCGTTATGGACGGACCACGCGGCCACGGCGCGTGCCGCGTTTTCTATGCGTGCATAAAGAGGCAGAGAGGAAAGAAGACAAGGCGGCAATCGCGCAGAAGAAAGAGCGCTTGCGCGTGGGAAGGCCGCGAGGGGATATCGCCCGGTTTCGCGTTTATCCGGGTCGAGTGCCTGCAAAAGTATAGGCGACGCCACGCGTGAAAAGGACGGTTTCAGCGCACGGTCATATCGGCCGGAAAAACAAAAAAGCCCCGTCGTACATGCGAACGGGGCTCATCGACTTCGACTGCGCAACGCGCTTACTTGCAGCGGCGTTCCCAGTGGTGATGCACCTTGACCTTGTGGCAAACCTCATGGTGATGATGCGAGTCAGCGAAAGCCGGAGCGATGGAGAAAAATGCCATGCCAGCGGCAAACACAGCAATAACAGCCTTTTTCATAGATTCGTTATCTTGAGGGATGAAAGAGATCGAATCCTAGCAGCGCGAGCTTACGGGGACATTCACGGAGTATTTACTCGCTGGTGATTCGCTTCAGCGCTTCGCGTTGAGCCTGCGCCACAAGGTCGTCTTGCTGATGCCGAGCGCCTTGCACACGGCATCGCGATCGCCGCCGAACGCCGCGAGCGACGCGCGAACCTGATCGGCTTCCACCGAACGGCTCAGATCGCGAAGCGATTGCTCCGCATTGGCTTCCGGCCGGATGTCGAACAGCTCGGGTGCGATTCCTTCCAGTTCATCGAGCGTCAACGCGACGGGCGCGTCCATGTCCGCGATCTCCACCGCCATCCGCTCGACGATGTTCTGCAACTCGCGCACATTGCCCGGCCACGGATACTGCCGCAGCGCGGGTTCGAGCGGCGCGAGCACGCGCGCCGCCGCATCGCCGCCGGGCAAGCGCGACGCGAGCGCCTTGTCGCGCGTCGCGGCCTGCATCAGCAGCGCGGTCGCGAGCGGCAGGACATCGCTGGAACGCGCGCGCAACGGCGGCAGCGCGACGCTCAGAATATTGATGCGATAGAAAAGATCGGCGCGAAACGAGCCATCGGCGACGCCTTCCGCGAGCGAGCGATGCGTCGCCGCGATCACGCGGATATCGACGCGCGTCGGCTCCGTCGAACCGAGGCGTATCACTTCTCGTTCCTGCAGCACGCGCAACAGGCGGCTTTGCAGCGAAGGCGGCATCTCGCCGATTTCATCGAGAAACAAGGTGCCGCGATGCGCCGCCTCGATCAGCCCCGCCTTGCCGCCCTTGCGCGCGCCGGTGAACGCGCCTTCCTCGTAGCCGAAGAGTTCGCTTTCGAGCAGCGCTTCGGGAAACGCGCCGCAGTTCATCGCGACGAACGGAAAGTCCTTGCGGCGGCTCAGACGATGCATGCTCTGCGCGACCATTTCCTTGCCCGTGCCGCTTTCGCCGAGAATCAGCACCGTGGCGTCGGATTTCGCGTAACGGCGCACGAGCGCCCGCACGCGTTCGATCGATTCCGACTCGCCGACGACATCCTCCAGCCGATAACGCGCGACGAATTCCTGCGCGCCCTGCCGCGAGCGCAGCGTCCGGTCGAGCCGTTCGACCGCGCGCGATTCCTGAAACGTGTAGAGGGTCCCGCCCGACGCGCCGTCGCTCGCAAGCGGTCCGCGATGAATCGCGTAACTCACGCCGCGCACCGCGCCGAACACGTCGCCGTCGGCGGCGGGCAATACGCCGTCGAGTTCGGGCGCGACGTCGAGCAGCGGACGGCCGACGGCGCGCGCCGCATCGGCGATGCCGAGCGCCGTGGTCAGCCGGCGATTGATCGCTTCGATTCGGCCGAGCGCATCGACCGCGACGACGCCATCGCGAAGATGCTGCAACAGGTTGTCGAGACGATTGCGCCGCGCGACTTCCCGGCGCGTCGCCTGCGCGACTTCGAGCGCGGTCTCGAACGCGGCGACCACCGACGCGCGCGAATACAGAAACACCGAGCTCATGCCCGCTTCGGCCGCCAGATCCGCGACGAGGCCAGGCCCAACCACGACATCGACGCCGCGATCGCGCAGATCGAGCACGAGGTTTTCGGCATCCTGCGCCGATCGATACGACTCGCAGATCACGTCGATGCGGTACGCGCCGAGGAAGCGGCGGATTTCGGCGGGCGTGTCGCCGTGCGTGACGAGCGCGACGCTCGCGCCTTCGCGCCGCGCCTTCGTGAGCGCGTGCATCACGTCGAAGCCAGTCGGACTGATGACGACGACCGGCACCGAGACGCGCGTCTTCAGATAAGCGCCGTTGGAACCGCCCGCCACGACGACATCCGGACGCAAATCGCGCGCGGATTCGATGCGGTTCGCGGCATCCTCGAAGCCGAGCGACACGACGTCGAGTTCGGCGCGATCGACATACGCGCCGACGAGGTCGATGAACAAATCTCTGAGCCGGCTGATGCCGACCGCCCAGATGCGCGGGCGGGACGCTGTATCGGTTTGCATGGCCGTCTGCGGTGGATGATGAGGCGTCGTCTAGTATGCGACACCGATTTCAGCTTCGAAACCTGAAATTTCAGTCGTGAAAAACGTGGCCTCCGGTATGAATCGACTTTTCGCGCAAAATCAATCACTTACGAAAAATTTGCACGCTGGCAAGGTAGTTGCTTATAAGAGCGCGACTTTTTCAGGAGACAACCGTGAGTTCCGAATTCCAATCCGCACAGACCGCCGGCGCGCGGTTCCGCCAGGCCGTCCGCGAGGAATCGCCGCTGCAGGTCGTCGGCGCGATCACCGCGTACGCCGCGAAGATGGCCGAAGCCGTCGGGTTCAAGGCGCTCTATCTGTCGGGCGGCGGCGTGGCCGCGAATTCGCTCGGCATGCCCGACCTCGGCATCAGCACGATGGAAGACGTGCTGATCGACGCGCGCCGCATCACCGACGCATCCTCGCTGCCGTTGATGGTCGATATCGACACCGGCTGGGGCGGCGCATTCAACATCGCGCGCACGGTCCGCTCGTTCATCAAGGCGGGCGTCGCTGCCGTGCATATGGAAGATCAGGTCGGACAGAAACGCTGCGGGCATCGGCCGGGCAAGGAAGTCGTGCCGACCGCCGAAATGGTCGATCGCGTGAAGGCCGCCGTCGATGCGCGCACCGACGACTCGTTCGTCATCATGGCGCGCACGGATGCCGCCGCCTCGGAAGGCATCGACGCGGCGATCGAACGTGCCGTCGCGTATGTCGAAGCGGGCGCCGACATGATCTTCCCCGAAGCGATGAAGACGCTCGACGACTATCGCCGCTTCAAGGCCGCCGTGCGCGTGCCGATCCTCGCGAATCTGACCGAGTTCGGCTCGACGCCCTTTTTCACCGTCGATGAACTGAAGGACGCGAACGTCGATATCGCGTTGTACTGCTGCGGCGCCTATCGCGCGATGAACGCGGCGGCGCTCAACTTCTACGAGACCGTGAAGCGCGACGGCACGCAAAAGGCCGCCGTCGACACGATGCAGACGCGCGCCGATCTCTACAAGTATCTCGGCTATCACGCCTACGAAGACAAGCTCGATCAGCTTTTTGCGGCAAAGAAATAACTTTCGAAGGAGACGAATTCATGAGCGAAGCAGACAACAGCACTGCAACCGGTGCATTCAAGCCGAAGAAATCCGTCGCGCTGTCGGGCGTGACCGCGGGCAATACCGCGCTGTGCACCGTCGGCAAGACGGGCAACGATTTGCACTATCGCGGCTACGACATTCTCGATGTCGCGACCACGTCCGAGTTCGAGGAAATCGCGCATCTGCTCGTGCACGGCAAGTTGCCGAATGCCGCTGAGTTGAAGGCATACAAGACGAAACTGAAGGCGTTGCGCGGCCTGCCCGCGAACCTGAAGGCCGCGCTCGAATGGATTCCCGCGTCCGCGCATCCGATGGACGTCATGCGCACCGGCGTCTCCGTGCTCGGCACGATCCTCCCCGAGAAAGACGATCACAACATGCCGGGCGCGAAGGATATCGCCGACAAGCTGATGGCGTCGCTCGGCTCAATGCTGCTCTATTGGTATCACTACTCGCACAACGGCAAGCGCATCGAAGTCGAAACCGACGACGATTCCATCGGCGGGCACTTTCTGCATTTGCTGCATGGCGTCGCGCCGTCGAA
>NZ_FCOI02000007.1 GCF_001544795.2 Caballeronia temeraria | reverse complement strand
CGCATTGCTGACATACATCACGCGCTCTCCACCTTACTCAACCTTACTCCGAGGGGCGTCGTTCGTGGATCGCGTACGCTCAAGTCTGCTGGGCGCGCGCCTGCATCGCACGCATGAATTTGTCGGTGGACAGAGAAAAAAGCCCCGCGTGAGGCGGGGCATGAAGGAGCGCGCGCGTCCGCTCGCTTTACGTGCTCCGAGGCACTCTCTTCAGCGCGAGAGCATTGCCGCCGTGTTCGAAGTGTTCGACGCCAAAGAAGCGAACGTCGATCCCGCACGCGTGCGCGTCCCGCGCGAGTTGGTCGCGGTTCGTTAGAGTGCGCTCGATGTCGCCGTGTAGATGCTCGATCACCGTTTCAAGCAACGACGTGGCTGTTGGGTCTGGGGTGCTTCGCTGCACGATACGCAGCGTCACCTGCAACCGGAGCAAATCGGCTTCTGCTTGCACCAGATAGCCATGTGCTTGATGGACTCGCGCGATCATTCCCGGTATCACAGGATTCGAGATCGACTCTAAGCGGGCGATGCGCTCGCTTCGTTTTGTGGAGGCGTGTTTCATCATGCTGTCTCGCTCTCCCTGTTCATTGAGCCGTTACCAGAACCGTCTCGATCTGCACGCCACCCCGCATTTCCAGCCACGCCAATATAGGTTCAGCAGCAGCGCAGATATCGCCCAGCGCATCGCGAACGCGCGTCATGTGTTCCTGAATCGTCAGCGTGACGCCTGCTAACGGAACGGCGAACTGTCTTGCATCTTCGCAGCAGCGAACCGCGACGTTCGCGTTGACGGTAAAGACGTTTTCAATCGATCTATACGCCTCGACGTCAAGCACACTGAGCGCCATCGTGAAATGACGATAGTCGGCTAGCGCGGGTAACAATGAGCGCTGCGCTTCCCGGATGCGATCATTGAAATCGGGGATAGAAATATGCCTGCCTTGACGCAACCGAATTTCTACGGATTGCCTATGCGCAATATCCTGAACATGGCGCACTCGCATAAGAGCGCGCGTATATCCATCGCTGTTACGTTCGATTGCGCGATTGGGGCAACGCTTCGAGCGGGTCAACAACGTTGACGTCGTGCCTTCAACTTCTTGCAGCATCGGTCTAGTCCTCTCGCGTGGGCCGATCGGCCTCGACGTGCCACCGGCCGAACGGTCCGGAAACGCCCCGCCACTGGACGCCGCCCAGCTCGATGCTGTTCCGATAATCCGCCAATTTTTCGAATGCCTTCTGATGCCGCGCCATGAGCGCTGGTTCGTCGTTCGGTCGTTCTGTCTGAGCGTCGGGTAAAAGAGCGTTTGATTTTTCTTGCTTGCTCATTCCTGCCTCTGTCGAAGAAGCCCGGAACCCCCCTCGCTCTCAGACGAAGGGGCGGGCGGGAACATAGCAGGGTTAGCAGACCGGGCTGTTGAACCATTACCGGCGAGCCTTGCGGCTCCCCTGCCAAGTCCCGCCCATAGGCGAGTCAAAGCACCGTGCGCCGATGGTCAAATCGGCGCGCGGGGTCCTGACGCTTCGCCCACATTGCGTGGGCGTCGCGAGTTCAAAACAGCGACAGGCTGCTAAACCTGTTTCCAGCGCAACCACGCGCTGGAATCGCCAGTATGCGATATGACCCCGCGCTTTGATTTTAGGACGATTCCGATTTTAGATTGCTGCCTATCGTCCGTGTTTTGGGCCTAAACGCTTTCCCCGATACCTCTTGAAATAAATCCCCTCTACGTTTCGCCGGTCAAAACACGCAGGCAACCCGGATGGAAACACAAGCAAAGCGGCCCACGGCGCTCGCGCGCTGGATCACAGGAAGGCAGAACTACTATCTAAAAGTCAGAGGCGCGCCGCCATCCGATGGTCTGTCGATCATCTCCGTGAAAGTGGTCGAGCGGCTGGGCAATCCCTATCACATCACGCTGGAACTGACCGCGAATGCGGAGCTGGCGCGCGCCGATTATCTCGGACGTAACGCGACGTTCAGCATCGAGCCATTACCCGGCGATGGCACGCCGCGCGAGTGGAACGGCAACGTGACCCGCTTCACGCGCACACGCAAAACGCGCGACTTCTGCGCGTATCGCGTCGTGGTCGAGTCGCCGCTCGCGCGCTTGCGCATTACCAAGCGTTCGCGCAACTATCAGAACAAGACGGTGCCCGAGATCATCGAGGCTATCTTGCTGGATCACGATTTCCTCACGCATCAGTTCTCGTTCAAGCTGCGCCGCACGTTTCCGAAGCTCGCATTCCACCTGCAACACCAGATGTCGGACTGGGCGTTCATCCATCTTCTGATGCGTCAGGCGGGCCTGTTCTGCTATACGCGCCCCGGCGATTTCGGCGATCAGGCGATCTTCGCGGATGACATCGATGGGTACGACTATAGCCAGCAAACGAACGTCTTATATCGCGAGGCGTCGGGGCTTGAAACCGGTAATGAAGCGGTCCTGTCGTTGCAGCAGCAAAGCGTGACCGTCGCGCAATCGATACGGGTACGCGACTACAACCCCCTGCGTTCGTGGGAACCATTCGACGCCGAGATCAATCTCGCGCGCGACGATAAAACCACCTACGGACAGTCCTATACGTGGGGCACTCATCATCTCGACGGGGAAACCGCCAGGTTCGAGGCGCAACTCCGCCACGAAGAAGCGTTGTCCGGACAGATCCGTTTCGAAGGCAAAGGCACGGTGTCAGCGTTCTGTCCGGGACTGGTCGTGCGTCTGGACGAGAAGCTGCCCGATGCGCCGCATGGGATGGCGCTCTGGGAAGTGATTCACGAAGCGGGCCGCGACCAGTCCTATCACAACACGTTCAAGGCGCTTCCAGCGGACCGGCCCTACCGCATCCCGATGCAGGAGCATTTGTGGCCCAAAATCGTTGGCACGTTGAGCGCCCGTATTACGACGCGCGACGACAGCGACTATGCGGAGATGGATGAGTTCGGCTATTACACGGCGCGTTTCGACTTCGATACGGACGACTGGCCCCGAGGCGGCGAGAGTGTCCGGCTGCGGCTGGCGAAGCCTTTCGCGGGCGAGAATCAGACGGGCTTTCATTTGCCGCTATTGCGCGATACGGAGGTCGGCATCGCCTTCACCGGTGGCGATCCTCGTTGCCCCTATATCGCCCATGCGCACCATCACAGCCATGCGACCGACCTGATTCACGGGCGCGGCTGGAATACGCGTAACGCGATCCGCACGGCGGCTAATAACAAGCTCCGGATGGAAGACGCCCGAGGCAAGGAAGGCGTGAAGCTGGCGACCGAATACGGCGGCAACCGATGGCGGGTTCGTGCAGGTTCCGGCGAAGAGCCGCCATGCGACGGTGTTCTATCAGAATGACCACCTTGGCACGCCGCAGGAGCTGCTCGACGAGTCGGGCAAGGTCGTGTGGCTCGCGCGATATAAGGCTTGGGGAGCACGCAAGCCGACCCCCTACGGCAAGACGGATGCGGCCGATACGGATAACGCGATCCGGTTTCAAGGTCAGTACGCGGACGAGGAAACGGGGCTGACCTACAATCGGCATCGGTACTACGACACGAGCGCGGGGCGGTTCATCTCTCCGGACCCTATCGGGCTGGCGGGCGGGGTCAACCTGTATCAATATGCACCGAACCCGGTGCAGTGGATTGATCCGCTAGGATTGGCGACAAAGCCGTCTTCGCCGGGAGCCATGCAGAAAGAAGTCGAGCGAGGCCAAGCGCCCCGAGAGGTTGAGCGAGTTGATAGAGGGCATATTCCCGACCAAGAGCCGCACGTTCATTACACTGACGGGACGTCTTCCAATATGAGTGGTGGAATTCACGATAAACACAAAGGACAGCCAAAGCCGTCGAAAAAGACGTGTAGTTGGCTTAGTAGTCATGGCTGGACTCCGCCACAATCCGACTAACATAGAGGCATCGTGAACATTTACGGATACAAAAACGAAGAAGGTGAGTTGCTTTCGCTGAATGAAGTTTCGTTGAAAGTGACGCTTGATGAATTGAAGGGAATATCCAAATTCATCGAGCATGTCATCCTTCAAATGGAGACATACGGCGATGATTTTGGCCACGAGCATCTTTCTGACTTCCTGAAGCTACGTGGAATTCCCGAAATAGTGATCGCGGGAGATTCCTGAAAGCACTTTCAACAATAGACTCAGAAAATGTCATCAATCGCATGCGAAGGCGACCGCACTACCCACGGCGGTCACATCATCACGGGTTCCGACACGATGGACATAAAGGGCCGTGGCATGGCCCGCCGAGGTGACTTGGTGACGTGCCCGGAACACGGTACGAACCCGATCATCGAATGCTCGGACATGCTCATGGACGCGAATGGCGAAGGCGTCGCGCTGGACGGCCATTTGACCGCGTGCGGCAGTCGCATATGTGCCTATGAGGATCATGGCTCAGTCGAGTGAGGAAAGAAGCTAGGGCCGACGCGCGGCTCTAGCTTCGCTTCGCGTAGGACCAGTCAGGCCCGCCTTGTGCGGGCCATTCCTTATGCCCGCTCGGTCTGCTCGCTGGCGTCGCCTTGCGCATCTTCGCCGCCGCCGAGCTCGCGCAGTTCGATGATGCCTTCCGTCGCTGATTCGAAGTCTTCCGCCGCGCCCGGATCGATCATCGAATCGTTCACCGTGTCACCGTCCACGATGACGCGGATAGCTGCATCGCCCTGATTTTCGATATGCACTTTCATTGCTGCGTCTCCTTGCGGGTTAGTGCTGGGGGTGAATGAGTTTACCGGGCGTGTACGTTGCCTCTGCGCTTGTCTGCGATCGTTCAATTTGCCGCGTGACGTCCCAAATGATTTTGGATCGATAGAAGAAGGTTCCGGTTGCACCGCTCCAGTTGAAGCCCGACGCGGCAGAAGAATCTTGAATCCCGGCGATACCGATGAAGCCGAGCGTCCCGAGGTCTAGTGCGTGATGCTTCCGCACGAGATTGCCCGGATTCATCAAGCCATTTTGCGAGAGCAGGAACGCACTGTTATTCCATGCATCGATCGATACGCCCGACTTGTCACATAGCCTGATGCCGCTACGCTCCATGACGGCGACGTGCTGCTGATGGAAGAGCGCTTCGAGGCAATGCCGCGCGAGTATGGACGCGAGCGCAAGTCCGCGAACGGCCGCTATGCGATGGTGCGCGAGGATGCACAGGACGCGTATTCGCTGCCGGTCGCGCAGCGTATGCGTACGCTCGACGCGAACTATCAGTGGACACGCGCGTCGTTGTATCTGCATGAGCCGGGGACGTTCGTGCCGCTCGCGCGCCTCGATGAAAAGCTGGTGGAACCGGCGTTTCTCGCGACGGGAACCGATGGCGGGTTCGTGCAGGTGCCGGCGAAGAGCCGCCGTGCGACGGTGTTCTATCAGAATGACCACCTTGGCACGCCGCAGGAGTTGCTCGACGAGTCGGGCAAGGTCGTGTGGCTCGCGCGGTATAAGGCATGGGGAGCACGTAAGCCGACGCCCTACGGCAAGACGGATGCGGCCGATACGGATAACGCGATTCGCTTTCAAGGTCAGTACGCGGACGAGGAAACGGGGCTGACCTACAATCGGCATCGGTACTATGATCCGCAGACGTGGCGGTCCATCAGTAAGGATCCGATTGGCCTAGCCGGTGGACTCAACGCGTTCCAGTACGCGCCTAACCCCATCGAGTGGGTCGATCCGTTGGGACTGTCGACGACGCCAGCAACAGCGGGAAGAAAGCAAACTTCAGCAAAGGCGAATCAGAACGCGAAGTGCCCTTGTAGAAAGGTGTGGGAAGTTAATCGCTTTGATCGGATCTGTGAAGCAATGTTGAACGGAACCCGAGTCACATATTTCCGTCATCCCACCACGGAATTGTGGTGGTCTCAAGACACTGACGGGCACGGAGGATCAGCTTGGAAGGTAATGGCCCAAGTCGGCAATAATCTTGTTCATCGGCAAGACGCCGATATTACGGCGACTATATGGATAAGCACAAGGGCGAGACCGGCAAAACAATGCCTATGGGTGGTATGAAATGCCGGGATGCCAAGGGGAACGGGTAATGATTCATAGCGCAGAAGAATTCAAGCGATATGTTGAAAGCGATGATGAAGATGAATTCATGAAATCGCGCGAAGCGGCCGCCGACAATGTATGGTTTGACGTTTTAACAAAGTACCCTGAGTTGTCCCGCCAGGTTGCGTTCAACAGCACAATTTCGCTAAGTGTGCTGGAGAGATTATCGGAAAGCGAAGACAGTGAGGTTCGCTGGGACGTTGCAACGAAAAGACGGATTAGCCGTCCGATCTTCGAGCGTTTGGCACATAATTCAGATTCGAGTGTCAGGCATCGAATTGCCTGCAACCCAAAAGTGCCAGCAGATATTCTCCTCCAGCTTGCCGCAGATGAGGATGAGCTTGTTGTAGAGGCTGCAAGGAAAAGATTGAAGGTTTAGCAACAACACAAAGGGCCGCTGCCGCGGTAATGCCGTTCAGTTAGCGCTGAACGGCATTTTTGTTTGTGGAGCGAGAAGTGGTTGTAAACGGAGCGCCGGGCTGTTAACTTTCCGGTGCGATGCTTGCTGACCACCTCACTTATCTGATCGAAGCACAAGAGCCGGCCGATCTGCGACGGTTGGCCGAGCATCTGCCCTTCGAGTGGATCGAACGCGCAGTCCAGGCGACCGGCACGGCGAGCATCCGTCGCCGTCGCCTTCCGGCCGAGCAGGTGGTGTGGCTGGTCATTGCGCTGGCGATGTACCGTCACTGGTCGATCAGCGAGGTCCTTGACAGCCTCGATCTGGCCTTGCCCAACGAGGCCGCCCCGTTTGTCAGCAAGAGCGCTGCGGCGCAGGCGCGCCAACGTATCGGCGAAGCGCCGATGGCGTGGCTGTTTGAACAGACCGCGCGAGCGTGGACGACTCAGGACGCGGCCCACCATGCGTTCAAGGGCTTAAATTGACGAACGCTTGCGTGAGGCGATTGATTGCTTTTGCCATGATTCACCCCACATATCGACCCACAAAATGAAAGCGGATTCGCGCGGAAAAGTGCGGATTGGCGTGGTGCGAATTTCGGTCTATTTAAGTGATAGATAAGGGATTTCTGGATAGATAGGGAATGGCGCGGAACTCAAATGGGAGGTCCCTCTCTCCGCCAGAATCTCAAGCCCTTGATCTTCAAGGGCTTTTCTATTTCTGCGCCGCATGTTCGTCGATTGCGCACCTGTCTGACAAACGCGAAACGCCTAAAGGCGTTGTTTCGGTTCTCACGCGCTGCGCATCGATGCCTTCGAAACTTTCGTCAACTTCCTAATGTCTTCGCCTAGCCGCGCAATATGGGGCCAATCAGTGCGATGAAAAATTCGGATAACTGAATAAATCAGCCAGAAAGAAATGTCGTAAGAGTAATGGGCGCCGGTATGACTGAGCCTCTAATAATGCTCGAAGAACTCTCGCACATGGCAGGGCGCAGCGGCCCATGCACCCATCTCTTACGACATTAGAAGGATAGTCGATGCCGGCAGGAAAGGAATCGGATAAATCGCGTTCCGCGACCGATGACTTCGTACCGGCGAACGCCTCAGCGACGCACCGGTTTGCGGGCAAATGCCGCGATAGGATCGTCGTCCGGGGTGTCGGCCGCAGTCCGAACCGGCGCCTTGTGCCGCGCTTTGCCGACTTGCGGCGATGCAGCGGAGTTCGACTGAGTGCGGGCGGGCTCTGTGCTCGCGACCCAGGTTTCGGTGTATTTCGCGCTTGCCGGCGCAGCCGCCGCCAGAAGCGCAACGGCGACCGGCACCAGCAGTATGCTTTCTGTTCGCATGGTTGTGATGGTCAGGTTTGAACGGATGGCTTTCATCGAACATCGGCCGGACTGCACGGATGGCGAGAGCGTGGCCTGACCAGCCCATCGACGGAAATGTGCAGTTCGGTCAACCGCGAAGCCGCTTTTAAGAACCGAAGGCGTGCATTTAAGCGGCTTCAGCAGCAAAAAACGTTCGGAAAAATCCGATTACCTCGACCCGCGACGATCCTTTACGTTCGGCCCCCGCCGCTCACGCGAAGAGTCGCCCGAGCGCACGCCAGAAAGCATGCCAGCGGCCAGGTCCGGCGACGCGCGCCGCATTCATGTCGCGCCGCCAGGTCGCATCCTCCTGATCGTCGCGCGCCCGCGTGACGAGTGTTCCGAAGTACATGGCCATCCCCTTTGCGCGTATCGATGACGGAAGGCGTCGCCATGTGTGACTCGCGTGACGGGCGACTGCCATGCATTCAGGATGCCGATCCGCCCGCAACCGCGAAACCCGGATGACGCAGGGAGCGGCGCCGCGCGCGGAGATGGGCGAAAGGAGGGGTGCGGCGTCGCGTCAGACGGGATGAGGCAGCGAGCGCAGACGCTTCGCCGCCACGCGCGCTTCGTCGCGGGCCGCCTTGTTGAGCCAGCGCACGGCTTCATCGACGGCAGTCTTGTCGTTCAGCCCCGCCGCGACGCGCCGCAAGACGGCTTCGCTCGCGAACACGTCATGAAGGCGCACGAGTGCGGACTGCGCCGCGACGAGATGCGCCATCGTGTGCCGCTGTCCGCGCTCGAGCAGTGGCGCGAACAGCTCCATCAGGCATTGCAGTTTCGCCGCCGCCTCCTCGATGCTGTGCAGCGTCTTTGCATCGACGCGCTTCATGTTGGCCGCGCGTTGTTCGCGCCGGCTGAGCAGGTCATCGGCGAGCGAGACGCGCTGGCGCGCGAACGCTTCCAGCGTGCGATCTTCGCCGCGCGCCTCGAGACGCCGTCGTGCATCCGCGAGGGCGCGGCGCAGCAACACATCGACATGTGCCTTGCGCAGCGCCACGCAGCTCGTCGCCGAGGCCGCGCGCCGTTCCTGCCGCAGCGTGCGCACGACGGGTTCGAGGCGGCCAGGATGCGCGTCGGCGTGAGACAGCAGCTCGCACGCGGCATCCAGCTCATGCGCTTCGCCCGCGATGTCCGCGAGCCGTTTGAAGCGCTTGCGTACGATGCGCGCTTCCTTCTCGTCGAGCAGCGGCTCGAAAGCCCACCACAGCGCCCGCAGTTGCCGAAGCGCCGAGCGCAACCGGTCGAGCAGTTCGACATCGGCGCGCTCGGCCATCCATTCAGTTTGCTGGAAGGCTTCGCTCGCGAGCGGCGCAGTCAGCATGACGAAAGCATCGGCGACAGGTTGATCGCGAAGCGCGTACGGATCGGAAACGCGCGAGCGCGTCGCATCGGAATGCGGGCCGAGCGTGCTGCTCAGGCTCCTGCGGACAAGCGCGGGGTCGAAGTTCAGTGTCATCGTCTCGGTATGCACCTGGATCGCACGGCGCTTCTTTCTATTGCATTGTCTTATGCGCGCCGATGGCCCGCGCCGGCGTTCCGGCAAGCGGGCTGGCCGGAAACATAGACATGCAAAGTGTCATCGGTGTGACAGCGGGCGGATTACTCGATGAAATCGTTTTCGCGTCCACGACACCCTTCGAAGTCGCGCGACGTGAAAGTTTTACTTGAACTGTTGACACAAAAATTTCACGGTCGGAAACGTCGACGGATCGTATGCTTTGCTCCGCTACGGTAAACGCGCGGGGCGAGCATGCCGGATATCGCATTTCCTCAGCAGAGCGGCGTCAGCGAACGCACGCGCCGCACCAGTCTCCTCGTATTCGCGCTCATCCTCATCGGCGGTATCGGTTATGTCGGATTACATCTGGCGACCGATCTCGAATCCGTCCGGCTGAGTTCCGCACTTCCTTATTTCCTGCTCGGCGTCGCGCTTCTGATTGCGCTCGGCTTCGAATTCGTCAACGGTTTTCACGACACCGCGAACGCAGTCGCGACCGTCATCTATACGCATTCGCTGACGCCGAATCTCGCGGTGGTCTGGTCCGGCACGTGGAATTTCATCGGCGTGCTCGTGTCGAGCGGCGCGGTCGCGTTCGGCATCCTGCAACTGCTGCCCGTCGAGCTGATTCTGCAGGTCGGCAGCAGCGCGGGTTTCGCGATGGTCTTCGCGCTGCTCATCGCCGCGATCATCTGGAATCTCGCGACGTGGTATTTCGGCTTGCCGTCGTCGAGCTCGCATACGCTGATCGGCTCGATCATCGGCGTGGGTCTCATGAACCAGTTATTGCGTGGACCGAACGGCACGAGCGGCGTCGACTGGTCGCAAGCGGCGGGCGTCGGCAAGTCGCTGCTGTTTTCGCCGATCGTCGGCTTTATCTGCGCCGGGCTTTTGCTGCTGCTGCTGAAGGCGCTCGTGCGCGTGCCGGCGCTCTACAAGGAGCCGAAGAAAAATCATCCGCCGCCGTTCTGGATTCGCGCGCTGCTGATTCTGACCTGCACGGGCGTCTCGTTCGCGCACGGTTCGAACGACGGGCAAAAAGGCATGGGCCTCATCATGCTGATCCTGATCGGCACGGTGCCCACGGCCTATGCGCTCAACAAGGCGGTGAGTCCTGCCGAAACGCAGAGCTTCATCGCCATCGCGCACGAGGCATCGGCGACTTTCGCGAAATATCTCAACGGCGCGCCGCCTTCCACCGATGCGCGTGAGGACGTCCAATCCTACGTGCGCACGCGCCAGCTTTCGCCGGCGACCGTGCCCGCGCTGAAGCAACTGACCGATCTCATCGCGCAACAGGTCGGCGCGTCGGGTTCGCTCGCGGCGGTGCCGCAGGATCTCGTCGATAACGTGCGCAACAACATGTACCTTGCGTCCGAAGCGATCCGCCTGATTGAAAAGGCGAACACGCCCGCGTTCGCGCCCGCCGACCGCGGCGTCATCGATGCCTACAAGAAGCAGCTCGATCACGCGACGAAGTTCATCCCGACGTGGGTGAAGGTCGCGGTGGCGATCGCGCTCGGGCTCGGCACGATGGTCGGCTGGAAGCGCATCGTCGTGACCGTCGGCGAGAAGATCGGCAAGCAGCATCTGACGTACGGGCAGGGCGCATCGGCCGAACTGGTCGCGATGCTGACCATCGGCGCGGCCGATGCCTACGGCTTGCCCGTCTCGACGACGCACGTGCTGTCTTCGGGCGTCGCCGGGACGATGGCCGCCAACGGCTCGGGGCTGCAATGGAACACCGTGCGCAGTCTCGTGCTCGCGTGGGTGCTGACGCTGCCGGCGTCGATCGCGCTCGCCGCCGGGCTCTACTGGGTCTTCAGAAATCTCTTCTGAACGCGTGACTGTCAGTCGTTCGCCGGGCGGCCGGTCTTGACCGTTTCGAGCGCCTTGATCGCTTCGACGAGGCGCTTTTCGGGCGCGGCGTCGAGCATGGCGAGCGCGGCGCGCAGCAGTTCGCTCTTCTTCACGCGCACGCCGTTCTTCTGGCATTTTTCCTTGAGCGTCGCGATCTTCGCGTAGTCCGACTTGGGCATCGTGAAGCTGTCGCGCACGACTTTCTCTTTCTTCACGCGCTTGGCTTTCGCGTCGGCTTTCGGCTGACTTGCGACAGTCTTCTTCGCCGCGACGGTCTCGGATGCGGGCGCTTTCGCGGTTTTCTTCGCGACGGGCGTTTTTTCGGCCGGCTTCTTTGCGGTCTTCGTGGCCTTCGCGGTCGTAGCCGGCGCTTTCGCCTTCGTTTCCGGCGTCGCGGCGGCCTTCGGCTGTGCCTTCTTGCTGGTCTTGCCGTCGGGCTTCGCCGGCGCAGATGCCGCTTCCGTCGCGCCCTTGGGGAAATGGAACGCCTTCTTGGTCGGCGCCTTGACTTGCGGTGTGCTCATCCGTTCTCTCCTGTCGTGTGCGAAGAAAACAGTATATACGGTTTATCGGCGCGCGCGTTTGCTCGACGTGCCGGGAAACGCGTGTCGCTTCAACGGGATAGACGCACGGCCCGCGAGTTATCTACACGCTTGTCCACTGAAACTGTGGATATGTCCGCCGATGCCGCGCGATCCGTTCGACCGCTGCGCCCACCGTTCGCGGGGGGGACTGAGGCCGGCCTCCTCCGCTACCCTGATTGCCGGCTATGGGTCCGGGAGACGAGGCGATGGGCGTTTTGAGCGGCATTCGCGTGCTGGAATTCGAGGCGATCGGCCCGGCGCCGTTCGGAACGATGCTGCTGGCGGACATGGGCGCGGACGTCTTGCGCATCGACCGTCCGGAGGCCGCCGACGATCTCGGTCCGAAAAGTCCGGGCCCACGTTTCGATCTGACCGGGCGGGGCCGCCGCTCGGTCACGCTCGATCTCAAACAGCCCCACGCTGCCGGGGCCGCGCTCGATCTGATGTCGCGCGCGGATGTGGTCATCGAAGGCTTTCGTCCCGGCACGATGGAGCGGCTCGGGCTCGGTCCCGACATCGCACTGAAACGCAATCCGAAGCTCGTCTACGGCCGCATGACCGGCTGGGGGCAAACCGGCCCGCTGGCGCAACGCGCGGGGCACGATCTGAACTACATCGCGCTGTCGGGCGTGCTGTCCGGCATCGGCCGAAAGGATGAGGCGCCGGTGCCGCCGCTCAACCTCGTCGGCGACTACGGCGGGGGCGGCATGCTGCTCGCGCTGGGCGTCGTTGCGGCGCTGCATCACGTCGCGCGCGGCGGCGCGGGCCAGGTCGTCGATGCCGCCATGACCGAAGGCGCCGCGCAACTCGGCTCCGTCTTTTGGGGGCAAGTGGCGGCGGGCAACTGGCGCGAGTCGCGCGAAAGCAATCTGATCGATGGCGGCGCGCCGTGGTACGACAGCTATCGCACGAAAGATGGCGAGTACATGGCGGTCGGCGCGGTCGAGGCGCGCTTCTATGCCGCACTGCTCGACAAACTCGGCCTCGCGCATGCCGGCCTGCCGAAGCAACACGACCGTACCGGCTGGCCGATGCTTCGCGAACGCTTCGCCGAGGTCTTCTCGACGCGCACGCGCGCCGAATGGTGCGCAATTTTCGCGGATTCCGATGCCTGCGTCGCGCCCGTGTTGCGCTTCTCGGAGGCGCCGTGGCATCCGCATCACATCGAGCGATGCAGCTTCGTCGAGCACGCTGGCGCCATCGTGCCCGCACCGGCGCCGCGCTTTTCCGCGACGCCATCGGACATCGGCGCGCCCGCGCCCGCGCGCGGCGAAGGCGGGCTCGATGCGCTGTCCGACTGGGGCTTCGATGCAGCGCACGTGCAAAGGCTGCGCGCGAGCGGTCTGGATTATGGCGATGCATCGTCATCCCAAAAAAAAGGATGACGTAACGTACGCAGGTGCAACGGAGAACACCTCGTCGCTAGCCCGTGACAACCTCTATAGCCATGTCCGGTTGCGGTGCGATAGCGTATGCACTGTGGATGCACCGCGCAGGCGAGGAAGGGGGCGAAGCAACAGATGTCAGTCAGTCCGGAGAAGTTTCTCGATGGTTTGAATGCGGCCGAGCTAAAGCCGCTTGTCAGCAGCAAATGGGTCGTGCCATGCAGCAACCGGCGCATCGCGCCGCGTGAACGTCTGTTGTCGCGCATGACCGCCGAGCGCAGGCGTTGCTGCTTCGTGCTGCAAAGCCCGGCGGGGTATGGCAAGACGACGTCGCTCGCGGCGTGGTGCCGCGCGCTGGTGCCGTTCGGCTACGACGTCGCGTGGTTTTCGCTGGATGCATCGGACAACGATCCGGGCGTCTGGCTCGACTATCTGCTGACGAGCGTGGGCCGCGTCAATCCGGCCATCTCGCGTGAAGCCATGTTGATGCAGGGCTTCGGCAACAATCAGGACGGGCTCGAGCGTGCCGTGATCGCGCTGGTGCGCGGCATCGTGCAGCATCGGCGCGAACTGGTCATTGCGTTCGACGATGCGCATCATCTGACCGATCCGCGCATCCTCGAGGCGCTGCAGTGGCTGCTTGACTATGCGCCCGCGAATCTGCATCTGGCGTTTGCATCGCGCGGGCCGATTCCGCTGTCGATGGACCGTCTGCGGGCGCAGGACCAGACGCTGGAATTGAGTCATGCCGATCTGCGCCTGTCGCCCGAGGAAGCGGAAAGTTTTCTGAAGACCCAGCTCGGCGAAGTGGATGCCGCCAGCGCACGCCGTCTGAACGATCTGACCGATGGCTGGGTCTCCGGCCTGCAACTGTTCTCCCTGAGCCTCAAGAAAAAGCGCCGCGCGACGACCTCGGGCGCAATCGATCTGGCCATTCAGGAGCACGTGCGCGACGCCGGAACGTTCGCCGTGTACTTCGAGCGCGAGGTGCTGTCGAAACTGGCGCCCGCCGAGCTCGACCTGCTGACCCGTGCGGCGGCGTGCGACCGTTTTTGCGCATCGCTGTGCGCGGCGCTGTTCGTGCGCGACGTGCCCGAGCGCGGCGGCATGGTGAATCGGCTGGCACGGCTGGAGGGCGACAACCTCTTTATCACGCCGCTGAATCAGAGCGGGCAGGAGACGTGGTATCGGCTGCATCCGCTCCTGAGGCAGACGCTGCTCGAGCGCTTCGAAAGCTGGAGCGACGGCACGCGCCGCGAAGTGCACGCGTGCGCGCGGCAATGGTTTCTCGAACACGGCTATCTCGGCGAAGCGGTTCATCATGCGCTCAAGGCGGGCGAGCCGGCGCTGGCGGCGGCCCTCATCGAACAGTGCGCGCAGACGCTGTTTCTCGGCGGGCAGATGCGCACGCTCGCCGCGCTCGTGCGGCAGTTGCCGCAGGCGCAAGTGCAATCGAGCCTGAACCTGCGCATCTGGATGGCGCGCCAGCAGTTGTTTCATATGGAACCCGATGCATGCGCCGCCGGCCTCGATGCCCTCGACGCCGATCTGCCGCCGCAACGCGCCGCCGAGCGCTTCACGGTGCTGGTGCTGCGCGGCGCGCTCGCTATTCAGCGCGACGACGCCAATCTCGCCATGTCCTTGCTGCCGAAGCTGCTGGACCCGCCGCCGTCCGCCGATGCCGTGACATTGGCGGGACGCAACAACGTGCTGTCGTGGATCTACATGCAGCGCGGCGAGTTCCAGGCGGCGCGCGACATTCAGGACGACCATGCCCATCCGCGCGATGCCGAAGCGGCGCCGTTGATCGGCACCGGCGCAGGCGTGTTGATGGGCCGATGCTTCGTCGGCCTTTCGCACGCGCTCGAAGGGCAGATGATTCAGGCCGAGCGGACCTATCGCGCGGTGCTGCGCGAGGCGGAGCGGCACGGACGCGCGGCGAATCAGTCGGCGTGTGTCGCCGCCGTGCTGCTCGGCGAGGTGCTCTACGAACAGAATCAGACCGAAGCCGCCCGCGAGTTGCTCGAACGGCGCGCGGACGTCTTCGAGCGCGTCGCCGTTGCCGACGTCGTGCTGCGCGGCATGCTGGTGCTGTCGGGCGCGCGCTGGGTGGCGGGGCATCGGCTCGATTCGTTCGCCTGGCTGGAGCGGCTGGAAGATCACGGCACGGCGACGGGCCTCTCGCGGCTCGTCGGCATCAGCCTGGCGGCGCAGGTGTTTCGCCGTCTGTCGAACAACGAATACGACGTCGCGTCAGGCTGCCTCGCGCGGTTGCAGGCGCTCGTCGCCGCGACGCCCGAGCGCGATGCGCGCAGTTTCGACGGCTTGCGTTATGCGGCGCGCGCGGCCGCGATCCGTCATCAGATGGCGACCGGCGATCTCGAACAGGCGGCGCTGCAACTCGACGCGCTCATCGACTATTGCGAGGCTCACGGCCGTCAGGGCCACGTTGCGCCCTTGCGGCTGCAGCGCGCCGTCGTCGACATGAAGCTGGGGCGCGCGGCGCAGGCACGAACGAACATGGTGACGGCGCTGTCGATGGGGCATCGCATGGGCCTGTTGCGCAGCCTGCTCGATGCCGATGCCGGCGCGCTCGATCTGATCGCCGAGTTCGCGCGTCAGGCGCCGTTCGATTCGGTGCTCGCGTTCTACATCGAACGCCTGCAGGCGGCGGCGCCGCGCGTGGCAGATGAGCTCGCGTCGCGGGGACGGACGAAGCCGCGTCCGGCCGACGGCATGCGAGCGTTGTCCGAACGCGAGCTCGACGTGATGAAGCTGCTCGCCGAAGCGCTCTCGACCAAGAAGATCGCGCGGGCGCTGGGTCTGTCGCCGGAGACGGTGAAGTGGCATCTCACCAATATCTACGGCAAGCTCGGCGTCAGCGGGCGCGATGAAGCGGTCGAGCGCATGCGCGATCTGGCCGCGCACTGAGCGCGGACTTCAGCGGCTTCGTTCCCAGTCGAACGCCGCGCCGCGCCCGTCGAGAAACGCATTGACCGCGTTCGTGTGATAGGCCGTGGTCGATGCCAGCGCCTGTGCCGCGCTCTCCATGTCGGCAAGCGCGGCGTAAGGCGTTTCGAAGCTCTGATCCATCATGCGCTTGGTGAGCCCGGTCGCTTCGCGCGGCGCGGGAAGGAAGCGCCGCGCGAACGCGCGTGCATCTTCGGCAAGGGTCTCGGGCGAGTGGATCGCATGCACGATACCCAGTTGCTTCGCTTCGTGCGCATCGACGCGACGCGCGGTCATCGCCAGCTCCTTCGCGGCGCTCAGTCCGATCATGCGCGGCAGGAAATATGCCGCGCCGAGATCGGGCACGAGGCCGACCTTCGCGAACGACATGCAGAAGAACGCCCGCGACGACGCCAGCACGAAATCCGCCGCCAGCGCGATGGAAAAGCCCGCGCCGACCGCCGGGCCGTCGACGGCGGCAATCACCGGCATCTCCAGATTGCGCAGCCGCAGCATCCACGTGTGGCCGTCGATGATGCGGCGGCGCATGGCATCGGGCGAACCATCCTCGGCGCGCAGCTCCTTCAGCGATTTCAGGTCGCCCCCCGCGCAAAAGCTGCCGCCCGCTCCGGTCACGATCAACACGCGCACGTCGCGGTTTCCCTCGACGCAATCCAGCATCTCCAGATAATCCGCGCGCAGATTCAGCGACAACGCATTGCGCGCTTGCGGCCGCTGATGCGTGAATTCGGCGACGCCATCGTCGATGGTCAACGTGGCTTCGCGCAGCGAGAAGGTTTTCCTGTGCATGTCCGATCCTCGTCCAGGTGGGTAAAGGCGTGATCCATTCTCGCGCCGCCGTCCCGGAAGCCTTCCCCCCCAACATCGGTGGGCTGACGCGCGCGCGCGGCTGGTCTACTCGTTCTCATCACGCGAACGAATTCAAGGAACCGGACCAGTCATGGGACACGCCTATATCGTTTCTCCGCTTCGCACGCCCGTCGGCAAATTCGGTGGCTCGCTCGCGCCGCTTGCCGCCGCCGATCTCGCCGCGCACGTCATCCGCGCCGTGCTCGAACGCTCCCAGGCGCCGCACGATTCCGTCGATGAAGTCATCGTCGCGCAGTCGTATCAGTCGAGCGAGGCGCCTTGCATCGGACGATATGCGGCGTCGCTCGCGGGACTGCCCGAGCATGTGTCGGGCTATGCGGTCGACCGCCGCTGCGGCTCGGGCCTGCAGGCCGTCATCGATGCCGCGCTGCAAGTGCAGACCCACGCCGCCGACTGCGTGGTCGTGGCGGGCGTCGAAAGCATGAGCAATATCGAGTACTACAGCACCAAGATGCGCTGGGGCGCGCGCATGGGCGATGTCGCGTTTCACGACCGTCTCGATCGCGGTCGCGTGAATTCGCAGCCCGTCAGCCGCTATGGCGTCATGGCCGGCGGCGCCGCCGAAACCGCGGAAAACCTCGCGCGCGATTACGACATTGGCCGCGAGCCAAGCGACCGCTACGCCGCGCGCAGTCATCAACTCGCGGCGCAGGCCTGGAAAGAAGGCCGTTTCGACGCGGAAGTCGTCTCCGTTCCCGTGCCGCACAAGAAGGGCGAAACGAAGCTCTTTTCGCGCGATGAAGGCATCCGCGAGGACGCGAGTCTCGATGTCATGGCGAAGCTGCCCGCGCTGCTGAAAAACGGCACGGTGACGGCAGGCAATGCGTGTCAACAGAACGATGCGGCATCCGCGTGTCTCGTCGTATCGGAAGCCTGGCTCGCGAAGCACGGTGCGCAACCGATGGGCCGTTTCGTCGGCTGGGCGGCGTCGGGCTGCGATCCGCTGCGCATGGGCATCGGCCCGGTGCCGGCGGTGGCGAAGCTGCTGCCGCGCATCGGTTTGACGCTGAAGGACATGGATCTGCTCGAAATCAACGAGGCGTTCGCCGTGCAGGTCCTGAGCTGCCTGCGCGCGTGGAAGCTCGAAGGCGATTCGCGCGTGAACGTCAACGGATCGGGCATCTCGCTCGGGCATCCGATCGGCGCAACGGGCGTGCGCATCATGACGTCGATGCTGCACGAAATGGCGCGTCGCGGCGCGCGCTACGGTTTGGAAACGATGTGCATCGGCGGCGGCCAGGGGCTGGCGGCGGTGTTCGAGCGCGTATGAAAGAAGAGGGGACAATGAGCATTCCTGATGATTATTCGAAACAACCGTGGTGCATGCAGGACGGGCGTCCCGTGCTGCTGGCCCATCAGCGCATCGATGACGATGCACTCCTGTTTCCGCCCTTGCCGCCCAAATCGCGGATGGCCGCCCGTGCAAAGCTGATCGCACTGACTGGCACGCCCGTGCTCTACAGCTTCACGGTGATGCACGCCAGCCCGAAACTCGGCCTGCCGCCGACAACACTCTGCTTCGCGGATTATCCCGAAGGCGTGCGCGTCTTCGGGCGGCTGGCGTGTCCGGAGGGCCGTCGTCCTGTCATCGGCGAGAAGCTTCAGACGCGCCTCTTCGATACCGCCAGCGGCGAAATTTTCGGATTCGAATTGCAGGAGCCCGCGCAGTCATGAAGCAGCCCATTTATATTGCCGGCGTCGCGATGACGCCCTTCGGCCGCCACGACGGCGGCATGCAGGATCTGGCGCAATGCGCGGTCGAGGATGCCATCGCGGATGCGGGCATCGAATCGCAAGCCGTGCAGGCTTTCTATGCGGCCAACGTGTTCGGCGGCATGGTGCTTGGTCAGGTGCTGTTGCGCGACCTCGGGCTGACAGGCCCGGCCGTCTACAACGTCGAGAACGCCTGCGCGAGCGGCGCGACCGGCGTGCATCTCGCCTGTCACGCGCTCGAAGCGGGCCGCTACGACACCGTCGTCGTGCTGGGTGCGGAGCAGTTGACCACGATGGGCGGCGGCGCGTTGCCGCTGCAGCGCAACGACTACATGACGGAGCTTTACGCCCGCGCCGGTCTCACGCTGCCGGCCGTCTATGCGATGCGCGCCACGCGCTATCTGCACGAGTTCGGCGTGAAGCCGGACGTGCTGGCCGAAGT
The DNA here is from genome assembly GCF_001544795.2 of Caballeronia temeraria. Taxonomy (GTDB): domain Bacteria; phylum Pseudomonadota; class Gammaproteobacteria; order Burkholderiales; family Burkholderiaceae; genus Caballeronia; species Caballeronia temeraria. The sequence continues at coordinate 257,784 of NZ_FCOI02000007.1, read as the reverse complement.
CGCGGTCAAGAACCGCCGTCACGGCGCGCTCAATCCGTATGCGCAGACGAAAAAGGAAACCACCGTCGATGAAGTCATGTCGTCGCGCATGGTGTTCGATCCGCTGACGCTGCTGCAATGCTGCCCGTCTGCCGTCGATGGCGCCGCGGCGCTCGTGCTCACCACGAAGAAGCCGCATCGGCGCGCGAAGCCGGTGCGCGTGCTGGCGTCGGTCGTGCAGTCGGGCAAGCAGGAACTCGGGCTCGACGACATCCTCGCCGCCGAAATCACCGCGCGCGCGGCACGGCTCGCTTACGCGCAGGCGGATGTCACGCCGGACGATCTCGACATGGTCGAACTGCACGATGCATTCACCATCGCCGAACTCGTCTATTACCAGGCGCTCGGGCTGTGCGAACGCGGCGAAGCGCACGAGTTGCTGCGCTCGGGCGCGACCGCGCTCGGCGGCCGCGTGCCGGTGAATCCGAGCGGCGGTCTGCTGGCGAAAGGGCATCCGCTCGGCGCGACGGGCGTCGCGCAAATGGTCGAGGCCGTCTGGCAACTCGAAGGCCGCGCGGGCGACCGGCAGATCAGAAACGCGACGCTCGCGATGACGCAATGCACGGGCGGCGGTATCGCGGGCGTGGATCACGCGGCGTCCGCCGTGCACATCCTGGGGCACTAAAGGACAGAAGATCATGGACAAGCAAATCGCCATCGTTACCGGCGGCGCGCAGGGCATCGGCCTTGGCATCACGCGGGCGCTGCTCGACAAAGGGCACGCGGTCGCCGTGTTCGATCTCAACGGCGCGGCACTCGACGCACTCGACTCCGAGGCGGCGCGCACGCAGAAACGCCTTCTGCCGATGCGTGTCGACGTGACGAAGTCGAACGACATACGCGACGCCGTCGCCGACATCACGGAGCGCTGGAAGACGCCCGACATTCTCATCAATAACGCGGGCATCACGCGCGACAAACGTTTCGTGAAGATGAGCGAAGAGGACTGGGACTTCGTCATCGACGTGAACCTCAAGTCGCAGTTTCTGTGCGCGCATGCCGTCGTGCCGGGGATGATCGAGCAGGGTTATGGACGCATCGTCAATATCTCGTCGCGCGCGTGGCTCGGCGGCTTCGGACAGTCGAACTATTCGGCGGCGAAGGGCGGCGTCGTGAGTCTGACGCGTTCGCTCGCGATCGAACTCGCGAAGAACGGCATCACCGTGAACGCGATCGCGCCGGGCATCGTCGAGACGCCGTTGATGGCGAGCTATACCGACGAGCAGCGCGACAAGCTGAAGGCGACCGTGCCGGTGCAGCGTATCGGCCGGCCGGAAGACGTCGCGCATGCCGTCATGATGTTCACGAGCCGCGAGGCGTCGTACATCACGGGGCAGACGCTCTACGTATGCGGCGGGCGCTCGCTGTCCAGCCCGAGCGTATGAGGAGCGCGCGATGACCGTCCATCTCACGCTGCAAGACCACGTCGCCACGATCACGCTCGATGCGCCCGCGTCGCTCAACGCATTGACCGTCGATGAACTGCAGGAACTGCGCGCACATCTCGCCGCGTGTCAGGACGATGACGCCGTGCGCGCCATCGTCATCACGGGTACGGGCGAGCGCGCCTTTTGCACCGGCGCCAATCTGAAGGCGACGATGCCATCGTCGAAGAGCTTCGTCTCCGGCGCATACAAGAGCCGTCACGCGGAAAGTCTGCAAGGCGGCTACACGCGTCTGCTCGACTTCTCCGATCTCGGCATCTGGAAACCGATGATCGCCGCGATCAACGGCTATTGCCTCGGCGGCGGGATGGAACTGGCGCTGCAATGCGATCTGCGGATCGCATCGGAGAACGCGAGCTTTGGCTTGCCCGAAGTGAAGGTCGCGAGCGTGCCCGCATGCGGCGGCGTGCAATACCTGTTGCGCGCGATTCCCGCCGCTCACGCGATGAAGCTCGCGCTCACCGGCGAGCGCATCGATGCGGCGGAGGCGTTGCGCATCGGCCTTGTCAGCGACGTCACGCCGAAGGCAGGCCTGCTCGATCTCGCGATGTCGCTCGCCTCGCGCATCGCGGCGAACGGGCCGCTCGCGGTGCAGGCCGTGAAGCAACTCGCCGTGCAAACGACGCATCTCGCGCCCCGCGATTTCGTCGCTCAGGCGAATCTTCAATGGGGCTTGCTGCGAGACAGCGCCGATCGCATCGAAGGACGCGAAGCCTTCGCGGAAAAGCGCTCGCCTGTCTATCGCGGCGCGTAAGAGGAGAACAGTCATGAATTTCACGCTCACGGAAGAGCAGTCGCTGATGGTATCGGCGGCGAAGCGCATGGTGGAACTGCGCATCGGTCCGATCCTGCGCAGCCATCCGGCGGACAAGCCGTTGCCGAAGAAAGCGATGCTCGAGATTTTCGCGGAGTTTGCGGAACTGGGTATCACGGCGCCACGTCTGCCGGCAGAGGCGGGCGGCGGCGGGCTCAACATGCTCGACTACGGCCTGATTCTCGAACAATTGCCGCCGGTGGTGGCGCTGTCGCTCGCGTCGCACGAAGGGACGATTCTGCGCATTCACCTTGGTTGTCCTGATCATATTCGCGAGCGCTATCTGCCCGATCTCATCGCGGGCCGCAAGATCGCCTGCACCGCAAACACCGAGGCGAACGCGGGATCGGATTCGGGCGCGATTCGCACGAAGCTCGAGCTCGAAGGCGAGCATGCGTATCTCACGGGCCGGAAGATGTGGATCACCAATGCGTCGATCGCGGATGTGATCAACGTGTCGTGCGTGATCGGCATCGACGAAAAGGGCAAGCCGGTGACGCGGCGCGCGCTGGTGGATCGCAGTGAAGTGGATATCGATATCCGCGAAACCGCGATCACCGGCTTGCGCCAGGGCCATTTGAGCGAACTCGTGTTCGAGCGAACGCGCGTGCCCACGAGCCACATCATGGGCGACGCAGGCGATGCCGCCAAAACCCTCACGATGGCCTGGAACGGCAACCGTCCGTTGCTCGGGCTGATGTGCGTGCATCTCGCGCAGAAGGCGTTCGAGCTTGCGCGCGACTACGCGGCATCGCGTCAGCAGTTCGGCAAGCCGCTCGCGAGTCATCAACTCGTGCAGCAGGATCTCGCCGATATCGAAACGGCGATCGTGTCCTCGCGCCTCATGTGCTACTACGCGCTCGACTGCATCGATCATGGTCTGCGCGCGAACGGCACGTCCGCGATGGCCAAACGCTACGCGACGCAGGCCTGCGAGCGCGCGATTCATCTGGCGATGCAGATTCACGGCGCAATGGGCATCAGCGAAGAACTCGGCCTCGAACAGATGTGGCGCGATGCGCGCGTGTTTCAGGTGCCCGATGGCATGAACGGCATTCTCGCGCTGATCCAGGGCCGCGAAATCACCCAGACGGCGGCGTTTCGCTAGAAACATCGCCGGACAAATGAAGGAGACAATGCAATGAGCGAAAAGATGATGGACGGCAAGGTCGTGATCGTGACGGGCGCGGGACGCGGCATCGGGCGCGAGATCGCGCTGCTGATGGGCCGCCACGGCGCGAAGGTCGTCGTCAACGATGTCGGCGTCAGCGTGAACGGCGGCGAGAGCGCCGAAGATCCGGCGCAGGAAGTTGTTTCGATGATCCGCGCGGAAGGCGGCGAGGCAACCGTCAATCGCGACAGCGTGGCCGATGCGAAAAGCGCGAGCCGTATCGTCGATATGGCGATGGAAACGTTCGGGCGCATCGACAGCGTCGTGAATAACGCCGGCATTCTGCGCGACCGCATCTTTCATCAGATGACGCCCGAAGAATTCGATGCCGTGCTGCAAGTGCATCTTTACGGCGCGTTCAACGTCAGCCGTGCCGCCGCGACGCATTTCAAGGCGCAGAAGAGCGGCAGCTTCGTGCATATGACATCGACGTCGGGATTGATCGGCAATGTCGGGCAGGCCAACTATGCGGCGGCGAAGCTCGGCGTCGCGGGTTTGTCGAAGTCGCTCGCGCTCGACATGGCGCGCTACAACGTGCGCTCGAACTGCATCTCGCCGTTCGCGTGGAGCCGCATGGCCGGCTCGATTCCGGACACGCCCGATCAGGCCGAACGCCTTGCGAAAGCACGTTCGATGTCGCCCGCCGATATCGCGCCGCTCGCCGTGTTCCTCGCCAGCGACGCCGCCGCCGATGTCAACGCGCAGATCTTCACCGTGCGCCGCAACGAGATTTTCCTGATGAGCCAGCCGCGTCCGATCCGCGCGATGCAGCGCGCCGAAGGCTGGACGCCCGAGACGCTCGCGACGCATCTGCGTCCGGCGATGGCGCCGTCGTTCGTGCCGGTCGAAGTGTCGAGCGATGTCTTCAGCTGGGACCCGGTGTAAGGGCGCGTCATGGAAACCAACTTCGATTACGTCGTCGTCGGCGCGGGATCGGCGGGCTGCGCGGTCGCGGGACGGCTCGCGCAGACGGGCGGCTGCAGCGTCGCGATCATCGAAGCCGGGACGCACGATCACAGCAAGAAGATCACGACGCCTCTCGGTCTCGTGCTGCTGTCGGGCAAGGAGAACGCGTACAACTACGGCTATCGCACGGAACGTCAGGCGCAGTTGATGGACCGTCGCGGCCGGCAGCCGCGCGGGCGCGGTCTAGGCGGCAGTTCGTCGATCAACGGCATGATCTATATCCGTGGCGTGCCGCGCGATTACGACCGTTGGGCCGAAGCCGGCTGCGATGGCTGGGCCTGGCGCGATGTCCTGCCGTACTTCAAGCGCTCGGAAGGCAACGAACGCATGGCCGGTCAGGACGATGCGCTGCATGGCGGGCGCGGTCCGCTCGCCGTCAGCGATCCGCGTTCGCCGAGCCAGTTCTCGCGATGGTTCGTGGAAGCGGCGCAGGCGGCGGGGTATCGGTACAACGCGGATTTCAACGGCGCCACGCAGGAAGGCGTCGGGTTGTTCCAGTTGACGCAGAAGAACGGCGAGCGCTGGAACGCGGCGCGTGCGTATCTGCATCAGGGCGACACGCGTGAGTTGAGCCGCTATCCGAACTTGCATGTGCTGTCGGAGACGCAAGCCGTGCGCATCGTGTTCGATGGCAAGCGCGCGGTCGGCGTCGAAGTGCGGCGCGGCGAGCAGACGTCGATCATTCGCGCGCGGCGTGAAGTGATCGTGAGCAGCGGCGCATTCGGATCGCCGCAGTTGCTGATGGCGTCGGGCATCGGGCCGGCGGAGCATCTGAACGAACTCGGTGTGCCGGTGATCGTGGCATCGCCGGATGTCCGCCGTAACCTGCAAGAGCACGCCGATGTATTGCTCTATCAGCTCAAGGTGAACTCGACGGAACTGATCGGCCCGTCCGTGCGCGGCGGCTGGCATCTGCTGAAGGCATGGCGGCGCTACAAGCGCGAGCGTGCTGGCGTGCTGACGAGCAACATCGTGGAGGCGGGCGGCTTCTTCAAGAGCCGCCCCGATCTCGACGAGCCCGATCTGCAGGCGCATTTCATGACCGCGGCCGTCACGAAACCGATGCGCTACGGTCAGGGCTATTCGTGTCACGTGTGCGTGCTGCGTCCGCATAGCCGCGGCGAAGTGCGGCTGAAGTCGGCGGATACGCGCGATGCACCGATCATCGATCTGAACATGCTCTCCGATGCGCGCGACATGGACACGCTCGTTACGGGCGTGCGCATGCTGAAGCGCATCTTCGATCAGCCGCAGCTCGCGCGTCACGGCGGTATATTCGGCGATCCGAACCTGCGCGCCGATGGCAGCGACGACGAGCGCATCCGCAAGATCATCGCGGCGCGCGCGGATACGGCGTTTCATCCGGTCGGTACATGCCGCATGGGTCGCGACGAACGCGCGGTCGTCGATCCGCAACTGCGCGTGCGCGGCGTCGAGGGCTTGCGTGTGGTGGATGCATCGATCATGCCGACGATCATCGGCGGGAACACGAACGCACCGGCGATCATGATCGGCGAGAAAGCGGCGGATATGATCCTGGGGCGGGTTGCATCTCAGGCGGTGCAGACGCCGACAGGCGTGCCCGAGGAAAACCGAGTCGCCTGAACGGGCGCCGGTCGCGAACCTCGAGTTAAAGCCCCGGCCACGGCCGGGGCTTTTTCGTTTTGCGCGCTTGAACAGGCGGTGCGAGCGGCGCCAACGCGGTCGTTGAAAAGCAAAAACCCCACGTTCGCAAGAACGTGGGGTTCGGCAAGACGCTCAAGCCGGCATCACGGCTCGACGACGTTGAACATCGGGTCGAACTCATCGAGCATATTGAGCAGACGCACGACGCTTCCGACATCACCTTCCACTTGCACATCGCCCTGTTCGACGAGAAGCGCGAGCGTATCGCCGAGTTTGTCGTCGCCCGATTGCAGGCGCGCAAGCCCCACGCGTCCCAGCGACACATGCGCCGTCGCTTTGCCGCGCACCGCGCCGGGCAGATACGTGAGCGTCGCATTCTCCAGACGCATCGCGATGCGCTCGCCGGTTTCCGGATTCGACCACTCGATCTGCATGTGTTCGTCCTTCGCCTGTTCCGAGTCGAGACGAATCGCGAAGTAATCGAGCAGCAACTCCAGCGGCAGCACCGAAACGAGATCGCGGCTCACATGCCGGCGCTTGATCTTCGGCGCGCCGCGTCGCAGCTCCTGCGCGCCGAGCAGATACGCATTGCGCCACGTCGACGATTCCGCCGCGAAGCCGAGCTGCTCGAGTGCATCCGCGCACAATGCGCGCGCGTCCTTGTTCGACGGATCCGCGAACACCAGATGGTTCGTCACCTCCGCGACCCAGCGATACTCGCCACGCGCGAAATCGGCGCGGGCTTTATGGAGCAGTGCCTCTGCGCCGCCCATATAGTCGACGTAACGCGGCCCGGCGGTTTCCGGAGGCAAGGTGTGCAGATGTGCAGGATTGCCGTCGTACCAGCCGAGATAACGCTGCACGATAGCTTTCACGTTATGCGAGATCGCGCCATAGAACCCGCGATTCGCCCACGTGCTGGCGAGCGTGTCCGGCAGCTTCATCACCTCGGCCACTTCGATGGCCGTCATCCCGTGATTCATCAGCCGAACGGTCTGATCGTGCAGATGCTTGTAGAGATCGCGCTGTTGCCGCAGATACGTGCGGATGCGCTCGTTGCCCCACGTCGGCCAGTTGTGCTGCGCGAAGACGACATCGGCGGTGGGCGCATACCGGTCGAGCGCCTCGTCGAGATAACGCGACCACAGACGCGCATCGCGCACTTCGGCGCCGCGCAAGGGGCAGAGATTGTGCATGGTCTGCACGCCGATCTCCGCCGTGTTCAACGCCCGCAACTCGGGAAAGTGCATGAACATTTCCGACGGCGCTTCGCTTTCCAGCGCCAGATGGAAGATGATCTTCACACCGTCGATGACATGCGTCTCCACTTCCTGCTCGATCGTCATGGTCGGCGGGATCAGCGTGCCGGTGCCCATCGGCACGCCTTTGCCGATGCCGCAATCGACCTGGCCGCACACGTGTTTCGGCAGGCTGATGCCGGCCTGGAACATGCCGCGACGCATCATCGCATTGCCCGCTATGGCGTTCTCCGACACCGTATGCCACATGAAGCCGCGTGGCGCGATGATCGGCACGCCGCGCGCGCGGGCATCGGCTTCGTCGAGTGCGCCGCGTGCGCCGCCGTAATGATCGGAATGACTGTGCGTGTAGATCATCGCGGAGACGGGGCGGTCGCCGCGATGCTTGCGATACAGCGCAATCGCCGCCTGCGCGGTCTCCGCAACCGTGAGCGGATCGATGACGATCACGCCCGTATCGCCTTCGATGAAACTCACGTTGGCGATATCGAAGCCGCGCACCTGATAGATGCGCTCGGTCACCTTGAACAGGCCGTGATGCATGTTCAGCCGCGCCTGCCGCCACAGATTCGGATGCACGCTGGGCGCGGGTGTTTCTTCGTCGAGGAACGCGTAGTCGCGCAGGCTCCAGACGGTGCGCCCGCGCGCGTCGAGAATCTCCGCGTCAGGAATGGTTCCGATGAAACCGCGCTGTGCGTTTTCAGAGTCGATGTCGTCCAGCTCGGGCTGAACGGTGTCACGCGTATTCATGATGTTCTCTCGAGGTTTTCGAAATACATGTTGAGCCGTGCTGACACATTAGGCGGCGGCGCGTCTTACGCTCCCACCGCCGTTAGGGGGGCAGGCTGCTTAAGGGGAATCCCGCCCCCACACTTCGGGTAGGTCGCGCGCGCGCGAGGGTCTCCACACTGGATGCATCACCCGTCCTCCGATAACAACCACACGGCGGCCGGGTTTGTCTGTCCGCATCGGCAGGTGCGGAAAATCTGTGGAGGAGACATAGCTATGCGTCTGGTCAGACGGAGTATCTGTGCGGCGGCGATGTTGCTCGCGGCGCAAGCGGCATCGGCTCAATCCAGCGTGACGCTCTACGGCGTCATCGATGTATTCGGCCTCTGGAACAACAACGGCGGCACGAGCACGGTGTCGATGCGCAGCGGCGGGAACGTCGGCTCGCTGTTCGGCTTCAAGGGCAGCGAAGATCTCGGCGGCGGGAACAAGGCCGACTTCGCGATCGAAAACGGCTTCAACATCAACAACGGCACGTTCCTCGCGGATTCGTCGGTGATGTTCTATCGGCAATCGTGGGTCGGGTTGTCGAACGAGAAGTACGGGTCGTTGCGCTTCGGCCGTCAATACACGCCGAGCTTTTTCATCGCGTATCCGGCCGATCCGTTCCGGCTCGACGAAGCGCTCGGGCTCGCCGCATCGGCGGTGCTCGCCCGCGATCCCGCCACGAACGGCGTGCAATATCTGAACGGGCGTCAGAGCAACGCGGTGCAGTATCTGTCGCCGACCTTGGCCGGCTTCAAGTTCTCCGCGCTGTACGGTTTCTCGGCGAGCGTCACGCAGCCGACGCCGACGACGTTCGGCAACGTGATGGACTTCTCGCTGCAGTATTCGGGCTATGGCCTGTATGCAGGCGTCGGTTATCAGAATCAGCGTCCGGGTCAGCAGACGCTCGGTCCGATCGTCACGAATCTCGTCGCCAGCGAGCGCTTTACCGGCGCGATCGCGTATCGCCTCGGCATCGTCAATCTGCAGGCGCTGTATATCTACACGAAGCCCGACGATGCACCGGCCGGTTCGGTCGCGGCCCGCATGAACTCGGTGCATTCGTACAGCATCGCGCAGCTCGGCGCGACGGTGCAGGTCACGCCTTTCGATACCTTCGAGGCGGCGTTCCTGCATCGCGATGTGCGCGGCGCGCACGACAACACGCCGGCTGTCCAGATCGGCTGGGATCATTCGCTGTCCAAGCGCACGTCGATTTATGCGCGCGCGGGCTACATGAAGAACAACGGCAATTCGACGATGAGCTGGACCGGCATCGCCGTGTCGAAGCCGCAGACATCGCAGACGATGGCCGCGGTCGGCATGATGCACCGCTTCTGACGGGCGGCCGAAGTATTCCTTCGTGATGCAACGTTTCTTTCCTTCAGCCCGGATCACCCGGGCTGAAGGTGTTTCAACAACCTCTTAAAGATTGAACAGAAAAGGAGAAAATCAAATGACGCGTAATCAGGTTGCCCGGCTGATGCTGACTGCGATGATCGCGGCGGCGTCCCTGGGCGCGCAGGCACAAACGTCCGCACCCGATGAGGCCACGGCGGCGAGTGTGCCGCAAGAGAAGTCGGGCAAGTCCGCCGATCGCAAACTTCAACGCGATGTCTTCAAGGCGTTGCAGCGTACGAAGGGACTCGTATCGACGGGTATTGCAGTGAAAGCGAAGAACGGCGATGTGATTCTGGAAGGCGGCGTGCCGGAGTCATCGCAGATGGCGCTCGCCACGAAGGCGGCGGAGGCGGTGCCGGGGGTGAAGTCGGTGAGGAATGCGCTGACGCTTTCGCAGTTCTGAAGCACATGGCTCGCGGTTATATGACCGCGAGCCATGCATGAAACATCAGTTAAACGAAGTGTCGCCTTCGAGCAGCTTGCGCGCGATCGTGCGCCGCTGAATCTCCGACGTTCCATCCGGAATGCGCACCGTGCGCGCATAGCGATAACCCTTCTCCAGACGCAGTTCGTTGGTCAGGCCCATCGCGCCATGCACCTGAATGGCGCGATCGAACACGCGTCCCACCATTTCCGTCGCCGATGCCTTCACGATCGATACTTCCTTCGTCGCGGGCCTGCCTTCGTCGATGAGCCACGCGCAGTGGCGCAGCATCGATTTGCTGGCGTAGATGTCCATGGCGCAATCGGCGAGCATGAACTGCACCGCCTGATGATCCGCGATCGGCCGGCCGAAAGTCTTGCGCACCTTCGCATACTCGACCGCCTGATCGAGCGCCCATTGCGCGAGACCGAGACAGCTCGCGGCCATCGAAAGACGGCCCGCATTCACGCCATCCAGCGCAACGGACAAGCCCTGATCGACCGGACCGAGACGATGCGTATCCGGCACGCGCACATCGTCCAGTGCGACGATGCCCGTCTCCGATCCGTGATGCCCCATCACCGGAATCACGCTCGGCACGGAGAAGCCCGGCGTGTTCGTCGGCAGGAAGAAGCCCGTCACGCCGCCGCGATGCGCGCGCGCTTTCTCTTCGTCGGTGATGGCGAAGATCATCGCGTAGTCGGCGTAGGGCGCGTTCGTGATCCATTGCTTCGTGCCGTTGATGATCCAGTGATCGCCATCGCGCACCGCACGCGTGCGCATGCCGAACACGTCGGAACCGGCGTCGGGTTCGCTCAGGCCGAAGCACATGGTCTTGTTGCCCGACGCAATACCTTCGAGCAGCGGCGCCAGCACGTCGGGCCGCAGATGCCGCAGCACGGGCGACAAGCCATTGGTGAAAGGCGAGGGCAGCACGACCGTATGCACGAGATGGCGCGACGGTCCGCAATGCGCATTGAGACGCTCCTGGATATACACCGTCGCCTGCGCGCCGAGTCCGCCGCCGCCGAGCGATTCATCGCCGAGCGCCGTGTAGAAGCCGAGTTCCGCCGAGCGCATGCGCACTTGCCGCCGCAGCGCCAGAACTTCGGGACGATAACGCCCATCCTCGAAGTAAGCGCGATGCTCGTGATCCAGCAGCGCGCGATGCTCGTGTTCGAGCGGCGCCACTTCACGGTCGATGAAGCGGATGAGCGCATCGCCGAAATCGACCCATTCGCTGGGAACATCGAAGTTCATGTCATGGTTCCTTGTGTGTGAATCAGCGCATCACCGACTTGGTTTCGAGGTATTCGGCGAAGCCTTCCTCGCCGTATTCGCGCCCGTTGCCCGAGGTCTTGTAACCGCCGAGCGGCATCGAGAAATCGGTCTGAGCCTCGTTGATGCGCACGATGCCCGCGCGCATGCGATTCGCCACGCGGCGCGCGCGAGCTTCGTCGTTCGAATAGATGTAAGCGGCGAGACCGTACGGCGAGTCGTTGGCGATATCGATGGCTTCGTCTTCGCTGTCGTAGGGGATCATCGCGAGCACCGGGCCGAAGATTTCTTCGCGCGCGATCGCCATGTCGTTGCGTGCGTCCGCGAAGACGGTCGGACGCGCGAAGAAGCCGCGCTCGATACCTGCGGGTCGGCCCGGTCCGCCCGCGACGAGGCGCGCGCCTTCCTCCATGCCGGCGCGAATCATGCGCTGCACTTTCTCGAACTGCGCACGGTTCGACAGCGGACCGAGACGCGTGGCGGGAGCGGCGGGATCGCCGGCCGTGAGCTTATCGGCGACCGCGGCTGCAACCGCGGCGGCTTCATCCATGCGATTGCGCGGCACCAACATGCGCGTGGGTGCAACACAGGTCTGCCCCGAGTTGGTCATGCACTGCACGACGGCGCTTTTCACGGCGGCGTGCAGATCGGCATCGTCGAGGATGATGAGCGGCGACTTGCCGCCGAGTTCCTGCGTCACGCGCTTGACCGTCGCGGCCGCGGCGCGCGCGACTTCCACGCCGGCACGCGTCGATCCGGTGATCGACACCATGTCGACGTCGCAATGCGCGCTGAGCGCCGCGCCGACCGCCGGGCCATCGCCGAAGAGCATGTTGAAGACGCCGGCGGGCGTGCCGGCGTCATGCATGATGTCGGCGAAGATGACGGCATCGAGCGGCGCGATCTCCGATGGCTTCAGCACGACCGTGCAGCCCGCCGCGATCGCGGGCGCGACCTTGGCCGCGATCTGATTGAGCGGCCAGTTCCACGGCGTGATGAGCGCGGCAACGCCGATCGCCTCGCGGCGCACGACATTGCGGCCGTGCTCGCGTTCGAAGCGAAACTCGCGCAGGACCTTGAGCGCACCTTCGAGCTGCATCAGTCCGACAGGCACATGCAGCGACTTCGCCAGCGCGGCGGGCGCGCCCATTTCGATACGCACGGCATCGGCCAGATCGCTCATGCGCGCGCGGTAGCATTCGATGATGCGTTCCAGCAACGCGATGCGTTCCTCGCGCGTGGTGTGCGACCACGCGGGAAACGCAGCGCGCGCAGCGGAGACGGCGCGATTCACGTCTTCCGTGCCGCCGAGCTGCACGATGCCCGTGACGGTTTCATCGGCGGGATTGATGATCTCGAAGGCCGTGCTCGCGCCGGCAGGCTCGACCCAGCGTCCATCGATGTAGTAGCGGTTCAGCGTTTTCATGTGTCGTGGTGTTCCTGTTCAGACAGCCGTCGATCGCGCCGGGGCCGCCGTCGTTTCGAGCACGCGGCGCGAACGTTCGGGATGCAGCCAGCTCAACGCCACCAATGCAGCGAGGACGACGAGGATCGCGCACGTCGCGAAGCCTTTCTCGTAGGCCTGGGCGGCGGCTCCGCCGTGCTGCACGATCTCGCCCATCAGCGCGGGCGAAATGGCGCCGCCGAGACTGCCGATGGCCGCATAGATCGCGAGCGTAGCTCCACGTTGCGTTTCGGGCACGACTTCCGCGAGCAAGGCAGGGGCGATGGAGAAGCAGATCGTCGGCAGACCCGCGCCGACCGCCATCAGCAAGACCTTCTGAAGCGTGGTGAATTCGAACATCAGCGGAAGCACGTAGATGCAGCCGCTCACGATGTACGCGATGCTGATGAACTTCACCCGCGCCGCACGCGAGCCGACGCCGCGGCCCATCAGACGTTGCGAGAACCACGACAGGCCGAGGTTGATCGGCGTCGCCGCGATGATGATCAGCGCGAACAGACGGCCCGCCTGCACGTGCGAGTAGCCGAGGCCTTTCTCCAGATACGTCGGCAGCCACGTGAATACCTGCGTCAGCGACCAGTACGCCGCGAAGCCGAGCAGGATCGTGCACAGCACCGACGCATTGGTCAGCGTCTTGCGCAGCGGTTGACGCGCAGCCTCGGCCGACGCACCCGCTTGGGCCGATGCCGCCTTGTGCTCGATATTCCCTTCGCGCCCGAAGCACAGCCACAGCACGCTCCACGCGAAGCCGATGCCGGCGAGGATCAGGAAGTTCATGCGCCAGCCGAAACGCGACGTGACGAGCGGAATCAGCATGCCGGCCATCAACAGGCCGAGACCCGCGCCCTGGCTCACGATCGCCACCGGCAGCGTGCGCTTCGTGTCGGGGAACCATTTGTAGAGCGCGTGGATGGTCGTCGGCATGAACGGACCTTCCGCCGCGCCGAGCAGCACGCGGCAGATCAGCAACGCGAAGAGGCTCGTCATGTGGGCTTGCGGGATCTGCAACACCGCCCACGCGATGCCCATGGCGAGCAGCAGCCAGCGCGTCTTGACACGATTCGAGATGAAGCCGACGGCGATCGTCGAGATGGAAAAGAGCCAGAAGAATGCACCGGCGATAAGGCCGAACTGCGCGTGACTGAGACCGAGCTCTTTCGACATCGGTACCGCGACGACACCGATCACGACCTTGTCGAGATAATTGATGAGCGCGAGTCCCGTCAGCAGGACGGTCATGGCCCAAGCGGACCGGGGCTTGAAATCGGACGACACTGTCATGGTGAACCTCGCTTCCCGCGATGCGGCGTGGTGGTCAATCGGAGCGATGAGACGTGCCCGCCATCATTGCGGCGCACCGGCTACCGCCACCACCTGTCCCGTAATGTAGTTCGATTCGGGCAGGCAGAACAGATAGACGGCGCCCGCGGCTTCTTCAGGCGTGCCGCCGCGTCCGAGCGGATTGCGTTGCGCGTGCGTCTTGAGCAGCTCCGGATTGATGCCGACGCGGATATCGCGGCCTTCGATCTTCACGGTCGCGCCTTCCTTGGCATCGGCGTCGGTCATGCGCGTGTGGATGAGGCCGAATGCGACGGCATTCACGTTCACCTTCATGCGTCCCCATTCACGCGACAGCGCGCGCGTCATGCCGATCACGCCGGCCTTCGCGGACGAATAGTTCATCTGCCCCGCGTTGCCGTTGAGCGCCGATACCGACGACACGTTGACGATCTTGCGGAACACTTCGCGTCCTTCGGCGCTTTCGGCCTGCCATTGCGCCTTGATATGCGGATACGCCGCACGCAGGATGCGAAAGGGCGCGGTCAGATGGCAATCGAGAATGGCGTACCACTGCTCGTCGGTCATGCGCTGGATGACGTCGTCCCACGTATAGCCCGCGTTGTTCACGATGATGTCGATGCCGCCGAACGCCTTGATCGCCGTGCCGACGTAGCGCTCGGCGAAGTCCGGCGCCGCGACGCTGCCGACGCACGCGACCGCATCGGCGCCTTGCTTCTTGAGCAGCTCGACGGTTTCATGCGCGGGGTCGGCATCGAGATCGTTCACGACGATGCGCGCGCCTTCGCTCGCGAGCTTCATCGCGATAGCTTGACCGATACCGCGCCCCGAGCCGGTGACGAGCGCGACCTTTCCATTGAGTTTTGCCATTTCAGTCTCCTGTGTCTCTCAGATTCATACGGCGATGACGGCATCGCCCGCGACTTTGACTTCGCCATATTGATTGGCGGTCTGTATCTCGAGGCGCACGCGCTGCTCGCCGTCTTTCTCGAATTTTTCGACGACCGTGCCCGTGCACGTGACGACATGCCCGAGATGCGTGATGCCCGTGAAGCGCACGCCGAACTCGCGCAGCTTGCGTTGATCGGCCCAGTGCGTCAGCAGACGGCCGAGCCACGCCATCGACAACATGCCGTGCGCGAAGACATCGGGCATGCGGGCCTTGCGCGCGTAATCGATATCGATATGAATCGGGTTGTGATCGTTCGATGCACCCGCGAACAACGCAAGCGTCGTGCGGTTCACCGGCGGCAGCGTGAGCGGCGGCAGCGTGTCGCCGACCTGAAGCGTGTTGAAGTCCATTGCGTCCCCCTGGGCATTAACCGTTGCGATGCACGAGCACGCTGCGCAGATCCGCGACATGCTCGCCGCGCGCGTTCGTCACGCGCGTCTCGCGCACGACGAAGCTCAGCGCGCCGCCTTTTTTGTCATAGATGTCGGCGATCCCGCTTTCGAACAGCAGCTTCTCGCCGGCATAGGCGAGACGGTGATACGTGAACGACTGCTCGCCATGCAGAATGCGCGATGCCTCGATGCCGATCTCCTGACGCCATCCCGCGGACGGATACGTGAGTTCGAGCGAGAAGAGGAACGTGGGCGGCAGCGGCAGGTTCGGATGACCGGCATCGCGCGCGGCGGATTCGTCGATGTATTCGGAGCGCGTTTCGCCCGTCGCCTTGGCGAACAGCGCGAGCTGACCCGCTTCGGCCGTCGCGTGAAACGAGGGCAGCGCACGGCCGATGAAAGACTTGTTCAGCATGTCGTCGTCCTCAGGCCGCGCGCTGGTAAGCGGTGACGACGCATGCGCCGCCGAGGCCGAGGTTGTGCTGCAACGCGACCTTCGCGTTCTGCACCTGACGCTCGCCCGCCGTGCCGCGCAACTGATGCACGAGCTCGAAGCATTGCGCGAGACCCGTCGCGCCGAGCGGATGCCCCTTCGACAGCAATCCGCCCGACGGATTGACGACCCAGCGCCCGCCATACGTATTGTCGCCACGTTCGACGAGCTTTTCGCCTTCGCCCTTGTCGCAGAGGCCGAGCCCTTCATACGTGATGAGTTCGTTTTGCGCGAAGCAGTCATGCAGCTCGATGACGTCGATATCCTCGGGCCCGATGCCGGCCTGCTCGTACACCGCGCGCGATGCCGATTGCGTCATGCCGAAACCGACGAGATCGATCATGTCGGGATTGTCGAAGAGGGTGGGGCCATCGGTGGTGAGCGCCTGGCCCGCGATCATCACGTCGGCGCGCAAGCCGTGCTTCTTCGCGAACGCTTCCGAGCAGACGATCGCCGCGGCGGCACCGCACGTCGGCGGGCAGGCCATCAGACGCGTCAGTACGCCTTCCCAGACCATCGGCGCGGCGAGCACGTCTTCCGGCGTCACGACCTTGCGGAAGATGGCGAGCGGATTGCGTGCGGCATGCTGGCTCGCCTTCGCGCGAATCTTCGCGAAGGTTTCGAGCTTCGTGCCGTATTTCTTCATGTGCGTCTGACCGGCGCCCGCGAACATGCGGATCGCGCCGGGCTGTTCGCAGTCGGGCACGAGGCGGTCGGCGATCTCGATGAACTTCGCCATCGCGCGCGGACGATCGTCCCAGTTGCTCTTGAGCGCGCCCGGCTGCATCTCCTCGAAGCCGAAGGCAAGCGCGCATTCCACCATGCCGCTCTTCACCGCCTGATGCGCGAGCCACAATGCCGACGAACCCGTCGCGCAGTTGTTGTTGACGTTGATGACCGGAATCCCCGTCATGCCGACGCGATACAGCGCCGTCTGGCCGCACGTCGAGTCGCCATAGACATAGCCCGCGTAGGCCTGCTGGATATGCTTGAAATCGATGCCCGAATCGGCGAGCGCCTCGCGAATGGCAAAGGCGCCCATTTCATCGTAATGCGCACTCGCGCCGGGCTTGGCGAACGGAATCATGCCGACGCCGGCGACATAAACTTTGCTGGTCATGCTTGTCTCCTTGGTTTATCGAATGGGTTCAAAGCGCGCGAGAGATGAGCTCGCGCATGACTTCGCTCGTGCCGCCGTAGATGCGGTTCACGCGCGAATCGACGAAGGCGCGGGCGATCGGATACTCGAGCATGTAGCCGTAGCCGCCATGCAGTTGCACCATCTCGTCGAGCGCCTTGCCGAGCGTTTCGGTGGCGAACAGTTTGGCCAGCGCGGACTCTTCGAGCGTGAGACGGCGGCGCATGTGCTCGCCGAGGTAGTGATCGATCATCAGACGCACCGCGACGGCCTGCGCCTGAATGTCCGCGAGCTTGAAGCGCGTGTTCTGGAAGTCCCACACGGTCTGGCCGAACGCCTTGCGTTCCTTGACATACTCGACGGTGTGTTTCAGCGCAGTCTCGAGCCGCGCGGCGGCGGCGAGCGCGATCGAAAAGCGCTCCTGCGGCAGTTCGGCCATCAGATATTTGAAGCCCATGCCTTCTTCGCCGAGCAGGTTGGCAGCCGGCACGCGCACGTTGTCGAAGAACAGTTCGGCGGTGTCCTGCGCATGCAGACCGACCTTGTCGAGCTTGCGGCCGCGCCGGAAACCTTCGCGGTCCGCTTCGACCACGAGCAGGCTGATGCCCTTCGCGCCCGCCGCCGGGTCCGTCTTGCACACGACGATGAACAGATCGCCGCTGATGCCGTTGCTGATGAAGGTCTTGCTGCCGTTGATGACGTATTCGTCGCCATCGCGCACGGCGGTGGTACGCACGGCCTTGAGGTCGCTGCCGGTGCCGGGTTCGGTCATCGCGATACCGAGCACGATCTCGCCCGAGCACGCGCCCGGCAGCCACTTGTCCTTCTGCGCGGCGGTGCCCACGCGCGCGATGTACGGCGCGATGATGTCGGAGTGCATGTTGAACGTGACGCCCGAGAGGCCGCAGCGCGCGACTTCCTCGGCCATGACCGCGCTGTGCCCGTAGTCGCCGCCACCGCCGCCGTATTCCGTCGGCAGCGTGACGCACAACAGGCCTTCGCGCCCGGCCTTGCGCCAGGTTTCGCGGTCGACCATGCCGGCTTCGTTCCACTGAGCCTGACGCGGCAGACATTCGCGTTCGAAGAAGCGGCGCACGGTGGTGCGGAACATCTCGTGATCATCGCGATAGACGCTTCGTTGGATTTCCATGTCGGTTTCCGTCGGGTTCCTTTGAACGGCGCGTTCCGGTAACGCGTCCGCTGTGACTCGGGTAGTCGTTCGTACATGGTCGGCGGGCGCGCGTCGACATCGCCCACCACCAATGGGGGGGCGAGTGCAGCGCGGGGCGCGCGCGGGAACCACACCCCCCATCGTTGGTGGGGATCACGGTTCCTGGCTGACCTACGCTCGTCTGACATTCAAAGGGAGAGACCGATGGACCTCCGCTTCACCGCAGCCGACGACGCGTTTCGCGAGGAAGTCCGCGCGTTCGTGCGGGAACATTTGCCTGCGGATATCCGCGCGAAGGTGGAATCACAGCGGCGTCTGGGCAAGGACGATTTCGTGCGCTGGCATCGCATCCTGCATGCGCGCGGCTGGGGCGCGCCGTCGTGGCCGAAGGAATACGGCGGCACCGGCTGGAGCGCGTTGCAGCGGGTGATCTTCGAGATCGAGACTATCGGTGCAGGCGCGCCTCGCCTGATTCCGTTCGGCGTATCGATGATCGCGCCGGTCCTGATGAAATTCGCCAGCAAGGAGATGCAGGCGCGCTTCCTGCCGCGCATTCCCACGATGGACGACTTCTGGTGCCAGGGCTATTCGGAGCCGGGCGCGGGCTCCGATCTGGCGTCGCTGAGGACGAAGGCCGTGCGCAAGGGCGATTGCTATATCGTCAATGGTCAGAAGACCTGGACGACCTATGCGCAATATGCCGACTGGATCTTCTGCCTCGTGCGCACCGGCAGTGACGGCAAGCAGCAGGACGGCATCTCCATGTTGCTCATCGACATGAAAAGTCCCGGCGTGACCGTGCGTCCCATCAAGACGCTCGATGGCGGCCACGATGTCAACGAGACGTGGTTCGAAGACGTGGAAGTGCCGGTCGAGAATCTCGTCGGCGAAGAGGGGCGCGCGTGGACCTATGCGAAGGTGCTGCTCGGCCATGAGCGCACGGGCATTGCGGGCATCGGTCAGTGTTATCGCGAGTTGCGGCGGTTGAAGCGCTATGCGCGCGAGGCGGCGGATGGCCACGGCGGCCGCATGTTCGACGATGTCCGCATGCGCGACAAGATCGCGCGCATCGAAATGGAGCTGATGTCGCTCGAGATGCTGCTGTTGCGCGTGGCGGCGCAGAGCAAGGGACAGCCGGGACCGGAAGCGTCCGTCGTGAAGATTCGCGGCTCCGAGATTCAGCAGGACATCGCGATGCTTCAGATGGAAGTCGCCGGACCGCATGCGTGGCCGTTCGAGCCGGAGTGGATCGAGCCGGATGCGGCGTCGCCCGTCGAGGGTCCTTCGTGGGCCGCGCCCGCCTGCGCAAGCTATTTCGACATGCGCAAGCTCTCGATCTACGGCGGCACGAACGAAGTGCAACGGGGCATCATCGCACGCATGATGATGCAGGCGTAACGCGGGCGGAGTGACATATGGACTTCGAATACAGCGATGAACAGCAGATGCTCGCGGACAGCCTGCGCCGTTACATCGACGAGCAGTACACCTTCGAGCAGCGCCGCAAGAGTGCGGTCGCGACAGGCGGCTTCGATCGTGGCATCTGGAACGCGCTCGCGGAAATGGGCGTCCTGGGTCTGAACGTGCCGGTGGCGTTCGGCGGCTTCGCTCAGGGCGCGGAAAGCCAGTTGATCGTGCAGCGCGAACTGGGACGCGGGCTCGTGGCGGAACCGGTCATTCCATGTGCGGTGATGCCGGCGGCCGTGCTCGATGCCTATGGCAGCGAGGCGCAGAAAGACACATGGCTGCCCAGAGTCGCGACGGGAGAAAGCACGCTAGCGCTTGCATATCTGGAACCTGCATCGCGATACGATCCGCGCAACGTGCGCTGCACCGCCACGCGTCTCGACGATGGCTACATGCTCGACGGACGCAAATCGCTCGTATGGCACGGAGCGTGCGCCGATGGCTGGCTCGTCACGGCGCGCGCCGGCGATACGGTCGCGTTGTTCCTCGTGCCGCGTGACGCACGCGGTGTTGCATCGAAAGACTATGCGTCGATGGACGGTCAGCGCGGCGCGGACCTTCATTTCAGCAACGTGAAGCTGCCGGCGAGCGCGCTGGTCGGAACGGTGACGAGCGGACTCGATGCGCTCGAGCACGGCCTCGATCACGGTATCGCCGCGCAATGCGCGCAGGCGTCGGGCGCGATGGAGCGTCTCATCGAAATCACGCGCGATTATCTGAATACGCGCCGGCAATTCGGACAGCCTCTCGCGGCGTTTCAGGCGCTGCAGCATCGGCTGGCGGACATGCTCGTGCAGAAGGAGTGCGCGTTGTCGATGGCCTATGTCGCCGCGCAGGCGCTCGGCGAACCGGACGCGTGCAAACGGCGCCGCATGGTGTCGGGCGCGAAGGTCACGGTCGCGAAGGCGGCGCGTCATGTCGGACAGCAGGCGGTGCAGCTGCACGGCGGCATGGGCATCACCGATGAACTGAGCGTCGGCGATTACTTCAAATACCTAACGATGATGGACGTGCTGCTCGGCGACACGGACTATCATATGGAACGCTACTGCGCGGCGATGATCGACTGACGCCGCAGCAATAAAAATATACAGGGAGACGACGGTGTATCTCACGAACAGCCTGCACCGCTGCGTGCAACAAACTCCGGACAAGATCGCGACGATCTTTCGCGGCCGCCAGCGCCACTACGACGACTTCTGCCAGCGCGTCGCGCGGCTTGCGGGCGTGTTGCAGCAGGCGGGCATGAAGGAGAACGACCGGGTCGGCATACTGGCGCTCAATTCGGATCGCTTCCTCGAAGTCATGATGGCCGTGTGGTGGGGCGGCGGCGTGCTCAATCCGGTGAACATT
Source organism: Caballeronia temeraria (assembly GCF_001544795.2). Lineage (GTDB taxonomy): Bacteria > Pseudomonadota > Gammaproteobacteria > Burkholderiales > Burkholderiaceae > Caballeronia > Caballeronia temeraria. The sequence continues at coordinate 236,857 of NZ_FCOI02000007.1, read as the reverse complement.
CGCTGGAGCGTGCCGGAAATCGTCTATTCGCTCGATGACTGCGACACCGGTCTGCTCTTCATCGACGATCACTTCATGCACATGGCCGCGCCCATCGCCAAAACGGCGAAGCGCGCGCCGGTGTTCATCCATTGCGGCGATGCGGCCACGCCCGACGGCATGCTGTGCTACGAGCAGTCGATCGAATCGGCGCAACCTGTCGACGATGCCTGGCGCGGTTACGAGGACCTCGCCATCGTCATGTACACGGGCGGCACGACCGGCTTTCCGAAAGGCGTCATGCAGAGCCATCGCAATCTGTGGAGCGGCTGCATTCAGCGCATCGCGGAGACGCCGCCGATCAAGGGCGGCAAGAGCCTGCATGCGGCGCCGCTGTTCCATGCCGCCGCGCTCTCGCGCGCGCTGAACCAGTTCATCGCGGGTGAGACGCATGTCATCGTACCTGCGTTCAGTCCGAGCGAAGTGCTGGCGACGATCGAACGCGAACGCGTCGATGAGGTCGGCCTCGTCCCGACGATGATCCAGGCGCTGGTCGATCATCCCGATTTCTGCAAGCACGATCTGTCGAGCGTGAAACGGCTGGTGTATGGCGCCTCGCCGATCATCGCATCGGTGCTGGAGCGCATGGAGAACCTGTTGCCGGGCGTCGAGTTCTACCAGTCGTACGGACTGACCGAGGCGCTGGTCGTCACCGCGAATCCGCCCGCAAATCATGGCGCGGCGGGGCGCGCGAGCGGCCTGTCGATGTCGGTCGGCACCGCATTGTGCGCAACCGTACTTCGCATCGTCGATGAACAGGGCCGCGAAGTGCCCCGCATGTCGGTCGGGGAGATCGTGCTGCGTGGGCCGAGCGTGACGCGCGGCTATTGGAACAAGCCGGAAGAGACCGCCCACGCGATTCGCGACGCATGGTTGTACACCGGCGACGGCGGGTACATGGATGCGGCCGGGCATGTGTTCATCGTCGATCGCATGAAGGACATGATCGTGAGCGGCGGCGAGAACGTGTATTCGGCGGAAGTCGAGAACGCGATCGGCCGGCATCCCGCGGTGGCGATGTGCGCAGTCATCGGCGTGCCCAGCGACGAGTGGGGCGAGACGGTGCATGCGGTGGTCGTCAAAAAGCCGGGGGCGTCCGTGACAGAGGATGAAATCCGCGAGCATTGCCGCGCGTTTATCGCGCGATACAAGTGTCCGAAGTCCGTCGAGTTCCGCGAGCAGATGCCGTTGTCCGGTGCGGGGAAGATTCTGAAGCGGGAGTTGAGGGCACCGTTTTGGGACGGGAAGGGAAAACGCGTGAATTGAAGGGGCGTTTCTCCACGGCGGAATCTGGCGGCGTCTATCGCCGCGACCGTGGCTGCCGCGATCGTCTTGTACGGAACGGCACGCCTCGTCTTCCCGCCCAGCACTGTTCAAACAAAACGCCGGCGCAAGGCCGGCGTCGTGGACGAAAGCGCGCATCGCGTTATTGTTTTATCGCCCCGGTCGATCTGGAGCCTTGAGACTGCTCCGGCGACATGCCCTGTTCGCGCTGCTGCATCAGCGTTCCGCCGCCCGACGTGCCGGACTGTACCCCGCCTTGCGACGAGTCGCCCGTCTGCGGACGCGGCACGGGCTCGTTCTTGCCTGGCTGCATGTGCTGCTGGCGCTGCATCAACTGATCGCGCGACATTTCCTGCGAAGTCGCACCTGTGCTGGCAAGCGCGAGCAGCGCGCCAGCGATCACGGTCGTGGTTCTCATCTCCATCTCCTGGAAGCCGGCGCCCGCCGCGCCGCTTACAGGATTGTCAGCATCGACCGTGCCGCACCGCTCGGGATTAGGACTGTCCTTATTTATGTCCTAAGCGACAAAAAATAGCCGATAAAAGGATAGGATAATCGACTGGCGATCAGGGCACGGCGCTATTTCAATCCGCGATCCAAACCGTTTCGGGTTGCCTCAATCTTGGTAAAAGACTGCATACCTCGGAGCTTCTCATGTCGGTCACATTGAGCGATCTATTGGAATGGCGCAGCCAACTGCCCGAATCGTCGCACGACGAAGCAAACATGCTGAATGCATTGATTGCGCGTCGTGAAACGGAAATTCGCGCGCGCATTGCTGATTTGATTGCATCCACCAGTCAGCGCGAAAACTGGAAACTGCAACATTGCGCGGCCGTTGCGCGGCGCGTCGAACACACACCGGTTTCGCAACTCGAATTGCTTCACAAATTTTTTCAATGTCGCGAGCAAGGCCAGCAGCATGTCGAAACGCCCGCCGCGCTTTCCGATTTATTCGCCATTGACCGGCCGGAATCCGAAGCGCCCCGCGCGCCGGTGCAAGCAGTGGCGGCTGAAGCCCGCGAACCGGTGGTTCCGTTGCCGGTTGCCGATCTGCACGGCGTAATGGGCTCGCTCGAATCGCGCGTCGCCAGTACGCCGGGAATTTCGGCCGGCATTCAGGGCGTCAGGATCATGCGCATGGTTGCGCTGATGTCGAAAGCGCGCGCCGCGCAGATTGCGAAGATGAGAATGGACGGAACCCAGGCGTTCTATCGCCACTCTTAACGCCGACCGTTTCAATTCGCGCGACGCTATGTTATTCGCGCGATTTTCTGCATTCAGCTTCCGGTGAAATCGACGCAACACATTAGCGTCTTTTCGCATCGTTTGAACCGCAGGACGTGTCGCCTATACTTTGATTTGACAATTTATTCGATCGAAACCGAGCCAAGCCGTTCGTCATGCTCAATGGTTGAGTTCGGCAGTCATCGAATCGAATTGCAATTGTGACGTTTTTGCTTTTTTTGCATCCACGTCACTGCATGAACGCCGGCCCTGAAAAAGGGTTGGTCAGGAGCCAACGTGAAAAGCCTTCTGAGCAGAAGAGGGAGCTTGCTCGACAATGCGCCATCGTTTCTGGTGCGCCAGAAATCGAACGGTGCAGACCACTTCCCCGCGCCCGATATCAACACCGACGACGAACCGGACGACGCGAGCGGTCCGGCGCAACCTTCAACGCGCGTGACGCCGCTGCGACCCGCGAGTGTGCCCGCACCGCAGCCAGGCAAGGCGGCGTTGCAGGCCGCGCAACTCGCGGAATGGCTGGTGGAGCAAGGCTCGCTTACGACGTTTCGCACGTTTCGGAGCTTTGCCTACTCCGCGAGTCTGCTCTTCTATCCGCGCGAGCTGACCTATTACGCGGTCCTGTATAACCAGGACGCCGTCTGGCGTGTGCTCAAAAGCGGCGATCTCGGTGCAGCCGAGTCGGCGTTCCGGCATTTCGTCGAGCACACAATGCGCCTCGCGGACGCCGAAATGCGGCGCGCGCATCTCGAAGCGCAAAACGAGCAGTTCTCGCGTCTGATCGCGGAATCGGAAGCGCAGATCGAACGCGTGCGCGTCGATGTGCAAAGTGGCAGCCAGCACGATCAGGAAGTTGCGCTCAGGCAGCAGGAGATCCGCAAAGAGCTGGCGCAACTGGAAGGTAAGCGCGTCGCCGCACAATCTCAGCTCAACAAGCTGCAGCGCCAGCTTCATCAACTCAATACCGCCGTCAACGAGAACGTGCCGCATTTGCCGACCGTCCGTTGACGTGGACAGGTAATCGTCCGAAGAAAACTTCTCGATCTCGCGTAGAATCGCCCCTTCGGGCAGCTAGTCGAATCTTTCGGCATACTCCGCACCGAGCTTCGCAATGTATGTGCTGAGTCCGCGTCCGGCGCGGGCCAGTCGCTTCATTTCCTCGACGCGCGTGCGACCGGGCACGCGATAGTCATACAAGTATGTTCCGCCGCTGACGAAGCGCACTTTGATGCCGTCGCGCAGGATGTCGAAAGCTTCGACACCCGAATTGCCGGCGAGATTTCGATAGGGCTGCATGATGTCTTCAGACTTGCACTCGCGCAAACGATTGCGCGTTCGGGGCAGGCCTAAAGTTTCGTCGGCCGGGACCGTTAAGGGTGTCATGGATAAAGATCAATTCCCGTTCCTCGACTCGGACGATCCGCACTTTCAACACGCGCGCGCGTTGAGCCTCTCGGTCGGTGCGATTCGCCGCGCGCAGGGCAAGTGCAGCCCGAACGACTACCCGGTCGGCTCGCTCGAATGGCACTTCGCCATCGAGGATTTCGCAGGCGACGTTCTGCGTGCGCTGATGGGCGAGACCGAAGGCGTCGACGCTCAGGTCGGAGAGCGTCCGCGCGACTGACCGCGCGCACGCTGCGCGTCATCTGTGCCGCCCATCGGCGGCGATTTCCCCTTTGTTACAGCTTCACGCCGCCCGCTTCGGGCGCGTCCACGCCGCCGGGCGGGATCGCGCCGCTCGGGCCGACGTCGCTCGTGCGGTCGTTCGACCAGTACGGCTCGCGCCCGTAATGCTGATGCACGGTGCTCGCCCAGACGTGATCGGCCATCGACGGCCACGAATCCTTGTCGAAGCCCGGCGAATTGCGCACCTGCTCGGCTGTCGCGTCGATCCGGAAGCAGTGGCGGTCCGTATCGAGCGTGAGCGCGCTCCACGGCACGGCAAGCAGCTTGTCGCCGATGCCGAGAAACCCGCCGCTCGACAGCACCGCATACGCGATGCGTCCGCTCGTCACATCCAGCATGATTTCCTTCAGCGAGCCGACGTCGTGGCCGTCGCTGCTCTGCACCGAATTGCCGTCGAGGGTGCTCGCCGCCATCACGTCGGGTCCGGGGCCGGCGGCCGTCGCCGCGCCCTTGCCGACGATCTTCGCGCCTGCCGAAGTCGGCTCCATCGGTTGACTCATGATCCGCTCCTTGCTGACCGTTGTGGACGTGTTCCCTTCAGCAACGGCCGTACCCATGACGCGTCGTGAACGTCTGTTAAAGTCGGGCTTCGCTCAATCCGTTCGGTGCCCATGATCGCTTTCGAGGAATTGCTGGCCGTCGCTTACAAAAACGAGCGCATGCAGAGCCGCCGGCTCGCCAGGGGCGCGGCGATTTCCGAGCACGCGGCGCTCGTCAGGACGTTGCAGAAGGCGGCCGGCGAGCAGTCCTTGCGCGATTTGATCGATGCGCGCCGCGCCACGCAAATCCGCCACGCCGATGCGCTGCGCCTGCGCGAAACCCGGCGCGCCGAGCGGCAAAAGCCGCGCGAAACGGGGTTCGATACGACAGGATGGCGCGGCTGGTTCGACGGCTCCGCGCTGCCGAATCCCGGGCGATTAGGCATAGGCGGCGTGCTGCTCGGTCCGCTCGGAGAGCGCGTCGAAATCAGCGCAGCAGCCGGCACGGGCGACAGCAGCGCGGCGGAATATCTCGCGTTGATCGCCGTGCTCGAAGCGGCCGTGCGCGCGGGCGCGACGGACGCGGTCATCTACGGCGACAGCCGCGTCGTGATCGACGACGTGAATATCGCGGACGGCACGGGTATCCGCGCGCTCGCGCAGCACGCTGCGCGCGTGCGTGTGCTTATCGCGCAAATCGGCGATGTCCGGCTGCAGTGGATTCCGCGTGCGCGCAACGATCGCGCGGACGCGCTGTCGCGCAAAACGCTCGACCCGGCGCGCGTGGCGGTCGAAGCGGCCTGACGCGCTTCGTCAGTTCAGATCGCGGACATCGGCGGTCGGCGTGTCTCCGAATGCATCGCTCAACAGATAATCGACGACCTTGCGCGCCGAAGCCTCGGGTGTCGCGAGCTGACCGTCGCGCTTGAGCGTGTCGAAGCGTTCGCGGATCGGGAAGCGTTCGAGATCGGTGCCGCGAATCTCGGCCTGCATGTCGGTGTCCACGACGCCCGGCGCGACGCTGCAAATGCGCAGCGCCGGATTGCCGTCGAGCGCGACCGCGCGCGCGTGATGATCGAGCGCCGCCTTGGTCGCGCAGTAGATGCTCCATCCGGGATAGGCGTTGCGCGCCGCGCCGCTGGAGATATGCGCGATGCGCGTATCGGTCGATTTCCCGCTTATCCGTGACACGGCGGCCGCGAGCATCAGCGGCGCGGCGACGTTGACGCTGACCGCGCGCGCGACGGCGGCCGGATCCTGATCGGCCAGACCGCCGACTGGCGCGAGCACGCCTGCATTGTTGATGAGCAGCACGCGTTGCGCGCCGGAGACGAAGCGCGAAAGCGCGTCGCCCGACAGCCATTCGCCGAGTTTCGACAGATCGGCGAGATCCAGTTCGATCTCGTGCAACTTGCCGGGATGGCGCGCGGCGAGTTCGCCGTTGCGCTGCCGGGAGATCGCGAACACTTCGGCGCCTTGCTCGAGGAGGCGTTCGGCGAGCGCGGCGCCGAGTCCGCGGGTGTGGCCGGTGAGAACGGCGCGAATGGGATGAGTCATGAGCATGGTCGGGTTGACTGAAGTCGTCCGATTCTAGCGGCAAGCGTGGCCGCGCACCGGCTATGCTCAAACGCGCCGATCCTGCAAGATGCGCACGCGCGCAATACGGGCGTTCGTTGGTTCCTGGACACAGATGTGATCGGGCTTCTTTTTTTGACTGACAAGCCTCGTCACAAAACTGAAAATCCTCATGAAAAGAATACGGGAGCCATCCATGCCGAACCACTATCAAGCGTCCCGAGCGGCGTTGCCGATTTCCGAGACCGATCATGTCGCCGCGCGCAGCTCCCGCTCGCTGACATTCCCGATGGCGCTATGCGCGATCCTCGCCAGCTTTCCCGCGGCGGTCTGGGCGCAGAGCTCCGTGCAGCTCTACGGCGAACTCGACGCCGGCATCGCCTACACGAACAACGTGGGCGGCAAGTCGCAGTATCGTCTGACGAGCGGCACCATCGACGGCAGTTACTGGGGCTTGCAGGGCACCGAGGATCTGGGCGGCGGCGCGCGGGCGGTCTTCCGGCTCGAACGCGGCTTGTCCGTCGCGACGGGCGAGGGCCTGAACGATCATCCGACGTATGTCGGCATCGGCTCGGATACGCTCGGCACGCTCACGTTCGGCCGACAGTACGATTCGATCCACGATTATTTCCAGACCTTCACGCTGACCGGCAACACGGGCGGCACGGCCTTCGCGCACGTGCTCGACAACGACAACGCGAACAACTCGTTCCTCGCGTCGAACTCCGTCAAGTACACCAGCGCGAATTACGGCGGCCTGAGCTTCGGCGGCCTCTACGCGTTCTCGAATCAGGCGGGCGGCTTTGCTGACAATCGCGCGTATAGCGTCGGGGCCAGCTATTCGGCGGGCTCGTTTAACGCGGGCGCGGCGTATCTGCACAACAACGGGCGCGGCAACACGACGACCGGCGCGTACGATTCGCTGACGCTGCCCGGCTCGGGCAATACGGTCATCAACGCGAACGTGCAGCGACAGAACACGTACGGCGTCGGCATGAGCTACGAATTCGGCGAGTTCACGTTGAGCGGCGCGTTCTCCCGCTCGATCAACTCCGGCGTCACCGATGCCGATACCGGCGAACTGGTGCCATCGCTCGCGCTCAACAATTACGAGATCAACGGCATCTACAAGCTGACGCCGGCCATTCAGATTTCGGGGATGTACGTCTACACCAACGGCGGCGGCGCGCACTGGCACGAGGGCGCGCTGCAGGTCGACTATCTGCTCTCCAAGCGCACGGATGTCTATCTGGAGTCGGTCTATCAGCGCGCTTCGTCGGGTGCGCCGGCAGTGATCAACACCAACGATCCGTCGAGCGGCCGCAATCAGTTGATGCTGAGCACGGGCATCCGTCATCGTTTCTGACCATTCCGGGGGCGTCGGGCGCGTGCTAACTTGACGGTCTCGTTTCGGCCGGTCAGCAGGTGTCCCATGTCGCTCCAGACGTTCTCCATTTTTCTGCCCGCGTGCTTCGCCATCAACATGGCTTTCGGGCCGAACAACGTGCTGTCGCTGTCGAATGGCGCGCGTGATGGCGTGCGCGCATCGGTGCTGGCGTCGTTCGGGCGGATCGTCGCGTTCGCGATCATGATCGCCATCGCGGGACTCGGGCTCGGCGCGCTGCTGCTCGCGTCGCAAACGCTTTTCACGGCGATCAAGTTCGCCGGCGCCGCTTATCTCGTCTGGATCGGCGTGAAGCTGATCCGCTCGGGACCGGCGCTCGTCGTCAGGGAAGAGGGCGCGGCGCGCGGCCCGGTGAGTCTTGCGCGGCTCACCAAGCAGGAATTCTGGGTCGCGGCAGGCAATCCGAAAGCGATCCTCGTCTTCACCGCGTTCTTCCCGCAATTCGTCGATCGCAGTGCGTACGCGACGAGCTTCGCGATTCTCGGCGCGACCTTCCTGCTGCTCGAACTCGTCGCGATCGTTATTTATGCGGCGCTGGGCGCACGCCTGGGTTCGCTGTCGCGCGGCGCGCGCGGATTCACCTGGTTCAACCGCGTGAGCGGGGCGCTCATGATCGGTTTTGGCGTCATGCTCGCTTTCGTGCGCCGGCCTGCAGCCTGAATCCGATATCGAACCGAACTAATCGCACCGATTATTACATTGAGTCATAAGGAATAACGGCGCATTAAGTCGCCGAGCGTTGCTCATGAGTAAGCTGTGACACGAATAACAACAAAAACGCTATTCACGATCCGCAATAAACTGGCAGCTCATTTGTCTCACGCCATTTTCGGCACGCGATGAAAGCCCGATACCGGCGCTTCCGGCGACGTTACGCCGCGCGCCGGCGGCTTGCCGGCTACCCGATACTGATCGCCGTGTTTCCTGCGTCATCGGTCGGTTTTCATCGTAACGCCCCGCGTTTCGCGTTAATTCACTGTTCGAACGCAATTGAATGTCTCCGATTTGCGATAATCGCGTGTTCGTCGCGGGTAATCGCTCGCGTCGCGATCTGATTGGTTTGCGGAGCGATTTGCGCGCTTCGCTCGTTTCATTGCATGCGACCGGCATCTCGAATTAGGCCGATTCGCTCACCGATGTTTGAAGGATCTTTTCCGATGCATACTCACCCGTCCCGCGCCTCGCAGACGCGCTCCTTCACGACCGTCTTTCTGATCGAAATGTGGGAGCGCTTCGGCTATTACGGCATGGCCGCGTTGCTCGTGCTGTTCATGGTCGACAAGATCGGTTTCACCGACGAGCACGCCAACCTGACCTGGGGCGCGTTCACGGCGCTCGTGTTTTCGGCGCCGTCGATTGGCGGCTGGATCGGCGACAAGGTGCTCGGCGCGCGCCGCACCATGACCGCGGGCGCGGTCGTGCTCGCGCTCGGCTATCTGATGCTCGCGCTGCCGGTCGACACGCTCGGCTTCATGTACGCGTCGCTCGGCGTGATCGTCGTCGGCAACGGGCTGTTCAAATCGAACGCGGCGAATCTCGTGCGCCGTATCTACGAGGGCGATGATGCGCGTCTCGACAGCGCGTTCACGATTTATTACATGGCGGTGAACATCGGCTCGACCTTTTCGATGCTGGCGACGCCGTGGATCAAGGATCAATGGGGCTGGCACGCCGCGTTCGCCGTCTGCTGCGGCGGCATGGTCCTCGGCCTGCTCAATTTCGCGGTGATGCGTCGCACGCTCGCGCACATCGGTTCCGCGCCGGACGACGCGCCGATCCGCTGGAAGCACGGTTTCGCGGTGGCGGCGGGCGGCATCGCGCTGGCGGCATCGACGGTGTTCATCCTGCAGCACAAGGCGGTGGCCGTCGCGTGTGTCTACGCGGCGGGCGTCGGGATTCTCGCGATCTTCGGCTACATGCTCGCGAAGTGCGATCGCAGCGAGCGCGCGGGTCTCGTCGCCGCGCTGATCCTTACGTTGCAGGTGATCCTGTTCTTCGTGTTCTATCAGCAGATGTCGACGTCGCTCACGCTGTTCGCGCTGCGCAACGTCGATCCGTCGTTTGCGATCGGCGGTTTGCAGCTGTTCACGTGGAGCGCGGCGCAGTTCCAGGCGCTCAATCCGATCTGGATCATGCTGTTGAGCCCGATTCTCGCGTTCCTCTACACGCGACAGGCGCAGCGCGGTCACGCCATTCCGGTAGCGGCGAAGTACGCGCTCGGCTTTGTCGTCGTGGCGATCGGCTTCTTCGTGTTCGGCCTGAGCGGGCGCTATGCGGTGGAGGGGCGTGTCTCGTCGTGGTTCATGGTGGCGGGCTACGGCATGTATTCGCTCGGCGAACTGCTCGTGTCGGGCCTCGGCCTCGCGATGATCGCGCGCTATGTGCCGGCGCGCATGAGCGGCTTCATGATGGGCGCGTATTTCGTCGCGACGGGCGTGTCGCAGTATCTCGGCAGCGTCGTCGCGAACTTCGCGCGCATGCCGTCGGGCAATCTCGAGCCGCTGCAGTCGTTGCCGCTCTATACGCATCTGTTCTTCGGACTCGGCTGGCTCGCGGCAGGCGGCGCGGCGGTCGCGCTGGCGCTCCTGCCCGTGCTCGGCAAGCTGTCGCGGGCGCATCAGCGCGCGGTGGAGCAGGCGGTCAACGCCGAAGCAAATGCCCGCGCGCAATCGGCCTCGAAATTGAGTGCAAACAACGTTTGACTTCGATGGATCGTTCGGCCTATAATCTAATTCTTCAGACGCGGGGTGGAGCAGTCTGGCAGCTCGTCGGGCTCATAACCCGAAGGTCGTAGGTTCAAATCCTACCCCCGCAACCAGTTTTCAAAAAGCAAAGAGCCCGGTTCAGCCGGGCTCTTTGCTTTTCTGCGCTTGTTTCTCTTCATTCCACTATTCCGATTTTTGATTCGGAATCAGCACAGTCGGGCATTCGCTTAAATAATCCAATCCCAAACACGAAAAGCCTGCATGAGCATTTACTCATGCAGGCTTTGTGCGATCTTGCCAGCTTCAATCGATTGGGGCGCAACGAAAGTGCGCGAATCCGCGATCTTTCACGCAACCTGCGCGCGAAACCGCGACCCGATCGATCTCAGGTTGCTATGCCGATCTTGCCCGGACAGACGAGGCGGGACGCCCCGCGTCGATCAATAGAACTTCTTCGGCAGTTGCGCGCGACGGATCTGCTTGCGCAGACGAGCAACAGCAGCAGCTTTCTTGCGCTTGCGCTCGGTGGTCGGCTTTTCATAAGCCATGCGCGACTTGAGCTCTTGAATCAGGCCCGTGCGTTCGACGGTACGGCGAAAACGACGCATGGCGACGTCGAAAGGCTCGTTCTCTTTCAACAGTACTTTAGTCATTGAAATCTCGGTTGATCTGGCCCTGCCAGAATTTAGGGCAAAACGCAATTGTACACTTTTTGAGAGTCACCCTGCACGCACTTTGTACGGAAGCATGCGCATGCGTACTCGGGAATCACATCGTAGGTCGTTGAATCGAGACGACAATCCCGACATACCCGAGTTCAGAAGCCGCGCGAGCGGGCAGGACGCGGATCGGGCGCGGCTTCGCGCGCGTCGGGCTGCCTGATCGTCACGTCGGAACGGGCGAGCGCGACGCACGGCAGGATCCAGCCTTCGGCCTTTTCCTCGGCGGTGAGTCCCGGCCATTCGATGCGATACGCAATCTCGCCGTCGACGAGCCGGCACAGGCACGCGCGGCACGTGCCGTTGCGGCAGGATCGCGGCAACGACAGTTTTGCCCGCAACGCGGCTTCGAGCAGCGTCTCGCCGTCCCTGACCGCGACGAAGTGCCCGGCAGGCTCGATGATCATCGCGAAGGCGCGTGTGTCGTCGTCGCTCACGCCTGAACCGCGATGCCCGCGCGGCCGTTGGTGAGATCGCGCAATTCGGCGGCCGCCGGTGCACGCGCGGTGGCGGCCATGCGCACGACGAGGCGCACGGTCATGCCGTATTCGCTCTGCACGAGTTCGGCATCGTGCTGTTCGATCCAGCGGCGCACGCGCGCTTCGTCGGCATAGTCGACTTCGATGGATATTGACCCGCGCTCGATGCGCTCGACGCGCTCGGCGAGTTGCATCGCGCTCGCGATCGCGTCGGTGTAGGCGCGCACGAGGCCGCCCGCGCCGAGCTTGATGCCGCCGTAGTAGCGCACGACCGCGGCCAGCACGCCGTCGACTTCGTGATGCCGCAGCACTTCGAGAATCGGCCGGCCGGCGGTGCCGGAGGGCTCGCCGTCGTCGGACATGCCGGACTGGCCGCCCGCGAGCAGCGCCCAGCAGACGTGCGTCGCCGCCGGATGTTCGGCGCGCAGGCGTTCGAGTTCGCGCATGGCTGCGTCGCGGTCCGCGACGGGAATCGCGAGCGCGATGAAGCGGCTCTTGCGGATGTCGATTTCAGTGCTGACGGAAGCGGCGAGGGTATACGTTGGCAAAGCGGTGAATGCACGTAAAGCAGATATCGAATCATAGCCGCTCGGCGCGGCCGGTCATGCCGCGACGTCCGAATTGCGCTTCAGCGCACGCTGCATGAGGACGGTGTCGACCCATCGTCCGTGCTTGAAGCCGACATCGCGCAATACGCCGACATGCTCGAAGCCGAGCCGCGCATGCAGCGCGATCGATCCCGCGTTGCCGCTGTTGCCGATCACCGCGATCATCTGCCGCCACGGTCCGCGTTCGCATCGCCCGATGAGCGCCGTGAGCAGCGCGAGGCCGATGCCGCGCCCGTGGAAGCCATCGGCGACATAGACCGAGTCTTCGATCGTATGCCGGTAAGCCGAACGCGGCCGATACGCCGACGCATACGCGTAGCCCGCGAGCCGTCCATCCAGCTCCGCGACGAGATAGGGCAGACCCGCACCCGCGATCGCCGCGTGGCGCGCGCGCATGTCGTCGGCGGAAGGCGCGATCTCTTCGAAGGTCGCCAACGCGTTTTCCACGTAATGCGAATAGATGTGCGCGATGGCGTCGAAATCGCCGGGCGCGGCGTCGCGCACGAGCGGTCGGGCGGAATCGTGTGAGGCCATGATTGTCGTTCGATGCAAGGAAAGCGCCGTTTCTGGTCTGTCCATTTTCGCACGGTGCACGGTCGGCAAAAAAAGCGCGCGCGGGCCGTGCGGAAGCCCACCAAAAGGGGATGCTTTTGGGGAAAGAATTCGTTGAACCGGGCGATGTGCGGCCCCTACACTAAGTCGTTTGTCCGAGACTCTCGCGGGCGCGGCGCAAGGCGGGCCGACGGCGCCGGGCAGGGAACAGAAAAACGCGCGCGACATGTCTCGCGCCGCGGTCAATAACACGCAATGAACAAAATTCAACGTGGGGCGCTGGCGGCGCTTCTGATCGTCATCGTGGTCATGGCGGCGCTGGCGCCGGCGGGGATCGGCTTTTTGTTCGCGCAGCGGAGCCAGCAGCATGACGAGGCCGAGCGCCTGAACACGGTCGCCGATGCCGCGCTCTTTCGCGCCGAGGACGTGACGCGCCGTCTTTCCGGCGCGCTCGGGGAGATCGGCAAAGTGGCGGCCGTGCCATGTTCGCCGCCGTATCTGAATGAGCTGCGGCGCATCGCGCTCACGCATCGGCAGGTGCGCGATGCCGGCGCCTACGATCGCGATGGCCGCTGGCAATGTTCCTCGCTGCTCGGCGCGGTGTCGGCGCGCGTGCTCGACGGCCTCACGCTGCCGCCGCCGGACTGGCGCTCGCGCGATGGCGTGATGGCCTGGTACGGCCTGTCGCGTCTGCCCGGCGGCAAGTCGTCGCTCGTGATGGGCCGCAACGGTTTCTATGTCGCCGCCGATCCATCGCTCTACGTCGACACGCTCAATGCCGGCGACGATGTCGCGAGCGGCGTCGCCATCATCAACACGGAAGTGAGCCGCGTGATCGCGACCACGCCCGCCACCGACGCCAACGCGATCCTCGCCGTCTATCGCACCGCGCCGCCCGTGCGCGACGACTCGCCGTACGTCGTGCGCCGTTCCGTGTCGATGCCGCTCGCGGTCGTCGTGAGCGCGCCGCATCAGACGCTGCGCCAGCGGCTGCGCACGCTGCCCTGGGGCTGGCTGCTCGGCGGCCTCGTGGCCGGGCTCGCGCTCGCGAGCTGGGCGGCGTTCTTCTTCGTGCGCCGGCTGTCGCCGCGCGGCCAGTTGAGCGACGCGGTGCGGCGGCATCAGTTCATCGTCGCGTATCAGCCGATCGTCGATCTCGCCACGCGGCGCTGCGTCGGCGCCGAAGCGCTCGTGCGCTGGAAGTATCAGGATCGAATCGTCCGGCCCGATCATTTCATTCCGCTCGCGGAGCACGGCGGCCTGATTCAGGCGATCACCGACCAGGTGCTCGACACCGTTCTGCTCGAACTCGGCGAATTCCTGAAGCGCTACCCGCAGTACTACGTATCGGTGAACCTGTCCGCGCCGGATCTCACGACGCACCGTTTTCTCGACGTGCTCGGTCCCGCGATCGCGCGACAGGGCGTGCGGCCGCAGCAGATCCACATCGAGGCGACCGAGCGCAGCTTTCTCGACGCCGATGCCGCCAAGGAAGTCATCAGCGCGTTCCGCGAAGCGGGTCACGCCGTCTATCTCGACGATTTCGGCACCGGTTTTTCGAGCCTTTCGCATCTGCAGAACTTCCGCATCGACGGTCTGAAGATCGACAAGTCTTTCGTCGATACGGTCGGGCAGGACGCGGCATCGAGCAGCGTCGCCTCGCACATCATCGACATGGCTGCGACGCTCGACGTGCAGGTGATCGCCGAAGGCATCGAGCACGAGGAGCAGGCCGCCTATCTGATCGCGCGCGGCGCGCAGTTCGGGCAGGGCTGGCTCTTTTCGGCGCCGCTGACTGCCGCGGACTTCATCCGCTATGCGGGCAAGACGCGCGGCGCTTGATCGGCCTCGAATCGTCCTTATCTAGGATGTTTCCTAACGAGGCACGATCATGAACCACCCGATGAACGATCAGACCGCCACCGCTTTTCTGCGCGACGTGCGGCATCCGCTGCTCGCCCTGCATCGCAGCGTGCTCGCGCATCTGCGCGCGCGTCACGAAGCCGAATTCGGGCCGGTGTCGCCGGGCGAGTTCCTGCAGATCGTGATCAACGGCTCGGCGTATCGCTGGCTCACGCCGTTGTCGACGCTGATCGCCGCCATCGACGATGTCCTCGACGACGAAGAAGCCACCGCCGACACGCGCATCGCGCACGCGAAGGCCGTCGTCGACATGTTCAGCGCCGGCACGCGCGATCCGGCGTTCGCCGAGCAGTTTCTGCCCTTGCTGCAGGACAGCCCGGACATCGCCGTGGCGAACGGGCAGGTTGCCCAGCGCGTGCGGAGCGTCGCGGGCGCGTGAAAGCACGCGGTGCGGTCTATCGAAAATGCGACCTGAAAAGCGCAATTTTCGTATGCCGCGCCTATGCGGGTTTTCCACTCTGTCGCGCCCCGGCAGCGTTGCACGGCGGGCGAACGGCCGCGCCGTTCACCATCTTGCTGATATGCTGCGTCGCAGCAAACACACTTCGCCACAATTGAGCGATTGATTTTCGCTTGCGAGTATCGCCGCCAATCGTCGGGGCGCGTCATCCAGCGCTCCGCTTCTTTCCACGAAAGACGATGGAGGCGACTCTTGATCCTGTACGGCTTCGGCCCGCTCCTTTGGGCGGGCGCCAAAGAGACGCTCGCGCTCGCGGTGCTGTCTCTGGCGGTATCGGTGCTGCTCGGCCTGGCCGGCGCATCCGCGAAACTCTCGCGTCACGCGCCGTTGCGCGGCATCGCGACCGCGTACACGACGCTCATCCGCTCGGTGCCCGATCTCGTGCTGATGCTCCTGCTCTTCTACAGCATCCAGATCGCGGTGAACAATCTCACCGACGCCTTCGGCTGGGCTCAGTTCGACATCGATCCATTTACGGCCGGCGTGCTCACGCTTGGCTTCATCTACGGCGCGTATTTCACCGAGACGTTTCGCGGCGCGTTTCTCGCGGTGCCGCGCGGGCAACTGGAAGCGGGCAGCGCGTACGGCATGAGCGGCATGCGCGTGTTCGGCCGGATTCTCTTTCCGCAGATGATGCGTTTCGCGCTGCCGGGCATCGGCAATAACTGGCAGGTGCTCGTGAAGGCGACGGCACTGGTGTCGATCATCGGTCTCGCGGATGTCGTCAAAGCCGCGCAGGACGCCGGCAAGAGCACGTTCAACATGTTCTTCTTCATCCTGATCGCGGCGCTGATCTATCTCGCGATCACGAGCGCCTCGAATCTCGTGCTGATGGCGCTGGAGCGCCGCTACTCGACCGGCGTGCGGCACGCCGAACTCTGACTTCTGCTAGCGAGCGACAAGCCATGATCCAGATCTTCGCCGAATACTGGCGCCCGTTCCTGTACTCCGACGGCATGCGCGCGTCGGGCCTCGTCGTCACGTTGTGGCTGCTCGTGGCGTCGATCGCGCTCGGTTTCTGCGCCGCCGTGCCGCTCGCCTGCGCGCGCGTGTCGCGCAACCGCTGGCTATCGACGCCCGTGCGCATCTATACGTACGTGTTTCGCGGCACGCCGCTCTACGTGCAACTGCTGTTGCTCTACACGGGCATGTACAGCCTGGAATTCGTGCGCTCGCAGTCATTGCTGGAAGCGTTCTTCAAGAGCGGTTTCAATTGCGCGATCCTCGCGTTCGCCCTGAACACCTGCGCCTACACGACGGAAATCTTCGCCGGCGCGATCCGCGGTATTGCCCACGGCGAAGTGGAAGCCGCGCGCGCCTACGGCATGAGCACGTTCACGATGTATCGCCGCGTGATCCTGCCGTCCGCGCTGCGGCGCGCCTTGCCTTTGTACAGCAACGAAGTGATCCTGATGCTGCACGCGACGACCGTCGCCTTCACGGCCACCGTGCCGGACATCCTGAAGGTCGCGCGCGATGCGAATTCGGCGACCTATCAGTCGTTCGAATCGTTCGGCATCGCGGCGCTGCTTTACGTGGCGATCTCGTTCGCGCTCGTCGCCGGGTTCCGGCGCGCCGAGCGGCGCTGGCTCGCTTATCTGCGGCCGGCGGGCGCCGAACGTACGACCCGCACGCCGCGCACGGCTCGCGCCTGACGAGCGGTAGAATCCGAACCCATGATAGAGATCGTGTCATCACCCGAGGAGAAAGCGTTGCAGCCAACCGCCAAAGACGTCGCGACCAAGCTCGTCGCCGAGGATATTCACAAGCGCTACGGCGACAACGAAGTGCTCAAGGGCGTCTCGCTCGCCGCCAAAGCGGGCGATGTGATCAGCATCATCGGCGCGAGCGGCTCGGGCAAGAGCACGTTTTTGCGCTGCATCAACTTTCTGGAGCGGCCGAACGCGGGGCAGATCATCGTCGATGGCGAAGCCGTGCGCACGAAGGCCGACAAGTCCGGCAATCTCGAAGTCGCGGATCACAAGCAGTTGCAGCGCGTGCGCACCAAGCTCGCGATGGTCTTCCAGCACTTCAACCTCTGGTCGCACATGACGGCCATCGAGAACGTGATGGAAGCGCCGCTGCACGTGCTCGGCATATCGAAGAAGGAAGCCGAGGACCGCGCGCGGGAGTATCTGGAGAAAGTGGGTTTGCCGCCGCGCGTCGAGAAGCAGTATCCGTCGCACCTGTCGGGCGGGCAGCAGCAGCGTGTCGCGATTGCGCGCGCGCTCGCGATGCATCCCGACGTCATGCTCTTCGACGAACCCACGTCCGCGCTCGATCCGGAACTCGTCGGCGAAGTGCTGAAAGTGATGCAGCGTCTCGCCGAAGAAGGGCGCACGATGATCGTCGTCACGCACGAGATGGGCTTCGCGCGCAACGTGTCGAATCACGTGATGTTCCTGCATCAGGGACGCACGGAGGAAGAGGGCGCGCCATCGGAAGTCCTGAGCGCGCCGAAGAGCGAGCGCCTGCGCCAGTTCCTGTCGGGCAGCCTCAAATAACGTGACGCTGCAAGTTGCGATCGTCGCGCTGCCGCCGGTGTCGATGAGCGGCATCGGGCCGATCATCGACAGTCTCTCGCTCGCCAACGAGATCGACGGGCATCGTCTCTACGAATGGCGCGTCTGTTCCTGGGACGGCCGTGCCGTGCCGCTCTCGGGCGGCGCGCAGCTTCCCGCCGATTGCGCCTTCAACGACGCCGTGCGCTGCGACTGGCTCATCGTCGTGTCGGAGCGCTATCAGCAGTTCGCGGATTATCGGCTCTTTCTCGCGAGCCTCGCGCGCGTCGCGCCGCGCACGCCGCTCGTGACGGGCATTCATCACGGCGTCTGGTGGCTCGCGATGGCCGGGCAGCTTTCGCAGTATCGCGTCGCGGTGAACTGGGAAACGTATCAGCAATTCACCGAGCAGTTCGAGCGCGCAATCGTCAGCCAGCAGATCTTCGAGATCGACCGCGACCGCGCTACCTGCACGGGCGGGCAGGCGAGCATCGACTTCATGCTCGCGATGATCGCGCGCGATCACGGCCCGGATCTCGCGGAACGCATCGCGGATTCGCTCGGCATCGGCAGCCTGCGCGCGGGCACGGAGCGCCAGCGCATTCCGTTCGTCACCGCGCCGGGCGAGCGCCATCCGCGTCTGAACGACGCGCTCCAGTTGATGGAAGCGAACATCGAAGATCCGCTCGCCACTGATGAAATCGCGAATCTCGTCGGCATCTCGCGCCGGCAACTGGAGCGGCTCTTTCGCCAGTATCTCGGCGCGATGCCGTCGAAGTATTACCTCAATCTGCGCCTGACGAAGGCGCGCACGCAGTTGCAGCGCACGAGCAAATCGGTGGTGCAGATCAGCCTCGCGTGCGGGTTTTCATCGGCGGCGCATTTTTCCAATGCGTATCGCGACCGCTTCGGCGTGACGCCGCGCGAGGAGCGCCGCAACTGGATCGAAAAGCAGCGCGGCGGCGCGATCGACGAACCGCGCGGCGGCGCGCTCATCGAGCCGCCGGACGCAGCATAAAGCTGCAAAAAAGCCCATCGAAGCATGTCGCGAACGCGCAAGACGGAACGCGTGCGATTGCCTAATATCGAAAGCATTGCAAGAACCGATGCACGAACCTGACGAGGAGTGGCTCATGACCGACATCAATGTGAATCGCGGTACGTTCGACGAAGTAATGGTTCCGGTATTCGCGCCGGCCAGTTTCGTGCCCGACCGGGGCCGCGGCTCGCGCGTATGGGACACCGAAGGCCGCGATTATGTCGATTTCGCCGGCGGCATCGCCGTGACGGCGCTCGGCCACGGCCATCCGGAATTGCTGAAAGTGCTGCACGAGCAGGGCGAAAAACTCTGGCACATCGGCAACGGCTATACGAATGCACCGGTGTTGCGCCTCGCGAAACGCCTGACCGATCTCACTTTCGCCGACCGCGCGTTCTTCGCGAACTCGGGCGCGGAAGCGAACGAAGCGGCGCTGAAGCTCGCGCGCCGCTATGCGATCGACAATCACGGCGACGACAAGATCGAGATCATCTCGTTCACGCAATCGTTCCACGGACGCACTTTCTTCACGGTGAGCGTCGGCGGTCAGCCGAAGTACGCCGAAGGCTTCGGTCCGCAGCCGCAGGGCATCCGTCATCTGCCGTACAACGATCTGCCGAAGGCGCTCGAAGCCATCGGCCCGAAGACGTGCGCGGTGATCGTCGAGCCGGTGCAGGGCGAAGGCGGCGTGCTGCCCGCCGATCCCGCGTTCCTGAAGGGCTTGCGCGAAGCCTGCGACAGGCACGGCGCGCTCCTGATTTTCGATGAGGTGCAGACGGGCGTCGGCCGCACGGGCACGTTCTACGCGTACATGCAGTACGGCGTGACGCCCGATATCCTCACGAGCGCGAAGGCACTGGGCAACGGTTTTCCCATCGGCGTGATGTTGACGACCAACGACATCGCCGCGCACTTCAAGGTCGGCGTGCATGGCACGACATACGGCGGCAATCCGCTGGGCGCGTCGATCGCGGAGAAGGTCGTCGAACTGATCAGCGATCCGAAGGTTCTCGAAGGCGTGAACGAGCGCAGCGAGGCGATCAAGGCGCATCTGGAGCGCATCAACGAGCGCTTCGGCATGTTCAGGGAGATTCGCGGACGCGGTCTTCTGATCGGCGCCGAACTGAACGACAGCTACAAGGATCGCGCGAAGGACGTGCTCAATGCCGCGGCCGCGAACGGCGTCATCATGCTGATCGCGGGGCCAAACGTGCTGCGCTTCGCGCCGTCGCTCATCATGCCGATGGCCGATCTCGACGAAGGCTTCGCGCGCATCGAGAAGGCGATCGAGCAGGTCGTCGGCACGGCTGCCGTCAAGTAATCGACAGGACCCGATGATGCTATTCGTCCGTCCCGCAAGACTCTCCGATCTCGACGAGCTCGAGCGCATGGCACGCGCGGCGCTTCCCGTGCTGCACTCGCTGCCGCGCGACCGGCGCGCGCTGGAAACGCGCGTCGCGTTGTCGGAAGACTCGTTTCGCGCCGAAGTGGAATTTCCCGGCGAGGAGTTCTATCTCTTCGTGCTCGAAGATTCGCAGACGGGGAGGTTGCTCGGCTCGTCGAGCATCGTCGCGTCGGCGGGATACTCCGAGCCGTTCTACGCGTTTCGCAACGACGCGCTGATTCACGCGTCGCGCGAACTCAAGGTGAATCGCAAGATTCACGCGCTCACGATGTCGCACGAACTGACGGGCAAGAGCCGTCTGACGGGTTTTTATATCGATCCGTCGTTGCGCGACGAAGCGAACGAAGCGGCGGCACATCTGCTGTCGCGCGCGCGCATGATCTACATCGCGACGAACCGCAAGCGCTTTTCGAGCGAAGTCTTCTCGCTGATGCTCGGCGTGACCGACGCCGCCGGCGCGTCGCCGTTCTGGGATGCGGTCGGCCGCAAGTTCTTCGGCCGCGACTTCGAGCAGGTCGAAGCGGAATCGGGCGGGCGCAGCCGCACGTTCATCGCGGAAGTGATGCCGAGCTATCCGCTCTACGTGCCGCTGCTTCCGGGCGAAGCGCAGCGCGTATTGGGCGAGCCGAACGGCAGCACGCTGCTTGCGTATGACATTCATCTCGAAGAAGGTTTCGAACCGGATCGTTACGTCGATATTTTCGATGCAGGCCCGGTGCTGACGATCGCCGTCGACAAGAGCGCATCGGCCGGTTCTGGGGAGTTGCGCTCGGTGCGCGATGCCGCCGCCGAAACCGGCACGCCGTATCTCGTCGCGGCGGGCGGCGCGCACGAATTCCGCTGCATCGTCGCGCCACTGACGGGCACGCGCGCCGATGGCGCCGCATTGAGCGCGGCCGCGCGCGCGGCGCTCGGCGTGGAAGACAAGGACACGGTGCGTTGCGTGCCGTTGCATCAGGCATCGGGAGAATTGCAATGATCGTCGTGCGTTGCACGCAGCCGGGCGATGTCGACGCGCTCGTCGCGCTCGCCCAGGAAACAGGCCCCGGACTCACCACGTTCAAGCCGGATCGCGGCGCGCTCGCGGCCCGTGTCGAACGCGCGCGCCGCACGCTCAAGGGCGACGCGCAAGCCTTCGAGGCCGGTTATTTCTTCGTCATGGAAGACACCGCGACCGGCGACGTCGCGGGCGTGTGCGGCATCGAAACGGAAGTCGGGCTGGAGCAGCCGTTCTACAACTATCGCGTCTCGACGGTCGTGCACGCGAGTCAGGACATGGGCGTCTGGACGCGCATGTCGCTGCTCAACATCTCGCACGATCTGACCGGTTACGCCGAAGTGTGTTCGCTGTTCCTGAGTCCCCGTTATCGCACGGCGGGCGTGGGCGGTTTGCTGTCGCGTTCGCGCTTCATGTTCATCGCACAGTTCACGGATCGCTTTCCGCAGCGCTTGTGCGCGGAATTGCGCGGCCACTTCGACGAAAACGGCGAGTCGCCGTTCTGGAACGCGGTCGGCTCGCACTTCTATCAGATCGATTTCAACGAAGCGGATTACCTCAGCTCGCACGGCAAGAAGTCGTTCGTCGCGGAGCTGATGCCGCGTTATCCGGTCTATCTCGATCTGCTGCCCGATACCGCGCAACAGGCAGTTGGCGTCACGCACAAGGACACCGCGCCCGCGCGCAAGATGCTCGAAGCGGAAGGGCTGCGTTACGAGAATCACGTCGATATCTTCGACGCCGGCCCGGTGCTCGAATGCCACATCGCGGACTTGCGCACGGTGCGCGAGAGCGTAATCGCGCGCGTGCGTATCGGCGATCGGCCCGGGACGGACAGCGACGCGAAGAGCCTCGTCTCAAACACCTTGCTCGAAGACTTCCGTTGCGGCGCGACGACCGGCGCGGTCGAGAACGGCGCGTTCCTGTTGACGGCGGACGAAGCCGCCGCCTTGCGCGTGAAGGAAGGCGACAACGTGCGCGTGCTCACTTCGACGCCGCGCACCAGATAAGAGAAAACGACATGGATATTTCGAACCAGTTGTATATCGGCGGTGACTGGCAGGACGGAAAGGGCGCGGCGTTCGCATCGCGCAATCCGGGCACCGATGAAACCGTGTGGCAAGGCAAGAGCGCGGCCCCCGAGGACGTGGATCGCGCGGTGGCCTCGGCGCGGCGCGCGTTCGCGTCGTGGTCGGCGATTTCGTTCGATGAACGCGTCGCCATCGCGAAACGCTTCGCCGCGTTGCTCAACGAGAACAAGGAAGCGCTCGCGGCGCAGATCGGCCGCGAGACCGGCAAGCCGCTGTGGGAAGCGCGCACGGAAGTGGCGTCGATGGCCGCAAAGGTCGATATCTCCGTGCAGGCGTATCACGAGCGCACCGGCGAAAAGCGCGCGCCGATGGCCGATGGCGTCGCGGTGCTGCGACATCGTCCGCATGGCGTCGTCGCCGTGTTCGGGCCGTATAACTTTCCGGGACATCTGCCGAACGGGCATATCGTGCCGGCGCTGATCGCGGGCAATGCGGTCGTGTTCAAGCCGTCCGAACTCGCGCCGGGCGTGGCCGCCGCGACCGTCGCGCTGTGGGTTCAGGCCGGACTGCCCGCGGGCGTGCTCAATCTCGTGCAGGGCGAGAAGGATACGGGCGTCGCGCTCGCGAATCATCGGCAGATCGACGGGCTGTTCTTCACCGGAAGCTCGGACACGGGCACGCTGCTGCACAAGCAGTTCGGCGGCCGGCCCGAGATCGTGCTCGCGCTGGAGATGGGCGGCAACAATCCGCTCGTTGTCGCGAACGTCGAAGATGTCGATGCCGCCGTGCATCACGCGATCCAGTCGGCATTTCTGTCGGCGGGCCAGCGTTGCACGTGCGCGCGGCGTCTGTTCGTTCCCGACGATGCCAATGGCGAGCGTTTCATGCAGCGGTTCGTCGAGGTGAGCGCGAATATCCGCGTCGGCACATTCGACGACGAACCGCAGCCCTACATGGGCGCCGTGATCTCGGCGCGCGCGGCGGCACGTCTCGTCGATGCGCAGACGCGTCTGATCGAATCCGGCGCGAAGGCCGCGCTCGAAATGAAGCAGCGCGCGGCCAATCTCGGCTTCGTCTCGCCCGCGATTCTCGACGTGACGAACGCGCGCGACGTCCCCGACGAAGAACATTTCGGCCCGATGGTGCAGGTCACGCGCTACAAGACATTCGATGAAGCCATCGAGCGCGCGAACGACACCGCCTACGGCCTGTCCGCCGGCCTGCTCGCCGACGACGAATCCGCCTGGGAGCACTTCCAGCGCACCATCCGCGCGGGCATCGTCAACTGGAACCGGCCGACCAACGGCGCATCGTCGGCGGCGCCGTTCGGCGGCATCGGGCGTTCGGGCAATCAGCGGCCGAGTGCGTACTACGCGGCGGACTATTGCTCGTATCCGATGGCATCGGTGGAAAGCGCGCAATTGCAGATGCCGGCGAGCGTGTCGCCGGGGCTCACGTTTTAGGTCACGTTTCAAACAGCGGGAATGACTATGTTTGCAACCGAAGCGAACTTCGACGGGCTGGTCGGCCCGACGCACAACTACGCGGGACTCTCGTTCGGCAACGTCGCGTCGCGCAACAACGAGAAATCGGTGGCGAATCCGAAGGCCGCCGCGAAGCAGGGCTTGCGCAAGATGAAGCAGCTGGCGGATCTCGGCTTTCATCAGGGCGTGCTGCCGCCGCTCGAACGCCCGTCAATCAAACTGTTGCGCTCTGTCGGCTTTTCCGGCGACGACGCCAGCGTGATCGCGCGCGCGGCGCGTGAAGCACCGGAGCTGCTCGCGGCGGCGAGTTCGGCATCGGCGATGTGGACCGCGAATGCGGCGACCGTGAGTCCGTCGGCGGATACGGCCGACGGCCGCGTGCATTTCACGCCCGCGAATCTCGCCGCCAAGCTGCATCGCGCGATCGAGCATGGCGAAACGCGCCGCACGCTCGCCGCGATCTTCGCCGATGAAGCCCGCTTTCGCATCCATCACGCGCTGCCTGGCACGCCCGCGCTCGGCGACGAAGGCGCGGCGAACCACACGCGTTTTGCGCGCGAGTACGGCGCGAAGGGCGTCGAGTTCTTCGTGTACGGACGCAGCGAGTACGGCCAGGGTCCGCAGCCGCAGCGTTATCCCGCGCGTCAGACGCTCGAAGCGAGCCGCGCGGTCGCGCGCCTGCACGGCTTGTCCGACGATGCGACCGTGTTCGCGCAGCAATCGCCCGATGTGATCGATGCAGGCGTGTTCCACAACGACGTGATCGCGGTCGGCAATCGCACGACGCTCTTTTGCCACGAGCGCGCGTTCGTCGACCAGCACAAGGTTTACGACGAACTCCGCGCGAAGCTCGCGGCGCACGGTACGCCGTTCGAGGCGCTCGAAGTGCCGGACAGCGAAGTGAGCGTGGAGGATGCGGTTTCGTCGTATCTCTTCAACAGCCAGTTGCTCTCGGGCGCGGACGGCAGGCAACGGCTCGTCGTGCCGCAGGAATGCCGCGAGAACGCGCGCGTGGCCGCGTATCTGGATTCGCTCGCATCGCGCAAGACGCCGATCGACGAAGTGCTCGTCTTCGATTTGCGCGAGAGCATGAAGAACGGCGGCGGCCCGGCGTGCCTGCGTCTGCGCGTCGTGCTGAATGATGCCGAGCGTGCTGCCGTGAACCCGCGCGTCTGGATCGACGATGCGCTCTTCGCGCAACTCGATGCGTGGATCGACCGGCATTATCGCGACCGTCTCGCGCCCGCCGATCTCGCCGATCCGACGCTGCTCGCCGAATCGCGCGCCGCGCTCGACGAGCTGACGACCCTTCTCGGACTCGGTGCCGTCTATGACTTCCAGCGCTGATTCATCCTTGCTCGACGACTTTCTCGCTTTTACGCTCGCGGGCAGTCGTCCCACGGCGCACGCGGGCACGGCGCCTTCCGGCGTGCGATGGACGTGGCAAGGCGAAGGCGTGCTGCTGCTCGAACCCGCGCGCGAGGCGGCGCATAGCGTGCTCGCATCGGCGGGCATTCATGGCGATGAAACCGCGCCGATCGAAATGCTGTCCTCGCTCGTCGCGGATATCGCGAATGGCCGCGCGCCGCTCGTCGCACGCATGCTCGTGATCCTCGGCAATATCGACGCGATGCGTGCGGCCGATCGCTATATCGACGACGATCTGAATCGCCTGTTCAGCGGCCGTCACGCGAGTTTGCCCGGCAGCCGCGAGGCAGCGCGCGCAGCCGAGCTGGAGCGCGCGGCGCTTGCCTTTTTCGATGACGTCGCGCAGCCGAAGTGGCATATCGACATGCACACGGCGATCCGGGCGTCGGTGTTCGAGCAGTTCGCGTTGCTGCCGCACACGGGCGCGCCGCTCGCCCGCGCGATGTTCGACTGGCTGCGCGATGCGCGTCTGCAAGCGGTGCTGCTGCATCGCGAGAAGGCGAACACCTTCACGCATTTCACGGCCGTGGCGGCGGGCGCGCTCGCGTGCACGCTCGAACTCGGCAAGGTTCGCCCGTTCGGGCAGAACGATCTCGCGCGTTTCGCCGCATCGGATGCGGCATTGCGCCGCCTGATCGCAGGCGAGGCGGCCCGCGACACCGCGCCGCTGCGCGTGTTCACCGTAGTGGCGCAAATCGACAAGCAAAGCGAGCACTTCGTGCTGAACGTGGCGAGCGATGTGCCGAACTTCACCGCGTTCCCGGCCGGCACCGAACTCGCGCACGATGGCGATTACCGATATCGCGTGTCGCACGATGAAGAGCGCATCGTGTTTCCGAATCCGAAAGTGAAGCCCGGTCTGCGCGCCGGTCTGATGGTCGTCGATACGACCGATTCGACGCTCGCCTCCCTCGATTGACCGGCATCGGCTGGCCGGCGTCACTTCCCGAAGCACTGCGGGCTTGCGTGCGCCACGCGCTACAATCGCGCCCCGGTGTCGGATCATCACACCCGAATTGAACCGCAATGGAAGGAGATGGAAGTTGAAGAAATCGCATCTGATCGGTCGCAAGCTCGCCACACTCGCGGTGCTGGGCGCCGCTGTCCTCACGAACGCGTACGCCGCCGATGACATGAAGCAACTGCGTTTCGGCGTCGAAGCGTCCTACGCGCCGTTCGAATCGAAGTCGCCGGCGGGCGAGCTGCAGGGCTTCGATATCGACATCGGCAATGCGGTCTGCGCGAAGCTGAAGATGAAGTGCGTGTGGGTCGAGAATTCGTTCGATGGCCTGATTCCCGCGTTGCAGGCGCGCAAGTTCGACGCGATCAACTCGGACATGACGATCACCGACAAGCGCAAGGTCGCCATCGACTTCACCGATCCGATCTACACGATCCCGAATCAGCTGATTGCGAAGAAGGGCAGCGCGATCCAGCCGACCGTCGACGGTCTGAAGGGCAAACGCGTCGGCGTGCTGCAGGGCTCGATCCAGGAGACCTACGCGAAGGCGAAATGGGCGACTGCGGGCATCGATGTCGAGTCGTATCAGGCGCAGGATCAGATCTATGCGGATCTGGCGTCGGGCCGTCTGGATGCGGCGTTTCAGGATGCCGAAGCGGCGTCGAAGGGCTTTCTGAAGCAGCCGCAGGGCGCGGGTTTCGCGTTCGCGGGTCCGGCCGTGGCCGATGACAAGCTGCTGGGTTCGGGCGTGGGCTTCGGCGTGCGCAAGAACGACAAGGCGCTGAAGGATGCGGTGAATCGCGCGCTCAAGGAACTGAAGGATGAGGGGACGATCGACCGCTTCGCGCAGAAGTATTTCGATGTGAAGGTCGTGCTGAAGTAAGGCTTCGACCCTGCCTGATGTGAAAAGCCCGCTCGGGAGGGAATCCGGAGCGGGCTTTTTTTCCGTCACATCGACGGCGTGACGATCACCGTCGCCGTCGTCCCCGCACTCAGTAGAACCCCCTCCGGCACCTCATCGATATGCACGCGCACCGGCACGCGTTGCGCGAGCCGCACCCAGTTGAAGGTCGGGTTCACGTCCGCGAGCAGTTCGCGGCTTTGCGGATTGTCGCGGTCATAGATGCCGCGCGAAATGCTCTCGACGTGCCCCTTCAGCTCGCCGCCGCTCATCAAACGAATCGACGCCTTGTCGCCGATACGCACATGCGGCAGCTTCGTTTCCTCGAAATAGCCGTACACCCAGAACGAGTGACTATCGACGATCGCGAGCTTGGCCGCGCCCGCCGTCGCGTAGTCGCCGCGAAACACGTTCAGATTCGTGACGTAGCCATCCACCGGCGAAAAGACCTTGGTGCGTTCGAGATTGAGCTTCGCGGCATCGAGCGCGGCCTGCGCCTGTTGCAGTTGCGCTTGCGCGGTCGATGCCGTCTGCATCGCGTTTTCGCGCGCTTCCTTCGACACGACCTGGCTGTCCATGTCGGCGCGGCGCGCGGCATCCGCACGACGCATGCGCAACTCGGCCACGCGCGCCGAGACGTTCGCCTCCGCCTGCTCGACCGCGATCTGATAATGCGACGGATCGATCTCCATCAGCAGGTCGCCTTTCTTCACGAACTGGTTGTCGCGAACCGGCAACTGCACGACCGCGCCCGACACGTCCGGCGCCACGTTGACGACATCGGCGCGCACGCGGCCATCGCGTGTCCACGGCTCGTCCATGTAGTGCACCCACAGCACGCGTCCGATGACGAGCGCGACCGCGAAAATGGCGATCGTCAAAACCAGTCCGATGATTTTCCTGAGAATCATGATGCAACTCTTATTCAGCGTGTATGAAGGTGATGCCGCTCAGCGATACGCAACGAGCCCGAGCGTCCCGCAAATGCAGACGAGCAGACTCGCGCGAAAGAGCGCCGGATGCCAGACCACGCGATAAAGCCCGGTCAGCGCGAGCACGCGGTCGACGACCCACGTGATCATCGCGCCGGCGATGAAGAGCAGCAGAATCGTCGGCACATAGGCTTCGAGGATCGCGACGTTACGCGGGAACATGATTCGCTCCTTCGGGCGTGTGTGTCTGAACGGGCGCGAATTGCGCGAACGGTGATTCGTGATCGAGCAGCGCGGTACGAACGAAATGCAGATGACTCGCGATGCGCTGCAGCCGATGCCTGTCCTCGCGCGGCGGATCGAGCCGCGCGAGCAGATCCTGCGTATCGGCGATCGCGCGTTCGGTCACGGCGAGCGCGGCGTCGAAACGCTGCGCCTTCGGGCGATCGAAGAGACGCGCGACGGCATCGAGCGTCGCATCGATGCAGCGGCGCCACGGCATCGACGCCGCATAAGCCGGCCCGCCCGGCAGCGCCGCGATCTCGCGACGCAAGTCGATCACCGCATTGCCGAATTCGAGTACCGCGAAAAGCCACTGCAGCGCGTCGCGTTGCAAATCGGGGCGGCCGGTCGCGAGCGCGTTGATCTGCGCGAGCAGGTCGCGCGTGCGGCTCTCGAAGTGCGTCGTGAGACTTGCGAGACGTCCACGGCGCGCGTTCACGACTTCGCGCCGCAGATCGCCGAGGAGCAATCGACGCAGCCACGGCGCATCGGTCGGCAGCAGCACGGCGAACGCGATCGCCGCGACGATCATCGACAGCACGAGCGCGAGCGCATCGTTCATGAAGCCGGTCGGATCGTAGTGCACGAGATTGTCCGGGCCCGCGAGAAAGCAGAAGAAGATGCAATAGCCGATGCCCACGCCGGCCAGCGCGCGCCGCGTGCTCAGATACGCGCCGAGCAACAGCGCGGGCGCGAGCGCGGCGCACATCATCGCGAAACCCTCGATATGCGGAAACACGCCGAACACGACGATCATGCCGCTGACGGTCGCGAGCATCGTGCCGAGCGCCATTTGCGCCGACATGAGCGTGGGGCGCGGCGATGACGACGCGAGCGCGCACACGGCCGCCGCGTTGAGGACCATCGTGCCGCCGCTCGGCCACGCGGTCTCGATCCAGAACGCGGAGAGCACGAACATCACGACCGCGCCGCGCAAGCCGGAAATGGCCGCTGCGAGCATGTTGGTCTTCGGCACGTAGCGCGCGATCCAGTGCTCGCGTTCATGCGACGGCGATGTCAGCGACGCATAGGTTTCGGCATACGCGAGCATGTCGTCGACGAAGCGATACAGCAGCTCCGTGGCCGTATCGAACTCCAGTTGCGCGAAGTCCGGATTCGCTTCGAGTGCCGCGCGCACCGCGCGCACGCGCTTCGGCAATGCCGCCTTGTGGTCGCGCAATTGCGCGGCGGCGTGCGCGGCATCGGCGGCGTTTCTGACCGGCTCGCCCGATACCGAAAAGAGCGGCGGCACTTCGCGAAAGAACGGCTCGAGCGCGTCGATGGTCGTCGCCGATGCGGTCTCGCGCAGCCGGTTCATCAACTGATGCAGCGCGTGAAAGCGCGTCGACGCGCTCATGAACTCGCTGTTCAGGCGCGCGAGCCGTCCGCCGCGCATGCGCGATTCGGGATTCTCGAACACGGCGACACTGCGCGCCGCCTCGAACCCGACGATATCCGACACGAACGCGAGATTGGTCCGCTCGATCTGCGCGCGCTCCATCTTGCCCGACAGCGCGCGGCACACGTAATCGACGAACTGCGTGAAGCGGCGGCGCACCGTCGTGCGAACCTGCTCGCCCGCATGCTGCGGAAAGATGAGCGCGCTCACCGCGCCGGAACACACGATGCCGAGCGTCACTTCGCCGACCCGCGTAAGCGCCGACAGATACGCGGCCTCGGGATGCTGCGCCGCCGGAATCCCGATCAGCGCCGCCGTGTAGCCCGCGAGCACGAAACCGTACGAGCGGAAATTGCGGTTGCGCGCCGCGCCCGCGGTGCAGATGCCGACCCAAAGCGCCGTCGCCGAGAGAAACAGCACCGGCTGCTGCGAGAACAGGCTGATGAGAATCATCATCACGACGAGGCCGACCATCGTCCCGCAGAAACGATAGAAGCTCTTCGCGAGCACCATGCCGCTTTGCGGCTGCATCACGACGAACACGGTGGTCATCGCGGTGCGCGGCTGCGCCATGTCGAGGCGCATCGCGATCCACAGCGACAGCAGCGCCGCGAGCACGGCCTTGACGATATAGACCCACGCGAGGCCGTCGGTGCGCGCCCAGTCGAGGAAGGCTTGCCTGAGCGACTGACGTTCGATGAGAGAAGCGGGCGTCGACATGCTCAGTCTCGCTGCGCTTTCGCGAACGGCCCGATGTGCTGCGACGGCGCGAGCGCGGACGGTTGCGGCCCGTTCGACGGATCGTCGATGCCGCCGCCGAGCGCCGACGTGAGGGTCGCGTACGAGGCGAGCCGCTGCGCGCGCACGCGTGCCTGGCCGTCCTGCGCCTTGAGCAACTGCGTTTGCGCGATGAGCACGTTCAGATAATCGGTGAGGCCGCGTTTATAGCCTGCGTTCGCGAGATCGTAGTTCTTGCGCGCGGCGGCGACGGATCGGCCCGACGCGTCGAGCTGCGTATCGAGCGAATGCACGCGCACGACCTGATCGGCGATGTCCTTGAGCGCGGCGACGAGCGTCGCGTTGTAATGATCGACGGCCTGATCGTAGCGCGCCGACGCCGCGCCGAGCTGCGCGCGCAGACGTCCGCCTTCGAAGATCGGCAGCGAGATCGCGGGGCCGAAGCTGTAGCCGGATGCATCGCGTGTGAGGAAGGAGAGCAGCGCGCCGCCCGCGAACGCCTGCGTTAGCGACGCCGCCAGATTGATGTTCGGATAGAAACCGGCCTTCGCGACGTCGATGCCGCGCGCCTCGCCCGCCACCATCCAGCGCGCCGCAACGATATCCGGCCGATGTCCGACGAGTTCCGCCGGCAGCGCGGAGGGCAGCGGCAGCGGCGTCGCGAGCGACAACTCGGGGCGCGTGAGCGCTTCGCCCGCGCCGGGGCCGTCGCCGGCGAGCGCGGCCAGTTGATGGCGCGCGAGCTGGATTTCTTCCTTGTAGACATCGACCTGACGTTCGTACTCGGGCAACGGCGTTTCGGCCTGACTCACTTCGAGTTGCGTGCCGAGACCGCCTTTCAACCGCCGCCGCGCGAGATCGGCGATGCGCTCCTGCTGCGCGAGCGTCTCCTGCGCGATATCGAGCAGCGCGAACGACTGCGAAAAACCGATGTATGCGCGCACGACGTTCGCCTCGAGTTCGAGCTGCGCGGCGCGGGCATCGGCGGCGCGCACATGGGCGACATCGAGCGCGCGCTCGGCGTTGTTGTCGTCGCGGTGCCAGAGGTCGAGGTTGTAGGAGAGCGAGAGGGCGGCGGTGTTGTCCCAGGTCGTCGTGTCGGCGTACGGGCCCGGGCCGTAGAAATCGTTGTTGGGCCAGTTCTTGCGGGAGATGCTCATCGCGCCGTCGACGTGCGGCAGAAGCTCGGAGCGCGCGACGCCCGCCTGTTGCTGCGCCTCGCGCACGCGCGCCGCGGCCATCGCGAGCGTGGGGCTGCCGGCGGTCGCGCGGGCGATCCACGCGTCGAGCTGCGGGTCGCGATAAGCGCGCCACCATTGCGCGTCGGGCCATTGGGCTTCGGCGTTGGCGGCGCGGATGGCGCTGCCGGCATCGAGCGTCGATGCATCCTTGAGCGAATCCTGCGGCGCGATCTTGCCCATGCTCGCGCATCCGGCAATTGTTAATAGCGCTGTAAGAACGGCGGCATAAGCAGCGCTTCTGGACACTCGCCCTCGCACGATTCACTCCTAAAATTGAACTAGATTCCAGGAAGTGATTATATTTTTGCGGAGATTGTCGAATAACCCGTAAGGATGCAAAGCATTCTTACGGACAATGTGATAATCGTTGTTGCCTGACGTGTAACAATTCGATCCACAAACAGTTCTTCAAGACGGAAAAGCGCCATGGACACGCTGCAAAACATGCGCGTATTTGTGCGGGTCGTGGAAGCGGGCAGCTTCACGGCGGCCGCCCAACATCTCAATACGACGACGGCTTACGCATCGCGGGCGGTATCGGACCTCGAAGCGCATCTGCGCGCGCGCTTGCTGAATCGCACGACGCGGCGCATCGCGCTCACGGAAGCCGGCGAGCGTTATTTGCAACGCTGCGAGCAGATCCTCGCCTATGTCGATCAGGCGGAAGCGGAGGCGGGCGACGCGCACGCGCGGCCGTCCGGCAAGCTCAAGGTCCATTCGATGACGAGCTTCGGCCAGCACTACGTCGTGCCGATGATCTCGCGCTATCAGCAGCGCCATCCGTCGGTGCAGGTCGATCTGACGCTCGCGCAGCGCGTGCCGGATCTGCTCGACGAAGGCTACGACGTGTCGGTCGTGCTTGCGTCGGAACTGCCGGACTCCGGTCTCGTGTCGGCGCGCCTCGGCTCGGTGTACAGCATCGCGTGCGCGTCGCCGGCTTATATCGAGCAACATGGCGCGCCGCACGTGCTCTCCGATCTCGTGCGCCACACCTGTCTGCATCTGATGACGCCGGTGTTCCCGCCGGACCGCTGGGTTTTCGACGGCCCGAACGGACAGGAGACGGTGAGCCTCGGCCCGTCGACGTTCACGGTGAATGTCGCCGAAGCGATGGTCGCCGCGATCCGCGAGAGCATGGGCATCGGCGTGCTGCCGACATCGTCCGCGCTGCCGGGCTTGCGCGCGGGCACGCTCGTACGCGTGCTGCCGCAATACACGATGCAGGAGCTGAACGTGTACGCGCTCTATCCGTCGCGCCAGTATCTCGACGCGAAAATCCGCACATGGGTCGAGTTCCTGCGCGAGGCGTTGCCCGATACGCTCGCGGCGGACGCGGAATCGCTGAAGGAGTTCGTTGCCGCGTGAAGGTGTCGGGCCGTGCGTTCAGTTACGAAAAAAGCTGCGGCGCAACACTTGCTTACTCACGACTTGTCCTTAGCTTGATAACTTCAGCACGTGTTCTCTCGCATCTTTTACCGGGATAAGTCACATGAGTACGCCTCTTTTGCTTGCACTCGCCGCGCTGATGGTGCTGATCGCCGTTCCGGCGTCGCGCGATCTTTTCAACGCCATGCGCGCCCAGTCGGAGCGCAACGCGAAACGGCGTCTGGTGCCGGTGCGTATCGACGACGATCGTCCACGGCGCTGATCCCGCCTCACCCGGCGTTCAGAGCGACGTTTCCAGCGGCTCGATGAGTCGTGGCTCGTCGTTCGTTGCGCGGTTCACATCGGTCGACACGCGATGCCACGCGAAGTGCGACGCCGGCACGCCATCCGACTTGACGAGCGCGGCTAGATCTTCGGGCGATGCATCCGGATCGAGCCAGCGCCGTGCGACGTTGGGCGCGAACACGAGCGGGCGTCGGTCGTGCACATCGACGAGTCCTTCGTCCGCCGCAGCCGTCACGATGACGAAGCCCGCGCCCGGCACGGCGGCGTCATCGTCGCGCATGATGCTCGTGAGCGCGGCGAGATACATCGGCTCGCCGTCCGCGCGCTGAATGAAATAGGGCTGCTTGAAAGGCTTCGCGGCCGGGTCGTCGGGGCGCGGCTCGATGCGCCATTCGAACCAGCCATCGGCGGGCACGAGAATGCGCGCCTTCTTCCACAGATGCTTGAAATACGCGCTCGTCGCCGCCGTCTCGACGCGCGCGTTGATGGTCTGCGGCAGCTTCTTCTGGATCGCCCACGGCGGGCAATAGCCCCAATGCACCGCGCGAATGGTTTCGTCGGGATAGACGGCGAGCGGATGCGTGCCGGGCGACAGGTTATAGCCGGGACGCCTGTCGGCGGCATCGACGAGCACGAACGGATTGCGCAGATGCAGGCGTTGCGCGTAATGCATCGGCAGTCGGTACTGGCTGATTCGGCCGCACATGGCGTTCCTCCGCAAAGTCCAACACGGTTCCGGGCTTCTTTACCGGCGCGTTTATCAACGCTTCAGATTTCCACGACCTTGTCCCACGCGAAATCCGGATTCTCCCACCGTTGCTCGCGCCGGCTGAAATAGCCGCGCGGATTGCACACGACGCGCGTGCCGTTCACTTCGTAATCGAACGACGTATGCGTGTGCCCGTGAATCCACAGCGAAGCGGGCGCGCGTGCCAGCGCCGGCAAATGATTCACGAAGCCCGCCGACACGAGATCTTCCGCATAGCGCGGCGCGAGGCTCTGGCGCATCGGCGCGTGATGCGTGACGACGATCGTCTGCCCCGCGAACGGCTTCGCGAGTTCGCTTTCGAGCCATGCGCGCGACTGTTCGTGCAGCGCGAGGGAATCGTCGGGTGCGAATTCGCGCGGTTCGCCGTCCGGCTCGGGCCACGCAAGCTGAATGAGGCCTTTGTAGTCGAGCATCACTTTCGTGCACGCCGCTTTGGCGTTCTCGATTTCCGCGTCTGCGGAGCCGAAGAGCGCGAAGTCGGTCCAGAGCGTCGTGCCGAGCACGCGCCACGCGCCGCGCCGATCCACCAGCGACGCGTTGTTCAGATAGTGCACGTTGTCGACGCTGCGGGCGGCGTCCTGCATGGCCGCTTCCATCGCGCCGAATTCGGCGTCGTAATACTCGTGATTGCCGGGCACGTAGATCACAGGCACGTCGGAATCGAAGTTCTCCGCCGCCCAGCGCAGGCCTTCGGCATGGTTATGAATGTCGCCCGCGAGCACGACGAGATCGGCCTCGGCGTAGGGAATCGCCAACGGCTCGTCGCATTCGAGATGCAGGTCCGAGAGCACGCGAATCTTCATGCGATGTTCTCCTTCGCGGGCGTGCCGTTCCAGCGCACGACCTTGCCGGGATTCATCAGGTTATCCGGATCGAGCGCGGCCTTGATCGTCTGCATGAGCCGTACTTCGACTGGCGACTTGTAGTGCATCGCTTCATCCACTTTCAACTGGCCGATGCCGTGCTCCGCGCTGATGCTGCCGCGATGCCGGTGCACCTGGTCGTACACGAGCGCATTGATCGGCGTCTGGAATTCGTCGAGAAAGCGCTTTGCATCGACGCCTTCGGGCGCCTGCACGTTGTAGTGCAGGTTGCCGTCGCCGAGATGGCCGAAGGTGACCATGCGCACGCCGGGCACCGTTTTCGCGATGATTGCATCCGTTTCTTCGATGAACCGGCCGATGCTGGAAATGGGCACCGCGATGTCGTGCTTGATGTTCAGGCCTTCCTCCGCCTGCGCGAGCGGGATGTGTTCGCGCAATCCCCAGAAAGCCTGCGACTGCGCGAGATTTTCCGCAACGACGGCGTTTTCGACGATGCCTTTTTCAAGCGCTTCTTCCATCAGCCGCTCGAAGAGGGCGCGGGCGTGCTCGGCGCTTTCGCTATCGGAGAGTTCGAGCAGCACGGTTTGCGCGTGCGGCTCGCCGAACGGATAGCGCAGTTGCGGGAAGTGTTTGCCGACGAGCCGCATCGAGAAATCCGACATCAGCTCGAAGCCGGTCAAGAGCGCGCCCGCGTGATGCTGCGCCAGCGAGAGAAAATCGAGCGCGGCGTGCGGCGACGCGAGTCCGGCCAGCGCGGTGACTTCCGCGACCGGCGCGGGATGCAGCTTCATGACCGCAGCCGTGATGATGCCGAGCGTGCCTTCCGCGCCGATGAACAGATCGCGCAGATCGTAGCCGGTGTTGTCCTTGCGCAGTCCGCGCAGACCGTCCCAGATTTCCCCCTGCGGCGTCACGACTTCGAGGCCGAGACACAGTTCACGCGTGTTGCCGTAGCGCAGCACGCCGGTGCCGCCCGCGTTCGTCGACAGATTGCCGCCGATCGTGCAACTGCCTTCGGCGGCGAGGCTCAGCGGGAACAGCCGTTGCGCGCCATCGGCTCGCGCCTGAATGTCGGCGAGCACGACGCCCGCTTCGACGGTGATGGTGTTGTTATGTGTATCGACGTCGCGAATGCGATTGAGCCGTTTCAGGCTGATGACCGCCTGCGCGCCGCTCGCATCGGGTGTCGCGCCGCCGACCAAACCGGTATTGCCGCCCTGCGGAACGATCGCGATGCGATGTTCGCGCGCAAGCCGCACGATCGCCGCGACCTGCGTGGTATCCGCGGGCAGCAGCACGGCGCACGCTTCGCCGCGATAGCGCTTGCGCCAGTCGACGAGATAAGGCTCGGTGTCGTGGGCATCGGTGAGAACGTGCGATGCGCCGAGAGCGTTGGCGCAGGCGGCGATGAAAGCTTGAGTTGCGGTCATGGACAGATTGGCAAGAATTCCGGTGGGGCGTAGTGCACAGTATCGCGCAGGGCGGCGGCGCGCGATCGTCGGCCGAATGGCATAGGCCTGCACGTCAGGCAAGGTTTCGTGCTACAAAGCATCACGTCCCGGCAGCGCGGGCGTCAAAAAAGCGAACGGATCAGCTTTTTTTCGCACGTGCGTTCAACCGGGCCGCCCGCTTGAACGGCGCGACGTAGGCGAGCGCGCAGACGAAGAAGGCGAGCGCCAGCAATGCTTCGAGCCAGGCAAGCGATGCGGAGAGGCCAGCATCGGTCATGCCGCGAACTACGCCTTCGGCGAGATAGAGGAGCACGAGCATCGACGCCCATTGCAGCGTGTAGAGATTCTTGCGCGCGACGCCCGGCAGCGCGCACGCGAGCGGCAGCGCCTTCAGCGCGAGCGCCCACGCGCCGGGACGCACCGGCGCGAGCCAGAGCTCCCAGACGAGCGCGAGCACGATGAGCGCGGCGAGGCTCGCGAGCGCGCCGAACGCGAATGCGCCGTTGCGACGGGCGGTAGCGATCGGCGTGGTCATGCGCAACGGGCGCCGCGCACGAGATTCAACGCGGTGCGCGCGAGCCGTGCGCCGAGCGCGATGGCGAGCGCCTTCTCATCGGCGGAAATGCCGTGGCGCTGGTTGTCGTCGCCGCCCGCGCGCGCATGATGCGACGCCCCGTAAGGCGTGCCGCCGCTTTGCGTCGTGGTGAGGCGCGATTCGGTGTACGGAATGCCGACGATCATCATGCCGTGGTGCAGGAGCGGCAGCATCATCGAGAGCAGGGTGCTTTCCTGGCCGCCGTGCAGGCTGCCGGTCGAGGTGAAGACGCTGGCGGGCTTGTCGGCGAGCGCGCCGGACAGCCATTGCGGCGTGGTGCCGTCGAGAAAGTACTTGAGCGGCGCGGCCATGTTGCCGAAGCGCGTGGGCGAGCCGAGCGCGAGGCCGGCGCATTCTTCGAGATCGCGCAGTTCGGCGTAGGGCGGGCCGTCCTCGGGAATGTCGGGCCGGGTCGCTTCGCAGACGGTAGAAACCGGCGGCACAGTGCGCACGCGCGCCTGCATGCCGGGAACGCTGTCGACGCCTTGGGCGATCGCGAGCGCCAGCTCGCGGGTCGCGCCGTGGCGGCTGTAATAGAGCACGAGGATGTCGTTCATAAGGCTTTTTTAGTGAACGGCTATTATAGGTATTGAGTGATTTTCGTGGCGAGACGCGGCTTTATACGTGCCGGCCGCCATGACGGGAGAATGCGTTTGCAGCACGTTTTCATCGATCTCGCAGCGGTCAAGCGTCTCGCCAGTTTCGTCGCGCGGCGCCTCGGCGAAGACCGCGTCGCGCAAGTGGCGGGCAGCCTCACGTTCACGAGCGTGCTGTCGATCGTGCCGCTCGCGACCGTCGCGTTCGCGCTCTTCACCGCGTTCCCGATCTTCGGCTCGTTTCAGGCGTCATTGCAGGACTTTCTCGCCGTCCACCTGATGCCGCCGCAGATCAACGATCAGATCTTCAAGTATCTGAACCAGTTCGCGGCGAAGGCGAAGGGGCTTACGACCGTCGGCATGATCATTCTGTTCGTGACCTCCGTCATGACGATGATGACGGTCGAGTCCGTGTTCAACGTGATCTGGCGCGTGAAGAAGGCGCGCCCGCTCGCGCAGCGCGTGCTCGTCTATTGGGCGATCATCACGCTCGGGCCGATTCTCTTCGGCTGCAGCCTGTCCATCTCGTCGTATGTGTTCGCGCATTCGGTCGCGTTCGCGGGTTCGCACAACCTGATGCCGCCGATCGTCGAATGGGCGCTGACGGGCGTCTCGCTGCCGCTCACGGCGCTCGCGTTCACGATCATTTATGTCTATATGCCGAACTGCAAGGTGGAATGGCGCGATGCGATCGTCGGCGGGCTGATCGCGGCCGTCGCGTTCGAGCTCGGCAAACGCGGCTTCGGGTATTACGTGCGGCGCATTCCCACCTATACGGCCGTCTACGGCGCCTTTGCCGCGCTGCCGGTGTTTCTCCTGTGGGTGTATCTGTGCTGGATGTTCGCGCTCATCGGCGCGATGGTCACTTCGGCGCTGCCGGCCATTCGCACGGGGCAGTATCATCGGCGCGATTTTCCGGGCAGCGACCTGCTCGATGCGCTCGAAATCCTCGCGCGGCTCGTCGAGGCTCGCGACGAGGGCAAGCCCGGCTACACGGCGTTGCAGCTTTCGAGCATGGCGCGCTGCGATCTGGATACATCGTCGAGGCTGATCGGGCGGCTCGACGCGCTCGGCTGGATTGGCCGGCTGGAAGATTCGCGCATGCCGCGCTACGTGCTGATCGCCAATCCGAATCAGATCACGGTAACGATGCTCTTCGAGCAGTTCGTGATCGACCGCGCCGAACTCGAATATCAGTTGAAGCTGGATGCGGCGCAGATCGACTGTTCCGCGCTCATGAACGCGCTGGATAGCGAGAAGCTCGAAATCACGCTCGGTGCGTTGATCGCGGCGCGGGCATCGGCGCTCACGAGCGCGCGTCTGCGCGAAGTGCCGCGCTCGTCGATGCCCGGGCAGCCCGCCTGAGCATCGCGGGCGCAATCATAGCGAAATCCGGCCGACGCAGATGTCCTTGAACATGACCCAGTCGCCCATCAGGCTGTAGACCGGATGGCGAAACGTCGCCGGGCGGTTCTTTTCGAAGAAGAAATGGCCGACCCACGCGAAGCCGTAGCCGCAGACGACGGCCGCGGGCAGCCAGAGCCAGTCGCCGGTGGCGATCGCCATTGCGAGGCAGCCGATCACGCCAAGCGAACCGACGAAATGCAGCCTGCGCGAAACGGCGTTGCGGTGCTCGTCGAGGTAATAGGGATAGAACTCGGCGAAATTCGCGAAATGTTCACCGTGTGCGGTGTGCGCCATGACGGCCTCCCTGATAATGCCTGCCGGTGTCGTTGCGGACGGTGCTCGACCGCGCCCGTCTGACGATTGCCAGCAAGAATCATTCTGCGACTCCCGTCCCGCACGTGCAAGCGGATACGGCGGGTTTTGGCGGTCCGCCGCACGCGCATTTCAGGCGGGCTTTGTCGACGAATGAGCGCAGGCGAGCGCGAACGCGAACAACGTATCCAGCGTCGCGTCGGGCTGCTCGGACATGAGCGCGTGACCGGCATCGAGTTCGACCGTCTGCACGGATGCGCCGGCTTTCTTCAGCGCATCGACGAGCGGACGGGCGGCGCGCGGCGGCGTCATCACATCGCGCTTGCCGCTCACGATGCACACCGGACAGCGCATGGCCGTCGCTCGCTCGACCGCGTCGGCGTAGGTGTTGCAGGCGCTGAAATCGGTATGGAAAAGCAGCGCTTCGCCGCGCAGGCTCACGCGCTCCATCAGCCGCTGATTCACGCCCTGCAGCCAGAAACCCGGCGCGGGACTGGACGGCTTCGCGGCGATCGTCGAATGCGACCATTGATTGACCATCGCGATGGCTTCGGGCTCGTGCTCGCGGGCAGCGTCGAGCAGCGTGTCGGAGACGGCCATCGGCGCGGCGGTCGCGAGAAGCGCGAGACCCGTCGCGTGCTCGGGATAACGGCTCGCGGCTTCGAGCGCGATCAGCGAGCCCATGCTGTGACCGACGAAGAGTGCTTTTTGCACACCGGCCGCGTCGAGGACGGCGATTACCCAGTCGGCGAGTTCGGCGATGCTCGCAAGCGCAGGCCCGTCGCTTTTTCCGTGACTCGGCAAATCGAGCGCCAGCACGCAGAAGCCATGATGCGCGAAATAACGCGTCTGCAAGGCCCATACGCTGTGATCGTGCTCCGCGCCGTGAATGAACACGACGGCCGGCCGGGCAGCGTCGAAAGGCTTGCCGCCGGTGTAGGCATAGGCCGCGCGGCCGTGGACGTCGAGGATCATGCGCGGCTCCCGAGCGGTACCGCGGCGCTTTGACCGCGTTCGGCCGCTTTCTGCGCGGCCTTCAATCCGCGCTTGAGATCGTCGATGAGATCGTCCGGGTCTTCCAGTCCGATCGACAGACGGATGCGTCCCGGCCCGATGCCCGCGGCGGCGAGCGCGGCGGCGTCCATGCGGAAATGCGTCGTCGATGCGGGATGGATCACGAGCGAGCGCGCGTCGCCGACATTCGCGAGATGCGAGAACAGCGTGAGCGTTTCGATGAACGTGCGCGCCGCCGGCACGCCGCCTTTCAGATCGAAGCTGAACACCGCGCCCGCGCCGCGCGGCAGCAGACGTTGGGCGAGCGCGTGATCGCGATGCGTCGGCAATTCGGGATAGGCCACGCCTTCCACCGCGGGCGAACTCAGCAGGAACTCGATCACCTTGCGCGTATTCGCGACATGCCGATCCATGCGCAGCGGCAAGGTTTCGATGCCTTGAAGCAGTTGCCACGCCGCCTGCGGATGCAGACACGCGCCGAAATCGCGCAGGCCTTCGCGCCGGGCGCGCAGAAGGAAGGGCGCGACAGTGCTTTCTTCGGCGAACACCATGCCGTGAAAGCCGTCGTAGGGTTCGGTGAACTCCGGGAAACGTCCGCTCGCGGCGAAGTCGAACGTGCCGCCGTCGACGAGCACGCCGCCGATCGTCGTCCCGTGTCCGCCGAGAAACTTGGTCGCGGAGTGATAGACGAGGTCCGCGCCGTGCTCGAACGGGCGCAGCAGATAGGGCGTCGTGAACGTGGAATCGACCAGAAGCGGCGCCGCGTGCTCGTGCGCGATTTCCGCGACGCCCGCGATATCGAGCACGTCGAGGCCCGGATTGCCGAGCGTCTCGCCGAAGAAAAGCCGCGTGTTCGGCCGCGCGGCCGTGCGCCACGCGTCGAGATCGTGCGGCGGCACGAACGTCGTGTCGATGCCGAAGCGCCGCAGCGTGTAATGCAGCAGATTGTGCGAGCCGCCATAGAGCGCGCTGGATGCGACGATATGCGAGCCCGCGCCCATCAGCGTCGCGATGGCCAGGTGCAGCGCGGCCTGGCCGCTCGCCGTGCCGATCGCGCCGACGCCGCCTTCGAGCGCGGCGACGCGCTCCTCGAACACCGCGACGGTCGGATTCGAGATGCGCGAGTACACGTGTCCCGAGCGCTCCATGTTGAAGAGCGCGGCGGCGTGATCGCTGTCGCGGAAAGTGAAGGACGTGGTCTGATAAATCGGCGTCGCGCGGGCGCCGGTGGCGGGATCGGGCGCGGCGCCCGCGTGCAGCGCGAGCGTGTCGAAGCGGTTGGCTGGCATCATAGGAGGCCGGCGCGCGGGGCGGCGCCGGCGTGCGGCGGAAAATGAGGGTCAATCATCCTAACATCGGATGCGCGCGCCCAAACCTAGGGCGAACGCGCGGCCCATCATCGCGCAAAGCCTTGTCCATTCGGCCGATGCGGGCGGTCCGGCGGTCCGGTTCGCTTTCCTTTTGCGGGCCTTTCCGATAGCATCGACCTATCATTTCATCAATCGTTTGGGCATCTGAACAGGCATTCGCGAGGAGACAGTCATGCGAGTCAGCGACATTCTGAAGGTGAAAGGCAATACGCTGTTCACCGTGACACCCGACACGCCGGTTTCCGAAGCGGTCGACACCATGGCCGCGCACGATATCGGCTCGCTCGTCGTCATGGAGTACGGCGATCTCGTCGGCATGCTGACCTTCCGCGAGATCATCCTGACCTTGCACAACAACAGCGGCTCGGTCGGCGCCACGACCATCCGCAAGATCATGGACGACCATCCGCTCACCTGCACGCCGGAAACGGACGTGAACGAAGTGCGCCGCATGATGCTCGAGCATCACGTGCGCTATCTGCCGGTCATGGATAAACGCCAGTTGATGGGCGTCATCTCGTTTTATGACGTGGCCAAGGCGGTCGTGGAAGAGCAGGGTTTCGAGAACCGCATGCTGAAGGCCTATATCCGTGACTGGCCGGAGCAGCAGGAAGAAGCCCGCTGAACATCGATGTGCCGCGAGGAACTGGCTTCGCGGCAGATGGCGACCGAGCCGATGCTCTACACGGAATTCATCATCCGCAGCGCGCCCCACAGGCGCGCTTTTTTTTCGTTCGGATTCGATCGCGCTACGAGCGATCAACGCCGGACTCTACTTAATCCGTAAGACCCATGAGTGATAAACCGCTGCGCGCTTCATCGCGCACTTCCCGGCGTACGCATGCAGAGGGCGACAGCCAGTTCCGCCTGTTGCGCGAGCGCCGTTTCGCGCCGTTTTTCTGGACGCAGTTCCTCGGCGCGATGAACGACAACGTCTTCAAGGTCGGTTTCACGTCGCTCGTGACGTTCCAGGCCGCGCGCTTTTCCGGCGTCGATCCGAAAACCGCCGCGTTTCTCATTTCCGCGATCTTCATCGTGCCGTTCGTGCTGTTTTCCGCGACTTCCGGCCAGATCGCCGATAAGTACGACAAGGCCGTGCTCGCGCGTATCGTGAAGAGCTTCGAGATCGTCGTGATGCTGATCGGCGGCGCGGGCTTCGTGCTGCACAGCGCGCCGCTTCTTTATGCGTGCACGTTCCTGATGGGCGTGCATTCGACCGTTTTCGGGCCGGTGAAATACGCCTATCTGCCGCAGCATCTCGATTCGCATGAACTTGTAGGCGGCAACGGACTCGTCGAGATGGGCACGTTCGTCGCGATCCTGATCGGCACGATCATCGGCGGGGCGGCGGCGGGCGCATCGGAACACGGCGCGATGCTGCTCGCGTTCGCGTGCATCGCGTTCGCGATCATCGGGCGCGTGGCGTCCGTGTTTGTGCCGAAGTCGGCCGCGTCGCAGCCCGATCTGCGCATCAACTGGAATCCGTTCTCGGAGACGTGGCGCAATCTCGAGCTCGCGAAGCAGAACCGCACCGTGTTTCTGAGCCTGCTCGGCATTTCGTGGCTGTGGTTCGTCGGCGCGACCTTTCTCACGTCGTTCTTCAATTTCGCGAAGGACGTGCTCTCCGCCGATCCGGATGTCGTGACCATTCTGCTCGCGACATTTTCCATCGGCATCGGCACGGGCTCGCTTCTGTGCGAGCGGCTTTCGAAGCGGCGCGTCGAGATCGGGCTCGTGCCGCTCGGCTCGATCGGCATCAGCGTGTTCGCAATCGACCTGTTCTTCGCGAGCCATCGCATCGCGCCGGCGGGGCATCTGCTCAACGTCAGCGAATTCCTGTCGATGCTCGCGCACTGGCGCATTCTCGCCGACCTGTTTCTGCTCGCGATGTTCGGCGGCTTCTACAGCGTGCCGCTCTACGCGCTGATTCAGGCGCGCAGTCAGCCGACGCATCGCGCGCGCATCATCGCCGCGAACAACATCCTGAATTCGTTCTTCATGATCGTCTCGTCGCTGATGGCGCTCGCGCTCACGTCGTTCGGCGTCGGCATTCCGGGGCTCTTTCTGACGACCGCGCTGCTCAATGTCGTCGTCGCCGTCTATATCTATTCGCTCGTGCCGGAGTTCCTGCTGCGTTTCATCGCGTGGATTCTGGTGCACACGTTCTATCGCATTCGTCTCGTCGATGCCGGGCGCATCCCGGCGCGCGGCGCGGCCGTGCTCGTGTGCAATCACGTGAGTTTCGTCGATGCGGTCGTCATCATGGCCGAGAGCCCGCGCCCGATCCGCTTCGTGATGGATCACCGCATCTTCCGCACGCCGTTCGTCGGCTGGATGTTCCGGCATGTGAAGGCGATTCCGATCGCGCCCGCGCACGAAGACCCGGAGATGCTCGAACGCGCCTATTCCGCGTGCGCGAAGGCATTGGACGAGGGCGATCTCGTCTGCATCTTTCCCGAAGGCAAATTGACGCGCACCGGCGAGATCAATCCGTTCCGGCACGGCATCGCCGAGATTCTGCGACGCCACCCGGCGCCCGTCGTGCCGATGGCGTTGCGCGGCCTCTGGGGCAGCGTGTTTTCGCGCCACGAGGACGCGCAATGGCCGCGGCCGATCCATCGCGGCGCGATGACGCGGCTGACGCTCGCGGTCGGCGAACCGATCGCGCCGCAGGACGCGACGCCCGCGCATCTGCAGGAAGCCGTGTCGGCCTTGCGCGGTGCGCGGCGGTAGACGGCGCTGGCATAATAGCGGTTTCCCCCGACACTTTTTTTCAGGTCGACGCTCATGTCCGGCAATACCCTTGGCACGCTCTTCACCGTCACGAATTTCGGCGAGTCGCATGGTCCGGCGATCGGCTGCGTGATCGACGGCTGCCCGCCGGGCATGGCGCTCACGGAAGCCGATATCCAGATCGAACTCGACCGGCGCCGCCCCGGCACGTCGCGCCACGTGACGCAGCGCCAGGAAGCGGATCAGGTCGAGATTCTTTCCGGCGTGTTCGAAGGCGTGACCACGGGCACGCCCATCGCGCTGCTGATCCGCAATACCGATCAGCGCAGCAAGGACTACGGCAACATCGCGCAG
This sequence comes from Caballeronia temeraria, assembly GCF_001544795.2. Classification (GTDB taxonomy): domain Bacteria; phylum Pseudomonadota; class Gammaproteobacteria; order Burkholderiales; family Burkholderiaceae; genus Caballeronia; species Caballeronia temeraria. The sequence goes on along the minus strand of NZ_FCOI02000007.1, from coordinate 192,263 downwards.
ACGTTCCGTCCCGGTCACGCGGACTACACCTACTGGCAGAAGTACGGCGTGCGCGATTATCGCGGCGGCGGCCGGTCGTCCGCGCGTCTGACCGCGCCGACGGTTGCCGCCGGCGCGGTCGCGAAGAAGTGGCTGCGCGAGAAGTTCGGTCTCGAGACGCACGGCCGCATGAGCGCGCTCGGTGAAATCGAGATTCCGTTCGTCGACTGGCAGTACGTGCCGGAGAATCCGTTCTTCTCGGCGAACGAAGAGATCGTGCCGCAGCTCGAGGCATACATGGACAACCTGCGCCGCGACGGCGATTCGGTCGGGGCGCGCATCGAGGTTGTGGCCACGGGCGTGCCGGTCGGTCTCGGCGAGCCGCTTTACGATCGTCTGGATGCCGACATCGCCCACGCGATGATGGGCCTGAACGCGGTGAAGGCCGTCGAAATCGGCGCGGGCTTTGCGAGCGTCGCGCAACGCGGTTCGCAGCATGGCGACGAAATGACGCCCGAAGGCTTCGTGACCAATAACGCGGGCGGCATTCTCGGCGGCATTTCGAGCGGACAGGACATCACGGTGTCGATTGCGATCAAGCCGACGTCGAGCATCCGCACGCCGCGCCAGTCCATCGACAAGGAAGGCGCGAGCGCGACGGTCGAAACCTTCGGCCGTCACGATCCGTGCGTCGGCATTCGCGCGACGCCGATCGCCGAAGCGCTGCTCGCGCTGGTGCTGATGGACCACGCGCTGCGGCATCGTGCGCAATGCGGCGATGTCGTCGTCGACACGCCGAAGATCGCGGCGCAGGCGCCGGGCAAGTAAGCACAAATAAAAACAAGACGGGCGCCGGTTTCAAACCCGGCGCCCGTTTTCATTTCAGCGTCGAAACATCACATGTTCGGATAGTTCGGCCCGCCGCCGCCTTCCGGCGTGACCCACACGATGTTCTGCGTCGGGTCCTTGATGTCGCACGTCTTGCAGTGCACGCAGTTCTGCGCGTTGATCTGCAAACGGTCGCCGCCTTCGTCGTCCTTCACGAACTCGTACACCGCTGCCGGGCAGAAGCGCGCTTCCGGACCGGCGTAGGTGCGCAGATTCACGTTGACCGGCACGCTCGCATCCTTCAGCGTCAGGTGCGCGGGCTGGTTCTCTTCGTGATTCGTGTTCGAGATGAACACCGACGAGAGACGGTCGAACGTGAGCTTGCCATCGGGCTTCGGATAGACGATCGGCTTGCACTGCGACGCCGGCTTCAGCATCTCGTGATCCCAGTGCTGATGATGCAGCGTCCACGGCACGTTGCCGCCCATCACCTTTTGCTCCAGACCGACCATGAAGGTGCCGAGGTACAGGCCCTTGCTCATCCACTGCTTGAAGTTGCGCGCGCGATGCAACTCGGTCTTGAGCCAGGACGTGTCGAACGCTTCGGGATAAGCCGTGAGTTCGTCGTTCTGGCGGCCTGCCTGAACCGCTTCGAAGGCGGCTTCGGCGGCCATCTTGCCCGACTTGATCGCCGCGTGCGAACCTTTGATGCGCGAGGCATTGAGGAAACCGGCGTCGTCGCCCGCGAGCGCGCCGCCGGGGAACGCGAGCTTCGGCAGCGACATCAGGCCGCCGGCCGTGATCGCGCGCGCGCCGTAGGAAATGCGCTTGCCGCCTTCGAGGAACGCGCGGATCGACGGATGTGTCTTGTAGCGCTGGAATTCCTCGAACGGCGACAGATACGGATTCGAGTACCCGAGCCCGACGACGAACCCGACCACCACCTGGTTGTTGTCCATGTGATAGAGGAACGAGCCGCCGTAAGTGTCGGGTTCGAGCGGCCAGCCGGCGGTGTGGATCACGAGGCCGGGCTTGTGCTTGACCGGATCGATTTCCCACAATTCCTTGATGCCGATGCCGTACACCTGCGGATCGGAATTCTGGTTGAGCCTGAATTTCTCGATGAGCTGACGGCCCAGATGCCCGCGCGCGCCTTCGCAGAAGAGCGTGTATTTCGCGTGCAATTCCATGCCGAGCTGGAAGTTTTCGGTCGGCTGGCCGTCCTTGCCGACGCCCATGTTGCCCGTGACGACGCCGCGCACCGAGCCGTCATCGGCATACAGGATTTCCGCAGCCGGAAAGCCCGGAAAGATCTCGACGCCCAGCGCCTCGGCCTGTTGCCCGAGCCAGCGCGTGACGTTCGCGAGCGAAATGACGTAGTTGCCGTGATTCTTGAAGTTGTCGGGAAGCAGCCAGTTCGGCACCTGCTTCGCGTCGTTCTGCGAGAGGAACAGGAAGCGGTCTTCGGTCACTTCGACGTCGAGCGGCGCGCCTTTTTCCTTCCAGTCGGGAATGAGCTCGGACAGGCCGCGCGGGTCCATGACGGCGCCCGACAGGATATGCGCCCCGATCTCGGAGCCTTTCTCCAGAACGCAGACGCCGATTTCGACGCCTTTCTCCTCCGCCAGTTGCTTCAACCGGATGGCCGCCGACAAACCGGCTGGCCCGCCGCCGACGATAACGACGTCGTATTCCATCGATTCGCGGGGACCGTATTGCTCGATGAGGCTCGCCGGGGTCATCAATGCTCCTATGTGCCGTTAGAATGCCCTTTCGGGATCGCGTATTTTCAGGGAAGGTGAGGCGGGCCGCAACCAAAGCTCGCCAATTTAGCACGATCGTACTATTATTCACGACACCCGCGCTATCGGTGTTGACGCTTATTGCCCTTGATCTGCGCACCCGCGTGCCTGCCTGGGCGTTGAGCCAACCATACAACAAGGAAGCACAATGGGCCGTTCGATCAACCTGGAAGGCAAGGTCGCGCTGATCACCGGCGCGTCCAGCGGTTTGGGCAAGCGTTTCGCGCAGGTGTTGTCGCAGGCGGGCGCCAAAGTGGTGCTCGCGAGCCGGCGCACCGAGCGGCTGAAGGAGTTGCGGGCCGAGATCGAGGCGTCGGGCGGCGCTGCGCACGTCGTCACGCTCGACGTCACCGATTACCAGAGCATCAAGTCCGCGATCGCGCACGCGGAGACCGAAGCGGGTACCATCGACATCCTCGTGAATAACTCGGGCGTGTCGACCACGCAAAAGCTTACCGAGGTCACGCCGGCGGACTACGAGTTCGTGTTCGGCACGAACGTGCGGGGCGCGTTTTTCGTCGCGCAGGAAGTGGCCAAGCGCATGATCATGCGCGGCAACAGCGCGGCCAAGCCGGCGTATCGCATCATCAACGTGGCGTCGGTGGCGGGACTGCGCGTGTTTCCGCAGATCGGCCTCTATTCGATGAGCAAGGCCGCCGTCGTGCAGATGACGAAGGCCATGGCGCTCGAATGGGGCCGCCACGGCATCAACGTCAACGCGATCTGCCCGGGTTATATCGACACCGAAATCAATCACCATCACTGGAAGACCGAGCAGGGGCAAAAGCTCATATCGATGCTGCCGCGCCGCCGCGTGGGTTCGCCCAACGATCTCGACGGCCTGCTTCTGTTGCTCGCCGCCGATGAATCGCAGTTCATGAACGGCTCGGTCATTTCAGCGGACGATGGCTTCTCGCTCTGAACTTTTCTGAACGCACGCAATGACCACGGATAACGCTCTTCACACCGTCTTCGAACTCTCCATGCCGATCCGCTGGGGCGATATGGACGCCTTCGGCCACGTCAACAACACCGTGTATTTCCGCTACATGGAGCAGGTGCGCATCTCGTGGTTCGAAGAGATCGGGCTCGTGGGCAGCAACACGGAGGGGGAAGGGCCGGTGATCGTGAACGCGTCGATGGAGTTTCTGAGGCAGCTTCAGTATCCCGGCGATGTGATCGGACGCATGTCCGTCGGCAAGCCGGGCCGCAGCAGTCTGGATACGCGTTTCGAGCTGTATCGCACCGATGCGCCCGACGTGCTCTACGCGCGCGGCGCGGCGAAAATCGTGTGGATCGACTACGCGGCGGGCAAGTCGGTGCCGCTTCCGGACATGTTGCGGCAGATCGTCGAGACGGCCGCGCCCGTCGCCCTGTAAACGCGCAGCTCAGGTGCCGAGCAGCCGTTGCAGCAGCTCGGTGGCGTTGCCCGTGTCGTACTTTCTCATGAGGCGCGCGCGGTAGATATCCACTGTACGCGGGCTGATTTCGAGCACCCGGCCAATCTGCTTGCTCGTCTTGCCCGTCACGAGCTGCGCGGCGATCTCGCGCTCGCGCGGCGTCAGTTCGATCGCGACCCGCCGCGTCGCGCTCAAATCCTCGAATGTCCAGACGCCGGCCGCATGCGGCGCAGCCTGATCGAGCGCGCGGCCGGTCACGTGGCACCAGAACAGCTCGCCGTTCTTGCGCTTCATGATGCGGTCGTCGCTATACGTGCCTTCCTTGCTGATGTGCGCGGCGATGCGCTCGCCGATGCGCGCGAATTCGTCCGGCGACGGATACAGCACCTCGAACGACTTGCCGATGAGCGCCTCGCGCGCGGAGCCGAAGATCGCGCAGAGCTGCGCGTTGCAGTCCTCGATGGTGCGCTCGCGCGAAAGCACGAGCCCCACGGGCGCGAGATGAAACGCGGTTTGATAATCCAGTGCACGCATGTGAAATCGGGCGCGCGGGGACTCTCGTTTCGCGGCGAAAAGCGCCGGGAACCAAAAGCGCGCGGGCAATGACTTATGTATTTTTGCGTATTGTGCCGGATCATCGGCCCAAAGTACTCTTGTGCCACGCCAAAAGGCCGCGCGGCGCGCTCAAAGAAGCGCATCGGCGGCGCCAAAAAGCCGATTTTCAGTTGGTTTCAAACATGGAAGGGACACACAGATGAACAAGGTCTATCCCAGCGCGAAAGCCGCGCTCGAGGACATCGTCAAGGACGGGCAGACGTTCGCCGTCGGCGGTTTCGGGCTCTGCGGCATTCCCGAAGCGCTCATCGCGGCACTGCGCGACACGGGCGTGAAGGACATCACCTGCATCAGCAATAACGCGGGCGTCGACGGCTTCGGCCTCGGTCTGCTGCTCGAGACGCGCCAGATCAAGAAGATGATTTCGTCGTACGTCGGCGAAAACAAGGAGTTCGAGCGGCAGTATCTCGCCGGCGAACTCGAGCTCGAATTCACGCCGCAGGGCACGCTCGCCGAGAAGCTGCGCGCGGGCGGCGCGGGCATTCCGGCGTTCTTCACGAACACCGGTTTCGGCACCGTGATCGCCGATGGCAAGGAAACGCGCCAGTTCGGCGAGAACCACTACGTGCTCGAACATTCGCTGACCGCCGATGTCGCGCTCGTCAAAGCCTGGAAGGCCGACAAGTCCGGCAACCTGATCTATCGCCGCACGGCGCGCAACTTCAACCCGAATTGCGCGATGGCCGGCAAGATCACCGTCGCCGAAGTCGAAGAGATCGTCGAGACGGGCGAGCTGGATCCGGACCATATCCATACGCCTGGCATCTTCGTGCAACGCCTCGTGCTGAATGCGCACCCGGAAAAGCGCATCGAACAACGCATCGTCCGCGCGAAAGGAGAGTAATCATGGCTTGGACTCGTGACCAGATGGCCGCGCGTGCGGCGCAGGAACTGCAGGACGGCTTCTACGTGAACCTGGGCATCGGCTTGCCGACGCTCGTCGCCAATCACGTTCCGGACGGCATGGAAGTGTGGCTGCAATCGGAAAACGGCCTGCTCGGGATCGGCCCGTCGCCGTATGAAGACGAAGTCGACGCCGATCTCATCAACGCCGGCAAGCAGACCGTGACGACGCTGCCGGGCTCGTCGATCTTTTCGTCGGCGGATTCGTTCGCGATGATTCGCGGCGGCCACATCAATCTGGCGATCCTCGGCGCAATGCAGATCAGCAAGAAGGGCGATCTCGCGAACTGGATGATCCCCGGCAAGATGATCAAGGGCATGGGCGGCGCGATGGACCTCGTCGCCGGCGTGAAGCGCGTGGTCGTGCTGATGGAGCACGTCGCGAAGGGCGACCAGCACAAGATTCTCGAAGCGTGCACGCTGCCGCTGACGGGCGTGGGCGTCGTGAACCGCATCATCACGGATCTCGGCGTGATCGACGTCGTGAACGGCGGACTGAAGCTCGTCGAGCTGGCTGACGGCGTGACGGCCGAGGAAATCCAGAAGAAGACGGGCGCGCCGCTCGATGTCTCGAGCGTGAAGTAATTTCGGCGTGACACGAACGCCGCTTCGCGCGGCGTGAGCGCGAAACACGGGCGGGCGGAGCTTTCGAAGCTCCGCCCGCTTTGTTTTTGCGCGATCGGCCGCATCTGGGAGGCTTTGAACGGGGTCGTCCGTTCGGCCAACGTTCGCTCGGTCCGGCGTGATGCGCTTTACAATCGTTTTCGACACTTGCCACGAGGAATCCTCCATGACCGCATCCATCGTCGTCGAAGCAGTGCATTCCGATCTGAACGAACCGCGTCAGCGCTTCGTCCAATGCGCGAGCCCGGCGGGTCTGCATCGCATCGCCTATACGGAGTGGGGCGATCCGGGCAATCCGCGCGTGCTGCTCTGCGTGCACGGCCTGACGCGTTCCGGACGCGATTTCGACACGCTCGCGCGGGCTTTCGCGCACGAGTATCGCGTGGTGTGTCCGGACGTCGTCGGGCGCGGTCTGTCCGACTGGCTCGCCGATCCGCGCTACTACGGCGTGCCGCAATATGTCGCGGACATGGTCACGCTGATCGCGCGGCTGAACGTGGAGACGGTGGACTGGTTTGGCACGTCGATGGGCGGACTCATCGGCATGGCGCTCGGCGGGCTGCCGAACACGCCGATCAGGAAGATGCTGCTCAACGATGTCGGGCCGCATATCGAGCCGATCGCGCTGCAGCGCATCGGCGAGTATCTTGGCAAGCCGGCGCGCTTCGCGTCGCTCGATGAAGGCGTGCGTCATGCGGCGGCGCTGGCCTCGTCGTTCGGGCCGCTGACCGACGAAGAGTGGGCGAGCATCAACACGCCGCTTCTGCAAGAGCGGGACGGCGCGTGGGGCTTTCGCTACGATCCGGGCATCGCGACGCCTTTCACCTCGGCCACCGACGAGCAGAACGCAGCCGGCGAGGCATTTCTGTGGCGTTCGCTCGCGTCGATCAGGACGCCGGTGCTCGTCGTGCGCGGCGAGAGCTCGGATTTGCTGTCGCGCGAGACGGTCGCGCAAATGGTCGAAAAGGGCCACGCCGTGACGCGCGCCGAGATTCCGGGCGCGGGGCACGCGCCCGCGTTTCTTGTCGAGGATCAAATCGCCATTGCCAGGGGGTTCTTTCTCGGCGATGGCGGCAGCGGGGCATAATATTGGGTTGAGCGTCCGTCGCCAGTGCTCGTCTTTTCAACATCATCGATCAGGAACACACAATGGCAGTCATTCGTCATCACGTCGGCCCGCGCCTTTCCGAAACCGCGATCCACAACGGCACCGTGTATCTCGCCGGCCAGATCGCCGAGGACACGGAGCAGGACATCACCGGTCAGACGCGTGAAGTGCTCGGCCACATCGACCGCTTGCTCGAGGAAGCGAACAGCGACAAGTCGCATTTGCTCACGGTGCAGATCTACATCTCGGACATGATCCATTTCCCCGGCATGAACGCCGTGTGGGATTCGTGGGTCGCGGAAGGCAACACGCCGCCGCGCGCGACGGTCGAGTCGAAGCTGGCGAATCCGGCGTGCCTCGTCGAAATCGTCGTGATCGCGGCGCAGCGCAGCTGATTCGTTGCATCGCCTGACGTAACTGCATTGCCGGCATGACCGAGACCGCTATTCCTGCGCAAACGCTGCCCGAGCCGTCCATCGACGACGCGCTCGCGTTCGTGCGCGAGCACGCGAAGGACGCGCGCGTCTCGACCGGCGAACTGCTCTCGGACCACGCGGCGGGCACCGCGCGCATCATGCAGACGCTCAACGTCGATTCGCACGCGGTCGCCGCGGCGGCGCTCTTCGTGCTGGCGCCGCATCTCGACGATCCCGAGAAGGTGATCGCCGAGCGCTTCGGACCGGAAGTGCAGCGGCTCGTCGGCGACGTGCGCAAGCTCTTGCGGCTCGGCTCGGTCAGCTCGCGCGCGACGCTCGCGGAATTGCCCGAGAACACGCGCGATGCCCAAGCCGCGCGGCGCGCGCAGGTCGAGGCGCTGCGCAAGATGCTGCTCGCGTTCGCGCAGGACATTCGCGTCGTGCTGATCCGGCTCGCATCGCGCGTGCAGACGTTGCGCTATCACGCGGCCCACAAGATCGATCCCACGCCCGATGTGCCGCGCGAGACGCTCGAAATCTACGCGCCGCTCGCCAACCGGCTCGGCATCTGGCAACTGAAGTGGGAGCTCGAGGATCTCTCGTTCCGCTTCGAAGATCCGGTCACGTACAAGCGCATCGCCAAGCTGCTCGACGAGAAGCGCATCGAGCGCGAAAGCTATGTGACGGAGGCGATCGCGCGTCTGCAGAAGGAGCTCGACACCGCGCACATCAAGGCGGAAGTGAGCGGGCGGCCGAAGCACATCTACAGCATCTGGAAGAAGATGCGCGGCAAGCATCTCGACTTCTCCGAACTGAACGATGTGCGCGCGTTTCGCGTGATCGTCGGCGACATCAAGGATTGCTACACCGTGCTCGGCATTGTGCACAACCTGTGGCAGCCGGTGCCGCGCGAGTTCGACGACTACATCTCGCGTCCCAAACCCAACGGCTACATGTCGCTGCATACGGTCGTGATCGGCGACGACGGGCGCGCATTCGAAGTTCAGATCCGCACGCACGAGATGCATCAGTTCGCCGAGTACGGCGTGGCCGCGCACTGGCGTTACAAGGAAGCGGGCGCGCGCGGTTACGCGGGGCAGGTGACGGCGAGCGAGAAATACGACGAGAAGATTGCATGGCTGCGTCAGCTTCTCGCATGGAAGGACGACGTGGAAGGCGAGGGGCGCGGCGAACAACGCGGCTGGCAGCATCTGCGCGATGCCACCCTCGACGACGACCACATCTACGTGCTGACGCCGCAGGCCCGCGTGATCGCGCTGCCGCAGGGCGCGACGGCCGTCGATTTCGCGTATCACCTGCATAGCGAGCTTGGGCATCGCTGTCGCGGCGCGCGCGTCGACGGCGCGATGGTGCCGCTCAACACGCCGCTGCAGAACGGGCAGACGGTCGAGATCGTCGCGGTGAAAGAGGGCGGGCCGTCGCGCGACTGGCTCAATCCACAGCTCGGCTATCTGCAAAGCCCGCGCGCGCGGCAGAAAGTGCGCTCGTGGTTCCTGGCGGCGGACGCGGCGGAAAACATCGCGGCGGGACGGAGCCTGGTCGAAAAGACCTTGCAGCGCGAGGGGAAGACGTCGGTCAGTCTCGATCAGCTCGCGAGCAAGCTCGGCTTCAAGACGCCCGAGGATCTCTACGCGGTCGTCGCGAAGGAAGAGTTCAGTCTGCGCAACATCGAGCAGGCGCTCTCCGACACGCCGCCGCCCGAGCCCGAGCCGGAAGCGCCCGAGCAGTTCGAAAAGCGCAGCAGCGGACAGAGCGTCGCGCACGGTGCGTCGACGGGCGTGCTCGTCGTCGGCGTGGATGCACTGCTCACGCAACTCGCGCGCTGCTGCCGTCCGGCGCCGCCCGATCCGATCGCGGGTTTCGTCACGCGCGGCAAAGGCATGTCGGTCCATCGCACCGATTGCACGACGTTCAAGCGCATGGCCCAGCGTTCGCCCGAACGCGTGCTGCACACGACATGGTCCGCCGACGTGATGAACGGACGCGGCTCGTCGGTGTATCCGGTGGATCTCGCGGTGGAGTCGGCCGACCGGCAGGGTCTGCTGCGCGATATCTCCGAAGTGTTCGCGCGCGAGAAAATCAACGTGATCGGCGTGAAGAGCCAGAGCCGTCGGAATATCGCCTATATGCAGTTCACCGTGGAAGTATCGAGCGCCGCACAGATTCAGCGCGCGTGCACGCTGCTCGGAGAAGTGCAGGGCGTCATTCGCGCGTCGCGCCGCGCGTAGTCGGGGAGTGTTGAACGGATCGGCGAATATTTTCGATTTTTCTGAAGAAACCCACTTGCCAAGATCCGAAACGCTCCATATAATCTCACTTCTTTCAGGCTCGTAGCTCAGCTGGTTAGAGCACCACCTTGACATGGTGGGGGTCGTTGGTTCGAGTCCAATCGAGCCTACCAACGAAAACGAAATTCAGCGGACTTCAGTTCGCGGAGTTTCAAACCGCAAGAAGCGCACTGCGCAAAAGGCGAAAAGAAAATGGCACGTCGAACGTTGACCGAAACAACTTCGGAGCGACGCTAGTCGAGGACCATATTCGCCTTCTGCCAAATTGTTTCGCGGTATGTGTGAAAAGTGAATGCGGCCCCTCGATAGCGGGGCCGCATTTTTTTTGCCTTGCGATTTTCGAAAAGAAATCGCGCGGCAATGCTTAATCGAATCGCCCGGCATGCGCCGGCGTCTTGGAGAACGATATGGTTTCGGTACGTTTGCCTGATGGGTCGGTCCGACAATACGACCACCCGGTGACCGTCGCGGAAGTCGCGGCATCGATCGGCGCGGGCCTTGCCAAGGCGGCGCTCGCCGGCAAGCTCAACGGCGAACTCGTCGACACCTCGTTTCTGATCGACAAGGATTCGTCGCTCGCGATCGTCACCGACAAGGATCCCGAAGGCGTCGATGTCGTGCGCCACTCGACCGCGCACTTGCTGGCCTATGCGGTGAAGGATCTGTTCCCGCAAGCGCAGGTGACCATCGGACCGGTCATCGACAACGGCTTCTATTACGACTTCTCGTATAGCCGTCCTTTCACGCCCGAAGATCTCGAGAAGATCGAGAAGCGCATGCAGGAACTGGCGCAGAAGAACGAGCCGGTATCGCGCCGCGTCGTGTCGCGCAATGAGGCCGTCGAGTACTTCAAGAGCATCGGCGAGGCATATAAGGCCGAGATCATCGAATCGATTCCGGAAAGCGACGAGATCCGGCTGTATTCGCACGGCAATTTCATCGACCTGTGCCGCGGCCCGCACGTGCCGTCCACCGGCAAGCTGAAGGTTTTCAAGCTGATGAAAGTCGCGGGCGCCTACTGGCGCGGCGACTCGAAGAACGAGCAGCTTCAGCGCATCTACGGCACTGCCTGGACCAAAAAGGAAGACCAGGACCAGTACCTGCACATGCTGGAAGAAGCCGAGAAGCGCGATCACCGCAAGCTCGGCAAGCAGCTCGACCTGTTCCATCTGCAGGACGAAGCGCCGGGCATGGTCTTCTGGCATCCGAAGGGCTGGTCGCTGTGGCAGCAAGTCGAGCAGTACATGCGCCGCCGCGTGAACGAAGCCGGCTATCTCGAGATCAAGACCCCGATGGTCATGGATCGCTCGCTCTGGGAAGCGTCGGGCCACTGGCAGAATTATCGTGAAAACATGTTCACGACCGAGTCGGAAAAGCGCGACTACGCGATCAAGCCGATGAACTGCCCGGGTCATGTTCAAGTGTTCAATCATGGCCTGCGTTCGTACCGCGATCTGCCGCTGCGTTATGCCGAGTTCGGTTCGTGCCATCGCAACGAGCCGTCGGGCGCGCTGCACGGCCTGATGCGCGTGCGCGGCTTCGTTCAGGACGATGCGCATATCTTCTGTACCGAAGATCAGTTCATCGCGGAATCGATCGCGTTCAACACCCTCGCGATGAGCGTGTACAAGGATTTCGGCTTCGATCAGATCGACATCAAATTGTCGCTGCGTCCGGAGCAACGCGCCGGCACCGATGAAACGTGGGATCGCGCCGAGCAGGGCCTGCGCGAAGCGCTGACCGCGTGCGGTCTGAAGTGGGAAGAGCTCGCGGGCGAAGGCGCGTTCTACGGTCCGAAGATCGAGTACCACATCAAGGATGCGCTTGGCCGATCGTGGCAGTGCGGCACGCTCCAGCTCGACATGGTGCTGCCGGAGCGTCTCGGCGCGGAATACGTGGCGGAAGACAATAGCCGCCGCCGTCCGGTCATGCTTCACCGTGCAATCGTCGGATCAATGGAGCGTTTTCTCGGCATTTTGATCGAGCACCATGCCGGCGCCATGCCGCCCTGGCTCGCTCCGATCCAGGCCGTTGTGTTGAATATTGCTGAAAGTCAGGCGGAATATGCCGCAAATCTGGCTCAATCGTTGCAAAAACAAGGGCTTAGAGTGGAGTCCGATTTGCGCAACGAGAAGATTAGCTATAAAATACGCGAGCACACGCTGCAAAAGGTGCCGTATTTGCTGGTCGTCGGCGACAAAGAGCGTGATGCACAAACCGTGGCCGTGCGTGCTCGTGGCGGTGTCGACCTGGGTGTAATGCCAGTCGACGCATTCCTCGAACGTCTGCAGCAGGAAGTGCGGGCGTTCAAGTAAGTCACTCGCAGCGCGGCTTGTTTTTTCATTTTTAGAGGAAACGTAACATCGCTACTGATAAGTCGTCACATCGCATCAACGGTGAAATTACTGCGCCGGAAGTGCGTTTGGTCGGAGTGGACAACGAGCCGCTCGGAATCGTGAAACTGGCCGAGGCGTTCCGTCAATCGGAGCAACTCGACGTGGATCTCGTCGAAATCGCGCCGCAGGCGTCACCGCCTGTCTGCCGTTTGATGGATTACGGCAAGTTCAAGTATTCGGAAGCGAAGAAGCAACACGAGGCGAAGCTCAAGCAGAAGATCGTGCAGGTGAAGGAAGTCAAATTCCGCCCCGGCACGGACGACGGTGACTACAACGTCAAACTGCGCAACCTCACTCGCTTCCTCGAAGACGGCGACAAGACGAAAATCACGTTGCGTTTCCGCGGTCGCGAAATGGCGCACCAGGAAATCGGCATGCGCATGCTCGAACGTCTGAAGACGGATCTGGACGAATACGGTCAGGTCGAGCAGATGCCGAAGATGGAAGGGCGTCAGATGATCATGGTGCTTGCCCCGAAGAAGAAGGCCAAGTAACCGAAAGCAGTAAGGTAATGGATCGCGCGCCGTCGAAAGGCGGTCGGCGCGGCATTGCCGGCAGGTTCAGGCGGGCGTCACTCCGGTGGCGCCGGTCATGAAAGGCGGCGGTTCTTCACCGAGCCGCTCGCACACAAGTGGAGCGTGGGTTTCGAAGGGCGGGAAGGGGTTCGCAGGCAGTATCGGCGGATCAGCCGCACACCCATGACCATCTAATAAACTGGAGTTGTTTCATGCCGAAGATGAAGACCAAGAAGAGTGCTGCAAAGCGCTTCGTGGTGCGTCCGGGCGGTACCGTCAAGCGCGGTCAGGCCTTCAAGCGCCACATTCTTACCAAGAAAACCACCAAGAACAAACGCCATCTGCGTGGCGCCACGGCCGTTCATGATTCCGATCTGAACTCCGTCCGCGCGATGCTGCCGTTCGCTTAACCTCAACTGACACTCCAAGGAGAGCAAGATGCCTCGAGTAAAACGTGGGGTTACCGCACGGGCCCGTCACAAGAAGATCATCCGTCTGGCCAAGGGTTACCGCGGCCGTCGCAATAACGTCTATCGCATCGCCAAGCAGGCGGTCATGCGCGCAGGCCAGTACGCCTACCGCGATCGCCGCAACAAGAAGCGTGTGTTCCGCGCACTGTGGATCACGCGTATCAACGCGGCGGTGCGTCAGCACGACATGACCTACAGCGTGTTCATCAACGGCCTGAAGAAGGCTTCGATCGAACTCGACCGTAAGGTTCTGGCTGACATGGCTGTGTTCGACAAGGCTGCTTTTGCTGCGATCGTGAAGCAGGTGAAAGCCGCCGTTGCAGCCTAATTGCGAAATTAGTACTGCGTGGTTCGCCTGAACGTCGTCCTTCACAGGGCGGCGCGAAGGCAGAAAACGGGGCTCTCACCGAGCCCCGTTTTTGTTGGTCGGACGGTTTTGCTTATCCACGCCATCGGCATGCGCGTAGGACGGCGTGGATGAGCAAAACCGAACCTAAGTTTGAATTTCGACGTTAAAAGATGGGATCAATGGATCTGGACCAGATTGTCGCCGACGCGAAAAGCGCCTTTGAACACGCCACCGATACCACCACGCTCGAAAACGAGAAGGCGCGGTTCCTTGGCAAGTCCGGTGCGCTGACCGAATTGCTGAAGGGCTTGGGCAAGCTCGATCCGGAAGCGAAGAAGACCGAAGGCGCACGCATCAATCAGGCGAAGCAGCAAGTCGAAGCCGCGCTGAACGCGCGCCGTCAGGCGCTCGCCGATGCGCTGCTGAACCAGCGGCTTGCGGCGGAAGCCATCGACGTCACGCTGCCCGGCCGCGGCGCGGGCGCGGGCACGCTGCATCCGGTGATGCGCACGTGGGAGCGCGTCGAACAGGTGTTTCGCACGATCGGCTTCGACGTGGCCGACGGTCCCGAGATCGAAACCGACTGGTACAACTTCACCGCGTTGAACAGCCCGGAGAACCATCCGGCGCGTTCGATGCAGGACACGTTCTACGTCGACGGCAAGGACGCCGATGGCCGTCCGCTGCTTCTTCGCACGCACACGAGCCCGATGCAGGTACGCTACGCGCGCATGAACAAGCCGCCGATCAAGGTGATCGTGCCGGGCCGCACGTATCGCGTGGACAGCGACGCCACCCATTCGCCGATGTTCAACCAGGTCGAAGGCCTGTGGATCGAAGAGAACATCAGCTTCGCGGATCTGAAGGGCGTCTACACCGATTTTCTGAAGAAGTTTTTCGAGCGCGACGACATTCTCGTGCGCTTCCGTCCATCGTATTTTCCGTTCACGGAGCCTTCCGCCGAGATCGACATGATGTTCGAACACGGCAAGAACGCGGGCAAATGGCTGGAAATCTCCGGCTCGGGTCAGGTGCATCCGACCGTTATCCGCAACATGGGGCTGGACCCGGAGCGCTACATCGGTTTCGCGTTCGGCAGCGGTCTCGAGCGCCTGACCATGTTGCGCTATGGCGTGCAGGACCTGCGTCTGTTCTTCGAGAACGATCTGCGTTTCCTGCGTCAGTTCGCGTAAAGCACACTGCGCCCGCGGCGATCGCTGCTCGAGAAGCGGCGATCGAGAGACTCCAAATATTTCGAACGTAGACACACATGCAATTCCCAGAATCCTGGCTCCGCAGTTTCGTCGATCCCAAGCTCTCCACCGACGAACTCGCGCACGCGCTGACCATGGCCGGTCTCGAAGTCGAAGACCTGCGTCCGGTCGCGCCGCCGACCACGAATATCGTCGTGGGCCAAGTGCTCGAAGTCGCCAAGCATCCGAATGCCGACAAGCTCAACGTCTGTCAGGTCGATGCCGGCACGGGCGAGCAACTGAACATCGTGTGCGGCGCGCCGAACGTGGCGCCGGGCATCAAGGTGCCGGTCGCGCTGATCGGCGCCGTGTTGCCGCCGGCCGAAACGGGCGGCGAGCCGTTCGCGATCAAGCCGACCAAGCTGCGCGGCGTCGACAGTCAGGGCATGCTGTGCTCGGCGCGCGAGCTCAAGCTGTCGGAAGATCACAGCGGTCTGCTGATCCTGCCCGTCGATGCGAAGGTCGGCCAGGACATCCGCGAGGCGCTCAATCTCGACGACACCGTCTTCGAGATCAAGCTCACGCCGAACAAGGCGGATTGCCTGTCCGTGTTCGGCGTCGCGCGCGAGACCGCCGCGATCACCGGCGCGCCGTTGAAGGCGCTCGACATGCCCGCCGTCGAGACGAAGCTCGACGAAAAGCTGCCCGTGAAAATCATGGCGCCCGATCTGTGCGGACGTTTCTCCGGCCGCGTGATTCGCGGCGTGAACGCGCACGCCAAGACGCCGCAATGGATGGTCGAGCGCCTCGAACGCTCGGGCCAGCGCAGCATCTCGGCGCTCGTCGACATCTCCAACTACGTGATGCTCGAACTCGGCCGTCCGTCGCACGTGTTCGATCTCGACAAGATCCACGGCGCGATGGAAGTGCGCTGGGGCAAGAAGGGCGAATCGCTCAAACTGCTGAACGGCAACACCATCGAGGTCGATGAAACCGTCGGCGTGATCGCGGACGATCACCATCTCGAAAGTCTCGCGGGCATCATGGGCGGCGACAGCACCGCCGTGTCGCTCGACACGACCAACATCTATCTCGAAGCCGCATTCTGGTGGCCGGACGCGATCCGCGGCCGCGCGCGCAAGTACAACTTCTCGACGGATGCAGCGCATCGTTTCGAGCGCGGCGTCGATTACTCGACGACCGTCGAGCACATCGAGCGCATCTCGCGCCTGATTCTCGATATCTGCGGCGGCGAGGCCGGTCCCGTCGACGATCAGATCGTCAACGTGCCCGAGCGCAATCCGGTGTCGATGCGCGTGTCGCGCGCGCATCGCATCATCGGCGTGGAGATCGGCGCGGAAGAGATCGCACAAATTTTCACGCGCCTGAACCTCGCGTTCGAGCGCGACGGCGA
The DNA here is from genome assembly GCF_001544795.2 of Caballeronia temeraria. GTDB lineage: Bacteria > Pseudomonadota > Gammaproteobacteria > Burkholderiales > Burkholderiaceae > Caballeronia > Caballeronia temeraria. The sequence goes on along the minus strand of NZ_FCOI02000007.1, from coordinate 175,942 downwards.
TACCTTCAGGGTCACGCCGCCGCCGTATCGCTTCGATATCGAGATCGAAGAAGATCTGATCGAGGAAGTCGCGCGCATCTACGGTTTCGAGAAGATTCCGGCGCGTCCGCCGGTCGCGCGCAGCGAGATGCGCATCACGAACGAAACGAAGCGCTCGATCCACACGCTGCGTCATGAAGTCGCCGCGCGCGATTACTCGGAGACGGTGAACTTCAGCTTCGTCGATGCCGAATGGGAGAAGGACTTCGCCGGCAACGACAACCCGATCAAGCTGCTGAACCCGATCGCGAGCCAGCTCTCGGTCATGCGCACGACGATGTTCGGCAGCCTGATCGAAGTGCTGCGTCATAACCTGAACCGCCGCGCGGACCGCGTGCGCGTGTTCGAAGCGGGACGCGTGTTCCATCGCGATGTAGCGGTGAAAGCGGGCGAACTCGCGGTCGAAGGCTTCGCGCAGCCGAAGATGATCGGCGGCCTCGCGTATGGTCCGGTGATCGAGGAGCAGTGGGGCGTGGCCTCGCGCAACGTCGACTTCTTCGACGTGAAGGGCGATGTCGAAGCGCTGTTCGCGCCGGTCGTGCCGCGCTTCGTGAAGGCGGAGCATCCGGCGCTGCATCCGGGACGCAGCGCGCGCATCGAAGTGGCGGGGCGTGCGGTCGGCTGGATCGGCGAATTGCATCCGCGCTGGCTGCAAAAGTACGACCTGCCGAACGCGCCGATCCTCTTCGAAATCGACGCCGACGCGCTGATGGATCGCGCCTTGCCGACGCCATCCGAAGTGTCGAAATTTCCGCCCGTGCGTCGCGATATCGCGATTGTCGTGGATCAAGACGTCGCCGTTCAGGCGCTGCTCGACGAGCTCGAAAGCGCCCGTTCGGAGGCCGCTTGCAAGCACGTCACGAGGGTTGCGCTTTTCGATGAATTTCGTCCAAAATCAAATACTTCCGGTGGCTTGGGAGAGCATGAGAAAAGTCTTGCCTTCCGTGTAACGTTGCAAGATACTGGCGGCACGCTTCAGGACGAAACGGTCGATACGGCTATCAAAACGCTGGTGGATCGCCTGGCTCGAGTACACGGCGCGCGGTTGCGCGGATAGCCTGCAGTTGGCCCTTTCCGTTTCAACGCCCAGGTCTCAAAAGTGGCAAGCGCCGTTTTACCGATATGAACCAAATGAACTCGAGTGATTTCGAAGCCCTTCTTTCGGCGCAGCGTAGCGCCATGACCCGAGATACCCAGACCTCGAGCACGCCCGGCGACACGCCGACGCTCACCAAAGCCGAACTGGCGGAAATGCTGTTCGACCATGTCGGTCTGAACAAGCGCGAAGCCAAGGACATGGTCGAAGCCTTCTTCGAAGTCATCCGCGATGCGCTGGAGAGCGGCGAGAGCGTCAAGCTCTCCGGCTTCGGCAATTTCCAGTTGCGCGACAAGCCTCAACGTCCGGGCCGCAATCCGAAGACGGGCGAGGCGATTCCTATCGCCGCGCGGCGGGTCGTCACGTTTCACGCAAGTCAGAAGCTGAAGGCACTGGTCGAAACGGGAGCGGAGACCGATCTCACCCGCTGATCTCCCGGCGGCGTGCGCATGAATCGCGCGCCGCGCTGCTCGACCACCGCGCTTCAATCGACATCACTTATAACGATGGTTGATCGACGATGGAAAAAGTCGTCTTGCCTCCGATCCCCGCCAAGCGTTACTTCACGATTGGCGAAGTCAGCGAGTTGTGCGGCGTCAAGCCTCACGTGCTGCGCTATTGGGAGCAGGAGTTCACGCAACTGCGGCCGGTCAAGCGGCGGGGCAATCGCCGCTATTATCAGCATCACGAAGTCCTGCTGATCCGGCGGATTCGCGAGTTGCTGTACGAGCAGGGCTTCACGATCAACGGCGCGCGTAACCGGCTCGATTCGCAAGGCCGCGCAATCGACGAGGACACGGAGACTGCCGAGACGCAAGCTTCTGCACCGGCGCAAGCAAGTGTCGATGTCGATCAGCTACGCAAGGATATTCTTCAGGTGATCGATCTGCTGGGCGGTTGACCGCCGCCGGATTCAAATCTCAATGCCGCGATTCGTCGCGGCTTTTTTTCGTCCCGCCCACGCGCTGCACGACATTCGCGACGGCGGTAGCATGGTCGCTTCGCGGTTTCATCACGTCGATTCAGGAGGGCTTATGCGAGTGTTGCTCGTTGGCGCAACTGGCATGTTGGGCACGGAGATCAAACGGATTCTGGAACCCGGGCACGAAGTGATCACCGCGAGCCGCAAGGGCTCGGATGTATCGGTGGATTTGTCGGACAAGGCGAGCATCGTCGCGATGTACGAGAAGGTCGGAAAGGTCGGCGCTGTGGTGTGTGTCGGCGGCGCGGCGAAGTTTGCGCCGCTCGATTCACTCGCCGACGACGACTATGCCTTCAGCCTCGCGAACAAGCTCATGGGGCAGGTGAATCTCGTGCGCTGCGGCATCGGTCATGTGGACGAAGGCGGCTCCATCACGCTGACGAGCGGCACGCTCGCTCAACAGCCGATGGTCGGCAGCGGCGCAGTGAGCATCGTCAACGCAGGCGTGGAAGGCTTCGTTCGCGTCGCGGCGCTCGAACTGCAAGGCAAGCTTCGCGTGAACGTCGTGAGTCCGGGCTGGGTCGCGGAGACGCTTGCTTCGATGGGCAAGGATGCATCGCAAGGCATTGCCGCTGCGGATGTCGCGAAAGTCTACAAGCGCGCCGTCGACGAAACGATGACCGGCCAGACGCTGCCCGCCGCTAAGACTTGACGCCGACGCGAAAGCGCTTTTTCGGACCGGCTGCCTGCGAGGGCGGCAGCTTGGTCTTGACCGACCAATAGACGATGCTCGGCCCGACGCCCCAAGGCGGATAGATGCGCCAGTCATCGACGCCATGATGGAAGAAATAAAGCGCGAAGCATCGACCTGGCTTGGTGGCGCTCACGGAGATATAGCGGCTGCCGCCGGGATAGATGCGCCCGAAGCGCGTGACGCGCGCGCGGCTTCCCGAATCGAACCATCTCGCGATTTCCGCGCGCAGGGCGGAACAGGTTCGACCGGATCGGGTGCGCCGCTCCTGCGCGGACGCTGGGACAGACAAAGGCATGGGGCGCCGTTCCTTATGTGTCACCTTAAGATTAGGGCTTAAGGCACTGACACACAAGCGTTTTTTTCGCCTTAACGTCTGAATAAACGATGTGGCGCTACGGTTTTGCTGCGCGAATCGTCCAAGACGGACGACGTCAGTAGCTCATGCCCATCATGGCGGTCGTGCCGCTCAGGGCTTCTTCCTCGGCGCGGGCCTTGAGCATGGCATCGGCGAGACGGTAGTAGAGTTGCGCGCGTTCCTGAAGAAATGCGGGCGGCGCGTCGTTGGAAAGTTTTTCGTCGGCCATGTCGCCCGCCAGTGCCTGGCCTGCGAAGTAGTCGCGTAGCGACATGCCGTAGTTGCTATTGCCAGGGAACGCGCGCGGGTTGTTGAGCTTGTTGTATGCCATCGTTGTTGCTCGTGTCGATCGATACGGCGACCCTGGATGGGCCAAAGAAAAAAGGCTCTCCGGCCATAAGCCGGAGAGCCTTGTATTTCTGGTCGGGGCGAGAGGATTTGAACCTCCGACCACCTGCACCCCATGCAGGTACGCTACCAGGCTGCGCTACGCCCCGAAAGAGCGAAAGTATATCAGAGAGAAACGAATAGTAGAACTGCTTCGAACAATTTCGCTGTTGCACTTACCAAATTCACTCGCCGAAGCGTCATAGCGTCAACTCCGACTGAGTGTACGGCGAGGTTTGAATCTTCACGGCGTCGCCCCGTTCCGTCGATGTCCGGTCACTATCGAGCGCGCGTGCGAAGCGCTGACGCCTGCGGAACCTGAACGCCAGCAGCAGGGAAATCGCGCATGGAATGAGATACGCGAAAATGCGCTCGCTCCATGCCGTCCTCGATCCGAAATTGTCGTATGGGCTGCGCGTGTCGAAGCCCGCGGACGCGAAGATCATCGTCAAGGTGAAGTCGAGCAGCATGGCCGAAAGGCACAGCGCCAGGAAGATCAGCGCGCCGTTCCACTTCAGGCTGCCGTCGCGCGCATTCAACGCGTGGCAGACAAAGAGCATGACGCCCAGCAAGGTCAGAATGAAGGCCAGGGGAAGCCAGGGAAAATCCATTTCGCGCATGCCTCGCGTGCAGGTGACAGGGACGATCCCGGTGGCGCGCGAAATGTGACTTTTTGCCGCATCTGACGCGCCCGATCCGGAAACGAGCGCGATCATTACACGCAAGTTTCGATGCAAAAATAAGAGTAATCCTAATCATGTCGGCCGATCGGCCAGGGACTCCGACAGGAAATCGATGAAGGTCCGAACCTTCGTCGTCATGTATTTTCGGCTCGTGTACACGGCGTAGACCGATGGGGAAAACGCCGTATAACTCGGCAGCACGCGCACGAGCGAGCCCGACGCCAGTTCCGGCTCGACGATCCACGCCGGGAAGTACGCGAGTCCGAGCCCGGCGCGCACGAGTTGCAGCGCCATCGACGTATCGTTGGTCTTGAGCACGGCCTGATTCTTCACGGTGAACGCGCCGTCCGGCCCGGTCAGCGTCACGGAGTCGATGTTGGTGTACGTCGGCAAGACGAAGCGATGACGCGCGACATCGTCCGGATGGCGCAGCTTGCCGTGTTCTTCGAGATACGCGCGCGAGCCCGCGAGCACGAAAGGCATCTTGCACAAGGGCCGCACGATCAGCGAGGGCGACGGCTCCGAGGTCGCGCGTATCGCCATGTCGTAGCCTTCCTCGACGAGATCGACGAAGCGATTCTCCAGCCGCAGATCGACGAGCACGCCCGGATAGCGCGCCTGATACGCGACGAGCAGATCTGCGAACTTGCGATTGGCGAACCAGCCCGGCGCCGTGACCTTGAGCACGCCTTGCGGCTGCGCCGTCTGCACGCCGACGGCGGCCTGCGCGGCCTGAAGGATATCGAGCGCCTCGCTGCACTGCTCGTAGTACACGTTGCCGGCCTCCGTGAGACTCAGGTGGCGCGTCGTGCGGTTCAGGAGGCGCACGCCCAGATGGCGTTCCAGATTGGCGACGTGCTTGCTCGTCATCGCGGTCGATATGTCGAGCCGTTCCGCGGCCTTCACGAAGCTTCCTGCTTCGACGACTTCGCGGAATACGCGCAAGCTGGTCAGAGCGTCCATCGATCATTTCCTGCTGGGAAACAAAACGCTAATGTTAACCGGATTTATCGACGGGCGATGTCTGCCTAAACTTCAGGCAATCCATCTTCGAAGGAGTCTTGCGATGTCCACGACCCAAACTCGTCCGCTCACGGCCAGCGTGCCCGCGCTCGCCGGCTACGCGCACGCGCTGCTGCGCATCGTCGCTTCGTATCTGCTGCTTACGCACGCGAGCGCGAAGCTGTTCCACGTTCCGCACATCGCGATGTTCGATGGCTTGCCGCTTTTCTCGCTGCTCGGCGTGGCGGGCATCATCGAACTGATCGGCGGCGTGCTCGTGCTGATCGGCCTGTTCACGCGCGCGGCGGCGTTCGTGCTGTCGGGCGAACTGGCGTTCGCGTATTTCATCGGACATGCGCCGAACGGGCACTTCTTCCTGCCGCTGCTGAATCAGGGCGAGCCGGCCGTGCTGCTGTCGTTCATCTTTCTGTTCATCGCGGCGGCGGGGCCGGGCGCGTGGAGCATCGACAAGCGGCGTTGATGTCTACTTGGGCCACTCGTCGAGCTCGTCGTTGAAGAGCGACGCGACGATGCCGCGCAGCCACATCGTGCGCGCATCGTTGTGAAACTTGCGATGCCAGTGCTGCTTCAGATCGAAGCGCGGCAACGGCAGCGGCGGCTCGGCGAGCGTGATCGACGCATGCTCGGCGACATACGCGAAGCCGATCGCATGCGGCACCGTCGCGATGAGATCGGTGCGCGACAGGATGAACGGCAAGCTCATGAAGTGCGGAGTCTCCAGCACCGCGCGCCGCCGCACGCGCTCCTTGTCCAGATAGTTCTCCAGCACCTCCTGACTGCGGCCTTCGGCGCGCACGACCGCGTGGCCGCACGCCATGAAGCGCTCGAGCGTGAGCGGCTGATTCGCGAACGGATGATCGCGGCGCATCAGGCAGATGAAGCGATGCGAGAAGAGCCGCTGCTGAAAAAAGTTGTTGCCGCGCAAGTCCGGAAAATATCCGACGGCCAGATCGATGTCGCCCGCTTCGAGCCCACGCTCGACATCGCCGTGCGACGCCGACACCGAGCGCAGATTCGCGTTCGGCGCCTCTTTCGCGAAGGCCTGCAGAAGCCGCGGCAGAAACACGATCTCGCCGACATCGGACAGTGCGATCGAAAACGTCTCGGTGCTCGCGGACGGATCGAAATGCTGCCGGTCCAGCAAGCCGCGCTCGATGCGTGCCAGCGCCTCGCGCGCCGCAGGCACGAGCGCGATGGTGCGCGGCGTCGGCTCCATGCCGCGCGAGGTGCGCACGAAAAGCGGATCGTTGAAGTATTCGCGCAGCCGCGCGAGCGCCGTCGACACGCGCGGCTGGCTCACGCCGAGCCGTTCGGCGGCGCGGCTCACGTTGCGTGTTTCCTCGATGGCGACGAGGTACGGAATCAGGTTGAGATCGAGATCGGTCATCACCGGGCTGCCTCCTCGCGCGTCGATGCGGCGTCGGTGCGGATCACCCGCGCCGCGCGACCATGTCCGACACGCGCTGCGCCGCGTCCTGCAGCGGTTCGAGATACGCCTTCACCATCTGCTTCGCGCTCTTGCGCTGCGCATTGCCGCTGATGTTCAGCGCCGCGATCACGCGGCCTTGCCGGTCGCGGATCGGCGCGGACATCGAAATCAGTCCTTCCTCCAGTTCCTGATCGACGATGGCCCAGCCCTGACGGCGCACCGCCGCGATGGCTTCCTTCAGCGCGTGCTTGTCGATGATCGTGCGCGGCGTGCGTGCGACGAGCGAACTCGCATCGAGCGCTTCGTCGAGGCGCGCATCGTCGAGGGCGGCGAGAAGCACGCGGCCCATCGACGTGCAGAACGCGGGCAAACGGCTGCCGATCGACAGATTCTGCGTGATGATCTTGTGCGTCGGCACGCGCAGCACGTAGACGATCTCCGCGCCGTTCAGCACGGCCGCCGAGCAGCTTTCGTGCACCTGCTCGACGAGGTCTTCCATCACCGGTTCGGCGAGGTTCCAGAAGGGCATCGACGTCAGATACGCGAAGCCGAGATCGAGGATCTTCGGCGTCAGTTGAAAGAGACGTCCGTCCGCTTCCACATAACCGAGCGCCTGCAGCGTCAGAAGAATGCGGCGGGCGCCCGCGCGCGTGAGGCCGGTGGCCGCGGCGACATCGGTGAGTGTCTGGGCGGGGCGGTTCGCATCGAACGAGCGGATGACGGCGAGGCCGCGCGCGAACGACTGCACGTAGGCATCGCCGGGACGCGATTGCGCGTCTTGCGGCTCGGCATCCGGATTGAGCGTGGCTGAATTCTTCATAAGACCCGTGATGAAAGCGCGAATCAGCGGTCGAACCGGAGTCGGACTCCGTGAAAACCCGCAGTCTGCACTTGCTTCGTTGACACGACAACGAATGCAGGACTACCATGCCGATGTTCGCTAAACGAATCCATGTTCGCATGACGAACATTTTGAGGCAAGTCTGATTACCAACTGGTAAACCCGAATTCGGGAAGCGCGATCGAGCATCGGCTCGCCCGGGACAGGAGAAGGAACGGCATGATCAACAAGATTTTCGATTCGCTCGCCTCGGCCGTGGCCGACGTCCACGACGGCGCGACCATCATGATCGGCGGTTTCGGCACGGCGGGCATGCCGTCCGAGCTGATCGACGCGCTCATCGAGCAAGGCGCGCGCGAGCTCACGATCGTCAACAACAACGCCGGCAACGGCGACACGGGACTCGCCGCCTTGCTCAAGGCGAAGCGCGTGCGCAAGATCATCTGCTCGTTTCCGCGTCAGACGGATTCGTATGTGTTCGACGCGCTCTATCGCGCGGGCGAAATCGAGCTGGAACTCGTGCCGCAGGGCAATCTCGCGGAGCGCATCCGCGCGGCGGGCGCGGGCATCGGCGGCTTTTTCACGCCGACCGGTTACGGCACCAAGCTCGCGCAAGGCAAGGAAACGCGCGTGATCGACGGCAAGCATTACGTACTCGAAGCGCCGCTGCACGCCGATTTCGCGCTCGTGAAGGCCTACAAGGGCGACCGCTGGGGCAATCTGGTCTATCGTAAAACTGCGCGCAATTTCGGGCCGATCATGGCGAGCGCCGCGAAAACGGCCATCGTGCAGGTGTCGAAGGTCGTGCCGCTCGGCGAACTGGACCCCGAAAACATCGTGACGCCGGGCATTTTCGTGCAGCGCGTCGTGGAAGTGCCGCAAGCCGTGCATCAAGCCGAACTCGCCGCTTAAGGAAGGACGAAGCCATGAAGAAACTCACTCGTGACGAAATGGCCAAGCGCGTGGCCGCGGACATTCCCGAAGGCGCATACGTGAATCTGGGCATTGGCGTGCCGACGCTCGTCGCCAATCATCTCGCGGCGGATCGCGAAATCTTCCTGCACAGCGAAAACGGCCTGCTCGGCATGGGCCCGGCGCCCGCCAAAGGCGAGGAAGACGACGAACTCATCAACGCCGGCAAGCAGCACGTGACATTGCTCACGGGCGGCGCGTATTTCCATCACGCGGATTCGTTCGCGATGATGCGCGGCGGCCACCTCGACTTCTGCGTGCTCGGCGCGTTCCAGGTGTCGGCGTCGGGCGATCTCGCGAACTGGCACACCGGCGCGCCCGACGCGATTCCGGCCGTCGGCGGCGCGATGGACCTCGCGATCGGCGCAAAGCAGGTCTACGTGATGATGGAGCTGCTCACGAAGCAGGGCGAAAGCAAGCTCGTCGATGTCTGCACGTATCCGGTGACCGGCGTCGAGTGCGTGAACCGCGTGTACACGGACCTCGCCGTGTTCGACGTCACGCCGCAAGGCCTGGTCGTGCGCGAGATGGTGGAAGGACTGACGTTCGAAGCGTTGCAGAAGCTGGCCAAAGTGCCGCTTCAATACGCGCCGCTCACCGAAGCTGCCTGAGAGAATTCTGGAGACATTGAAGATGAAAGAAGCTTTCGTATGTGATGCCATCCGCACGCCGATCGGCCGTTACGGCGGTTCGCTGTCCTCCGTCCGTGCCGACGATCTCGGCGCCGTGCCGCTGCGCGCGCTCGTCGAGCGCAACAAGGAAGTGGACTGGGAAGCCATCGACGAAGTGATCTACGGCTGCGCGAACCAGGCGGGCGAAGACAATCGCAACGTCGCGCGCATGTCCGCGCTGCTGGCGGGTCTTCCGGTCGGCACGCCAGGCTCGACGGTCAACCGCCTGTGCGGCTCGGGCATGGACGCGATCGGCGTCGCGGCGCGCGCGATCAAGGCGGGCGAAACGAGCCTGATGATCGCGGGCGGCGTCGAAAGCATGAGCCGCGCGCCGTTCGTGATGGGCAAGGCGACGAGCGCGTTCTCGCGTTCCGCCGAGATCCACGATACGACCATCGGCTGGCGTTTCATCAATCCGCTGATGAAGAAGCAGTACGGCGTCGATTCGATGCCCGAGACCGCCGAAAACGTCGCGGACGACTACAAGATCAGCCGCGCCGATCAGGACGCGTTCGCCTTGCGCTCGCAGCAGAAGGCGGCGCGCGCGCAGAAGGACGGCACGCTCGCGCAGGAAATCGTCGCGGTGACGATTCCGCAGAAGAAGGGCGATGCGCTCGTCGTCGACCGCGACGAGCATCCGCGTGAAACGAGCCTCGAAGCGCTGGCGAAGCTGAAAGGCGTCGTGCGTCCGGACGGCTCGGTGACGGCCGGCAACGCGTCGGGCGTGAACGACGGCGCGGTCGCCATGCTGATCGCCGACGAGGAAACGGCCAAACGCAACGGCCTCACGCCGCGCGCGCGCATTCTCGGTCTGGCCACCGCCGGCGTGCCGCCGCGCGTGATGGGCATCGGTCCGGGTCCGGCGTCGCAGAAGCTGTTGAAGCGTCTCGGCATGACCATCGACCAGATGGATGTGATCGAACTGAACGAAGCGTTCGCCTCGCAAGGACTCGCCACGCTGCGCATGCTCGGAGTCGCCGACGACGATCCTCGCGTCAACCCGAACGGCGGCGCGATCGCGCTGGGCCATCCGCTCGGCGCGTCGGGCGCGCGTCTGGTGACGACGGCGAGCTATCAGCTGCAACGCACCGGCGGCCGCTTCGCACTCTGCACGATGTGCATCGGCGTGGGCCAGGGCATCGCGATGATCATCGAGCGCGTCTGAGCCCATGTTTTCATCGACAGGACGTTTGACCGATCTCATTTGCGGCAACGCGGCCGCGAATGAAATCTGGTCGCCGCGCGCGACCGTGCAGGCGATGCTCGACGTCGAGGCCGCGCTCGCGCGTGCTTCGGCGCTGCACGGGGTGATTCCGTCGAGCGCGGTCGAGGCGATCGTCGCCGCGTGCGACGCCGATCACATCGACGCCGACGCGTTGATGACCGGCGCCGCGGCGGGCGGCAATCTCGCGATTCCGCTCGTCAAGCAACTGACGGCCGTCGTGAAGGCACGCGACGCCGAAGCCGCGAAGTACGTGCACTGGGGCGCGACGAGTCAGGACATCATCGATACGGGCGTCGTGCTGCAGTTGCGCGCGGCGCTCGATCTGCTCGATGCCGATCTGCGCGCGCTCTCCGATGCGCTCGTCAGACAGGCCCGCGCGCACGACAAGACGCCGATGATCGGCCGCACGTGGCTGCAACAAGCGCTGCCGATCACGCTCGGTCTCAAATTCGCGCAATGGCTCGATGCCGTGACGCGTCATCGCGAGCGGCTCGGCGAACTGAAGGCGCGCGCGCTCGTGCTGCAATTCGGCGGCGCGGCGGGCACGCTCGCGAGTCTGCGCGACAAGGCGTTGCCGGTCGCGGCGTCGCTCGCCGAAGACCTGAAGCTCGCGCTTCCGGCCTTGCCGTGGCACACGCAGCGCGATCGCATCGCGGAAGCGGCGTCGTTTCTCGGCATGGTCACCGGCACGCTCGGCAAGATCGCGCGCGACATCTCGCTCATGATGCAGACCGAACTCGGCGAAGTGGCCGAACCGGCGGCGGCAGGCAAGGGAGGCTCGTCGACGATGCCGCACAAGCGCAATCCCGTCGGCTGCGCGGCCGTGCTCACCGCGGCGACGCGCGCGCCGAATCTCGTCGCGACGATCTTCGCGGGCATGGTCCAGGAGCACGAACGCGCGCTCGGCGGCTGGCAGGCCGAATGGGAAGCGCTGCCCGATCTCGCGCGTCTGACGGCGGGCGCGTTGTCGAACATCGTGGGCATCGTTCCGTCGATGGAAGTCAATGTCGAACGCCTCGCGCGCAATCTCGGCGTGACCAACGGTCTGATTCTCGGCGAAGCGGTGATGCTCGCGCTCGGCGACGCCATCGGCAGGCTCGATGCGCATAAGCTCGTCGAAGGCGCGTCGAAGGCGTCGGTGGCGAACGGCACGTCGCTCTTCGACGAACTCGCCGCGAACGAAACCGTCACGCGTCATCTGTCGCAGGATCAACTCAAACCATTGCTCGATCCGGCGAACTACGTCGGTGAGGCGCAGGCGTTCGTCGCCGCGGCCATCGCACGCGCCAGCTCGAAAAAACAGGAGCGGTAAAAACATGCCTCTTGCCGAAGTCAACGGAACGCGAATCCACTATCGCATCGATGTCACGGCGGGCGACAACGCGCCGTGGCTCGTGCTGTCGAATTCACTCGGCGCCGATGTCTCGATGTGGACGCCGAACATCGAAGCCTTCGCGGCGCGCTATCGCGTGCTGCGCTACGACACGCGCGGCCACGGCCATTCGGACGTGCCGCCCGGCCCGTACACCATCGATCAGCTGATCGGCGACGTGATCGGCCTGATGGATCATCTCAAGATCGAGCGCGCGAACTACTGCGGTCTGTCGATGGGCGGCCTGACCGGCGTCGGCCTCGCCGCGCGTCATCCGGAGCGCTTCTCGCGCGTGGTGCTGTCGAACACGGCGGCGCTGATCGGCTCGGATGCCGTATGGACGCCGCGTGCCGCGAAAGCGCGCGAGCCGGGCGGCATGCCCGCGCTGACCGATGCCGTGATCGCGCGCTGGTTCACCGCGCCGTTCATCGAGCGCGAGCAGCTCGAACTCGCGAACATCCGCGACGTGTTCCGCCATACCAATGGCGACGGCTACGCGTCGAACTGCGAGGCGATCCGCGACGCCGACCTGCGCGACGAAGCGAAGACGATCAGGCTGCCCGTGCTCGTGATTGCGGGCACGCACGATCTGTCGACGACGGCCGAGCAGGGCCGCGAGCTGGCGGGTTACATCGAAGGATCGCGCTACGTCGAACTGGACGCGGCGCATCTGTCGAACATTGAAAAGCGCGACGACTACACGCGCGCCGTCCTCGACTTCCTCGGAGAATAAAGATGACCGACGACGAACGTTACGAAGCCGGGATGAAGGTGCGCCGCGCGGTGCTGTCCGACGCGCACGTCGACCGGTCGCTTGCGAATCGCACCGAGCTGACGACCGAGTTTCAGAACTTCATCACGCGCTATGCGTGGGGCGAAATCTGGACGCGCGACGGCCTGCCGCGTCACACGCGCAGTCTGCTCACGATCGCGATGATGGTCGCGCTGAACCGCAGCGAGGAACTCGCGCTGCACCTGCGCGCCGCGAAGAACAACGGCGTCACGCAGGACGAGATCAAGGAAGTGCTGTTGCAGACGGCCGTGTATTGCGGCGTGCCGGCAGCGAATTCGGCCTTCCATCTCGCGCAGAAGATTTTCGACGAAGAAAGCAAGGCGTAGTCGCAGAGCGGCTTCGGCGCGAAACCGTCTCCGGGAAACCGGAGACGGTTTTTTCGTGTGCGGACTCAGAACGCGTAGTACGGCCCCGGTCCCGCCGGCGTCGCGCGCCCGGAGAGCGCCGTGAACACGCGCCGGCCGTAGAAGAACGGCAGGCCCCAGTCGAAGTAACCGCTCGCGGAGCCGGCCAGGTTGTCGAAGGCGAAGTTGCCCGTGCCGAACAAGGCCGTCGATTGCGCGACCGTGAAACTCACCGCGCTTTGCGCGCCGCTCGACGAGCGGATCGTCGCGGCGACCGTCTGCGGCGTCGACGGGCAATACCACACGCCGCATTTCGCGAGCGTCGTCGACGGGAAGAAGACGCCGTTCGATCCGCTGTCGATGAAGCTCGAACCGTACTGGCTGCCGCTGAAGACCGTCGTGACATAGCCGGACGCCGAGCTCGACTTGAGCACCGTCGCGGCGCCGAGCAGGTTGTTCGACTGCGAGCCGATGCCGAAGGTCATCGTCCCCGTGACCGACGATGCGCCGCTGTCGGGCACGTCGGGAAGCTCGATCAGCACGCCGTTGTTGTCGGACGCGAAGTTCGCGACCGGATTGGTCACTTGCTGCGCGACCGCCAGCGTGCCCGCGACGCAGTTGCCCGAGGTGCAGTTGTAATACCAGCGCGGCAGCGCGGAGAGCGCGCAGCCCGCGCCGCAATCGGCGGTGAACGGGCCGACGCCGAGAATGCCGTTGCCGCGCAGGCCCGACGCGGTGAGCATCGGCAGGCCGGACTGGCTGCAATCCTGGGCCGCGTTGCCCGCGGCGGTATCGGCGATCAGTTGCACGGAGGTCGAGGGCGCGACCTGGCTCGCGAGCCGGATATCGGCGCTGCGCACCGCGCCCCACGTATAGCCCGAGCCGAACACGGCGCATTCCGCGACGACCGCGCTCGGGCTGCTGCCCGCGACGAGCGGCAGCGCGATCGACGGATCGAGCGCGGACGCCAGCACGCGCAGGCCGTGCGATCCGGTATCGACCTGGATGTTGTCGATGGTCTGGCAGGTGTTCGTGCCCGGCACGCAGATCGTCACGCTGGTTTGCAGCATGTTGCGCGTGCTGGTCGGCGTGCTGGCGACGCGGATGATCTGGACGTTGGGCGTCGTCGACTGAGCCACGGTCGTGCCGTCGGATGCCGGTGACGCCGCGCTCGCGGACGACGGCGAGCTCGCCGGCGTGGCGGCGCTGGCCGTTGCGGGTGCGCTTGCCTGCTGAGGCGACGCGGCGGCGGAACTGTCGCTCGAGCCGCCGCCACCGCCGCAGGCGTGGAGCAGGACGCAGAAAACGGGTGCGGCGAAGGAGAGATGATCGGCTTCTCACTGGATGTCCGTCGACGTCACGCCCGGCGGCAACGCGCTCACGAGCCAGGCGCGGCCGGTGAATTCCCGCAGCCTCATGCGATTTTCGACGACGAGATCGCCGCTCGCGACGCGCGACGTGTGCAGTCCCGCATCGCCGGCCGATGCGTTCGCGCCTTGCCGGAACGTCTCGAAGTAGCCGCCGAGCAGCGACTGGACATCCGGCATCGCCGGACCGCGCCAGGACACGGCGTACACTGTGCCGCTCGAATCGACGTATTCACGCACGACGATGCCGTTGGCGTCGGTCGTTTCGTGGTATTGCACGAGTCCGCCCTGCGCCTGATGCACGACATCGCCTTGCGTTCCGGCCGCGGCGGCCCCGGTCGTGCCGAGTTGCGCATGGGCACACGCCGATGCGCCCATCACGAAGACACCCAGGCAGGTCGCCACGTAATGAGGAATTCTGATTTTTTCCACTGCTTTCTCTCCGTTAATTAGGACTATTCTTATTTTCGAGATGGAATTTTAAGAGGAAGTCGGAACGAAGCGATACGTGCGAATGTGTTGCGGCGATTCAGCCCGTTTTGCGGCAGAGAAGAGAAATGTCGTGGTGAATCAGTACCTTGCGATGACCGAAAGATCGAATTGCCAGTTTTGGTAATTGTCAAAAATTGTCAAATCGATCCGAAGCGGCTTCAATACACTTTGAAGCGGTGCCGTTTTCGCTGCGTGTAATCTGCTTAATCCGACGAAAGGCAACGTTCAGAAAGGGCACGCCGCGACGGTCGCCGGAGGCCGCCCGGACCTCTTTTTTTCACGGCGCACGGCTGGACCGGTAAAATAACGGGTTGATCCACGGAAGAACGCCCGTGGCGTAGCGGAAGGACTTTTCCAAATGACAGATTTTCGTGTAACGAAGCGGATGGCTGCGCTTTTCGCGGTGGCCGGAATCGTGGCGGGATGTGGTTCCACCAATCCCAATGCGTTCAACTACAAGAGCGATCAGCGTTCGAAACAGGTGTCTCTCGCCGTTCCGCCGAACCTGCTCGACGAAGCGGCCGACCAGCGTTCGCTGCCGCCGCAGGGCGGTCAGGCATCGCTGTCCGATCTGCAGCAGATCCAGAAAGTCGCACCGAACGCACCCACGGTGGTTCCGCCGGTGTCGGGCATGCGCATTCAGCGCGACGGCACCGAGCGCTGGCTCGTCGTCGACGGCAAGACGCCCGATCAGGTGTGGCCGCAGATTCGCCGCTTCTGGCAGGAACAGGGCTTTCTGCTCGTCGTCGATCAGCGCGACAAGGGCGTGATGGAAACGGACTGGAACGAAACCCATCCGCAGATTTCCGACGGCCTGATCCGCGACACGCTCGCCAAGGCGACCGGCAACTCATATGTGACCGCCGAGCGCAACAAATACCGCACGCGTCTCGAAAAGGCGCCGAGCGGCGGCACGTACGTGTTCATCAGCCAGAAGGGCATGCGCGAGGCGCTGACCGGCGTGAACAACGACACGAGCCAGTGGCAGGCGCGCCCGAACGATCCGGCGCTCGAGAACGAATACCTGAAGCGCCTGATGTCCTCGCTCGCGCAGGCAGATCAGCGCAGTGCGTCCGGTGGCGCCACGCCGCTCGATGCCCCGGCTGCCGCCGGAGCTGCGGGCGCGCAAGCCGCGAAGGGCGGCGATCCGAAGGCGGCATCGGTTGCGGCGCAGAACGTCGTGAACGCGGGCAATACGCCGATCCGCAACGAAGTCGTGCCCGAAGCCTCGTCGTCGGAACTGACCTTGCCCGAAGCCTACGACCGCGCCTGGCTGCGCGTAGGCAATGCGCTCGATCGCGCCAACTTCACGGTGGACGACCGCGACCGCAACAAGGGCGTCTACTACGTGCGCTACGTCGATCCGACGGACAAGTCGTCGGCGGAACAGGGTTTCTGGAGCCAGGTATTTCATGGCCGCAAGGAAATGAAGGCGAAGCAGTATCAGATCAACGTGCGCGCAGTGACCGAGCAGCAGACGCGCATCGCGATCGTCGACGACAAGGGCGCGGTCGATTCCTCGCCGCAAGCGCGCCAGATCATGGCGCTGCTCGCCGACCAGATCAGCTGATTTTCTTCGAGCCGATCCCGCAGAAACCGCCTCCTACGCGAGGCGGTTTTTTTATGCCGTCGCGCGCATGATGCCTCGCAAACGATTTTTTCAGCGTGCACGGAAATGCGAGCCATGAGTAAGAATTGCGCAGACAATTCTTTCGATCGGGAAATGTGCGCAAAAGCTTATAGAAATGGGCGCGCAAACAGTACATTGCATCAATGGCGAAATTCACCCGCCCGAAGTTCTTCAAAGCGCGCTCATCCGGCTCGTTGCACCGGTTAAACAGACGATTGGTTCGCCACGCGCGAACCCCGATGGCCCCGTCGCCTATCCTCGTAGGGCGACGGTTTTTGCCCGCGTTTCGCTTGGAACGCGGGCTTTTTCTTTGGCCCGCTCATCGGCGTTTCGGCGATATGGGCGATGCACGGTTATGCTCCTGCTTTCATCGTTTCAGTGAAAACAGGAGAACGTTCATGTCGGAAGTTGCGGTCGTCGCTATTTTTGTCGCCAAGCCGGGCAAGGAAGAGGAACTGAGGCAAGTGCTGGAAGCGAACGTCGAGCCGACGCGCAAGGAAGCGGGTGCGTTGCAATACGACTTGCACCGCGACATCAAGGAGCCGCGGCGCTTTATCTTCGTCGAACGCTGGGAAAGCGAGGCCGCGCTCGCGAAGCACGGCGAAACAGCGCATATTCAGGCGTTTCGCGCCAGGTCGCCGGACTTGTGCGAGCACGGCGAGGTCCGTGTCGCGAGCAAGATTCTCTGACGGTCGAAACCGTCTTTAGTGCGTTTCGTGCGGGACGTCGAGGATCAGGATGATGGTCCAGTCGGCGTCGCCGTCATGGTGATACTGGCGCTCCGCGACGATAAACGGCTGCTGCTTGCCGGACGGTCCGAGAAAGAGCACGTCGCCTTCCATCGGCAGGCATTCGACGGGCGGCAGCGCCAGATACGAGTCCTTGTTCACGTTGCGCGGCATCAGTTTTTCGATCTTGCGCGATGCCGCTTCGGTCCATTCGATATCGAGCTGGATATTGCTCATGCTGTCGTTCGCACGCTGAGTGCGCTCCACGGTTGAATCGTTGAAAAGACGATGCGCAATGTAGCACACGCCGTGCGCGATCCATGAGGCGCGCCAGACGAAAAAACGGCCTGCAGGCCGTTTTTTCGTGGTGCGTGAACCGAAGCGAAACGATCAGATTTCCTCGTACAGCGGCAGCGTCAGAAACTCGGTGAATTGCGCCGATGTCGACATGTCCTCGAAGATTTTCGCCGCGCGTTCATACGGCTTCGTATCCGCGCCCGATGCGCCGATGGCCTGCTTCACCTTCTCCAGTTCGTCGATGGTGATGTCGCGCACCATCGCGGCCGTGACCTTGCGGCCATCGTCGAGCTTGCCCTTCGGCGAGCGGATCCATTGCCACACCTGCGAGCGCGAGATTTCGGCGGTCGCCGCGTCTTCCATCAGATTGTGGATCGGCACGCAGCCATTGCCCGCGAGCCACGAACCGAGATAGTGGACGCCGACGTTCACATTGTTGCGCAGACCCGCTTCGGTGATCGGCTCTTCCGGACGGAAATCGAGCAGATCGTGCGCGGTCACCTGCACGTCGGTGCGCTGCTTTTCGATCTGGTTCGGCTTGTCGCCGAGCACCTTCACGAACTCTTCCATCGCGAGCGGCACGAGGCCCGGATGCGCGACCCAGCCGCCGTCGTAGCCGTCGCCGGCGTCGCGCGCCTTGTCGGAACGCACGCCGCCCATCGCGCGGTCGTTCGCGGCCGGATCGTTCTTGATCGGAATCAAAGCGGACATGCCGCCGATCGCCGGCGCGTTGCGCTTGTGGCAGGTCTTCAGCAGTTCGAGCGCGTAGGCGCGCATGAAAGGCGAGGTCATCGTGATCTTCGCGCGGTCGGCGAGACAGAAGTCCGTGTCGTTCTTGAACTTCTTGATCGCCGAGAAAATGTAGTCCCAGCGGCCCGCGTTGAGGCCCGAGCTATGTTCGCGCAGCTCGTACAGGATTTCGTCCATCTCGAACGCGGCGAGAATCGTTTCGACGAGCACCGTCGCGCGAATCGTGCCGCGCGGAATGCCCACGCCTTCCTGCGCCGCGACGAAGATGTCGTTCCACAGACGCGCTTCGAGATGGCTTTCCATCTTCGGCAGATAGAAGTACGGGCCGCTGCCGCGTGCGATCAGCTCCTTCGCGTTGTGGAACAGGAAGAGCGCGAAGTCGAAGACGCCGCCGGACACGCGCTGACCATCGACGGTGACGTGCTTTTCATCGAGATGCCAGCCGCGCGGACGCACGATCAGCGTCGCGATCTTGTCGTTGAGCGTGTACGACTTGCCGTTTTGCTCGAGCGAAATCGTGCGGCGCACGGCTTCCTTCAGGTTCATCTGGCCGACGATCTGGTTGTCCCAGTTCGGCGCGTTCGAATCCTCGAAGTCCGTCATGTACGAATCCGCGCCGGAGTTGAGCGCGTTGATGATCATCTTGCGCTCGACAGGACCGGTGATCTCGACACGGCGGCATTGCAGATCTTTCGGCAGCGGCGCGACTTTCCAGTCGCCATCGCGGATCGATTTCGTTTCTTCGAGAAAGTTCGGGCGCTCGCCCGCGTCGAGGCGCTTCGTGCGCTCGACGCGCGCGCCGAGCAGTTGCTGGCGGCGCGGCTCGAACTGGCGATGCAGCGACGCGACGAACGCGAGCGCTTCGGGCGTCAGGATGGTCTCGTAGCCGGGCTTGAAGTCGGCCGAGATTGCCATGCCTTTCGGAAGCGAAAGCGGATTCGATGGATGCGTCATGGTTTTCTCCTTGGTCGGTCAGACGGTTTTGCTAGTGGTTTTGCTTGAAGCGATGAAACGGCGGCCGGCGCGCGCGCTGCCTGTCTTGCGGCTGCGCGCCGCGCCGTCTTCGATGAAAGCGATGAGATCGGCCATGCCGCGGCCGCTGCCGTGCGGCGCGACGCCGAGTTCCTCGAGCGGCAGCGCGGCGCGGTTGATCCAGAAAGTCGTGTAGCCGAACCACGTTGCGCCGGCCACGTTCCAGCCGTTGCTCGATGCGAACACGATGTCGCGCGCGGCGGCGTCGAAGGCATGCGTGCCGAGCGCGTAGGCGGCGGGCGCGGGCTTGTAGGCGCGCGCGGCATCGACGGACAGCACATGATCGAAAAGCCCAGTCATGCCGGCGCTTTTCACGGCGATGTCGAGCATCGGCGGATTGCCGTTCGACAGAATCGCGAGGGGAACGCCGAGGGCATCGCGCAACGATCTGAGCGCGGGCAACGTGTCGGGAAACGCGGAAAGGCACGCGTATTCGTCCATCAGGCGCTTCTCGGCGGCGCTCGTGAGCGCGTCGGCGAGTTTCAGGCGCGCGGCTGCGTGGCGCAGCGCATCGATCGTGATTGTCCAGAACGGCTCGTAATGCGCGCCCGACGGATCGGCGAGCGAGCGCAACTGCGTGTATTGATCTGCTTGCGGCGCCAGAGCTTCGAGAGCGCGTCGCCGTGGCCGGGAAAAAGCTGCTCGGCCGCCGCGACGACCGAATGGACGTCGAAGAGCGTGCCGTAAGCGTCGAAGATGACTGCGCGGGGAAGCCTGGACAATTCGATGGACGATGCGTGTGTCGTTATGGCCGACATAGCCTTGCGCTCCGTTTAGAGGTCGGGACCGATTGTATTCGTGATCTAAGTGATGGAAAAAGCACCGCAGCATCACTTGATCTTTTACTTTTACTTACCTAATCTGTGCCTTAGTAGCGATATTGACGACGAACACGCATGGATCGATTCAAGCAGATTGAAACTTTCGCCTCGGTCGCGGCGAAGGGCAGCCTCTCGGCGGCGGCGCAGGCGGAAGGCATCGCGCCGGCGGTCATCGGACGCAGGCTGGACGCGCTCGAAGAGCGGCTCGGCGTGAAACTGCTCGTGCGCACGACCCGCAGGATCACGCTGACGTTCGAAGGCTCGGCGTTTCTCGAGGACTGCCAGCGCATCATCAACGACATGCAGAACGCGGAGGCGAGCGTGTCGGCGGGCGGCGTGAAGGCGAGCGGGCATTTGCGCGTGTCGGCGCCGGCGGGTTTCGGGCGGCTTCACGTTGCGCCGCTCGTGCCGAAATTCACCACGTTGCATCCGGATGTGTCCGTGAGTCTCGATCTGACGGATCGCATGGTCGATCTCGTCAACGAGGGCTTCGATTGCGCCGTGCGTCTCGGCGAGCTGCCGGATTCGTCGCTCGTGTCGCTGAAGCTCGGAGAGAACCGGCGCGTGTGCGTCGCGTCGCCGGACTATCTGGACAAGCGCGGCGAACCCGCCGATCTCGCCGCGCTCGCGCATCACAATTGCCTCGCGCTCGGGGCCTCGGCGAATCAGCAGCGCGGCTGGGTCTTCGAGCAGGACGGCAAGGTCGTGACGATCAAGGTCTCCGGCACGATGGAATGCTCGGACGGCGCCGTGCTGCACGAATGGTGTCTCGAAGGCCGCGGCCTCGCGTGGCGCTCCTGGTGGGAAGTCGGCGACGACATCGACGCGGGCCGCCTCGTGAGCGTGCTCGATGCGTTCGCCGCGCCGCCGATCGGCATTCACGCCGTGTTTCCGCAGCGGCGGCATTTGCCGTTGCGCGTGCGATTGTTTCTCGATCTGCTCAAGCATACGTATAACGCGACGGGATATTGGGGCTGACTGCGAGGCTGATCGGGCGGAGCCGTGAAAATTTCGGAATCCTACGCGCGGGAAGAGCGCCGGATCGCCGCGCGGATGAATCGAAATTGCTCTGCCTCCGTCCCCGTTACTACAATGGAATCACGCACCATCACATCACGGTGAGGACGCCATGTTCAAACATATCCTCGTGCCGACCGACGGCTCCGAGCTATCGCAAAAGGCCATCGACGGCGCGATCGATCTCGCGCAGTCCGTCGGCGCGCGCATCACGGCATACGCGTGCCTGCCTCAGTATCCGTATTCGCCTTTCGCCGATGTCGCCGTCGAGCCGCCCGACGACTTTCACGCCCGCGCCGAGAACGAAGCCCGCGAACACCTGCGCGCCGTCGAGCGCGCCGCCGAGAGCGCCGGCGTGCCTTGCTCGAGCGTGACGAGTATCGATGCCGCGCCGTATATCGGCATCATCGAGGCGGCCGAGCAAAATGGCTGCGACGTGATCCTGATGGCATCGCACGGACGGCGCGGTCTCGGCAGCCTGCTAATCGGCAGCGAAACGCAGCGCGTGCTGACGCATACGAAGATTCCGGTGATCGTCTACCGTTGATGCCCAAACGGAAGCGCACGTCATGCGCTTTCGTTTGAGCAGCGGCCGCGGCGCGTCATGCATGCGCCGCGGCCGCCGCTTCTTTTCACCACGCTCCCTGATTCACCTGCGCTAAAGCGGTATTACGCGACCTTCTTGTCGAAGAACTGCTCGTCTTCGGTCGAGCCGTGCAGCGCGGTCGTCGATGCGTCCTTTTCGACCGTCTGCGTGACCGCGTCGAAGTAACCCGTGCCCACTTCGCGCTGATGCTTGACCGCCGTGAAGCCTTTGTCGGCGGCGGCGAATTCGGCCTGCTGCAATTCGACGAACGCGCTCATCTGCGAGCGGGCGTAGCCGTGCGCGAGGTTGAACATCGAGTAGTTCAGCGCGTGGAAGCCGGCCAGTGTGATGAACTGGAACTTGTAGCCCATCGCGCCCAGCTCGCGCTGAAATTTGGCGATGGTCGCGTCGTCCAGATTCTTCTTCCAGTTGAAAGACGGCGAGCAGTTGTACGACAGCATCTTGCCCGGGAAGGCCTTGTGAATCGCCTCGGCGAACTTCTTCGCGTACTGGAGATCCGGCTTGCCGGTTTCGCACCACACGAGATCGGCGTAGGGCGCGTAGGCGAGGCCGCGCGACACCGCCTGCTCGAGACCCGGCTTCGTGCGGAAGAAGCCTTCCACGGTGCGCTCGCCGGTGAGGAACGGCTTGTCGTTGTCGTCGATGTCGGATGTGACGAGATCGGCGGCTTCGGCATCCGTGCGGGCGATGAGCAGCGTCGGTACGCCGCACACGTCCGCCGCCAGCCGCGCGGCCGACAGCTTCGCGACGTTCTCGCGCGTCGGCACGAGCACTTTGCCGCCCATGTGACCGCACTTCTTGACCGACGCGAGCTGATCCTCGAAGTGCACGCCCGCGGCGCCGGCTTCGATCATCGCTTTCATCAGCTCGAACGCGTTGAGCACGCCGCCGAAACCGGCTTCGGCATCGGCCACGATCGGCGCGAAGTAGTCGATATAGCCGTCATCGCCCGGATTCTTGCCTTCCGACCATTGAATCTGGTCGGCGCGCGTGAGCGTGTTGTTGATGCGCTTCACGACGAGCGGCACCGAGTTCGCCGGATACAGCGACTGATCCGGATACATTTCGCCCGCGACGTTGGCGTCGCCCGCCACTTGCCAGCCCGACAGATAAATCGCCTTGAGGCCGGCCTTGACCTGCTGCATCGCCTGATTGCCGGTCAGCGCGCCGAGCGCATTGACGAACGGCTCGTCATTGATCGAGGCCCACAGCCGCTCTGCGCCGCGCCGCGCGAGCGTGTGCTCGGGCTGCACCGAGCCGCGCAGACGCACGACGTCGTCGGCCGAATAGCCGCGCTTGATGCCCTTCCAGCGCGGATCGGTTTCCCATTGCTGCTGGAGTTCCTGGGCTTGTTGTTGACGTGAAGTCATAGGCTTCTCCCTGAGATGTGGTCTGAACGGCTTGAGCTCCGATGCGCCGCATTCGGTGGTCTGCTTTTGCGCAACTCTTATATAAGAGTCTAGGGAAAGGCGGATTCGCGAAACAGCCCTTCGGGCAAGATTTCGCGATTATTTTTATCGCGTGAATTCAATGAGATAGGGGTTGAGTATCGTAATGTGGAATGCCTTTTTCCATGTTGCAACAGGAGACTTTGTGCGGCGCAGCACCGCTTTTGCGACGCAAAAGGCCATTGCGCATCGTGAAATATGGAGTCGGGACGAAAAAAAACCGATGCGCGAGGCATCGGTTTTCTTTCTGTGACAGCGAAGCGGCGTTGAACCGCTTCGTGCAGGCTGCTTAACTGCCGCGGCGCGGGGCGCGCGGACCGTCGTTGCGGCGTGCGCTATAGCCGTCGCGCGAGCCGTAACCGCCTTCGCGGTTGCCGCCACGATAGCCGCCATCGCTGTTGCCACCGCGATAGCCGCCGTCGCTGTTACCACCGCGATAGCCGCCGCCGCCGAAGCCGCCTTCGCGCGCACCTGCGTTCGACTTGTTGCCGTAGCCGCTGGCATTGCCCGGACCGAAGCTGCGACCGCTGCTGCTGCCGCCGCCATTGCCGCCGAAGCGACGGCCACCGCCGTTACCGCCGCCCGGACGGCCACGGCCGCCGCCGAAACCGCCCTTGGGCGGCGCCTTGCGCGGCTCGAAGCCCGCGACGACGTTCACCGGCAGCGGCGCACGCACGAAACGCTCGATGCGCTTCAGCGCGCCCATTTCGGCGTAATGCACGAGGCTCACCGCCGTGCCGCTGCGGCCTGCACGGCCGGTACGGCCGATACGGTGCACGTAGTCTTCCGCGAACTTCGGCAGGTCATAGTTGAAGACGTGCGTGATGCCCGGAATGTCGATGCCGCGCGCGGCGACGTCGGTCGCGACCAGCACGCGCACACGGCGCTCGCGCAATGCGCGGATCGTGCGGTTACGCGCGCCTTGCGGCAGATCGCCGTGCAGCGCGGCGGACTCGAAGCCCGCGTCGGCGAGACGGTTGGCGATGAGATCGGCGTCGCTCTTCGTCGCCGTGAAAACGATCGCCTGATCGAGTCCGTCGACGCGCAGCAGATGGTCGAGCAGACGATCCTTGTGATCGCGGTCATCCACGTAATGCACGGTCTGCGCGATGTTGCTCTTCGCTTCGAGCTTCTGCACGATCTCGATGCGCTCCGGGTCCTTGAGCAGGCGGCCGGTCAGCGACGTGATCTTGCCGTCGATGGTCGCGGAGAAGAGCAGCGTCTGGCGCGAGGAGGGCGTTGCGTCGACGATCTTCTCGATGTCTTCGATGAAGCCCATGTCGAGCATGCGGTCGGCTTCGTCGAGCACGAGCATGTCCAGTTCCGACAGATCGATGCGGCCGCGTTCCAGATGGTCGATCAGACGGCCCGGCGTCGCGACGAGGATTTCGGGGTTCTTCGCGAGAAGCATCAACTGCTGACCGTACGCGACGCCGCCGAGAATGCTGACGGTGCGCAGACGGCGCAGGTGCTTGCCGTACGTGGTCGCGGCGGTGGAAACCTGCATCGCGAGTTCGCGCGTCGGCGTGAGCACGAGCAGCTTCGGACGGGCGATCGGCTGCGGACGGCGGCCACGCTGCGCGTTCGCATCACGCGGCGCGCGCGGCTGTTGCGCTTCCAGCTTCTGCAGTTGCGAGAATTTCTCGATGGCGGGCAGCATGAACGCCGCCGTCTTGCCCGAACCGGTCGGGCTGGAGACGAGCAGGTCGCGGCCGGCGAGCGCAGCCGGAATGGCGCGCTGCTGCACGGGCGTGGGCGACTGATAGCCCGCGGCGGTCAGCGCGGACACGATTTCGGCGCAAAGGCCGAGCGATTCGAAAGTGGGGCCGGCGGGCTTGTCGGCGGGTGCGTCGATGGCCGGGGTGTCGGCCGTGGGGGTGATGCCGATGTTTGCTGCGAGGTTGTCCAACGGGGTAGCGGTGAAGCTCGAAGTCATGTCGATCCTTGAAACGAGGAATAAGGCGTCGGCGCCAATCGGCATACCCAGGTCGTTGGATTCAGCGAGCGAAGAAACAGCGAGCAAATCGAAAAACGTAGGCTACTCGCGCGAACGGCGGCGAGTATCTTTGTTAGAAGCTGTATCGGATTCGGCAGGCTCGACGTTCCAAAAAGAACGACGGGGCGCTGACGTCAGCCTGATGCATGACGGGCCGCGGAACATACTGCGCACATAACAACCGCGCAACGGCCTAGCAGGGAGGGGACAGTTTCTAAACTGGATTGGGGCGAAACGCTACGAAGCGCCTTGCTGCGCGAGGCTTGCCGGGTTTTGACCACTGGCATGCGACCCGCAATCGAGCGCTAGCCGCTAGTATATCTGAGTTTGCTGCACTGCGCCACATTTTGGCGCGTGAGCGCGCTATCTTCGGGCATCGGATGGCGCGCTCCGGTTCACATGAAGGCCTCAGGCCGCTTCGCCCCGCTTGAGCGAGTCGACGAGCTCGACATAGCGCGCTTTCGCGTCGTCGGCGGGCGTGCCTTGCAGCGCGGCCCACGCTTCGTATTTGTACTTTCCGGCGATGTCCGTGAAGCCCGGCTTGTCGCCTTGCACGTCGCCGATGCTCGCCTGCTTGAAAAGCGCATATAGGCGCAGGAGCGTGAGATTGCCGGGGCGCTCGGGCAACTCGGTCACGTCGGACTGGGCCTGGGCGAACTGCTGGTCGATGTCGGTCATGCGTTCTCCGTTGGTATCGAGATGGACCGGACGATCTTAGCAAGCGCGGCGCGCCCGGCCTGTCGAGGCTTTCCTCCAACCGAGGACGTCTTCGAGACGCTTTGCGCGCGTGAACTCGAGCGATCGTGTCTCGTCGATGACGCGAATCCGGCGCATGTCCCGCATTACAATACCGGCTATGACACGCACCGTTTTGCTCGCCCTCGACACCTCGACAGAGTTTTGCTCCGTCGCGCTGCTGCTCGCCGATACCGCCGCATCCGCATCCGCATCCCCATCCGCCGCCGATTCGAACGCCGCCGCGCCGCAATACGCGAGCGGCGACACGCGCGTCTGGTTCCGCCACGAGGCGACCGGCGCCGTTTCCAGCACGCGTCTTTTGCCCGCCGTGCGCGAACTTTTCGCCGACGCCGGTCTCGCGCTCGCCGATTGCTCGGGAATCGCGTTCGGCGCCGGCCCCGGCTCGTTCACGGGCTTGCGCACGGCAACAGGCGTCGCGCAAGGGCTGGCGTTCGGCCTGGGCGTGCCGGTCGTGCCCGTGAGCACGCTGCTCGCATGCGCGCAGGGCGCGCGTCTGAACGATCCGTCGATGCCGCCGCGCGTGCTCGCCGCGCTCGATGCCCGGATGGACGAGGTCTACTGGGCCGACTTCGAATTCGATGCCGCCACCGGCGAATGGCGCACGCTGCATCCGGCCGCGCTCGATGCGCCCGGCGCGCTGCCCTTGCCGGACGTGCCGTTCACGCTCGCCGGCAACGCCGCCGCCGCGTTCGGCGACCGTCTGCCGGCGCTCGCGGCCGCGGCGCATGTCGATCGCGAAGCGTTGCCGCATGCGCTGCCGGTTGCGCTCATCGGCTTGCACGAATGGCGCGCGGGCCGCACGATCGCGCCCGAACTCGCCGCGCCGGAGTATGTGCGAGACAAGGTCGCCCAGACCACGGCCGAGCGCATGCAAGCCCGCGAGGAGGCGCTTCGGTGAGCGGCGTGCTGCTGGCTGATCGGTATCTCACGCCGATGACCGAAGCGGATCTCGACGAAGTCGCCGCGGTCGAAAAGCTTGCCTACGAGTTCCCGTGGAGCCGCGGCAATTTCCAGGATTCGCTGCGCAATGGCTATTTCGGCGTGTGCCTGCGCCATGTGACCGGCACGCTGATCGGCTATTGCGTGCTGATGCCCGTCGTCGACGAAATGCATTTGCTCAACCTGTGCGTCGCGCCGGCGGCCCAGGGCGCGGGCGCGGGTCTCACACTGTTGCGCGAAGCCGTGCGCATCACGCGCGCGGAAAAGCTCGATGGCGTGCTGCTCGAAGTGCGGCCGTCCAATCCGCGCGCGATCCAGCTTTACGAGCGGTTCGGCTTCGCCGCCATTGGGCGCCGCAAGAACTATTACCCCGCGCGGCATCGCTCGCGCGAGGACGCAATCGTCATGCGTCTGTCGTTCACGGAGGAGAGTGCGCATGGCGCTCGATGAAATGTTGATCGAGGAGTTGGGCATCGGTCCGGTGTGGGTCCGGCGCGGTCTTGCGCCCGTGTCGACCGTGCCGGCGATCGAGGAAGAAAGCCCGCCCGTCGCACCGGTGATGGAAGCCGTGCGGCAAGAGCCGACACCCGATGCACAGGCGGTGGAAGCGCCCGCGTCCGTCGAAATCCGGCAGGAGCCGAAGCCCGTTCAGCCCGATTCCGACGTGCCACCCCTCGACGCCTACGACGATCTCCCCTGGACCGACGACGCGCCCATCCACGTCGAACCCGTCATCGCCGAAGCGCCGAGCGACGTCCACACGCTCGACTGGGACGCACTCGCCGGGCGCGTCGCGAACTGCGAGCAATGCCGCCTGTGCGAACGCCGCACGAACACGGTCTTCGGCGTCGGCGATCGCGAAGCGGACTGGATGCTGATCGGCGAAGCGCCGGGCGAGAACGAGGACAAGCAGGGCGAGCCGTTTGTCGGCCAGGCGGGCAAGCTGCTCGACAACATGCTGCGCGCGCTCACGCTGTCGCGGCAGTCGAACGTCTATATCGCGAACGTGATCAAGTGCCGCCCGCCCGGCAACCGCAATCCCGAACTCGATGAAGTCGCGCGCTGCGAGCCGTATCTGCAACGGCAGGTCGAGCTCGTGAAGCCAAAGGTCATCGTCGCGATGGGCCGCTTCGCCGCGCAAAGCCTGCTCAAGAACGAGGCCAGCATCGCGTCGATGCGCGGGCGCGTGCACGAGTATCGCGGCGTGCCGGTGATCGTCACGTATCACCCGGCTTATCTGTTGCGCAGCTTGCAGGACAAGTCGAAGGCGTGGGCGGATCTCTGTCTCGCGCGCAATACGTATCGCGAGGCGCTCGCCGCGCTCGGCGTCGAGCAAGGAGCAGAGAAGGGCGGCGTCTGATGACGGCCCAGGCGAGCGCGCTCACGCACCTCGTCGATGGTTTCGACGACGTCACGGTTCGCGATCTCGCCTGGCTGCTCTTCGCGCCCGATCTGCTGCGCGAAGGGGACGCCGCGCTCGCGCATCCGTTCGCGTCGAAGGAAGAGCGCGACGCGACGCTCGCGTGGCTCAAGGCGCTCGACGCCGCGCCGCAGCCGCTTCACGATCACGCGCGCGATCCCAAATTCACTCGCCTCGGCATTTACGCCGAGAGCCTCATCCGCTTTTTCCTCGCGCACGGACCGGCGGCGCGCCTCATCGCGGCGAACGTGCCGTTGCGGCGGCAGCGGCGGACCATCGGCGAATGCGACTTTCTGCTCGAATCGGCCGATGGCGCGCGGCTCCACTGGGAGCTGGCGGTGAAGTTCTATCTCCATATCGGCGATGACGATGCCGCGCGCACGGCGCGTCTGTCGAACTATGTCGGGCCGAATCTGCAGGATCGCTTCGATATCAAGCACGAGCGGCTCATGACGCATCAACTGGCGCTGACCGGGCGCGCCGAGTTCGCGTTGCTCGGTTTCGACGGGCCGTGGCAGGCGCAGCTTTTCATCAAGGGCAGGCTTTTCTATCACGGACTCGACGGCGACGCGGTCGTGCCCGCGCCGGAAATCGGCGCGCATCATCTGCGCGGATGGTGGCTGACGGCATCGGAATGGCGCGAGGCGCGCGCGCATGCATCCGGCGATGAACGCGCGTGGGTCGTGCAGCCGCGCATGGCGTGGCTCGCGTCGCGACGCCTCGATGCAAGCGCCGCCGGCACGCTGATCGCCGAATCGGATGCGATCCGCTCGCGTCTCGAAGCCACGATCGCCCCGACGATGATCGCCGCTTACATGCGCGACGAAGCGGGGCAATGGATCGAGGAATCGCGCGGTTTCATCGTGCCGGACGACTGGCCCGCGCGGGCGCGCGAGTTCGCCGCATCGGCGGACTGATCACCACCAGCGATAGAAATGATGCACCGGCCCGACGCCGTGGCCGACTTCGAGCCGCACGCTCGCTTCGATCGCGCCGGTGAGATAGCGCTTCGCTTCGGCGGTGGCGCTCGCGAGATCGCCGGTTTGCGGAATCAGCGCCGCGATCGCCGACGACAGCGTGCAGCCCGTGCCGTGCGTGTTCTTGAGCGGCACGCGCGCGCCGCCGAGCCGGAGCGCGCCGCCTGCTTCGATGAGCCAGTCCGGACTGTCGTTCGAGGCGAGATGGCCGCCTTTCATCAGCACCGCTTGCGCACCGAGCGCGCGCAATGCTTCGCCCTGGCGGACCATCGCGTCTTCGTCGGCAGCGCTTTCGGTGCCGAGCAGCGCCGCCGCTTCCGGCAGGTTCGGCGTGACGAGCGTCGCGAGCGGCAGCAGTTCGTCGCGCAGCGCGGCGACCGCTTCCGGCGCGAGCAAGGCGTGATGACTCTTCGAGATCATCACGGTGTCGAGCACGACATGCTGCGGCCGATAACGCCCGAGCGCGTCGGCGACCGCGCGCACGATGCCCGCGTTCGCCAGCATGCCGATCTTCACGGCATCGATACGAATATCGTCGAACACGGCGTCGAGCTGCGCCGTGATGAACGCGGGCTCCGGCGCGTGAACCGCCGTCACGCCGCGCGTGTTCTGCGCAGTGAGCGCCGTGATGACGCTCGCGCCGTACGCGCCGAGCGCCGAAAACGCTTTCAGGTCGGCCTGAATGCCCGCGCCGCCGCCCGAGTCGGAGCCGGCGATCGTGAGGACGTTGGGAATGGGTTTCGTGGTTGCCATGAGCTTAGATGCGTGACTGGGCGATGGTCGCGGCAAGCGCCGAGGCCGCCTCGCGCGGATCGGCCGCCTTGCAGATCGCGGACACGACGGCGAGACCGGCGGGTTTGCCGCGCATGACGTCGGCGGCGTTGTGCGCCTGGATGCCGCCGATCGCGACCGTCGGCAGGCGGGCAGCGGCGCAGATTTCAGCGAGACCGTCGATGCCGCACGGCGGGGAGGCATCGGTCTTGGTCGGCGTAGCGTACACCGGCCCCGCGCCAAGATAGTCGATGACGCCCGCGAGTGTCTCCGCACCGGCGGTTTCATCGGGATTCGATACCGACAGCCCGATCAGCGCATCCGGCCCGAGCAGTTGCCGCGCGACATCGGCGGGCAGATCGCGCTGGCCGATATGCACGCCGTCCGCGCCCACGGCCAGCGCGACATCGACATGATCGTTGACGATGAACGGCACGCCGTGCGCGCGCGTGATCGGCAGCAATTCGCGCGCGAGATCGAGCCACGCGCGCTTGTGCCACTCGGGCGCGCGCAATTGCACGATAGTCACGCCGCCTTCGAGCGCCGCGCGCGCGACGCGAACCGCCGCGTCGTGGCCGCCGCACTGCACCGGATCGAGGACGAGATAGAGCGAGAGATCGAACGAAGCACGCATGATCAGCCGGCGACGATGTCGCGTTGCACGAGCGTCTTGCCGAACGCATCGTCGTCGAGCGACGCGAGCCGGTCCAGATACGCGACCGCGAAGCTGCCGGGCAGGGCGGCGTCGCGCGCGGCGAGCTCGCCCGCGATGGTCGAATACGCGATGGCGGCAACGGTCGCGGCCCAGAATTCGTCACGATCGGACGCCGCGCCGACGAACGCCGCCACCGTCGCGGACAGCGCGCAGCCGACGCCCGTCACGCGCGTCATCAGCGGCGAACCGTTCGACAGCGCGATCACGCGGCGGCCATCGGTCACGTAATCGGTCCCGCCCGTGACGGCGACCACCGCCTGCGTCTTCAGCGCAAGCACCTGCGCGGCGTCGAGCGCGGCATCGGTGGCGGCGGTGCTGTCGACGCCGCGTCCGCTCGCCGCGCCTCCCGACAAACTGATGATCTCCGACGCGTTGCCGCGAATCACCGCGGGTTTCGCATCGAGCAGATCGAGCGCGAATTCGGTGCGAAACGCGAGCGGGCCGACCGCGACCGGATCGAGCACCCAGGGCGTTCCCGCGCCGTTGGCGGCATCGACGGCGGCGCGGATCGCGCGGCTCTGCGGCACGTCGAGCGTACCGAGATTGACCGACAGCGCGTTGGCCACGGGCGCGAATTCGCCGACTTCTTCTCGCGCGACGACCATCGCGGGCGCGGCGCCGATCGCGAGCAGCACGTTCGCGGTGAAGTTGGTGACGACGAGATTCGTGAGGCAGTGCACGAGCGGCGCGCGTTCGCGCACGCGGGTGACGAACGGGAAGAGATCGGCGGCGAGCATGATGGAAATCGATCGAAACGATAAGGCGCGCGGCGCGTCAGTGCCGCGCTTCGCCGATCAGCGCGACCGAATCGAACGCGCGCTGATTGGCCTGATGCCGGCGCATCACGAAATACATCATCAGGCAGACGAACGAGCCGAACAGCACGATGACGAACTGGATCGGCACGTCGAGCCACACGAGCACGGCGTAGAGGCACAGCATGACGAGCACCGAGAGGTTCTCGTTGAAATTCTGCACGGCGATGGAGTGCCCGGCCGACAGCAGCACGTGCCCGCGATGCTGGAGCAGCGCGTTCATCGGCACGACGAAGAAGCCCGAGAGGCCGCCCACGATCATCAGGAACACATACGCGATCAGCAGATAGCCCGGGAAGTGCATCTTGCCGAAGTAGATGCCCCAGTGCGCGGGAAAGAGATGGCGCGTGTAGAAGGCCATCAGCATGACGGCGATGCCCATGACGATGCCGACCGGCAGCACCGTGAGCGAGCGCTTGAGCGGCACGCGCGCGGCCGCGAGCACCGCGCCCGCCGCGACGCCGACGGCGATCACCGCCTGCAGGATCGCGGCCTGCGAGAGCGTCATGCCGAGCGACACTTCGGCCCACTTGAGCACGATGAACTGCAGCGTCGCGCCCGCGCCCCAGAAGAGCGTCGTGACGGCGAGCGAGATCTGGCCGAGCTTGTCGCGCCAGAGCACGAGAAAGCAGTCGGCGAAATCGGTGATGAGCTTGAGCGGCCGCGTTTCCTGCTTCGGATAGCGCGCGCCGGTGTCGGGGATGCGCAGGTTGAACATCGCGGCGACGACGTACATCAGCATGATGACGAGCATCGCGGCTTCGGCGGGCGTGTTGATGCGCGGAATGTGGAACGAGAGCAGATGACTCGCGATATGCGGGCTGATGAGCGCGCCGCCCATCACGGTGCCGAGGATGATCGAGCCGACGGTCGTGCCTTCGATCCAGCCGTTCGCGGCGACGAGCCGGTCCGCTGGCAGGAGTTCGGTGAGAATGCCGTATTTTGCCGGCGAATAAGCGGCGGCCCCGAAGCCGACGATGCCGTACGCGAGCAGCGGATGCGCGCCGAAGAGCATGGTCACGCAGCCCACGACCTTGATCGAATTGGTCACGAACATCACGTGGCCCTTGGGCCGGGAATCCGCGAAGGCGCCGACGAAAGCCGCGAGAATCACATACGACAGGACGAAGAACAGCTTGAGCAGCGGCGTCATCCAGTTCGGGGCGTGAAGATCTTTCAGCAGTGCGATGGCAGCGATCAGTAGAGCGTTATCGGCCAGCGATGAGAAAAACTGCGCGGCCATGATGGTGTAAAAACCTTTTTTCATCTGATCCGAAGCTTTCCTCACTGCGGGTGATCCGCCCCGGGCACCTGTCGTGCACTCGGGCTTATGCCTTTCGAAATGGGTTGTGCGCACGGCTTTATAACACGAAAATAGGCGCATTCTGACTAGCAGTAATCTCGATCGCGCCAGAAATGACACGTCTGTGCGTGAGATTCCTCATAAGATACTGATTCGCAAGGCGTCCCGGTCGGCGCAGCAGGACCCGTCCCGCTCGCGTATGCTCGCCTTTTAGACCGCACTCATCGCAATTCCACCAAACGCTCATGCCGCGCCCCCTTTCTGCAACAATTCACACCGCCGCGCTCGCCAACAACTTAGCCATTGCACGCAAGTACGCGCCGAAGTCCAAGATCTGGGCCGTCGTCAAGGCCAATGCGTATGGCCACGGGCTGGCCCGGGCGTTCCCCGGATTGCGCGCAACGGACGGCTTTGGCCTTCTCGACCTCGAAGAAGCCGCGAAGTTGCGTGAATTGGGCTGGGCGGGGCCAATTCTTTTGCTGGAAGGCTTTTTCCGGCCGACCGACATCGACGTGATCGACCGCTACAGCCTCACCACGGCCGTGCATTGCGACGAGCAGTTGCGCATGCTGGAAATGGCGCGGCTCTCGAAGCCCATCAACATCCAGTTGAAGATGAACAGCGGCATGAACCGCCTGGGCTACACGCCCGAGAAGTTCCGCGCGGCGTGGGAACGGGCGCGCGCCGTGCAGGGCGTCGGTCAGATCACGCTCATGACCCATTTTTCCGATGCCGACGCCCCGCGCGGCATCGCGCATCAGCTTCAGGCGTTCGAGCGCGGCGCGGAAGGCATTGCGGGCGCGCGCAGCCTCGCGAACTCGGCGGCGGTCTTGTGGCATCCGGACGCGCATTTCGACTGGGTGCGGCCCGGCATCATGCTGTACGGCGCGTCGCCGTCGGGCTTGACCGCCGATATCGCCGATACCGGTCTGAAACCCGCGATGACGCTCCAGTCCGAGCTGATTGCCGTGCAGACCGTCGACGCGGGCAGCAGCATCGGTTATGGCTCGACGTATACAGCGGGAACCTCGATGCGCATCGGCGTGGTCGCGTGCGGCTACGCGGACGGTTATCCGCGCGTGGCGCCGGAAGGCACGCCCGTGATCGTCGACGGCGTGAGGACACGGCTCGTCGGCCGCGTGTCGATGGACATGCTGACCGTCGATCTGACGCCGTGCCCAGGCGCGGGCATCGGTTCGCGCGTGGAACTGTGGGGCGCGAATCTGCCGATCGACGATGTCGCGAGTTCGGCCGGCACTATCGGCTATGAACTCATGTGCGCGATTGCGCAGCGCGTGCCGGTGCGCGCGGAATAACAGCAAGATAACGACAAGAAATCAGGCAAGGCTTCGAGTGGCAAAAGTAGCGAAGGCAAAAACGCTGTACGTGTGCAGCGAATGCGGCGGGGAATCGCCCAAGTGGACCGGCCAGTGCGCCGCATGCAACGCGTGGAACACGCTGACGGAATCGGTGGCGCAGACGGCGTCGAACCATCGCTTCCAGGCGCTCGCGAAAAGCTCGCCGGTGCGCAAGCTCGCGGACATCGAGGCATCGGACGTGCCGCGCTTCACGACCGGCGTCGGCGAATTCGATCGCGTGCTGGGCGGCGGGCTCGTGCCGGGCGGCGTCGTGCTGATCGGCGGCGATCCGGGCATCGGCAAATCGACGCTGCTGCTGCAATCGCTCGCTGAAATCGCCCGGGATCGGCCCGCGCTTTACGTGAGCGGGGAGGAATCCGGCGCGCAGATCGCGTTGCGCGCGCAGCGGCTCGGGCTCGTTGGCGGTGCGAGCGCAGCGGGCGATCTCGCGTTGCTCGCGGAAATCCAGCTCGAAAAGATTCAGGCGACCATCGACGAGCAGCGTCCCGAAGTCGCCGTCATCGACTCCATCCAGACGATCTATTCCGAAGCGCTGACCTCCGCGCCCGGCTCCGTCGCGCAGGTGCGCGAGTGCGCGGCGCAACTGACGCGCATCGCGAAGCAAACGGGCACCTCGATCATCATGGTCGGCCACGTGACGAAAGAGGGCAGCCTCGCGGGGCCGCGCGTGCTGGAGCACATCGTCGATACGGTGCTGTATTTCGAGGGCGACACGCATTCGTCGTTCAGGCTCGTGCGCGCGTTCAAGAATCGCTTCGGCGCGGTGAACGAGCTCGGCGTCTTCGCGATGACGGAGAAGGGCTTGCGCGGCGTCGCCAATCCGTCGGCGCTCTTTTTGTCGCAGCACGAGCAGAGCGTCGCGGGTTCGTGCGTGCTCGTGACGCAGGAGGGTTCGCGGCCGCTGCTCGTCGAGGTGCAGGCGCTCGTTGATACCGCGCAAGTGCCCAATCCGCGCCGGCTCGCGGTCGGTCTGGAGCAAAACCGGCTCGCGCTGTTGCTGGCGGTGCTGCATCGGCATGCGGGCATCGCGTGCTTCGATCAGGACGTGTTCCTGAACGCGGTCGGCGGCGTGAAGATCACCGAACCCGCCGCCGATCTCGCCGTGCTGCTGGCGATTCACTCGTCGATGCGCAACAAGCCGCTGCCCAAGGGCCTCATCACGTTCGGCGAAGTGGGTCTCGCGGGCGAGATCCGGCCGTCGCCGCGCGGGCAGGATCGTCTGAAGGAAGCGGCGAAGCTCGGCTTTTCGGTCGCGCTGATTCCGAAGGCAAACGCGCCGAAACAGGCGATCGATGGCCTGAAAGTGGTCGCGGTGGATCGCATCGAAGAAGCGATCGACCGGGTTCGCGACCTCGAATGATTTTCCGATCGGACCCTTCGTAACGGGACGTAAAAATCTCGTTGCGCAATGTAACCCAAGCGACGCGCGGTTTTCTTATCCTTACAGGGCTACGGACCCGGCCAACTCCGCTACAGGCAGTTCAAAGAGCGGCGTGACTGGAAGGATCGAGAGGACCACGCATTGAAACACTCAAATTCAACCCGGCCGAAGCCCGCATTTCATTTGCGCGGATGCCGAGTCTCCGCGCCGCTCCAGCAGCCCTGGGGCAGCGGTTGCCGGATCGTCGAATGGATCGACGAGCAGGGCCAGATCTCGCGCCGTGTCGTCGCGGCCGATATCACCGAGGACGAAGTCGTCGCGACCATTCGCGAGCACGTGACGGGTCGCAAGCATGTACTCATCGATGACGAGCGCCAGCCGCGTCAGGTCTTGCCGCGCCGTTAGAAGCTTCGGAATAGTGGGTGCGCCGCCGCCTCCGCAGGCGTGAGCACCGGCGCGACGCAGCAATCGAGCGGCTCCAGCAACGCCATCCATTCGTCGCGCGTGCGTTCGCGAAAGCGCGCGGCAAGTTGCGCGGACAACTCCGCTGCGTCCGCTCCGCCGATCGCCTGTCCGAGGCTCCAGTGCCGCGTCGCCCAATCCGGGCGGCCGAGCGCCTCGCACAAGGTTTGCCAGAACTTCAG
Source organism: Caballeronia temeraria (assembly GCF_001544795.2). Classification (GTDB taxonomy): domain Bacteria; phylum Pseudomonadota; class Gammaproteobacteria; order Burkholderiales; family Burkholderiaceae; genus Caballeronia; species Caballeronia temeraria. The sequence goes on along the minus strand of NZ_FCOI02000007.1, from coordinate 139,748 downwards.
CTCAAGCGCGCCGACCGCGACGAAGCGGTCATCGCGCGTGCGATACACGTCGTAGCAGGGCACGCCGCCGTTCAGTAGGCCCGCGCCCGCGCGCGTCCTGGCTTCGTCGGCATTGGCGAGCGCGATATGCGCCATCACGTTGTGCGCGTGCATGGCGTGCGTCATCGACACGTTCAGGCAACGTCCTTCGCCGCCGCGCGCGACATGCCACGCGGCCGCGAGTATTTCCATGACCGCCGAAAGCGCGCCGCCGAGCAGGTCCGCCAACTGGAAATTCGGTGCGACGGGCGTGCCGTCGCGCGCCGCGAGCTGATCGAGCACGCCCGCGTATGCGAGGTAGTTCAGATCGTGACCGGCTTTGCTGGCGAACGGGCCTTCGCTGCCATAGCCGGTGATCGCGCAATAGACGAGCTTCGGATTCGCGCCGCGCAACACGTCGTAACCGACGCCGAGCCGCGCCATCACCGAAGGGCGGAAGCTCTCGATGAGCACGTCGGCATCGCGCGCGAGCTCGATCAGTTTTTCGCGGCCTTCCTTCGATTTGAGATCGAGCGTGCGTTGCCGCTTTCCACGATTGACGATGCGATAGAACGCGCTCGGCGTGCCGCTTTGCCGGTCGGCCTCGCTTTGGAGCATCGTGCGCGCATAGTCGCCTTCGCCGGGCGGCTCGATCTTGAGCACATCGGCGCCGAGTTCGGCGAGCCGCAATGTGGCGATGGGACCGGGCAGCAGCCGCGTCAGATCCAGCACGCGCAGGCCGTCGAGGGAAGGCGTCGTCAAGTCGTCGATCTCCGGTTATGAGCTGATCTGCTCCAGTTCCTCGTGCGCTTCGAGCCATTCCATTTCGAGCGTTTCGAGGCGCGCGTTCACTTCGCCCTGGCGGCGGATCGTCTCGGTGAGCTTCGCTTTCATCGCGGCTTCGTAGCTCGACGGATCGGCGACGAACGCATCCAGCTCCGCCTTTTCCGCGTTGAGCTTTTCCATCTCCTTCTCGATTTTCGCGATGCGCGACTGCAAGGGCTTTTTCAGATGCGCGAGCTTCTGCCGCTCCTGCGCTTCCTGCCGGCGCTGCTCTTTTCGATTGAGCCCGCCGTCCTGCGCATCGCCCGCCGCCGCGCCACTCGCTTCCTTCGCCGCCGCGCGCGTTTCGGCGGCGTGTTGCAGGAGCCAGTCGCGGTAGTCGTCGAGGTCGCCGTCGAACGGACTCAGGCGATGTTTCGCGACGAGCATGAACGTGTCGGTCGTCGCGCGCAGCAAATGCCGGTCGTGCGATACGAGAATCAACGTGCCTTCGAACTGGGCGAGCGCCATCGTCAGCGCATGGCGCGTTTCGAGGTCGAGGTGGTTCGTCGGCTCGTCGAGCAGCAGCAGATTCGGCTTCTGCCAGATGATGAGCGCGAGCGCGAGCCGTGCCTTTTCGCCGCCCGAGAAGGGCGCGATTTTCGCGGTCGCCATCTCGCCGGAGAAGTTGAAGCTGCCGAGGAAATCGCGCAGCTCCTGCTCGCGTGTATCCGGCGCGAGTCGTGCGAGGTGCTGGAGCGCGGAATCGTCCGGGCGCAGCGTTTCCAGTTGATGCTGCGCGAAATAGCCGATCTGCAGGCCCTTGCCCTGCCGGACGCCGCCGGAGAGCGGTTCGAGCGTCTGCGCAAGCGTTTTGATGAGCGTCGACTTGCCTTGGCCGTTCGCGCCGAGCAAGCCGATGCGCTGGCCGTTCTGGATCGACAGCGTCACGCCCTCGACGATCGGAATCTCGCCGCCCGCGTCGTTGTGATAGCCGCAGCGCACGCTTTCCATGACCATCATCGGGTTGGGCGCGGCGTCGGGTTCGCGGAATTCGAACGTGAAGGGCGAACTCGCATGCGCGGGCGCGATCAGCTCCATCTTTTCCAGCGCCTTCACGCGGCTTTGCGCCTGCTTCGCCTTGGTCGCCTTGGCCTTGAACCGGTCGATGAAGCTCTGCAAATGCGCGACCGTCCTCTGCTGCTTCTCGTAGGCGCTCTGCTGCAGCGCGATCTGCTGCGCGCGGAGCACTTCGAACTGGCTGTAGTTGCCGCCGTAACGCTTCACCTGGCGATTCTCAAGATGCAGCGTGACGTTGCAGACGGAATCAAGAAACTCGCGGTCGTGCGAAATGACGACAAGCGTGCCCGGATAGCGTCCGAGCCAGTCTTCCAGCCAGACGATCGCGTCGAGGTCCAGGTGGTTGGTCGGTTCGTCGAGAAGAAGCAGGTCGGACGGGCACATCAGCGCCTGCGCGAGATTCAGACGCATGCGCCAGCCGCCCGAAAAGCTCGATACCGGCTCGCGCGTCTGTTCGAGCGTGAAGCCGAGGCCGAGCAGAAGCGTTTCGGCGCGCGCGGGCGCGGTGTAGCCGTCGGCGTCCGCGAAAGCCGCGTGGGCTTCCGCTTCCGCGGCGCCGTCGTGCGCGGCGGATGCAGCCGCGATGCGTGCTTCGATGGCGCGCAGATGCGTGTCGCCGTCGAGCGTGTAGTCGAGCGCGCTGCGGTCCACCGCGGGCGTTTCCTGCGCGACGTGCGCGATGCGCCACGACGGCGGCATCGCGAAATCGCCGCCGTCCGCGTGCAGTTCGCCGCGCAGCACGGAAAAGAGCGTCGACTTGCCCGCGCCGTTTGCGCCGACGAGACCGGCCTTCTCGCCCGGATTGAGCGTGAAGCTGGTGTCTTCGAAAAGCGGCTTGGTGCCGCGGGACAGGCTGAACTGATTGAAGCGGATCACGTCGGGATGGCGGCGAAAGGGGCGCGGCTTTGAGGGAAAGCGCTATTTTAGACCGGACCGATTCCGATGCAGGGGTCGGCCGTTCGGCTAATGGCGGGCGAAGGCGCGCCGGGTTAGCATCGCGTCACTCTAATCGAATTTTCCGGAGCACGCCATGAGCACAGCCAACGAAGGCATCTACGGTTTCTCGGCCGAAACACTCGACGGCGCGACCGTCAGTCTCGACACATATCGCGACAAAGTGCTCCTCATCGTGAATACGGCCAGCGAATGCGGTTTCACGCCGCAGTACAAGGGTTTGCAGGAGGTCTACCAGCAGTACGCGGCGCGCGGTTTCGCGGTGCTCGGCTTTCCGTGCAACCAGTTCGGCAAGCAGGAACCGGGCGATGCCGAGCAGATCGGCGCCTTCTGCGAGAAGAATTACGGCGTCACGTTTCCGATGTTCGCGAAGATCGAGGTGAACGGCTCGAACGCGCATCCGCTCTACAAATACCTGAAGGACAAGGAGCCGGGACTGCTCGGCATCGAAGCGATCAAGTGGAATTTCACGAAGTTTCTCGTCGATCGTCAGGGCAAGGTCATCAAGCGCTATGGGCCGCAGACGAAGCCGGAGTCGATCACCGGCGATATCGAAAAGCTGCTCTGACGCCGCTCAGAGGATAGGCGAGAAGAGCCGCGCGACGTGCATCGCCATGCGGCGCCAGAAGGCCTTGCCGCGATAGTCTTCGGCGTCGATCTCGAAGGAATGCGCGAAGTCGGCGAGCAGCATCGCTTCGACTTCGCTCGCGAACGTGCGGTCCACGGTCAGCACCGTGATCTCGAAGTTCAGGCGAAACGAGCGGTTGTCGAGGTTCGCGCTGCCGATCGACGCGGCGATATCGTCGACGAGCACGACCTTCTGGTGCAGAAAGCCCGGCTTGTAGCGGAAGATGCGCACGCCGGCCTGCACCAGATCGTAGGCGTAGAGCCGCGACGCCGCGAACACCACGCGATGATCGCGCCGGCTCGGAATCAGGATGCGCACGTCGACGCCGCGCATCACCGCGAGCCTGAGCGCGGAGAACACGGCTTCATCGGGAATCAGATACGGCGACGTGATCCAGATGCGCTCGCGCGCCGCGTTGATCGCCTCGACGAAAAAGAGCGAGCAGGTCTCCTGCTTGTCCGCCGGGCCGCTCGACAGCACCATGCAGTGCATGTTCTCGCCGGAAGCGGGCGCGGGGCCGAGCTCGGGCAGGCGTTGCGTCGCCCAGTACCAGTCTTCGGTAAAGACGAACTGGATGCTCGCGACCGCCGGGCCGCGCACTTCCACATGCGTGTCGCGCCAGGGCGAAAGCCGCGGATTGCCGCCGAGATACTCGACGCCCACGTTATGCCCGCCGATGAACGCGCATTTGCCGTCCACCACGACGATCTTCCGATGATTGCGGAAGTTGATCTGGAAACGATGCACGAACTTGCGCGTGGCCGCGAACGGATGCGCTTCGACGCCGCCCGCGCGCAGCGCGTTCACATAGCGATGCGGCAGGTCGAAGCTGCCGATGCTGTCGTAGAGGAAGTACACGCGCACGCCGGCCTGGGCTTTCCTGATGAGCGCGTCCTTGAGCGTGTCGCCGAGCGCGTCGGCGCGCACGATGAAGAACTGCACGACCACATAGTGCTCGGCGGCGGCGATCGCGTCGAGGATCGCGGCGAACGTCGCGTCGCCGTTGATGAGCACGCGCACCGAATTGCCGCGCAAGAACGGCATGCCCGACAGGCGCTGCAACGTGCGGATGGTGGGATTGCCGAGATAGGCAGCCGGTCCCGGCGCGATCTCGCCGCGCGCGCCGGAGGAATCGACGAGCGGCGCGCCTTCGGGCGCGTCGCTGCGGGCGCCGGAATCCCATTCGGCGGGCTTCGAGCGGCTGCGCAGGATTTCGATTTCCAGCCTGCGCTCGTCGATATAACCCGCGAACTTGCTGCGACCGAGAAAGAGATACGGGATCAGCGTGAAGTAGGGCATCGCGACGAGCGACACCGCCCACGCGACCGCGCCCTGCGACGTGCGCGTGTTGATGACGGCATGGATCGCGGCGATCACGCCGAGCACATGCGCGGCCATCACGAGTGTGCCGAGGTGTAGCCAGTCGGATGCTTGCATGGACGCGAGAAGGAGCGAAGTGCCCGGCAAATGGCGATTTGCCATATTACCCAACCCTTTCCCGCGAAGGGTTAGCGATCGTCGCGGCGCTTGGCGTCGCCGCAACGATCGGCCGGGCAGAGGCCGCGGCGTCAGGCCGGCAGGTCGGCGGCCTGAATGAGGAACACGTTGTCGTCCCCGGCGCTCGTCGAGAGCCACACGAGATCGAGCCCGCCCAGCGCGGCTTCGACATTCGGGCGCTCGTTGCCGATCTCGACGACGAGCACGCCGTCCTCGGTCAGCCACTTGCCCGCGTCGCGCACGATGCGCCGCACCACGTCCATGCCGTCCGCGCCGCCCGCGAGCGCGAGTTCGGGCTCGTGCCGGTATTCCTCCGGCAGCGCCTTCATCGCGTCGGCGTTGACGTACGGCGGATTCGTGATGATTACCTCGTAGCGCGCTTGCGGCAGCGGCGCGTACAGGTCGCCTTCGTAGAGGCTCACGCGCTCTTCGAGTTCGTAATCGTCGACATTGCGGCGCGCGACCGCGAGCGCATCGGCGGAAATGTCGACGGCATCGACATCGGCGTTTTCGAAGGCCTGCGCCGCGAGAATCGCGAGGCAGCCCGAACCGGTGCACAGCTCCAGCACGCGTGTGACGTGGTCCGGATCGGCCACGTAGGGCTGCAGGCCGTCCTGCAACAATTCGCCGATGAACGAACGCGGCACGATCACGCGCTCGTCGACGTAAAAGCGGCGGCCGTGCATCCAGGCTTCCTGCGTGATGTACGCCGCGGGAATGCGTTCCTTCGCGCGGCGCTCGATCACTTTCATGACGGCGTCGATTTCATGGTCGAGCAGGCGGGCGTCGAGGAACGGATCGAGCGTGTCGAGCGGCAGATGCAGCGTGTGCAGGATCAGATACGCGGCTTCGTCGTAGGCATTGGACGAGCCGTGGCCGAACGACAAGCCCGCTTCGGTGAAGCGCGAAACGCCGAAGCGCAGCAGGTCGCGCACGGTGGTGAAGGGCAGCGCCATCGAGGGCTCCTTTTTATTGTCAGATTTCAGTTAGGCGATCAGTGCTTCGAGCACGCGACGGTACACGTTCTTCAACGGCTCGATGAACCGCACTTCGACATGCTCGTCGATCTTGTGGATCGTGCCGTTCGGCGGGCCGAACTCGACGACCTGATCGCAGATTTGCGCGATGAAGCGCCCGTCGGACGTGCCGCCCGTCGTAGACAGCTCGGTGCGCACGCCGGTTTCATCGGCGATGGCTTTTTCGAGCGCGTCGGACAGCGCGCCGCGCGGCGTCAGAAACGGCAGTCCGCTCACGATCCACTGCAGATCGTAGTCGAGCCCGTGTTTGTCGAGAATCGCGCGCACGCGGCTTTGCAGGCCCTCGACCGTGCTCGCGGTCGAGAAACGGAAGTTGAACATCAGGTCGGCGTGACCGGGAATGATGTTGGTCGCACCCGTGCCCGAATGCAGGTTCGACACTTGCCAGGTCGTCGGCGGGAAGTATTCGTTGCCGTCGTCCCATTTTTCGGCGACGAGATCGGCGAGCGCAGGCGCGAGCAGATGCACCGGATTCTTCGCGAGATGCGGATACGCGATATGCCCCTGCACGCCCTTGATGACGAGCTTGCCCGTCATCGAGCCGCGCCGGCCGTTCTTCACCATGTCGCCTAGCGTGGCGCTCGAAGTCGGCTCGCCGACGATGCAGTAATCGAGCCGCGTGCCGCGCGCCTTCAGCGCCTCGACGACCTTGATCGTGCCGTCGGTGGCGGGGCCTTCTTCATCGCTCGTGATGAGAAACGCGAGCGTGCCGCGATGCTCCGGGCATTGCGCGACGAATTCCTCGCTCGACACGACGAACGCCGCCAGCGACGCCTTCATGTCCGCCGCGCCGCGCCCGTAGAGCTTGCCGTCGCGATGCGTCGGCGTGAACGGCGGCGAGGTCCATTGTTCGAGCGGGCCGGTCGGCACGACATCGGTATGGCCGGCGAAGGCGAGCAGCTTGCCGTTCGCGTCCGTGCCGCTTCTTACGGCCCAGAGATTCGTGACGCCGCCTGATCGAAGCGTTTCGCATTCGAAGCCGATCGCCGCGAGCCGCTCGATCATGAGCGCCTGGCAAGCCTGATCGTCGGGCGTGACGGATGCGCGTTCGATCAGCGCTTCGGTGAGGGAGAGAGTGCCGGACATGATTCTTTTTCCACAGCGATAAAAAATGCCGGCGCGCGGGCCGGCACTCGTAACGAACTGGCGATGACCGTCGGGTGCACAGTCATCGCATCGGCTCAGGCAAAGATCGTTTCGTACTGCTCGGCGGAAAACCCGAGCGTCTTCACGCGTCCGTTCACGACGACGACCGGCCGCTTGATGATCGACGGCTTGTGGATCATCAGCGCGATCGCGCCGTTGGTCGTGTCGGCTTCGGCCTTGTGGACCTCGGACAGACCGCGCCACGTCGTGCCGCGCTTGTTGATCAACTGCTCGACCGACACGTCCTTCAGCCAGTCCTGAACCAGCTTCTCGTTCACGCCGGCCTTCTTGAAGTCGTGGAACTCGAACGGCACGCCGTGCTCTTCCAGCCACACGCGCGCTTTCTTCACGGCGTCGCAGTTCGGAATGCCGTAGACGACGGTCGTCGGGGTGGATCCGCGTGCCAAATCAGTCGCCTCGCAGCAGTTCGTTCAGGCCGACCTTCGCGCGCGTCTTCGCGTCGACCTTCTTGACGATCACGGCGCAGTACAGGCTGTGCGAGCCGTCCTTCGAGGGCAGATTGCCCGCGACGACGACCGAGCCCGCCGGAATGCGGCCGTAGCTGACTTCGCCGGTTTCGCGGTCGTAGATCTTGGTCGACTGGCCGAGATAGACGCCCATCGAAATGACGGAATTCTCTTCGACGATCACGCCTTCCACGACTTCCGAGCGCGCGCCGATGAAGCAGTTGTCCTCGATGATGACCGGATTCGCCTGCAGCGGCTCCAGCACGCCGCCGATGCCCACGCCGCCCGAAAGGTGCACGTTCTTGCCGATCTGCGCGCACGAGCCGACGGTGGCCCACGTGTCGACCATCGTGCCTTCATCGACATAGGCGCCGATGTTCGTGTACGACGGCATCAGCACGACATTCTTCGCGATGAACGAGCCGCGGCGCGCGATGGCCGGCGGCACGACGCGGAAACCGCCCGCCGCGAAGTCTTCCGCGGTGTAGTTCGCGAACTTCGAGGGCACCTTGTCGTAGAACTGCGTGTAGTTGTAAGACCCGCCGCCGGCAGGCATCGGCGCGTTGTCTTCCAGGCGGAACGACAGCAGCACGGCCTTCTTCAGCCACTGATTCACGACCCACTCGCCGTCGCGCTTTTCGGCGACGCGCATCTGGCCACGGTCCAGCTGCTCGATCGCATGCGCGACGGCTTCGCGGACTTCGGCGGGCGCGGCCTTGGGCGACAGCTCGGCGCGGTTTTCCCAGGCGGTATCGATGATGCTCTGAAGTTGTTGCGACATAGTTGGTATCAAGGATGGGTAGGTGGGCCGGCGACGCTTTCAGGACCGATGTCAGGACCTGAGCGTGCGGCAGAATTCGACGATGCGGCGAGCGCCTTCGACACATTCCTCTGTCTCGGCCACGAGCGCGAAGCGCACGAAACCCTCGCCGGGGTTCGTGCCGTGCGCGGAGCGAGCGAGAAAGGAGCCCGGCAGAACCGTCACATTATAGTCGGCGTACAGGCGCGCCGCGAACTCGGTGTCCGTGAGCCCGGTGCCCGAAACGTTCGCCCAGAGGTAGAACGCGGCGTCGGGCAGGCGCACGTCGAGCACGTCGGCGAGCATCGGCGTGACCGTCTGGAATTTTTTCAGATATTGCGCGCGGTTGTCGCGCACGTGCGTTTCATCCTGCCACGCGACGATGCTCGCGCGTTGAAACACCGTGGACAAAGCCGCACCGTGGTACGTGCGGTACAGCAGGAAATCTTTCAGGATCGATGCATCGCCCGCGACGAAGCCCGAGCGCATGCCCGGCACGTTCGAGCGCTTCGACAGGCTCGACAGCATCACGAGACGATCGAAGTTGCGATTGAGCAGGCGCGCGGCTTCGAGGCCGCCGAGCGGCGGATTGGATTCATCGAAGTAAATCTCCGAGTAGCACTCGTCCGACGCAATCACGAAGCCGTGCTTGTCCGACAGCGCGAACAGCTCGCGCCAGTTTTCGAGCGTGAGCACGGCGCCCGTCGGGTTGCCCGGCGAGCACACGTAGAGCAATTGCGTGCGCGCCCAGATGTGATCGGGCACCGCCGAGTAATCGCACGCGAAGTTGCGCGCCGGGTCGCTGTTGACGAAGTACGGCTCGGCGCCCGCGAGCAGGGCCGCGCCTTCGTAGATTTGATAGAACGGGTTCGGACAGAGTACGATGGGCGGTTCCGCGGCATCCGACGAGCGGCTGTCGATCACCGTCTGCGCCAGCGCGAAAAGCGCCTCTCGCGAGCCGGACACGGGCAGCACTTCGGTTGCCGGATCGATCGATTCGAGGCCGTAACGCCGCATCGCCCACGCCGCGATGGCTTGGCGCAATGGCTCGCTGCCGAGCGTCGCCGGATAGGTGGCGAGGCCGTCGAGGGAAGCGATCACGGCGTCGCGGATCAGCGGGGGCGTGGGGTGCTTCGGCTCGCCGATGCCGAAGCTGATCGGCGTGAATCCGGCGCGCGGCTCAATGCCCTTGAAGAGCAGGCGAAGCTTTTCGAACGGATAAGACTGAAGTTTCTGAAGAAGTGGATTCACGGCGTGACCGGTGAGCAGTGAGCGATGCGCGCGAGGCCAGAAACGCCTGCGAGCGCGGCATCGGAAGAATCGAACGGACGTGAAGCGAACTCACGATTATAGCGCGTGGCGTCGCGCCGGAAACGGCAGGCGGCGCGCGCCACGAGGGACAAAAGTGCGAGTGATGCAGGACGCAATCATGCAGGACGCAAGACGGGGACTATCGCAATGACGGGCAGCGTGCGCAATGCATGGCCGACGCTCGCGATCATGCTCGGCGCGTCGGTGTGGGGCCTCGTCTGGTACCCGATGCGCATGCTCGCCGGGATGGGCCTCTCCGGCACGGCCGCGAGCGCGACGACGAGCGCCGCCGCGTGTGTCTTCGTGCTGCTCGCGAAGCGCCGCTCGATCAGCACGCTGTCGTGGCACTGGCTGCTCGTCGCGCTCGGCGTGGCGGCGGGCGTGACCAATATCGGTTTCGTGTGGGGCGCGATCCACGGTCAGGTGATGCGCGTGCTGCTGCTCTTTTATCTGACGCCCGCATGGACCGCGATCTTCGCGCATTTCATCCTGAAAGAGCGTCTGACCCGCACCGATGCCGCGCTCTCGCTGCTGTCGCTCGCGGGCGCGGTCACGATGCTCTGGTCGCCCGAGCTCGGCATGCCGTTGCCGGACGGTCTCGCCGAATGGGCCGGTCTGATGGGCGGCATGGGCTTCGCGATGAGCAACGTGCTCGTCGTGAAAGTCACGCGCACGCTGCCCGCGATGAAGCCCGAGATGCGCACGGCGGTGATCTTCGGCGGCGCGGCGCTCATCGCGTCCGTCGTTACGCTGTTCGAGCCGATGCCCGCGCCGCCCGCGGCCGCGCTCCTGCCCACGCTGAGCCTGATCGTGATCGGGCTCGGCGTCGTGCTCGCCGGCAACAACATGATCGTGCAGGTGGGTCTCGCGCGCGTGCCGGCCAATCGCGCGTCGATCATCATGCTTTTCGAACTCGTCGTCACGGCGCTGTCGTCGTGGCTCTTCGCGGGCGAAGTGCCCGGCCCGCGCGAGTGGGCGGGCGGCGCGTGCATCGTCGTCGCGTGCGTGTTGTCGGCGTGGGTGCATCGGCAGGGCGGGCAGCGTTCGCCTCCCGCGCCCGAAGCGCTCGACATCGCGGAACACGCGCCGGAAAGCAAAAAGAAATCGACTCGCGCGATGGTATGATGGTGTCCGCTTTCGCCGGGCCCGTTGATGGCGCTTCATGATGGCGCTTCACTGCCGCGCGGCCGGGAAACGACGGGCCGCGCTGCGGCCTGTCTGCTATATATCCTCCGTCACTCATTCAAAACAGCGATATCGCCGTGCGTCTGACCTCGATAAAACTCGCTGGCTTCAAGTCCTTCGTCGATCCCACGCATTTTCAGGTTCCCGGCCAGCTGGTTGGCGTCGTCGGGCCGAATGGCTGTGGCAAGTCCAATATCATCGATGCCGTGCGCTGGGTGCTCGGCGAATCGCGCGCCTCCGAGTTGCGCGGCGAGTCGATGCAGGACGTGATCTTCAACGGATCGACGGCGCGCAAACCCGGCAGCCGGGCAAGCGTCGAACTCATTTTCGATAACGGCGACGGCCGCGCCGCCGGTCAATGGAGCGCCTACGGCGAAATCGCCGTGAAGCGCGTGCTCACGCGCGACGGCACCTCCAGCTACTACATCAACAATCTGCCCGCGCGCCGTCGCGACATCCAGGACATCTTCCTCGGCACGGGTCTCGGCCCGCGCGCGTACGCGATCATCGGGCAGGGCATGATCGCGCGCATCATCGAGGCGAAGCCGGAAGAGCTGCGCGTGTTTCTCGAAGAAGCCGCGGGCGTGTCGAAGTACAAGGAACGCCGCCGCGAGACGGAGAACCGTCTGCATGACACGCGCGAGAATCTGACGCGCGTCGAAGACATCGTCCGCGAGCTGTCGACCAATCTCGAGAAGCTCGAAGGGCAAGCGGTCGTCGCGACGAAATACAGGGCGCTGCAGGCCGAAGGCGAGGAAAAGCAGCGCCTTCTGTGGCTCTTGCGCAAGAAGGAAGCGGGCAACGAGGCCGAGCGCCAGCAGCGCGCCATTCGCGAGGCACAGGTCGAACTCGAAGCGCAGACCGCACGTCTGCGTGAAGTCGAAGCGCAACTGGAAACGCTGCGCGTCGCGCACTACAGCGCGAGCGACGCCATGCAGGGCGCGCAAGGCTCGCTCTACGAAGCCAATGCCGAAGTGAGCAGGCTCGAAGCGGAGATTCGCTTCATCGTCGAGTCGCGCAATCGCGTGCAGGCGCAGATCGCCGCACTCACCGCACAGCGCGAGCAATGGCAGGTGCAGGCGCAAAAGGCGCGAGATGAAATCGACACCGCGACCGAAGCGCTCGCCGAAGGTGAGGAAAAGGCCGCGATCGCGCAGGAAAACGCCGCCGCGAAGCACGACGCGCTGCCGGCGCTCGAAGCTCGCTGGCGCGACGCACAGGCGCAACTGAACGATGAACGCGCGGGCATTGCGCGCGCGGAACAGGCGCTGAAACTCGAAGCGGCGCATCAGCGCAACGCGGATCAGCAGCTTCAGCAATTGCAGCAGCGCCAGGAGCGTCTGAAGAGCGAAGCGAGCGGGCTCGACGCGCCCGACGAAGCGCATCTCGACGAGTTGCGCATGCAGCTCGCCGAAAACGAAGAGATTCTCGCGGAAGCACAGGCGCGTCTCGCCGATGCGCAGGAAACCGCGCCGCGTCTGGACGCCGAGCGCCGTGCGGCGCAGGAGCGCGTGCAAAAGGAAAGCGCGCAGATCCATCAGCTCGAAGCGCGCCTCGCCGCACTGAAGCAGCTTCAGGAAAGCGTGCAGACCGAAGGCAAGATCCAGCCGTGGCTCGACAAGCACGAGCTCGGCGCGCTGCCGCGTCTGTGGAAGAAGCTGCACGTCGAGGCCGGCTGGGAAGCGGCGCTCGAATCCGTGTTGCGCGAGCGTCTCGCCGCGCTGGAAGTATCGAATCTGGATTGGGTCAAGGCCTTCGCCACCGATGCGCCGCCCGCCAAGCTCGCGTTCTATTCGCCGCCCGTCGCGGGCAAGCCGGTCGACGCGCCGCAGGGCTTGCGCGCGTTGCTGTCGCTCGTGCGCATCGACGATCCGGGCCTGCGCGCCGTGCTCAACGAATGGCTCGCCACGACCTTCGTCGCCGACGATCTCGCGCAGGCGCTCGCGTCGCGCAATCAGTTGCCGGATGGCGCCGCGTTCGTCGTGAAGGCGGGGCATATCGTGACGCGCGTGGGCGTGCAGCTTTACGCGGCGGATTCCGAGCAGTCGGGCATGCTCGCGCGTGCGCAGGAAATCGAGAATCTCACGAAGCAGGTGCGCGCGCAGGCTGTGCTTTCCGACGAAGCCCGGGCCAACGCCGTGCGCGCCGATGCCGCCCATACGCAGGGCTCGCAGACGCTCGCAGAAGCGCGTGCCGCCGCCGAGCGCGCGACGCAGCGCGTTCACGCCTTGCAAATGGACGTGCTCAAGCTCGCGCAGGCGCATGAGCGCTATACGCAGCGCAACACGCAGATCGGCGAGGAACTGGAAGAAATCGCCGCGCAGGTCGACGAGCAGCGCGCATTGCGCGCCGAATCGGAGGCCGCGTTCGAGCGTCACGATGGCGAGATCGCGCAGTTGCAGGCGCGTTTCGAAGACAACCAGCTCGCGTTCGAATCGCTCGACGAGGAACTCACGAGCGCGCGCCACGAACTGCGCGAACTGGAGCGCGCCGCGAGCGACGCCGGCTTCGCCGTGCGTGGCCTCGCCGCGAAGATCGACGAATACAAGCGCAATATCGACACGGCGCACGATCAGAGCGAGCGCATCGCGGGCACGCTGGAAGACGCGCGCGCCGAACTCGAAACGATCAACGAGCAGACCGCGCAGACCGGCCTGCAGGACGCGCTCGAAGTGCGCGCGGCGCGCGAGGAATCTTTGCACGCGGCGCGCGTCGAACTGGACGATCTGACCGCGCGTCTGCGTCAGGCCGACGAACAGCGTCTTATGGCCGAACGCTCGTTGCAGCCACTGCGCGACAAGATCAACGAATTGCAGTTGAAAGAACAGGCCGCGCGCATCAGCGGGGAGCAGTTCGTCGAGCAGTTGCAGGCGGCAGGCGTCGATGAAGCCGAGCTCGCCGAAAAGCTCACGCCGGACATGAAGCCGTCGTATCTGCAAGGCGAAGTCACGCGGCTGAACAACGCGATCACCGCGCTCGGCCCCGTCAACATGGCCGCGCTCGAAGAACTCGCGGCGGCAACGGAGCGCAAGCACTTCCTGGACGCGCAGTCGGCGGATCTGAACAATGCCATCGGCACGCTCGAAGACGCGATCCAGAAGATCGATCAGGAAACGCGTGCGCTTTTGCAAGGCACGTTCGATGAAGTGAATCGTCACTTCGGCGAGCTGTTCCCGCGTCTGTTCGGCGGCGGCCAGGCAAAGCTCATCATGACCGGCGACGAAATCCTCGACGCCGGCGTGCAGGTGATGGCGCAGCCGCCCGGCAAGAAGAATTCGACGATTCACCTGCTTTCGGGCGGTGAGAAGGCGCTGACCGCAACCGCGCTCGTGTTCGCGATGTTCCAGTTGAACCCCGCGCCGTTCTGTCTGCTCGACGAGGTGGACGCGCCGCTCGACGACGCCAACACCGAGCGCTTCGCGAATCTCGTGCGCGCGATGTCGGCCAAGACGCAGTTTCTGTTCATCTCGCACAACAAGATCGCGATGGAAATGGCGCAGCAACTGATCGGCGTGACGATGCAGGAGCAGGGCGTGTCGCGCATCGTCGCGGTGGACATGGAAGCGGCGGCGGGCTTCGCGCAGAACGGCTGAAGCAACGCGGTTCGCAACGGTATTGATTGAGTGAAGGGCCGGGCGAGAATCCGGCGGCGTGCGTCAAGGCGCGGAGTGGCGCGCATCGGCCAGGCGGCGGCGAGAAGCCGGAACGCGGCGCGATGCGTGCGACAGATCGCGCGGCGCTTCGTAACTTAAAAGAATGATGGAGCCTGCATGGACGAGTTGACACTCGGTTTGATTGGAGCCGGAGCCGTAGTGGTGGGCGGCGTGGTCGTGTACAACGCGTGGCAGAGCGCGAAGGTGCGTCGCAAGATGCCGCGTCCGATGCCCGACGAAGCAGCCGATGCGCTCGCGCGCCAGGACGCCGACGACGAGCAGCCGTTCATCGAGCCGGTGCGCCAGTCGCGGCGCGAGCCGGTCGCGGGCGATGTCGAAGGCGCGGACGATCAGCCGCGCGACACGCGCGTCGAGCCGAGCTTCGGCGCTGCCGAGGCATCGGCGGCGCCGGCATCGGTCGCGCCGGCCGATACCGCCGTCGATCTCCAGGCCGAGGCGACGTCCGCGAATGGCGCAGCCGAAGAAGCGGAAATCGCCAAAGAGGACGAACGCACCGAACCCGTGATGCCCGCCGCGACGACGATCTCGTCGACGCCGCCGGCTGTCGTCGATCGCCGCATCGATTGCGTCGTGCCGATTCGTCTCGCCGCGCCGGTCGCGGGCGATCGCGTGATTCCGCTCGCGCAGCGCCTGCGTCGCGCGGGCACGAAGCCCGTGACAATCGAAGGCAAGGCGGAAGGCGAGAGCACGTGGGAATTGCCGCGCAATGGCGCGCGTTACGACGAACTGCGCGCGGCCGCGCAACTCGCGAATCGCAGCGGCCCGCTCAACGAGCTGGAATTCTCGGAGTTCGTGACGGGCGTGCAGCGCCTGGCCGATGCCATCGACGGCGCGCCTGAATTCCCCGACATGATGGAAACCGTCGGCATGGCGCGCGAGCTGGACGCGTTCGCCGCGCAATGCGACGCGCAACTGTCGATCAACATTCTCTCCGACGGCGCGCCGTGGTCCGCGAACTACGTGCAGGCGGTGGCGTCGCAAGACGGCCTTTTGCTCTCGCGCGACGGCACGCGCTTCGTGAAGCTCGACGCAAAGCAGAACCCCGTCTTCATGCTCCAGTTCGGGGACACGAACTTCCTGCGCGACGACCTCACCTACAAGGGCGGCCAGATGATCACGCTAGTGCTTGACGTGCCCGTCGCCGACGAAGACATCCTGCCGTTCCGCCTCATGTGCGATTACGCGAAGTCGTTGTCGGAGCGCATCGGGGCGCGCGTCGTCGACGATCAGCGCCGGCCGCTGCCGGAGTCCGCGCTGCTCGCCATCGAAAAGCAGTTAATGACGCTTTATGCGAAGCTGGAGCAGGCGGGCATTCCGGCCGGCTCGCCCGCGACGCGGCGTCTTTTCAGCCAATAATTTTTGCTGCGCGCCGGCGGTAATGCGCGCTCGCTGCAAGAGAATCGCGCCCCAGCCGGGGCGCTTTTCTTTGCGTGCGCGCCGCCGCACCGACGCTCGCACTTAGGCCGTTCGGCCGATGCCACGATTTACCGATCTTCTGAGACAATCGAACGGTCGGTTGACTGACTTTCCTACTTTCTCGAAGCCGCATGTCCGCAAAAACAAAAGCCGAATCCGCCGCCACCGCCAAGTCGGAAGCCGCCGTGCCCAGCGCCGATCGTCCGGCCGAGCGCGCGGCGTGGCTGCGCTCGGAACTGGAGCGCGCGAATTACGCGTACTACGTGCTGGATCAGCCGGATCTGCCCGACGCCGAATACGACACGCTGTTCAAGGAGCTTCAGGGCATCGAGACTGACCATCCGGATCTGATCACGCCGGATTCGCCGACGCAGCGCGTGGGCGGTGAAGTCGCCGATGGTTTTACGCCCGTCGTTCACGATGTGCCGATGCTTTCGCTCAACAACGGCTTCGCGGACGAGGACATCGCCGCGTTTGACAAGCGCGTGTCAGACGCGCTGGGTCACGCGCCCGTCGAATACGCGTGCGAGCTGAAGTTCGACGGCCTCGCCATTTCGCTGCGCTACGTCGACGGCCATTTCGTGCAGGCCGCAACGCGCGGCGATGGCGCGACGGGCGAAGACGTGACGGCGAACGTGCGCACCATCCGCTCCATTCCACTGACGCTGAAGGGCAAGAACGTGCCGAAGCGCCTCGACGTACGTGGCGAAGTGCTGATGTTCAAGCGCGACTTCGAGCGCCTGAATGCGCGTCAGCGCGACGCGGGGCAACGCGAATTCGCGAATCCGCGCAACGCGGCGGCGGGCGGCTTGCGCCAGCTCGATCCGAAGATGACCGCGCAGCGCTCGCTGTCGTTCTTCGCGTACGGCATCGGCGTGCTGGAAGGCGCTGAAATGCCCGCCACGCACGCGGCGTTGCTCGACTGGTACAAGGAAATGGGCTTGCCGGTGAACGCGGAGCGCGCGGTGGTCGAAGGCGCGGACGGCTTGCTCGGCTTCTTCAGCAGGATCGGCGAGAAGCGCGAAAAGCTGCCTTACGACATCGACGGCGTCGTCTACAAGGTCGATCGCCGCGACGAGCAGGACAAGCTCGGCTTCGTGTCGCGCGCGCCGCGTTTCGCGCTCGCGCACAAGTTTCCGGCGCAGGAAGCGTTGACGGAATTGCTCGCCATCGACGTGCAGGTCGGCCGCACGGGCGCGATCACGCCGGTTGCGCGTCTCGCGCCGGTGTTCGTCGGCGGCGCGACGGTGACCAACGCGACGCTGCACAACGAGGATGAAGTCCGGCGCAAGGACATCCGCATCGGCGATACGGTCATCGTGCGCCGTGCGGGCGACGTGATTCCCGAAGTCGTCGGCGCAATTCTGGAGCGTCGTCCCGCCGATGCGCGCGAATTCGTCATGCCGACGGAATGCCCGGTCTGCGGCTCGAAGATCGAACGTCTGCCCGACGAGGCCATCGCGCGCTGCACCGGCGGGCTGTTCTGTCCGGCGCAGAGAAAGCAGGCGCTCTGGCACTTCGCGCAGCGCCGCGCGCTCGATATCGACGGACTCGGCGAGAAGATCATCGATCAACTGGTCGAGCAGAATCTGGTGCGCACGCCCGCCGATCTCTTCAATCTGGGCTTCTCGACGCTCGCGGCGCTCGACCGTTTCGCGGACAAGTCCGCGCAGAATCTGATCGATTCGCTGGAGAAAGCAAGCAAGACGACGCTCGCGCGCTTCATCTATGCGCTCGGCATCCGGCACGTCGGAGAATCGACGGCGAAGGATCTGGCGAAGCACTTCGGCTCGCTCGATCCGATCATGGCGGCGTCGGTCGAAGAGTTGCTCGAAGTCAACGATGTCGGCCCGATCGTCGCCGAGGCCATTCACAATTTCTTCAGCGAAGAGCACAACCAGCACGTGATCGAGCAGTTGCGCGTGAACGTGTCATGGCCGGAAGGACCGCCCGCGCCCAAGGCGCCGCAGGGCGTGCTGGCTGGCAAGACCGTCGTGCTGACGGGCACCTTGCCCACGCTCTCGCGCGAGGAAGCGAAGGAAATGCTGGAGTCGGCGGGCGCGAAGGTCGCCGGTTCCGTATCGAAGAAGACCGACTACGTCGTGGCGGGCGCGGACGCGGGCAGCAAGCTCGCCAAGGCGGAGGAACTCGGGGTTCCCGTTCTCGACGAAGACGGCATGCGTAAGCTTTTGGAAGGAGTCACTCCATGATTCGCGAAATCCTGAAGATGGGCGATCCGCGGTTATTGCGTATCGCGCAGCCGGTCGAGCATTTCGACACGCCCGAACTGCACGCGCTCGTGCAGGACATGTTCGACACCATGCGCGACGCTAACGGCGCAGGTCTTGCCGCGCCGCAGATCGGCGTCGATCTGCAGGTGGTGATCTTCGGCTTCGGGCAAAACGAGCGTTATCCCGACGCGCCGTCCGTGCCGGAGACGGTGCTCATCAACCCGATCATCACGCCGAACGGGCATGACATGGAAGAGGGCTGGGAAGGCTGCCTGTCCGTGCCGGGTCTGCGCGGCGCGGTGCAGCGCTTCTCGATGATCCGCTACCAAGGCTTCGATCAGTACGGCAGCGCCATCGAGCGGCTCGCCGAGGGCTTCCACGCGCGCGTCGTGCAGCACGAGTGCGACCATCTGATCGGCAAGCTTTATCCGATGCGCATCACCGACTTTTCGAAGTTCGGCTTCACGGAAGTGCTCTTTCCGGGACTCGATCCGGCGCGCGACGATTGATGCCGCGCAGTTCGAATCGCAAGGAATCAGCCTGAAGAGGAAAAGCCGCTTTCGCGAGAAGCGGCTTTTTCATTACGCCAACGTTTTCGGGCTGCCGCTGAGGTCGGGTTGACGGAACAGCGCGATGTGCTCCGGATTCGCCGATGCCTGCAGACGTCCGTCGGGCAAACGCGCGATCACCATTTCACCGACGCCGGGGCTCATCACGACGACTTCGTCGCGCAAGGCGAGCAGGGCTTCGAGCCGTCGTCGGCCGCTCACGATCTCCAGACCGGTTCCCGTCTCACGAACGATGATTTCAACTGACATGGCGATTCTCCATCAAGGCCGTCCAATGCTGCCGTTCAACCGATTGGCGAGGCTGCGCGCAGCGCCGTCCGCCTGATAGGTGTAACGGATCGATGACTCATTTTCTTTAGTCAAAAAACGGCTGAAAATAAAAAGGCACGACCGGAGCTGCGTCGTGCCCATTTATTCGCTGAAAACGTCGCATTTGCGCGACGCAACGTCATGCCGCGCGAACGTTCGATCGACGTGCGCGCGGACCGACCGGTCTGCTCAGAACGACTCGTTCGGGGCGAGATAACGCCACTGGCCAGGCGGCAGCGCGCCGAGCGTCACATGACCCATACGGATGCGCTTCAGGCCGACGACTTCGAGCCCGACCAGCTCGCACATCCGGCGAATTTGACGCTTTTTGCCTTCACGCAGCACGAAGCGCAGCTGTTCGCCATTCTGCCAGCTCACTTGCGCCGTCTTGAGCGGCACGCCGTCGAGTTCGAGGCCGTGACGCAGCAGCGCGAGCTTTTCGGCGGGCAGATGCTGGTCGACATCGACCGTATGCTCGCCCAGGCGCACGCGCACGAGATATTCCTTGTCGACTTCCGAATGGCCGCCGATCAGTTGCTTCGCGATGCGGCCGTCCTGCGTGAGGACGAGAAGCCCGGTCGAGTCGATGTCCAGACGGCCGGCCGGCGCGAGCGTGCGCAGATGGCTCGGCGTGAAGCGGAAGCCCGAGCGGTCTTCATCCCAGTGATTGGCCGGGTTGATGAGCGTGACCGCGGGCTCGTAGCCGTCTTCCGCCTGACCCGACACGTAGCCGACCGGCTTGTGCAGGAGGATTGTGACGAGTTGCAACTGCGCGGACTGCGCGGCGGGCAGGATCTCGATGTTCTGCGTCGGACGGATGCGCGTGCCGAGCGTATCGACCACTTCGCCATCGACGAGCACCCAGCCTTTCTCGATCCATTCGTCGGCTTCGCGGCGCGAGCAGAGGCCGAGTTCAGACATCACTTTTGACAGACGCACGAGGCCGTCGTGATGGTCGCGGTGCTTCGGTGCGGATTCGGCCACGGGTGCGGCGGGCTTTGCCGCCGGCTTGCGCGCTTCACCGCGATCTTCGCGCCTGGCGTAAGGCCGATCGTTCTCGTCGCGGCGTGCGGGGCGTGCGCCCGGCGCGCGATCGTCGCGCGGCTTGAACGGGCGATCTTCGGTCGATCGACGCGGACCGCGATCACCGAAAGCGGGACGCGAATCGTCGCCACGCGGCTTGAACGGGCGACGTTCATCGCCGCCCGATGCGCGTTCGCCACGCGGCGCCGGACGGCCTTCGAACGACTTGCGCGGACCACGATCACCGAAAGCAGGACGCGAATCGTCGCCACGCGGCTTGAACGGGCGACGTTCATCGCCGCCCGATGCGCGCTCGCCACGCGGCGCCGGACGGCCTTCGAACGACTTGCGCGGACCGCGATCACCGAAAGCAGGACGCGAATCATCCCCACGCGGCTTGAACGGACGACGTTCATCGCCGCCCGGTGCGCGTTCGCCACGCGGCGCGGGACGCCCTTCGAACGACTTGCGCGGACCGCGATCACCGAAAGCGGGACGGGAATCGTCGCCACGCGGCTTGAACGAACGACGTTCATCGCCACCCGATGCGCGATCGTCGCGCGGCTTGAACGGGCGATCTTCGCCAGATCTCCGCGGACCGCGATCACCAAAAGCAGGACGCGAATCATCCCCACGCGGCTTGAACGGACGACGTTCATCGCCACCCGGTGCGCGTTCGCCACGCGGCGCGGGACGCCCTTCGAACGACTTGCGCGGACCGCGATCACCGAAAGCGGGACGGGAATCGTCGCCACGCGGCTTGAACGAACGACGTTCATCGCCACCCGATGCGCGTTCGCCATGCGGCGCGGGACGCCCTTCGAACGGCTTGCGCGGACCGCGATCACCGAAAGCGGGGCGCGAATCATCGCCACGCGGCTTGAACGGACGACGTTCATCGCCACCCGATGCGCGATCGTCGCGCGGCTTTAACGGGCGATCTTCGGTCGATCGACGCGGACCACGATCACCAAAAGCAGGACGCGAATCATCCCCACGCGGCTTGAACGGCCGACGTTCATCGCCACCCGATGCGCGTTCGCCGCGCGGCTTGAACGGGCGATCCTCGGTCGATCTCCGCGGACCGCGATCACCGAAAGCGGGACGCGAATCGTCGCCACGCGGCTTGAACCCACGCGATTCACGCGGCGCATCGCTGCGCTTGTCGGCCGGCTGGCTCGCGCGCGTGGGACGCGCCTCTTCCGGCGCGGCCGCGCGAACGGGCTTGCGCCCCGTGGTCGTGCCGGTGCGAACCGGGGATCGCGTCGACGATGTAGGACGCGGATGTTTGGCTGTCAGTTTGACGCGCATAAAGTCTCAGGCTGCGATCGCGCGCAGCAGTTCGGTTTCCACCTGGATCTGGGTGCGGTTGTTCGACAGGCTCTTGCCGTCGAGCAGAAACACGTCCTCGACGCGTTCGCCGAGCGTGTTGATCCGTGCCGCCTGCACGCCGATCCGGTGTTGCGCCAGAACGCGCGCGATCGAATAAAGAAGGCCCTGCCGGTCGTTGGCCGACACGGACAGGATGTAGTACTGGCCACGCTCGTCAGGACGCAGGTCCACGCGCGGCGTGATCGGAAACGTGCGCACGAGCCGCGACACGCGACCCTTCGACGGTTCCGGCAGGATACGCTCGTCTGCGAGCAGCGTGGCCAGTTGCTGTTCGACGAGATTGGCGATGTCGCGATAACTCCCGTCGTGATCCGGATGGGCGACGAGAAAGTTGTCGAGCGCGTAGCCGTGGCGCGTCGTCGTCACGCGCGCATCGAGCACGGAGAGGCCGTTTTTGTCGAAATACGCGCAGATGCCGGCGAACAGATCGGGCCGGTCCTTCACATAGACGAGCACCTGCAGCGCCGCGCCGATGGGCGAGGGCCGCGCGCGCACGATCGGCTCTTCACTCTCCACGTGCCGGTAGAGCACGCGCGTCTGCCACGCGATATCGGCCGGATCGTGGCGCAGGAAATAGCCGACGTCGAGCTGATCCCACAGGCGCTTTTGCGCGCCTTCAGGGACGGTTTCGAGCCGCAACAGCGCGAGCGCCGCTTCCTGCCGCGACTTGAGTTCCGAATGCGTGTCCGTCTGCGCGCCGCCGAGCACGGCCTGCGTCGCGCGGAACAGGTCTTCCAGCAGCTTGCCTTTCCAGTTGTTCCAGACTTTCGGGCTCGTGCCGCGGATATCGGCGACGGTCAGCAGGTACAGCGCCGTCAGCCGCCGCTCCGTCTTCACGACCGACGCGAACTGCTTGATGACGTCCGGATCGCTCGTGTCCTGCTTTTGCGCGACCTGGCTCATCGTCAGATGCTGCTGCACGAGCCACACGACGAGTTCCGTATCTTCCTGCCCGATGTCGTGCTCGCGGCAGAAGCGCCGGGCATCGGCCATGCCGAGCGTGGAATGATCGCCGCCGCGGCCTTTCGCGATATCGTGAAAGAGCGCCGCGACATAGAGAATCCACGGGCGCTCGAAATTGCCCATCAGCTGGCTGCAGAACGGATATTCGTGCGCGTGTTCGGCGATCGCGAAGCGCCGCAGATTGCGCAGCACCATCAGGATGTGCTGATCGACGGTGTAGACGTGATAGAGATCGTGCTGCATCTGTCCGACGATGCGCCGGAAGTTCAGCAGATAGCGCCCGAGCACGCTCGTCTGGTTCATCAAACGGAACGCGTGCGTGATGCCTTCGGGCTGCTTGAGAATCTCCATGAAAAGCCGGCGATTTTGCGGGTCGCGCCGCCAGTCGCGATCCATCAGATCGCGTGCGTTGTAGATCGCCCGCAGCGTGCGCGCGGAAAATCCCTTGATGCCGCGCGTCTGCTCGTACAGCAGAAACGCTTCGAGAATGGCGTGCGGCTCGCGCTCGAAGACGTCGTCGCTGGCGATTTCCAGCATGCCTTGCTTCTCGACGAAGCGGTCGTTGATCACGCGCGTGATGCCGCTCGTCGACGGGAAAAGCTGCGCCTCGACGTTCTGGATCAGGATGGTCGCGAGTTGCGTGACCGCCTTCGCCGCCCAGTAATAGCGGCGCATCAGCTGCTCGCTCGCACGCTTGGCTGCGGTCGCTTCGAAGCCGAAGCTTTCGGCGAGCGGCGTCTGCAAATCGAATACGAGAATGTCCTGGCGACGCTTCGCGATCACATGAAGCCGCGCGCGCAGCGCCTTCAGAAAGCCTTCGTTGCGGCGCAGTTCGCGCGCTTCGCGGTCGGTGATGAGCCCGCGCGTGTCGAGTTCGCGCCAGCTGCTGCCGAAACCCGCACCGCGCGCGATCCAGAGGATCAGTTGCAGATCGCGCAGGCCGCCGGGACTCTCCTTGATGTTCGGTTCGAGGCTGTAAGGCGTGTCCTGGAACTTCGCGTGCCGCTGGCGCATTTCCAGCACTTTCGCCTGAAAGAATGCGCGCGGATCGAGCGTTTCGTGATAACGCGCCGCAAAGCGCTGGAAGAGCTGCGTGTCGCCGCAGATGCGCCGCGCTTCGAGCAGCGACGTCTGCACGGTGATGTCGTTCGCCGCCTCGGCGATGCATTGCTCGACCGAGCGCACGCTGCTGCCGATATCGAGCCCGAGATCCCACGTCATGCCGATGAAGCGCTCGATGCGCCCGTTCAGCGAGGCATCGTCGGACGCCGAATCCGGGAGCAGCACGAGGATGTCGACGTCCGAATAGGGCGCCAGTTCGCCGCGCCCAAAGCCGCCGACCGCGACGAGCGCGGCGCCCTCGGGCATCTCGCACGCCGACCAGGCGCCTTTGAGGGCGTCGTCCGTGGCGCGCGAGAGCGCGTGCATCAGCGGCTCGACGTTCGAGCTCGCCTGAAACCGTTCGATGAGCGTCGCCTTCGCGGCCTTGTAGGCGGCGCGCAACGTTTCACAGGGCGTGGCGACGGCGGCGGTGACGCTCATAAAGATGGAAAGTGGCGAAGAACGGCGAAAGGGATGCGCCCGCGTGCGGACACGGCGGGCGGCGAAGGATGTGCGATCAGGCCGTCGCCGCGATCAGTTGCGACGGCGCCTGCGTGCCCGCCGAGACGGTCAGCACTTCATAGCCGGTCGGCGTGACGAGCACCGTGTGCTCCCATTGCGCCGACAGGCTGCGGTCGCGGGTCTTGACGGTCCACTGGTCCGGCATCGTGCGGATTTCGCGGCGGCCGGCGTTGATCATCGGCTCGACGGTGAAGATCATGCCCGCCTGCAGTTCGATACCCGTGCCCGCGCGGCCGTAGTGCAGCACTTGCGGCTCCTCGTGGAACACCTGGCCGATGCCGTGGCCGCAGTATTCGCGCACCACGCTGTAACCCTGCGATTCGGCGTGCTTCTGGATCGCCGCGCCGATATCGCCGAGATGCGCGCCCGGGCGCACCTGATCGATGCCGAGCCACATGCAGTCGAACGTGGTCTGCACGAGGCGTTTTGCCAGAATCGAGCCTTCCCCGACGACGAACATGCGGCTCGTGTCGCCGAAATAGCCGTTCTTGATGACGGTAATGTCGATATTGAGCGCGTCGCCGTTCTTCAGCACCTTTTCGCCGGGAATGCCGTGACAGATCACGTCGTTCACGGAAATGCAGGTGGCCTTCGGGTACGGCGGATAGCCGGGCGGCTGATAATTCAGCGGTGCGGGAACAGTGCCCTGTTCCTTCACCATATATTCGTGACAGAGGCGATCGAGTTCCTCGGTCGTCACGCCGGGAGCGATGTGCGGCGTGATGAAATCGAGCACTTCGCTGGCGAGCCGGCAGGCGACGCGCATCTGTGCGATATCGTGTTCGTTTTTCAGCGTAATGGACATGACTGGGCCCGGAATTGCGATATGCGGCAGTGAGCCGCGAAAGCGGCATTATCGCACCTTAGGAAATGTGCCGCACCCTGATAAGTAGGGGCGGGTGGCGCAGCGGCAAGGCGCCGGGCGCGAGGGCGCGCGAAAATGGGATCGGTCGTGCTGCTTGAGCCGATCAATCCTCACATGCTATACTCGAAGGCTAAGTCGTAATCCATATTGCCGTCACGATGTCATAAGACAATCGCGGTTGCAGAGCGTGGATCGCGGCTTGGAACTGAAATAGTCAAGTCGATACGCAAGCCGGCGCACCCAGGGTGTCCGGCGTCCGGAAAGCAAAGAACCGGGCGCAGGATGCGGCAGCCGGCTTAAGACCTAACCCTCGCGGAGAATTTTCATGGCAGTCACGATGCGTCAAATGCTGGAAGCCGGTGTCCACTTCGGTCACCAAACGCGCTTCTGGAACCCGAAGATGGCCCCGTATATCTTCGGTCATCGCAACAAGATTCACATCATCAACCTCGAAAAGACCCTGCCGCTCTACAACGACGCGCTGAAGTACGTGCGCCAGTTGGCAGCGAACCGCGGCACGATTCTTTTCGTCGGCACGAAGCGCCAGTCGCGCGACACGATCGCGCAGGAAGCAGCGCGCGCCGGTATGCCTTTCGTCAACGCCCGCTGGCTCGGCGGCATGATGACCAACTTCAAGACGCTGAAGGTGTCGATCAAGCGCCTGAAGGACATGGAAGCGGCGCTGGAATCGGGTGAAACCGAGCGCATGAGCAAGAAGGAAGCGCTTCTGTTCGAACGCGAAATGGTCAAGCTGCAAAAGTCGATCGGCGGCGTGAAGGACATGGGCGGCATTCCGGACGCGATGTTCGTCATCGACGTCGGCTACCACAAGATTGCTGTCACCGAAGCGAAGAAGCTCGGCATTCCGGTCATCGCCGTGGTCGACACGAACCACTCGCCGGAAGGCATCGACTACGTGATCCCGGGTAACGACGACGCGTCGAAGGCCGTCGCGCTGTACGCCCAAGGCGTGGCCGACGCGATCCTCGAAGGCCGCGCGAACGCGGTGAACGACGTGGTCCAGGCTGTGCGCAACGGCGAAGGCGACGAGTTCGTCGAGGTCAACGCAGAGGCGTAAT
Source organism: Caballeronia temeraria (assembly GCF_001544795.2). Taxonomy (GTDB): domain Bacteria; phylum Pseudomonadota; class Gammaproteobacteria; order Burkholderiales; family Burkholderiaceae; genus Caballeronia; species Caballeronia temeraria. The sequence continues at coordinate 113,720 of NZ_FCOI02000007.1, read as the reverse complement.
CGAGCCCTGTGGCCGACAAAAAAGGGGGCTTTGCGAAAGGCCCCTTTTTTTTAGTCGGCGCGATAGAAATGCCAATTTTCCTGCCGTGGGCGCGTGGTAAAGCCGGCGGCACGTATCAAACAGACTCAAGGAGCGAATGATGGCGGCAATTACCGCAAGCATGGTGGCAGAACTGCGCGCGAAGACCGACGCGCCGATGATGGAATGCAAGAAGGCGCTGACGGAAGCCGACGGCGACCTGGCTCGCGCGGAAGAACTGCTGCGCGTGAAGCTCGGCAACAAGGCGAGCAAGGCGGCATCCCGCGTGACGGCTGAAGGCATCGTGACGGCGCACGTCGAAGGCGGCGTGGGCGCGCTCGTCGAACTGAACTGCGAAACCGACTTCGTCGCGAAGAACGACGATTTCCTGGCCTTCGGCAAGACGATCGCTGAACTCGTGGCGAAGCAGAATCCGGCCGACGTCGCGGCACTCTCGGCGCTGCCGCTCGAAAGCTCGACCGTCGACGCCGTGCGCCTCGCGCTCGTCGGCAAGATCGGCGAAAACCTGTCGATCCGCCGTTTCGTGCGTTTCGAGTCGGCCAACAAGGTCGCGTCGTACCTGCACGGCACGCGCATCGGCGTGCTGGTCGAGTTCACGGGCGCCGACGAGCAAGTCGGCAAGGACGTGGCCATGCACGTCGCCGCGATGAAGCCGGTTTCGCTGTCGTCGGACGAAGTGCCGGCTGACCTGATCGCGAAGGAGCGCAGCATCGCCGAGCAGAAGGCCGCCGAGTCGGGCAAGCCGGCTGAGATCGTCGCGAAGATGGTCGACGGCGCGATCCAGAAGTACCTGAAGGAAGTGTCGCTGCTCAACCAGCCGTTCGTGAAGAACGACAAGCAGACGATCGAACAGATGCTCAAGGCAGCCAGCGCATCGGTGCAGAAGTTCGCACTGTTCGTGGTCGGCGAGGGCATCGAGAAGAAGCAGGACGACTTCGCGGCCGAAGTGGCGGCGCAAGTCGCGGCGGCCAAGCAGTCCTAAGGCGCGACGCTCGCTAAGGCTCGCTTAAGGCGCGTGTGCTGAGATAGCGCGGCCACGCGTCAAGCCCGCAGTACCGCGGCGGAATGTCCCGCCGCAAGAATTCGGCGATCCGGTTCGCACATGCAGCGGGCGCGGTAGACTAGGGAAAACCCTGATCTACCGCGCCCGCCGCCCGATTCGGCCCGCTTGCAGTAAGTAATGTTTCACCCCTACAGTTCTACGTTGTTGCAACCCTCCTCGGCGCGATCGGAAACTCATATGCCCACAGCCTACAAACGCGTACTCCTCAAACTCTCCGGCGAAGCCCTGATGGGCGACGATGCCTTTGGCATCAATCGCGCAACGATCGAAAGGATGGTGGCGGATGTCGCGGAGGTGGTGCGGTTGGGAACGCAACTGGCCGTCGTGATCGGCGGCGGCAACATTTTCCGCGGTGTCGCGGGCGGCGCGGCCGGCATGGACCGCGCAACCGCTGACTACATGGGCATGCTCGCCACCATGATGAACGCGCTCGCGCTGCAGGACGCCATGCGCCACGCGGGCATCGAAGCTCGCGTGCAGTCGGCGCTGCGCATGGATCAGGTGGTCGAGCCGTACATCCGGCCCCGCGCGATCCGTCAGCTGGAAGAGGGCAAGGTCGTGATCTTCGCGGCCGGCACGGGCAACCCGTTCTTCACCACGGACACGGCGGCTGCGCTGCGCGGCTCGGAAATCGGCGCCGAAGTGGTGCTGAAGGCGACGAAGGTCGATGGCGTATACTCCGCCGACCCGAAGAAGGATCCGCACGCGACGCGCTACAGCACGATCAGCTTCGACGAGGCGATCGGCAAGAATCTTCAGGTGATGGACGCCACCGCGTTCGCCCTGTGCCGCGATCAGAAGCTGCCGATCCGCGTGTTCTCGATCACGAAGCCGGGCGCATTGAAGCGCATCGTGCAGGGCGACGACGAAGGGACGCTCGTCCACGTGTAAACTCTCGCGATATCGGGCGCCGCGCCGTGGGCGGGAAGCCTCGCGCGAGAATGCGCCGCTATCGCCGGTAAAACTTAGGTTTGGAGGTTCAAAATGAGTGTGGCTGACATCAAAAAAGGCGTCGACCAGAAGATGCAGCGGTCGATCGAAGCGTTCAAGGCCGATCTCGCCAAGATTCGTACGGGCCGCGCACACACGGGATTGCTCGACCATATTCAGGTCGACTACTACGGTTCGAACGTGCCCATCTCCCAGGTGGCGAACATGACGCTCGTCGACGCCCGCACGATCGGCGTGCAGCCGTGGGAAAAGAAGATGGTCGCTGTCGTCGAGAAGGCGATCCGTGAATCGGATCTCGGCCTGAACCCGGCCACGCAAGGCGACCTGATCCGCGTGCCGATGCCCGCGCTGACCGAAGAACGCCGCCGCGAACTCACGAAGGTCGTGAAGAGCGAAGGCGAAACCGCCAAGGTCGCCGTGCGCAATCTGCGCCGCGACGCGAACGATCAACTGAAGAAACTCGTGAAGGACAAGGAGATTTCGGAAGACGACGAGCGCCGCGCAAGCGACGAAGTGCAGAAGTTCACCGACAAATTCGTCGCTGAAATCGACAAGCTGGTTCAGACCAAAGAATCCGAAATCATGACGGTGTGAGGCCGTAGAGACGGTCTTGCCAGCCTCGGACGTTCATGCTCCGGGCTGGCTCTCACTTCTTCAGATTCCCAGATTCAGCGGCCATGACCTATACCAGCTCCACCGTTACCGTGCCCGATGTCGCGGCTGTCCCGCGTCACGTCGCGATCATCATGGACGGCAATGGCCGATGGGCGACCGAGCGGCGTCTGCCGCGCGTCGCCGGTCATACGCGTGGCGTCGATGCGGTCCGCGCGACCGTCGAAAGCTGCGCGCGGCGCGGCGTCGAATTCGTCACGCTGTTCGCGTTCAGTTCCGAGAACTGGCGCCGTCCGACCGACGAAGTGTCCTTCCTGATGCGCCTTTTCGTGACCGCGCTCGAGCGCGAGATCGGCAAGCTGCACGCGAACGGCATCCGTCTGCGTGTCGTCGGCGACATTTCCATGTTCGACGACCGCATCCGCGCGCTCATTCAACGCGCCGAAACCAAGACGGCCCGCAACACGCGCCTCACGCTGACCATCGCCGCCAACTACGGCGGGCGCTGGGACATCATGCAGGCGACGAAGAAGCTCATCGCCGAGTCGCTGGAGGCGGGCGCGCCCGCGCGCGTGGACGACGAATCGTTCGCCGAGCATCTCGCGATGGCCTACGCGCCGGAGCCCGATCTCTTCATTCGCACGGGCGGCGAGCAGCGCATCAGCAACTTCCTGCTGTGGCAGCTCGCTTACACCGAGTTCTATTTCACCGACATCTATTGGCCCGACTTCGACGCCGCCGCCCTGGATCGCGCGATCGCGTCCTACGGCGACCGCGAACGGCGCTTCGGGCGCACGAGCGCGCAACTCGCTTCCCAATCGCAGAAGGCCGACACCCTTTCATGCTAAGAACCCGTGTCATCACGGCAATCGTCCTGCTCGCCGTACTCGTACCGGTCACGCTGTTTGCGCCGATCGGCGCGTTCGGGGCGCTCATCGGATTCGTCGTCGTGTGCGCGGCCTGGGAATGGGGGCGGCTCCTCAAGTTGAACGGGGCGGGGCCGGTCGCTTACGCGCTTGTTGCGGGGCTCGCGCTGGTTTTCAGCACGTTTCTCGGCATCAAATCGACGCCGCTCTATCAGATGGCCGGGATTTTCTGGGTGCTGGCGGGCCCTTACGCGTTGTTGCGCAAGCCGGCGCTGGCCGCCCACGCGTGGCGCGCGTTCCTGCTTTTCGCCGGCATCGTCGTGTTTCTGGCCTGCTGGCACGCCGTCGTCGACGCGCGCACGCGAGGCGTGGCGTTCGTGCTATCGCTTCTGCTAGTAGTCTGGCTGGCTGATATAGGCGCATACTTCGCCGGCAAAGCGCTCGGCCGCCACAAACTCGCCCCGTCGATCAGCCCGGGTAAGACCTGGGAGGGCGCCGTCGGCGGGTGGCTCGCCGTCATCGTCATCGGCGCACTCGCTGCCGCCACCGGCTTTTATGCGCCCACCGTATTCACGGCTTTCGTCGGGCATCTCGGCTGGGATCGCTCGTTCGTCGCGCTTTCCGTGCTGGTCGCGTTCAGCGTCGTCGGCGACCTGTTCGAGTCGCTGCTCAAACGCCAGGCGGGCGTCAAGGACTCGAGCGGGCTCCTGCCGGGCCACGGCGGCGTCCTCGACCGCATCGACGCATTGTTGCCTGTATTGCCGATCGCATTGCTTATGCTTGGCTAATCGGCTAGAGAAGAATTTATGCAAAAACGTCTCACATTGCTCGGCTCCACGGGCTCGATCGGCGACAGCACGCTCGACGTCGTGGCGCGGCATCCGGACCGTTTCTCGGTCTACGCGCTCACCGCTCATCGCAACGGCGACAAGCTCGTCGCCCAGTGTCTGAAATTCCAGCCCGAAGTGGCGGTCGTCGGCGACGCCGAAACGGCCGCGCGCGTCGCGGCTGCGTTGCGCACGCAAGGTTGCAAGACCGAAGTGACGCACGGCCCCGAAGCGCTCGTCGACGTCGCTCGGGCGGCACAGTGCGACACGGTGGTCGCGGCCATCGTCGGCGCGGCGGGCCTGGCGCCCACGCTCGCGGCCGCGCGCGCCGGCAAGCGCATCCTGCTCGCGAACAAAGAAGCGCTCGTGATGTCGGGCCAGATTTTCATGGACGCGGTGCGCGACAACGGCGCAATCCTGCTGCCGGTCGACAGCGAGCACAACGCCGTGTTCCAGTGCCTGCCGCCCTGCGCGGACAAGGAAGCGAAACTGCACGGCGGCGTCTCGAAGATCATCCTGACGGCCTCCGGCGGCCCGTTCCGCACCCGCGAACCCGCAACGCTCGTGAACGTCACGCCCGAAGAGGCCGTGAAGCATCCGAACTGGGCGATGGGCCGGAAGATTTCCGTCGATTCCGCGACGATGATGAACAAGGGCCTCGAAGTCATCGAGGCGCACTGGCTGTTCGATCTGCCCGGTTCGCGCATCGAGGTGCTGATTCATCCTCAGAGCGTGATCCATTCGATGGTCTCCTACGCCGACGGCTCGGTGCTCGCGCAGCTCGGCAATCCCGATATGCGCACGCCGATCGCGCACGCACTGGCGTATCCTGATCGTGTCGATTCGGGCGTCGCGCCGCTGGATCTGGCGCAGATCGCGTCGCTTTCGTTCGAAAAGCCCGACTTTGCGCGCTTCCCGTGCCTTGCGCTGGCCATCGCCGCGCTGGAAGCGGGCGGCAACGCGAGCGCGGCGCTGAACGCGGCGAACGAAATCGCCGTGGAAGCGTTCCTCGAGCGGCGCATCGGCTTCATGGCGATCGGCGGTGTGGTCGACCGCGTGCTCAACACGCTGCCGAACACGAGCGCGTCGACCCTGGACCATGTCCTCGCCGCGGATGCCGACGCGCGTCGTCTCGCCTCCCGTTTCGTCGCAGAGCTCACCGCGAGCGCGCCAGGCGCCGAACCCATCGCCCATTGAGGCCGTCATGAACTTTTTGACCGAAATCGTCGCCTTCGTCGTCGCGATAGGCGTACTCGTCGTCGTCCACGAATTCGGTCACTACAGCGTCGCGCGGCTGTGCGGCGTGAAAGTGCTGCGCTTCTCGGTCGGCTTCGGCAAGCCGCTCGTGCAGTGGGTCAACAAGAAGACGGGCGTCGAGTGGACGATCGCCGCGCTGCCGCTCGGCGGCTACGTGAAGATGCTCGATGAGCGCGAGATCGATCCCGAGAGCGGCGCCAGAATTCCCGCCGAAGATCTGCCGCGCGCGTTCAATCGCCAGAACGTGGGCAAGCGCATCGCGATCGTCGCGGCGGGGCCGATTGCGAATTTCCTGCTCGCGATCGTGCTGTTTTCCGCGGTGTTCGCGGCCGGCGTCACCGAGCCCGCCGCGATCGTCTCGCAACCCGCGCCCGATACGGCAGCGGCACGCGCGGGCTTCGAAGGCGGCGAGACGATTCTCTCGATGCGCGACGCGCAAGGCGGCGAAACGCATTCGATCCGCTCCTGGTCCGATCTGCGCTGGAAACTGCTCGACGCCTCGTTCGATCATCGCCGCGTCGTGCTGACGGCGAAAACCCACGAAGGCACCTTCGACTTTCCGGTGACGGTCGCGGGCATCACCGACGAGCAGGCCGATCAGGACTTCATGGACAAGCTCGGCTTCGCGCCGGGCGGCGGCACGTTGACGGTCGCGGGTGTCGAGGCGGGCAGCGCGGCGCAGAAGAGCGGGCTGAAGGCGGGCGACATGCTGCGTGCGATCGATGGCCGCAGCGTCGACAACGCGACGAGTTTCATCGACTACGTGAAGGCGCACGCCGGCAAGCCGGTGACACTCGTGGTCGAGCGCAACGGCAAACGGGATTCGGTGCAGATCGTGCCGGACCTGAAGCGCGATGCATCGACGGGCAAGGATATCGGCCGAATCGGCGCGGCGCTCGCGAATCAGCTGCCGACGGTCGACGTGCGTTACGGCCCGCTCGAAAGCCTGCGCCTCGGCGTGAATCGCACGTGGGACATCAGCATGTACTCGCTGCGCATGTTCGGGCGCATGATCACGGGCGAGGCTTCGCTCAAGAATCTCTCGGGGCCGGTCACGATTGCCGACTACGCCGGCAAGAGCGCGAGACTCGGCGCGACGGCGTTTATTTCGTTTCTCGCGCTGGTCAGCATCAGCCTCGGAGTGTTGAACTTGTTACCGATTCCGGTATTGGACGGTGGGCATCTGTTATATTATTTGGTTGAGGCTGTTACCGGCAAGGCAGTATCCGATCGCTGGCAGCTGGTTCTGCAAAGGGCGGGCCTGGTCTGCATCGTCGCGCTGTCGATGATCGCACTGTTCAATGACCTCGCTCGTCTGATTCGTTTTTGATCCACTTTGACAATTTCTGGCGGCGTCTTTCGAGCGACCGCCGGAACGAATGCAGCTTTAAATACTGGGGAAGCACGTTGTTCAAACCTCATCGCTTTGTTCCTAAGACGGCTGTGGCCGCGGCGCTCGCCGCAACGGGTATGGCGGCGCACGCCACCACGCCGTTCGTCGTGCAGGATATTCGGATCGACGGTCTCCAACGCATCGAGCCGGGCTCCGTGTTCGCTTATCTGCCGATCAAGCAAGGCGACACCTTCACCGACGACAAGGCCTCCGAAGCGATTCGCGCGCTCTACGCGACGGGCTTCTTCAACGACGTTCAGATCGCCACGGAAGGCAACGTGGTGATCGTTCAGGTGCAGGAGCGCCCGGCCATCTCGGCCATCGACTTTGCAGGCCTGCACGAGTTCGACAAGGACAACCTGACGAAGGCGCTGCGCTCGGTCGGTCTGTCGCAAGGCCGCTCGTACGACAAGTCGCTCGTCGACAAGGCGGAGCAGGAGCTCAAGCGCCAGTACCTGACGCGCGGTTACTACGCGGCGGAAGTCACGACCACGGTGACGCCGGTCGACCGCAATCGCGTGCAGATTCTGTTCTCGGTCGCGGAAGGTCCGAGCGCGAAGATCCGCCAGATCAACTTCGTTGGCAACAAGGCGTTCAGCTCGGGCACGCTGCTCGGCGAAATGCAGCTCTCCACGCCGAACTGGTTCTCGTGGTACACGAAGAGCGATCTCTACGCGAAGGAAAAGCTCACGGGCGATCTCGAGAACGTGCGCTCGTACTACCTGAACCGCGGTTACCTCGAGTTCGCGATCGACTCCACGCAGGTGTCGATCTCGCCGGACAAGAAGGACATGTATCTGACGATCGCCGTGCATGAAGGCGAGCCGTACAAGATCAGCAGCATCACGCTCTCGGGCAATCTGCTCGACCGTCAGGCCGAGCTCAACAAGCTCATCAAGATCAAACCGGGCGAGCGTTTCTCGGCCGAAAAACTGCAATCCACGACCAAGGCGATCGTCGACAAGCTCGGCGAATACGGTTACGCGTTCGCGCAGGTCAATGCGCAGCCGCAGATCGATCAGGCGAACCACACCGTGGCGCTCACGCTGCAGGTCGATCCGAGCCGCCGCGTGTATGTGCGGCGCGTGAACATCGTTGGCAATACGCGCACGCGCGACGAAGTGGTGCGCCGCGAAATGCGCCAGCTCGAGAGCTCGTGGTTCGATTCGAGCCGCCTCGCGCTGTCGAAGGACCGTATCAACCGTCTCGGCTACTTCACCGATGTGGACGTCACGACCACGCCCGTGGAAGGCACGAACGACCAGGTCGACGTCGACGTGAAGGTCGCGGAAAAGCCGACCGGCGCGATCACGCTGGGCGCGGGCTTCTCCTCGACGGACAAGGTGGTGCTCTCGGCAGGCGTCTCGCAGGACAACGTGTTCGGTTCCGGCACGAGTCTCGCGGTCAACGTGAACACCGCAAAGACCTACCGCACGCTGACCGTGACGCAGGTCGATCCGTACTTCACGATCGACGGCATCAAGCGCATCACGGACGCTTACTACCGCACGTACGAGCCGCTGTATTACTCGACGGATTCGAGCTTCAAGATCGTGACGATGGGTGCGGACACCAAGTTCGGCATTCCGTTCTCCGAGCAGGACACGGTGTTCTTCGGCGTCGGCGCCGAACAGAACACGATGGACGTGGACAGCAACACGCCGGCTTCGTACCAGAAGTACGTTCAGGACTTCGGCCGCGTCGTGAACAACTACCCGCTGACGGCAGGCTGGTCGCGCGACAATCGCGACAGCGCGCTGGTGCCGAGCCGCGGCTATTACATCCAGTCGAACGCGGAATACGGCACGCCGCTCGGCAACACGACGTACGCCAAGTTCGACGCGCAGTTCCAGTACTACTACTCGTTCGCGCGCGGCTTCGTGCTCGGCTTCAACCTGCAGGGCGGCTACGGCAAGGGTCTGCAAGGGCAGACGTACCCGATCTTCAAGAACTACTACGCGGGTGGTATCGGTTCGGTGCGCGGTTACTCGCCGAGCTCGCTGGGTCCGCGCGATTCGAAGACCAACGACCCAATCGGCGGCTCGCGCATGGCCGTGGGTAACATCGAACTGACGTTCCCGCTGCCGGGTACGGGTTACGACCGCACGCTGCGCGTCTTCACCTTCCTCGATGCCGGTAACGTCTGGGGCGATCCGAACCAGGGCGGCACGAGCAGCGGTGCGAACGGTCTGCGCTACGGCTACGGTGTGGGTCTCGCGTGGATCTCGCCGATCGGCCCGCTCAAGCTGAGCCTCGGTTTCCCGCTGCAGAAGCATGAAGGCGACCAGTATCAGAAGTTCCAGTTCCAGATCGGTACGGCCTTCTAATGGCATGCCGGCAGGCGCGGACTTCATTTTTTCGACGTAACGTGAGGAACACTTTGGGAACCGGTAAGCATTCGAAACATATGGCGCTGGCGCTTGCGTTGTCGATGGTTCTCGGCCTGGGCACGGCAATGTCCGCCAGTGCTCAGGAAGCGCGCATCGCGGCCGTCAATTCGGACCGCATCCTGCGCGAATCGGCGGCGGCGAAAGCCGCTCAGTCGAAGCTCGAGCAGGAATTCTCCAAGCGTGACAAGGCGCTGCAGGACATGGCGCAGCGCCTGAAGGCGATGTCGGACAACATCGACAAGAACGGTGCGTCGATGTCGCCGGCCGACCGCGCGGCCCGTCAGCGCGATCTCTCGCAGCTCGACGCGGATTTCCAGCGCAAGCAGCGCGAATTCCGCGAGGATCTGAACCAGCGCCGTAACGAGGAACTCGCGGCCGTGCTGGACCGTGCGAACAAGGTGATCAAGCAGATCGCCGAGCAGCAGCACTATGACCTGATCGTGCAGGAAGCGGTGTACGTAAGTCCGCGCATCGACATCACGGACCAGGTGCTGAAGGCGCTGGCGGCGGGTGCAACGGGCACGGGTTCGCTGACGAACCCGAACTGACGAGAGGACTGAGACGAGATGGCATCAGGCATGGCGATCACCCTCGGCGATCTGGTGAAACGCTTCGGCGGCGAGGTGGTCGGCGACGGCGCGCACGCGGTCGGAAGTCTCGCGCCGCTCGACAAGGCGGGCCCCGCGCAACTCGCGTTTCTCGCGAATCAGAAGTATCTGCCGCAGGTCGAGACGACGCGCGCCGGCGCGGTGCTGATTTCACCGGCCGACCTGGAGAAGGTGGCCAACCGCGCGGGCAGTAACTTCATCGTCACGCCGAATCCCTACGCTTATTTCGCACGCGTGGCCCAGGCGTTCATCGACCTGGCGACGCCTAAAGCGAAGCCCGGCGTGCATCCGAGCGCTTATGTCGATCCCGATGCGAAGGTTGCGGCCAGCGCCGTGATCGGACCGCACGTGACCGTGGAAGCGGGCGCGGTCGTCGGCGAACGCGTGAAGCTGGATGCGGGCGTGGTCGTCGGCCGGGGCGTGATGCTCAGCGACGACGTGCATCTGTATCCCAACGTCACCGTCTATCATGGCTGCAAGCTCGGCGCGCGCGTGATCGTGCACGCGGGCGCGGTCATCGGCGCGGACGGTTTCGGCTTTGCGCCGGATTTCGCCGGCGAAGGCGACGCACGCACCGGAAGCTGGGTGAAGATTCCGCAGGTCGGCGCGGTGGATATCGCCGACGACGTGGAAATCGGCGCGAACACGACGATCGATCGCGGCGCGATGGCGGATACCGTCATCGAGGAATGCGTGAAGATCGACAACCTCGTGCAGATCGGCCACAACTGCCGCATCGGCGCGTACACGGTGATTGCCGGCTGTGCGGGCATCGCGGGCAGCACGAACATTGGCAAGCATTGCATGATCGGCGGCGCGGTGGGCATCGCGGGCCACGTGACGCTGGCGGATTATGTGATCGTCACGGCGCAATCGGGCGTGTCGAAGTCGCTTCTGAAGCCCGGCATGTATACGAGCGCGTTTCCGGCCGTGCCGCATGCGGACTGGAACAAGAGCGCGGCGATCATGCGCAATCTGGACAAGATGCGCGAGCGCATCAAGGCGCTGGAAACCGCGCTCGTTGATGCAGGCAAGCGCGACGAGACGAGCGGCGGCGCATAAGCCGGGCTCGTTCGAGCGAAGAACGAACCACGAGCAAGAGCGGGCCTGTACGAGCCGCCGAAGCGAGAACGCAATCCCGGGCGGGCGTCCGATACGGCCCGCCATCCCATTTCCGCGCCCGACGCGCGCGTGAGCAGAACGACCATGAGCACAGAAAAAATCAATCTCGACATCCACAAGATCCTCACGCTGCTGCCGCATCGCTATCCGATCCTGCTCGTGGACCGGGTGCTCGAACTCGAGCCGCACAAGAGCATCAAAGCGTTGAAGAACGTGACGATCAACGAGCCGTACTTCCAGGGTCACTTCCCGACGCGTCCGGTCATGCCGGGCGTGCTGATCCTCGAAGCGCTGGCGCAGACGGCCGCGCTCCTGACCTTCGCGGAAGAGCCGCACGATCCGACCAACACGCTCTACTACTTCGTCGGCATCGACGGGGCGCGCTTCAAGCGCGTGGTGGAGCCGGGCGATCAGCTGATTCTGAACGTCACGTTCGAGCGGTACATGCGGGGCATCTGGAAATTCAAGGCGCGTGCCGAAGTGGACGGCGCGATCGCCGCCGAAGCCGAGCTCATGTGTACCGTCAAGAGCACCGACGCCTGAGCGCGTTGGCGTTCAACCCGCGTTCAACGTAACGAGCAGCACGAACAGCATAGGCGAAAAGCGCATGAGCAAGATTCACCCAACCGCGATCATCGAGCCGGGCGCCCAGCTCGACGAGTCCGTCGAAATCGGGCCGTATGCGATCGTCGGTTCGCACGTCGTGATCGGCGCGGGCACGACCGTCGGCTCGCACAGCGTGATCGAAGGCCACACGACGATCGGCCGCGACAATCGCATCGGCCATTACGCGTCGATCGGCGGCCGTCCGCAGGACATGAAGTACCAAGGCGAGCCGACGCGTCTCGAGATCGGCGACCGCAACACCATCCGCGAATTCACGACCTTGCACACGGGTACCGTGCAGGATCAGGGCCTGACGTCCATCGGCAGCGACTGCTGGATCATGGCGTACGTGCACGTCGGCCACGATTGCCGGCTGGGCGACAACGTCATCATGTCGAGCAATGCGCAACTGGCCGGACACGTGATCGTCGGCGACCATGCGATCGTCGGCGGCATGTCGGGCGTGCATCAGTTCGTGCGCATCGGCGCGCATTCCATGCTGGGCGGCGCATCGGCGCTCGTGCAGGACGTGCCGCCCTTCGTGATCGCGGCGGGCAACAAGGCCGAGCCGCACGGCATCAATGTCGAAGGGCTGCGCCGCCGCGGTTTCACGCCCGACGCCATTTCGGCGTTGCGTTCGGCGTATCGCATCGTCTACAAGAGCGGTCTGTCGCTCGAAGAGGCGAAGCTGCAGCTGAAGGAACTGAGCACGGCAGGCGGCGAGGGCGATGCGCCCGTCAAGGCATTCTCCGATTTCATCGCGGCGTCGCAGCGCGGCATCATCCGCTAGACCCGCTGTCCGATGACCCTGATCACCAATCCGCCACGCCTCGCGATGGTCGCGGGCGAGCCGTCTGGCGACCTGCTCGCGGCATCGCTGCTCAAGGGCCTCAGGCAGACCCTTCCCGAAGGCACGCGTTATAGCGGCATCGGCGGTCCGCGCATGACGGCCGAGGGCTTCGAAGCGCACTGGCCGATGGACAAGCTGACCGTGCGCGGCTACGTCGAAGCGCTGAAGCATATTCCCGAGATTCTCGGCATCCGCAACGAGATCAAGCGTCAGTTGCTGGCCGAGCCGCCCTCGGTGTTCATCGGCGTGGACGCGCCCGATTTCAACTTCGGTCTCGAACAGCCCCTGCGCGAAGCGGGCATTCCGACCGTGCATTTCGTCTGCCCGTCGATCTGGGCGTGGCGCGGCGGCCGCATCAAGAAGATCGTGAAAGCGGTCGATCACATGCTGTGCGTGTTTCCGTTCGAAACGGCGCTGCTGGCGAAGTCGGGCGTGGCGGCGAGCTACGTCGGCCATCCGCTCGCCGACGACATTCCGCTCGAACCGGACGTGATGGGCGCGCGGCGCGAACTCGGCATCGCGGAAGGCGGGCCGGTGATCGCCGTGCTGCCGGGCAGCCGCCGCTCGGAAATTTCGCTGATCGGTCCGACCTTTTTCGACGCGATGGAACTGATGCAGCTTCGCGAGCCCAGCGTGCGCTTTCTCGTGCCCGCGGCGAACCCGGCGTTGCGCGAGTTGCTGCAGCCGCTCGTCGACGCGCATCCGAATCTGTCGCTGACGATCACCGATGGCCGCGCGCAAACCGCGATGACCGCCGCCGACGCGATCCTCGTAAAAAGCGGCACGGTGACGCTCGAAGCAGCATTGCTCAAGAAGCCGATGGTCATCTCGTACAAGGTGCCCTGGCTGACGGGGCAGATCATGAAGCGGCAGGGTTATCTGCCGTATGTCGGTTTGCCGAACATTCTGGCGGGGCGTTTTGTCGTGCCGGAAATCCTCCAGCATTTCGCGACGCCCGAAGCGCTCGCCGACGCGACGCTGAAACAGTTGAACGACGACGCCAACCGCCGTACCCTGACGGAAATCTTCACCGACATGCACATCGCGCTGCGCCAGAATACGGCGCAAAAGGCCGCCGAGGCCGTGGCGCGGGTGCTTGACACGCGGAGGCCGCGGTAATGGCCGCTAGACCATCGGCTCAGGCAGGACTCGACTTCAGCTCGCCGTTCGACATCATCTGTGGCGTCGACGAGGCGGGGCGCGGTCCGCTGGCCGGTCCGGTCGTGGCGGCGGCTGTGATCTTCGATCCCGCGAAGCCGCGCATCAACGGTCTCGACGATTCGAAGGCGCTGACCGCGAAAAGGCGCGAGGAGTTGTACGAGAAGATCGTCGATCGTGCGCTCGCGTTTTGCATCGCGTCGGCGAGCGTCGAGGAAATCGACACCATCAATATCCTGCACGCGAGCATGCTGGCGATGAAACGCGCGGTGGAAGGCCTGTCGGTCGCGCCGACGCTCGTGAAAGTCGATGGCAACCGCTGCCCGGTGCTCTCCATCCGCAGCGAAGCCGTGATCGGCGGCGACGCGCTCATCAAGCAGATTTCGGCGGCGTCGATTCTCGCGAAGGTCACGCGCGATCGCATGCTGGTCGATCTGCATGAACTCTTCCCGATGTACGGCTTCGCCACGCATTCCGGTTACGGCACGCCTCAGCATCTGAAGGCGCTGCGCGAACATGGACCGTGTGAGCATCATCGGCGTTCGTTCGCGCCGGTGCGCGAGGCGCATGTCCTGTTCGGCTCGGTGTTGCCCGAAGTCGCGCCGGAAGTGCTTCAGGTTGCCGCGACGCTCGAAGACGATCCCGGCGCGCTCGCGTTCTGAGCAGCATCCAATTCAACGTGAAATCCATCACTTCGCGGGACAACCCGCTCTACAAGCGCATCAAGGCGCTCGCCGGTTCGACCGCGCAGCAGCGCAGAAGCGGCCACGCGCTGCTCGAAGGGCTGCATCTGGCGTCGGCGTATCTCGATGCAGCGGGGCAGCCGGAAACCTGTGTCGTCACCGAAGGCGCGCTCACGCATGAAGAAGCGCGCGAAATCGTCGCGCGCATCGAGGAAAAGCGGGTCGTCGTATTGCCGGACGCGCTGTTCGGGCAGCTTTCTAGCGTCGTGCATGGCGTGGGCATGCTTTTGCTCGTCGAGAAGATCGACGCCGAACTGCCCGCGCGCGTCGCCGAAACCTGCGTGATTCTCGACGGCGTCCAGGATGCCGGCAATGTCGGCTCGATCCTGCGCAGCGCGGCGGCCGCGGGCATCGCGCGTGTTTTCTGCGCGCCGGGGACGGCGTACGCGTGGTCGTCGAAAGTGCTGCGCTCGGGTATGGGCGCGCATTTTCTGCTGGACATTTTCGAAGACGTCGAGCCGACGAATCTGATCGCGCGGCTCGATGCGCCTGTGACCATCACGGATTCGCACGGCGCGGTCGCGCTCTACGACTGCGATCTGTCGGGTGCGCTGGCCTGGGTGTTTGGGAACGAAGGGGCGGGCGTGTCGCAAATCTGGCGCGACGCGGTGACGCATCGCGTGACAATTCCGCAGCCGGGCGGCATGGAATCGCTGAACGTGGCGGCCGCGGCGGCAATCTGTCTTTTCGAGCAGTGCCGCCAGCAGCGCTGAGCGCCGTCAATAGTAGGAAGGCCGCTCCGGCTTGACTTCCTGCAGGATCGTCGTCGCGATTTCCTCGATCGACTTGTGCGTCGACGAAAGCCACTTGATGCCTTCGCGCTTCATCATCATTTCCGCTTCGTTGATCTCGTAGCGGCAGTTTTCGAGCGCCGCGTACTTGCTGCCCGGCCGGCGCTCGTTGCGGATTTCGGCGAGCCGCTGCGGATCGATCGACAAACCGAACATCTTCGTCCGATGCTCGAGCAGCGGCGTGGGCAGCTTGCCGCGCTCGAAGTCCTCGGGAATCAGCGGATAGTTCGCCGCCTTCACGCCGTATTGCATCGCGAGATAAAGACTCGTCGGCGTTTTGCCGCTGCGCGATACGCCGACGAGAATGACATCGGCGTCGGCGAGATTGCGGTTGGACTGGCCGTCGTCGTGCGCGAGCGAGAAGTTGATCGCCTCGATGCGGTTCTTGTATTCCTCGGTATCGGCGTTCTGGTGCACGCGGCCCATTGCGTGCGTCGACTTCAGTTCCAGTTCGTGTTCGAGCGGCTCGATGAAGGTCTGGAACATGTCGAGCACGAGCGCGTTGCAGCCTTTGACGACTTCATTCGACGCGCTGTCGACGAGCGTCGTGAACACGATCGGCCGGCGGCCATCGAGCTCCACGACCTCGTTGATCTTTTCGACGGTCGCGTAGGCCTTGTCGATCGAATCGACGAACGGCACGCGCACGAGCCGGAATTTTTGGTCGAACTGGGCGAGGATCGAATGCGCGAAGGTTTCGGCAGTGATCCCGGTCCCGTCGGAAACGATGAATACGGAAGGCGGCATCGGCGAAAAGAGGGAACGAGTTGTAGCGAAGGTGCTCGAACGCTGACAGCCGCAGCGCGAAAGCACGGACGCCGGAAAAACCTGTGTTAAGGTAGCTGACCGCTGGCGGGCAGCAGTCGACCCGAAGTGGACCGAGCCTGAATGCCTGGGTGTGGGTAGGCCCACGATCAGGCGCGAAAGACCTCGGTTTTGCCGTAGAACGACTGCCCCGCCGAAAACAATTTTGAAATGCGGCAAGGTAGAATAGCGGCAACCTGTTCGATAAGCAATTGCGGAGAAATTGAATCGGATTTTCGTCAAATCGCGGTCGTTTCGTGGCTTTTCGTTACATAGATCCACGTTTTCGAGCAGATTTCAGACGTGTCCCGCTTCTTTTTTGACGTGCCCCGGTTCTCGCGGGCGCGGCTTCCCCGATGATTTATCAAACAGGTTGTACGAGATGCGCCGGCGCTTCCAATGAGCGCCCGCGCATGTGAGCCCACTCGTGCGATCGTGAATTCCATCCACCTTAGGGGCTTGTATGACTAACGCAGTCAATGTTGCGAAAGATGTCGCAAAGGATCAGGCGTATGTAGTTCCATTCGAGCAGTTGCGAATGACCGACGTGGAAATCGTCGGTGGCAAGAATGCGTCGCTCGGCGAAATGATCAGCCAGCTTTCCGAAGCCGGCGTTCGTGTGCCGACGGGCTTTGCCACGACCGCGCTCGCATTCCGCGACTTCCTCCAGCACAACGATCTCACGGATCGCATCGCCAAGCGTCTCGAGACGCTCGACGTCGACGACGTGAAGGCGCTGGCCGAGTGCGGCAAGGAAATCCGCCAGTGGATCGTCGACGCGCCGATGCAACCGCGTCTCGAAGACGAAATCCGCCGCGGTTTCGAGGTGCTCCAGAGCAGCTCGCCCGAAGAGCTTTCGTTCGCCGTGCGCTCGTCCGCGACCGCCGAGGACTTGCCCGACGCATCGTTCGCGGGCCAGCAGGAGAGCTATCTGAACGTGGTCGGCATCGAGGACGTCCTCGATCGCATGAAGCACGTGTTCGCGTCGCTCTATAACGACCGCGCCATTTCCTATCGCGTCCACAAGGGCTTCACGCATGCTGAAGTCGCGTTGTCGGCGGGTGTGCAGCGCATGGTCCGCTCGGACGTCGGCGCGGCGGGCGTGATGTTCACCATCGACACGGAATCGGGCTTCAAGGAAACCGTGTTCATTACGTCGAGCTACGGTCTCGGTGAAACCGTCGTGCAGGGCGCGGTGAATCCGGACGAGTTCCACGTCTTCAAGACCACGCTCGAACAGGGCAAGTATCCGATCATCCGCCGCTCCATCGGCTCCAAGCTCATCAAGATGGAATTCACGAAGCCGGGCGAGCCGGGCCGCGTGAAGACCGTCGACGTGCCGCACGAGCAGCGCAACCGTTTCTCGATCACCGACGAAGACGTGATCGAGCTGGCGAAGTACGCGGTGATCATCGAGAAGCACTATCAGCGTCCGATGGACATCGAGTGGGGCAAGGACGGCCGCGACGGCAAGCTGTTCATTCTCCAGGCGCGTCCGGAGACCGTGAAGAGCCAGGCGTCCGGCAAGGCCGAGATGCGCTTCAAGCTGAAGGGCCAGTCGAACGTGCTGGCGACCGGCCGCGCGATCGGCCAGAAGATCGGCGCGGGTCCGGTGCGCGTGATCCACGATCCGTCGGAAATGGAACGCGTGCAGCCGGGCGACGTGCTCGTCGCCGACATGACCGATCCGAACTGGGAACCGGTGATGAAGCGCGCATCGGCGATCGTGACGAATCGCGGAGGCCGTACCTGCCACGCGGCGATCATCGCGCGTGAGCTGGGTGTGCCGGCGGTCGTCGGCTGCGGCGACGCTACGGACATCCTGAAGGACGGCGCGCTGGTCACGGTTTCTTGCGCGGAAGGCGACGAAGGCAAGATCTACGACGGCCTGCTCGAAACCGAAGTGACCGAAGTGCAGCGTGGCGAACTGCCGAAGATTCCGGTCAAGATCATGATGAACGTCGGCAATCCGCAACTCGCGTTCGACTTCGCGCAGTTGCCGAACGCGGGCGTCGGTCTGGCGCGACTGGAATTCATCATCAACAACAACATCGGCGTGCATCCGAAGGCGATTCTGGAGTACCCGAACGTCGACGCCGATCTGAAGAAAGCGGTCGAGAGCGTCGCGCGCGGTCACGCGTCGCCGCGCGCGTTCTACGTCGACAAGCTGACGGAAGGCATCGCCACGATTGCGGCGGCGTTCTATCCGAAGCCCGTCATCGTGCGTCTGTCGGACTTCAAGTCGAACGAGTACAAGAAGCTGATCGGCGGTTCGCGCTACGAGCCGGACGAAGAAAATCCGATGCTCGGTTTCCGTGGCGCGTCGCGCTACATCGCGGAAGACTTCGCCGAGGCGTTCCACATGGAATGCATCGCGCTGAAGAAGGTGCGCGAGGAAATGGGTCTGGACAACGTGCAGATCATGGTGCCGTTCGTGCGTACGCTGAAGCAGGCGGATCGCGTGGTCGAACTGCTGAAGAAGTTCGGCCTCGAGCGCGGCAAGAACGACCTCAAGCTCGTGATGATGTGCGAGGTGCCGTCCAATGCGATTCTCGCCGAGCAGTTCCTGGAGCGCTTCGACGGCTTCTCGATCGGCTCGAACGACCTGACGCAACTGACGCTCGGCCTGGACCGCGATTCCGGCATGGAGCTGCTCGCAGCGGACTTCGACGAGCGCGACGAGGCGGTGCAATTCATGTTGAAGCGCGCCATCGAGACGTGTCTGAGGCTGAACAAGTACGTCGGCATTTGCGGTCAGGGTCCGTCGGACCATCCGGACCTTGCCGAGTGGCTCGCGAAGCAGGGCATCGAGTCGATGTCGCTCAATCCGGACACGATCATCGCCACGTGGCAGCAACTCGCTAAGACATTGTCAAAATGAGTTGATGACGCACCTTTCCACTTGCTTTCGGATTGGTGCAGCGTGATATAAAAAACACCCCGGACCTCTCCGGGGTGTTTTCGTTTGGAGACCGATGATGGAAACGGGCGGGCTGATCTGGTGGGTCGCGGCGGGCGCGCTGATCGTCGCGGAGTTGTTTACCGGCACGTTCTATCTGCTCATGATCGCGATCGGCATGATCGCGGGTGGCGTCGCCTTCGTGCTCGGCGCGATGCCGCATGTCCAGATGGGCGCGGCTGCGGTTATCGCGCTGATTGCGGTGGCGGTGCTGCGGCGTTCGCGCTTCGGCAACTGGAAGCGGCGCAATGATGCATCACACGATACCGCCGTGAATCTCGACATCGGCGCGACGCTGGAAGTCGATCAATGGCGCGACGGTCACGCGCGCGCCATGTATCGCGGCGCGCAGTGGGATGTGGAACTTGCGCCCGGCGAAAGCGAAGGCGCACGGCTCTATCGCATCACGGCGCTCGACGGCAATCGGCTGATCGTCGCGGCTAAACGCTAGTCTTATAAGGAGAAAAATAATGTCTATGTACTTTGCCCTTATCGTGCTCGTCATCGCGATCGTGATCGTGACGAAAACGGTCAAGATCGTTCCGCAGCAGCACGCCTGGGTGCTGGAGCGGCTCGGCCGCTATCACGCGACGCTCACGCCGGGGCTGAATATCGTGCTGCCGTTCATCGACCGGATCGCCTACAAGCATGTGCTCAAGGAGATTCCGCTCGAAGTGCCGAGCCAGGTCTGTATCACGCGCGACAACACGCAGCTTCAGGTCGACGGCGTGCTGTACTTCCAGGTCACCGACGCGATGAAAGCCTCGTACGGATCGAGCAATTTCGTGTTCGCGATCACGCAGTTGTCGCAGACTACGCTGCGTTCGGTCATCGGCAAGCTGGAGCTGGACAAAACGTTCGAGGAGCGCGACTTCATCAACCAGAGCATCGTCAATGCGCTCGACGAAGCCGCGTCGAACTGGGGCGTGAAGGTGCTGCGCTACGAGATCAAGGATCTCACGCCGCCGAAGGAAATCCTCCACGCGATGCAGGCGCAGATCACCGCCGAGCGGGAGAAGCGCGCGTTGATCGCCGCGTCGGAAGGACGCAGGCAGGAGCAGATCAATCTGGCGTCGGGCGCGCGCGAGGCGGCGATCCAGAAGTCGGAAGGCGAACGGCAGGCGGCGATCAATCAGGCGCAGGGCGCAGCCGCCGCGATTCTCGCGGTGGCGGAAGCGAACGCGCAGGCCATCGAGAAAATCGGCGCCGCGATCCAGACGACGGGCGGCATGGAAGCCGTGAATCTGAAGGTCGCGGAGCAGTATGTCGGCGCGTTCGGCAATCTTGCGAAGCAGGGCAACACGCTGATCGTGCCGGGCAACATGTCCGACATGAGCACGATGATCGCGTCGGCGCTCGCGATCGTGAAGGGCGAGGGCGGCGGCCTCATCAAGAAGAGCTGAAGCAAAACGGGGCGCTAAAGAGCGCCCCGTTTCGATTGACGGCTCTCCGCGCACGGCTCAGTGCGAAGCCGAGCGCATCAGCCGCGCGCGCTCGCGTTCCCAGTCGCGCTTCTTTTCGGTCTCGCGCTTGTCGTGCAGCTTCTTGCCCTTCGCAAGGCCGATTTCGCATTTCACGCGGCCGTCCTTGTAATGGAAGTTGAGCGGCACGAGCGTATGCCCGCGCTGCTCGACCTTGCCGATGAGCTTGTCGATCTGGTCGCGATGCAGCAGCAGCTTGCGCGTGCGCACCGGATCCAGATTGGCGAATTTCGATGCTTCGGGCAGCGGGCTGATGTGCGTGCCGATCAGAAACAGTTCGCCGTTCTTGATCACGACGTAGCCTTCCTTGATCTGCCCGCGGCCTGCACGCAGCGCCTTGACTTCCCAGCCCTCGAGCACGAGACCCGCTTCGTAGCGCTCTTCGACGAAGTAATCGAAGAAGGCTTTTCTGTTGTCGATGATGCTCATGAATGGAAAGTGCCCAACTCGTTTAAAATCCTGATTTTAGCAGCGCGCCGGCTTACGTTCGAACCGATGCCTCGTTCTCTTGCGCGTTGCCGCCCAATTCAGCCACCGCTGCGCCCTATATGGCAGACGTCCAGAAAACCGTATTGATCCGCCATTCAGCGGAAGAAATGTTCGACCTCGTCACCGATGTCGCCGACTACCCCAATTTCCTGCCCTGGTGCGGCGGCGTCGAAATCGGCCGCCAGGACGAAAACGGCATGGAAGCCAAGATCGACATCAGCTTCAAGGGTATCAAGCAGCATTTCGCGACGCGCAACGTGCAAAAGCGTCCGACCAATATCGATATGGAGTTCCTGAGCGGCCCTTTCAAGAAGTTCACCGGTTATTGGCGCTTCACGCCGCTGCGCGCGGATGCCTGCAAGATCGAATTCGCGCTGCACTACGAATTCTCGAACGTGATTCTCGAGAAGCTCATCGGGCCGGTGTTCAGCCATATCGCCAATACCTTCGTCGATTCCTTCGTGAAGCGCGCGGACCAGCGCTACGGCAAGCCATGATGCATATCGACGTGTGCTACGGCCTGCCCGATGGCGCGTTCCTGAAGCGCGTCGATCTGCGCGAGGGCGCGACGGTGCGTGATGCGATCGAAGCGAGCGGCGTGCTGCTCGCGCATCGGGACATCGATCTGACGACGCAGAAGGTCGGCGTGTTCGGCAAGCCGAGGCCGCTCGACGCGGTGCTCGCCGACTTCGACCGCGTGGAGATTTACCGGCCGCTGAAGGTGGATCCGAAGGCCGCGCGCCAGCGGCGCGTCGACAAGGCGCGCAAGGCGGGTTCCATCGAAGGGCGCAAGTGGCAGTCGAAGGATTCGCGCTGAAGCGCGTTCAGTGCGCGGGCGCTTCCTTCGCCGCGGCGGGCGCCGGCTCCAGCGTATGCTGCCTGACCGACCAGATCACGCCGACGAGCAGCAGCACGATGGCGAGCACTTCGGGCGTGCGCGGCCAGCGGTCGTCGTAGACGAAGGCGTAGAGCAGGGCGAAGAGCGTCTCGAACACGATCATCTGGCCGGACAGCGTGAGCGGCAGGCGCTTGGCCGCCGCATTCCACAGCATGTTGCCGAGCCACGAGCCGCCCGTCGCGAGCGCAAAACACACGATCCAGAATAAGTGCCAGCGCGACGCCGGCAGGCTCGCCTGCACAGTGCCCGCGGGCAGCATCCAGACGATCGCGCCGAGCGCGACACCGAGCAGGCCCGTCACGATGCCCCACAGCACGGACCACTCGTTGCCGTCGAAGTGACGATTCGATTGCAGATAGCGCGCGTTGACGACCGCGTACCACGTCCACGACGCGAGCGCACCCAGCGCGCAACCTAGACCGGCGAGGCGCGTGAGCACGCTCGTCGCGTGTTCGCCGCCGCCGGGCGAGAGCACGTCGCTGAACACGTCGAGATTGATGCAGGCGATGCCCGCCAGCACGAGGGACAGCGGCCCGATGAGCCGCCTGAGGTCGACCGCGCCGTGATCGCGCCGGCCGGCGAGCGTGACGGTGACGGGCAAAATCCCGACGATCAGCGACGAAGGCGCGACGCCCACGAGCTGCACCGCGCTCGCGAGGAGCATGTAGTAGAGCAGGTTGCCGACCAGGGCGAGCTTCACGAGCGCGATGAAATCGGCGCGCGTGAGCTTCGCCGCGAGCCGCCGCGCGAACGGAAGCGCAACCGCGAGCGACACGGCGCCGTACATCAGATAGCGTCCGACGGAGAGCGTCAGCGGCGAAAAATCCGGCAAAAGCCGTGGCGCGAGAAAGATGAAGCCCCAGATCGCTCCCGCCGCCATTCCGTACATCACACCGCGCTGCATTGCCCGTCTCCTGCTGTAATTTCAACTGACGGCGCGAAGCGTAGCATGCGGCCCCGGGCGCCCGTCTTGTCGAAAACTGCAACCGGCGGCACGCCCGGCAGGCGGGCGCGAGCGGTCCGGAATTTGCGGCCGAATGGCCTAAGCTGCTGTTCGGGCAGTGAAAATGCAGGGAACTATCGGTATAATCTGCTTTTGCGCCCATAGGATTTGCCATGCGTCTGATCCAGAAAGCACTCACGTTCGATGACGTGCTCCTCGTGCCCGCCTTCTCCAGCGTTCTCCCGCGCGACACCAGTCTGAAATCCCAGCTGACTCGCAATATTTCCCTGAACATGCCTCTCGTGTCCGCCGCCATGGACACGGTCACCGAAGGCCGGCTCGCCATCGCGATGGCGCAGATGGGCGGCATCGGTATCGTCCACAAGAATCTCACCGCCAAGGAACAGGCCCGCGAAGTCGCGAAAGTGAAGCGCTTCGAGTCGGGCGTCGTGCGCGATCCGATCACGGTTCCGCCGCAAATGCGCGTGCGCGACGTGATCGCGCTCACGCAGCAGCACGGCATTTCGGGCTTCCCGGTGGTCGAGGGCGCGCAACTGATCGGCATCGTCACCAATCGCGACCTGCGCTTCGAAGAGCGGCTGGACGAGCCGGTGCGCAACATCATGACGCCGCGCGAACGCCTCGTGACGGTCAAGGAAGGCACGTCGCTCGCCGAGGCGAAGGCGCTGATGCACGGCCATCGTCTGGAACGCGTGCTCGTCGTGAACGACGCATTCGAGCTGCGCGGCCTGATGACGGTGAAGGACATCACCAAGCAGACCGAAAATCCCGATGCCTGCAAGGACGAAGACGGCAAGCTGCGTGTGGGCGCGGCGGTGGGCGTCGGTCCGGACAATGAAGAGCGCGTCGAACTGCTCGCGCAGGCGGGCGTCGACGTGATCGTCGTCGACACGGCGCACGGCCACAGCCAGGGCGTGCTCGAACGCGTGCGCTGGGTCAAGCAGAACTACCCGCACGTGCAGGTTATCGGCGGCAATATCGCGACGGCGGCAGCGGCCAAGTCGCTCGTCGAGTACGGGGCGGACGCGGTCAAGGTCGGCATCGGCCCGGGTTCGATCTGCACGACGCGGATCGTCGCGGGCGTGGGCGTGCCGCAGATCACGGCGATCGCCAACGTCTCGGAAGCGTTGCGCGGCACGGGCGTGCCGGTGATCGCGGACGGCGGCGTGCGCTTCTCGGGCGATGTCTCGAAGGCCCTCGCGGCGGGCGCCAATGTCGTCATGATGGGCAGCATGCTCGCGGGCACCGAAGAATCGCCGGGCGACGTCTTCCTGTACCAGGGCCGTCAGTACAAGTCGTACCGCGGCATGGGCTCGGTCGGCGCGATGAAGGACGGCGCGGCGGACCGCTACTTCCAGGACAACTCGGCGAACATCGACAAGCTCGTGCCGGAAGGCATCGAAGGCCGCGTGGCCTACAAGGGCTCGGTCAACGCCATCCTGTTCCAGATCGTCGGCGGCGTGCGCGCGAGCATGGGTTACTGCGGCTGCCGCACCATCGCGGAGATGCACGAGAAGGCGGAATTCGTCCAGATCACGGCGGCCGGCATGCGCGAATCGCACGTGCACGACGTGCAGATCACGAAGGAAGCGCCCAACTATCACGTCGACTAATCGAGCGGACTGATCATGAAACCGTTGCTGCGGGTCGTGCTCGTCATCAATGCCCTGATTTTTCTGGCGTTCGGTCTGCTGTTTCTGCTGACGCCGTGGGCGGGCTTGTACGGCGCGCTGCAACTGGATTCGATCCGCGTGCAGCCGGTGTTCGCCGGGCAGTTGCTCGGCATCGCGCTCATGGGACTTTCGTGGCTTGCGTTTCACGCGGCTGTGGATGGCGCGTTGACGGCTCGCGCTGCGCGCGTCTCGGGCCATGTTCAGTGGCTGTCCGGCGTCGTGGTGCTGGTCTGGCTGCTCGGGCTGCACACGCCTCAGATCGACGGCTTTGGGCAGATCAGCGCGGCCGTGGTCGGCGCTGTGCTGCTCGTGCTCGGTCTCGGCAGCGTGCGGCTGTCGTCGGCGGTGCGGCGGCGCGAGCGCGCGGCGCTGGCCGGCGCGGCATCGGCGCAGCGGGCGGAGAAGAAAGCGGCGCAAACGCGCGACGAAAATCGCGTGAACGCCACGGCATCTTCCGCACGCGCCGAACCAATCGATACCGCCGTGCGTCCAGCGGCGCGCGCGCCGCAAGCCACGGCCATCGATCCCATTTCGGGCCGCACGATCGATTCAGCGGGACGTCCGCTCGATCCCGCGTCGCCGATCGCATCGGCCGCCGTGCGCGCGCATCCGGACGGCGCGGTCGATCCCGTCACGGGCGGCACGCTCGATCCGTTGACGGGACGCGCGATCGATCCGGTCACCGGCAAGCGCATCGAGCCTGTCATCAGCGGCGAGATCGATCCGTCGACGGGGCGGAGAGTCGATCCGCTCGCGCCCGGCGCGGGCGCGCCTCATTGAAGGCGTGAAGCGCATGCCGCGAGTCACGCGAAGCGCAGCACGGCAAACACGCAGGACAAGCACGGTCGGCCGGAGCGCCGGCCGTCGATTTATTGGCAGCACGGGGCGCAACAGCGCGTTCCGGCCGCACCGACATCATTCGTTCACTTAGCCTTTGGCCGCAGCCATGCACGACAAAATCCTGATTCTCGATTTCGGCTCCCAAGTCACACAACTGATCGCCCGGCGCATCCGCGAATCGCACGTCTACTCGGAGATCCATCCGTACGACGTCGACGAGACGTTCATCCGCGAATTCGCGCCGAAGGGCATCATTCTGTCGGGCGGCCCCAACTCGGTCACCGAGGCAAAATCGCCGCGCGCCCCGCAGATCGTCTTCGATCTCGGCGTGCCGGTGCTCGGCATCTGCTACGGCATGCAGACGATGGCCGACCAGCTCGGCGGCAAGGTCGAACTCGGCAACGTGCGCGAATTCGGCTATGCGGAAGTGCAGGCGCTGAATCACACGGGCTTTCTGGAAGGCATCCAGGACTTCGCCAGCGAGAAGGGCGAGTCGATGCTCAAGGTGTGGATGAGCCACGGCGACAAGGTTGTCGACCTGCCCGCGGGTTTCAAGCTGATGGCCTCGACGCCGTCGTGCCCGATCGCCGCAATGGCCGACGACGACCGCCGCTTCTACGGCCTGCAATGGCACCCGGAAGTCACGCACACGGTGCAGGGCCGCGCGATGCTCGAGCGCTTCGTGCTGGAGCTGTGCGGCGCGAAGGCGGACTGGGAGATGGGCCATTACATCGACGAAGCCGTGGAGAAGATCCGCGCGCAGGTCGGCAACGAGCACGTCATTCTCGGCTTGTCGGGCGGCGTGGATTCGTCGGTGGCGGCGGCGCTCTTGCATCGCGCGATCGGCGATCAGCTGACGTGCGTATTCGTCGATCATGGCTTGCTGCGTCAGAACGAGGCGGAGCAGGTGATGTCGACGTTCGCGGATCATCTGGGCGTGAAGGTGATTCACGTCGATGCAAGCGAAGAATTCCTGCATAAGCTCGCCGGCGTGACCGATCCGGAGGCGAAGCGCAAGATCATCGGCGCGGAGTTCGTCGAAGTGTTCCACAAGGAATCGGACAAGCTCACCGACGCGAAATGGCTCGCGCAGGGCACGATCTATCCGGACGTGATCGAATCGGCGGGCAAGGGCAAGAAGGGCGCCCACACGATCAAGAGCCATCACAACGTCGGCGGGTTGCCGGAGACGCTGAATCTCAAGCTGCTCGAGCCGCTGCGCGAGTTGTTCAAGGACGAAGTGCGCGAACTCGGCGTGAAGCTCGGTTTGCCGCCCGCGATGGTGTATCGCCATCCGTTTCCCGGTCCGGGTCTCGGCGTGCGGATTCTCGGCGAAGTGAAGCGCGAATTCGCGGATCTGCTGCGTCGCGCCGATGCGATTTTCATCGAGACGCTGCGCAACACCATCGACAAGGAAACGGGCAAGTCGTGGTACGACCTGACTAGCCAGGCGTTCGCGGTGTTTTTGCCGGTGAAGAGCGTCGGCGTGATGGGCGATGGGCGTACCTATGAATACGTCGTCGCACTGCGCGCCGTGCAGACGCTCGACTTCATGACCGCGCACTGGGCGCATCTGCCGCATGATCTGCTCGGGCATGTGAGCAATCGCATCATCAACGAGGTGCGCGGCATCAATCGGGTGGTGTATGACATCTCGGGCAAGCCGCCTGCGACGATCGAGTGGGAGTGAGAAGCGTCGCTTCACGTTGAACGCGAGCCGGGCGCATGAGTGATGCCGCGCCCGATCGCGAACGAAGCGCGCGTGTCACCGACTCGCTTTTCTTCGCGTTGTATCCCGACGCAGCCGCCGCGGCGCGCATCGCTGATCTGGCGGCGCGGCTGCGCATCGAGCACAAGTTGAAGGCGCGGGCGAGTCCCGCCGATCGCCTTCACGTCACCCTGCATTATCTCGGCGCCTTCGCAGGCGTTCCCGCCGATATCGCCGCTCAAGCATGCGCCGCGGCGTCCCGGATCGCCTTGCCGCCCGTCGAAGTGACGCTCGACCGTATCGAAAGCTTTTCGGGCCGTCGGGCGAAACATCCGCTGGTACTTTTGGGCGACGTCACCGGACCGCTCGACGCGCTCGAACACGCGCTCGGCGCCGCGCTCGAATCCGCCAGCATCCCGCTCAAACGCCATCCCCATTTCATCCCGCACGTGACCTTGCTCTACGACGAGCATCGCGTCCCGCGTCAGCAAGTCGAACCCATCGCCTGGACCGCGCGCGAGTTCGCGCTCGTGCGCAGCTTGCTCGGCCAATCGCGATACGAAGTGCTCGCGCGCTGGCCGCTCGTGCCGTGAATCGCAAGAACCACCCGAAATAAAGGGTTTCGCGGATTTTTCTAACGCGTTAAGGTGCGTGTATCGGAAAGAATCGAGACGAAGCGCTTACATGACCCGATCCCGCCTGCTGCACATCACGCCTGAAACCCATCACGTCCAGATCGATCTCGTCTACGCGACCGATCGCAATTTCACCGGCAAACCCATCTACAAGGCTCAGCACTGCCTGCTGCTGGAGCCTGCCGAAGCCGCGCTGCGCAAAGCCGTCGATATCGCGCGCAGCATCGGCATGACGCTCAGGATTTTCGACGCCTATCGCCCGCCGCAAGCGCAAAAAGTGCTGTGGGACTTTCTGCCCGATCCGACTTTCATCGCCGAACTCGGGCGCGGCTCGAACCACAGCCGCGGCACGGCGGTGGACCTGACACTCGTCGATCGCGACGGCAACGAGCTCGACATGGGCACCGGTTTCGATGCGATGGTCGTCGAATCCGAGCACTTTCACTTCCGCTTGCCGGAGCACGTGCAACGCAACCGGACGCTCCTGCTCGGCGTGATGCAGGGCGCGGGCTTCACGCACATAAAAAGCGAGTGGTGGCATTACGAATTGCCAGGTTCGCGCGAACTTGCTCTGATCGACAACGAAGAAAGCGGCCCGCTGCGGCTGATGTAATCGCGACATCCAAAGGACGGCAACACATGAAAAAAGCATTGGCAGCGGTCATGCTCGCAGCGGCGTTGACGGCATTTACAGGCGTGCAGAACGCGCAGGCCGCTACGCCGAAAGACATGTTCGTCATGGCCACATTGCTCGATGAATTCACCTCGCTCGATCCCGGCGAAATCTACGAGCTGGTGCCGGAGGAATACGTCGCGAACACATACGACCGTCTGGTGCGCGTCGATCTGAAAGACCCGTCGAAATTCAATGGCGATGTCGCCGAGTCGTGGACCGTGAGTCAGGATGGCCTCACGTTCACCTTCAAGATTCGCCCGGGACTCAAGTTCCACTCGGGCAACGCACTCAGCGCCGATGACGTCGCCTGGTCGATCCAGCGCACCGCGCTGCTCGATAAAGGCGCGGCGGCGGTGCTCGCGGGCATCGGGCTGACGAAGGCGAACGCGTTGCAGAACGTCAAGAAAATCGATGACACGACCGTCTCCGTCACGACCGACCAGCGTTACGCACCGACTTTCGTGCTCAACGTGCTCGGTTCGTGGCCGGCGTCGGTGGTGGATCGCAAGCTCGTCGAGTCGCACGCGAAGGGCAACGATCACGGCAACGAGTGGCTCAAGACCAACGAAGCCGGTTCGGGCGCGTACAAGCTCGTGAAGTGGACCGCCAACGACAGCATCGTGTTGCAGCGTTTCGAAGGCTATCGCATTCCGCTCGCGATGAAGCGCATCGTGCTGCGCCATGTGACCGAAGCGGCGAGCCAGCGTCTGATGATCCAGAACGGCGACATCGACGTCGCGCGCGATCTCTCGCCCGACGACCTCGATACGCTCTCGAAATCCGGCGTCATCAAGGCGACGGCCGTGCCGCAGGCGACGCTCATGTATCTCGGCCTCAACAACAAGAATCCGAATCTCGCGAAGCCGGAAGTCTGGGAAGCGATGAAGTGGCTCATCGACTATCAGGGCATTCAGAAGAACGTGATCCGCACGACCTACAAGGTCCACGAAACGTTCCTGCCCGAAGGCTTTCTCGGCGCGCTGAACGACAATCCGTATCACCAGGATGTCGCGAAGGCGAAGGCACTGCTCGCTAAAGCGGGACTCGCGAACGGCTTCACGGTGAAGATGGACGTGCGCAACGACTATCCGTATAGCGAGATCGCGCAGGCCGTGCAGGCGAATCTCGCGCTCGCGAACATCAAGGTGCAACTCGTGCCGAGCGACAACAAGCAGACGCTCGGGCGATATCGCGCGCGGGCGCACGACATTTATATCGGCGAGTGGTCGGCGGATTACATCGATCCGCACAGCAACGCGCAGGGCTTCGTGTGGAATCCGGACAACTCGGATGCGTCGAGCTACAAGATGCTCGCGTGGCGCAACGCGTGGGACATTCCGCAACTGACCAAGGAAACGAACGCCGCGCTCGCCGAAAGCGACACGAAGAAACGCGCGCAGATGTACGAAAAGATGCAGCGTGAAGTGCTCGCGAAGTCGCCGTTCGTGATCATGTTCCAGAAGGTGTCGCAGGTGGCGGCGCGGCCCGGCGTGACCGGTCTCGAAGTCGGGCCGATCAACGATCTCGTGTCGTATCGGAACATCAAGAAGCAGTGAGCACGGTCACGCTCATCGATTCGCGGCGCGGCGGCGTACGCATCGCGCTGGCGCTCGCGCGCTGGATCGCGATGCTCGTCATCACGTTCACGGGCCTGCTCGCGATCACGTTTTTCATCGGCCGCAAGATTCCGATCGACCCGGTGCTCGCGATTCTCGGCGACCGCGCGTCCGCCGCTGCCTATGCGGCCGCGCGCCTGCAACTCGGGCTGGACAAGCCGCTCATCGAGCAATTTTTGATCTATGCGCGCGACGTGCTGCACGGCCATCTCGGCGTGTCGCTTTTGACCGCGAATCCGGTCATCGACGACATCAAACGCGTCTTTCCCGCGACGCTCGAACTCGCGACGCTCTCGACGTTCATCGGCATTGCGATTGGCGTGCCGCTCGGCGTCGCGGCGGCGGTGAAGCACAACCGCATCGTCGATCATGTCGCGCGCGTGATCGGGCTCGCAGGCAGTTCGGTGCCGGTGTTCTGGCTCGCGCTGATGGGCCTGCTGCTCTTCTATGCGCGGCTGCATTGGGTGTCGGGGCCGGGGCGCATCGATCCGGTCTACGACGGCATGGTCGATACACGCACCGGAAGCCTGCTGATCGATTCGCTCATCGCCGGCGAATGGGATGTCTTCAAAAACGCGTTCTCGCATATCGCGCTGCCGGCGGCCGTGCTCGCGTTCTATTCGATTGCGTATCTGTCGCGCATGACGCGTTCGTTCATGCTCGAGCAACTGAGCCAGGAATACGTGACGACCGCGCGCGCCAAAGGCCTGCCCGAGCGGCGCGTGATCTGGCGGCATGCGTTTGGCAATATCGCGGTGCCGCTGCTGACCGTGATCGCACTCGCGTACAGCTATCTGCTCGAAGGCTCGGTGCTGACGGAGATCGTGTTCGCGTGGCCGGGCATCGGCTCGTATCTGACGGGCGCGCTGCTCAACGCCGACATGAACGCCGTGCTCGGCAGCACGCTCGTGATCGGCGCGACGTTTATCGCGCTCAATCTCTTGACCGATGCGCTGTATCGCGTGTTCGATCCACGCGCGCGCTGACATGGAGGACTCTGCGTACATGAAACCGGCGCGAACGGGCCCGCGCGCGTGGCTGCTAACCGATACGCCGGCGTCGCCGCGCCAGGCCGCGCTCGGACGCGCGTATCGGCGCTGGCGGCAATTCTCGTCGAATCCGTTGAGCATGCTCGGGCTCGCGATTCTGCTGCTGCTGATCGTCGTCGCCGCGATCGGGCCGATGCTCGTCACGCAGGATCCGTTGCAGCAAGTGCTCGCGGAACGCCTCACGCCGCCGGGCGCGGCGCACTGGTTCGGCACCGATCAGCTCGGCCGCGACATCCTCTCGCGGCTCGTGCACGGCTCGCGTCTCACGCTGGCGATCGCGATGCTCGTCGTCGTGCTCGTCGTGCCGGCCGGACTGCTGATCGGCACGGTGGCGGGGTATTGCGGCGGTATCGTCGATACGGTGTTGATGCGCGTCACCGATGTCGCGCTCGCGTTTCCCAAGATCGTGCTCGCGCTCGCGTTCGCCGCGGCGCTCGGGCCGGGCGTGCTCAACGCGGTGATTGCGCTGTCCATCACCGCGTGGCCGCCGTATGCGCGGCTCGCGCGCGCGGAGTCGCTGCGGCTCGCGCAGGCGGACTACATCCACGCGGCGCGTCTGCAAGGCGCATCGCATCTGCGCATTCTGCTGCGCTATATTGTGCCGCTGTGCTCGTCGTCGGTGATCGTGCGCGCGACGCTCGACATGGCGGGCATCATTCTCGCCGTCGCGGGTCTCGGTTTTCTCGGACTGGGCGCGCAGCCGCCGAGCCCGGAATGGGGCTACATGGTCGCGGCGGGCCGCAACGTGCTGCTCGACGCCTGGTGGGTCGCGACGATTCCCGGCCTCGCAATCCTCGCGGTGAGCCTCGCCTTCAACCTGCTCGGCGACGGTCTGCGCGACGTCTTCGATCCGCGTCATGGAGGCTGACATGTCCGACGCATTAGCGGAAATCGACGGCCTCGAAGTGGCGTTCGCCGGCCACGACGGCGCGCTCATGCCCGCCGTGCGCGGCGTATCGCTGACGGTACGGCGTGGCGAGCGGCTCGGCATTGTCGGTGAATCGGGATCGGGCAAGTCGCTGACGGGGCGCGCGCTGCTCGGACTCCTGCCGCCCGAGGCGAAATGGTCCGCGAAGTCGCTGCGCTTCGAAGGACAGGACTTGCTCGCGATGCGTCCGAAAGAGCGCCGCCGCCTGTGCGGCACGCGCATGAGCATGATCCTGCAAGACCCGAAATACTCGCTCAATCCGGTGATGACCGTCGCGCAGCAGATGCGCGAAACCTTCGTGCGGCAGGGCGTGAAAGAGAGCCGGCGCGTGCTGCGCGAGCGCATTGTCGCGGCGCTGGAAGCCGTGCATATCCGCGATCCGCAGCGCGTCGCCGATGCATATCCGCACGAATTGTCCGGCGGCATGGGCCAGCGCGTGATGATCGCGATGATGGTATCGGCCGGTCCGCGTCTTCTGATCGCCGACGAACCCACGAGCGCGCTCGACGTTCTCGTGTCGATGCAGGTGCTTGCCGTGCTCGACGAGATGATCGAGCGCCACGACACCGGGCTCGTGTTCATCAGCCACGATCTGCCGCTTGTGATGTCGTTCTGCGACCGCGTGGCGGTGATGTACGGCGGGCGCGTCATCGAGACGTGCGCGGCGCGCGATCTCGCCCACGCGACGCATCCGTACACGCGCGGGCTGCTCGAAGCGAATCCGCCGCTCGACAATCCGCCCGATGAATTGCCCACACTGCGCCGCGATCCGTCGTGGCTCGATGAAAGGATCGCGCGATGATCGAGATCGAGCGCGCGCTCATACGCTTCAAGACGAAGACCGGCCACGTCGACGCCGTGCGCGATGTTTCCCTGCGCGTGGAAGAGGGCGAAGTGTTCGGGCTCGTCGGCGAATCGGGCAGCGGCAAATCCACGCTGTTGCGCGCGCTCGCCGGGCTGACGCCGCTCGCGGGCGGCAGTCTGCGCATCGCCGCGCGGCCCGATCGGCCCGAGCGGCGCGACGTGCAGATGGTGTTTCAGGACCCGTACGGCGCGCTTCATCCGCGCTTCACCGTCGACAAGACCTTGCGCGAGCCGCTCGCGATCAGCGGCATCGGCGACGAAGACGCGCGCATTCTCGATGCGCTCGCCGAAGTCGGCCTCGGCCCGGCGTTCCGCTTTCGCTATCCGCATCAGTTGTCGGGCGGACAGCGCCAGCGCGTATCGATCGCGCGGGCGCTGATCGTCGGGCCGCGCGTGCTGCTGCTCGACGAGCCGACGTCCGCGCTCGACGTTTCCGTGCAGGCCGAGATTCTGAACCTGCTGCGCCGGCTGCATCGCGAACGCAAGCTGACGATGATCCTCGTGAGCCACAATCTTGCGGTCATCGGCTTTCTGTGCCAGCGCGTCGCGGTGATGCGCAATGGCGAGATCGTCGAGCAACTCGGCGTCGATGCGGTGCGTTCGCACGACGTCGCGCACGAGTACACGCGGCGCCTTCTGCTCGCGACGCAAGGCTACACGCGCGAGAACGGGACGCGTGTCGCGCCGGAGCAGGGTGCGTAGTCATCGCACAAGCACGATTGTTGCGGCCAGTCAACGAATGTTGCGCAAACGACGCATAAGGACGGTGATAAGCCCGGTATACGGCGATGCACCGCAAACCGATCTGTCTTCGACGAAACCGGCGCGGCCGCCACTGATAGAATGTGCATTGGATTGTCGAGACGTGCCGAACAACGCGCGAGCGTGGTTTTCCGGCTGCTTTCCGACTTCGAGCTAACCAACGGAAATCGTGACAGACCGCGCCCGTTCGCGGGTGTAAATCGGTCGTAATCCCCGATGAAATTGCTAGATGCTTTGGTCGAACAGCGGATCAACGAAGCCGCTGCGCGTGGCGAGTTCAATGACCTGCCGGGCGCGGGCGCACCGCTCCACTTCGACGACGACGTCCTCGTACCCGAGGAAGTGCGCGTCGCCAATCGAATCCTCAAGAACGCGGGCTTCGTTCCGCCTGCCGTCGAACAGCTTCGCGCACTGCGCGGGCTGCAGGAAGAGTTCGACAAGGTGACGGACCCGGCGGCCCGTTGCCGCCTGCAAGCCAGGATGCTCGCGCTCGACATGGCGCTGGAATCGCTGCGCGGTGGCGGCTGCGTGCCGCACGAATATCGTCGCCGCATTGCGGAGCGGCTGTCCGAGCGCGCGCAGTCGCGCGTGGCGGTGGAAGCGAAGTGACCGGCTTGTCGGACGCAGCGGACCCCGCGCCCGGCGCTCCTTTCGCCGATTCCTCCAGCGAACGCGATCGCCGCTTCATGGCGCTCGCGCAACAAGCTGCCGAGCAGGCCCGTGCGGCGGGTGAAGTACCCGTCGGCGCGGTGGTCGTGCTCGGCGACGAGGTCATTGCCACCGGCTTCAATCATCCGATTCGCGGGCACGATCCGTCCGCGCATGCCGAAATGGCCGCGTTGCGCGCCGCCGCTCAGACACTTCAGAATTACCGGCTGCCGGGCTGCGAGTTGTATGTGACGCTCGAACCTTGCCTGATGTGCGCTGGCGCGATCATGCATTCGCGGATTTCGCGCGTCGTGTATGGCGCCACGGACCCGAAAACGGGCGCGTGCGGCAGTGTCGTCGACATGTTCGCGAATGTGCAGCTCAATCATCACACGACCGTGACGGGCGGCGTGCTTGCCGACGAATGCGGACACGCGCTCAAGAATTTCTTCGCCGAGCGGCGCCGCCTCGCGCGCGAAGAACGCGATGCGCGCCGCGCGCGGGAAGCCGGGCAGGCCGCCGCCGTCTCAATAACGAATCCAACGACAACATCGTGAAATCACGCACTATCGACCTCGTCGCGCCGTCTGGCTATCCGCACGATCCGGCGGCCGTCGAGCGCGGCATCGGGCGATTGCGCAGGGAAGGGCATCGCCTGGAAAACGTCGACGCGACGCGACGCCGCTTTCAGCGTTTCGGCGGCACCGACGCCGAGCGCGCAGCCGACCTCAACCGTCTCGCGGACGCATCGCGGCGGTTGCCTGACATCGTACTTGCCGTGCGCGGCGGATACGGCGCGTCGCGCATCCTGCATGGACTCGACTATCTCGGCTTGCGCCGGCTCGCGGATCAGCCGGTCGCGATCGTCGGCCATAGCGACTTCACCGCGATCCAGTGCGCGCTCTTCGCACACGCGGGCGTGAAAAGCTTCGGCGGACCGATGTTCGCCGGCGATTTTGGCGCGGAAGAGTTGAGTTCGTTCACGATGCAGCACTTCTGGAAGGCGATCTCCCACTCGAGCTTCACCGTGACGAGCCACACGCCGCAGCAACAGACCGTCGATGTCACCGGCATGCTGTGGGGCGGCAATCTCGCGATTCTGGCGTCGCTCGTTGGCACGCCGTATTTGCCGCCGGTCGAGGGCGGGATTCTGTACATCGAGGATGTGAACGAGCATCCGTTTCGCATCGAACGGATGATTTATCAGTTGTATCAGGCGGGCGTGCTCGGCCGTCAGCAGGCAATCGTGATGGGCGAATTTTCCGGCGGCCGGCTTTCCGACTACGACAACGGCTATTCTCTCGACGCGATGATCGAGCAGGTGCGGTCGGTGACCGGTATTCCGGTCGTGACGGGATTGCAGTTCGGACACATCGAGAATTTGCTGACGCTGCCTTTCGGTGCAACCGCGCACCTCATTGCGACGGAGCGGGGATTCACGTTGAAACTTTCCGACTACCCGCATCTGGCTTGACCAAGGCGCGATAAGGCGTTCAGATGAGCGCCTTATTTTAAGTCCATTTTTGCAACTAACGGTCTTAATATGCACCATCCACGAATTGCCTACGCACCAAGTGCGCCGCATGAATTGTCAACAAAAAAGTGCTGGCAATGCTGACAAAAACTTGCGAAATCCGCACGAAGCCTTGTTGGCATTGGAGTTGAGGGAAATCTGCGATCCAAAATTCCGCCCCGAAGAGTCAAATTCTCAAATGAATTGTTGACAATCTTTATGTCGATTCTAAGATGCTTAACATGCAAGCGAGCACATCATGTCCGACACCAAGCGTAGTGTTGCATCGAATGCTTCAGATTCCGCTCCGAACGGGGCGAATGCCGAGTCGATCGCCGAAAACATCCGCGCCGCGATCCTCGAGCATCGGCTGGCGCCGGGCGCGAAGCTGACCGAAGCGCAGTTGTGCGAGGTGTTCGCCGTGAAGCGCGGTACGGTCCGCCAGGCGCTTGCGCAACTGTCGAACGAAAGGCTCGTCGATCTGGAGCCGAATCGCGGCGCTTTCGTGGCAAGCCCGTCGCTGCAGGAAGTGCATGAAGTGTTCGAGATGCGCCGCATCATCGAACTGGCGGTGGTGGATCGAATCGCGCAAGGGCACGGGGTGCGCCGGTTGAAGTCGATCAGCGCGACGATCGGAAAAGAACGCCGCGCCTTCGAAAGCCACGATTTTTCTTCGTGGATCAGACTCTCTGGCGAATTCCACACCGAACTCGCCGCGCTGACCGGCAACACGGTGTTGTGCGAATGTCTGTCGGGACTCGTGGCACGGTCGACGCTGATCTCGGCGCTGTATGAATCGCTCGGCAAGAGTTCGTGTTCGTTCGAGGACCACGAAGAGATTCTCGCCGCGCTCGATGCCGGCGACGCAGCCAAAGCCGGCGTGCTGATGGCGCAACATCTGCGCGACGTCGAGTTGAAGATGCTGGAGCGGCCGGCTCGCGGCGCGGTCGATCTGAAGGAAGTATTCACCCGGCCCGCCGAACGCGAAAAGGCGCTCGATAGTTAAGGCAGTGAGACGGCAGACCGGAGCGTCTGCCATCGGCTGAATCAAGCAGGACTAAATAATGGGAGACCGTGCCCCGCGCGACGCGCCGGGCGCGTGGAGAGTTGCACGCGCAAAAACTCGCAGCGTGCGCTGCATCGAACAGGACGCTCATCAGAGCGTGAAATGAAAGTCGCCGCAGGGCGGGCGTGCCGGGCAAAGGCCCCGCGCTCTTGGCCTCATGCCCCAAGGCGAAAACGCAAATCCGAAGAATGCCGCGCTGATTCGAAACGTTCGAAACGTTCGATACGTCAGCGAAGGCATCCGATCGAAGCTTGAACCCCGAGCATTTGCAGTTTTTTCATCACGCAAGCAGCCAATGAAGGAGACGTCATGGCCCAGTTCAGTGCATCCGGCAGCTCAGCCCTGCCTCAATACGAAGAGCAGACATCGGGACACGACCCGGATCTGCCCGCCGGTTACAGCGACCGTCTGTATAACGAGGACCTCGCCCCGCTCAAGAATCAGACCTGGGGTGCGTACAACATCTTCGCGTTCTGGATGTCGGACGTGCATAGCGTCGGCGGATACGTGTTCGCGGGCAGTCTCTTCGCGCTCGGCCTGACGAGCTGGCAAGTGCTGGTGTCGCTTCTGATCGGCATCGGGCTCGTGAATGCGCTGTGCAACATGATCGCAAAGCCGAGCCAGGTGGCGGGCGTGCCTTATCCGGTCGCGTGCCGCGCCACGTTCGGCGTGCTCGGGGCGAATATTCCCGCCGTGATTCGCGGGCTCATCGCGGTGGCGTGGTACGGCATCCAGACGTATCTGGCGTCGAGCGCGCTCGTCATCGTCGTGCTGAAGTTCGTGCCGTCGCTGATGCCTTACGCCGACGTGCACAAGTACGGCTTCGTCGGACTCTCGGCGCTCGGCTGGGCGGGCTTCATGCTGCTCTGGGTGCTGCAGGCCGTCGTGTTCTGGCGCGGCATGGAGATGATCAAGAAGTTCATCGACTTCGCCGGTCCCGCCGTCTATGTCGTGATGTTCATTCTCGCCGGCTACATGGTGTGGCGCGCGGGCATCAGGAACATCGGTCTGAATCTCGGCGGCGTGAAGTATCACGGCATGGAAGTGATTCCCGTGATGATTACCGCGATCTCGCTCGTCGTGTCCTACTTCTCCGGTCCGATGCTCAACTTCGGCGACTTCTCGCGCTACGGCAAGAGCTTTCGCAGCGTGAAGCGCGGCAACTTCTGGGGTCTGCCGGTCAACTTCCTGGCGTTCTCGCTCGTGACCGTCATCACGACTGCTGCGACCTTGCCGGTGTTCGGCCAGCTGATCACCGATCCGGTGGAAACCGTCGGCCGCATCGATCATCCGTCCGCTGTGATTCTGGGCGCGCTGACCTTCACGATCGCGACCATCGGCATCAACATCGTCGCTAACTTCGTGTCGCCGGCCTTCGACTTCTCGAACGTCGCGCCGAAGCTCATCAGCTGGCGCATGGGCGGCATGATGGCGGCGGTCGCGTCGATCTTCATCACGCCGTGGAACCTGTTCAACAACCCGGCCGTGATTCACTACACGCTGGATATTCTCGGCAGCTTCATCGGACCGTTGTATGGCGTGCTGATCCTCGACTTCTACCTCGTGAAGCGCGGCAAGCTCGTCGTCGACGATCTCTACACGGTGTCCGAAGAAGGCAAGTACTGGTACACGAAGGGCGTGAACCGCCGCGCCGTGATGGCGCTCCTGCCGGCCGCCGTGATCGCGATTCTCTGCGTGATGCTGCCGTCGCTCGAAGGTGCTGCGAACTTCTCGTGGTTCATCGGTGCGGGCCTGGGCGCGGTGTTCTATTACTTCCTCGCCGACCGCAAGCGCCCGGTTTAAAAAAAGATAGAACCTGAGAGAACCTTTCGAAGCAGTACGTGGAGAACAGCAATGCGCATCAAACTGATCAACCCGAACACGACGCAGCGCATGACCGACTCGATGGGCCGCTGCGCCCGCGAGGTCGCCGCGCCCGGCACGGAGATCGTCGCCGTCAGCCCGACGATGGGCCCGCCGTCCATCGAAGGCTATTACGACGAGGCGATCGCGTCGCTCGGTCTGCTCGCGGAAGTCGAAGCGGGCGAGAAGCAGGGCTTCGACGGCTACGTGATCGCCTGCTTCGGCGATCCGGCCCTTTACGCCGCACGCGAGCTGGCGCGCGGCCCGGTGATCGGCATCGCGGAGGCGGCGATGCACGCGGCAAGCGTCATCGCACCGGGATTTTCTGTCGTCACGACCTTGCAGCGCACGGTGGGCATGGCGTGGCATCTCGCGGAGCGTTACGGAATGTCGCGCTTCTGCAAGAACGTCCGCGCGACCGACGTGCCCGTGCTAGAGCTGGACGTGCCGGGGTCGCCCGCGCGTCAGACGATCATCGACGAATGCCGGCGCGCGCTCGACGAGGACGGCTCGGACGCCATCGTCCTCGGCTGCGCGGGCATGGCGGAGTTCTGCCGCGAAGTGGAGGAGGCGATCGGCGCGCCGGTGGTGGAGGGCGTGACGGCCGCGGTGAAGTGGGCGGAGGCGCTGATCGCGCTGAGATTGCACACGGCGAAACGCGGCGACTTCGCGCGGCCGCTGGCGAAACGGTACGACGGCGTGCTGTCGGATTTCAGCCCGCGCTGATGGCCTTCCCGCCGGACACATACCGATGACGTGACCCGGATTATGCGCCCTGATGTATGGGCGCGTCCGGGTCTTTTAGCTACACTGAATCGTCGACAATCCCGTTTCCCAACGCTTGAGCAGAACGCCAGCCATGTCACTCGATCCGAACTACCCACGCGACCTGATCGGCTACGGCCGCCACCCGGTGCAGGCGAACTGGCCGGGACGCGCGCGCGTCGCCGTGCAATTCGTGCTCAATTACGAAGAAGGCGGCGAGAACTGCGTGCTGCACGGCGATCCGGGCTCGGAGCAGTTCCTGTCGGAGATCGTGGGCGCGGCGGCGTATCCCTCGCGTCACATGAGCATGGAGTCGATCTACGAATACGGCTCGCGCGCGGGCGTGTGGCGCATTCTGCGCGAATTCGAGAAGCGCGGCATGCCGCTGACCATTTTCGGCGTCGGCATGGCGATCGAGCGGCATCCGGAACTGGCGAGGGCGTTCGTCGAGCTGGGGCATGAGATCGCGTGCCACGGATATCGCTGGATTCACTATCAGGACATGTCGCCGGAGCGCGAAGCCGAACACATGCGCCTCGGCATGGAAGCCATCGAGCGCGTGACGGGCGTGCGTCCGCTCGGCTGGTACACCGGGCGCGACAGTCCCAATACGCATCGGCTGGTCGCGGAATACGGCGGTTTCCTGTACGACTCGGACAATTACGGCGACGACCTGCCGTTCTGGACCGAAGTGGAAGTGACGGGCGGCGAGAAGAAGCCGCATCTGATCGTGCCGTACACGCTCGACACCAATGACATGCGCTTCGCGACGCCGCAGGGTTTCAATACGGGCGATCACTTCTTCACGTATCTGAAAGACGCATTCGACGTGCTCTACGAAGAAGGCGACGAAGCGCCGAAGATGCTGTCCATCGGCATGCACTGCCGCTTGCTGGGCCGCCCGGGACGCTTCCGCGGCCTGCAGAAATTCCTCGATCACATCGAGAAGCACGATCGCGTGTGGGTCACGCGGCGTGCCGACATCGCGCGTCACTGGCGCGAACAACATCCTTTCGAAAAATCCAACAACGGGACGGCGGCATGAAGGCGATGCAATACACACTCGACCAATTGAACACCATGCCCGCCGACACGTTCGTGACGGTGCTCGCGGGCATTTTCGAGCACTCGCCGTGGGTGCCGGAAGCCGCCGCGCAACAGCGGCCCTTCAAGGACATCGACACGCTGCACGCGGCGATGTCGCGCATCGTCGAAACGGCCGGCGACGAAAAGCAGCTCGCGCTCATCAACGCGCACCCGGAACTCGCGGGCAAGGCAGCGGTGCGCGGCGAACTGACCGCCGAATCGACGCGCGAGCAGAGCGGCGCGGGCCTGAATCTCTGCACGCAGGAAGAGTTCGACAGGTTGCAGGCGCTCAACACGCAGTATCGCGAGAAGTTCGGCTTTCCGTTCATTCTCGCGGTGCGCGGGTATGACCGTCACGGGATCATCGCGAACTTCGAGGAGCGCGTGAATCACGACCGCGCCGAAGAACTGCGCACGAGCCTCGACCAGATTTACCGGATCGCCGGTTTCAGGTTGAACGACCTGATTCAGGCTTGATCCGCATTCACTGTCACGATAAGGACGCAACAATGGCAATTCCGACACTCGATCCCAACGCGCCCGAATTCACGCGCCGCTATGTGAATCTTGCGGACCCGCGTCTGGGCGCGCAGGCACTCGAGGCGAGCGACGATTTCTTCGCGCCGAAGGATCGCATGCTCAATCCCGAGCCGGCGGTGTTCATTCCCGGCAAGTACGACGATCACGGCAAGTGGATGGACGGCTGGGAAACGCGCCGCAAGCGCACGACGGGCTATGACTGGTGCATCGTCAAGCTCGCGCGTCCGGGCGTGATCAAGGGCATCGATGTCGACACGAGCCACTTCACCGGCAATTTCCCGCCGGCGGCGTCGATCGAAGGCGCGCATGTCATCGACGGCGCGCCGAACCAGTCGACGCAATGGACGGAGATCGTCCCGTCGACGACGCTCCAGGGCAACAGCCACCACTATCTCGAAGTTGCGGACGCCAAGCCGTTCACGCATCTGCGCGTGAATATCTATCCGGATGGCGGCATCGCGCGTCTGCGTGTCTACGGTCAGCCGCAGCTCGACTGGAGCAACGCGGACCGCAACCAGCTCGTCGATCTCGGCGCGATGGAAAACGGCGCGTACATGGTCGGCACGAACAACCAGCACTTCGGTCTCGCATCCACGTTGCTGATGCCGGGCCGCGGCGTCAACATGGGCGACGGCTGGGAAACGCGTCGCCGTCGCGAGCCGGGCAACGACTGGTGTATCGTCGCGCTCGCGCAGCCGGGCATCATCAAGAAGGTCGAAGTGGATACCGCGCACTTCAAGGGCAACTTCCCGGATCGCTGCTCGTTGCAGGCGGCGTACGTGAAGGGCGGCACGGACAGCTCGCTCGTCACGCAGGCCATGTTCTGGCCGGTGCTGCTCGGCGAACAGAAGCTGCAGATGGACAAGCAGCATTTCTTCGAGCCGGAGCTGGCCGCGCTCGGCCCGGTGACGCACGTGCGCTTCAACATTTATCCTGACGGCGGCGTGTCGCGTCTTCGTCTACTCGGAACCCTCGCATAATGAAAAAGCTGGCTATCGAACCGTTGACGCGCGCTGCGTTCAAGCCCTTTGGCGATGTCATCGAACTCGATGGCGCGAAGCAGATCCCGATCAACCTCGGCACCACGATCCGCTTTCACGATCTGTGCAACGTCGACGTGACGGATCAGGGCGGCCACGCGATCGTCAATCTGTTTCGTGGCCAGCCGCGCACGCTGCCGTTCGAATGCAAGATGATGGAGCGTCATCCGCTCGGCAGCCAGGCGTTCATTCCGCTCGATGACCGGCCGTATCTCGTCGTCGTGGCGCCCGCGGGCGATCTCGACGAGTCGAAGATTCGCGCGTTCGTCACGAGCGGCTGGCAGGGCGTCAATTATGCGAAAGGCGTGTGGCATCATCCGCTGCTCGCGCTGGGCAAGGTGAGCGATTACATCGTCGTCGATCGCGGCGGCGGCGAAGGTCATAACCTCAACGAGCAGGATCTGAAGGAATCGTTGTGGCTGACGGAAGAGGCGATGCGGTAAGGCCGCCGCCTCTTCGGGCTCGGGAAGAACCGGCGCGGTGTGGCCGGTCTTTTTGCTTTTGTGGCGTTAAGATAGTCGGCTCATTTCCGACGACTCTTTCCAACGCCCCGAACTCACGATGATCGATCTCCGCAGCGATACCGTCACCCGTCCCAGCAAGTCCATGCTCGCCGCCATGACCGCCGCCGAAGTCGGCGACGACGTCTGGGGCGACGATCCCACCGTCATCGAGTTGCAGGCCACGCTCGCCGCGCGCACCGGCAAGGAAGCGGGCCTCTTTTTCCCGAGCGGCACGCAAAGCAATCTCGCCGCGCTGATGGCGCATTGCGCGCGCGGCGACGAGTACATCGTCGGACAGCACGCACACACGTACAAATACGAAGGGGGCGGCGCGGCGGTGCTCGGCAGCATCCAGCCGCAGCCGATCGAAAACGCCCCCGATGGCTCCCTGCCGCTCGACAAGATCGCGGCGGCGATCAAGCCCATCGACAATCACTTCGCGCGCACGCGCTTGCTGGCGCTGGAGAACACCATCGGCGGGAAGGTGCTGCCGGCTTCTTATGTCGACGCAGCGACGCAGCTCGCGCGCGATCGCGGTCTCGCGACGCATCTCGACGGCGCGCGCGTCTTCAACGCGGCGGTGGCATCGGACAAGCCGGTGAGTGCGTTGTGCGCGCCGTTCGACTCGGTGTCCATCTGTTTTTCGAAAGGGCTGGGCGCGCCGGTGGGATCGGTGCTGGTCGGATCGAAGGCATTGATCGATGTCGCGAGCCGTTGGCGCAAGGTGCTCGGCGGCGGCATGCGCCAGTCGGGCGTGCTTGCTGCAGCGTGCCTGTACGCGCTGGATCATCACGTCGATGGCCTCGCACAGGACCACGACAACGCCGCGCATCTCGCCGCCGGCCTCGCGCAGATCGACGCGGTCAAGGTGCATTCGCACGCGACCAACATGGTTTTCGCGCAGATTCCCGAGGCGCATTGCGCGCCGCTCGAAGCCTTCCTGAAAGAGCGCGGCATTCTCATGCAGATGCTCTACGCGTCGCGCTTCGTCACGCATCGCGATGTCTCGCGCGCGGATATCGACACCGTCATTCGCGCGGTGAAGGACTACTTCGCGCGCTGAATGAACGTTGAATGAAAAATGCCCCGCTTCGAACGAAGCGGGGCATTCGGCACAACAGAAGCGGTAAAGCTTATTCGACAGCGCCGCCTGCGAACCACGCGGCTACTTTCTGGCGCTCCGCATCGGTCATCTGCGTGACATTGCCGAGCGGCATCGCCTTCAGCGTCACAGCCTGCTGATGCACGCGCTGCGCGTTCTGCTTGATCTCGGCGGGCGTATCGAGCAAGACGCCGGCGGGCGCGCTGCCCATCATCGTCGGATGCGCGGAGTGACACGTCGCGCAGCGTTGCTGGATGATCGGCTGAATGTCGGACACCTTGATCGTCGGCGCGCCGGCAGCTTGTGCGACGGGCACGGTCGGCGCGGGCATCGTCCACACAAATGCGCCAAGCACCAGCACGAGACCTGCGACCGGCATATACCACAGCACC
Source organism: Caballeronia temeraria (assembly GCF_001544795.2). Lineage (GTDB taxonomy): Bacteria > Pseudomonadota > Gammaproteobacteria > Burkholderiales > Burkholderiaceae > Caballeronia > Caballeronia temeraria. The sequence continues at coordinate 69,580 of NZ_FCOI02000007.1, read as the reverse complement.
TGGCCGCGATGGCGCATCACGAAGAACTGGCGAATGAGGGCGCCCGCCAGCATGATGAGCACGAGAATCAGCCAGTTGAACTTGTGCGTGTAGGTCATCGCGTAGTGGTTCGACAGCATCGCGAACACCACGGGCAGCGTGAAGTACGTGTTGTGCACGGAGCGCTGCTTGCCGCGCTTGCCGTAGATCGCGTTCGGCGTTTCGCCCTTGAGCATTGCCGCGACCATCTTGCGCTGGCCCGGAATGATGACGAAGAACACGTTCGCCGACATGATCGTCGCGATCATCGCGCCGGTGATCAGATACGCCGCGCGGCCCGCGAACACATGACACGCGATGAACGCCGCGATCAGCACGTAGATGCCCACGCAGATGCCGAGCAGCTTGTCGTTGGTGCCGAGCACGCGGCACAGCGTGTCGTACACGATCCAGCCGGCCATCAGGAAGCCGAGCGCCGCCGATACGGCCACCACCGGGCCCATGTCGAGCACGCTCTTGTCGATGAGATACGTGCTCGGCGACAGCAGATACAGCACGAAGAAGAGGCCGAAACCCGACATCCACGTGGTGTACGACGGCCAGAACGACCAGTGCAGGTTCTCCGGCATGTCCTGCGGCGCGACGGAATACTTCTGCATGTGATAGAAGCCGCCGCCGTGGACGTGCCAGAAGTCGCCGAACACGCCGCGACGGCGCGCGTTCGGGTCCGTGGGCGGTTTCAAACTGTTGTCGAGCGCGACGAAGTAGAACGATTCGCCGATCCATGCGATCGCGACGATGACGTGCAGACAGCGCAATACGAGATTGAGCCAGTCGGTGACAAAGCCTTCCATGTACTCCTCCACTACCGATTCGTTATGTGCTTGTGGGGTTCAAGCTGTGTTTTAGCTTCCGCTCAACTTCCGCGATACGTGCTGTACGCCCACGGCGACACGAGCAGGGGCACGTGATAGTGCGAGGCGGAATCCGCGATGCCGAAACGCAGCACGACGCGATCGACGAAGCGCGGCTCGGGCACGGTCACGCCGAGCGTGGCGAAGTAGTCGCCCGCGTGGAAGACGAGCTCGTATTCGCCGGTTTCGAAGTCGGCGCCTTCGAGCAGCGGCGCATCGGCGCGGCCGTCGTCGTTCGTATGGATGGTCTTGATCGCGCGGCGGGTGTCGCCGTTGAGCGCGAACAGCTCGACTTTGAGGTTGGCGCCCGGGCGGCCGTGCGCGGTGTCGAGGACGTGGGTGGTGAGCTTGCCCATTCGCAGTTTCCTTGAGTTGTGCGAGATCCGGCTTTGCGCATCGATCCGAAATTCCGCACCTGGATACTTCAGTGCGTCTGCGGCGGATCGAGGCTCCACGTCAGTGGCTACATACCCGTCGGCGTTTCAGATGCGCGCCGTGTACAGCATTGTAGGAATTTGAGACGCGCTGTGCGCCCGCGATAGGAAAGATAATGCCTGACGCATGACAGCGGCGCGTAAGCCTTGCCGGGCGGCCTCGAACCGCGTTGCGGACCCCGTTTCCGGCGATGCTACGCGCGCCAAAATTCGGGAATATATTGCCGCTGTGAAGACGACTATGACGGCGGCTTGATTGCGTCCGAATTTTTGGACGTGGACAGTGACGGTGCGCGCGAATATCGCTGAATACTTGCCGCGTCCCGAAGACGGCGTCAGACGCTGGGTAACCGGGGCTTTTCACTGGTTTCCCAACGCTCTATGGAGATAAAACTGATGCCACGCAGTCTTTTGGTCAAGAACGCCCAGATGCTCGTCACGATGGACGAGAAGCGCCGCGAAATTGCCCATGGCGGTTTGTATATCGAGGACAACCGCATCGTGCAGGTCGGGCGGACGAGTGAGTTACCGCAATCCGCCGACGACGTGCTCGACATGCGCGGCCATCTCGTGATTCCTGGCCTCGTCAACACGCACCATCACATGTATCAGAGCCTCACGCGCGCGATTCCCGCCGCGCAGAACGCCGAACTGTTCGGCTGGCTCACGAATCTCTACAAGATCTGGGCGCATCTGACGCCCGAGATGATCAGCGTCTCGACCCAGACGGCGATGGCGGAACTGCTGCTTTCCGGCTGCACGACGTCGAGCGATCACCTTTATATCTACCCGAACGGCAGCCGGCTCGACGACAGCATCGCGGCGGCGCGCGAGATCGGCATGCGGTTTCACGCGGCGCGGGGCAGCATGAGCGTCGGGCAGAAGGACGGCGGTTTGCCGCCGGATTCGGTCGTCGAAAAGGAAGACGCGATTCTGAAGGACTCGCAGCGGCTGATCGAGACATATCACGACGAAGGCCGTTACGCGATGCTGCGCGTGGTCGTGGCGCCGTGCTCGCCGTTTTCGGTGAGCCGCGAACTGATGCGCGATGCGGCGTTGCTCGCGCGCGAATACGGCGTGTCGCTGCACACGCATCTGGCCGAAAACGTGAACGATGTCGCGTACAGCCGCGAGAAATTCGGCATGACGCCGGCGGAATATGCCGAGGATCTCGGCTGGGTCGGCCATGACGTGTGGCATGCGCACTGCGTGCAACTGGACAAGGCGGGCATCGATCTGTTTGCGCGCACGGGGACGGGCGTCGCGCATTGCCCGTGCTCGAATATGCGGCTCGCGTCGGGCATTGCGCCGATTCGTGCGATGCGCGATGCGGGTGTGCCGGTGGGTATCGGCGTGGATGGATCGGCGTCGAACGATGGAGCGCAGATGGTTGCCGAGGTGCGGCAGGCGTTGTTGTTGCAGCGCGTCGGGTTCGGTCCGGATGCTATGACTGCGCGGGAAGCGCTGGAAATCGCGACGCTTGGTGGCGCGAAGGTGCTCAATCGCGATGATATCGGTGCGCTCGCGCCGGGCATGGCGGCGGATTTCGTGTCGTTCGATCTTTCGCAGACGGCGTTTGCAGGGGCTTTGCATGATCCCGTTGCTGCGCTGGTGTTTTGCGCCCCGGCGCAGGTGTCGACGAGCGTTGTCGATGGGAAGGTCGTCGTGAAGGATGGGCGGTTGACGACGCTGGATCTTGGCACGGTTTTGGAGCGCCACAATCGTCTGGCGCGGGACTTGGTTTTGGCTTCTTCTGGGTCTTGAGGTTTTTTGCGTGTGGGTTGCGTTGGGTTCGTTCGGGGAACTTGCTTTCTTGTCGGTCTATTGGCGCTGCCCCTGTGCGGGGCGGCAGTCACTTTCTTTGCTGCTGCAAAGAAAGTAACCAAAGAAAGCAGCTCGTTCAGGCCCGCGGTCACACGCAGTTTGGGTAGTTCTCTCGTCCTTGGTGGCACTCGCCTAAAGAGTGCCCTCGTAGGCCCAATCGGGCTTGGATCGCGCGCGGTCTGACGAGCTAGACGGTATAGGGCGCTGGTTCAGCACCAAAGCGTTCCGGCACAGCGCTACGCGCTGCCGCCGGGTAGGGATGGGAAACCAACGTGTGGCGATTGCAGTGCGATGGAAATGTTAGGAGAGGAGCGCTGACCGCCCCGATGGACCGGTCGGTCGCGAAGCGGGCCGGAGCTATTTGGTGCTGAACCAGCGAGCGAAGCTATGCGATGTGTCAGACCGTGCGCGAGCCAAGCCGGTGGGGTGTTTGGGGGCACTCTTTAGGCGAGTGCCGCCGTGGAGGAGAAAAGTGGCCAACGTGCGTGTGACCGCGGGCGTTTCGAGCTGCTTTCTTTGCCTACTTTCTTTGCAGCAGCAAAGAAAGTAGGTGCCGCCCCGCACAGGGGCAGAGCTAATAGACCGACACGAAAGCAGGTTTCACGCACAAACGAGCAAACGAATAAAGCGAGCAAACGAATAAAGCAAAAACAACATCAAGGCTGATCGATCAATGAACGCGTCGCTTCGGCGACAAGCCCCCGCAACCAGCGGACTTCATCGGAATAATGACACCGCTCATGCCACAACTGGTAATACTGCATCGGCGGGAAATCGAGCGGCGCGGGCACGACCGCGAGCGGCAAAAACCGCGCGTAATGATCGGCAAAAAGCCGCGTCGTCGTGAACACGAGATCCGACTTGATCAGCACGTAAGGCGCGAGATTGAAGTACGGCAACGTGACGACGACATGACGCTTCAGCCGCTCGCGCGCGAGATGCACATCGATCGCGCCACGCTGGCCGACGGAATACGGCGTCGGCGCAAGGTGCGGCGCGTTGAGGTACTGGTCGAGCGTGAGCCCGCCGCGCTTGGCGAACGGATGCGTGTTGCTGACAAGACACACGATCTTGTCGACGAACAGATTCGACAGATGCAGTTGTTCCGGCGGTTCCGGCCAGTTGCCGACGACGATATCGAGCTTGCCGTCCTCCAGCGCAAGCTCGTAGTCGAACGCGGGGCCGAGCGAATGAAACTCGAGCGTCGCGTTCGGCGCGGCCTGCCGGAATCGTTCGACGACCGTCGGCACGAACAGCACGTTCAGATAGTCAGGGCAGCCGATGCGATAGCACCGCACCGACGTGGAAGGATCGAAGTTGTGTTGCTGGACCTTGATGCGCTCGATTTCGCGCAGCGCGTTCTGCGTCGGCTCGAGCAGCCGCAGGCCGTATTCGGTCGGCACCATGCCCGACTTGCCGCGCACGAGGAGCGGGTCGCCGGTGATGTCGCGCAGACGCCGCAGCGCGGCACTGATGGCGGGTTGTGACTGATTGAGCTTGACGGCTGCACGCGTCACGCTGCGTTCCATCAGGAGGGTGTGCAAGACGCGCAATAGATACGTATCGATCGCCTCGCGTTGCTGACTCATGTTATCTCCACTATATGTTCTGGCTGATCGACGCGGGGGTGCGACATATTGTTTTTAATATGTCGTGAAAAATTCGTCAAGGTGTGGGCTACCCGCAAACGCTGGGTTTGCGGGGCGCAACACATAATTTTGAGTTATCGACTTAACGTTCCGAATTCTGTAAATTCTGCCCGCGATATGAGTTTGTGCGACATGACCGTGCCGCACGCTCTTGAGCGGTAACTTTTTCCAGCCTGGCCTGCTCGGTGGCCAGGCGCATTTCTGGACCTCAATGGGCGACGCCATCTCCACATCGACAACGCCACCGCGCCTGGCTTTGTCGGGTATCAGCAAGCAGTATCCGTCCGTCAAGGCGAACGACGGCGTGAATCTCGTCGTCATGCCGGGCGAAATCCACGCCGTGCTCGGCGAGAACGGCGCAGGCAAGTCCACGCTGATGAAGATCATCTACGGCGCGGTGCGCCCGGATGAAGGCGAAATCCGCTGGCAGGGCGAGGCGGTCGAGATCGGCAGCCCGGCGGCCGCGCGCAAGCTCGGCATCGGCATGGTGTTTCAGCACTTCTCGCTGTTCGAGACGCTGACCGTCGCCGAAAACATCGCGCTCGCGCTCGACGAAAAGTTCGACATGAAAGCGCTCGGCAAACGCATCCGCGAAGTGTCGAAGGACTACGGTCTCGATGTCGATCCGCAACGCCACGTCCACAGTCTGACGGTCGGCGAACGCCAGCGCGTCGAAATCGTGCGATGCCTGCTGCAAAATCCGCGACTGCTCATCATGGACGAGCCGACTTCGGTGCTGACGCCGCAAGCCGTCCAGAAGCTTTTCAAGGTGCTGCGCCGCCTCGCGTCCGAGGGTTGCAGCATTCTCTACATCAGCCACAAGCTCGACGAAATCCAGTCGCTCTGCGAGAACGCCACCGTGATGCGCGGCGGACGCGTGACCGGCAACGTCGATCCGCGCAAGGAAACGCACGCGTCGCTCGCGCAGTTGATGGTCGGCCATTCGCTGCCCGACTACACGCGCCGCGAACACAATCCCGGCGACGTGCGGCTCGCGGTAAAGAACCTGTCCGTTGCGAGCCCTGACCCGTTCGGCACTTCGCTCGACAATGTGTCGTTCTCCGTGCACGCGGGCGAGATTTTCGGCATCGCGGGCGTGTCGGGGAACGGGCAGGCGGAGTTGCTCGCGGCGCTGTCGGGCGAAATCCGCGACAAGCACGTCGCCGCCGACGCCGTGTCGATCTGCGGCAAACCCGCCGCGCGTCTGACAGCGGGCGGGCGCCGGCGTCAGGGCTTCGCGTTCGTGCCGGAAGAGCGGCTCGGACGCGGCGCGGTCCCGGCGATGTCGCTCGCCGACAACGGCCTGCTCACCGCGCATCGCGAAAACATGGTGCGCGGCGGCTGGATCAAGGCGGCCACGGTGAAAGCGTTCGCGGAGCGCTGCATCAAGTCGTTCGACGTGCGCTGCGGCGGCAGCGATGCGCTCGCGCAAAGCCTTTCGGGCGGCAATCTGCAGAAATTCATCGTCGGGCGCGAGATTCTTCAGGAGCCGAAGGTGCTCGTGGTCGCTCAGCCGACCTGGGGCGTCGATGTCGGCGCGGCCGGCTTCATTCGCCAGCAACTGCTCGATCTGTCGGCGCGCGGCGTCGCGATTCTCGTGATTTCGGAAGAACTGGAAGAACTCTTCGACATCTGCGACCGGCTCGCCGTGATCGCGCGCGGCAAGCTCTCGCCGGTGCGCAAGACGAGCGAGACCAACGCGGAAGAAATCGGCCTCTTCATGGCCGGTCTTTTCGAAGGCAAGCCCGCGGCGGCCGCCGAACCCGACTCTCTTCTGAAGCATTAAAAGAACGATGATCTTCCCCTATCGACTCGAAGCGCGCCCCACGCCCTCGCGCCTCATGCAGCTCGCCGTGCCCGTGGTCGCCGCGGTCGCGACGCTCGTCATCGGCTTTCTGATCTTCAGTCTCGTCGGCCAGGACCCGCTGCGCGCGATGCATGCGTTCTTCATCGAACCGCTGTCGAGCGTCAACGGCTGGTCCGAACTCGTGCTGAAGGCATCGCCGCTGTGCCTGATCGGGCTCGGGCTCGCGGTCGGCTATCGCGCGAACGTGTGGAACATCGGCGCGGAAGGGCAGATGCTGCTCGGCGGCATCGTCGCGGGCGGCATCGCGATTCATGCCGGCGACGCGTCCGGCTGGTGGACGCTGCCCGCGATGATGATCGGCGGCATCGTCGGCGGCATGGTCTGGGCGGCGATTCCCGCGCTGCTCAAGAGCCGCTTCAACACGAACGAAATCCTGACGAGCCTGATGCTCACCTACGTCGCGACGCAGTTGCTCATCTATCTCGTGAGCGGCCCGTGGCGCGATCCGGAAGGCATGAACTTCCCGATTTCGGCGATGTTCGGCGACGACGCGCTGTTCCCGCGCCTCTATGGCGACTGGCACTGGACGTGGCTCAAGGGCACGCGCATCAACGCGTCGGTGTTTCTAACGGCGATCGCGATTCCCTGCGTGTGGCTCTTCATGCGCAAGAGCTTCGCGGGCTTCCGGATGAACGTCGGCGGTCTCGCGCCGCTCGCCGCGCGCTACGCCGGTTTCTCCGACAAGAAAACGATCTGGACCTCGCTCCTGCTCTCCGGCGGCCTCGCTGGTCTCGCGGGCATGGGCGAAGTGGCCGGGCCGATCGGCCAGCTTCAGGCGGGCTGGTCGCCGGGCTACGGCTTCACGGCGATCATCGTCGTGTTCGTCGGGCGGCTGCATCCGGTGGGCATCGTGCTCGCCAGTTTGCTGATGGCGCTGCTCTACCTCGGCGGCGAAGCGGTGCAGACGTCGCTGCAACTGCCGCAAGCGCTCGCGGGCGTGTTCCAGGGCTTGCTGCTGTTCTGTCTGCTCGGCTGCGATCTCTTCGTGAATTTCCGCATCAAGCGCAGGACGCCTGCGCATCACGCCGCTTAATGAAGTGACGAGGCTCAGAACAACATGGACATCAATCAAGCCAGCAATCTCGCCTCGAGCGCCGTGATCGCCGCCATTCCGCTGATGTACGCGGGCGCGGGCGAACTCGTCGCGGAAAAATCGGGCGTGCTGAATCTCGGCGTCGAAGGGATGATGCTGATGGGCGCCGTCGCCGGCTACGCCGTCACCGCGATCACAGGCAGCCCGTGGCTCGGCATCGTCGCGTCGGTGTTCGCCGGACTCGCGATGGCGCTGCTCTTCGGCTTTCTCACCATCACGATGCTCGCCAATCAGGTCGCCACGGGCCTGTCGCTGACGATCTTCGGCATCGGCTTCTCGGCCTATGTCGGCAAGCCGTATACGTCGGCGGCGGTGCGCGCGACCATCGACGTGATGCCGATTCCGGGCCTCTCCGGCATTCCCGTGCTCGGGCCGGCGATCTTCTCGCTCACGCCGCTCGGCTATCTCGCGTTCATCATGTTCGGGGTGATCGGCTGGTTCCTCTACAAGACGCGCGCGGGGCTCGTGCTGCGCTCGGTCGGCGAATCGCCGGCGGTCGCGCATTCGGTGGGCTTTCCGGTCGTTGGCGTGCGCTATGGCGCGACGCTCTTCGGCGGTGCGATGGCCGGCATCGCGGGCGGCTACTACTCGATCGTCTATCTGCACGTATGGCAGGAGCAATTGACGTCGGGCCGCGGCTGGATCGCGCTCGCGCTCGTCGTGTTCGCGACGTGGCGGCCGGGGCGGCTGCTCATCGGCGCGCTGCTGTTCGGCGCGGTGATGGCGCTACAGTTCTACGCGCAGGCGATCGGCGTGCCGGTCCCGACGCAATTCCTCGCGATGCTGCCGTATATCGCGACGATCGTCGTGCTCGTGCTCATCTCGCGCAATCCGAACACGATCAAGCTCAACGCGCCGGCATCGCTCGGCAAGCCGTTTTTCGCGGCGAGCTGATGCTGTTGTTCGCGCGCAGCATCGCGATTCCGTTCTCATTTTTGACCGACCACACTGATGCGGGCCTTGGGTCTGGCAATTCGTTTGACAAACAACATCGACCAGGAGAATCACAATGAATAAAACATGGCTGAAGGCGATCACCGCGACGGTCGCACTGTCCGCCACCGTCGCGGCGTTGAGCGCGCGGGCGGCGGATGCGCCGGGCGTCGCGTTCGTCTACCTCGGCAATCCGGGCGATGCAGGCTGGACCTTCGCGCACGATGCGGGCAGCAAGGAGGCCGAAGCGAAATACGGCAGCAAGATCAAGATCACGCGCGTCGAGAACGTGCCGGAATCCGCGGACTCCGAGCGCGTGTTCCGCGATCTCGCGAACAAGGGCAACAAGATCATCTTCGCCACGAGCTTCGGCTATCAGGATTTCGCGCTGAAGGTCGCGAAGGATTTCCCGGACACTGTCTTCCTGACGGCCACCGGTTTCAAGAAGGCGAAGAACTTCGGCACGTACGACGTGCGCATGTATCAGGGCGCGTATCTGGCGGGCGTCGCCGCGGGCTATGTGACGAAGACCAACACGCTCGGCTTCGTCGCGTCGGTGCCGATTCCGGAAGTGGTGCGCAACATCAACGCCTACACGATGGGCGCGCGCTCCGTGAACCCGAAGGTCCACACGAAGGTCATCTGGATCAACAGCTGGTTCGATCCGGGCAAGGAGAAGCAGGCGGCTGAAACGCTGATCGGCCAGGGCGCCGACGTGTTGCTGCAGAACACCGATTCCAACGCGACGCTCAACACGGCCGCCGAGAAGAAGGTTTTCGCGTTCGGCTGGGATTCGAACATGAAGAAGTTCGGCCCGGGCGCGCACCTGGGCTCGGTGGTCGCGCACTGGGGCGTGTACTACAACGCGGTGATCCAGCAAGTGCTCGACGGCAAGTGGAAGAACGATCCGGTGTGGCTCGGCATTCCCCAGAAGGCTGTCGATCTCGAAGACCTGAACACCGGCGTGATTCCCGCGAAGGCAGTGCAGGCGGTCGCGGCGAAGCGTGACGAACTGCACGCGGGCAAGTGGGATGTATTCAGCGGCCCGATCAAGGATCAGTCGGGCGCGGAGAAGGTGCCGGCCGGCAAGACGCTGTCCGATCCGGAACTGCAGCGCATCAACTGGTACGTCGAGGGCGTCGACGGCTCGCTGCCGAAGTAAGCGCGCGCCTTTCACCCGCGCAAGGGAAAACCGCGCTTCGTTGCGAAACGAAGCGCGGTTTTTTCATGGCGATGCAGACAGCGCATCAATCGATACGCAGTCCCACCTTGATCGTCACCTGCCAGTGCAGGATCTTGCCGTCCTCGAGGTGCCCGCGTGTTTCCACCACTTCGAACCAGTGCATGTTGCGCAGCGTTTTCGACGCCTTCTCCAGCGCGACGCGCACGGCGTCGTCGCTCGATTGCGGCGACGAGCCGGTCAGTTCGATCTGCTTGTAGACGTGTTCCGACATAGTGTTCTCCTTGTAGTGTGATGGATCGGCTCGCGCGACCCGTCGAGTCGCAGGAAGCTTGCAATTCCGATTCAGCAAGGCACGCGCCATCACGCTCATCGCGCGTGGCTTCCATTAAAGGACACGAACGCGTGCGGGAATAGTCGGGGTTTGCGCGAACGACGACACGCTGGCCTCGTCGACGAGGCCAGCGTGCATCGGAAAGAAAACGGGGAAGGTCAGTCAGGGATCAGCGCAGCGGTCGCGACGCGGCGTCGCCCGCATCCTGGCGACGCGTGCCGCGACGCCTGCGTGCCGAGACCGTCGCGCCGAATTCGCTCAGAATCTGCGCGCGGGCGCGGCTCGCGAATACGAGGAAACCGAAACCGTTCGCCTCGTACCAGTAACCGCCGTTCTCGAGTCCGTCGAGCGGCTGTTCGAGCGCATTAGTGATCGACTCGACACAGCGCCTGTGCAGTTCGTCGATGGCCGGATAGGGCGGCTGGGCGCCCCGCACGCTGCACAGGAGGACATCGAGTCCCGGCAGGACATGGGCGTAGAGCACCGGTTCATCCTGGGCGCGCGCCCGGGCGATCTTCGTGTCTAGCTGACCAAATGGCTTGAAATGCCGAAGCACGGCGAGAAAAGACTCGTCGCCATCGGCCTTCACGCGCTTACGCTTTTTCGGGAAGGACATAAAAACTCGCCTGAAAAAGAATTGCAAGAAACGCAGCGTCCTCATGCGGCCACTCCCGTCTTGCGCGCCGCACGTCGATCTTTTATAGCGCATCGATGTGATTAGGTCACGGTGAATCGGGCCATTCATCTTTGGCACCGGCAGGCTGCCGGTGCCCGTTCCTGGCGCACGATTCGTGCCGATGACCATTTGGCGGCCCGCTTGGCACATCCATCAGAGCATCTATCTCAATAATAGTCCTGCTCACACCCGCGCGAATAGCTTTCGTAAAGAAAAAAGCGGGTGGGCGCACCAAGCAAACGGGGGGCCATCAGGCAGACCCGCGCGGACCACGCGGGTTCCATCTATTTCGAGCGGGTTTGCCGCCTAGACGCGCGGCGCGTTCTTGAGTTCGTCGCGAATCTCGCGCAGCAGCAGCACGTCCTCGGGTGTGGCGGGCGGCGGTGCGGCTTCGGCCGGCTTGCGCAGATTGTTGATGAACTTGACCATCAGAAAGATGATGAACGCGAGGATGATGAAGTTGATAAGCGTGGTGATGAACGAGCCGTAGCCGAACACGGCGACGCCCGCGGTCTGCAGGTCCTTGTACGAATCGGGATTGCCTTTGAACGTCGGTGGTATCGGCCCGAGTTTGACGAACAGGTTCGAGAAGTCCAGTCCGCCGGTGGCGAGACCGACCACGGGCATGATCAGATCCTTCACGACGGAGTTCACGATCGTCGAGAATGCGCCGCCGATGATGACGCCGACCGCGAGGTCCATGACGTTGCCCTTCAGGGCGAAGTTCTTGAATTCTTCAATCATGCTCATGCGCGGCTTCCTCCAGTTTGAGTCAGACGGTTGTGCGGGTCAAAGCGGCAGCAAGGGCTATGCCATTGTGACGCCCGCGAAACGCGGAGCGAGCCGTGTTTCATTGCGGGCACCGTCAATGATAGTCAATTCGATTGCGGACCGCCGCGCGGACGAAAATCGTTCACGCCGACGGCACGCGTCCCACGCTGATCGCCGCGCAGAAAGCCGCGTGATCGGCAACCGTCTGCGCGCCGTAACGTTCGGCCCACATCGCGTAGGCCGCGTCGAGCCGGTCCGAGTTGCCGCAGTAGCCCGCGATGAGCGCGGCGTCGCCAGTGCGCGCATGGGCGCGGGCGAGCAGCAGGCCGAGACACCACGCGTAAAAATCGAAGGTCGCGCCGTGCAGCCAGTCGACGGGAATCGAGCCGCGAATCTGCTTCATCTGCCGTACGTAGAAATCGCGCCCGGAAATGGTGGTCCAGCCGAGCAGCGCGTCCGATGAACTCTGCATGAGCCGCTGGCCGTGCACGACGCGCCGTCCCTGATGCCGGTACGGTTCTTCGAGCGGCGGCACGAAGGGCGCGGCGGCGGGCACGATGCCTTCTTTCACCTGAATGAACAGCGGGTCGCCGAGCGCGCGGCCGAGCATCAGCACGAGATACGCGCGCGTGCCGACGCTGCCCACGCCGACGACACGATGCGCCACATCCACGACGTCGTAGCGCTCGAGCATCATGCGCCATTCGCCCGCGAGCGTCTGCAGATAGGCCTTCAGCCCATCGATCACATGATTCTTTTCGGCGGCGTCGAGCGCGGTCAGGATCGGCGGATCGACCTTGAAGCGATAGCTCTTCCCGGCGGGTTCCGCGACTTTCGCGAGCATCGTCGCGTGGGAGCGTTTCATCGCGCGTTCGACCGTTTTCTCGATGGTCGCTTTTTCGCCGGCGTCGAGTTTTGTCGGCGCGTCCATGTGCAGCGCGCTCGCGTAGGAGCGCATCTGCCAGAGATCGTAGGGGCTCACTTGCCAGAGCCCGGCCATTGTCGTGCGATACGCCGCGCACGACGAACGCACCGCGCGCTCGCGCCCGGCCGCATCGACGCCGTTTTCGCGCGCCGCGACATTGATGCTCGCCGTCAGCCGTTTGAGATCCCACTCCCACGGACCGACGAGCGTTTCGTCGAAATCGTTCAGATCGAACACGACGTCCTGGCGCGGCGTGCGAAAGAGGCCGAAGTTGTTGATGTGCGCATCGCCGTCGATGATCACGTTGTGCCCGATCGACGGTGACTTCGCCAGATCCCACGCCATGACGGTCGCGGAGCCGCGCAGGAACGCAAACGGCGACTCGGCCATGCGCAGCATGCGCAGCGGAATGAGGCGCTCCTGCCGGCCGGCGTTGCCTGCGAGCACGCGTTCGACCGGATCGGGCCGATCGGGCTCGGGCGACCAGGCGCCGTGCGCGTCGAACGGAACGGCGTCGCGCAGCGAGCGGCCGTGAGCGCGGCTTTGTTCGGCCGCGCCGTTGATCTGGCCATTCGCCGAGGCGGAATCACGGTGTGTAGACAAGACGTGCTCTCCTTCGCCGATGGGCGGCGTGTCCAGTGTTCGTCGAACGCGGAGCATTTGCCGCTCCCGGGTGGAACGTTTTACACGCACGAGAGAGAGGCTCACGCGCCGCATCTGTCCGAGCCACGCGACGCAAGCCGCGCGCCGCGACATCATATGGGCACGCTAAATGCTCCTTACGATCCGCTTGAAGCCCCGCAATGCCAACCCGATTCCCGACGCACCTCGCGTCAATCTTTCGAACACATCATCTCATGCCGAACGAACTCCGCATTGCCGAAGGCTCCCCGTTTCCGCTCGGCGCGACCTGGGACGGAAAGGGCGTCAATTTCGCCCTCTTTTCCGCGAACGCGACCAAGGTCGAACTGTGTCTTTTCGACGAGAAGGGCGAAAAGGAAACTCAGCGCATCGAGCTGCCCGAATACACCGATGAAGTCTGGCACGTCTACGTGCACGGGCTCGAACCCGGCGCGGTCTATGGCTATCGCGTGCACGGTCCGTACGAGCCGGAAAACGGGCATCGCTTCAATCCGAACAAGCTGTTGCTCGATCCGTATGCGAAGGCGCACGTCGGCACGCTGAACTGGGACCCGGCCGTGTTCGGCTACACGCTCAACGCCGAAGGCGACGACCTCACGTTCGACGAACGCGACAGCGCGCCTTTCATGCAGAAGTGCCAGGTCGTCGACCAGACTTTTTCCTGGACACACGCCACGCGCGTGCGCGTGCCGTGGGAACACACGATCTTCTACGAGACGCACGTGCGCGGCTACACGAAGCTGCATCCGGCGATTCCGGAGCACATGCGCGGCACCTTCGAGGGACTCGGCCAGAAGGAAGTGGTCGAGTACATCAAGAGTCTGGGCGTGACGTCAGTGGAGCTTCTGCCGATCCACGCGTTCGTCAACGACAGCTATCTGCTCGACAAGGGCCTCACGAACTACTGGGGCTACAACACGATCGGCTTCTTCGCCGCCGATCCGCGCTATTTTTCGCGCGGGCCGGGTGTCGTCGCCGAATTCAAGGAGATGGTCGACCGGCTGCACGAAGCCGGCCTCGAAGTGATTCTCGACGTCGTGTACAACCACACCGCCGAAGGCAACGAGCGCGGGCCGACGCTGTCGTTTCGCGGCATCGACAATGCGTCGTACTACCGGCTGATGCCGGAAGAGGCGCGCTACTACATCAACGATACCGGCACCGGCAATACGCTCAATCTGTCGCATCCGCGCGTGCTGCAGATGGTCACCGACAGCCTGCGCTACTGGGTGACGGAGATGAACGTCGACGGCTTCCGTTTCGATCTCGCGACGATTCTCGGCCGCGAGCCGTACGGCTTCGACGAAGGCGGCGGCTTTCTCGACAGTTGCCGTCAGGACCCGATCTTGTCGAGCGTGAAGCTCATCGCCGAGCCGTGGGATTGCGGTCCGGGCGGCTATCAGGTCGGCGGCTTTCCGCCGGGCTGGGCGGAATGGAACGACCGCTATCGGGACACCGTGCGTGAGTTCTGGAAGGGCGACGAGGGCGTGTCGCCGGAGCTCGGCAAACGCATCACGGCATCGGGCGACAAATTCAACAAGCGCGGGCGCCGTCCTTGGGCGAGCGTGAACTTCATCACCGCGCATGACGGCTTCACGCTGAACGATCTCGTCTCGTACAACGAGAAGCACAACGAGGCGAACGGCGAAGACAACAAGGACGGCCATTCGGACAACAAATCGTGGAACTGCGGCGTCGAAGGCCCGACCGACGACCCCGAGATCCGCGCGCTGCGCGAGCGCCAGAAGCGCAACATGCTCGCGACGCTGCTCTTTTCGCAAGGCACGCCGATGCTGCTCGCGGGCGACGAATTCGGACGCACGCAGAAGGGCAACAACAACGCGTATTGCCAGGACAACGACATCAGCTGGGTGAACTGGGACATCGACGAGGACGGACAAGCACTCACCGAGTTCGTGCGCAAGCTGACGACGCTGCGTCACACGCTGCCGGTGCTGCGGCGTCAGCGATTCCTCACGGGCGAGTACAACGACGACTTGCAGGTCGCCGACGTCAGATGGCTCGGCACGACCGGCGACGAACTCACGCAGGAGCAATGGGACGATCCGAACATGCACTGCTTCGGCGTCTTGATGGACGGCCGCGCGCAGGCGACGGGCATCCGCAAGCCGGCATCGGATGCGACGTTGCTGCTTATCGTGAACGCGTATCACGATGTCGTCGACTTCACGCTGCCCGATATTCCCGGCCCCGACGAATGGATCTGCCTCATCGACACGAATGCGCCGATCCGCGAGGAGTTGCCGGAGTTCGGCGCGGACGACGTGTATCAGGTGACGGGCCGCTCGCTGCTCCTGTTCGCGCTGCAGCCGCGCGGCGCGACGAAGCGCATTTTCAAACGGCTGGAAGAAGCGCTGACGGACGAAGTGCCGCCGGAAAGCGAGGACAAGAAAGCGGAGGGCTAAAGCGCGCAATCCCGGGACGCGGCGCGCGACCGGGTATCATGCGATTTTTGCGATAGCGACAGGAGGCGGCGAAAGCCGCCTTCTTTTTTACCGATGGCCGTTTCAATCACGCATCACCGCGCGCCCGCCGAAGGCCGCATGGCGCCGATGGCATGATCCTGCATGCCATCCTGCACGTCGCGAGCTGGGATCAGCTCGAACGCATCTGGGAATTCATCGTCGGCTTCTTCAAGTTTCTGTGGGGGCTGTTGCGTTTTCTCGGCGGCGGATGAATCCGCTGATTTTCCGCGCCGAAACGAAAAGGGCCCCGCCTGAGCGGAGCCCTTGAAACTGCGTGCGCGGGCGGATCAGGAGTCGCGCCAGTTGTCGTCGTTGCTGCCGAGGTCGAGGCCTGCGCCGCCGCTGCCGTCGTTCCAGTCGTTCGAGCCGTTGCCTAAATCGAGGCCGCCGCCATTGTTGTTGCCGAAGTCGAGACCGCCGTTGTCGTTCTGCGGCGGACGATCCACCGGCACTTCGCGCTCGATCACGCGATCGCGCCCATGCGACATTGCTTCGCCGAGCAGCACGCCGGTGAGAAGCCCCCCCATGCCGCCGCCGAACCCGCCGCCGCCTTGCTGGATGATGACGGGCGGCTGTTGCCCTTGTTGCGGCGGATACGGCCCTTGCTGCGGATATTGCGGCTGGCCGCGACCGAAGCGCTCGGCTTCCTGCGCATACGGCGACGTATTCGGCGCGCCCGCCTGCGGGTTGTTCGCCGCGTTCGGATCGGGCCGGCCTTCGGCGCGCGCCTTCAGGCTCGCGACCTGATTTTCCAGATCCTCGATCGCATACGGCGGCACGGGATTCTTCGAGTTCGACAGCGACTCGACCATCTCGCGCAACTGCGTCTCCGCGCCTTCGACGTCTCTCAGCAATGCCTCGTGACCCGGCGCCGTGGAGAGCCGCACGTCGAGCTTGAGCGTGCGCACTTCGTTGAGCAGTTCGGTCGCGCGCTTGATCTGCGCACGGCGATTGTCTTCGGCCTGACCGTCGTCGCGCGTGCGTGCGCGGCGCAAACCCCAGCGCAGCACGAGTCCGATCGCCGCGATCAGCAACGCGAACCCGATCCACGCGCCCATGCCGATGCCGTGCTTTTGCGGTGCGGGCGCGGCGGCCTGATTCTGATTGAACGGGTTCTGCGCGGTCGACGTAGCCGTGCCGTTGTCCGATCGCGGCGAGATGCTGGCGCGCGTCGCATCGGCCTGAATGCGGGCTTGCGTGGCCGCGAAGCGCGACGGATCGGTGAAACTCAACGATGGATCGATGGATTTCGCCTGCTGCAGATGCGAAAGGGCGTCGCTATAGCGGCCCTCACGGTCGAGCACCTGCGCGTAGAGATAGTGCGCGTGCGCGTTCTTCGGATGCGCGTCGAGCACTTCGCTCAACTGGGAGTCGGCCTTTTGCCAGTTGCCCTGCGTCATCGACTGCTCGACCTGCTGCGCGGTCGGCAACGCGAACGCGAGCGGGGAAGCGAGCGACAGCGACAACGCCAGAGCCGTCAAAGTCTTTTTCATGATGCGGGCCGGACGCGATGAACGTCCGTCTCCTGTCGGTGCTGCAAAGGGGTGAAGCAAATCGTGTTGCTCAAGGTAACGCATATTCGTGCGACGCGTGGCTCGCCCGGGAGTTCACCACGCGTCTCGATCAGCACTTACTGGGCCGGCGTGTTCAACTGCTTCTTCAGCGCTTCCAGACGATCTTCGACGGACGGCCCGCGATTGAGCGCGGCGAGCTTGTCGTCGAGCGCCTTGCCGGACTTCTGATCCGCCGAATTCAGGCGCGCATCCGAGCGCGCGTTGGCGAGCTGAACCTTGTCTTCGAGCTTCTGAAAGTCCTCCGAAAGATTCTTCCCGCCGATGCCGCCCAATGCCGTCGCCGCGGTGTCCTTCGCCTGCGCGATCTGCTGCTTCGCCTGAAGAATGTTCGAGCGCGCGTTGAGATCGTTGCGGCGCTGACGCATGTCGGTGATCTGCTGCTTCAGATGGTCGACGGACGGCACGAGCGTCTGCAGTTCCGCCGCGAGCGCGTCGCGTTCGGTTTCGGCGTTGGCCTGCGCGGCGAGTGCTTCGCGCGCGAGGCCTTCATCGCCGGATTGCAGCGCGCGCTTGGCGCCGTCTTCGTACTTCTTCGCCTTGTCGGCGGCGGCGTCGCGCTTGCTTTGCTGCGTGGCGACCTGCGCTTCGATCTCGATGAGCGAGTTTTCCGCCTTCGCGATGCTGTCGTCGAGCTCGCGCACGATCTGGCGTGCGTCGCGCGAAGGGTCCTGCATGGTGTCGGCGGCGTCGTTCAAGAGGCCTTTGACCGTGCGCGTGATGGAATCGAAAAGCGACATGTATTTCTCCTGGATGAAGACGGCGGCGTGCATATGCCTGCGTCGGCACGCGGCTCGAATGTGAGGCGCAATGCGCGGGATTGCAAGCGCACGAGACCCTTACGTGCACGCCGGGTTTACCCGCTCATTAGATCATGCCGTGGCTTAATCGGGACTTAACGGAAGGTTAAGGAGTGTAACGGCGCGCCTTGCCGGAAAAGGGCGCGCGGCGTCCGGGCGGTCAGCGCTCCGAATGCGTGTCGTCGGTGAGCGATGCGTCGTCGCCCTGATCCGTGCCGTGCTCGATCTCGTCGTCCGATTCAGCGGGACCGGGATGCGCCTGCGGGAGCGCGCGCGCCTGCGCGGCGCGCTTGGTCGCGCTCGCGGCGGCGTCGCGGGCTTCGCGCGCGGCTGCCTTGGCGGCGACGCTCTTGAGCGCGGCGTTGAGCGCATCGGGCGCCTTGGGCGCACGCAGACGATCGACGATGCCCGCGACCTTGATCTGCTCGCTTGTCGCATTGAAGTTCAGCACCGCGCGGCGCATGAGCTCGCTCACGCTGATGCCGAGAGAGTCCGCCGTTTTGCTGATGGCCAGCTTCTGCGCGGGAGTCACGAAAACAACGATGCGTTCGCTGGGTTTGGTCGTCATGAGCGGCTCGCAAACAGTAAGGCGATCGTAACGGGACAATCGCGACTTCGGCTTAACAAACGGCACGGCATCTTGACAGCAGGCTCGCGAGGTGTTTCGGGAACCCGCGATCCGTTCAGCCATCATATCGGTTTGCGCGCCGCCGTGCGTGTGAACCACCTCGCATCACACGCGATGAGCGTTACGCAAAAAAGGCACGCGATCAAAGACTTGGCTATTTTCTCATACGGTTGTCCACAAGGCTCTCAACACTTTCTGTGGGTAACCCGGCATTCGCGCGCATTCGGCGGCCCTCACGGCATTTACTTACAAAAAAATCCAGCGGGTTTTGTAGGCGCGCGCGCGAATTCTTTAAAATGCACTGTTACCCTCGGTCGAAGCCGGCCCGCAATTCGCTCGTCCCCGTCTTTGCAGTAGCGCCGTCACCGGCGCTTCGCGGCGCGGCAGCGCGCGCGCTTCACAGCGCGCCGAACGAACCCAGTCATGCCTATCATCAAACGACCCGACTCATCGAAATCCTCGCGTTACGATCGCGAACCCCGCTGGAACGACTCTCGCAACGACTCACGCAATGACTCGGGCGGCCGCGACGGAGGCGGACGCAACGGCGGTGGCGGCCGCGACGGACGCAATGGCCGGAACGATCGCAACGACCGCGGCGGGCGAGGCCGTTCTCCGCTCGCGCGCATCGCGCTGTGGTTCGCGGGCCTCGCGGCCATCGGCGCTGTGGTCGGCGCGCTGATCGTCGGCTATGCGCTCGTCGTCATGGAGCCGAATCTGCCGTCGCTGAATGCGCTCATCGACTATCGGCCGAAGGTGCCGCTGCGCGTCTACACGGCGGATCACGTGCTGATCGGCGAATTCGGCGAAGAGCGCCGCAGCCTCGTGCGCTTTCAGGACATTCCCGACCAGATGAAGAAGGCGGTGCTCGCGATCGAGGATTACCGCTTCTACGATCACGGCGGGGTCGACTTCATCGGCATCCTGCGCGCGGGCGTGAGCGATCTGATGCACGGCGGCGCATCGCAGGGCGCGAGCACGATCACGATGCAGGTCGCGCGCAACTTCTTTCTCTCGAGCGAGAAGACCTACACGCGCAAGATCTACGAGATGCTGCTCGCGTACAAGATCGAGAGCGCGCTCACGAAGGATCAGATTCTCGAGCTGTACATGAACCAGATCTATCTGGGCGAGCGTGCGTACGGTTTTTCGGCTGCGGCGCGCGTGTACTTCGGCAAGGATCTGAAGGACATTTCGCTCGCCGAAGCGGCGATGCTCGCGGGGCTGCCGAAAGCGCCGTCGGCGTATAACCCGGTCGTCAATCCGAAGCGCGCGAAAGTGCGTCAGCAGTACATCCTGAAGCGCATGCTGGATCTGAACTTCATCACGCGCGAGCAGTTCGCTCAGGCGAGCGCCGAGGAAATCCACACGAAGTCCTCGGGCACCGAATACGGCGTGCATGCGGAATACGTCGCGGAAATGGTGCGGCAGATGATGTACGCGCAATACAAGGAAGAGACCTATACGCGCGGCCTCACGGTCACGACGACCATCGATTCCGCCGATCAGGACGCCGCGTACAAGGCCGTGCGCAAGGGCGTGATGGACTATGAGCGCCGGCATGGGTATCGCGGGCCGGAGGGCAACGTCAATCTGCCGGGCAACGCGGATGACCGCGCCGAGGCGATCGACGACGCGCTCGTCGATCATCCGGACAACGGCGAGCTCGTCGCGGCAGTCGTGACGGCCGCGAGCCCGAAGCAGGTGAGCGCGCAGTTCGTCGGCGGCGACACGGCGACCGTCGCGGGCGAAGGTCTGCGCTTCGTGGCGGCGGCGCTGCGCAACAATGCGTCGAAGGCGCTCGCGATCAAGCCGGGTTCCATCGTGCGTCTCACGAAGGACGACAAGGGCAACTGGCAGATCACGCAGTTGCCGCAAGTGGAAGGCGCACTCGTTTCGATGACGCCGCAGGACGGCGCGATCCGCGCACTCGTCGGCGGCTTCGACTTCAACAAGAACAAGTTCAATCACGTGACGCAGGCCTGGCGTCAGCCGGGTTCGAGCTTCAAGCCGTTCATCTATTCGGCGGCGCTCGACAAGGGTCTCGGACCGGCGACGATCATCAACGACGCGCCGCTGTCCTTCCCGGCGGCGGGCGGCGGCGACGCGTGGGAGCCGAAGGACGACGACCAGCCC
This sequence comes from Caballeronia temeraria, assembly GCF_001544795.2. GTDB lineage: Bacteria > Pseudomonadota > Gammaproteobacteria > Burkholderiales > Burkholderiaceae > Caballeronia > Caballeronia temeraria. The sequence continues at coordinate 48,738 of NZ_FCOI02000007.1, read as the reverse complement.
GACGGCCCGATGTCCATGCGCACCGGCTTGCAGAAGTCGAAGAACCTCGTGTCGATCCGCATCCTGTCGTATATCGGCACGGGCTACGCGCAGGACTTCGTCACGCAGAAGTTCGGCTTCGACAAGGACAAGACGCCGCCGTATCTGCCGCTCGCGCTCGGGGCCGGCCTTGTCACGCCGCTGCAGTTGAGCGGCGCGTATTCGGTGTTCGCGAACGGCGGCTATCGCATCAATCCGTATCTGATCGCCGATGTCGCCGATGCGCGCGGCACCGTGATTTCGCGCGCCAATCCGCTGATCGCGGGCAGCAACGCGCCGCAAACGCTCGAGCCGCGCAACGCGTACATCATGAACAGCCTGCTGCATACAGTCGCGACGCAGGGCACGGGTTCAGGTACCAACGTGCTGAAGCGCAACGACCTGCAAGGCAAGACCGGCACGACCAACGACGCGAAGGACGGCTGGTTCGCGGGCTATCAGAAGAAGCTCGTCGCGGTTGCGTGGATGGGCTACGACCAGCCGAAGACACTCGGCAGCCGCGAGTTCGGCGCGCAGCTCGCGTTGCCGATCTGGGTCGAGTACATGGGACGCGCGCTGCGCGGCATTCCGCAGGAGCAGATGGAGCGGCCGGACGGCATCACGACCGTCGACGGCGAACTGTTCTACGCGGACCGCACGCCGGGTGCGGGCTTTGTCGCGAGCATCGGGCTGGATAACGCCAATCCGATGGCAGGCGATGCCACCACGATGGGCGGCGTCGGGCCGGCGGGCATGCAGGCGCCGCCCGCGCCGCAAGTCACGACCGACGAGCGCAAGCAGATCATGGATCTGTTCAGCAAGCACTGACGCGGCTGTGTTCGCCGATCGTCTTTAAATCGATTAGCCGATAAAAAAGCGCGCCGGATTTCGCACTCCGGCGCGCTTTTCTTTTGAGGCTGGCGAGGCTTAGTGACCGACCGTCGCCGCCGACTTCACTTCGCAGGTCACGTTCAACGTGGACTTGTCCGCGAACGAAAGCGTGAGGGGAATCGTCGAGCCGACCTTGAGCGGCTTGGACGGATCTTCGAGCATCAGGTGATAGCCCTTCGGCGCGAAGCTCAACGTGCCGTGCGCGGGAACGTCGACGGTATCGACGGGCGACATCGTCGCCGTGCCGTTCTTGCTTTCCGACTTGTGCATCATCGTCATGCCGAAGGCCGGCGTCTGTGCGGCCGTGAGTGTCGCGGGTTTGTCGCCGTTGTTCGCGACGGTGAAATAGCCCGATGACGGCAGGTTCGGCGGCATCGCGCGCACCCAGCAATCGCGCGCTTCGAGCGACGCGGCCTGAGCGAACGATGCGCAGGCGAGCGCGCCCACGAGTACAGCGATTTTTTTCATGGTGTCCTCACTTGACGGTGAAGGTGTAGTGACCTTGCGTGCGATGCCCGTCGGCCGCGACCGCGCTCCATTGCACCTTGTAGACGCCCGGCGCGAGATCGGGAAGCGCGACGCTCATATGCTTCTTGTCGCTGGCACCGACGGTGGATTTGGCGGTGTTGACCTGCGTGCCCTGAGCATTGGTGACGATGAGTGTGCTGAAGGTCGGCTCGAGCGCTTCGCCGAAGTCGATGGCCACTTCGTGCGGCGCGCTGACGGTCGCGCCGGGTCCGGGTTGTTGCAGCTTCGGCAATGCGTGTGCGAGCGCGAGTTGCGCGGAGCCGGCGAGCGCCAGCGCGAGCGCGCCGCGCAGCAACGATGATGAAAACATGATATGTCCTTGCGTGCTCGGTTCGAGCGATGTGGAAGGCTTCATCCCGCACGAAGCGATGAACGAAGTCTCTATATACGATGCGAATCAGGCGAAGGCGGGCGGGGCGCGAGGTTGCGCGATGTCGCGTAATTCGCGGCGCGGTGTGTCGGTGGGAGCGTTCGCGACGAAGACTTCGCGTGGAGCACGCGCCGAGAACGCGCGATGTGGCGATGCCGGCGGCGTGGGCGCATGCGCGATGAAGTCGCAATAGGCGCAGGTCTGCAGATGAGCGACGGCGTCGTGCTTCGGTGCAGGCGCGTTGTGCGATGGCTGCGCATCGGTTGCGCAGACGGAAGCGAGCAGCGATTCGATGCGCGCATGATCGAGCGTCTGCGAAGCGACGGGCGCGAGCGAGAGCAGCAGGATCGCGCATATCGCAGCGAACCCGCCGATCTTCCCGATGATGCCCCGACGCAAGTGATGCATGCCGATACATGGACGATGATGAACGGACGATTATGCCACGCGCGTCCGCGTGCTCTGCGCGAAGGGACGAGACGCATCGACGCGGCGTCGCTTCTTCTTTTATTCAACTGGGGCGAATAAGCTATTGCGGCACAGTAAGCGATGACTTATAATCTTTTCTTCGACGGACGCGGGGTGGAGCAGTCTGGCAGCTCGTCGGGCTCATAACCCGAAGGTCGTAGGTTCAAATCCTACCCCCGCAACCAATACAGTTTCAGCGCCGTCCAGCATCACTCAGGATTCACGCACAAAAGCCCGGTCAAGCCGGGCTTTTTGCTTTTCAGCGCGCGCATCGTCGATATGCAAAAACGTGAAGTCGCAATTACGCGGCTTCATGACCAACGCGCACATCGCGGCTTCTCATGCGCATGTCAAAATCCCATTCGCACATACCATCCTCATTCCACGCACGCACAAGGAGTCGCTCGCTCATGGACATTCCACACGTTCTGCAGGCCATCGCGCATCAGGAACACACGCTCGTGTTCCCGCAGTTTCACGCCGATCACGCGTGGCAGATCGGCTCGCAATTGCGCGAGATGGCGCTCGCACGCGACGCGGCCATCGTCATCGATGTCCGCACGTTCGGGCGCACGCTCTTCTATGCCGCGCTCGACAACACGACGCCCGATAACGCGCGCTGGGTCGAGCGCAAGTCGCGCACCGTCGAGCACTTTCGCCGCAGTTCATATGCGATCGGCCTCTCGCTGCAACAGGCCGGCACGACGCTCGCCGACAAGTACGGCCTCGATCTGAAGGATTTCGCGACCCATGGCGGCGCGTTTCCGCTGCGCGTGCAGGGCGCGGGCGTGATCGGCTCGGTCGCGGTGTCGGGCCTGCCGCAGCGCGACGATCATCAACTGGTGGTCGAAGCGCTATGCGCCGTGCTCGGCGCGAACTTCGGCGATCTGTCTCTCGGCCGCGACTGACGGAGAGACCCTGACGCCGATGCGCTCAACTGCCTATGTGCTTCTCGCCATTGCGATCGTCGCCGAAGTCGTCGCGACGTCCGCACTGCGCGCCTCCGATGGCTTCACGCGCGCGCTGCCCGCGGCCATTGTCGTGGTCGGATATGGGGTGTCGTTCTATCTTTTGTCGCTGACGCTGCGCGCGCTGCCTGTCGGCGTCGTGTATGCGGTGTGGTCGGGCGCGGGCATCGTGCTCATCACGCTCGTCGCGGCACTGCTCTTCAAGCAGACGCCCGATCTGCCCGCGATGCTCGGCATGGGGCTCATCGTCGCGGGCGTGGTCGTGCTCAACGCGTTCTCGAAGATGAGCGCCCACTGACGCGCGACTACTTGCAGCGCACGATCATCGAACGGTTCTTGACGTTCGCGGAGACGACGTTGCTGATGCCGCCGCCGGTCGGGCCGCCTTCCTCGTTGTCTTTCGACACGATGTCGTAACCGGTCGCGCCGCATTTCTTGCCGGCGAGCACATAGCAGCTCGCCCAGCTCGATCCGGCGTCCGCGCCGCTGCAGTTGACGGCGTAACCGGTCTGTCCATCAGGAAGATTGATGAGCGATGCCTCGTTCGACGACGCACACGCGCCAAGGCTCGCGATCGCGACGACCGCCGCGCCGAGCGTCGCTGCGCGCAGCCACGAGAAACGCGAGAGGGCGCCGCCATGCGCGACGCGTGCTGAGAGACGGCGCAAGCGCCGGCCGGATTCCTTCATCTTTACCTCGTGAGAGCGAATGGCGATCAGCACCGCAGGCCGCGGCTTCGCGGCGAGGGCGCTTTTTTGAGATGTGCATTGTCCCATACGCGCCTTACGCGACACGTAAGCGGTTGTTAGCAACCCATGCGCGGGCGCGATGTTTGCGAACGAAAACACACGAGATCGCTCGCACGCGCTGAACCACATCGATGAACTATTTTCCGGATCGCGCGCCTTATTAATCTGATTTGATCGGTTGAAATTGCTCGACGGGTATCGACGCAAACCGGCACACGCGGCACTTCAAAAAGGGAGGCAGAAAGCCATGGCGGAACGAGTCACGGGGCCATATCGAGGGTATTACATCAGCGCGTCGGCGCGGCTCGTGCAGACGCCCGGCGATAACCACAGCGACGCGCCCATCTACGTCGGCTCGGTGAGCCTCGCGCGCGGCGGGCCCGACGATGTCCATCGTTTCGAGGCGCTCGTCGATCTCGGACCGGAACGGCGCTTTGCGACCGAAGACGAGGCGCTCGAACATGTGGAACTGGCGGCGCGCGACTACATCGACCGCTTGCTGCAATCGACGTAATGCGCCCCGTTCATCTTCGACACAGCGTGCTGTACGACGTCGCGAATTGCTTGATCGACCTGTTTCCGAGCGAGGCGGACGTCGCGGAAATCGGCGCGGAGGCGACGCCCGCGCTTTTCGTGAGCTGGCGCACGGGCGGCGTGGCGAATCATCCGGGCAATATCGCGTGGGGCGTGCACTATCGCTTCGACGCGCAAGTGCTGCGCGACTATCCGCATCTGTCGCCGGACGCGCGTCAACGCGTGTGCGACCGCGTGCGCGAAATGAGCCGGCTGCTCGACTTCAACTATGCCGATCCGCTCGCGAGCTCGCTCCTCGTCGTGGATGTCGACGAAACCGTGCTCGCCGCCTGAGTGCGCAGACGAGCCGTGCCGCTCTGGACCGCGCGACGCGAGCGCGAGTACCATAGTCGCCGAATCGGATTCGTGCGATCGTTTGCGGCGCTGCAAACAGGTTCGCATCGAACGCCGCAATGGAGCGCCTGAACGTCTGAATGTCAGCAACGAGCTAATCATGAATATTCGATTCCTCCCGGACGCGCCCGATTACCGCGATTCCAATCTGACCGTCGAGTTCGCCGCGATCGTCGATGGCCGGCGCGTGCCGTGCGCCATTTCGGTCGAAGCGCTGGAAGATCATTTCGGCGCGCAGACTTACGACAGCGCCGGCTGGATCGATGCCTTCGATGCGGGCCGCACGCATATCGAAGCCGTCGCGCGGGAGCATCTGCGCGTGACCAACGGCATGCCCGTGCTCCTGAAAAGCGGACACTTTCCGCCAGGACCGGTAACGGTCTGATCCACTGCGCTTCCTTCCGTTACACGGCGCGATGTAGAAGCTCCACTGCGCCATCTTTATATCGACGCCGGAAACGCTGCGCCTCCTTTCGCGTGATCGCGCAACGGAGTACCATCCTGCTATTCGCCGCACGCGATGCGATTCGCTCGGCACATTACTTGCTCAACGCCATACGCTTGAGCAATCAAATATAAAAATCGCGCGGGGTCGTCATGCTTCAATCCTTTCTTCACTCACTTGTCGAGTCCAATGCGCTATGGCTCATCTGGGCAGCCGTTGGTGTGCTGATTCTTGCGCTGTGCATCGTGTTCGCATCGGTCGTGCTGCGCGACTCGGACGAGCCGCTTTATCGCGCGGCTTCGCGACGAGACGACGACGGCAAGATGACCATCTGAGCGCGCGCGTGCGCGCCGCGATTTGACTTCGAAAGAGGCGGTGCCGACAATGCCTCGCATAGGTCCGCAAGAGCGCCGCACCGAGCAAAGACGCGAGCAGCGTCAGGCGCTGCGTGAGCGCATACTCGAGGTCTCGCGCGAGATCGTGAGGCGCGAAGGATTCGCGTCGCTGTCGATGAGAAAGCTGGCTGAAGCGATCGACTATTCGCCCGCTGCGCTCTATCTTCATTTCAAGAGCCGTGGTGATATCGCGCGGGCGCTCTGCGTGGAAGGGCACGCGAGTCTGCGCGATGCGTTTCTTGCTCACACGTCCATTGCGGATCCGGCGGCGCGCCTGAACGCAATGGGGCGCGCGTATGTCGAATTCGGGCTGGCCGAGCCCGAGACGTATCGGCTGATGTTCATGGAGCCCGCAGAGTCCGCGCAGCCTGCCGCCGAGGTTCACGACAACGGCAAGGCGCAGGCAGCGGAACCCGGTGCGGCGACGCTTTCGCTGATCGCGGACGCGTTCGTCGAGTTGCGCGCGGCCGACCGGCTGCCGGCGCACGCCGGCCCGCTGGCGTGTGCGGAAGGGCTGTGGGCGAATCTACATGGGATCGTCGCGCTGAAGCTGAATCGCGCGGCGCTGCCCGAGACGCCGGCTGCGACGCTCGTCGAGTTGTCGCTCGATGCGTGGTTCGCGCCGGCCAACCGAACCGAACCTCGATTCAACGCATCGAATCGACCCGACACCTCAACACGATGACCACCGAAGACATCCGTATCGACACCGCCAACGGCATCGGCTTCATTGCACTCGATCGTCCGAAGGCACTCAACGCGTTGACCCCGCCGATGCTGCGCGCGATCAGCGAGGCTTTGCGTGCGTGGCGCCACGATCAGGCGATCCGCGCCGTCATCGTCTATAGCCCGCACGTGCGCGCGTTTTGCGCGGGCGGCGACATCCGTTTCCTCTACGAGTCCGCGCAGGCGGGCGACCGGGCGGCGATCGACGCGTTCTTCACCGACGAATACAAGCTCAATCACGCGATCTTCACGTTTCCGAAACCGTATGTCGCGGTCGTGAACGGCGTCGTGATGGGCGGCGGCATGGGTATTTCGCAGGGCGCGCATCATACGGGCGGCCTGCGCATCGTCACGCAGTCCACCCGGATGGCGATGCCCGAGACGCGCATCGGGCTCTTTCCCGATGTCGGCGTGAGCTGGTTCCTCGCGCGCGCGCCCGGTGCGATCGGCCGCTATCTCGCGGCGACGGGCGCGAGCCTTTCCGCCGCCGACGCGCTCTACGCCCGCATGGCCGACGCCTATCTCGACGATGGCGCGCTGCCGGGGCTCATCGAATCGCTGAGGCACCAGCGCTTTCTCGATGGCGTGGAGATCGTGCGCTTCGTGCAGAACGAGACGACGAAGTACAAGGTCGCGCCGATTCCCGAGAAGGGCGAACTCGCCGCGGCGCGCACGATGATCGACAAGCACTTCGCGGCGGGCAACGGGGCGTCGATTCTGGCGTCGCTCGAGCGCGAGGCGGACATCGGCAACGACTGGGCGAAACACACGGCCGCCGAGTTGCGCGAGCGCTCGCCGCTTTCCGTCGACGTAGCGCTGCAGCAGGTCGATCGCGCGAAATTCTCGACGATGGCCGAGACGCTGCGCCGCGATCTCGATCTCACGCGCACGATGTTCGAGCGTGGCGACGTGCTGGAAGGCATTCGCGCACGCATTGTCGACAAGGACAACGAGCCGCGCTGGAAGATCGCGCGCGCCGAGGACGTGAATGCCGCGGATGTGGATCGTATGTTCGAGAGCGCGTGGACGCCCGCAGCGCATCCGCTGCGGCTTTTGAAGGACTGAAGCTCGAAGACGAGCGGCCCTCGCGGGCCGCTTTTTTTTTGCGCGAGCTTAGTGCGATTCGCTGCCCGCCATGAAGGCGCGCATGAAGACGAGTGCGCCCCATCCCCAGATCGCATTAGCGATGAAATTCGGCGCGAGGCGCGGCAGCATGTTGCCGCTCGGCCAGATACCGCGAGCCGGATCGATGACGAACACGCCCACGGCCGTCAGCACGATGCCGCCGAACACGAGTGCGCCGATCCACGGCGCGCTGCGATCGGGCGCGACGCGCAGCAGCCACGCCATCAGCACGCCGAAGATCGAGCTCCAGAGCGCATTGGCGATGAATTCGGGGATGCCAAGCGGAAGAAACGGTGCGATGGAAAAGCCGGCCGGATCAACGAGACCCGCCGCATGCAGCAGCGCCAGGGTCGATTCGCGAAAGAAGAGCGCGGCGAGAAAACCGGAAACGAACGGCAGAATGACTTTTTGCATTGGCTAGACCGCTTGGAGCCCGAAGGCGCGGTTCTCTCCGATTATCGGGACGAGCGCCATTATAGTGGCGTCGCGCGCGCTTTCAGGCCCGGTTATTTCGCGATCGCGTCGCTCGCCGGGCTGTGATGCAGCATGCGATCGCTGTTCTGCGGCGGATTCGGGCGTTTCACCGGCATGTTGTCGGGATTGTCGGGGCGCGTGGCGCTCGAAGACGGCGCGCCGGGCGCGCCCGGTGGCTTGACCATCGACGCGTTGTCGTCGGGGCGGGTGGTCTGGGCTTGTGCCGCGAATGTCGTGGCGAGAAGCAGGGCGGCTATCGCGAGGTGAGGGCGGGTCATGATTGGTCTCTACGATTGAGGCGCGACTGAACAATTCAGAAACGCGCACTTCCTCAAAGGTTGACAGGCGTAACGGCGAGAAATTCGTGTGAGTTGCAAAGACCCTGCTGACGTCGAGGACCAACTTGTCTCGCTGCGGTAAAATATCCGATTCCCCTTGAAACTCAAGCGGTTCGCATGAAGGTGCGGCCGCCGTCGCCCATGTCAGCCGTATCGAAGATCAGTCCCCGCCGCGTGTCCGTCGCTCCGATGATGGATTGGACCGACCGCCATTGCCGGTCCCTGCACCGGCTCGTGTCGCGTCATACGTGGCTCTACACGGAAATGGTGACGACGGGCGCGCTGCTTTACGGCGATGTCGCGCGGCATCTCGCGTTCACGCCCGCCGAGGCGCCCGTCGCGCTGCAGCTCGGCGGCAGCGAGCCGGCCGATCTCGCGAAAAGCGCGAAACTCGGCGAGCAATGGGGCTACGACGAAATCAATCTGAATTGCGGCTGCCCTTCCGAGCGCGTGCAGCGCGGCGCGTTCGGCGCGTGCCTGATGAAGGAACCGCAACTCGTCGCGGATTGCGTGAAGGCGATGCGCGACGCAGTGTCGATTCCGGTGACGGTCAAGCATCGCATGGGCGTGGATACGGTCGAGGAGTACGAGTTCGTGCGCGATTTCGTCGGCACGATCGCGGATGCGGGCTGCGAGGTGTTCATCGTGCACGCACGCAATGCGATCCTCAAAGGCTTGAGCCCGAAGGAGAATCGGGAGATTCCACCGCTCAAGTACGAGTACGCGTACCGGCTGAAACGCGACTTTCCGCATCTGGAGATCTCGATCAACGGCGGCATCAAGACGCTCGACGAAGTCGAAGAGCATCTCAAGCATGTCGACGGCGTGATGCTTGGGCGTGAGGCTTATCACAATCCTTATGTGCTCGCGGAAGTCGACACGCGTTTCTATGGCGCGGCGACGCAGGTTCTTTCGCGCGAGGACATCGAGGCGGGGCTCATCGACTATGCGCGCAATGAGCTTTCGCGCGGCACGTATCTCGGGGCGGTGACGCGGCACGCGCTCGGTCTGTATCGCGGCGTCGCGGGTGCGCGCGGTTGGCGTCGCGTGCTGTCCGACAACCGCCGTCTCGCAAAGGGCGATCTGACGATTTTCGATGAAGCGCGCGCGCATCTTCGCGAGGCTGTGGAAGCGATCGAGTCCTGATGCGCATTTTCCGGAAAAAGATGCTCAAAGGGACTAGGCAAGCGCAATCATTGTTCGTATAATCTCGCTTCTTGATTGCTGCAGCGGTTCTGAAGCAGTCGGGATCGCGGTAACAGTGGTGGCTGTAGCTCAGTTGGTAGAGTCCAGGATTGTGATTCCTGTCGTCGTGGGTTCGAGTCCCATCAGCCACCCCACCGAGAATTCATGCAAAAAGCCCAGTCGAATGACTGGGCTTTTTGCTTTGATTTGTTCATTTCATTTGCCTTAAACTCCCGTGCGTACCGCTGTCTTTGACCTTTCGACGAGACGAAGGCGGGAGCATAGGCTCATAAAAACTTCCGCAACCCGAGCTGGAAAAACGATTGAAATTCGAACCGAAACGCTCGATTGAGCTTCATCGTCCGGTCGTGAAGCGCTTCGAGAGATACGATAGGCGCGAAATTTCGCAACTTTTTGAGCCGGGCGTTGCGTTCACTCGTGGCGCTGGTCGATGGGGCATTCCAGGAATCGTTGAAACGCCGAAAGAAAGCGGCAGCTTCGTGTTGATGGTTACGCTTGGCAAACCCTTCGAGGGCAATCCTTATCAGGACGTGCTGACGGCTGACGGACACCTTCTCTGGGAATCACAGACACAGCATGGTTTTGGATCGCGGCCGATCCAAAAGCTTCTGGCTCATGATCCGCAAGAGAGAAATATTCATTTATTTGTCCGTTCGGGCAGAGACTCCAAGTACGTATATCTCGGTCTTCTTGAATATTTTTCGCACAATGCGATTAGAGAGAACCCAGTACATTTCGTTTGGCGAATTCGGTATTGGGATCTGAGCCCCGATCGGTTGCTTGGGTTGGGCCTTGAAGTGGGCCCACCGCATGATCCTGCCTATGTGCCATTGCAAAAAGCTGCTTCGGCCCAACGACTTGTGAAAGGGTCCGCGCCCAACACACTGAATAAATCCAATGTGGACCGCAAGAATACGGCACACGCAAGAAAAGTCGCAAATGTAGATTGGGTGGAGCGGGATATCCGGAATCGACATCTTGGCTTACAAGGTGAAAAGCTTGTACTGAAACACGAGATCGATGAGCTTCGTCTAGCCGGGAGGGACGACTTAGCAGAGAGAGTTCGCCACGTAGCCCTCTATGATTCCACGGCGGGGTTTGACATCGAATCATTCGACATCGACGGGACTCCGAAACTGATCGAAGTCAAAACAACGCAGGGGCCGAAATCGACGCCCTTCTTTATCTCGAGAAATGAGCTTTCAGTTTCACGTGCGTTCCCGGAGAGTTACGTGATCTATCGCGTGTTCAGCCATTCAGCGGCCGCGAGTCAGGTGAACTTCTTTGAGCTAAAAGGGGACGTCGAACGCAGTTGCGGACTCGTTCCGGTGAGCTTCCAAGCATTTCCTGGCATTGGATCCTCGAACTAAGCACCGAACAGGTAGGCGGCGTGGGCTCGCTTCGCCCCGCGCAAACGTTCACCGCCTTTCCCCCACCATGCTAGGATTTCCAAACCACCCAACGACGACACTGGAGGCAGACATGGCTACTTTGGCGATCGACGGTGTGCGCTGGGTCAACGACCGCGTGACCAGCGTGCGCTGGGGCAGTTTCGATCCGGCCACGAACGACTGGGCCGCACCCACCACCATCGTGGACGTCCAGCAAGTTGTGGACGCCATCAAGAGCGGCAAGGAAGTCCGCACGCTCTTCACGCTCGGCGGACGTCCGTTCCTCGGCCCGAAAGTCAGCGCGCTGCCTTATACCAACGGACACATCGGCATCGAGGCGCGCGTGCAGGACGGTCAGATCGAGAAATCGCTCGAAGATCTGCCGGCAGTCTGAACGCACGCGCACGTCATGCTCGCGGAGACAGGCGTTGAATCGCGAACAGGCGCATCGGTTCGAGACCGGGTTCGTACCGCGTATTGCCGAGCGGGTGACGCGTATCGTCGATCATGGCGTGCGCGTCGACATCCTTCCATATGAAAGCCCCGCTGTCCCGACGCGTCTGCATGTCAGCGCCGCGCACGCACCACGAGAGGGCGACGGGCATCGGCAACGCTATCCGTATCTGCTCAACGTATTTCTGACCTGGGACGACGAAGAAATCGAACGGCTGATGAGCTCGGGCGGCGAGGCCCGATTCCTGCGATACCTCGACGCGATCGGCGCCAAGCTCGACGCGTGGCAAGGCGCGCGCGAGGTCGATCTCGCGACACGCTCGCAGGCGGACCCGTCAGTGCTGTTCGGGGGTCTCGATTTCGAAGCCTGATCACGGCGGCCGGCTGCCGCCCGTTAGCGCCCGTTCAGCCGACGCATCGCATCGCCGGTCGATACGCGTCTCGCGCCACCGGCAGGGCGCATCAACATGAACGAGGAGGTCGGTATGGCATCGTCGAAAGAAGGCGATCTGCGCGCATTCGTGCAGACCGCGGAACAGGCAGGCGGCTTCGTGTGGGTCATCATGCTCGTCGATTTCGCAGCGCGCGAGGTCAAACGCGCGCTCGTGTCCGAAGAAAACTTCTCCACCGCCGACGCCGCCCGCGACGCAGGCAACGACCGCCTGAAAGGGATGTCGAACGACCGCTGACGACGCGCTCCGGCGCGCGGGCCGGTTATTTTGTCGCGATGACCATCGAATCCGGCCCGGCGAGCGGCTCGACGCGCGCCGTCGCGAATCCCGCTTCGCGCATCCACGCGCAGCATTGTGCGCCGGTGTAGTCGAAGCCTCCGGGCGTCTCGATCAGCATGTTGAGACTCATCAGAAGGCCGAATGCGTGTTGACGGCGCTCGTCGTCGATGATCGCGTCGTACACGATCAGCGCACCGCCCGGCGGCAGCGCCGCATGACATTTGGCGAGCAGTTCGAGCTTCTGCTGCAGATTCCAGTCGTGCAGGATGTGACCCATCACGAGCACATCCGCCGACGGACACGGGTTCTTGAAAAAATCGCCGGGATAAAAACGCAGCCGGTCCTGCAGGCCGTGCGCCGCGACGTACTCGTCGAATATCGGTCCGACGACCGGCAGATCGAAGCCGCCGCCCGTCAGATGCGGATGCGCAAGCGCCACCTGCACCGGCAGCGCGCCCTGGGCCGCGCCGAGATCGATGAACGTGCGGTACTCGCTCCACGGAAACTGCCGCGCGATCGCGTGCGCGGCGCCCATGCTCACGCCGCTCATCGCCTGAAGAAAGCCGCGCAGACGCGCTGGATCGCTATAGAGCGTCTCGAACGTGTTGCCGCCGTGCTTCGATTCGTTCTGCGGCAGACCGGTGCGCAGCGCCTCCGTGAGCGATCCCCAGAACGGATAGAGCCGCGCGCCCGCCATCTCCAGCAATCCGCCAACATACGAAGGCTTGTTGCGATCGAGGAAGATGTCGCTATCGGCGGCGTTCGCGTAGAAGCCGCCGTCGCGCCTGAGCACGCCGAGCGCGACGAGCGTATCGAGAAAATCCAGCGCGCTGCGCGGATGCAGTCCCAGCTCTTGCGAGAGATCGTCGGCGGATCGCGGGCCCGCCGCGAGTTGCGTGAACACGCCGAGTTCGACCGCCGAAAGCAGCGCCTTCGACGCCCAGAACGCCATTCCCATTTGCAGCAGGCGCTCCGGATTGAGCGATATTTGCGTGCTGCGTTGCGCGTCTTGCATGATGCGCCTCCTGTCGAAAGTACGACGAAATGACGTAGCCGAAAGCAGACCGGAAGGAACTGCGTAACTCTAGGAGGCGATCGCGTCCGCTTCAAGGCGGATATGTGCGGTTCGAAACACGTTCGACGATATCGAACGAGTGCGACGGCCGCATCGTATGGCAACGGGGGCGCGACCACCCATAATGCTTTCACATTGATCAACGTTCACAAGGAGAACGTCATGAATCGCTTCGAAGGCAAGACTGTTCTGGTTACCGGCGGCAACAGCGGCATCGGTCTCGCGGCGGCGCAGGCATTTGCGGCGGAAGGCGCGCGTGTCGTCATCACGGGTCGCGACGAAACGTCGCTCGCGACGGCACGCGAGACGCTCGGCGCGAACGCCATCGCCATCCGCAACGTCGCGGGCACGGTCGGCGCGGCGCGCGAACTCGCGCAAGCCCTGTCCGATGCGAACATCCGGCTCGACGCGATTTTCGTCAACGCGGGCGTCGGCACCTTCGCGCCGTTCACGGATATCGACGAGAAAGCGTGGGACGAAACCTTCGCGATCAACGTGAAGGGACCGTATTTCCAGATCCAGTCGCTCGTGCCCTTGCTGAACGAAGGCGCATCGATCGTGCTGAACGGTTCGATCAACGCGCATATCGGCATGCCGATGTCGTCGGTCTATGCGGCGAGCAAGGCGGCGCTCGTGTCGCTCGCGAAGACGCTGTCGGCGGAATTGCTTCCGCGCGGCGCACGCGTGAACGTCGTGAGTCCCGGTCCAGTCTCGACGCCGCTGCACGGCAAGCTCGGCCTCGTCGACGAAGCCGCCGCGCAGCTCCAAAGCCAGATTCCGCTCGGCCGCTTCGGCAAATCGAGCGAAGTGGCGGCGACGGTGCTGCATCTGGCATCGGCGGAATCGGGCTTTATCGTCGGCACGGAAATCGTGATCGACGGCGGCATGAGCCAGCTTTAACCCGATGGCCCGGCTTGCACGCTCACTGCATCTCGGGCCGCAGTTCGCCCCAGCCGACGAGAATCTGCTGGATGCTGCGCGCATAGGCATCGCGATGTTTCGGCGATTCCGAGTGATACGCGCCGATCGCGCGCCACGTGTTGCCGTACTTCACCATCTTCTGCTTCAGCAGCCACGCGGCGACGAACACGTTGACGCACGGATCGGCGAGCGCGCGATGCGGGATGCCCTGACGTGCGAGATCGGGGAAATGGATCGAGTTGATCTGCAACTGGCCGACGTCGATCGAGCCGTTAGCGTTGCGGTTGAGCGCGGCGGCGTCGCCTTTCGATTCGCGCCAGGCGACCGCGCGCAGCACGAGCGGATTGACGCCCTGATACGCGCCGGCCTGCTCGAAGCAGTCGTCGGCGCGCGCGGCATTCGACGCGAGCGATGCGCCGAGCAGCACGCAGGCGGCGAGCGCCGCGTAAGTCGAACGGATCATGTGCGTGGCTCCTGCGGTTACGGCGCGAGCGCAATGTCGATGCGGCGCTCGACGTCCTTCATGTACGTGCGCGACTCGTCGGAGACGACCAGGCGCGGCTCCGGGCCGTTGCATTTGCAATCGACGACACGGCGCGTTTTCTTGCCTTTCTTGCTCGCCGGCTTGGCGGGTGCGTCGTCGTCATCGCCGGCAGAGGCCGGAAGCATCGCGAGCGTGGGCAAGGGCGGGTAGACCTTCTGCGTGGCGGGCCCAAGCGCCGCGAGCGTCTGCACGGACGCGGGCGCGCTCACATCCAGCGGACCGGCGACGGCGCTCGCCGAAAGCATCACGCCGATGGCAAGAATCAGAATCTGGCGCATGACGTCAGCCTCCCTGCGTCGGCTTGATGGACACGCTGTACGGCTGTCGCGCGCCGGCGGTCAGGTTTTCGAGGCTGAGCCTGACCGCATGCCGGGCGGGAATGCCTTTCCAGATCGCCTGATTGAGGTACGGAAAGTCCTGCGCGAGCGCGGTGACGAGAATGGTCGTCGGCTGCTTTTGCGCGGCCGCGAGCGCGCCGGCTTTGGCCAGGATCGCGCTGAGTTGCGGATCGCGCGCGCCGAGGGCGTCAGCGGGGATTTCGAAGCGGATGATTTCGGCGGACGCCGCCGGTTTGTCGATCTGGGCCGTGCTGGCCGCGGGCATCGGCGCGCAGCCGGTCACGGCGACTGCGACGGCGATGGCAAAAAGTGACGCTGCCCACTTCACTGGCATCTCCTGGTTGAGTCATGGCGATATGCGAGTTGTCGGCGCGAGCGAGCGCGACTTGATAGCCGCGCGCAAACGTTTCGCGAAATAGCAAGACTTGACTCAGAAGTTACCGATTCGAGGATCGGCTCACCTGGTTACCGGTAATCGATGCCGCGACCTTGTCGATGTGACCGTGGAATGACGCCAGGCGTCGATCACATGCGCCACCACGCTCCGATGCCCGGTTCGGCATCGAGGGCGCGGAGGAAATCGTCGGCGAAGGCGTCGGCGGCGGATTGCCGCTCGCGCGTGCCTTCGGGGAAATCGTGGGGATTTTTCAGGCCGCGCGCGTGACGGATGACGGCGACGTTTCGGTCAGGGCAGAGAGTGCGTCGATGGTGTGCGAGTTCATACCGCGGATTACGGCATGCGGGGCGAAGGCTTGAGCCCTCGCGTCATAAAACCTTCACGACTTCGGTTTCCGATGCCCCGACACCAGCGCTCCGGCGTCCTTCGCGAGCCCGAACAGATCGATCACGCCGACGAGTCCCACCAACGCGACGATCAGAAACGCGACGCCGAAATCCTCCGGCCCGATGGAATGCGCGTCGTGGCCGTGGAGCCATTCGCCGATGCGCAGCGCGATCGCGCCGGCCGCCACGCCGATGCCCATCGTCATCTGGAAGAGCGTGCTCGATAGCGCCGAGGCGCCGCTCATCTGCGCTTTCGGGACATCGGCGAAAGAGAGCGTGTTGAGCGCCGTGAACTGCAGCGAGCGCGACAAGCCGCTCGCGAACAACACGACGACGATCACGAGCTTGGGCGTCGACGGCGTGAGCAGGCTCATCGCGGCCAGCGAGAGCGCCGCGAGCACGCCATTCACGATCAGCACCGGCCGAAAGCCGAACTGACGCATGACGGGCGTCGTGACGAGTTTCATCGACAGATTGCCCGCGAACACCGCGAGCGTGAGCAAACCGGATTCGAACGCGTTCATGCCGAAACCGACCTGGAACATCAGCGGCAACAGGAACGGCGCCGCGCTGATCGCGATGCGAAAGAGCGAGCCGCCGCCCATCGCCACGGCGAAAGTCTTCACCTTCAGCGCCGACAAATCCACCACCGGATGCGCCGCGCGCCGCAGATGCCACCACGACGCGATACCCGCGACGACGCCCACCGCGACCAGCACGCCGACGAACGTCCAGTCCGCGTCGCTGCGGCCGATCAGCTCCATCGCGTAGAGCAGGGTCGTGCACGCGATGCCGCACAGCGCGAAACCGGCGAGATCGAAACGGCGCGTCGCGTCCTCGCGTTCATTGCCGATATAGCGCAGCGTCAGCAGCAAACCGATCAGGCCGAGCGGCACATTCAGATAGAAGATCCAGCGCCACGACGAATACGTGGTGATGAAGCCGCCGAGCGGCGGGCCGATCACCGGCGCGACGAGACCGGGCCACGTGATGATCGCGATCGCGCGCATCAGGCCTTCCTTGGGCGTCGCGCGCAGGACGGCGAGGCGTCCGACCGGAACCATCATCGCGCCGCCGATGCCCTGCAGCACGCGCGCGGCGGCGAAAGCGGGCAGCGTGGAAGTCGTCGCGCACAGCACGGACGCCGCGGTGAACACGGCGATCGCGCTCGCGAACACGGTGCGCAGGCCGAAGCGGTCGGCGGCCCAGCCGGAAATCGGGATGAACACGGCGAGCGTGAGCAGATACGCCGTGATGCCGAGACTCATGTCGGCGGGATGCACGTTGAACGAGCGCGCCATCTGCGGCAAGGCGGTGGCGATGATCGTGCCGTCGAGGTTCTCCATGAAGAAGGTCGCCGCGACGAGCATGACGATGAGCGACGAGCCTTTTTTCTCGCGATCGCTTGCTGACGGCATCGGTCGGGCGCTCCTGCATGTCTGGAAGCCTGCCATTCTAGCCGCGAGAGCAGAGCTTTCGCGGCTATGGTACGTTTTGCGACTGCCGGAAAACAGCCAGACAGCGTGCCCGACAATGCGCCTACGCTGTGCCGACAACGCGCAAACACAACGCCAACAAGAGGAATGAGCAATGAAGTTTCGGAAACTGGGTGATTCGGGTGTCGACGTCAGCCTGATCGGACTCGGCACCATGACCTGGGGCGAGCAGAACACCGAAAGCGAAGCGCACGAGCAGATCGATTACGCGCTCGCGCAGGGCGTGAATCTGATCGATGCCGCCGAAATGTATCCGGTGCCGCCGCGCCCCGAAACGCAGGGCCTGACCGAGCAATACATCGGCACGTGGCTCGCGAAGAATCAGGCGAAGCGCGCCGATATCGTGCTCGCGACGAAGATCGCCGGTCCCGCGCGCCAGCCGCACAATCCGCGGCATATCCGGGGCGCTGGTAACCAGTTCGATCGCAAGAACCTGAACGAAGCCATCGACGGCAGCCTGAGGCGTCTGCAAACCGATTACGTCGATCTGTATCAATTGCACTGGCCCGACCGCAGCACGATGACCTTCGGCCGCGCGGCGTATCCGTATCTCGACGATGAATACACGGTGCCCATCGAGGAAACGCTCGCCGCGCTCGCCGAGCTCGTGAAGGCGGGCAAGATTCGCCATGTCGGCGTGTCGAACGAAACGCCGTGGGGCGTCGCGCAATTCCTGCGCGCGGCCGAGAAAGCAGGGCTGCCCAAGATCGTCAGCATTCAGAATCCGTACAGCCTCGTGAATCGCACGTACGAACTCGGCCTGTCCGAGTTCACGCACAAGGAAGGCGTCGGGCTGCTCGCGTATTCGCCGCTCGCGTTCGGCTGGCTGTCGGGCAAGTACGAAGGCGGCGCGCGTCCGGCGGGCGCGCGCATCACGCTGTTCGAGCGCTTTCAGCGTTACAGCAAGCCGCAGTCGATCGCCGCGATCACGGCTTACGTCGAGCTGGCGAAGCGCCACGGACTCACGCCGACGCAACTCGCGCTCGCCTTCGTCAACACGCGCCCGTTCACGACGAGCACGCTGATCGGCGCGACGTCGATGGCGCAGCTGAAAGAGAACATCGAGAGCGTGAACATCGAACTGTCGGACGAAATCCTGGCCGAAATCGACGCGCTGCACGAACGCCAGCCGAATCCGGCGCCCTGAAATTTCTTCGCCGACTCAAACATTTGACGACAAATTGCATGGCTTTGCCGCGAATGTGTCAGCATTGACGTTCGCGTCCCCGTTGGATATCGCTCTGTAATACCGGCCGAATCTTTGGCCCGTACTCTGCCGTAACGCCGCCCTGAGTCCCGCACAGCGGGATTCGCGGCGCGCTCCCCGTGTCACTCGCGGTGCGGTGCTTCTCGCAAGGCACTACACTTGCTCGATGGTCCTGGTTGCCCGCTGCGGCGCCTTTCGCCACAGCGCGCTCTTCGCAAAGGAGTCGTCGCTCATGTCTCAAGCAACACCTCAGGCCAAAGACCTCGATCGCCTCACGATCGACACCATCCGCACGCTTTCGATGGACGCCGTGCAGAAGGCCAATTCCGGCCACCCCGGCACGCCGATGGCGCTCGCACCGGTCGCGTTCCATCTCTGGCAGAACCATCTCCGTTACGATCCCGACGCGCCGCTATGGCCGAATCGCGACCGCTTCGTGCTGTCGGTCGGCCATGCGTCGATGCTGCTGTATTCGCTGCTGCATCTGGCGGGCGTGAAGGAATTCGACGGCGACGGCAAGCCCACCGGCAAGCCGGCCGTTTCGATCGATGACATCAAGCAGTTCCGCCAGCTCGACAGCAAGACGCCGGGCCACCCGGAATACCGGATGACGACGGGCGTCGAGACGACGACCGGGCCGCTCGGGCAGGGTCTCGGCAACAGCGTCGGCATGGCGATGGCCGCGCGCTGGAAGGAATCGCACTTCAACAAGGGCAGCGACACGATCTTCGATTACCGCGTCTACGCGCTGTGCGGTGACGGCGACATGATGGAAGGCGTGTCGCACGAAGCGGCGTCGCTGGCGGGGCATCTGCGCCTCTCGAATCTCATCTGGATCTACGACAGCAACACGATCACGATCGAAGGCCATACGGAACTCGCCTACAGCGACGACGTGGAAGCGCGCTTTCACGGCTACAACTGGCACACGCTGCACGTCGACGACGCCAACGACGCCGCCGCGCTCGAAGCCGCGATCAACAAGGCCAAGTCGCACACCGACAAGCCGACGCTGATCGTCGTGAAGAGCATTATCGGCTGGGGCGCGCCGAACAAGCAGAACACGGCGAGCGCGCACGGCGAGGCGCTCGGCGAGGAAGAGGTCAAGCTCGCGAAGAAGTTCTACGGCTGGCCGGAGGACAAGCAGTTCTATGTGCCCGACGGCGTGATGCAGCACTTCGCCGACGGCATGGGCGCGCGCGGCAAGAAGCTTCACGCCGAGTGGAAGCAGCGCTTCGACGCCTACGAGAAGGCCCATCCGGAGCTCGCGAAAGAAGCGTGGCAGATGCTCGAATCGAAGCTTCCCGACAACTGGGACGCCGACATCCCGACCTTCGAAGCCGACGCCAAAGGCCTCGCGACACGCGATTCGTCCGGCAAGGTGTTGAACGCGATCGCGCCGCGCTTGCCCTGGCTGATCGGCGGGGCGGCGGACCTTTCGCCATCGACGAAAACGAATCTCAAGTTCGAAGGCGCCGGCAGCTTCGAGCACGACAGCTACGGCGGGCGCAATCTGCACTTCGGCATTCGCGAGCACGGCATGGGCGCCGTGTGCAACGGCCTCGCGCTGTCGGGAATTCGTGCATATGGATCGACTTTCCTGATCTTCAGCGACTACATGAAGCCGCCGATCCGCCTTTCCGCGATCATGGAAGTGCCGGTGATCTACGTGTTCACGCACGATTCGATCGGCGTCGGCGAAGACGGTCCGACGCATCAGCCGATCGAGCAACTGGCGTCGCTGCGCGGCGTGCCGGGCCTGTGCACCATGCGTCCCGCCGATGCGAACGAGGTCGCCGAAGTGTGGCGCGTGGCGCTGACGCATCCGAAGGAGCCGTCGTGCATCGTGCTGACGCGCCAGCCGCTGCCGACCTTCGACCGCAAGAAATACGCGTCCGCCGATGGCGTGAAGCGCGGCGCCTACACGCTCGCCGACACCGAAGGCGGCAAGAAGCCCGAAGTGCTGCTGCTCGCGACGGGCAGCGAAGTGTCGCTCTGCGTCGAGGCGTACGAGAAGCTCACGAGCGAAGGCATCGCGGCGCGCGTCGTGTCGATGCCGTCGTGGGACATCTTCGAGAAGCAGGATCTGGCTTACCGGGAATCGGTGCTGCCGCCGGACGTGAACGCGCGCGTGTGCGTCGAGCAGGCCGCGACCCTTGGCTGGGATCGCTATGTCGGCCGCCTCGGAACGCAGATCGTGATGCACACGTTCGGCGCATCCGCACCGTTGAAGGCGCTGAAGACGAAGTTCGGCTTCACGCCGGAAGCGGTCTACGACGCCGCGAAGAAGCAGATCGAACGCGTGAAATCCAACGGGAAGGAGTGACCATCATGCAGATCGGCATCGTGGGACTGGGGCGCATGGGCGGCAATATCGGGCGGCGCCTGATGCGTGGCGGACATACGTGCGTCGTGTACGACCACAATCCGGAGGCGACCGAAGCGCTCGCGAACGAAGGCGCGACGGGTGCGAAAGACCTGGGCGATCTCGTCGCAAAGCTCGCCGCGCCGCGCGTCGTCTGGCTGATGTTGCCCGCCGGGAAAATCACAGAGGACACGCTCAACGATCTGCACAAGATCCTCGGCGCGGACGACGTGATCATCGACGGCGGCAACAGCTTTTATAAGGACGATATCCGCCGCGCCGCGCAGTTGCGCGAGCAGGGCATCCATTACGTCGATGTCGGCACGTCGGGCGGCGTGTGGGGACTGACGCGCGGCTACTGCATGATGATCGGCGGCGACGAGCCGGTCGTGCGGCGCATCGATCCGATTCTCGCGACGCTCGCGCCTGGGCGCGGCGACATTCCCGAAACGCCGGGCCGCGAAGGGCGCGATGCGCGCGTCGAGAACGGCTACATGCACTGCGGGCCGGTCGGTTCGGGGCACTTCGTGAAGATGGTGCACAACGGCATCGAATATGGACTGATGCAGGCGTATGCCGAGGGCTTCCATGTGCTCGAGCGCAAGGACTCG
Organism: Caballeronia temeraria; assembly: GCF_001544795.2. GTDB lineage: Bacteria > Pseudomonadota > Gammaproteobacteria > Burkholderiales > Burkholderiaceae > Caballeronia > Caballeronia temeraria. Next base: position 27,195 of record NZ_FCOI02000007.1, on the reverse strand, counting down.
ACGGAGCTGCCGGAGAACGAGCGCTACACGCTCGATCTCGCGGATATCGCGGAAGTGTGGCGTCGCGGCAGCGTGGTGTCGTCGTGGCTGCTCGATCTGACCGCCGGCGCGCTCGCGGGCGACGGCTCGCTCGACCGTTATTCGACCGAAGTCGCGGATAGCGGCGAAGGGCGCTGGACGATCGAAGCGGCGATCGAGGAGGCGGTGCCGGCGCAGGTGCTGTCGGCGGCGCTGTACACGCGCTTCCGCTCACGCGATGCCGAGTCGTTCCCCGAGCGCATGCTGTCCGCAATGCGCTTCGGCTTCGGCGGGCATCACGAGTTTCCTGTGAAGTAACGCTGAACGGCGATGGACCTTCAGGCTCCATCGCCGTTTTTCACTTCATCATGCGCCGCCTGAACAGCCACGCGCACAGGAAGAACGGCACGACCGCATACGCGATCAGCACGATCACATGCAGCGCGAAGCTGTCGAAAGGGCGGCCGAGCATCGCCGGACGGATCAGCTCCACCGCGTGATACAGCGGCAAAACCTGCGTGACGTGCTGCGCAATCGCGGGCAATTGCGCGATGGGAAAGAACACGCCGGAGAGCAGGAGCATCGGCGTGAGCGCAAGCGTCTGATAGAACATGAAGAAGTCGTAGCTCGGCGCGAGCGCGGTGACGACCATCGCGGTGCTCGCGAACGCGAGTCCCGTCAGCACGATGACGGGCAGTGCGATCAGCATTGACGGAACGCTCGCATATCCCAACGCGCCCGCGACGATCATGATCGCGACGCCCGAGAGCACCGATTTGCTCGCCGCCCAGACGATCTCGCCGAGCACGATATCGCCGAGCGTGAGCGGCGTATGCATGATCGCTTCCCACGTGCGCTGCACGTGCATGCGCGAGAAGCCCGAGTACATCGATTCGAAGCTCGCGGACATCATCACGCTCGACGCCGCCGTGCCCGCCGCGAGAAACGCGATATACGACACGCCGTCGACGTGTCCGACCATCAGGCCCAATCCGAGGCCGAGACCGAAAAGATAGATCATCGGATCGGCGAGATTGCCGATCATCGAGGCGATGGCGAGCTTCTTCCAGACGAGATAGTTGCGCCGCCACACCGACATCCAGTGCGTGGCGTTCGCGGGTAGCGCGCTCGACAACGGCGTGAAGCTCTCCGCGTGCTTCGGCGCGCGCTTTTTGTCGATGCGGGATCGTTCGAGCGTATCCATTGACTCAGTCCACCATCTCACGTCCCGTGAGACGCAGGAAAACATCTTCGAGATTCGCCGGACGATGCAAATAGCGCACGTCCGCGCGGCCTTTCACGCGCGCATGAACGGGCTGCGGATCGTCGACGTAGCAAAAGAGCGTTTCGCCGCTCACTTCCATGCGCTCGACAAGCGGCGCAAGTTCGGCGGCAAGCGCTTGCGGATCGGGACCGTAGATCTCGATCACATCCGAGCCGATCACCGATTCGATCAGATCGCGCGGCCGTCCCTCGGCGATCTTGCGGCCTTCCTCGATCACACAGAGACGATCGCAGAGACGTTCGGCTTCTTCCATGAAATGCGTCGTGAGCAGGATCGTCTTGCCGCGCGCGAGCAGCGAGCGCAGGCGCTCCCAGATCAGATGCCGCGCTTGCGGATCGAGCCCGGTGGTCGGCTCGTCCATCACGAGAACATCGGGATCGTTGACGAGCGCGCGCGCGAGCGTAAGGCGCCGCTTCATGCCGCCCGACAATTCGCCGACGCGCGCATCAGCCTTGTTCTCCAGCCGCGCGAATTCCAGCAGCGACGGCACGAGCGCATCCATGCGCGCGCCCGTCAGACCGAAGTAGCGGCCGAACACCGTGAGGTTTTCGCGGACGGTGAAATCGGGATCGAGGTTATCGAACTGCGGCACGACGCCCACACGTTCACGCGCGAAACGCGCACGCGCCGGCACCGGTTCGCCGACGAGCCGGATCGCACCGCTATCGGGCGAGGTGATGCCGAGCAACATCTTGAGCGTCGTCGTCTTGCCCGCGCCGTTTGGTCCCAGCAGTCCGAAGCATTCGCCGGGCCGCACGTCGAACGACAGGCCGTCGACGACCGTGCGCTCACCGTAGTGCTTTCTTACTTCGCTGAACTCGATGGCGGGCGCGCCGTTTCGATCGGCGTCGCCTGAAGCGCTTTGTTGCAATGTTTGATCAGTCATGCATTCGTGCCGCAGGGAAAACCGCATGAGGGAAATCCAGCGGGCTAGTGTAATCCATTGCACCAAGGCGGCGCTTGGCGTGCAACCGCATGCTGCGCGGGCGTGTCAAACCTGTGCGGAAGGCATTGAACCGGTTCCGGCCGATAGTGCCAGAGGCTTGTCCGTTGGTGAATTTGCGTATCTGGCACGGTGCGAGCTAGCGTCTTCGCGCCGGTAAGCGTTTTCCAGCGTTGTCTCTCACGGGACGACGCACGATGATGAATCAACGCCGCGGGCAAGTCGCGCTCAACGGCAAGTTGGCCAGGGAGGTCGAGATGGAGAGCTACCGAAAAATCCTGCTGTGCTATGACGGCTCACGAGAAGGCCGCAAGGCACTGCGTCAGGGCGCGAATCTCGCGCTGGACCTGAATGCCGAAACGCACGTGCTCGCGGTCGTCGATATGCGCTCGAGCATCGCGCAAAGCGCCGGACTGCTCACCGACATGGCCTGCGGACGTTTCGAAGAAGCCGCGCGCGATATCCTGCAGGAAGGCGTCGAATGGCTGCGCGAACGCGGCCTTCAGGCGCAGGGACATTTCGCGTTCGGCCATCCGATCGATGAAATCGCGGCGCTGGCCGAAAGCCTTCAGGTCGATCTCGTGGTCGTCGGGCATCGCTGCCGCAGCGGTCTCGCGCGCTGGTGGATGGGCGCGGGCAACACGCCGCTGCTCGATCGCGTGAAGTGCAGCATTCTGGTTGCCGTGTGTCAGGCGGGTGAATCCGCCGAAGCCGAAGACGAAGCGGCCTACGCGGCGAAACCGGTCAAGGCCGAAGCCGGCGCATGACCGGCGGCGCTTGACGCATCAACCGTTGAGATCGACCGCGACGAGCTTCCATGACACCAACCCGTCGCGGTGAAAGATCGCGGAGTAACGCGCGTCGCCCGCGCCATGCTGATACGTAACGACGAAGGTGTTCAGGCTTCGATAGCCCGCCTTGGTTTGCGGCGGCTCCTTCGGTGCTTGCTGCGCGGTCGTGACGCCGGAAGCGGGCGCGTTCGCCGGACCCGCCGATGCACCGTTCCCGGCTTGCGGCGGACGCTCGCCCGGAACGCCGCGCGGCGGAATGCCGTTCAGAATGGCCGCAACGCCGTCCGGTGTCGCATAAGCATCCACGAGCGGACCGACGAGCGCCGCGCCGATCATCGCACCGATGATCGCGAGCGGATTGCCGCTTTTCTGGATATCCACGCGCCGCGTGAGCAGGGCCGCAACCTGTTCCTTGAGGCTCGCCCGGAGCGCCGGGAAATCCACGTATTGATTGACGGTCTGCGCGTCGCGCGCATCGGCTGCGCGCTTCACGCGGTCCAGCGCGATATACGGCGACGCATAAACGAAACCGAGCGCCGCGACGACAATCAGAACGACGAGCGCGGCGGCAATAGAGCGGGTAGTGCGAGACATGCGACGGCGAAGCCTCTTCGTAAAACGCGAATCACGGATTGACCGCGCGAGCGCCGGTTATATCCCGCGATTTCGCGTTTTGCGTGCGATGCCCCTCCATTCAGGCAAGGATTCCGCCGGCGAGCCCCGCGTTTTCTTCGGCGATGCAGCGGTCGATCATGCGCGACACTTCGTCGATCTTGCCTACCAGAATCACGCGCGATTCTCCGCGATAAACACGCACCGGCGCGCGCATCTCGGGCTCGGCGTGCACCGTGCTGTTGAGCGACACGCGTGCAAAAGCCGGCTGGCGCGACGGCAGTGCGGGCATTTCGTCGAAGAGATCGGGCGTGGTTTCGGCTCGCGGCATGCCGCACGCGATCAGCGTGCGCAGATGGCGCAGGCGGCCGAATTGACGGAAGGGCAGCAGACGGGCAAAACGTTCCATGATGACTCTCCAGACGATAGGACGCACCGCGGCGCACCGCGCACGGTGGCCGTCATGCTTGTAGTATTTGAGCCGTTCGGACGAGGCGCCCGAAAGCGGTTGGTGAGGCTATCTTGCGACGTCAATGAGACATTTCTTGTCCCGTTGCGAAAACGAATCAAACAATTCGCTTCGACTTTTGCTGCTCGTTCGTGCCGATGGCGAGCGTCAGAACTCGCCCGAACGAATCAGCCCGACAGCGATGCCTTCCAGCGCGAAATCGTTGCTGCCGGCGCGCACGAAAATGTTCTCATAATCCGGGTTTTCCGCGATCAGCTCGACGCCGTCTGAACGCCGTTTCCAGCGCTTGACCGTGACGTCGTCGCCCAACCGGGCCACGACGATCTGTCCGTCTTTTGCTTCGTTGCGCTTCTGCACCGCGAGAAGGTCGCCGTCGAGAATGCCTGCGTCGCGCATCGAGAGGCCGCGCACTTTCAACAGATAGTCCGGCTTGCTGGAAAAGAGCGCGGGATCGCATGCGTAATGCTGCGAGATGTGCTCTTGCGCGAGGATCGGACTACCCGCCGCGACACGGCCGACGAGCGGCAGCGACAGTTGCATGATGCTCTGATGCGGCAGCGTGAATTGATGCGGCAGTTCCTCCGAACGGTCGATGCGCGAAGCGTCACCGAGCAGCCGGATGCCGCGCGACGAGCCCGCCGCCAGCTCGATTACGCCCTTGCGCGCCAGCGCCCGCAAGTGCTCCTCGGCGGAATTCGCCGAACTGAAACCCAGCTCCGCGGCGATCTCGGCGCGCGTGGGCGGAAACCCCGTGCGGTCGATCGCGCGCTGGATGAGTTCGAACACCTGCTGCTGCCGCGCGGTAAGTTTTGATGTCTTGGTCACTGGCTCGGGCCCCTGATGCACTGTATGAATGGACAGGTGACTGTATTTTTATACAGTATTCCGCGCTTTTCAAGCTTTACTTGAGGTTCGCCCGTGCGGGGCCGCACAGCATAGGGTCGTGGCGCGATCCAGCTTTCCACGATCAGGAATATCGTTCTTAGCAGTTTTACGTATAAAAAAGTGAAGAACGATTATTTCTAATCATATAGACGCCTCGATAGACTGATTCCGTCAATTCGATAAGACGGAGAACGGGGAATGCAAAGCATCACACTGGGATTGGGCAAAGGCGCTCGGCGTCTGCTCGCGGCGGCGGCGCTGACTGCGGCGGGCTTCGGCATGGCCGCATCGGCGTATGCGCAGACGGCGTTTCTGAACGTCTCTTACGATCCGACCCGCGAGCTCTATCAGGACTTCAATCAGGCGTTCGCGAAAAAGTGGAAGGCCGAGACGGGCGAGACCGTAACCTTCAAGCAGTCGCACGGCGGCTCGGGCGGCCAGGCGCGCGCGGTGCTCGACGGGCTGCAGGCCGACGTCGTCACGCTCGCGCTCGCCTATGACATCGATGCGCTCGCGTCCAAGGGCCTCGTCAACGCAGATTGGCAGAAGCGCCTTCCCGACAACGCATCGCCGTACACGTCGACGATCGTGTTCCTCGTGCGCAAGGGCAATCCGAAGCACATCAAGGACTGGGACGATCTGACGAAGCCGGGCGTGTCGATCGTCACGCCGAATCCGAAGACGTCGGGCGGCGCGCGCTGGAACTATCTCGCGGCATGGGCTTATGCACTGCACAAGCCGGGCGGCAACGAGCAGACGGCCAAGGAGTTCGTGACGAAGCTCTACAAGAACGCCGGCGTGCTCGATTCCGGCGCGCGCGGTGCGACGACGAGCTTCGTGCAGCGCGGCCAGGGCGACGTGCTGATCGCATGGGAAAACGAGGCGTTTCTGTCGCTGAAGGAGTTCGGTCCGGACAAGTTCGAGATCGTGGTGCCGTCGGTGAGCATTCTCGCGGAGCCGCCGGTCGCGGTGGTCGACAAGGTCGCCGACAAGCACGGCACGCGCAAGCTCGCCGAGGCCTATCTCAAGTATCTGTATAGCGACGAAGGGCAACAGATTGCCGCGCGCAATTTCTATCGGCCGCGTTCGGAGAAGGTGCCCGCCGATCTCACGAAGCAGTTTCCGAAGCTGAAGCTTTACACCATCGACGATACGTTCGGCGGCTGGACGAAGGCGCAGAAGACGCATTTCGCGGATGGCGGCGTGTTCGATTCGATCTATCAGCCGCAATAACGATGGTTGCACGACGACGCGGCGCGCCAATGACGCCGCGCGTCGCCCAGGTAGCGAGCGCCTCCCCGGCGCAAAGGATGACTCAAGGATGACGACCCTCACATTCAGGAAACCGAGCGCGCTGCCCGGTTTCGGCCTGACGCTCGGCATCACGGTGGCGTATCTCAGCCTCGTGGTGCTGATTCCGCTTGCCGCGACCTTCGCGAAGACGGCGACGCTCGACTGGGCGCAGTTCGTGCGCGCGGTGACGTCGCCGCGCGTGCTGGCATCGTATCGGCTCACGTTCAGTGCGGCGCTCGGCGGCGCGCTCATCAACGCGGTGTTCGGCTTTCTCGTCGCGTGGGTGCTCGTGCGCTACACGTTCCCGTTCAAACGCATCGTCGATGCGATCGTCGATCTGCCGTTCGCGCTTCCGACATCGGTGGCCGGCATCTCGCTCGCCGCGGTCTACGCGGGCAATGGCTGGATCGGGCAATATCTCGCGCCGCTCGGCATCAAGGTCGCGTTCACGCCGCTCGGCGTGCTCGTCGCGTTGACGTTCATCGGCTTGCCGTTCGTCGTGCGCACGGTGCAGCCCGTGCTCGAAGACTTCGAGCGCGAGCAGGAAGAAGCCGCCGCGTGCCTCGGCGCGACGCGCTGGCTCACGTTTCGCCGCGTCGTGCTGCCTTCGCTCTTTCCCGCGCTCCTGACGGGTTTCGCGCTCGCGTTCGCCCGTGCGCTGGGCGAATACGGCTCGGTGATCTTCATCGCGGGCAATGTGCCGATGAAATCCGAGATCACGTCGCTGCTCATCATCACCAAGCTCGAGCAATACGACTATGCCGGCGCGACCGCGCTGGCCGTCGTGATGTTGTGCGTGTCGTTTCTGATGCTGCTCTTCATCAATACGCTGCAATGGTGGTTGCAACGTCGCACGAGCAAGACGGGCGCGGCGCCGGTCAACGTCGGTCTGGCAGCGGGAGAAACGGCATGAGCAAGGTGCTTCCGTTGCAAACCACGGCCCAGCGCGATACGCACGGCCTCAATCCCGTCACCGAGCCGCGCGCCGTGCGCTGGCTGCTGACCGGCATCGCGCTCGCGTTTCTCGCGTTCTTTCTCGTCGTGCCGCTCGTCGCGGTGTTCGTGCAGGCGTTCGCAAAGGGAATCGGCTATTACTTCGAGTCGCTGAAGGACCCCGACGCGTGGTCCGCGATCAAGCTCACGCTGATCACCGCCGCGATCGCGGTGCCGCTGAATATCGTCTTCGGGCTCGCGGCGTCGTGGGCGATCGCGAAGTTCGAGTTTCGCGGCAAGGCGCTGCTGACCACGCTCATCGACTTGCCGTTTTCGGTGTCGCCGGTCATCTCGGGTCTCATCTACGTGCTGATGTTCGGCGCGCAGGGCTGGTTCGGCCCGTGGCTCGCCGCGCATGACGTGCAGATCATCTTCGCGGTGCCGGGCATCGTGCTCGCGACGATCTTCGTGACTTTTCCGTTCGTCGCGCGCGAACTGATTCCGTTGATGCAGGCGCAAGGCAACGACGAGGAGGAAGCGGCGCACGTGCTCGGCGCGTCGGGCTGGCAGATCTTCCGGCGCGTGACGCTGCCCAATGTGAAGTGGGGCCTGCTCTACGGCGTGATCCTGTGCAACGCGCGCGCGATGGGCGAGTTCGGCGCGGTGTCTGTGGTGTCGGGCCATATCCGCGGCCAGACCGACACGATGCCGCTGCACGTCGAAATTCTCTACAACGAATACAACTTTTCGGCCGCGTTCGCGGTGGCGTCGCTGCTGGCGCTGCTCGCGCTCGTGACGCTCGCGTTGAAGCTCCTTGCGGAGCGGCGCATGTCGCAAGCACTGACCGTTGCCAAAGCCACCGCACAGCATTAAGAGGCCGATAACACCATGAGCATCATCGTTCGCAATCTGCAAAAACGCTTCGGCGATTTCACCGCGCTCGACAACGTCACGCTCGACTTCCCGGCGGGCGAACTGGTCGCGCTGCTCGGGCCTTCCGGTTGCGGCAAGACCACGCTCCTGCGCGTGATCGCGGGTCTCGAATTCGCCGATGCAGGGCAAGTCGTGCTGCACGGCGAAGACGTCGCGGCGGTCGGCGCGCGCGAGCGCCAGGTCGGCTTCGTGTTCCAGCATTACGCGCTGTTCCGGCATATGACCGTGTTCGAGAACGTCGCGTTCGGCCTGCGCGTGAAGCCGCGCCGCGAACGTCCGAGCGAAGCTGTGATCCGCGAGAAGGTGCATGAGCTGCTGAAGCTCGTGCAGCTCGACTGGCTCGCGGAGCGTTTTCCGTCGGAACTGTCGGGCGGTCAGCGGCAACGTATTGCGCTCGCGCGCGCGCTCGCCGTCGAACCGAAAGTGCTGCTGCTCGACGAGCCGTTCGGCGCGCTCGATGCCAAAGTGCGCAAGGAACTACGCAGCTGGCTGCGCCGTCTGCACGACGATCTGCATATTTCGACGCTCTTCGTCACGCATGACCAGGAAGAAGCGCTCGAAGTGGCGGATCGCATCGTCGTGATGAATCATGGGCACGTGGAGCAGGTCGGCAGCCCGCAAGACGTGTACGATCATCCGCAGACGTCGTTCGTCTACGAGTTTCTCGGCGCGGCGAACCGCCTGCAGGGCGAGGTCAACTCGAACGGCTTCATCGCCGATGGCGCCACGAACCCGATCGCGGCTCAGGCGCATTTCAGCGGCCGGGCGCTCGCGTATGTGCGTCCGCACGATCTCGCGCTCTATCCGGCCGATGGCACGCATCGCGATGGCATCGTCGTGGGCGTGCGGCGCGTCGTGACGCTGGGCGGCTCGGTGCGCGTCGAGCTCGAAGGCAGCGCGGGCGGCGCGATCGAAGCGGAACTGGATCGCGAGGCATGGCGCGCGCTCAAGCTCGATATCGGCGATGGCGTCACCGCCGTGCCGCGCGCATTGCGCGTGTTTCCCGCGCAATGACATCATAAAAATCAAAGAGGCTGACATGAATTTCCAGCAACTGCGCTTCGTGCGCGAGGCCGTGCGTCAGAACATGAATCTGACGGAGGTCGCCAATGTGCTCTATACGTCGCAGTCGGGCGTCTCGAAGCAGATCAAGGATCTGGAAGACGAGCTCGGCGTCGATATCTTCATTCGCCGCGGCAAGCGTCTGACGGGACTCACGGAGCCGGGCAAGGAAGTGCATCAGCTGATCGAGCGCATGTTGCTCGATGCCGAGAATCTGCGGCGCGTCGCGCGCCAGTTCGCGGATCAGGACAACGGCCATCTCGTCGTCGCGACGACGCACACGCAGGCGCGTTATGCGCTGCCGAAGGTCATCCGCCAATTCACCGAGGTGTTCCCGAAAGTGCATCTCGCGCTGCGCCAGGGCAGCCCGCAGCAGATCGCGCAGATGATCATCAACGGCGAGGCGGATATCGGCATTTCGACCGAAGCGCTGGACCGCTATCCGGACATCGTCACGTTTCCGTGCTATTCGTGGCATCACACGGTCGTGGTGCCGAAGGATCATCCGCTCGTCGGGCGCGAGAACATCACGCTCGAGCAGATCGCCGAATATCCGATCGTCACGTACGACAACGATTTCACCGGCCGTTCGCACGTCGATCAGGCGTTCGCGAGCGCGGGCGCGATGCCCGATATCGTGCTCACCGCGATCGACGCCGACGTCATCAAGACGTACGTCGAACTGGGCATGGGCATCGGCATCGTCGCGGCGATGGCGTATGACGCGAAGCGCGACACCGAACTCGTTGCGCTCGATACGCAGCACTTGTTCGAAGCGAGCACGACGCGGGTCGGGCTGAGAAAGGGCGCGTTCCTGCGCGCGTATGCGTACCGGCTGATCGAAATGTTCGCGCCGCAGCTCGACGAAGCGCAGATCGCCGCGCAGCTTCGCGAAGCGGCGTGAGTTGCGCGCCGGCTGATTTACAATCGCCGGCATGAACACATCCTCTCTACCTCGCATCGCCGTGCTGGCAACGGGCGGCACCATCGCCGGATCGGCGGGCGATGCATCGAAGACGGCGGGCTACAAGGCGGGCGTCGTCGGCGTCGACAAGCTGCTCGACGCCGTGCCCGCGCTCGGCTCCGTCGCGCAGATCCACGCGGAACAGATCGCGAGCATCGACAGCAAGGACATGAGCGCCGCGCTGTGGACGACGCTCGCGAAGCGCATCGATGCGCTGCTCGCGCAGGACGATATCGATGGCGTCGTCGTCACGCACGGCACCGATACGCTCGAAGAAACCGCGTACCTGCTGCATCTCGTCGTGAAGAGCACGAAGCCTGTCGTGCTCACGGCTGCGATGCGTCCGTCGACCGCGCTTTCCGCCGATGGTCCGCTGAATCTGCTCAACGCGGTGACGGTCGCGGCGTCGAAGGATGCGGCGGGCAAGGGCGTGCTCGTCGCGTTCAACAACCAGATCCATAGCGCGCGCGATGTCACCAAGACGAGCACGTATGCCGTCGATGCATTCCGGTCGCCCGAAACGGGCGCGCTCGGCTTTGTGCAGGACGGACGCGTCGAGTTTCAGCGGACGGTCGTGCGGCCGCATACTGCGTCGAGCGAATTCTCGGCGAGCGGGCAATGGCCGATGGTCGAGATCGTCGCGAGTTACGCGGATGCGTCGCGTGTGACGGTCGATGCGCTTGTCGCGGCGGGTGTGCGGGGCATCGTTGTGGCGGGCACGGGCAATGGGTCCATGCATGCGACGCTCACTCAAGCGCTTGCGGATGCGGTGAAGCAAGGCGTTGCCGTTGTGCGCGCGTCACGCGTGGGGGCGGGGCACGTGATGCGCAACGGCGCAGCGAATGATGATGCGCTTGGGACCGTCAGCGCCGGGACGCTCAATCCTTATAAGGCACGGGTGTTGTTGATGCTGGCGTTGGCGTTGGGTTCGCAGGGGCGGGATTTGCAGAGGGTTTTCGATATGTATTAGGTGGAATCCTGTTTTCTTGTCGGTCTATTAGCGCTGCCCCTGTGCGGGGCGGCTGTGCCAATAGACCCAAAAGAAAACGGGATCCAGCGGCAGAAAAAGCATCAAACCTCCACAGGCGGTTTAGCCTGATCCTCCTTCACCACATGATCGGTCCGCGTCTCCGGCATCGCGAGCCAGACCATCAGCACGGCAAGCGCGCCAGCCCCGGCCAGACCAAAGAAGCTCATCGCAGTGCCAAATCGATCCGCGGCAAAACCCGCCGCCGCAGTCGAAAGCGTCGCCCCGACACCCGCTGCAAGCCCGAAGAACCCGATCGTGAGGTTGTAATGCCCACGCCCACCCGCGACATCCGCCGCGATCAGCGGCAGCATCACACCGAACACCGCCGCGCTGATGCCATCGAGCATCTGGACCGGCACGAGCAGATACGGGCTGCTCACGCCCGCGAACAGAATCGCCCGTACAGGCAGCGCACAGAATCCGAGAATCAGCACCGGCCTGCGTCCCCACTTCTGCGCCTGCCGCCCGACCCACGGCGATAACGCCGCGACGATGAACTGCGGCACGATGATGCACGCCGCGATCACGAGTTGAACGTTGTCGCCCATGTGCGCCGTCACTTCGCCGGCGGCGAGATTGAGCATCGCCGCGTTCGAGAGGTGAAACAGCACCACGCACGCCGCAAAAATCAGCAGTCGCCTGTCCTTCAGCAACTCTCGCAATGACTCGCGCTCTTCGCCTTCGGGCGTGAGTTTGGGCTTGCCAGGCGATGCGCGCGGCACGACGGGGAGCGCATCGTAGTGAATCATGCGCAGCGCGACGATCGCCGGCAACGCAAGCGCGGCCGTCAGGAAAAACACCGAGCGTAGCGACAGATACTCGCCGAACGCGCCCATCAACGCCGCGGTCAGCGCGCTGCCGATCGACGCCCAGCGCGCATTGCGGCCCAGCCGGTCGCCGAGATCGGCACGTGAGACGAGGGCGAGCGAGATCGCCGCCATCGCCGGGACGAGCATGCAGCTCGCGAAGCCGTGCAGCACTTCCGCCGCAAAAACCGGAACGAACGTCGGGCTCGCGGCGAGCAACAGCGCACTCACGATGATCGCAATGATCGCGGAGAGCGCGGCGAACTTCTTGTTGCGCATCGCATCGACGAGCGCGCCTGCCGGCAACTGGCTCGCCATCGCGCTGATCGTGCCGACGGAAAGCATCAGGCCGATCTCGCCCTGCGTCCACTTGTTGGCCGCGAGGTACGAAGCAATGAAAGGGCCGAAGCCGGTCTGCACGTTGGCGACGAAGAAGTTCAGCCAGTCGAGCGCGCGCAGACTGCGTGCAATTACCATGTCGTGATTCTGTTATCGATGTCGTTATCCGTTATCTGGCCGGGCGCGCACCCGAAGCCGGCGCTTGCGCCGACACCGCGCCCGAGGCCGCCGCGCCCGCCGTTCCCGATGCGCCCGATCCGGCAGCAGGCGCCGATGCCGCGCTCGCAGCCGTCGCCGGCGCAGGCACGACAGGCGACACGATCTTGATCGGCTGCTCGGGCGAGTAGGTCGGCGCGGCCTTCAATTGCGCGTCGTTGAAATCCATCTGCAGTTGCCATTGCTTGTTGCGCGAGAGCACGTGCAAGTCGCCCCAGTTGGCCGCGACATGGCGCTTGTCGCCCGCGAGCGAACTGGAGAGATCGATCACGAGCGCCTGGGGTTGAGCCTGAGCGTCGACGAGCACGTCGACCACGCGTCCGATGCGCGCGCCACTCTTTTGCGTCACCGTCGAATCGACCAGTTGCAGGAGATTCGCAGGCGCCTCCGCGACGGGCTGCGGCTTCGGCACCGGATCGGCCGGCTTGCCCTTGACGGGTGGAGGCGGCGGCATCAAGGTGATCGGCGCGGTCTTCGAGTTCGGCGTGAAGCGGAAGGCCGTCCACGGGAAATTGACCTTGCGGTCGCCGACGCCAAGGAAGCCCGCCAGATTCACCATCAGGAGCTTCGGCTTCGCGGACGCATCCACGTACATGTCCACTGCGCGGCCGACGACCTTGCCGTCGGGGCGCTGCACTTCGGCATCGAGCAGACCGTGCAACTGATCGTGCTGCATGATGCGCGTCGATATGATCTGCGGCGGAGGCGGCGGCTCGGGCGGTTCCGGCGGCGGCGTGACGGCCGGCTCCGCAGGCTTCGGCCTGACGACGCGGCGCTTGGGCTTCGGAGCGGGCGCGGGCTTCACGGCGGAGGCGGGTTCCGGCGCCTGCACGGCGGGCAGAGGCTCTTCGGGCTCGGCGGAGCCTGTCTCTTCGGGCGCCGGGATATAGGAATGCTCGACGATCGGCGCAGGCACCTGCTGCGGCATCAGTCCACATGCGGACAACGCGCAGGCGGCGGCGATCGGCAGGCTCGCGGTAAGGCGCACTGCGCGCAACGTTCGCACGATGGCGACGATGAACGCGGCCACGCGCAGTATCAGATATGCGGCGGCAGCGAAGGCGCTGTCCGTCCGGCTCGCTCGCACGAGCGCGTGAAGGCCGATCGGCGACGCATCTCCCCGATGCGAGATACCGCCTGTCATCGCAAAAGCTCCATGGTTCCGGGTCACCTGCTTGTCTGGTTTGTTGTTGGATCGGTGCTTGTCAGAACGATTCGACGTGCGCGACGCGTCGTTCGTTCAGCGGATTGAATCTTGCATGCAGAGTGCATTGTGCCAATCGAATGCTTTCACGCTCACGATACTTTCGCGAGCCGGGCGGCCGTGTCGGGCGCGCCCATCTTCTCGGCGGCATCGCGCGCGCAGAAACCGCCCGCGTCGCGTGCATCCGGATCGGCGCCGCGCGCGATCAGCAAGTCGACGATCTCGACACGGTTGAACATCGCCGCGATCATGAGCGCCGTGCGGCCGTCGGGCGATGCACCCTCGACATCCGCGCCATGCGCGAGCAGCGTTTCGATCACGTCGCGGAAGCCCTTGAACGCGGCGCCCGCGATCGGCGTCTGGCCATTGTCGTTGCGCAGGTTCGCATCGGCGTTGTGTTGCAGCAGCACGCGCACCGCGTCGGCATGGCCGTGATAGCTCGCAAGCATCACGAGACTGTCGCCCTTGTCGTTGCGCAGATTGGGCGGGAGGCCTTTCGCGAGAAGCGCGTCGAGCATCGCGGCGTCGCCACGGCGGGCGACATCGAACACTTCGCTCGCGAACGCGATCATGTCGTCGTCGGGGCCGTCGTTCGATGGCTTCGGCGAGTTCTGGTTCTGGTCGTGCTGCATGATTCACTCCGTTTCGATCGCACCGCGTATGCGGACCTGAGTTTGTCGGGGATGCACAGCTCGCTCTCTGTCATGCTGCGCCGGCATTTTGCGTGCGTTCGGAATGCATTCAATATGGCATTCGGAATGCAATACGCGTGCATGCAAAATGCAAAAGCGGACGCGGGATCAACCGGAGCATACACAGGTTTGCTGGCAATCCGCGGTTTCCGCCGGCGAGGGGCGCGGATCGGCCACGCGAATCGCGTCATCCGGCAGCACGAATCGCGCCATCCTTCGGGCCTTGGCTTTCCGGCGCGCGCCGCGCTTGACGCCGATTCGTGCGTGCCGCTAGGCTCGACACGACATGTCGGCTTTCACGCACCTGGAGATGCGCGCACACGCGCAATCGCATATGAATCAAACCTCATCCGACGACACCGTGCGCCGCCGCGCGCCCGCCGCCGAACGCAATCGCGATGCGGTTCTGTCGGTGCTCGCGCGCGTTCTGCCGCCGAGCGGCGTCGTGCTCGAGATCGCGAGCGGCACCGGACAACATGCCGTGCATTGCGCGGCGGCGTTGCCCGGCATCGTCTGGCAACCGAGCGATCTCGATGCGCAAGCGCGCGATTCCATCGCCGCGTGGCGCGCTCACGCGGGACTCGCGAATCTGAACGCGCCGCTCGCGCTCGATGTGCTGAGCGACGATTGGGGCATCGCGAAAGCGGCGGCGATCGTGTGCATCAACATGATTCACATCGCGCCGTGGGAAGCGGCTGAGGCGCTCTTTCGCGGCGCCGGCGCGCGCCTCGACGCGGGGGGCGTACTGTTCCTGTACGGGCCGTATCGGCGCAATGGCGCGCATACCGCACCGAGCAACGACGCCTTCGATCAGCAATTGCGCGCACGCGATCCGCGCTGGGGCGTGCGCGAGATGGAAGCGGTCGAGGCGCTGGGCGAGAAGGCCGGATTCACGCTCGTGGAGACGGTCGCGATGCCGGCCAACAACTTCAGCGTGGTGTTCGAGAAGCGCGCCTGAGCGAGGTCGCGGTCACGCTTCGCCCGGACGCGCCGCGAACACGACGCGCCAGGGCACGGTCGCCATCAGCGACGCGGCGACGATCATCCCGCCGCCGATCCAGCCCGCCATCGACACATGTTCGCCGAGCCACACGCTCGCGAAAATCGCGCCAAACGCCGGCTCGCTGCCCATCAGGAGCGAGACGCGCGTCGGGCTGCTGCGGCCGATCGCGTAGTTCTGCGCGAAAAACGCGAAGAGGGTGCACGCGCCGACGAGATACAGCACCGATCCCCAGAACATGCCGTGACCGGCGAACGCGGGCAACGGCTGCCATTGCGACGGCGCGAACATCAACGCGATGAGCGCGCTCCCCGATGCGACCACGCCCGCCTGCACCGCCGTCACGGTGAGCGCGGGCAGCGGCGCGCAGCGCAGCACGCGCTTGGTCACGCAGACCGACAGCGCGCGCAGCACGGCGGCGGCGAGGATGAGCCCATCGCCGAGATTGAAGTCGAAGGTGAGTGCGCCATCGCTCGCGAGCAGCCATGCACCCGCGAACGACACACCGACCGCAAGCCACTCCGCCGCGCCCGGACGGCGCTTGAGCAGCGCCCATTCGACGAGCGGCGTCAGCACGACGCACAAGCTGATCAGAAACGCCGCGTTTGCGGCGCGCGTGTGCTGGACGCCGAACGTCTCAGCCAGAAAGATTGCGAGCAGCAGCATGCCGAGGACGAGCACGCCGCGCAGCGTCGCTGCATTCGCGTGCCGCAGATGCCGCAGATTCACGGCGAGCAGGCAGAACGTGATGCCGAAGCGCAGCGCGAGCAGCGCCAGCACGGGATAAAACGCAAGCGCGTGCTTGACGATGCCGTAACTGCTGCCCCAGACCATCGCGACGGCGAAGAGCAGAAGGTCGGACAGAGGAAGCAGACGTCGGACGGGCGATTCGATGTTCATGCGGCGGCTCCGGTGCGAAGGGAGCCGTCATTGTCGAATGATGCGATCGAAGCGATAATCGGGTTCCGAGGCACAGGTTTATTGTCGCGAATGCACAAATGAATTTAGCTGATCTCTTCGATCTGATGCCCGATATGGCCGTGTTCGCGCGCGTCGTCGATGCGGGCAATTTTTCGGTCGCGGCGCGGCAACTGGGCAGCACGCCATCGACGGTCAGCCGCCAGATCAAGCGTCTCGAAGAGGCGCTCGCCACGCGGCTGCTCGAGCGCTCGACGCGCAAGGTCCGTGTCACCGAATCGGGCCTTCAGGTGTATCGGCATTGCCGCGAGATGGCCACGGCCGCAGCGGGTGCCGTCGATGCAGCCGGGCAGGTCTCGGGCAAGCCGCAGGGACGCGTCACGCTGTCGGCGCCGACGGCGTACGCGAAATCCGTCATCCACCCGCTCGTGCCGGCATTTTTGGCGGCCTATCCGGACGTCGATCTGCAACTCGTCTTCACCGATCACGATATCGATCCGCTCGACAGCAACGTCGATCTCGTCATTCGCGCGACGAACCATCCGCCGCAGGGACTCGCCGGGCGTCCGCTCGGACGCGTGCGCTGGCTGCTGTGCGCATCGGCGGCGTATCTGCGCGAGCGGGGTGCGCCGCTTCATCCGCGCGAGCTCGGGCATCACGATTGCATTCATCTCGGCGAAACCGCCGACGATCATCGCTGGCGTTTCAGCCAGAGCAGCGAGACGGTGACGGTCGCGGTGCACGGGCGCTATATCGCCAATCACGCGGGCGCGCGGCTCGAAGCGGCCGAAGGCGGGCTCGGCATCGCGGCGCTGCCGG
Organism: Caballeronia temeraria; assembly: GCF_001544795.2. GTDB lineage: Bacteria > Pseudomonadota > Gammaproteobacteria > Burkholderiales > Burkholderiaceae > Caballeronia > Caballeronia temeraria. The sequence continues at coordinate 9,983 of NZ_FCOI02000007.1, read as the reverse complement.
AATTCGCCGCCCGCGACGCGCTCGCGTCGGGCCGCGTCCAGGCCGTGCTCGCGGACTGGGACATGCAGGCGCGCGCGTATCAGGGGCCGGTGTGGCTGCTTTATCCGCCCAATCGCTTTCTGCCGCCGAAGGTGCGCGTGCTGATCGACCATCTGCACGCGCATCTCGGCGAGCGAACGTGAGCACGATCCCCGGCCATGTGGCGCGCGCCGAAAAGATCGACGCCGTGTAGACTGCGAATGGTCGTTCATTGCGTTGCGCGCGAGCGTGGCGCTTAATCCGATCTCCCTTCACCGGAGGCGTCGTACATGCACGCAGCGTTGCCGCAAGGCGAGCAGGAAGCCGGTTCCATCGATACTTCGGCGAAGCCGCCGCGCGATCTGCGCCGCGTCGACATTCATCCCGATCACTGGTATCCGCTCGCGTGGTCGCGCGAGGTAAAGGCCGGCCGCGCGCATGGCGTGCGTTTCGCGGGCGATCCGATCGTGCTCGTGCGCACCGCGTCCGGCAAGGTGTTCGCGCTGGAAGACCGCTGCGCGCATCGGCAGGTGCCGCTGTCGGCGGGTGTCGTCGACGGTGAATCCATTCGATGCTGCTATCACGGCTGGACCTATGACTGCACCGGCCGATGCACCGACATTCCCTATCTCGGACGTGAGCGCTTACCCAACGGCGTGCGCGCATATCCGTGCCGCGAGTCGGGCGGACTCATCTTCGTGTTTACGGGCGACCCGGCGCTCGCCGAGACGGCGAAGTTTCCGGACCTCAGCGCCGCCACCGATCGCGCCTACAAGACGCGCCGCTTCGGCCGCGAGGTGAAGTGCCACTACTCGTTCATGCACGAGAACCTGATGGACATGAACCATCAGTTCCTGCATCGGCGGCAGATGGGCAGCATGCGCGCGCGTTCGCTCGGCCGGCGGCGCGGCGACGACTGGATCGAAGTCGACTACACGTTTGCGCGCGAGGCGGGCAAGCAGCCGATCGGCGAGGCGCTCGTCTTCGGGCAAAAGCGCGGCACGAAGCCCGACGACGACCAGAAGGACGTCATGACGATCCGCACCGAGTATCCCTATCAGACGCTGAAGATCCGCACCAAGGACGACACCATGGTGATGGACCTGTGGATCGCCTACGTGCCGCTCGACGCCGAGCAGCGCACGAACCGCACCTTCGGTCTCTTGTCGATCCGGCGCCCGAAGATCGCCGGCCTGCTCGATGCCGCGTGGCCGCTGCTCGTGTGGTTCACCGAGCGCATCTTCAAGGAGGATCGCTGGATCGTCGAGCGGGAGCAGGAAGCGCATGACCGGCAGGGCGCGGATCACAATCACGAGGTGTTTCCGGTCATCATCGAACTGCGCGCGTTGCTGACGGAGCACGGCGTGCCGCATGGCGCGGGCCGCAGCACCGGCGACACGCGGCGCGTTCACTTCATCCAGCCGGTGCAGGAACTGCCCGCATCCTGAGACGTGCGCGCGAGCCGATTGCGTGCTGCGCGCCGTGGCGCTATACAGAGAGAACCACACACGAAAGGAGCATCGCCATGAACAGCGACCCGACCAAGCCGCGCGACGACGCATCGGGTATCGGGGAGGCGCATCCCGAAGTCGAGCATTTCGATGCCGCCATTTCGCACGTCGACGAATCCTACGCGACGGGCAAGATGGCGGCCGGCGCGGCGAAGGGCATTCTGTATAGCATCATCGAGACGCTCGGCACGCTCGTCGGCGATCCGGACTTGCCGTCGCATGCGCGTTCGGGCTACGAAGGCCTGCTCGAAACGGCGCGCGAGCTGCGCGCGAAGATCGAGCACTAAACGGTTCGATCGGGCGGCGCAAGCTTGCAACGCGCTCGCCCGATGTCAATCTCGCGTCTGCGCACCGTCGGGTAACTGTCAGATCAATTCCGGCGCCGGGCGATTCATGTCGCTTCCATGACGCAAGCACGCAAGCGGGCGATCTTTCTGATCGCCTGTTCACACTTTTTCTTCATCCCCGATGCAGCCCACAGCGGCCTGAAATCGGCGCGAGCCTTGTGCAGCAAGGCGAAGCGCCTTCGATTCGGCGGCCGTGTCACTCCGCGCGACAGCAGATTCGCCACTTTACTGACAGCTTTCTGTCAGTTTCGCGCCCGGTTGCCCAATATCTGCGAGCCAGAAAATACTGGTTAACCAGACAGTGAAAAAAAACGACACCAAAGTGCGACTTTCTTTCCCATTCGGTCTGTAAGCCATACACTTGCCAGCGATAAAAGTTACGAGTTGAAACATAACGAAGTCGCGACGGCGGCACCGGTTCCAAGACTCGCACGCAAGTCACTTGCCCACCGCTTGAGGAGAAAAAATGAAGGGTTTCACGATGACCAAGGCCGCAATCGTCGCAGCCACGGCGTTCGCCGCCGCGGCACCGGCGTTCGCGCAAAGCAGCGTGACGCTGTACGGTATCGTCGACGATTCGATCGTCTATCAAAGCAGCCAGACCAACCTCGCCAAGACGAATCCGGGCCGCTCGAACGTCAAGATGGCGTCGGGCATCTGGGCCGGCAGCCGTTTTGGTTTGAAGGGCGCTGAAGATCTGGGCGGCGGCAACAAGGCCATCTTCCAGTTGGAATCGGGCTTCGACATCAACAGCGGACAGCAGCAGTTCACCAACGCGATGTTCGGCCGTCAGGCATGGGTCGGTCTCACGAATCCGGCCTACGGTACGCTGACCCTCGGCCGTCAGTACACCTCGTACTACACGCTGCTTTCGCCGTACAGCCCGACGAACTGGCTGACCGGTTACTTCGGCGCGCACCCGGGCGATGTGGACGGTCTGGACACGATCTACCGCGCGAACAACTCGGTCGTCTACACGTCGCCGAAGCTGTACGGCTTCACGGTGAGCGGCTCGTACTCGCTCGCAGGCGTGCCCGACAGCGTGTATCAAGGCTCGACCTGGACGGCTGCGATCCAGTATCAGCAAGGTCCGATCGGCGGTGCGGTGGCGTTCTCGCGCATCAACAACGCGGCTAACGGCGGCGGCGTCTATAGCGGTCAGTCGACCACCATCAACGATACGACGAGCACGACCGGCGGCGGTCAGCCGGGCGTGTCGGCGGTGACGGCGGGCTACCAGCGCGCACAAGCGCAGCAGCGCTTCGCGGTCGCGGGCGGCTATCAGTTCAACAGCGCGTGGGACATCTCGGTCACGTACACGAACGTTCAGTACATTCCGGGCGTGAACTCGCTGTTCACCGACGAAGCCGTGTTCAACACGGCCGGCACGGTGCTGCACTGGAAAGCAACGTCGGCATGGGACTTCGCAGCGGGCTACAGCTACACGTGGGCCAGCAAGGCGAACGGCATCAACGACGCCGCTTCGTATCACCAGTTCAACCTCTCGCAGTACTACTCGCTGTCGAAGCGCACGGGCCTGTACGCACTGGAAGCATTCCAGCGCGCGAACGGCAACACGCTGGCCGTTCCGTCGGGCACGACGGCGAACCGCCAGACCGCAGCGAACGCGACCATCGGCGACGGCTTCCAGAACGCGCCGTCGGCATCGCGCAGCATGTTCGCAGCGGGCGTGGGCATCATCCACCGCTTCTAAGCGCTTCGCGGCACGATGCATTAGGCATTACGCATACTGCATGCAAAAACCGGACGCCCTCGGCGTCCGGTTTTTTTTCGTGTGCCTGCGACGCAGCCTGCGGCGTCAAATGAACATCCCGCCCGACACCTCGACGCGTTGCGCCGTCATCCAGCGGTTGCCGTCCGAGAGTATCGCCACGATTGCGCCGCCGATATCGTCCGGAAGACCCGCGCGTCCGAGCGCCGTGTTGTCCGCGATGAACCGGTTGGTATCGTGATCGTCGCGCACGACGCCGCCGCCGAAGTCCGTCTCGATCGCGCCCGGCGCGATGGTGTTGACCGTGATGCCGTGCGGGCCGAGTTCTTTGGCGAGATAGCGCGTGAAGACCTCGATCCCGCCTTTCATCACGGCATACGCGGCAAAGCCCGGCAGCGCGAAACGCGTGAGCCCGCTCGACACATTGAGAATCGCGCCTTCCTCGTGCAGATAGGGCAGCAGCGTCTGCGTCAGAAAGAAGGGGCCCTTCAGGTGGACGTTGACGAGCTCGTCAAACTGCGCCGGCGTCGTGTCCGCGAAGAGCGCGTGTAGGCCGATGCCCGCGTTGTTCACGAGAAAGTCGAAGTTCTCGCGCTCGAAGGTATCTTCGAGCGTCTTGCAGAGCGCGTCGCCAAAAGCGGCGAAGGTCTCGCAACGGGCGACGTCGAGTTTGAGCATGGCCGCCTTGCCGCCGAATTGCCCGATGTCATCGACGAGCGAGCGTGCCGCGTCCACGTTGCGGTTATAGGTGCCGATCACGCCAGCGCCTGCCTGCGCAAGCTTCAATGCCGCGTTGCGTCCGAGTCCGCGGCTCGCACCGGTGATGACCGCGATCTTGCCGCTCATGGTTCCATTCACGGTGACTGCTCCTTCGTTTGCGTGGGCGATGGTTCAATGTAGGACGGCGCGGCGCGTGCAGGAAAGGCGCGTCGATGCTGCACTGCACAGGCGGCGGGCGCGGCCTTTGCTGCGTCGTTTCGATCGATGCCCTTACGGAGAACCGCACCATGTCCAATCAGGAACGCAAAAGCAGCACGGCGCCGGCGAGCCTCGAACGTCCGTTCAGGCTTTTTGCGGTTGAGGAGCGCGTGCTCGCACAGAACATCGACGGCAAGGTGATCGACATCGGCGCGATGGAATCGAAGAGCGGCCAGTTTCGCGCCTGCATGGATTCGGGCGATATCGTCACGGACTCCAGGCGCAGCGCCGAACTGGCGCTGAAGGCGCTCGCCGGCGAGCTGTCCTTCGACTATCTCGACGGCCTTTTCACGAGCGAACGCGAGGCCGAATTCAGCGGCCGTCTGCAGGATTATCCGAGCGTCGAATTCGAGCTCGACGAACCCCTGCCGCGCGGCATGACCGACCGACGCCCGCCGCATCTCTTCTAGCGATCAGACGCCCGGCGGTTTTGCGGCGAGATCGGACGTGCGCGGCGCACCGCCATCAGCGCGAGTGGTTCGCGCGGGCGATTCCGCGCGTGGCGGAAACATCGCGCCGACGAGCCTGTCGACGAAATAGAAGAACTTGTCCGATGCGTAACCCGCGACAAACGCGATCGCGAGCGGCGACACATCCTTGCCGCCTTCCAGCAGCTTGCTGAAAAGCCCGATCGAAATGCCGACGATGATCGCGCTCGTTACATGGGCGCGATTGGCGACCTTCGAATGTTCGGGATGGAACGTGTTGGCCGCGGAATCGGCGGAGAGCTGCCGCAGAATCGCGGCACATGCGCCGAGCCACGCATAGAGCACCGGCAGCAGAAAGCCCGTCACGGCGCCGACGATCGACAGGATGATGTCGTTGGCATAGAGCGCCATCGCGCGGATGTCCTGATAGACCGCGATCTTCTGAAACCCTTGCGCGACGGCGTCGAGATCGGTCGGCGGAGTGGTGTCACCTGGTTCGGCGTTAGGCTTCGCGAGCATCGGAAGCGTGATCTCGAGCACCTTGCGCGCGACGTCGGGGCTGCACTGCCAGTCGCCGCTCGCGGTCGTGCCGCCGTAGTACTTCGGCGAATGCGAGGTCCGGTATGCGCCCTGAAAATTGAGCACGTTTTCTTCGGCGTCGCAGGGCGCCTTGTAGGGACTGCGTATCGCGCCGAGGCCGAGACTCGTCGTGAACGCGCTGATGCGCGACACATCGGCGAAAAGCTGGCGATTGTTCGTCGCGAAACGCTGCAACTCTTCCTTGATTTGCAACGCGGGCTGCGAGTTTTGCAGCGCGATGACGGCGGCGGGATCTTTTTGCCTGTCGGCGTCGGCGATCGCGACCGCGTGCGCCTGCAACTGATTGTGCAACGTGAGTGCGGCGGTATCGTTCGATTTGACGACGGCGGCGATATCCGTCGACACCTGATTCGCGACGAAGAGCAGACATGAAAGCGACACGACGAGCAGCGTGAGTGCGATCGCCGAACGCGTGTAGATGCGAATCGCGCGGCGTGCGCCCTGACGCGCTTCTTCGCCGGCCGTTTCCGCGACGACCGGCGTCACCGCATGCGCGATGCGGCTCATCGCGGCGTAGAACGCGCTCTCGATTTCCGGATTCCACGTGTGGTCCTGCTGCGCGGCGCGCGCTTTCGACATCGCTTCGATATCGTGCTCGTCGAGCAGCTTGCCGTTCTGCGCGCCATACGAAACCATGTCGCGACAGTGATCGAGATCGTCGACGATGCGCCGCCCGGGATATTGCACCGATGCCGCGATGCGGCTCATCGCGCCATAGAACGCGCTGCCGATCGCACGGCTCCAGATGCCCTGATCGAAGGCCGCTCGCGCGCCGCGAACCGCGTCGACGTCGGCTTTGTCGAGGAGGGTGCCGGTCTCCGCAGCATGCGAGATGAGCGCTTCGCATTTAGCGATATCGGCCTGCGCGCGCGGGCCCGGCTCGCCGTCGCTGAATGCTGCGTCGTTGGCGTCGCCGCCCATGTCGTCCATGTCGTCCAAGGCGGCATGCGTGGTCGCAGTCGAACTCATGCTTGTCTCCTCGTGTCCGGGCAGACATCGATCCGGGTTTATGCAACTACTTGCGCACGGTCACCGGAGCGTTGCCATAGGAACGCGATCTGTTTGCATCGGAAGACGAATTGCAGGCTTCGGTTTTGAACGATAAGTGCGTGCTTTCGTACATAGGCATGTATTTAATTCGTTATGCTAACTGTATTTTTGATCGCGCACTCTCCGGCACGCGCGACTTGTGCCGCGATCGCGAACGCGCGCCGGGCAGCTTTCACGGCGATGTGCGATGCTAGTCGAGCGGCGGCGCTCGAGGCCCGCCGCGCTCAATCGCGGGGTGAATCATGAGAAGAACGCCTTTCGCCACGGTCATCGTCCTTGCGGCAGCAACGCTTGCCGCGCCGGCTTTCGCACGCGACGACGGTCCGCGCTTCGCTCAGGACCGGCTCGATGCGCTCGTCGCGCAACACAAGGAAGCGAGTCGACACATCGCGCAAGTGCCCTCGCGAGAACACAACGCGCAGGCGAAAGCGCAACAGCACGGCGCTTCGTGATCTGACGTTCCTCGCGGCCTGACGAAACACGGGCCGCGACATGCTGGAAAAACCGGCGTGCAACGCGCCGGGTGGGATCGTTCGCGCTCAAAGGTATGAAATTTGCGACCGCGGCCCGGGTGCTCCGCGGTCTTTCGCCGTCGATCCTCCTCATCACCTTCATAAAACGCCCATGACAAGGAAAGCCGTAGCGATAGCAATTCTCTCCGTATCCTTTCTCACAGCGGGCTGCGCGGGCATCGGCCCGGGCCGCCTGAAAGCGGATCAGGTGGATTACGCCCGGGCGCTCGGCGATGCGAAAAAGCGTGAAATTCTTGCAGCGATTGTCGGATTGCGGTTCGCGGATGCGCCATCGTTTCTCACGGTGAGCAGCATCATCGCGGCGTACACGTTCGACACGACGGGCGGCGTCGTGCTCAATGCCGGTTCGGGCGCGCAGCCGAACTACGCGCAGGCGACGGGCAGCGTTTCCTATTCGAATCATCCGACGTTCACCTTCACCCCGACCACCGGAGACGCTTATGCGAGCGCCTACATCCGTCCGCTTTCCCCGTCGCTCGTGATGCCGCTCGCGGAATCCGGCATTCCGATCGATCTGTTGCTGCGCATTACCGCGCAGTCGATCAGCGGCCTGCAGAATGGCAACGCACTGGGCGGACCGAACGCATCGGGATCGCCCGAATTCTTCCTGCTGCTGCAGGCTTTTCGCCGATTGCAACTGGCCGGCGAGTTGAACATCGAAACGCGTAACGCGGATGACGACAAGAACGGCAAGACCGACAAAAATGCAAAGGGCAACAGCGCGGACAAGGGCGGCGTGTTCATCACGCTCGGCGCGACGCGTAGCGGAGAGAGCAAGGCGGTCGTCGACGATCTCACACTCGTGAGGAAGCTTCTGCACCTCTCGCCGAAGATGAAGACCTATGAGATCGTCTACGGGCAGTCGTCGGATCGCAACCGCATTCCCATGGTCACGCGCTCGGTGCTCGGCATCCTGACCGATCTCGGCGCGCAGATCGCCGTGCCGGATGCGCAGGTGGGCAGCGGAGCGACCAAACCCGGCATCGGGCTGATCGGCGGCGAAACGCGGCCGACGATCATCGTCAAGGTCGGCGAGAAGGCGCCGCAGGATGCGTACGTGAGCGTGCTCTACGACAAGGCCAACTACTGGATCGATCGCGGCGACTTCGACTCGAAATACGCCTTCACGGTCGTTCAAAACCTGATGGCGCTCGCGGAAGTCACGGATACGGCGAGGTCGCCGGTCGTTACCATTCCGGCGAACTGAGGGACAAGTCGAAGTGCAGATCGTGCGCAATATGCGGGATGCAAAATGCGATCGTGCATAAAGCATTTCGCATGCAAAACGCAAAAACACAAAAAGGCGACATCGTTTGGATGTCGCCTTTTTTGCGTGTAGCCGATGTGAATCAGCTGATCATGCTTTTCGCTTACTGACCGAAGTAGGCGCCGAGCGCACGCGGTTGAGCGGCGATCGTGCGGCCCGATTGCGACGAGCCATTGGTGGTCGAACCGTAGTCGCTCGATTGCACCGATGCTTGCGCGAGTTGTTCCGTATTCACGCGTGCCTGTGCGGCCTGAATGTTCGACGGATAGGACGGGTCGCTGATATTCGGGTTATAGCCAGCCTTTTCGAGTTGAACCAATTCGGCGCGCACTTGTGCACGACTGATCGGAGCGTCCGATTGCTGTGCAAACGAGAGAGCGGGAACGGCGAGAGCAGCGGCGACGGCGACTGCGGAAATGAACGTCTTCATGATGACTACCTCCGATTCGGATTTCTGTTCGTGCTGCCGGTTTCGTTTTAAGCAGCTTGTGAACGGAGTTTAAAGACGAGACTTCCGAAGATCATTCGCGTTTCCGTTGAATGATCTTTGTCGATATTGGAATAATTGTGTCCGTGCATCTTTGCATTGTGTGAAAGTGACGAGTCATGGCCAGGATGACAAGCCGACTCTGAACTTCCGTGCCCGACTGCACGTTGGTTCTCGGCAGTTGAACAGGGCATTCTTTACCAATTTCGTAAAGATGCTTCCTTGTACCGGCGAATGATCATTGACGGCAGTATCCCTACACTTCGGTCGTCCTTCCGGCATGTCTCGATTTGCGAAGCGCGCCGGGTCCATCGAATGACAGGGAGAGTCGAGCATGAAATCGTGGGTCAACGTGGTTGTCGCAATTGCAGTCGTCTCCACGCCGCTTGCTTCGTTCGCTCAATCGAGCGCGAGCCGCGGAGAGGTCCGGGGCGCACTTGCCCAGCTCGAGATGGCCGGTTATAGGCCCATCGCAGAAGACGCGTCCTACCCGGCGAAGCTGCAGTCAGCCGAAGCGCGTGTTGCCGATCTGCGCATCGCTCAGGCGCAAGCAGAAGGCTATGGTTCATCGACGGGTGCAGCGGGGCAATCGGGTGGTGCGAGCAAGCGCGTCGATTCCCAAGGTGTGTTCTTCGGTCAGTGAAAACATTGGATGTGATTGTCGGCCTGCTCCGAATCGCCGCATGACGTAATGCGGGTCGGTCTCATGCATCCAGAATACAAAATGCGCTTCCGAGCGTAGCTTACGCAAACGTGAAGCACCTCCGCCGCCGGATTACCGGTGGTTTTGCCCAGTCCGCTGCGCGGCTGGGCTTTTTTGCGTCGATCATCGTTTCGCAGCGCGGTGGCGATATGGGGTTAACGCGATGCTATTTGTGTCGCGAAAGTTGCATGTAAAATTAATCAACCGGACGGTCGGTTAATAGTTATACTCGCTCCATCGTATCTCAAAAAGACGAGCGGAGCCCCGCATGTACACCCAATCCCTGGACATCCCGAGCCCGACCCAACCCGGCGACGTATCGGCCAATC
>NZ_FCOI02000006.1 GCF_001544795.2 Caballeronia temeraria | reverse complement strand
CGCCATGCGAAAACCCATCCGCTGCAAACCGCGTCTGAGGTTCAGATCGTCATGTAACAGCCTCAAAGGTTACGGTTTATCTGATTGTTTAAATTTCCTAATACCTGCAGCATTTTCGCTGCATTTCCAAGTTTTGCTTCGAGGTCGGCCCGCGCCTGGAAGGCGACGAACGCCTTGAACCCTGCTCCGCGCCCCTTGTTCAGGATTTGAATCACCTGTTCGTTGATGGCTTCAGCAATTTCGTCAATGATCAGAACGACATCGGGCTTTTCCGCGTAGAAGTTGTAGATCGCGCCGCACACGGCCGCGACATCGGACAGCGCCATCGAGGCGATCGCCTTCTGCACGATGTTGTTCGACAGCGAATCAAGCCCCATGTACAGCACGGCCTTCTGCTTGATGATCTTGTCGATGTCCCAGATCTCGCGCTCGTCCTCAAAGTCATCGGCCTTTGGAGCCAGCATCAGACCGGTCTCACCGGTGGCCAACATCTGCAGCAGCGGCAGCGCCGACGCGATGATCCGCATGTAATGCTCGCGATCGTGCGTGTGCGTGGCGATCAGACCGTCGAGCGTCTCATGGCCCCTGTCGTACGCGGCGAACTTGTCCAGGTAAAGCTTCGCCATCCCGTCCGTGAGGGACACGTCGTTGCGCCGCTGGGCGTCCTTGACCGTGGCTGCGACGGTCAACTCTTCCCAGTTCGGCAGGCCGTTCTCAACGAAGAAGCGTCGCAGGCAGCGCTCCAGCAGATTGCCGATGCCCGACTGCGCATACTTCAGGATCGAACGCAGGTTTGGCTTGTCGCCGACGTACAGTTCGCCCTTCACCGCGCGGTCGATGAACAGGAACGCGAAATCCCGAAAGGGTCCCTCGTCCATCAACTGCGCGATTCGCGAGGGGATTTCGGAAGGTTGCGACCAGTTTTCAAGCGGATTGAGGCGGATCGACTCGTTGGGCTTCGCCTGATTGAAGTACAGGAACTTCCGGCCGGCGCGCGCGCACTCTTTTTCGACACGCCTTTTCCACTCGTCGTCGTTCTTCGGGTCGACGATGATGAGCACGTCTCTCGGGTTGTGGATGACCTGGGTAGAGATGACTTCATAGGTCCGCGTCTTGCCCGCGCCCGTGGTGCCGCCAACCAGCGTATGGCCGCCCATCGCCTTGTAGTGAAACGGCACCCGTACCTTCTTCGGCTCCATGCCGTGGATCCACGACGAACCCTGCGGCATGCGATCGCGGACGCTGTCTCCCGGTCGAAACAGATTCTCGATGCGCGTCTCGACGTCCCGGCCAACCTCTGTTTTGGACAGCCATTTGGGCAACGATGGAATGTCGGTCACGGGCATGCGGAGGATCTCGTGTGCAATCTGCGTGTGCTTCTGCGTCCATTCAAAGCCGGTGCCGAGGTACATGGAGTCCGCTTGCTGCTTCATGAGCTTTTGCGTCGCGAGCAGCTTGTCGATGTGGATCTTGCTGAGCCACTTGGTGGAAATCGCCATGCGAAAGCTCAGCGCCTTCCACACCTGAAAGACCCGAATCGCCAAGAGCACAGCGCCCACGAGCGCGAAGGCCCAGCCGTACGGCATGCCCGAAGCGAGAATGCCCACCATGAGGACCGGCCAGAGGAGAAACGGCCGGAACTCGTAGATCGGACGGAAGTGATTGACGTATTTCATGATGTCGGCCGCTCCGAGATGAGCCTTCCTGCACGCCCGACAATGCAGACGTCATTGCCGTGCGCGCGAAGAAGCAGACTGCGTTTCCTGAGTTGCTCGACCAACGTATCGCTGGTCATGCCGTACGCACCCACCAGGCGCTTTTGCACCGCCAGTCCCTTCTCTTCCCACGCCACCTTCGCTTTCCCGGAGGCCACGTCGCCAGCCAACGCTTTGAAAAACTCCTTCAACATGGCGGAGCCCGGGCCCAACACGTCGTTCAACGCCTCATCTGTCGGCCCGGTCTTCGCCGACGTGGCGCGCGGGGGCGCACCTGCGGTTGCGGGATCGACGGGCGCGGGACGCGACGGCGCAGCACCGGCCGACGCGTCAGCTCCCACCGGGACTTGAGGAGCGGGCTCAGTCGAGGCCGCTGCAACGGCCTGTGCGTCGCTGCGCTCCAACGCATCGAGCAACGACTGAGAAAACTGCGGCCCACCCGAAGGTGCAGCAGCGGGGGCGGGCGAAGATGCAACAGTTGACTCGTTGGGCGCGGTTTGATTAGTAGCAGCTGTCCCCGGCGCAGCGGAAGGCTGAGGTCCAGCGGCCGCGCTTTGCGGCGCGTTCGCGACGATCTGCGGCTCCAGTTCCAGTGCGACATGAACGGCGGACGGCACATCGAACTTCACGGGCGCAAACACCGCGCGCTGCGCCTTTTGCTCAAAATTCACCGAGACATCCATGGCCTGCCGCACAACCTTGTGCACCAGTGCCTCGAATCCCTGCGGACTCCGTTCGGGATTGATCGCGTTGAACAGGTCGGAGTGCACTGCGGTATCGAGCCCTTCGAGTAGCTCGGGCGTGATGACGGTCTGCGCGAACATCGCCGTGCGCATCCGTTCGTTTTTCAGGGGCGCCACGCGCCGCTCAACGGCGTACTGCGCAGCACCTATCCAAGCACCGAACGCCCCGTGCGCGGCGGGATTCCATTTCGCGCGGTCGGATTGGCGGATGAACTCAAAGTGGCGGAATGGCTCGTCGAGCATCGAACACGCTGCGGCAAGGAACACAGCGTAGTTATATTGCGGCTCGAGCTTCCTGCGCTTGTCCGAAGTCAGGTCTGCCGCGAACTTCTGGCCACCGGCCAGACGCATCGCATAGAACGTCGATTCGATGGTCGCTCGAAACGCACCGCCCGGCTCGCAATGCAACTCAGGCGTGAGCGGCATCGAGGAGAACCAGTTCGCACATCGGCGAAGCACCGACACCCACTTCCTGCCAAATTCCGACTCAGTACTCTCGTTGGCACATTGCCGTACCAGTTCGATGCGCTTCTGGTGCGTCGTGAAGAGCGCTTCTACGGCAATCGGTTCATGCAGCCCGCCCATCACAGCATTCCCTTGAGAAGCCTGAGTGCTCCGGTGCCGGTCGCAGTTGCACCGCCGCCGAAGATCGTCGCCAGTTTGGGAATCTCGAACGACAGCAGAAGGACGAAAATCGAGAGATCGAAAACATAGGCGCCGTTCACCGTCGTGTTCCCGCCGACGTTCGTCGCGGCCGTCACAGCGTTCGTGATCGAATCGCCGACCAGTTTGATCAGTATCGCCACAATGACGACATACATGCCGGCACTGATCATCCAGTCCAGCCATTTCACAAAATAGTTTCGCGTGTAAGACGAGAATCCGAGCGCGAGCGCGATCGGTCCGAGCACGATGCCAACAGCCGCTTGGATTTGACCCACCGCCGAGAAGTACACAAACACGATCGAGGCCACGCACATGAAGAACGCGGCCAGCAAGAGAACGATAATGTCCGCCGCCGAGCCGCCAAGATCCAGCAAACCAGCCAGACTAAACTTGGCTTTCACCGCCTCAAAAATGGTGCCGGCTAGCTTCGCCATCGCCGCACCCGTGGTGCCGTTCTCACCCCCGCTGATATTGCCCGCCAGTTGCTCGAACCAGGTCCAGAAGCCATTAGCCGTGGTTGTATAGCCGAGATAGAGGGCTACGAAGATGCCCAGGATTGCGACTTCTTCAAAGAGATTGACCCAGGCTGACACTGGATGATGGGTTCCCGCGAAACGCACCCCGACGAGGACGAGCGAGATGATGCCCAAGCCCCACGCGAATTTGTTCGCCTCGGTCATCACCCCCGCGCTTGTCGCGATCGCGGTCGGCATGAGATCGCCCAGCAATGCGTGAATCTGCGCCGCGGCCCGCGTCGCACCACTCGCGAATTCCCCGGGTTTGCTTTGCAGCGCCGTCGCGGCCGCCGTTCCTGCTGCGGCAGCGGCCGCGTCCGAAGCCGTCGTCGGGCTTGCCGCTTGTGCTAACGCGACGGTGGACGAGCCGACGGCGCCCCAAGAGATCACGAGCATCAGGCAAAAGGCGCGAAGGATCGTCATGACGAGACCTTTCATCATTGCCCCAGGGTCCTCGACGAGCCGATTTGCGCATCGAATGCCGCCCGTTCACGATCCTGCTGCGCCTTCAAGGCGGCTTTCGCGTTGTTATTGGCTTCCTGCTGAACAACTGTGGCCGAGTCCTTGACCGCGTCACTGCGTTGCTTGGCCGCCATCATCGAGATGAGATCGCCGTTCTGGCTTGAGATGATGTCCAGCATGTGTGTGGTCAACTGCGCGGTCGCCTCCATCGTCGGCGACATATTCAGCTTGTCCTGAATTTCCTGTCGGCGCTTAGCGAGCGCCCCGACGTGCGAAATGACGTCGTTGCCCTGCTGGAAAAGTTGCTTGGCCGTCTTGTCGTTGTTCTGCAGCAGCGTGTTTTGGTCAGTGAACCACTGTTCGGGCGTCTTGCCCGATTGCGTGATAAGCGCCTGAACCTTGCTCGCATACTCCGCATTGCTCTGCAGGCCACCATACAGATCGTTGAGGGCACTGGTGTATTTCGACAGATCCGTGATATCGCTGGTGATGCTCTTGAACTGAGCCAGCATCGCGGCGGGGTCAAGATTGGTCGCCTGCTTAAGCTGGTTCAACATCATCTGGTACTGGTAAATCAGGTTGCTATCCTGATAAGCCTCACCTTTGACGGCGGCGGCCGCAGTCATCGTGTTCTGAATGAAGTTCGACGCATCGAACACAGGCATGTTTGCATCGGCGTGTTGCACGAATCCGATCGTCAGGACGCCGGTCGCGACGATGCAGCGAAGAATTTTTTTGATCATGGCCATTAACTCCGTTGAGCCTTCGATTGAGCGTTGGATTGAGCCTCGGATTGCGCGCTAAGCGTTGGCAAGCACGTCGCGCACGTAGTCCTGCTGCCACTGGGCACTTCCAGACTTCACGTGCTTGTCGAGTAGCGCTTGAGCGCGTCCGTCCGAGCGCAGGTAGGCCAGCGCTTCCTTCGGGAACTGGGCTTGCAGCATGCGTGTCTGCGTGGCCGTCACCCACAGATAGTCACGATTGGGCACCGCGTCCGAAATCATGCGGATCTGATGCGCCGTGAGGCCGAAAATGTCGTGATAGAGCGACTGGTTGTTGATCGCGTCGCTGTTGGGCAGGTAGATGATGTTCGGGATGTTCTCTTTGAGAATCTCGAAATTCGGCACCCGTGCGAGCTGTCCAAGCGACTGTGTCGCCATGAGCAAGGCAGCGTTAAGCTTTCGGATCGTGACGGCCCAGATTTCCAGACGCGCGTAGAACTTCGGGTACGTGAAGAAGAACCCCGCCTCCTCGATCTCGATCACGGTGTAGCGCTTGCCGTCCAGAATCTGCGCGATGCGATAGAACGCGTAGTCCATGAACAGCGCCGCGGCAACGGGATAGTTCTGAAACAGGTCGCCCATCTCGATCGAGAGGTTGTCCGAGATCGCGAAGCCGTCCTCGACATGGTCGAAGAAACGGCCGTTCTTCTGCCCTTCCGTCCACACGAACAGGCGATCGCGAAGGTCGGACGACAGCAGTGTGATCAGCCCCGACAACCGCCACGTCTCGGACGGGTAGCCCACCGCGAGCGTGCGGATGCGCTCGAAGATCTCCGTTTCTTGCTGCGGTGTACAGGTGTAATCCTCGCCCTCAATGACCAGTTGCACCCAGTCCGCCACGTACGGCCAGTGCTTCTCGTCGCCGATCAACGAGAGCGGATTCACCGACGTTGCCGCCTCGAAACGGCCCGTGGCGTCGATGAATCGTCCGCCGGCGAGCAGCGTTGGAATGCGCGTCGAACGATCCTTGTCAAAGCGGATGCGGCGCGCGCCGTGACGCTCCGTCTGCTCCATCAAGTAGTTCAGGAAAATCGACTTACCACCGCCAATCGGGCCCACGACGAGTAGATGGGCCTTGCCGCCCGGATGATGGAGGTCGAAATACTGGAGGGTCCGATGGCGGGTCGGCAGGCAAGTGAGCGGGCCGGTTTTTGTGCCGGATTGCTCGGTCAGCCAGTCGTTGACCTTCTTGCCTTCGCCGACACTGCACAGCGGCGCAATGTCCGAGATCGCGGGCGTCTCAACAAATTGCAGGCGCTTCTGCTGGTCCCAGCGGCCCGGCAAGGTCGCGCTCCACGACGCGAACAGGTTTGTCTTTTCCTGAATGACGCCGAAGCCCGCGTTGCCGATGACGCCGACAACCTGGCGGGTCGCGTCCTCGCACTCCTCGGGCGTGTTGCCGTACACCACCACAGAAATGTTTGCGAAGCCGTACTGCTGGCCTTCAGCATCGAGCTTGGCGAGCGCATCGCCCGCCTCTTTGGCGAGCAGCTCGCGCCCCTCGTCGTTTTTCTGCTCTTCCTTCGTTGCCCACTGCTTCAGGATGGCGACCGGATTGAACGCCGCCACCTTGTAGAAACCCCGAATCTTCTTGATGTAGCTGCTCGCGCGCGACGTATCGAGAAAGCGGAACATCACGCAGACGTCCAGCTCCGCATCGACCTGCGCGAGCACGTCGAGCGCCGCTTCCTGAAAGCCCATCCACTCTTTCACGCCGATGATGCGCGCGTACACCTTGCCGTGCGCGGACTCGAACATCAGTTCGGTCGCGCCAATCGTCACTTCAGTCTCCGTCAGATGCGTGTCGAGCATCGTGACCGGATAGCGCACCCGGCGTTTCGGACTCGAGGGATTCGCTCTCTGATGCAGGAACGACAGGATGTTCTGCAGTTGCAGCCGCTTCATATTCAGGCGCGTGACGCCACCCGTGAAGCCATCGATGACGGATTCAAAGCGCTTGATCTCGTTCTGGATCTTCGTCAGATCGAACGCGAACGCGCTGCGCGCGAGAATCGTGTCTTTCGCCGCCTCGAACATCGCGACGAACAGATTCTTCCCGCCCACGGTCATGTGGTAGCTGATCTTGTCGAACACCCGAGAAATGCCAGTCTCGGGCGTAAACGCGAGCGCGAGCGAATGCGAATTCTTGAAATACTTGCCGCTGCCGATGTTCGCCTGATTGATGGCGTCGATCCGCGCGGCGGCGGCCGACGAGAACACCCCGTCGATCCCGCCCTTCACGCGCCGGTGTGACATGCGCCACCACGCGGTTACCCGGTGATCGAAGTTGCGGCAGGCGTGGTCCAGGTTGTCGCGCGCGGCCGTGATATCGCCCGGATTCGGGGAGTCGGCGTCGACGCCGTCGAATTCGAACACGGTCAGCAGCGACCCGTCCTTATTGAGTATCAGCTCGGGCGTAACCAACGTCGCCCACGGCGCGATTTCCTGCACCCCGCGCTTCGTGAACGTCATCTTCAGCATGGTAGATCCTGATCGAAACCGTACGGGCGCTTGAAACGCGCGCTGAATTTCTCGCTCGGCCCCGGCTCATAGACGTCCGGATAGCGGTTATAGACCAGCATCACGATTCGCCACCAAGGGTCGGTCGAGCTTTTCCATCGCAGGAAGACATGCATGATTACCCCAACGACGAGGAACGCCGGGCTCCAGCTCGTGTAGCAGAGCAGCGCTGTCAACGTGCCGTTGAAGATCGCCAGTCCACGATCCGCCCCGCCCATCTGGCGCGGCAGTGACAGCCCTCGACTCACCTTGTGTTGCCGCATATCAGCAGGCAACAGACATATGGAAGTGATCGCGCATGATCGGCACGGCCACCGAGGCGATGCCGAGGCCCACCAGTACCACCGAGAACGTCTTGGCGATGTTGCTTTCCGAGTTGGCCACCGCGACGCCGCCGATGGTGATGAGCACAATGCCGATCCCGTACAGGTACGGGCCGCTGATGAGGTTGCTGATTGTGCAGATGATGTCGGTCAGTCCCGTGAGCGACGAATAGTCGCCGGCGGCCATCGCCGCCATCGACACGACACTCAGCAGCGCGCCGACGAGCATCGGTTTGCCCGGGCGCAGGCGGCGGGCGACCGTTGCGGCGTGGATCAGAACTTTCATTCCCTTCATTTTGATGCTCCCGTTAAAAAACGCGTTGTAGGTCGTAATCGTTATCTTTGAAGCCTCGGATTTCGAGGATCTCGGAGACGTGCCGCATTTCGCAGGTGCGCTTGAAATGCACGACGTAGTTGAAGCAATCGGCGATGTTTTTACGCATGTCCTCGAGCTCCCAGCGCGAGCCGTTGGGGATGCCGAGCATGGCGAGCGATTCGAGGCGGCTGAGCGCGGTGCGCCCGTTGTTGGCGTGGATCGAGGCCAGTCCGCCGTCGTGGCCCGTGTTGAGCGCCTGCAGGAGGTCGTACGCCTCACCGCCGCGCACTTCGCCGACGATGATTCGGTCGGGACGGAAGCGCAGGCAGAGCGCGACGAGCAATTGGGTCGTCACGTTCGTGTCTGCGTTGGAGAGCAGCCGCACGCGGTTCGGGACGTGCAGCTTCAGTTCCATCGTGTCCTCGATCGAGATGACACGCTGGTCCGCCGGAATCTGTTCGATGAGCGCGTTGAGGAACGTCGTCTTGCCGGCCGACGTGCCGCCGGCGACCAGGACGTTTTTGCGCGACTGCACGAGCGCGACGAGCGCGCGCATCAGCGCCTCGTTCTCGATGCCTTCCTCAAAGTGGATCGCTTCGGCGAATTCCGGTCGGGCGTTGGATGCGGCGAATGCGCCCATGCTCACGTAGTCGGTGAGCGCGAGCTTGGATTCGCGGTGCTTCCGGATACTGAGCGCGTGCCCGTCAATCGATGTCGGACTCATGACGGCCGCAATACGCAGATTCTGGTGACCCGCGTTGATGATCCCTTTGTCGCTCCCCGCCTTCGCCGATTTCTCAACCGACGAGGCGAGCGAATAGATCGCGCCTTCGAGGTGCTCAGGCCGCAGATCGATGTTCTCGCGCGTCATCACACCGCGCCGCTCGACCCATACGTTGCGGTAATCGTTGATCATGATTTCCGCGAGGTCGGGCGCTTCGAGCAACTCGCGCAGCGGCGCAAGCGCCCGGAAGAACATGCGCACCGCTTCAGCTTCGAGCGGGCGCAACTTCAACAGATGGTTGTCGGCGGTGTCTGACATGCGATGCTCTGTGGGCGATCTAACATGTCGAGTATTGTTCGCGTTGCAACGCTTCCGCGGGTGCTGAAAGAGGCGTCAAATTGTGCGGCTTTTGATGAGCGACGCCGATGCACTGGTCTGCGAGACTGCGCGAAGGAAGCTTGCCACGCTATCGAGAGCAAGGAGAGCTACCTGGGTAGCGCTGTCAGCGGGGAAAGACGCTGAAAAAGATGTAGCTTTCTCGGCAAGCAGCGGGTCAATCTTTGCTAAACATGGAGTCTTTAGACTGATCCGACTAGCGGGCGTGTAGGGAAACCATGATTGAGATTGGGATACAACCTGTCTGCACAGTGTTGAACGCGAAAGATGGAGTAAAAACACTATGGTCGTGCCAGGGGCACTTGCATCGGTCAAACCCGTTCGTCATTTTCGAGTCGTCAGAGAAATTTGCACATCGTGTGCATCGGGCACTGGAAGCGGGATATGCAAGTGGTGAGCTGCGGATTTGTTGGTGGTTGAAGGCGAACTTTCGCGACAGCGATGTTCTTCAATGGTGGATCGAACCCCACGAACACATCTCACGATGGCGTTATCTTCCTGTCGTTCGTCGCGGGATCGACAAAGAGCTGCGGCGCCTCGCGACGTTACTCAATCCATTGACCGAATGACTGAATGCGAATACGAGGCCGAAAGAGGATTCGAGAAACAAAAAAACCCCGCAGACTCTGCGGGGTTTTTTTCAGTAATGTCCAGATCGACTGCACTGGTTTAGCAAATCACCTCCACTGTTTCGCCGAACGGCGCCTTGCGAGCGCGCGCGAGCGGTGTGGTCGATGCCCACAGCACCGGGTAATGCGGTGCGACGGCCGGAAACCGCCCATCCATATCCGTCAGATAGACGAGAAACGCCGGATTCATGCCGTCTTGCACGACGCGATTGAACGGCTCGACGAACGCCGTTCCGCCACCACCGCGCACCGGCTTGATCTCCGGTGAGTCGCCGCGCTCGAAGACCTGCACCTGCGTCACGCGCGTATCGCAATCCATCACGATGAGCCGCGCCGGCTTCAACGAGTGGAAAACCAAGAGGATTTCCGCATCGAACTGCGCCTGCGTCTCGTCGAATACCGAGCCGCTGGAATCGCGCACGAAGACCGCGTCGCCGATCGCTGGCGTGTGCAACGCCGGCAGATAGAACCCGAGATGCAGATACCGGCGATTCGGCATGGCGAAGCTGTAGTCGGACGGCGAGCTCTGCTGCGCGAAGCGATGCAGCACCGCACGCCAGTAGACGAGCGGCCGCACTGCTTCACTGGCCATTGCCTGCAAATCCCCGGGCAGCTTGCCGCGCATCGCGGCCGCTTTCGCGGCTTGCGTGACGGCGACCTTCCACTCCGCTTCCTTCACCGGCTGGTCCTGACCCTTGTACGGCCGAACTTCGCCAAAGGACCCCGGATTCGAGGGCTGCTGATCCGGGCGAGTTTGCTGACCCGGCTGCGGAGCCTGTGGTCCGCCCTGCTTCCCGTTTGACTGCGACGGTTGATTGGGCGGACTCGGCTGCTGCTGGCCTTGTGGATCCGGCTGCGGTTGTGATTTAGGCTGAGATTGCGGCGGCTGAGGCTGTTGCTGTTGCTTCTGCTTGGCCTCCTGCGTGAGCAACCCGTAGATCTCCTCAGCCGACTTCCCCGTATAGCGCGGATCGATCAGCACACCCTTCGGCAAAACCATGCCCGCGGACAGCACGATCGGATTGATCGCGTAGTCACAGGCGTCGTTCCACCGATCCGGATCGCGCGCGCCCTGGCGCCAGCAATGACCATTGGCCACATGCAGGACCTCGTGGGCGACGATGCCGCGCACTTCCAGGTCGCTGAGCGAATCGAGAAAGTCAGGGTTGTAGCCCATCGTCTCGCCATCCACCCAGAACGTCTTGGCCGTGGGATCTTCGCGAACAGTCAGTCGCAGCGCGAGCGCTCCGAAGAACGGTTGCGACAGAACGAGCTCGGTGCGCTGCCGGGCAATGCGCGGATGAACCGCGCAACTGCCCGACATGGCCCCCAACACTATCGTATTGCGGTCCATGACGCCCCCTTACGCGACGAGGCGCAGTTGGCCCGCGTGCGCCGATTCGACTTCCATCGGCTCCGGCTGCATGCCCATGAACGCGGCCATCAACCCCTCGATCTCCTGTGCCTTGCTGGCCACCTGAGAGCGCAGTACGCGCGAATCCTTCAACTCCGCGCCCGTGTGCACGGCCAAATGCGTCTTGGCCTGCTCGAGGATGTGCGTCAGTTGCGGGTCATTCGAGAAGTTGAGCTTCGGCAGCAGCGCGCAGAGCTCCCGCACGTTGTTGGCGACGTCCAGTCGGACGTTGCCCGTCGCGTACAGGCGGTTGGCCATCTGCGAAACGGCCTCGTAGAGACGGCGCACCAGATCGTCGTTCGCAGTCGCGATCGACGCCAGAACGTGCTGGTCGAGCTCGCTCTTGAGCGTCGTCAGCACGTTCGCCGGCAATTCGACACCGAACTGGCTGGCGTCAGGAAACGGCAGTACCGCCATCTTGACGCCGAACTTGGTCGACAGCTCAGCAAGAGTCGGATAGTCCGCCTCGTTGAACAGCCCATTCAGCTCCTCGCGAGCGGCCTCCTTCAGGTTGAGGTAGTCGGTCAAGAACACGGAAACCGCCAAATCGAACTCGTCTTTCAACGAGCGCATCTTCTCGGCGAAGTCCATGTAGACCATCGTCGGCAGCAGGCGCACGCCCAACTGGTCGTACTTCAGGGTGTGGTCATAGAAGTACGAGCGGATGCGACCGGCGAGCGTTACGACTTCAGCGAAACTCGGCGCGTGCTCGGGCAACAGGCGTTTGTTGAATCTGCCGATGCCCTTCGTGTGGTGCTTGTTCTCGACCTCCTCGGTCACCTTGCCGTCGAAACGGCGGGCAACCCAGGTGGAAATCGTGACCGAGCACAGCATGACCTTCGATTGGATGGAACTGATGTCCATGAGAAAACTCCGTATAAAAAAGGGAAATGTTTGAAGCCAAGAAAATGGCCCTGCGCGTCCGAAGACACGACAGGGCCGAGAGGTGACGCTGAAAGACGTGAAGCTGAGATAGAGAGTGAAGCTGAGGAGCGTATTACTCGCCGCGGATGATCTTGCCGATCTCGCCGCCTTGCGCCGCGATGAACGCGTACGAGTTCTGGATCTGCGGGGAGCGCTCGACTGCATCGAGCATTAGCAGCGCCACAAACTCGCGATGCCCATCGACTGCCAGTCGCTCGGCGTAGCGCACGACGCGATCGAAATTCGCCTCAGTCGCGCGTGCTGCGAGCGCGGTTGCGGTCGCATACAGCGCCGCCGGCATCGTCGGGATCATTGCCGTATCGGGCGCGAGGAGAATCGCGTCCGGTTGCGGCAGTTCGCGGAAGATTTGGAGAAAGCCGACGAGTTCGGTCGCCGCGCCCTCGCCCACCGATCCGGCGTAGGAGATCAGCTCGAGGTGCTTGGGGACTACATCCATGGTTTTCGCCACGAACCCCCAGCTACGCGGACTGGGCGTGTTCTCGATATCGCGCGACGTTTTCTGCACGGACAGCAAGTCCGGACGGAAGCGGAGGAACGCGATGAGCGCGGGCGGGATGTTTTCGCGCACGGCCCACTGCGTCCAGCCTTCGATCGATGGTTCCAGTTCGACCACCGTGGCGAACCGGGAAATCACCGGATCGAGGATGCCCGACACACCGGCGTTGTCCGTCCGGCGGTTGGTGGCCGCGAGGAAGGTCACCTGCGGCGGGAGCACGTGCTCGCCCACACGCCGCGCGAGCAGCAGTTGCATCTTGGCGGCTTGCACGGCGGGCGAGGCCTGCCCGAGGTCATTCAGAAACCAGATGAGCGGGCGTCTGGCGGTCATCGCGCGTTCCAGATCCCCGAAGGGCAGGAATTTCGCGGTTGCGCCGTCGGCCGAGGGAAACGGCAACCCTTTCGAGTCGGTCGGATCCTCGACGACCGGATGGCTGATGAGCAGTTCGTGATCAGTCGCTTGCGCGGTCTGTTCGACGATGTCGCTCTTGCCGATACCGGGGCGCCCAGTGATCAGCACCGGCAGGCGCTTCGGCACGTACAGCGAGAGAAGTTCAGTGAGTTGAGCGGGCGTGACTTTCATGATGGCTTCCAGGGAAGCCCCATCAAGACTACGCCCGTAGGGACGTGGTCCCTGTGGGGCGATAAGCGAAATGCCGGCTGGTGCCGGCAAGGTCGATGCGTCAAAGACGCGGGTGATGAGAGCAGTGTAGGGAGCTGGCCGCGCTGGCAACGGCGAAATGATCGCTTTTTTGGGGTGCCTTATCCGACCCCGCCCGTCTTGATGGCGAAAAAAACCCGGAACGGATGCTGGGTTGGTTAAAGATTGTCTGATTAGCTCCTGCCGTGTCCGAGAGGAAGCGTCTCCAAATCGACGACACGCAAGATACGCGTCGTCCTGGGGCATGCGTTGTGCTCGAACGCAAATCGAACGCTGGCCTCGATATCGGCCCGCACTTCTGCGTCGGTCGGTTGATCCAGCCCCGAGCGGGCACGGCTGACGATGGCCGACAGGACGCCGACCAGCGCTTCCGAGCCATCTTCATGCACGTCCAGATTGCACATCTTGAGCCAGTCGTAGACCGCCTCGCTCACACGTTTGTCATCGGCGATTCTTTGTAGCCGCTTACGCGACCTGAGCACGACAGCCGCACCGTCCTCTTGCGGCGGCATTTCCGGTTGTTTCATGATTTACCTTCGGTGAATTTGTCCACGTTGTGCGGAGGTTGATGAGATGAACCTACTGACCAACCCTTGTCGGATCAAGCTCCGACAAGGGCTGATTGCGCCGGATGGCGCCATCACGCCAGAGGTTGCCGGAAGGCGCCTCAGCTTGCGCGCTGCTCGAGCGACGCTCGCGCATAGGCTAGCGTGCCGTCAGTCGCACGAAGCGATACCTGCAGGCGACGCACAGGGTCGGCGAGCGCGTACCGCACGCTTGCGCCCTGGCGGACGCTAACGATCTCCGAAAAGCCTTCAGCGATCGTGCGATCGACCCAATCGGCTGCGGTCAAGACAGCACCGTCCTCTGTACGAACACGCGACATCAGCGCCATCTCGCGGGCACGTGCAACTTCACGCGCAACGCGCCGCGCCTCACGCTGCGACACGGACAGCGCCTCCCACTCCACCTGCTGCGCCGAATCCATGCCAGCCAACTCGAAGATCGCTCGGCCCGCGCCGCGGCGCGAATGCCGATGAGCTTGATTCCGAACACTTCCCGCACAGCTAGTTTCGTCCCGCGGTTCGCGTCGTCAGGTCGATCAAGCACACTCAGCAGATACGACATGTCGCCTTCCTGAATCGCTTTCGCGAGATCGTTGCCGAACGTGTGCGTGGACCTGCCGTGATCGAGAATGGCCAATTGCTTGCCCAGTTCGAGATCGCGCTTGCTCTTCGTGCCCGTTGCCCGCGCCTGCTCGAGCTCGCTCAACCGCTTGTCACGCGCTTGATCAGCCAATGTCCGCCTGAGCACTTCCGCGAACTTGCATGACGGCTGTCCGACGTCGACCGGCTTTAGATACGCCTCCGGCAACGGGTGCGGATCAAGCACGCCCTTTGCGTGCAACAGATCGTCGATCTCCACCGTGGTCGGCTCGTTTCGGGCCGGACCCATGAGCATGACCAGCAACGCGGCGTTCTGTGAGGTGATCGCCTGCTTCGAATGACGCATCACAGACGCGAGCGCCGCGAGCTTGGGAAGCGGCAGCGCACCCCGCAGTTCAGGCACAACGAGCAGCGGCTTTGCCCATTGCAGGTCCGAGTCGAACTTCGACAACGAGGTGTAGTCATCGATGACCGCGTGCGGAACCGGCTTTCCTGCGGCAAGCGCATAGGCGACATGGACTTCATGCCGACCGTTGCGCTGACCGCCTCCGTCCTCGACGACCGGACCCGCGTAGCGAAATCCGAAACGGCGTTCGGATTCAAGCTGCAGGTGCTCGAAAAGATCCAGCCCGCGACGACGATACTTACCCGCCTCCTCGTTGGCTTGCGCCAGCTGATCAGATGAAAACAGATACAGCGGCTCCCGAGCCAAATCAAAGGCGAGATAAAGCAGCTGCCAGTGTTCGCGGCGGATTTGCCACGGCTCCAATGCGGCGAAGGCGGGTCTGAAGTACGCCCCATCGATTTCGTCGATCAGCGACAGGAAGACGCTGGTCGCAGTGCCCGGTCTGCGCACGGTCAATGTGCCGTTGAAACGAGCGACCGGAACGGGATGGCCGAAGAAAGCGAGCGATATGTCGGCCGCATCGAGGCCGGCGGTAAGCGTGTTGCTCCGGAAGAAGCTCAACACTTCGAGCATCGTGCGGAAGGACTGGGAAAATCCTGCGAAGGAAAGCTGATACATGATCGATTGCCTCAATGAAAAGCCGGGCGATCGATCCCCGTCGGGTCGATGCCCGGCAAGGGTGGGTGGCGCCTACCGGCGCGAGGAAAGAGAGAACGGCGTTACGCGGCGTCGAGCAATCGCGCAATCACGCGCGCGAGCGTCCACGCGTGGTCGCTCGAGAAGACCTTCGCGCGCAGCAACGGCATAACTGCGTAGGTCCGCTCAATCGCGTCAACGGGCGGTCGGCGGCTAATCCAGTCGACGTGGATGATCCACCCTTCCGAATTGCCCGTGCAGACGGACACGGAGATCCGGTCGTACGCGAACGATTCCGGCCACAATCTGCTGTGACGAGCGCCGTAAACGGCTTCATTGGCGTCGTCGAGCATGTTGGCCGGGCACAGCCACTCCGGCTCGAGCTCCGTTTTGTACAAGGCACGGCTCAGGTCTGAGAAAACCTGACTCACCGTTTTGCCTTCGGTGTCCAGTCGTGCGACCGCTTTGACATCGACCGCGCCGGTGGCGCTGACGCCCATCGGCAGTGCAGCGGTGATCGGTTGAGGCATCGTGGGGCTCCTGAAATGCAAAACGCGCCCGTAGGCGCGCGAAAACGATGGACGAAAAAAAACCGCACCCCGGAGGGTGCGGCTTACGTGTTGTGACTCAGCTTGCGCTGCGTTGAATCAATTGCCCCAATCGCGTTCGCGATCGCGCTTCTGTCCGTTATGGTTTGTCCACATGAAGAAGGCAGCGATGGAGAGCCCGAGCACCAGCGTGAAAATCGTTGCGCCCACGTCATTCTCCTTTCATATGTAAGAATCCTGCATACCACAATATTACTCCAAGACCGACGAGAGCAGCAGTCCCAACGGCAGTCGCCCAATCCCATGAGGACGAGGAGTGCGCGTAACCCACCGCACCGCCGAGCGATGCTGCCGATAGCGTGTGAAGGTACCGGCCGTTCTGCTGCCGCTGATCCTTCGACGGATTAGCGATCGCATAAAGCCTATTTCGCAGCCCCGGCCTTAAATCGGGCGGCACCGAGACCACGTAGGCGCCATCAGTCTTGAGAGACACAGGCAAGACGTAACCCTTGTACTCCAGGCTGAACGCCGGCGAGCATTCGGACTCCTCCATCTTGCTCAACAGCCCGTGCATGCGCGGCGCCAGATGAACTTGCCCAGTCGCTGGATCGAGGGTGACTCGGTCGATGATCGTCGTGCCGGAGCTGTACTCGATTCTCACCTTCGCCAGTTTCATCGACGACCTCCGCACTTCAAGTCGATTCCGCCAGCGAGACGCAGCCCATCAAGCATTGCCTGATAGCCGCCTCTGGTTTCAAGCTGCAGCAGGGAGACGTGGTTCTCTCCGCCACCGGTGAGGTCGGAACGGCCACGCCGAGTTCTAAAACACAGCGCGACGCCCGAGCCACAGCGCCGCTCGACCACATCGACAAAAAGCGTTTCGGTACGAAGCGACACCCGAACCGCAGAACTGCCACGGCGTGAATCGTTGACGATTTCGTGCGAACTGCCGGCGAGCCGCAAGTCATGCGCGACACGTCGAAGAACGCGCGTTGCATGACGCTCAAGGGCCGCCTTCGCGCCTGAATTGGCGCTACAGCGGTCCGCGTAAAACACTCGGGGAAGTTTCATGATTGCCTCGGATAAGACGAGGCAGGTCCCTTGCGGGGAGCCTGCCCCGCAAGGGATTTGCGCGGTTCACACCGCGCACTGAAGGATGTTGGACGAAGAGATCAGTGGGTGATCCGGTAGCCGGACCCGCTGGAGACGAGAAAGACTTGCTGACCCGGCGCGTACTGCTGATCGTCGACCTGCGTCACGACCACGGTTTGCCCGTTAGCGCGGCGAAGGAAGACTTCGACACCGCTGTGCCTCGACATCACCGAACTGACACGCTGCGCGATCAGCCCGGAGGCCGAGCCGGACAGCGCGCCGGCGATATATCGGCCGCGACCATTACCGATGACCTGCGAGCCGAGAAACGCGCCCGCTGCCGCGCTCACGATCGAAGTGATGCCCGATGTATCGGACGGGTTCTCGATCGTGATCGGACGAACGCGCAGGATGGTTGCCTGCTCGTACTGACCGATGTGCTGCACGTCATAGCGCTGATACGTGTTCGGCGAACCGAAATCAGCAGTGGCGCAGCCGGTCAGAGCCGAAAGGAGGACGACGGCGAAGAGAAATTTGAACATGGATTGCCTCAACAAATGAAAGCGGGGCCATCCGTCCCCGAGGGGCTGGTTTGCCCCATAGGGAAGAAAGAGAACGAACAACGAGAAATGCGAAGCGGCGCGCGTCAGTGCGTAAGCGAGGCGATCGCAGCCGAGAGGAACACCACGCCGACGAGAAACGACAGCATCTTCCAAGCTTCGGCGTCCTGTTTGGCGTACCAGGCGAGACTGCTGAAAGCATGTTTGAGTATCGGGAACATGAGCGACTCCTGAATCAGGGAGGGAGCCGCCCGTGAAGCGAAGCTCCAAGCACCGGAAACAACGAACCGGCGTCCAGCAAACTGCACTGGACGCGTCATCTAAGGGGACCTACGAGGTGGTGCGGTTAAGGTGATGCAGTCTGACGTGACCGCTGCTCACGAGATGCCGCTCGGCTTGATGATTGAGCGGATAGTCCCAGGTCACGACCGCCGTACCGTCGCTCCACACCGAATTGATTCGACCGGTGTAGCGTTGCGGCGGACTAGCCTCGACGTCCGTAGCGATCACACGCTGATTCGCCATGAAACCGCTGTTGCTGGAAACTTTGACGATAGGTGCGAGATTGCGAGACATAGACAGCTCCTAGAAAAAAAAGGAGCCGTCTCCCATTGGGATTGGCTCCCAACGGGACGAAAAAAGGCGACCAACAGGTGGTCGCCAGAAGATAGCCGTCAAAAACGGCTGGAGAGAAGAATGGACCTCCAGCACGCTGGAGGGGTAGGTCGATGCGCAAGAAGCGCGGGGAATGACGTTAGTCTACTGATCCAGCGTGGCGCCGAATGCAGGAAAGCTCGTGATTTTGCTATGCCTCTTCTCATTCATCGTCTTCGGTCGAGCGGCAATGACGCGATCAGGCTCCGCAACAGCAAAAAAAGCGCCGGATCCTTGCGGAAGCGGCGCTTAAAGTTCGTTTTGTATCCGAGGGCCGTGACGAACTTAAGCAAGATTTTATTCTAATGATCGGCGGCTCATCCCGACTGCCGAAAAGCGAGGGCAAACTCGCTCTCATTGGTCCTTTGCGCCCATCGGGTAATTCGAAATGATTCGTCGGAGTGAGTTAGGTGTGGTACCAAAACCCTTCGGAGCGATCCACAGGGGTCTTTCTTTTTTGTCTGTGCTCGCGCTTACCTGCCTGCCTTCGCCGCCTTGACTTCGCGCTGCAACTGCGAAGATGAATCATCCTCTTCGATTCCTCTTCGCCATGCTCCAAGCCATCGACCTGTCCTCGTTGCGCGCGCCGCGCATCAATCATCAACACATCGGTGCTCCCGCGCGAGATGTCGCCGTCACGCCCGAGATCGCCGCGCTGCTGGCAGCAGATGCGGTCGTCGCGATTGGGGTGAGTGGAGGCAAAGACAGCGTCGCTTGTGCGCTGGCCGTGGCGCGTCACCTCGATGCGATTGGCCACACTGGTCCGAGGATTCTCGTGCATTCCGATCTCGGTCGCGTCGAATGGAAAGACAGCGGTCCGGTGTGCGAAAGACTCGCGGCGCATCTCGGATGGGAACTGCTGACGGTGCGGCGACAAGCGGGCGACATGCTCGCCAGATGGAAAAAGCGCTGGGCCAATAATGTCGAGCGATATCGTGACCTGTCCTGCGTGCGGCTTATTCTGCCGTGGAGCACCCCGGCTCTCAGGTTCTGCACGTCCGAGCTCAAAAGTTCGATCATTTTCTCCGCCCTCAAAAAGCGGTATCCCACTCAAGACATTGTCAATGTTACCGGCGTGCGCCGGCTCGAAAGCAGCGCCCGAAGCAAGATGCCTGTATCCTCCCCGCTCGCATCGCTATCGACGAAAGGCCGCACCGGCATCACGTGGAACGCCATCATCGAATGGACCGTCGACCAAGTCTTCACGGAGATCGCAGCGGCCGAACTGACGCTGCACGAGGCTTACACTGTCTACGGCGCATCGCGCGTGTCGTGTGCTTACTGCATCATGAGTTCGCTCGATGACCTTCGCGCCGCTGCAAGCTGCGCGGACAATCACGACGTCTATCGCGCGATGGTCGCACTCGAGGCCGCGTCGACATTCGCCTTTCAAGGACAAAGGTGGCTTGCCGACGTCGCGCCCGAACTCTTGTCACCAGCGCTCGCCGCCTCCGTCTCCCGTGCAAAAACCGCCGCTGCACAACGTCAGGCCATCGAAGGGGAAATCCCCGCGCATCTGCTGTTCACGTCCGGCTGGCCAACCGTCCGTCCGACCCTCGACGAGGCCAAACTGCTCGCCAGCGTGCGGTCCCGCGTAGCGGCGCTCATCGGCATCGACATACAGTGTGTGGACGCCGCGTCTGTGCTCGCGCGGTACGATGAGTTGCTCGAGAAAAATAGCGGTACGCTAGAAACGATCCAGCAGCCGCATCAGGCCTCTTTCCAGTACACTCCACGGCACCCAATAACGGCGAGAGGACGCTGCGCATGGATGAGCCTTCGGAAGTAATTTCTGTGAGACACGACGCCGGCGGCTGGGTCTGGTCGATCACGGTTCCGGATTTGACCGAACATCGGATGAAATTGCTTCGCCAGTCCGCTCGGGCCTGCGCGAGCTATGAGGAAGCCCGCCGAGAGGCGGAGCTCGCTCTGGACGAGTTACGCGAGGGCCATCGACACGGGTGAACTTAGGAACGGGCGTTGCGCAGGTTTCGGACATCCGTATAAAGAAACGTCCGAGGTTCACATCCTGAGCACCGCCCGATCGACACCACCGTTATGGACCACTCGTGCCTTTGCACCTGTTACCCCGCCAATCTGCGTTCTGATCGTCGACGACGACGGCGACGTAGCGGATGCCCTGCAGGCCGTACTGGAGGCTGAAGGGTTCACGGCTCGAACCGCCGACTCAACGGCGAGCCTCAGGCTCATTGGTGTCTGGATTCCGCACGTCGTCGTGCTCGATATCGAGATGCCAATCCAGAACGGATTTGATCTTAGCCGCTCGATACGGCAGATCGCGCACATGCGGCTCGTCCCTATCATCGCTCACACCTCGCTTCCGGAAGAAGACGTCATGACCGAAGGCGTGGCAGCGGGCATGGATGCTTATTGCAGCAAGAGCAACCCCCCATCGGTACTTTTGACGCTCGTCCGGCATATGACTCCGCTGTTGCTGGGGTCTTAAAAAGAAAGCGCCACGCCCCGAAAGTCCGGGGGCGTGGCGCTGGTCGAAAGGTTATGCAAGACAGAGGGATAGCTGAACGTCTGCCGCGAAGAACGCTGGGTCCGGCGCCACCCCTTCGCGGCTTACCGGAACGTCCCAGTGCGCCTGGGCATCGCTCAGACCGCCCAGTCCGTAAAGCAACTGGCCGGTGTCTTCCCGCCCGAGCAAATCACCAAATGCAAAGCTAAACACATCCGACGCGGATTCGCCGTCGGCAGCCATCCCGAGTCTCTGCGCCAGTTCGCCTGCTGATCGAATACGCCATTTGTCCTCGCCCTCAGGCGATCGCGTCACGGTGATTCGAGTCGCCGCTGGCACCGTGGACGCCGTGCGCACCGTATCACGAAACGCTGGGATCGCCTTCTTCGCGAATCCCGGCGCTTCCATCTCGATCGAATACACGACGTCCGTGATGAACGAGCCGATGGCGTTGTACTGCCAGCCAGCATGCCGCCACGGCGCGACGCCGATCGCGATCAACCGATTATCGCGATCGATCGCATGACACCGGACCTCGGGCATGCGTTCCATCGCAGTCTTCGATGCCAGCGGCACGGGAACGTCGATCTGCACGGTGCCGGTGTCGTACTCCTTGAGTATCCGCCACACGCTGAGCGGTCCGGCATTGCCATAGATCGAGAGCAGGAGTTCGATGTCCGCATGCAGCGAGACGGTGAGACCGCCTGTCGCCAGTTCGTCGGCTTGCGCCTCGAACCCGGACCTTATCAACTTCGACCGAACGTCCTCAAACTGCGACTCCGGCACCGCCGAATACATCGATCTCGACGACGAAAGCGTGATTCGTTGGTCCGGCAGCGTGAACGGCCTGGCCAACTCGCGCTGCCAGGACGTGATGAAATTTTCCGGCTTGATTGAGCCAGCCTTGCTTCTGAGCATGCCGCCTTCGCAACTCGCTGCGTGCGAGAACAGTCTTCGCATGACCTCGGCATAGTTGCCGAGCGCGACCGCCGACCAGTGGTCCTGGTGCGGATAGACGTTCGACTCGTAGCCACGCTCAAACAGCGCGTAGATCCACTCGCCATCGGCCTTTTGAAACGCAGCCGCACGCTTGCCGGTCAGAATGGAAGAACTCATGATTTGCTCCGATGATGGCGCGGAGCAGCCCCAACGGGCTGCTTACCCGCTGGGGATGAAGAGAAACCGCCCCATGCAGGGGCGCAGAAGTTACGACTTGCTGGGCATCGCGGCGTAGTCCGCCATCACCTGGAGGCAGCAGAGAATCGCGCCGAGCCATACGATGAACGACGCGGCGAAAATGACGCCTTGCTCACCGAACGGAACACTCGCACCAAACACTGCGGCGCCCGCGGCGGCGATGGCCGGCATCACACGCTTCGTTAGCACGTTGTCGCACGCGCGGACGAACCGACTGGACCGCCCGCCATCGTGTTTCGCGAAGTGCTGATACACCAGCGACGCCAAGAGCACGGCGAGCAGGGCCAGCATGAGGTAGCCCAGAGGCTCCGCAGCACGATGCGCAATGCGATGGAATTTCGCATCGAGCCACTCGCTGCCCGGCCACGATTGCGGATACCAGCGTACGCCGAGGCCCACCAGCAAACCGACGCAAGCTGATTTCCACTGTTTGACCAAATACGTCACCACTTTCAGTAGCGACAGCACCAGAGTTACAACTGCACGAAGCATTCAAGCTCCTATAGAGAAGTGCCTTTCGGCACGGGTGGAGACCCGATTCTCCGAAGAGAGTCGGTGTCGTTTAGTCAGCCGGTTTAGTCTTTCGACGTTTGCCGGCTTTCTTTTCAAGTGGCTTCGAAACCGTATAGCCAAAGCGCGCCCATACGGCCGGGTCCAGCGCAATCGGATTCGTGCGCCCCGTTGCGAGGTTCACGAACACGCCCGAGAACGGCACTGCGCCAGTTCGAAACATGGTCCAGAGCATGTTGAATGCTTGGACCGCGATGGCCTGATTGATGACCAGCGACTGCTTGCGCAGCGCCTCTGCCATCGAGCAGGACGGTGTGTCGTCTTTCACATCGAGCTTCGCGTTGATGAGTTCCGGAAACAACTCGCCGACGTGCGGCAAGCGTTCCGGATTCTTTTTCGCGTAACTCTTGCTGCAGACCTGCCCGAACACGATCTGACCGCGATCGGTATCGTTGCCACAATCGAGGTAGTAGACGCCCGAGTGCTCCGCCGCGCGGACAATCGCATGCCTTGCGGCGCGCGTGTCCACGCAACCAATGACCAGATCGACGTTGTAGACCGTCTCGCTCGCGCCGAAGCGCCGCGTCTGCGCTCGCCAGTCGGTTCCCATCAGCGTGTTCAGCCGATTGACGATGAGCGAGGCTTTGTACTCGCCCGTATCGTTCGGATAAAAGCCCTGTCGGCCGACGTTGGTCGGACTGACCG
The DNA here is from genome assembly GCF_001544795.2 of Caballeronia temeraria. Lineage (GTDB taxonomy): Bacteria > Pseudomonadota > Gammaproteobacteria > Burkholderiales > Burkholderiaceae > Caballeronia > Caballeronia temeraria. Next base: position 253,715 of record NZ_FCOI02000006.1, on the reverse strand, counting down.
TGTCGTCATCGAACACCGTGCAGTCGATTCCGCCCGGGTGACCGAGTTCGACCATCGCGTGATGCAAGCGCGCGAGGCTTGGAAGCACCGCGCTGCCTGTACCACCGGCGCCGACCACGACCACGTTCCAGGCGCGCTCGAGCATCCGCGAAGGAAGCGCGTGACGGATAGCTGTCGTCATGCGACCTCCTTCAGACGCGCGGCCGTGTACCAACTGCTTGGCACACGCTCGACGTCCTCGAAGATGCCTTTCGCGCACAGCCGCAAGGCCATGCTCGGCACCGGCGAGGCGCAGTTCCCGACGACGAATGCGAACTTCGTCTCATGCCGGTCGTCTTCGTTGTCAGTCGACGAGAAAAACGCCGGATGCGCGCCGTGCGAGTGGCAGTCGATTACCCTCAGTTCATCGGGCGAGAGCGCCGGCCGCTCATATTTGAGCGAGCCGGTGTCCTGTGCGAGAACCTTGACCGGAGCCAGACGAAATTGCTGGGTCTGAACATTCCAGACCACCCACGCGCCCGTTTCCAGCGGGTGTGCCGCGCGCGCCGTCTCGACGAACTCGCCGATCAGATGCGGCGGCACAGATCCGCAGCGAAGCACCGTCGATTCAACCACCTGCCCATACGGGATTGCGGTCGGAACAGAGTAATGTGCGACGCGGCGTACGACCGACAGCCACGGCAGATCGATCTCGATATACACGCCGTTTTCACCAATGAGCAACCGCTCACCGGCCGCGGCCATCGGTGCCACCGGCTCGCGCCGGGGAACCATCACGGTCGGAAAAGAGCGCTGAAGCGCCAAATCACCAGCATTCATCGTTAGACTCCTTGTTTGCCGGCAATCAGCTCAGCGAGAGTAAGGTTCATGGGGACAAGCACCTCCTTCGGGAATTGCTCGCCAAACTTGCCGTCGAGCATTTCCTTCCAGAAGGCGAACTCGCCGTTGCGATGCGAAACACGTTTGCCGCCGTGATTTGGGTGGGTGAACGCGGACTCGAAGAATCCGCTCTCCCAGCCTGCGATCGAAGCCACATCGACGCGCCGAGGAACTTGGGCCGAGCCGATGCAGATCTTTCCCAAATCCCAGGTGTTAAAGTAAGGCGGTTCGTGCAGCTTCGACTCAGGCGTTGGCCGGCAGGCCTCCTGCAGCGCGAACACGGAAAACCCGTTCGAAGCTGCGCGGAACACCAACCCCGGATGCGGCACGACCGCACTGCGCCGCCCGATCTCCGGACATTCGAAGAAGACTCGACGCATCGCCGGTCTGCACCACCACATCACCGCATGCTGCGACACGGACAGCACCGTCTCAGGCAGAAACTCGGCCGGCGCCGCCGCATGCTCTGCCAGCTCGCGCAGGCATTCGAACAGCGCCTTGCGTTCGATCGGCCGACCCGCTCCGATCGTCGCCCGACCGCCTTTGCCTTGCAGCACGGGATGAACGGTGCCGTAGACCGCACTGCGCTCCTCTCGGCCATACAACAAAATTGCGCTCGTCGCGGCGAGTTCGTCGACGCGATCCGAGCCGATATCAAGCCCTTTCATATGTAAGCTCCAGGTGTTATGCCGCGAGCGACGCGATGACGCGATCGAGTTGGCCAATAATGGAAAGTCCCATGGCCCAGTCCGCGTACTGCTTGCGGATGGCGTCGGGGGAAGAGGCAAACGGCACGAAGCCGTAGTACGTGGTGCCGTCGCCGACGCTGGACAGATACTCGTAGTGCGAATCGAGCAACTCGCCGACGCGTCTGTCGTTTTGAACCGTCAAGGTCGCCGCCGCATACGCGCAGCGCGGTTGATAAGCGCAATTGAACAACTGACTCTTACTCGACCGGCGAAGCATCAAACTTAGCCTTTCGAGTTCGCGGCAGACACGACGGGTTGGACCGTAAGTGAACCGCTGAAGCCGACGCAGCGTAGCGACGCTAAGCGGGTGCTTATGCACAAGCCTTTGCCTACCGCCACGCGAGCGCTTACAACGAAAGACATCCATGTCATCCGGACAAAGCTCGGCGCGTACGACGGAGGGAAGGTAATGCTCGATCTCCCCCTCGTCGTCGCCGAATCGTTCCGTCATGCACTCGCGTGCTTCGTCGTCGGTCGCGGCCGGGTCGCCCTCCCAGAACCACGAAGAGAATTCGCACAAAAGCTCGTCCGGCGTGCGAATCCAGACCGTACGGCCGGCAGCCCGGTTGATCAGCAGCATCGCGGTGGTCACCAGCCGCGGATGTACCTTCCTGAGTGCGGCCGCTCGTGTGCCGAATTCCAGGATGTTTTCGCCGGTGATCTCGATGCCGAGATAGAGAGGCGAGGTAGGCTCAAAATCGACACCATCCTCTTGATACTGCGCCACCTCCCGAACCGCGGCCACGTCGCACAGCACGAAATCGAAGTTCAGACACTTCAACTTCGACGTGTGACGCCTGGCCCACGCAAAAAATGCGTGAGCGAGCGCGTCGCCCGCTCCCTTGAATTCGGGAACATCGCGTGCCTGAAGGACGCCCGAGTCGAACTGTTCGGCAATCAGACACGCGACATCTTTCTCCGCGTTCCAGCGCAGATCAGCGCGCGTATGAACATCGGAGCCGATGGCCGGCAAGCTCAGAAAATCATGGGCAGGTCGACGTCGGGCAGCGCGATTGCATCGCGATTGCCATGACTCTCCTGCGACAGCGACCTCTGCACCAGACGAACGAGGATCGAAGAGCATTGCTCGATCTCCTTGTCATGAAAAAAAACCGCCCTGTCGGGCGGCTGCTGATGTGAAACGGCCAAGTCCGGATCGGACAAGGCCTTGAGCAAATCGCGCTTACGCATGGATGACTTCGGGCTGCATGGCAAACTGAGCAGCACCCTTGGCACCCGCCGCGCGCACGAACGTGAAACGCATCACCTCGCCTTCCAAGTTCGGCCCGTCGACGGCAGCGGTCGTCAGCTCCGGATACTGCGCGCAGTAGAGATCGCGGACATCGTCGGGCGAGAACGTGGGACCCGGATCGGGGAACGTGACGCCGTTGTAGACAAACTCGCGCGTGAGCTTTGCGACTGAAATGGACATGACGGCTCCTTAGTCGAAAAGTGAGGCGAGGTTGGTTCCGGTGCTAGCCGGTTCCGTCGATGCCGACGCGGCCGCCGACGAATCGGCAGGAACGGTGCTTTGCTCTTGCGCGTTCGCGTCGTTATCGTTGTCGTCGTCATCGCCGTCGCCGTCGCCTTCACTCGATCTACCGGAAGCCGGCGAAGCGGGTTTGCTGCTGCCCTTCGCGAGCGTCTTGGTCGCCTTGGCGACTTGCGTCGTCTTGGCGGCTTCGAGGATCGCGGTCGTGGCAGCAACTTGCTCGGCCAGCGACGCATGCGCGCCGGTGTAGGCCGCGAGTGCATCAGCGAAACCTGCATCGAGTTCAGCAGCGGTCGCCGTAAGTGCGAGCGGCTGAAGCATGGCGGCGTCCTTCGCCGTGCCTTGCGGCATGACACAGACGATCATTTCATCACCCTTCATTTGCAACGAAAGGGTGAGCTTTGCGCAATTGCGCAAGAGCGGTTCAATAGCGACGAACATGGAAACTCCTGAGAACGAAAAAAAGACCGCCCGAAGGCGGTCTATAAAGGATGGAAACTACGATCGATGCGCGGGCGAACCGCGCGGTTAGAACTTGAGCACCTTCGGAATCTTGCCGGTGTAGTCGAAGCCGTCGACGGTCAGGAGCGCGTCGATGACTTCCGACTTGGATTTTCCGAAGACCTTCTTGAAGTTGTCGCCGAGTGCGGCACGGATGCCCAGCTCATCAGCGACCACCATCATTTCCGACTTCGTGATCAACTCCAGAAACTCCTTGCAGAGCTTCCAGTGCTTCGCGAGATCGAGCCGATGGTGCTTGCACAGACGCGTGAGGTACTGGACGTCGAGACCCTGGATCGCTGCGATGGTGACGCCAGTCACGGCGTGCGCCATCTGTGCGTCCTCGGCAGCAGCCGTAGCGGCAGCGGCCTTCGTCACGTCACCCGCCGGGATCTGCTCTTGCGTGAGCTTTTCCCAGATGCCCGAGAGCGTCTTGTGATCGACACAGCGCATCTGGTCGGAGAGCGCGATCGCAACGAGATATCGCTGAGCGAGCATGGGATCCGAGCCGACCTCACGACGCAGGGCTTTACGCCACAACGCCACGCGATAAGACTTGATCCGGTCCGACTCGGACACGACCGTCACCGAGGAGTTCGCACCCGTGGCCTTCGCATCCGATGCCGAAATCGGAGCCGCTTTGCAAGCAGACTTACCGCCGCTCTTGCCCGCTTGCGCCGTCTCGGCCGCTTTTGGCTGCGTGGCCGCCTTCACAGCTTGCAGGTTCGCCGCGACTTTCTTCATGTTGCAGACTGTGTCGAAGCACTGGCCCTTGTAGACCTTGCCGATCGAATCAGGCAGCGCACTCACGGCCGCGCCGTAGTTCTGGCACGCGTGACACGCCTTCGCCTGCTCTTCGCCGACGCCTTTCGGACCGTCGACCGAGAGTTGCACGCGCGTGTGGTTGTCGCCCGCACGCACGATACGTACGACCGGATATTCGTCGCGCAGGCCGGTAGCCGTCGCGTCGAGCATCTTTTCGGTCTTCTCGTTGTAGCAGGTGCGGTTGGTGCAGTTTCCCGTACCAATGGATTCGCCGAACATCTCGCCCTGAGTGGAGGAGTTATGCGGGCATCCGGCGCAATTGGCCTTGTCGAAGATCGCGGCCGCCAACGAACAGGCGATCTGTTCGATGGTTTTCTTGACCTCCGCGACGGGCTTGCCTTCTTTGACGATCACCGGCAGCAGCTTGTCCTGCGTCTCTTTGGGGAGCGCCGCCAGCAACTCGGCGTGACCCAGCAGGATCTGGCGCGTGCTCAACGCATCGAGCACGCCCGTGCTGCAGTTCATCAGCGCGAGGCGTTTGTCGAGCGTCGCGCGCGACCAGCCGAAGATACGCGCGACTTCGTCACGATCGCCTTTGCACAGCCCGACTTGCTCGGCTGCGGCGATCGCTTCTTCCGCCGGCGACATATCAGCACGCTGGATATTCTCGATGATGGCCAACTGCTTGGCTTCGGCTTCATCGATCTCCCGGACCACGACAGGGATTTCGTAGTCGTCGCCGTGCGCCGCAAGCGCAGCCTTGTATCTACGGCCGCCGGCAACGAGGGCGTAACCGCCATCAGCGAGCGTTCGTACGATGACGGGCTGAATGACGCCTTTCTCGCGCACGGACGCCGTGAGCTCTTCCATCTCCGCAGGATCGAAATACTTGCGGGGATTGACGCTGACCTGAATGTGCTTGAGAGCGAGAGTAGGTTGTTGTTGCATTGCAGGGCTCCAAGGAGGGAACCCGCCCCTTCGGGTGGTTCCCGAAGGGTTGAACAACGTGGGCTGATGAGAATCAGCGCTGGTCGATGCGTCGAAAGACGCGGGTGATGGTGCAACGATAGCGGTTTACGTTGCCCTCTCCGGCCCGAAAGCTCACGAAATCAGGCTGTCTCTCAATCTTTGACGAGAACCAATTGGCGCTGATGTCACACGGCTTTTCATTCTGTGACCTGCTCTCCCGCAAGCGCGCGCGGCAACGACGCTACATTTTCTCGGTCGGGTACCGCTCAAGAACCTTGATGAGATCCTCCGGCACTCGCCACTCGCGCATGAACGACTTGGCTCGGACCACGTTGATGATCGACAGCGCTATAGCCACCAACGCAAAAAATGCTCCGAGTGCTGGAATGCCGTAGCGAATCCACGGCGAGTTGAGAAAGGCCGGGTCCGTCCCGTCTATGTCCGAGAACAAGCCGCTCATGGCGGCTGCGCCTGCCACAACCACTGCCAGGAAGATCGCGCTAACCTGCAGTTTCCGTTGCTGTTTGCGAGCCTCACGATAAAGCGCGATCGACACCCATTGCTCTTTGAAGAAGGCTTCGAGGTCTACCTTCCTGGGGTCAAACTTAGAATAGTCATTGCGGGTCATTGGTTACTCGGTTCACTGCACGGGGCCGTCCGGGCTCTGGCTTCAAAGCGGACCAGGATTGGCGACTCTTGAGTCGGAATCGGGATAGGGGCAGGCCTCGCGGCCCGACCCCTCCCACACCACCGTGCGTACGGGTCCGTACACGGCGGTTCGGATCGGTTGATCGGCTAGGGACGCAGTGATGGAAGACCGAGGGATCGCAGAAAGCGATTGGTCAACGCCCGTTGCAGTGCAGGGCTATTACTCAGCCGCCATGCATTATGGGGTGACCCGGCTGTCTGGGCAGCAAGGGACCGGTCCACCCCTCGCGCCGTCAGTTCCCGGAAGCGGGTGTTCCCGCGTCGCCACTGCTTCCAGAAGAAGCAGCGAACCCGGCGGCGCACCCATTCGTCCAGACGCTGAAGGACGCTCGGCGTTTCGCAGAATCCAAAGTAGCCGCGCCATCCAGTCAGGTAACGGTTCAGCATGCCGATCAGTTGGTCAACGCTGACCCCGTGCGAGCGCTGGGTCATTTCCCGGATTCGCTCCTTGAACCGGCTCAGTGCCTTGGGCGCGATGCGCCGTTTGACGTGATCCCGGGTCCCGAAGGTGAATCCCAGAAACTTCCGCGTGTGAGGCTCGGCCACTGCGCTCTTCGTCTCGTTGACCGTCAACTTGAGCTTGCTGGTGAGGAAGGCTTTCAGCCCCGCCATCACCCGTTGGCCCGCGCGTTCGCTGCGTACATAGACGTTACAGTCGTCGGCGTACCTCGCAAATCGCAGTCCGCGTCGCTCAAGTTCCCGGTCGAGGTCGTCGAGCATCAGATTGGATAACAACGGTGACAGCGGACCGCCCTGGGGCGTCCCTTCGTCCGTTGCGCCAACCAGCCCGTCTTCCAGCACGCCCGCCGTCAGAAAGGAGCGGATCAGCTTCAGCACTCGCCTGTCGCTGACACGCTTTGCCACCCTGCTCATCAGGATATCGTGGCTTACGCGATCGAAGAATTTCTCGAGGTCCAAATCTACAATCCATCGATGCCCCGACTGGATGTAGCTTTGCGCCTTTGCCACGGCCTGATGCGCCGAGCGTCCCGGACGGAAACCATAACTGGAATCCGAGAACGTCGGGTCCCACCGCTGTTGCAGCACCTGCAATACCGCCTGCTGAACGAATCGATCAAGCGCGCACGGAATGCCAAGCTTGCGCACGCCACCTCCATCCGGCTTGGGTATCTCGACTCGTCTGACAGGTTGTGGCTTGTACGTGCCTTCCAGCAGCATGGACCGTATCGTCGGCCAGTGCTCACGCAGGTACGCCGGTAGTGCCTGAACCGTCATGCCGTCCACGCCCGGTGCGCCTTTGTTTGCTCTCACACGTTTCAACGCCTGCTTCAGGTTCTCCCGTTCGCAGACTTCCTCCATCAGTCGGTCACTAGCCGACGGGCTTTCAGACTCGGGGTTCGCCGCCATAGGTTCAGCCCCTCGATCAGCAGCCCTCGGGGCTTCACCCCTGCCTCCGCTATCGAGGACGCGATGCGTTTTCTGCTGCGCTCCCATGTCGAGTTCTCCGGCTTACTCGCCGCTCCTCTCCGTTTGGGCCTTCAGGCATCGCTGCCCTACTATGCCCGCTGCTGACTCCTGCGCGGTGGTCAACAACCCTTGCGAGCCGTTCAGTCCTGAGTCCAGGACACCGCGCAGGCCTCCCGAGGTAAGCCCAACCGCCTTCGCCACACACCCGCCAGATCTACCACCCCGGACCTTGATGGCTATGGACTTCGCGATCATTGGCTCGCTCGTCCGTCCGGGTAGGCCTCCCATCTGGTTTCTGTTCGTCAGGTCGTGGCTTTGCTACACGCTTCCTTCAGACCCCGCCTCACGACGACGCCCTTGCGTTTCGCTAGTCCTTCACCACCATCAGGTTGGACAGGGGACTCGCACCCCCAAGCTGTTGTGCATGCTCGGCGCACCAAAAAAAACCCGGCAAAGCCGGGTTTGGGTTCAGATGACAGACGAGTTGGTGTCACGCAGTCGCTGCGCCAGCGCCCAGGAGAGGACGCGACAGGAGCGTCGTGACTGCACCCGCGAGCGTCCAATCGCCGAACTGCTGTTCATGGCTCTCGTGCACGAGGCGATCCAGGCACAGTACTTCGACGCCTTCGACCGACACCTTTCCGAGAATCTTCGCCATCACAGCGCGGTTCGAGCCTTCGCGCTTGACCGTCACGACGTCCTCGCCGACCAATACAGATACCTTCGCGTCTTTCACGCAGCCTCCTTCAATTGTTTGCGCATGTCGCCCGCCGTGCTATCGGCGAGCAATGCGAGATCATCGACAAAGCGATCCAGCAACGAGTCCATGTGCAGGAACGTAGCGTCGTCGAGTTCCGGCGTCGCCCAGTCCAGTCCTGCCTGCGTCGCATCACGTTTGTGCGCGACCATCTGGTCCTGATACTCGTCGATGCTGCCGGGCAAGTGGAAATACAGCACCTTCAGCACCCCCTTCCGGTTCCAGCGCAGCGCGCGCCGCATCGCCTGATACTCGATGCGCCACGTCCACGACCGGTCGTAGAAGAGGATGTAGTCGGCGTTGGGCAGGTTGTAGCCCGCCCTCCCGGATGCTTTTGTCGCCATCAGCCCGGTCGCTAACCCCGTCAAGAAGCGCTTGTCCTTATCGGCCACGCGACGCTTGATCGGGATCTCGCCATGAAACGGCACCGTCTGAACGCCGTGCGAATCGAGCTCGCGCGCAAGCAGATCGAGTACGCCCGGATTCTCGGCAAACACAATGGCTTGCTTACCCTCCGCCGCGATCGCCCGCATGCGCTCGACCACCGCGCGTTGCTTGCTCGTCAGGCCGCCCACGTGCTCGACGCCCTCCATGCCGAACTGCGGAAAGTTGGCAGCGAAATGCACGGCACGAATGCGCGCCAGGATCGTCACGAGGTTGCACGCCTTTTTGTCATCGCGCGAATCGCGGTACCAGTCGGCGAACTCGTCAGCAGCACGCAGATACGCGGCCAGATGGCCGCGATCCCATTCGACCGTTTCCACCTCGAATTCAGGTGGTTCGATCTGGATGTAGCGCGACACCTCCGGCTCAGCGACAAGCCTGCGCTTGATGTGCGGGGCCAACATCGCCCGGTACCGATGCAGGTTGCCGATCTTCGGCACTTCGCGCTTCGCCCCATCCTGCAGGCTCTCCGCAAACTGCCACGTCACCCACTCCAGCACCACGAAGTCATCCCTGAATCGATCGACGCCGCGCATCGCGTACTCCACCGAGTTGATCCAGTTCTGCTCAAGATAGCCGACGCGGTAGCCATAGGGTTGTGCCGCCGTTCCGTCACCCCCCGAGAACGCAATCAAACCGAATGCGTCCCTGGGGTAATTCGGGATCGGCGAGCCCGTCAAAACGAAGCGCCGCCGCGCCGAGAGTTCGCAGAGCGCGCGGCTCTGATCGCTCGTTGGATTGGCAAGACGTTCGCCCTCGTCGGCCACCAGCAGGCCGATCCGACGACGAAGCCGGTGCGCATAGGTCACGCGTGCTGAAACCGACTTGTCGACAGGCATCCGCAGCCGCTCGTACGAAATCAGATTGAACTGCCGCAAATCGCTCAGATCCGCCGCGGACTCGATCACCTTCACCTGTTCCGCTGCGATAGGCAACTGCGCGATCTCGTTGAGCATCTCGGCAATCAGGCGGGACTCGACAACGATGAGACCGTGCTTGACGCCCGACACGAGGATCAACGCCAGTGCGAGCCGCGACTTGCCGCAACCTTGCTCCCAGGCGACCACGCAACCAGTGGGCTTCAGCAACGTCTCGACCAGATCGTCGACCTGAAACTCCCAGTCGAGCCATCGATCGACGCCAAGCGACTTCACGCGCGAGCGCAATGCAGCCGCTTGGTCGGGAAAGCGCGCGCACAATCCTTCGTGCACCACTTCCCACCCTTCGCTCACGTTCTCCACCGCGAACCGCGCGTTGAGCTCGTCGACCGACAGGTGGTACGGCACGCCATGCAGCGCGTACCGATATCGTCTGTTGTCAACCCGTTCAAACTGGACAGCATCGCCCGCCTTGATGAGCGGACTTGCCCATCGCGTCGCATCGACCTTGTGGGTCTCCTTCGCCGTGCCGCTCACCACGTCCCGCGACCCTGCTCCGGTGGTCCATGCAACATGCCGCAGCGGTATTGCCTGCCGCACGCTGCGCCGCATGCGTCTGCGGAAGTGCTCCATGAAGCCCGGCGCCAGTTGCGGCTCGCCCCCGACACTGCGAAACCGTGTGAGCAGTTGATCGAACGCGGCAACCGGATCGTCCTGTATCAGATACGTTTCCATATCCAGCAAGCCCTGTCCCGAGCAGCGAAAGCCGCGCGGCAGTCGACGACCGTCCCGAGAATAGATCCGCTTCACGAAAACAGCATTCAGCACCATCGCTTCGTTGAAACCACAGGCGAAGCCGAGGCGAATGCGTCTACCGTCGTGAGAGATCATCACCGACTTGTCGCCGGTGACCGCGCGCGTGATGACGGGCTTGCTGTCATCCAGCTTCTGCAGCCGCAGGCGTGGCTCCCCGAACGAGCGATCCTCGAAATGAAGCCCGAGATCCGGGCCCGGCTTCGAGAGATCGTCAACGAGGACGCGAACGAAGTCTGACGGGCGCATGCGATAGCGATCGAAGACGACCACCGCCGTGCGCACGTTTGCACCCTCGAGCTTGAACGCGTCAGGCGGCAGCTCGAATAGGCCGGCCGCACGGCGCTTGAGCGTGTCGCCCTGCTCACCCGAGACCATGGCCTCGGCCGTGGTGATCGGAAGCAAGGCCACGACGATGTTTGCCGCCTCCAGCGCCTGATGCACGCTGTAGTCATGGCTCAACGCACTAGTATTGGCACCGTATCTGCCCCAGGTCGTGCATTCGAGCGGCTGCAGGTGCGGCGACTCGAGGTGAATCGAAAACGGCGGGTTGATGAGCGCAATATCGAAGCGCGTCGGACGAATGTCTTCCATGCCGGCTTGCCTGAACTCGCATTCGAACCCAGCCTCCTCGAACACCGATTGACACTTCTGGATCACATCGGCATGGACGTCGATGCCGTACACGGCGTGACGTTCCGGATCCGCGTACTGCAGCAGCCGCCCCGATCCCACCGAGTTGTCGAAGAGACGAATGCGGCGGTCGATATGCCAAGCGCTCACGAAACTCCACATGAACGCGGCGATCGCGTCCGGCGTGAAGAACTGGCCAAGGTGCTGGCGTCGAGCCGCGGCCAGCTCACCTTGATGCGCGACCGACGGTGCCTGCGAACCCAGACTTCTGATCGCACGCAACGGCCCGTACCAGTCCGGCGCGAAGGAAAAAAGATCTCTCTGCATGGAAAAGCCTCTAGAAATAAAAAGACCCGCCGAAGCGGGTCGAAAAGATGAAGGTTGGGAAGATCAGTACCGATCGCGCGAGGCGAGATACTCGGCACCGAACTCGCTAACGAAGATCGACAGTGCGTCGCCGACGTCGTGCGCGAACTTGAACTGCCATTTGTCGTTGAACATCACAACCTCAAGTCCGGTGAAAGTTAGCTTTTCACGAGTCGAGAAGGTCAGACGATGCACGCTGAAATTGCGCAGTTGATTCGCAAGCGCACCGAAGCGATGCTTGTCCGCGAAGGTCGCCAGCCCACCAAGTGTTGATGCGACAGACGACTGCGAGTGGTAATTGACCTCGCGCTCGCCTTTCGAGCGAAACGATGCTTCGGACGAAACACGCTTTTCCAAGATCACCGCACTGCTGGTGCGTTTGATCTCGGTGTCGGGCTTGAGCCAGAAGCCGCTGATGATCGCTTTGGCCGCCTGCTCGAAGGCAATCCGCTCGCCAGCATCACCCCCGAACGTGCGTTCGAGGTGCTGCCAGAAGCCGTCCAGGTTAGGCAGATGCCCTTTGCGCAGGGCCTCCCCAACGTCGAGGCCAAACCGCTCCGCCTCGCGGTCCGAATCGATTTCGATTCTGCCGCCCGCCGGCGCGAACTTGCGACTGGCCTCCATCACCAGACGCGAAACGAGACGAGCGCAGAACTTTTCGAGTTCGCACTCGGCCTTGTATTCGCTGCGTGTTTCCATCGCCGAATAGTCGGACTTGCCATCGCCGAAGGCATCTCGTTCGGCTTGAACGACAACGCTGTAGGCCGATGCGGCTGCCGTTTGAGCATTCTTGAATTGCTCGATCAACTGGGTGTACATGCGGATGCTCCATAGGAATGGGCAGGCGCACGCCCGCGAGGGGGACGTGCCCCTGCGGGTTTGGGAAAGGAACTTGGAAATGCGGCTTGCCGAAAACGGCGTGCCGTAGGTCGATGCGCGAGAAGCGCGGGTAATTCGGAAACGATACCTGTCCGACGCGCGCCACGCTCACGCAAAAGCGGAGGATTTGATAGCGTCTCTCGCCGCGCGCCGCACATCGTTATCCCCAGTTTCTGGGCATAACCTTGTGGATAACCCAACCCGGGTCGTACCGCGATAGGAGGTCGTTGAAGGGCAAAAAAGCGGAGAGGAGCTACCTGGGTAGCTCTCTCACGGGACAAAGACGCAGTTTTTAGCGAGCTTTTCAGTCGATCGCTTACGAGCTGCTTTCGATATGAGCACAATCCGCCTGCTGCGCTGCCCGCGAAAGTCGTCCAAATCTACCCGTCTTTCGGGCACGCAGCGACTTCGACGTCGGTGAGAATAAATCCGTGCCGCGCGTCAATGCCGCGCTCCCACACCACGACCAACCATTGGGTAGAAAGTGAAAAAGAACCTATTCGTCGCATTGTCCGCGTGTGCTGCTTTCGCTTCTCATGCGGAGGTGCCCGGGCAGTCACTGGAACTTCAAAACACGACCGTCACGGCTCAGGCGCACAGAATCACAGCGCCAGATGGTCAAAGCATCGTCGTGACAAACACGGTGGGTGAAGTAAACATTGCACATGTCGCAGCGTCCACGGTGCCGCGCGCAGCGGCCTTCGTGCAGAGCGGCGATACCGCGTGCCCTGTCGAACACAACGGCTTATTTGCCGAAACCGTTGATCATCAGCTGGTGATCTGTTCGAACGGGAAACGGCACGATGCCGCGTCACTACCGATGACACGCATACGGTTCGAGGAGTTCGACATGAGCGCCGGCAAAATGATCAGGCAGATCGACCAGGCGCGGCCCCTTGGCGTGCAAAGCGTCTTGCAATCCAGTGACGAAAGAACCACCTTCATGCTGCTCAGCAAGGTCGTGGCGATCAATCCGGACGACACCGCACGTATTTCTCTGGAATTCCTCGACGCGAGCGGCCAACGTCAGCAGGTCGATACGACCGTGAAGCTGGGCAGGCCGACGGTTATCGCATCCGGACCTATGGGCCACGAATACCGCTTACGCGTGATTCGCTCCTGACAACGACGATCTCCACCTCAGACAACCGAGGGACACGCCTCCTTCCACTCAATGAAAGTTAGTCACCTCGCCACCGTCGTTCTTCTTACCGTATCGACCATCGGCTCGATTGGATCGATTGGTTTCGTCGCCCCGCAGTTCACTCTTCAGCGCTCCGCTGTTCGAGTCGTGGCGAACACGGTGGTCGTGGAGCGCATGCAAGGAATGAGCGACGCGCTCGCCCATATTCCCGATGGCGAGCGGCACGCGGCTGTCGTGGGATACGGTTTTACTGGCGACAAGGATCTCGAGGCCGCACTCATGGCAAAGCGTCGCGAGCTTGAAACGTCGCAGAACGCGCGCGCCGAGGAACTGGCGACCAACGACAAGCGATTGGCGGTGTTGCTCGCGGCTTGCGGCTTGCGGCTTGCGGCTTCAACGCGATCGTCACGATCATGAGTGCGCTCGCGCTATACGAGCTCGCGGCCAGCCAACGTCGGCGCGCCTCGGATCGCCCCGCTCCCGTGAGAGCATCACCCGCCCCACTGCAGCGTAACTGCACCCGAACCATGAATCTGATCGTTGTTAGCTTCGAAGATTGCACGATAGATCCTGCTGGCGCACGCGCAGCGTCGACCCCTGCGCGCGGCATTCCTGACAGCTGGATCGACGCGTTGATTGGAACCGGTTCGGTTTTTTCCCGAGACTACGCCGCACCCGATACCGTGTCGACGGTCGGACTTCAGTTTCCAAGTTGCGACCACGCGGAACAGTTCTGCCTGAGCGTGCGCGAGGTGGCCAACCTCCTCGGCACCCGGGCTCACATCCACAAAGTTCCGGCGAACGACGCGCAGCGAACCCTCCGGGAGGCCGCGAGACATGTCGCAAGTTTTTTGACGGCATAACCGTCGCCCTCGAAGAGGTCCAGGACAATCCAGCGAGGTACGCGCGGCAACTCGAGCGCGCCAAGGTTTCCTCGGGATATGCCGTATGTCGCTGCACGACTGGCGCGGGCGGTGACCCACTACGGCTTGTCGTGAGGCGTTACGGCGCGCTCTTCCATCTCGCGCGTTGGCCTGATGAAGGTCCGCGACACGACGCCCAGTCATGCTCCTTTTACGCAGCAGGGCCGTCCGCGGATAGCGCGAATCCTGATTCGCTTGACGCGATCCGGCAAACTCCCGCTGGCCTAAACGTAAAGCTCGACGCCTCGCTGGCCGTTCGAACTGTCGAACCCGTTCCCCGATCAGCAAGCAATCTTTCAGGCGCCGGACCAACCCGCCGCTGTGCGCCCTTTCTCGGCTTTCTGCAGCGCGTGTGGCTCGAAGCAGGCTTGAACGTCTGGACGGGCGCGCCGGCACGCAGCTGGGGCCAATGCAATGCACAACTGCTGGCAGCGCTCGGCGACGGGAAACTCAACGGCAAGCCGATGCAGGACGTCCTGCACGTCATGCGTAGGTACGACGAGAGCGAAGGCCCCTCCATCGTCGCCGAGTTCGACCGCTTCCTCGCGCGAATCACCACGACGCCTGAAGCCACCCAACGCGGTATCGTCATCACCGAGGTGCGAAGCGTCGACAACTCGAAGTTTGGATTCGTCCTGAGGCTGCGTCAGACCAGCCGGACACTCTTCGCGTCCAAGGCGATCATCGACGCCGCGTCGAAGTCTTTCCGATCCGCGTGGGCGCAGATCGGTGCCCCGACCGCGCGGGTTGTGGCGCTGGCCGTCAACGAACGCACGCTGGGGAAGGGAGATAAGGAGGGAAACCTGCGGATCGTCGACGTGGCGCTTCAACTGTGCAACAGCACCTTCATCCCCTGTGATTCGAGTTACGAAGTGGCGATGGCGAACCGGCTTGTCGCCGAGCGGCGCAGGTTCAAGAAGCCCCTTCGTCTGATGCCGGGCGATGACACGCTGCCCGATTCTCGGTTGACAGACACCTCGACGCCTACCGCGATCGAGGTCTACGGCATGCTGGACAACGCCCAATACCTCGCACGCAAAACACAGAAGCAAGCCATCTATGCCCGAGCCGCAACGCCGTGCGTGGAATGGATCCCGCCCGCTGCCCTCGAATCAATCCGTCTCCCCGTCGCCGCGCCTTGACAGCGCAAAGCGCCGGGATATGTTCAAGGCGATTCCCACTCCCGAGCAATGTCATGGACTCGAACTCTTTCTTCCTGAAGCGCGCCATCGCGCGTGACGCGGATTGGCAGGTGAGCTATCCGGCGCTCGCCCTGGCCAGCTCGATCGACCCCGTCGACGAACGGCGCAAGCAGATCGTGGTCGCGGCGGCCGACGACTACCACTTGCGCATGGTCTTCTTCAGCACGCTCGGCGCCATCCTCGACTTCGAGGCGACGTGGCCGGAAATCGACCGATCGGCACGCGGCTGGCTCGCATTCACGCTTCGTTGGAACAGGTGGTGGTTGCCGAACCAGCCCGCTGCTCGCGCACTCGAACAGCATGCATCAGCGCCGACCGATCTCCTCTTTGCACATCGCGATGTTGAAGGTGGCCCCACAGACACGGTTTGTTTTCGTCGCTACCTCGATGCGATTGAGCAGCACTATCGCCGCGATGAGGCTATCTCCCGCCTTCTCTGCCCGAGCGCCGAATCGCTGGCCTAAACCTCGTCCTATCAATACGGCAACATGATCAAGGCGACCGACGACAAGTGAACCAACGGCACCTGCAATCGGCGTGCCCTCCTGGACAAGAACAATGCGTTTCAGGCAGCACCGCCGAACAGGCGTCCCCGTGCGAAGCTGAGAAGGAGGTCGCCTACGAACTGGCCGGTTTTCTCGATATGGTTTCGCGCGGCGACTATCCTCGAGCTAAGGACGATGAGGACGCGCCCGATAGGTTCAATCAAGATGACATCGACCATCTGAAAGCGCTATATAAGCGACTTGCCAAGATCGCCATCCACGCCGGTGCACTCCGGCGTAACGTTGCCGCGCAAGTCGCACCGGAAGCAACGGCTGACGTCGAAATCGTCGCGTACTCCGTTGGACGTCTTGCCAGCGGAGACGAAGTATTTATCGAACGCGCGAGCCAGGTATGTAGCTCCAATCTGTGGAAAGTCAGGACTCGCTTCTCGTGCCTCAACACGAGCGGCGAGTGGGAACACGACCCGGTGCCGAGCTCGCGCGACGACACGTTTCTCGTTCGCTGCCGATTCGCCACCGTTGAAGATGCAATCGCGGCCGCTCGTACCGCAGCTCGCAAAAGAACTATGGATGCTCCACATTCAAGGTCCGGATGACATCGTTGCCGCGCCGTCGCGTGCGCAAGCTGATGCGGTCGCCGCGGCGTTCAATGCCCTTCACGGCGAGCGCACCAAGAAACAACGTGCCGAGATCGTCGCTGAAGACAAAGACCCAAGCCACCATGCCGAGGCCAAGGCCGTGGTCCATGGCTGGTGTGGTACGCCCCAAGCGCACGCGGAAAGCGTCGACGAGTACTGGCCGGAGTATGCCAAGTACCTGAACGCCCAGGAGCCTAAATCTTGAGTGAAAACGGCAAAATCGAGTGGACCGATCACACGTTCAATCCATGGTCCGGATGCACAAAGGTTTCGCCGGGTTGCGACCACTGCTACGCTGAGTCCATGATGGACACCCGCCTGCATCGGGTCCGATGGGGTGCCGGCCAACCCCGTGTTCGAACGTCGCACGCCAACTGGCGGAAGCCGCTCCAGTGGAACGCGCAGGCCGACGCTTTCTTCGCCAAGCACGGGCGCCGCCAGCGCGTATTCTGTGCCTCCCTCGCCGATGTATTCGATAACGCGGTTGATCCCGCATGGCGCGTTGACCTGTTCGATCTTATCGACAGTACACAGGATCTCGACTGGTTGCTCCTGACGAAGCGCATCGGCAGTGTGGTTCCTATGATTCGGGAGGTTGCCGCGCAACGCCCCAATCTCTGGTATCTGCATGAGCCGCGATTGCCCGACAACGTCTGGCTCGGAGCGACGGTCGTCAATCAGACTGAAGCCGACCGCGATATTTCAAAATTGCTCGCCACGCCCGTGCGCGTGAAATTCCTCAGTATGGAGCCCCTTCTAGGCGCGGTCGACATCGGTGACTGGCTCACACCCAGTTATCCTCATTGCGGGACCGGCTTCTCTCAGGGCGGCGGAATGGCGGATGGCTATTGCGGAACGTGTGCCGGGCACGCCAGCGATCCGATTCATAAACTGGGCCGGCGCGATCTCATCGACTGGGTCATCGTCGGCGGAGAAAGCGGGTTCGGCGCACGCCCCATGCATCATGCATGGGCTCGATCCCTGCGCGACCAGTGCGCGGCCGTCGGCGTTCCATTCCTTTTCAAACAATGGGGCGAATGGTATCCGATGACAGTCGACGGCGAAAAGCAGACGGCCCGTCTTCCCGATGCCAAGGAAGTCGCCCTCGACCGCCAGTATGGTGTCACCGGCGCTCGTTCTCACGAGTGGGCTGCCGATGCGGGGCGAGTCGCGCAGCCCTCGATAATCTCGATCGCGCTCGGAAAGAAGTCTGCAGGCCGGTTGCTCGACGGACGCGTACACGACGAGTTCCCGCGGCACGAGGTCGCATGAGTAAGGTCATTCCTTTTGCTCGCCTGCGTGTCTCCGTCGCTGAACAGAATGAACGCCCACGCGGCGAGTGCACGCATCGGCGAATCAAACTGGAGCCAAACGGCGGCGTTGTTGTCTGTTCCATTTGCGGCGCAATGCTGAGCCCCTTTTGGGCGCTATCGATGCTCTCCGAGCAATACGGACTGGCGCTCGCTCAGATCGATCGGCTGAACGCCCGCTTGGCGCTCGCGAGCGCACGGGTCCTCGAACTGTCTGAGGAGCTCGACGCGCTCACCACTCAAGAAAGAGCTTCAAAAGCGTCGCCAACCGAGACTTGACCGAGCAGCGTTAAATGGTGCAATAGCTCATCAACAATGACGGAAGAGCACCATGAAACAGACGTTCGCTTGCGGTCACAATGGCAAGGGCAAGTTTTGCCACACCTGCGCCGCGTCCGAGAAAAGAAAAGCTGACCAGTCACGCGCGCATGAAGAGAAGCGCGCGGCCAAGCGAAGTGTGACCTCGACTGATCCGATCGATCTGACCATCGTGCGGCACCTGAGCTCCGTTCAACGCGAGGCACGTGACCTGCTTGCCCGAGTCAGCAGCGGCGTCCATCCGCTTTCCCTTGACGGCAAGTTTCTGAAATCATCCGCCGGTAAGCTTCTGTCTGTGCCAGTCGGCCGATCATACAGACTGCTCTTCGACGCCCCATCTCTCACGCCGATCCGACTGGTCAGTCACGAGGACTACAACGCGATCGCATCAAACCGCGTCGCGGCATAGTTGTTCGTCCTCTAGGGCTGGGTTTTGGCGGAAATTGGGGCCTGATCGGCGCTGGCTATAATGCCTTCCGCCTACATTTTTCATCTCGCCGGCTTTCGACGCCTTAGGACCCCGCCATGACTGACGAACTGTTTCCCTGCGACCATTGCGGCGGAGCGTGGGCGTTCGGATTCTCCCAACGATTGATTGGCCGGCCATCAGCACCTGAGCGAGACTTTTCTCGCCTCGGCTCGAGCCTCGCACCGGCCACGCACGACATGGAAGCGCGCTCGCTCTACGAGGCGCCGACCGAGAAAGTCTGCTGCATCTACTGTGAAGAGTGCGGGATGCAAACGCCTTGGATCGCGACCGGCAACGACCGGCACGCCGCGCTGGACCAAGCCGGGGAAATTTGGAACGCCCGTATGCGGCGACCGACGGCGAAAGAAGGCGACCTCGTCAAGCTCGTTCGGAAGGAAATTAGCGCCGTCGATGCGGCATTTCTGATCGACCTTCTGTCCCGCAACGAAGACGACTGGGAAAAGCGCGGGCCGATTTTCGGAATGATCGCCAAGAAGATCGCGGACAGCAAAATCACGATGAGCGAGTATTGGCCCGTCGATCCCGTGCTTAACGATGCGGCTCGCTACCGCAAGCTTCAGCAGCTCGCGAGGCGCATCTACATCGACGGGATCGCGTCCATCCAGTTTCCACGGATTCCCGCCACGGGCGGCGACGAGGGCAATTTCGAGAACAGCGTGAACCTCGCCGTCGACGATCTCCCAGATCGCAACCGCTGGTAGCTTGACTTGGCACCAGGGCCGGCATACTGATCTTATGCTCTGGTCGCCGACCGGGGATTCAACTAGAGGAAGAACAGTATGTCTCCCGTCGAATACATCCGTGCCGCCTATCGTCTGCGTGCGCAACTCGCGCCGCAGATTTTCACCGTCCTCGCGTTGGGGGTGATTCTTACCTATCACGCCATGACGAGCCCGATGCTGAGTTGGTTGCTGAATTGAGCTACCCGTCTAAGCCGCCCTGCTCCTCACCAGAGCTACCCAGGTAGCTCTGGTGATTTTTCGCTGAACTCGTTAGTTATTGATTTGTATAGACTTTTAGCTTCTGGTAAATGTGCCGTTTAGCGCCCCCCCTCTATTCTGCACATTTCTCCCGATCCAGGATGCGATAAAGCGATTGCCGTGAGATGCCCAGTAGCTTGGCCGCGGCCTTCTTTTCACCGCCCGCACTGACGACTGCTGCCTGCGCCTGTTCCAGGGAAATTGCGGCGGATTTCTGTTGGGCGACGGCGTTGTAGCTCGCCAGATATGCATTGGCCTTACGACGGCGACTATGGCCCGCTGCCGCAACCACCTGAATCATCGCTTCCCGATGACTCTTGATATCGGCCTTCTCGCCTGTTCCTTTGATCGGCGCAGCGACGCCGGTGAGCCTCTCGTACATCTGCTGGAGATACCCGTGCCGCATCCCATGACTGGTGACGCCCAAGCCTGCTTTCGTGACGCCATACCGCTTGAGCACGTCATAGTAGTGATTCCTCCATTGGGTCTTGGTGTACCCATCGGGGATTGTTGAGCCGGTCAGCGTGTTGCAATATTGCATCGCCTCTTCCAACACCGATATTTGCAACTCCATCGGCACGACTCGGTCTCGACCGCCCTTCGTTCCGCGCGTGACACTTAGCAGGCCGTCGTGGCGGACCGATTCCTTTGGCCTCAGAAGAAAGCTTTCCTCGACACGCAACCCAAACGCCGCTTGCATTTTCAACTGCATCGCAACCACCGGGTCTGTCCTCGCGATCTCATCCAATACGGCGATCGCGTCGACCTGATTGCCCTCCCACGACTTGTCCTCAAGCGCGGAGTAAGAGCGAATGAGACCATTCTCTTTGCGATCGACATAGTCGCCCACGGTCCCGACGAGATTTGGCTTGTCGATCCAGCTCGCGAACGCACGAAAGTAAGTAATCTTGTTTTCGATCGTGCCGCCGCTTTGCTTTTTTCCGACCCAAAGATTGACCAGGAAGCGGATGTGCTTTTCCTTGAGTGACCATGGCGATTGCAGCGCAAAGCCGTTCTCCCGGAGTTCTTCAAACGAGCGGCACAGCTTCTGTAACCGATATCCTTGCGTTTTAACTGAAAGTGATTTCGAACTGAGACGGGTCCGACTGTGCACGCGATTGACGTTTTCCCTGAACAGAACCTCGAGTTCGCGCTTGAAATCCGCTGGGAGCCGGTAGTCGTTCAAGAGCGCTTTCACATTCAACGTCACTTCCATATACATTCTCCAAAAGTTCATCTGACTTTCTACTGACTGCACAAAGAGAAGCCGGCCCGAGTCGAACGCCCGGCACACCCCTGCCGCGTCGAAGAAGGCCGTGCGACTCTCTCCACGCCCTGATCCCGCCGCTTACCATCCCGTCATTCCCGCATGCTTAAGCGCGCTATCGCGTTTTCACATCAGCGATCTCGAAACGCAGTGACAACTGCCACTCCGACCACGCAGCGTCCGCTTCGAGATGTCGGTCAGTGGTCCCAACACGTGGTCGACCGAAGCGACGAACACCCCTGCGCTCATTCGCCGCCTGAGAACGAATTCGCTAAGGCGCCCGCATCAGCACCTCGTACTTGCGTTCTTATGGGCCAGGCGATATCTCTCCCGCCCGCTTCATTTGCCGCAGCTTGAGAGCCCCTCAGGGAGCCTATCTCCTGGTCTCGATCGCGCTGCGCGCCGCGTACCCCGCCGGGTCCTGCCTTCCTGTCCTTTAGCGATTCCATTCGATAGCCCCGCACGTGGAAGAAACGTGCATCGACCCTCCGTATTGCTGCGTGCTGCCGTCCTCACGCTTCGCGTGAAAACCGCTGGCGACGGTCCCGCTGGCACTACTCACGACCGGCTCTGCTTACGCAGCCTCCTCGTCGTTGTGTCTTGCCTTGTCGCCGCTTCCCCGTGTTCGCGCTTCCGCTGCGCCAACCTGAGACCGCCGCTTCTACGGCTACCGCGCCGGCCTAAACGCATCACTGCGCCCGTGTGCCCTGTCTTGCGACCGCACGACATCGGCCAATTGCTCGGTAATTCGTTTGCGCTGTTTTTTCTCCGGTCGCGCCTACCGTTCGTCTTCCGTACAGGGATGAGCCGCCTCTTGTGGCCTGCCCATACCCCCATCCCCAAGCACGTTCAATCGGCCGCGGTGTGTCGGGCTTCATGCAACGTACCCAGCTTCGTGTGCTGAAAGGATGTGTCCATGCGCATTGAGTCGGCGTGATTCGAAGCACACAGAGCCGTGTCCGTGTCCGCTTCCAAGCCGTCTCAACTCGCAGATTCGGGCAAAACCGCCCGCAAACCCAATGGATATCGCGTGTCCGGCGTCCTCAACGTGGGTCGCCTTGTACTTGATCTGATTCAGAAAAAGGCCGCATCACTTTGCGGCCTGTGACAGAGGGGTTTTCGCTAGGCAAAGCGAACCCCTCGATGGTCCTTGTAGGAGGGTCGATGCGCTGGTCGCGCGGTGGGTATTTCGAAGGATAGACGCGAATTCGGTCAGTGCGCAGGCGAAAGCTCCTTAATTCATGCTGCCTTTTGCTTCCTTGACATCGTCTGTTGCTCGCTACAGGAGATCGGCATGGCGGGGTGACTTTCTGACCGATTTCTCCCCGAAAACTGACCGTTTGATTTAGCTCTAAATTTGCTTCGCGCTTCTAACCGTTTTCGAGCACTTATCGGTTGGTTTTCGGTGACTTCCTCGCTTCCCGCCATCGTTTGGATCTGCCCGAAATCTGACACTTTTCGGGCAGAACGCGAATTGAACATGACACACTCTGGAGAGAGAATGAAATCGCACGCAGCAGTCTTCGCCGTCGACGTCGGCTACGGTAATACGAAGGTCGCTTTCCGAAACGGCTCGGAGGTCGCAACCCTGATCTTCCCATCGCTCACCCCGACTTACCAGGAACAAACGATCGCTATCGAGAGCCAAGGGCTGTTGACCGTCCCGAAGACCGTAGCGATCGAATGGAATGGCAAGACCTACGAGGTCGGACCCGGTGTGCCGTTGAGTTCGCGCAACGGCGACGCAGGCGGCACGCTGGCCGATAACTACTGCACCACCGATAGCTACGCAGCGCTGCTGGGCGGAGCCTTCCACTTTGCGAATATCGACTCCGTGGACCGGATGGTGCTGGGCCTGCCCGTCAAGAACTTCCACAAGTACGCGGAACACCTTCGCCAAACCTTCACTGGTAAACTGGATTTCGGCAACACTCAAGTCACCGTCGGCCGGGTGATGGTCCTGCCGCAGCCAATCGGCGCGCTCGTGAACTTCACGAAATACCACGAGTTCGACCAGGAGAACCCTCATCTGATCATCGACGTCGGATATTTCACGACCGACTGGGTCGTCGCGACCGGCCTCACAATGGACGAGCGCCGCAGCGGTGGGCATCAGAGCGGCGCCTCGCATTATTTCCAGAAAATCGCAGAGCGCATCAAGGCGAAGCTCAAGGCGTCGCCCGATGGAATCGAACGCATCGACAAGGCAGTACGTGAGGGCAAGAAATACCTGCTCGCCGGACAGGATATCGATCTCGCGCCCTATCGCGCCGAGTCGCAGCCTGTCATCGACGGCACCGTGAAGATCATTCACAACCACATCGGCCACACCGAAGATCTCCGCTCGATCGTTCTAACCGGGGGCGGTGCCGCACTCTACGCATCGACCATTCGCGCGGAATTTCCTAGTACCCGGATCGACATGATGTCGAATCCGAGCTTCTCGAACGTCAAGGGCTTTTTCGCGGCCGGAGAAGTGGCGATGATGCGCGAGAAGCCGCGTAAGGAGGGCGTTGCTGCATGATGGGATCATTGGAGGTCAAGATCACGATTAGCGAGGCCGTCACGCCCACGTTGTTTAAGGCACTGACCGCCGTCTCCAACCCAAGGCAGCGCGCCGCGCTGCTCAAGCGCCTTGCCGAGGACGCATTGCGCGGAAGCTTCGCGCCGGCCCATACCTCACCTTCGGCGGGCTCCGTCAACAATGACGGGGGCAACACGGATCGAGACACTCCGGCATCGAGCGCGGCTGACTCAATTGCGGTCCCCGATCATCCAAGCGCCCGAGCCGATCACGGACCCCTGAAACCGGCGACTTCCAACGAAGAAGAAGGACAGTTCGACTACGCGTTCCTCGCAGATAAGCTCGGCGATTTCTGAAACTCGATCACGGCGACACGTGTCTCGCATATCTTGCATATCGAGCGCGGTCGCCGTCATTCATTCCGAGGGGCGCCTTGACTTTAACGCGTGCATGCCATGATGGGTTCATGGGTCGAACGACACGACCTACAACGCTACGGAGATTTGTACATGACCCTTCTCGAAACTATCATGCAACTAGACTGGACCCGCGCTGCCCGCATGTGGGTGTTCGTTGCTGGCGCACTCGCCGCGTGTGAGGCCGCCTACCTGTTTCACCGCGCATTCATTGCCTACAGGAAAGGAGCTGACGATGCACGCTAAGTTCGTGGCCCTCCCCTTCGTCACGCGTCGCGTGCTGATCGCGCTCGCCCTCTTCTTGCTCGCCTTCGTTTCGGTGCACCTGCCGAAGAACGGTTTCAGCGAGACGTTGTGCTTCGGGTCGTTGTTCGGCTTGCTATGGGCGGTCGGCATTCTCGTTCCGTTGCTCAAAGTGACCTTCTTTGTGCTGCGGTGGGTGTTGAGATACCACGTGTTATTCAAGTACTGACACGCGCGCGAGCAAAAAAAAAACCCAGCCAATCGGCTGGGTTTTGTCTTAATGGTGTGCTCAGTGCAGCAACGACACCCCTTGTGCGCTCGCCTGTCGGCGAATGCAATAGAACCATGCGGTGTCGAGTGTGACACCCTGCTTCTCGATTCGAGCGTTACCGCGCTGCCCGCGATCGATAACGTCGTACGCCTCGGCTTCGGACTTGCCGACTCTCACGGAACCATTCTCCACGCCGGAGGTTGCGACAATCTTGTAGCGGCCGACAATCATGCTGAAGCTCATTTCCGTTTCTCCATTGGAATAGCTCGGACGGATTGCGGCCCCGGGTGGGGACGAATCCCCACCGGGCGAAAGTTACAGTTAGCGGCGCAAGCGCCGCGAACAATCAAACGTGAGCGGCTTCCCGCTGCAAATTTCGAACAGGCAACTTCGATGCGGCACGCTTCATACCGCGGCAAACCAACCACTCATCCGCGAAGTCGGTTTCCCGCTTCTTCGGACGATGAATCACAGCCGTGTACCCTTCGGCACGCAGCCGCTTAGCAAGCTTCAACGCGGCATCGACCCCAGGCGACTTGCCTGTACGAGGATCGATAGCGTCGAAGTCTGCAAAGATGTGAACCACGCGGATGCCGAGCCCGTCCGGCACCACAAAATCCGCAAGCAGGATGCGATTCAGGCAGTACCACGTCGGCACGCCGAATTGCATGTGAGCGGCATACGCTGTTTCGAGACCTTCAGCTACCCCGATCTCGCCATCGACCGGATCCATCAGCCGGACTGCGCCGCCGTTGAGCTTGTGAAGCGTCACGTCGTTCAATTTGGCCGGTAGGATCTCGCCATCGTTAGTGACAATCGTCGCCTTCGCCACCGTCGAGCGTTCGAGGAACGTCCGGTGCAGTGTGCCAAGGCGGCCGTCCGGCAGCGTAAAGCGAGCGATGATGCCCGGCCACTGGCCGATCACCTTCTTCTCGTGCCGATAGTCGAGCATCGCTTGGCGCAGAGCCTGCGACGGCGGCGCCGTCAGACCCGGAACCCGCGCGCGCAAATAGCGCGGCACCAATCCATCGGATCCGATGAGCGTCGCGCGATCCCACATTGACTCGAGCCGCTTGCGCGCCCATTCGGGATCGACTTTTCGGCCGGGAGCCGGGGCCGCCGCCTGCTGCGCTCGACACTGTCGAGCCTCAGCAAGCGATCCACCTTCGAGCTCGAGCATCAATTCACGGAAGCTCATGCCCGCTACCTTGCAGATGAGCTCAAACCCGTCGCCGGCTTTGGGGTCACCGTTGTTGCATTTGCGGCATACCCAATCGCCACGGCCGCGTTTGTTGTCGTAAGTGAAGCGGTCGTTACCGCCGCAGATGGGACACGATCCGCTCTTCCCGGTCAGTGAGCTTTCCGGCACTCCATACTTGTGGAGCAACGTAACCCACTGTTCCGGGGACAGCTTGAGTCTCTTTGCATTCATTTGTCACTCCGTAGTGGTGCGGTTGAGGTCGATGCCTGAACAGGCGGTGAAACCGTGCTCAAAAAAACCGTCCGTGCACGCGCAAGATCGCGGCTAACGGCTTTTTTCAGCAGAGGTGGTGCGCAAAAAAGATTGATACGCGGACCGCGCGAGGAGAAACGGACGCTTCGCGGTTCCGCCGGCCCAAGGGGGCCGGACAGAACGACGAAGGTGAGGTGAGGTGTTACGGGAAAGAAGGTGAGAGGCTACGGGATTAGATCGCAGCCCATTCACGACCCATTAAATATGGTCAGAACGGAATATCGTCGTCCATATCTGCGAATCCACCGCCGCCGCCGAAAGAGCCGGACGATTGCGGCGCACGCGCCGTCGAAGCGGCCGGAGCCGAACCGCCGGAAGCCGGTCGACCATTCTCCTGGCGACCCTGACGCTGCGATCGCGGCGACTCGAAGTCGTCTGCGCTCGATGCGCCTCGCTCGCCAGCTGCTCGACCACCGAGCATCTGCATCTGGTCCGCGACGATCTCGGTCGAATACCGCTCCTGTCCAGCTTGATCCGTCCACTTGCGTGTGCGGATTCTGCCTTCGACGTACACCGATGAGCCTTTCTTCAGATACTCGTTGACGATCTCGGCCAGCCGGCCGAAGAACGACACGCGATGCCACTCGGTCAACTCCTTCATCTCGCCGGAGGACTTGTCCTTGTAACGGTCGGTCGTTGCCAGTCGGATATTGGCCACCGCGTCGCCGCTCGGCAGGTAGCGCGTTTCGGGATCAGCCCCGAGGTTGCCCACGAGAATGACCTTGTTTACTGATGCCATGAGAGGCTCCTTAAGATTTTTTGATGGACCACAGCCACTTGTCCCACAGCACTTGCGCGCCGCTGGAATCGAGCTTCGGTCTTCCACGTTTATCAACAGCGGGCACCTTGGTTTTGCCAACGCGCCTGACTTCTACACGATCACCGACTCTGCAATTCGCTTCCGCGATCGCGTCGCGAAGGCCCTCGCCTTGCACGACATCAGTTCCGCCGCGGTGCTGAAGCGTGATGCAGAACGACTCGTAGGTTTTCCCGGGGCGCTTGCCATCGGGAAACTCCTTTTCGCCCCACTCTTTCAACACGCCGTATCGGGGGCGCTCGGTCCGTTTAGGTGCTCCGCTGTGTGCTTCGCTTGCCTGGGCGGCTGGAGCCGATACGACAGCGTCCACGATCGCATCGTCGCGCTGGCGTAATTGTTGGGACGCCGGCTCGGACCGCTTGCGCGCAGACAAGGCTGCCCCCGCTTCAAACTCAGTTGGCTGAGCTTCCCTGATCGCTGTGGCGATCGCATCCGTCAGCGTGCCGGTGTGCTCACGCAGTACTTCCCAGTGCGGCGCGAGTGATGGCATCAACTTCATGCCGACGGCGGTTTGCTTGAGTTCGAAGTCGAATGCCGGGAGGAACTGGACAACCACGCCTCCCTCATCGCGAAAGAGCATGGCTTGGCCGGCAACGTTGACGTGACGCTCATTGCGCGCACCTTGCCCAACGACAACGGGAGCCGGTTGCGCACTCGAGCGTGCATCCGGTCGTGGTTGCGCCGGGGACGCGGTGCCGAAGAGACTGCCGAGCATCCGCCCGAAGGTAAATGTGCTCATGCTGGTCTCCTACAACAGGGTGCCGAAACTGTCGCGACGAACCTCTTCCATGTCGCGCTTGAGCAGCGGGTTACTCAATATTACGTCTTGCAGGATTTCAGGATCGACGCCGTTGATCTGGCAGACGAATCGGTACGGCACTGCGCCGTTCCAGAACTCCATGACCCACCCGAGCGTCGCCCGGTAGTCTTCGAGATCGAGTTTCTTTCTGTTTTTGAGTCGCTCGCTGAACAATGCGGCGCAGTCCATCAGCGACTCGGGCATGTTGTCGCCGCGCCGGCTGTCGGTCGCCAGACTGATCAGCGCGTCGACCATCTTGTTTGTCACCGCCTCACTCCAGAACTGCGGATCGGGCAAGGGATCTGGCTTGGCCTGAACACGGGTGACCGGCGCCGGGGGCGCGTCGAACATGTCCAGTTGCCATGCTGCGACTTCCGTATGCATGGGAATCTCCGAATGAACGGGAAACCCATGCCCGCAACGGGAGGATTTCCCGTTGGGGGTGAGGATCAAGACCGCCCGTGAGGGGCGGTCTTGACGTTCAGGCGTAGCGACTAGTCGTCGGTGCCTGTCTTGAGTGGAATGACCACTGCGGATTTCGCGTACTGACGCTTGATAGGCGTGACCTTCTCTTCTGCCGGAACCGGCGAAGCAGTAGCAGTCGGTGACGCTTTCGCTTCTTCCACTCTGTCTTCCTTCAACGAGGCCTTGATGAATCGGTTGATCCATGTGGCAACGGCGAAGGAGACGAACAGAAACGCAAAGAAGGAGTGCGCCGCGAACCACAACGCAAAACACACAGCGACCAACCAAGCGGGCGATTTGATCGCCTTGAAGACCAACTGCTTCGGCATTTTTCTCTCCAGAAAAACTGACGCACAAGGGGGATGTCCAGCCAGTAAAGCGCTGGATGGTTTTCGATGCTCGATTGAGCAGGGAAAAACGGCGCGCGGAGAGACGCTTTCGTCACGGCTCGATAAAGCGTGGCGGGAGCAGCTCTATGCGGAAGAAAGGGAGATTGAGCGGTCGCAATACCTATCGCGATGCTTTTCGTCGATGCGTCCAGGACGCGGGGATGAAATTGAATGTACGCGAAGCGGGCAAGCCCGTGCAGGCGAAAGCTCGCAAAAACAGACCGCCTTTCGAGACGGCATTCTGTTTATCGCGCTTTTTCGCGCCTTGACAATGCGATGCGGGTGTCATGCTGGTTACAGATCAACCCAACCGAGCAACCATGCTTGTCGAAATCACCGTCGCCATCGGGGCCTATTGTGTCGACCGAGGCCGCGAGAAAATCCGTAAGCAAGATGCCGTCTCGCGCCCCCACCTCTTCAATCGACGTTCCGACGCGATCGGAGCAGCCGGTGAATCTGCGGCGCAGGCAGAGCTCCGAAAAACGCTGTACAGGCTTTGCGGCAACGAGTTCTATCTCCATGACGGGCCGCTCGTGATCGAGCATGCGCCGGGCACAGACTATCCGACCGCCGAGATCGACCACCTCGCCGTGACGCCCTTTGGCATCTTCATCTTCGAGACGAAACACTGGCCGGGCCACGTCGCCCCGTCCACTCGCGCGGGAAAGCTGACGCGTTCAGCGTCGAGCGGGCAGACGGACGAGCGGCGCTCGCCCATTGAGCAGCACCGCAGCAAGCTGCGATTTCTCCGCGACCAATTGCCCCCGATCTGGCCCGTGCGCGGCGCTGGGTTATTCACATCGGCCGAGGCCGTGCTCGATCCCGATCTACCAACCGATCTGCTGGCTCCGGCCGACTTGCGACAGTGGCTCCGCATGCAACGAGACGCCTTCGCAGGTGCCAAGCCCATCTGCGTGGAAGTGGCGAAAAAAGCAGTGCTCCTGCTGGCGGACGACTCTCAAATGGCACTGCAAAAGCACAAAGCGATGACAATTAGGGCCGGATTGAGGATGTCCCATTGGTCATAAGATTTCATTAGACGCAAGCTTCGAATTACATTTCTTGTGTCCAATTGTTACTAAAGTGTTTCACGAATGGACCGTTAAACGTTTGCGAACACGCAGCAGCGACGCCCCTCTTCCATATCTGGATTGAAAGAGGGGGTGAAAAGAGCGTCTTTCGGTCAAAAACTCCCGAAGGCGGTCGTTACGATTGGTTACTTGCACGAAATACGAGGTTGAGATGTACGAATCGGAGAACAAAAAGTTCTTGGATGTGGCGCAAGAGGTGATGGGTGAAGCGCACACCCCCGAGACAATCACGGCACTGGCTAAACACGCTGCTGAACTGGTTGCGCTCAGGGGTTCATCCGCAGGTGCGCCTGACCTGGTGTCGATCGGGACGCGCATTTCCGAATGCCTCTACCTGATTAAAGACGCGGTGGTGGCGACCGCCGGCGACACGTTGGAATCACGCAAGGAAGCCGCCGCCATGTGCTTCTCTTTCCTTGCGAAAGCAGTTGAGATGCCTCGCTCCGTCGCGCGGCAGTACATGCGCATCGCAGAACGATTCAAGGACACCGACCTCGACCTGAGCGCCATGACCGTCCTTGACCTGTTGTCCCGCCCCTAACTAAATAGCTTAACTGCGAGCGCGTCGAAAGAGCCCTTGCGGTGTGATGAGCAGCGCCGGGTGGTGCTGCTGCAAAATCTGGAGAGAAGAAATGCCGAACGGCGAGACGTCCAAGAACACCCAACTGAGCAAAGTCCAGCACCCGCTCCTCAATCCCCCCGGGGAATTCAATGATGCGCTGGACGACATCTTCACGAAGCACGATCCCAAGTGGTCCTATCGCGACACTATCGCACGTGCCGTCAAGAAGGCACTAGGCGACGATCCAGCATTCGAAGAACTGGCGGTACAGATTATTGAAAGCCTGATGGCCGTTGCGGAAGCGCGGGCTCGCATTAAGGCCGACCTGGAAACGATCGGCGCCCATCTGCTCAATACGATGTACTCGCTCAAGAATGTGATGATCGCGAAGGCCGGTGACACCATCGCAATCAAGCGCAAAGCTGCGTCACTGGGTTTCGTGATTTTCGATAGTGCGCTTGGGCTTAAGCGCTCCGTGGCGCGTCAATACATGCGCTGCTACGAAGCGTTCGCAGACAACGCCGAAGCCATCCGCACGTTCAATGTCGGCGAACTGGACATCCTTGCAGCGGAACACGTCACAGACGAGCAGGTTGCGGAGATTCTTGCTAAGAAGAAAGAGGATCCAGACATGACCCGCATGGACGTCAAGCGAATGCTCGTCGAACTGCAGAAGAAGGACGCGGCGCTCGAGGACGGACGCATCCAACTCTTGAACGTTCACTCGCAACTCCAGGACGCAAAAACAGCGCTCTCAGTGTCCGAAAGCGAGGCCAAGCACCTACGCACTGAACTGGCTGCGAGCGCTCGTAAGATCTCCGACCGCGAGGCAGACCTTGCGCGAATGGACGATCACTACAAGCGCAAGCAAGCCGGTCTGAGCAACATGGAAAAGGACCTTGCCGACAAGGACAAGGAAATCGGGCGGCTCACCCGCGAAGCCAACGAGTTGCGCAATCGCAAGCCCGATGTGCAGTACGTCGACAAGCCGACGGCCCCCGCTGGCTACACAAGCATCGCCGAATCCATTCAGAAGAGCAATGACGAGCTCGCTGAAATCGAGAAAAGGATCGCCGCGGAACAAGCCGCCCTCGAGGCGCTCGAGGCGGAACGCAAAAAACAGGCGGCAGCAATCGAGGCGGCGAACAAGGTTCAAGCCTCCCTGCAGGACGTCTCAGCCTCCTTCGAAGTTTTTGCCGCAAAACTCATGGGCGCCCAACTCGCGGTACAGGCGTGTGAGACGCCCGCGCAGCATGAGCCGCTTCTGGAAGCACTGGCCGCGATGCTGCGCAAGACCGTGTCTGAGCTGGACGCTGCGCTCGGCAGGTAAGGTAAGAATCAACGAGAAAAGCTACGGGCCGGGCGCGCTCTATCGCGTCCGACGAAGCTAAAAAAAGCCACAAACAAGAACTATGTCAACGAACACCCTAGATGCTGTCGAGACCACGATCTCGCTTCCGAAATTCATCGCCGAAAAGATTCAGCGAGCCAACTACGCACTGACGGATGTCATTCACAACGTGCTCGTCCGTTATCGGGACGCTGAAAACTTCTTCGGCGTCTCCCGCGACAACATGGACACGTTCAAAGCCCGCGCGCTCCCGAAGGCGATGCTGATGAACATGCCGTTTCTCGCACTTGCTCCCGCTTTGCAAGATCCTCGCGACTGGGAAACGTTCGTCGATGGTGTTCTCCTCTCCCCCACTGTCGAAGAGTTGACCAAAGCGATGCCCGCTGTCGACGCCCTGACCGCGCGCGATATCTTTCACTACAACTGTACCTACGTTTCCCTGCTCAAAGACGTACTCCACATGAGCGTCCTGGCCGCGCCCTTGCTTGGCATTTCCTTCAAGCTCGCCGAGTACCTTATGGAATTGCCGATCGGCCGGCTCGAAGCGGCGATTGGCGCGATCACCTTCCCGCTTTTCAGATGGCGGTTCGACGAGCAACTTTTTTGGACCGAATACAGTGCCGGATGGCTCACACACGAATCTGTCGCCCATTACCTGATGAGCACGTCGAACCTCAAATCGACCGCTCTGCCCTACACGCATCTCTGGTCGGACCTCCGTTTGGATCGCGCCCAGCGAGATGTCTACGCTCGCATGCTGATGACGCAAGGCGTTCGCGCATCGACCGCGACCAATCTGTTTGGCCTGAACCAGACGAGAGCGCGTAACACATACAAGCAGATCCACGGTGTGAGCTCGCCCTGCGGCTGCAACCCTAGCTCGCTCACGTGGTACGTTGACTATCCGGCGCATCGCTTGCAAGGCACGCTGTTGGTCTGGCTGTACCGATGCGCGCTCGAAAATAAGGCGAGCATTCCTGAGGCGCTGATCGCAGCCAACGACATCGTCGCGAAAATGTTCGGTGAAAAGCTCGTCATCACGGCCGATCGTGCAAATCACCTGACGCGCTCGATGGCGATGGACTCGCGCCTGACAATGGCGCCCTGCCGAAGCTGCGGCACGGACTACATCCTGTCCAACGGTGAAGGAAAGATCGAGTTGGCCAAGGACTTCGTCTGTCCCGGCTGCAGCTACGCCTTCAAACCCCGCTTCGATCTGAAGAAGAAAAAAGGTCGATCGAAAGCCTAATTTAACGGATCTGGAGGTCCAATCGATGTCGCATGAATTTACCGTTGACGCCGGACTGGTCATCTTCTCGCGTGACGGACGCGCTCAGTTCGGTTGGCACGATCGGGAGACCGGCGCGTTCTATGCCGAGGCCGATGGTCGCTGCATTCCCGACGCGGTAGGTGCAGTCGAGTTTCAGTCGGACGTGATGCACTAGATCATGCAGGACTTCGCCTTCCTCTTTTCCGATAGCGTCTCCGCGTGGCTTCGGGGCCGCGGCGACGGGCGGTTTCAACGATACGAACGGCACTATCGCAGCGATCGCGCCAGTGCCCCCTCTCCCGACGCCTTTGATCTCGAAAAGAGCAACGTGCTCTTCTCTCGACGGTCTCGTCGCGGAAAAGGGCGAATCGCTTCGGTTCTGAAGAGTAAGCCATTCGCCGCCCTCGCCACATTCCTTATTTTCCTGTGGGGCGGCTCGTTGCTGCTTTCAACGATCGGCACATCACAGCCCGTGACCGCCGGCGTCGCGCTTTGCGTCGCATTCGTTGTCTTGCGCGCGAGCAAGCTCAGGAAGCGCGCGCAGCGTTGATGGCAAACGGTTGCGAGGCCGCAACGGTGGCAGATCCGCATTTCTTACGAAGTATTAAAATGCCTGCGCCGCCCATTGGCCAAAGGCACTTTCCAACGAGGATCGCGGTAACGGGGCGGATTCCGGGACGACTTGACTTCGAACACCGCTCGATAACATGAAAGTAAGCAGATCGCACGGGCGACTGCATCAACTAGGTCGGAACAACAAATGACGATTAAAAGCAACTTCAAACTTCCGATGGCCGCGATCGCTGCTTCGCTCTTGGTGGGCGCGTGTGGTGGCGGCGGTGGCGGCGACAATGCAAGCTCCGGCGCAGCGCCTGCCTCTGGCGCAAGCGCACCAACCGGCAGCCAAACGACCTCGGGCGTCGCTCCGCGCACGTCGGTGGCAACGCCGACCTATGCGGCCGGCTCGTTCCAGATCGTGGCGTTCAATCAGATCAACGCCTATCGCAATGCGATGGGCGTCGGCATGCTCAGCCAAGATCCAATTCTTGATACGTCCGCGCAGGCACACTCGCTGTATCTCTCCGGCAACCTAAGCACCGGTGCCATCAACTCCCTGCCGCACGATGAAATTACTGGCAATGCGAATTATTATGCCGATACGCCTCTTGCCCGGGCGCGCAAAACAGGCGCTCCGACAACTGAATACGTCGGGGAGAACGTAGCGGCGGGATTCGCTACGACCGCAATTGCCGATGCAGCCGACTGCGTTGGTCAGGCATTGGCATCCGTCTATCACTTGGTCAGCTTGACCTACACGCAGGAGACTATCGGACTCGGCTACGGTCCGGGGTCTACGGGGTACCCAAACTACACCTGCGTGAGCGATTTCGGAACGTCGACTGGCGTCACCGGCACGCCGACAGGTAACAGCTTGACATCCGTTGGAGGCCAGCAGATCGCTTCGACAGCGGTTGTGCACTCCCCGTATGCGAGTGAAATCGGTGTTGCCCTGTCGATGCGTCCCGAGGCGTCCAATCCGGCTCCGGACGTTTCTGCCCCGGGCCGTCCAATCCTGGTTCGCGTTAGTGCTGCTCAAGGTATCGACACATTGACGGTAAGCCAGTATGCGTTGACAGACAGCAGCGGCTCCTTGGTAGCGACGCGTATCCTGGTTCCGTCGGCCGCCGTTGCCGGGTCGACCGCCACCACTATTGCAGATCCGAACAATCTCCTGCCGAGTGGGACAGCTGTTCTGCTCCCACTGTCCGCCCTAAAGGCGAACACCACCTACACCGTGGCGTTTGTGGGTGCCCGGGACGGCGCGCCGGTTTCCGCTACTTGGAGCTTCACAACGGCTTCCAAGTAAGACCGTAGAGGCTAACGGCAGTTTTCTCTCCATCGAAAGGCGCCCCGATCCGTACAATCGAGGCGTTTTTCAGTCTCAACGTGTCGTAGGTCGATTAGGTTCCGCCGCCGCAGGCCGTACCACCGCAATCGCCGTATTCACCGGATTTGAAGTATGCCTGATTGACATTCGCCCAAGACCCGTCATCCATCGTCGCGCAGGCTACAGTCCATAAGTTGCTCGTATAACCACTCGACAAGTCGTAGGCCGGGCCGGGCGAATGATCGTAGTAGGTCGACCAGTACCAGACTCCGTTGGACTTGAGGTGATACTGCCGCGTCTGTGGTCCAATCGTGATTCCATCTTGCAGAGCTCGCGCCGCGCAATTGGCCTTCGCCTGATCAGCCGGATTCACCGGTGGATCATTCTGCGGCGGCGGGGGCGGCGGTGCGTTGCATGAATAGATCCACGTAGCGCCGCTCCACGCCGGACCGCTTGCGAAGCCGTATGCGCACGTCGGTTGGGGCGTCGCGCACTGATAGCGCACACCCAACTTCTGCCATGAGTAACCCGGATCGCAACTTGGGGCACGCGGCACGCCAATAGGATTCTGCACCCACTCCGCGTTCGACCGTGTCGGGACAGTCAGCACCGCACCAAGCGTCGCCAACATCGTCAGCGAAAGCGCTGCCCTTATTTTCATAGTTTTCCTTATTGATTGGCGTAGGTGCAACCGACGTCGATCTGCGCTTGCAGTCCCAGTTGATCTGGGACGAGCGTGTTCGCGCCATCCGCTAGCACGTTGTAGATCTGAAGGATCCACTGAGACCCGTTCCAACCCATCGTATAGCGCGCGCCTGAAAGAGGTGGATTGCGGTTTGCGTAATCGGTTGTGATCGACTGTGTGTGATCCTGTACCATGCCGAGCCACCAGGTCCGCAGGTGGGAGGGTAGACGCCCCATCCGTTGTACCACCCGCTGTATTGAGCATCGGCGGACTGATTGCTGACCAAGGTGCTCGCGCCGATCCAGTTGCCCCATTTGTTGCAAACAAATAATTGGTTGTTTCGGATCGTGACACCATTCCATGAGCAGTTTGAGGCCACCGAGTTGATGTTCGCTACGGTGGCGTTTACCGTAGTCCCGGATACCGTAACCGCGCTCACCGTTCCGCTCGAGGACACATTTCCCACGCTGATTGGAGCCGGACCCGAGCCCGCGTAGTTCTGGATATAGAGCGTGCCTTTGGTGCGAATCGCGGCGTTTGTGTCGTCACCGTAGTAGATCGTTCCGTTCGCCATCTGCAAACTATTTCCGGCTTGCAACTTGAGCGTCTTCCCGGACATGTTTCCGATGTTCTGGATGTCCTGGTCGTTCGCGTTCATCGTCCCAGTAAGCGGCAACGCGCCGTCGCGTCGGTAATACGGGGAATTCCCGTCTGCCCCGAATCCATTGATTGCGAGGACGATCCCTGCCTTGTTGCCCGCGGGGTTCGGCAGCGTCCATTGCCCCTGATTGCCCGTGATGACAGTCGGCGTGCGGTTGCTCGAGAACCCGAACTGACTGCCCCCCGTTGCAATCAAAGTTCCAGCGCCCGCGATGTCCGTCGTGCCCTTTTTAAGCAAGGGCTGCGACGGATAGATTTGCGACGCAATATGGCAGTTCCCCAAAGCGGTCGAGCAGTTGTCCGGCACGATCGACAAGCTAATCTGGTAGGCGCCCCCCCAGAACGGACCGCTCTTGAATGCGATCTTGCTATTGCTTTGCGCGCTCAACTGCGCAAGCGTCGGTACATTGCCCGGAGCGACCAGACTGGCCGTCGTTTGCGAGTAGCCCGCCGGAACGAGCGTCGCATAGTTGTTGGTGATATAGCTGCCAAGCGCCGCGTTGATCGAAGCCATGTTCTGGCCTTCGATCTGCAACAGGTTCTGCCGCTTGGCCGCAATGTCCTCCGTGATCCCTTGCGCAGTCAGCAAGGCCGCGCCGACCAGGACGATCAACATCTCCAATATGCTTCCCATGTCGGCGTCCCTGCTTTATGTACGCGTGGTCCACAAGGCCAACGACGCGGTCGCGCCCGCCGATGCGCATGCAGTCGCCGCTGCCGAGGCGCTGAACGGCGTGGTCGGTGCCGAAATCGTAGTGCCGTTCACGACGACTTGCGTGTAGACCGTCGACAGCGCCGCGATGCTCATCGAACACACCGAGGCCGTCACCGGATAGGTCAACACAAGCGAGTCGTTCGCCGTGACGAGCGTGCTCACCGTCGTCGTCAACGTGCCGTTGAACATGCCCTTCACCGACGAGTAGTCGGTCGCCACGCGTGCGCCTGCCGAGTCGAACGCATGGTTTTGCGCGAGGATCTTCAGCGTCTCTGCGGAGAAGTCCGCATCAGCCTGGGTGGCGTTCAGAATGCCCGTGTGGAACATCTGCGCTTCGCTCTTGAACTGCGACGAGCGGATCAAGTCGAGCACATATTTGCCGCCGGCATACACCGCCAGCGCGAGCAGCGCCGCACCGGCCATCACCGCGCCGGCTTCGATCATCGAGAGCTCGCCCGACTGGCGCTTGGCGCGAGCGATTTTCAGGATACGTGCGCGGCGCGTCTTCACATCGTCCGCGTGCACAGCCTGAGTTTGATCCTTGGTCATTTGAAGTCCTTTTAGTAGGTGGAAACCGCGGGATTGCCCGAAGTCAGGTTGACGGCGCCGGTCACGATGTACGAACCAATTCCGAGAGTCAGAAAGAACGCGGCAGCGATGCCGAGCAGCATGAAGTGCGTCAGCCGCGCGTTACGCTTGACTGCCTCAACCACGCGATCAAGCGATTCACGCCCGAGGCTCTTGATCGCCAGTTCGAATTGATCGCGCCCTGCCGCATCGGTGATCGTGTCGACGATCGTCGTGGAGAAGATTCCGGTGTCGAGCGCACGCATCGGCTCATCCGCCCGCGCGGTAAGCCGCCGGTTCATCGTCATCAGGTGCCAACGCATCCACGGGTCGGCGGTCTTCAACAGCCTCTCCAGCGCGGCGCGCAGTGTGAGGTTCGAATCGAACAGGCCTGCCAACGAGACGATCAGTAGCGCGGCACGCAAGTCGCGTCGATTGCGCCAGAGCAGCGGCATGCGATCGAATTTGTCCCGCAGCGGTCCCGCCCAGCGCTTCAGGCTTGAGAAGTAAGCGAAGACAAGACCGATCACGACCGTAAGCGTGAGCCACCAGTACTCAAAGCAGAACGTGTCGACGTGATAGAGGAAGCGCCCGAGGTCGGGCCACTGTTCCAATGGCCGAACATCCTTGACCTGTGGAAAGATGACGCCACCAAACAGCATGCAGTACGCGTACATATAGACGAGCAGCAGGGCTGGATAAGCCATCTGGACCGACGTCGTCGACGACAAGACGCGTTTCGCCTTCGCGGCCATCTCGGCGAGCTCGAAGCCGCGCACGACCGCATCCTCGCGCGCCGACTCATCCGCGATGTCGAGCAACGCGTACTCATCGCCGGGAATGAATGGCTTTATCGCGTGCGCGAAGCTCTCGCCGCGCTGCATGGTCTCGCGAATACGGGCGAACACATGCCACTCAATGCGGCCGCGTGCGCGATTGCGCTTCTCGTAGGTCTCCAGCCGGTCGAATAGCGTCTCGGTGTTACGCAGGCCTTTGGCTGCGATATCGAGCCGTGTCTCGCGGTAGAAGTCCTCGCGCACTTTCTGGAAACGCCAGCGCGCAGTGGCGACTTGCTGCCGCTTGGGAAGCATTTTTGCAAAGGTATTGAGCATGACCGACCCGGTTTAGAGCATCCGACCGTCGACGCCCGGCATCACGCGGTATTGCGCGAACGACTGCATCGACCGATTGATGAATTGTGGGTCAATCAAACCGCGCGAAGACTTGAAAAGAGCGTGTTCATAGAGCGTCTTTCCAGTCATGTCGGCATTATCGAATCCTGTACGGCGCTCGCCGCGCCAGATTCGACGCGCACCGGCCCAGTCACGCTCTCCTACACGCTCGAGGAATTCGGGGGTCGGACGGTAGAGTTCCGCCGCAACGGAAGGACGTTTGGTGCCGCCGGCGACCTTGCCATTGCGCGTGAACAGGCCGTCCAGACGACAGTGCTGGCAACCGTCGTAGTTGCGACAAGCCATCCGAGTGGTGTCGACGCCGAATTTGTTCCGCAGGATTTCCAGATCCATCGCAGGCATCACATCTTCAGCCGGGAGCTTGCAGTGATCGCACAGCGCCGGGATGAGCTTCTGGTTGCCCACCGCGTTGATGAAGCCCTCGGACGCGAGTTCGTCAATCGGCAACTGAAGGCGACCACCGGCCATACGCATCACCGCGGCAATCACGTCACTCGCGTGAAGCGAGAAGCGAACCGGGTGACCCGTCAGCGCGAGTTCGGCAACCAGCCCCATCACCACACGATCTCGCACTTCGCCGATCGTCAGATCGTCCGGGTCCTGACGCATGAGCGTGCGGATCACCTCCGCGTATTTTCGGTTTGCCTCGTCGTCGGTTTCGTCCGGCCGGCGGATGATCGAGTAGTCCGAAAGCCAAGGCATCGGATATTCGGAAGGTTCATTCACCGCGAACTGCTTCTTCAGCTCCCGGTCCGGCAGCATATACGAGAGGGCGCGCAGCGTCGTCGTCTTGCCCGAGCCCGTCTCGCCTGTCAGGGCGGTGATGCCGCCGCTCACATAGTTCAAGGTGTCGATCAAGTCGAGTTGGCTTTGCTCGAAGCCCATGTCCTTTGGTAGCAAGACGTTGAAGTTCTTGAAGTTGCCATCGAGCAAACGCAGCGTCACGTCGTACCCGCCGACGAGCGGAGACGACTGCCACCGAAGGTTCACGGTGTCGGTCTTCACCACCAACGGAATCATGGCGGACTGGGGTGCGGTGGGCTGAAAGCTGTTACCCGAATTTGTGTTGCGCTGGACGAGATCGCTATAGGCCGCGAACAACGCGCGACGCACGATCGCCTTGGGCATGTGGCGAAAGGTGTACATATCGCCATTCACGCGAAACCGCACTTCGACTTCGTTGTGGAACTCGCGCGGTTCGAAGTGAATATCGCTCGCGCCATACGCATGGGCTGCTTCGACGATGTCACGGAAGTTGCCGATCGCTCGACTGGCTTCGCGCACGCCCGCATTGTTCGGCGAAACCGCCTTGCCGGTATAGATCGCCGCGATGACTGCCTCACTCGCGACCATCTCTTCGCGCACCAGGATGTCGTTGTTGCCAAGATCCTTGATGAACGATGCGTATTGTGCCTTCTCGCAGAAGCGAGCCGTTGCGACCGTGATTGCGATGCCAGGCTGCAGTTCGACCGCCACGAATTCCTTGCGTGCATTCGCCGGAATACGCAACGCGGCGTCGTCATCCGATACGGTCAGGATGCGCTTGAACTCGGGCAGCGACTCGGGGGAGACAAGTTCGGGACGCCCGGACATCAATCCCACCGTGCCTGCGCTCTCCCCCTCTTCGTCCGCGTCTTCCGCGAAGAAGCCTTTCGATGCCTTCGGCGCTGACACGGGCTGCTCATCTGACACGCGTGGATGTTCGATTGCTGCGCGCTCGAGCGTGGCTACAGATGGTGTCTGCGTCGCAAGGCCTGTCGCGACGATGGAAATCGGAGCGTCGGGTGACTCGTCGGTCGAAACGCCGGTGGGTGCATTCGTCGCCATACCGGCCGGCGCGGCAGCGTCGGCCATAGGTGAATCGAGCGACGGCTCGACGCGCTGCGCGCTCGAACTGCGCTGTTCAGCCGATTTCATTGCAGCCGCCAGACTTTCAAACGTGGGCCGCTCGAAGACGGGCGGCACAAATGGATGAAAGGCCGGTTCTTCTTCCCTGCCCGAAGCATTCAGGTCGGGAACGCTCGGCGTCGACTCGGTGCCGATTACTGCCGCATCTTCGATCGTCGTGCTCTCGACGTCCTCGATATCGCCGCCTGAGAGCGCCCGTCCAAGAAACATGACTTGCGGGTTCGTCGCCCGCGATGTTGTCTCAGCCGACGGCGCTGGACGGCGCGACTCCGTGCTCGTCGACGCGGGCTCCTTCCGTTCGCGCTCGCGCTTGGGCTCGGCGCTGCTGGCCCCTTCCACGAAACCGGCACGAGGCGCACGCAAGCGCTTGAAGAAGCCTCCGCGCAGCTCGGGCGCGTCCTGATCCTCTTGATTGAACAGACCCATGATTATTTTCCGAAGGGAACAAAGGTGGACGCGGTCGCCGTCGGCAGGCCACCGGGAGGAAGGGGAGAACCGAGGTCATTGATTGCCCGGATGGCCGGACCATCGGGCGCGGCGAGCGGAAGGTCGGAGGGTGCAGAGATCGTCTCAGTCCATTTGCGCTTGCCATCGACGAGCGTGACGGTGAAGCCCTCGACCGACGCCACCGTCCATCCGTTGAGCAGGCGCGACCCTTGCCGCGCCGTGTAGGTAGCACCTTGAAAGTCATAGAGGACATACGCCCCAGACATATCGGAATAGGCGCCCACGAAGGTCGCTGGCACAACGCGCTTCGGCGGAAGCAGAGGCTTATGCTCGACGAACTTGGGAGCGGCCGGCGCACTTGCCGCCGCTGGTGCTACCGGCGCGGGTGCCCCGAGCGGCGAGCCAAGCCCGACGCCCTGCATGCCGTTGTTCGAACCATCGCTCTTGCGCATCGAATCGACGATCTTCTGCCGCGCGAGCTTGTCGATATCGTCAAGCGTCAGGTGACTTTCCTGTGCGATCGCGCCGCTCGCGGCGAGCATGAGCGCGCCAATCACCGCAGAGTGCAAGGCGGACTGAGGGGGGAATTTAGTTGAGAACATAGTATTTGCCCTTCGCGGTGAAATGCACGCCGGTGCCGTCATCTTTCAACTGGATGTCGAGCGACTCCAGCGCCATGTTGTCCGGCAGCCGCGTCAGCAAAGCGCTCTGCCATTTGTAGCCATCGATCTGCCATGCGCCCCGTTGCACGAGCGGACCTTGCACCTCGCCCGCCATCGGCTGACGAGATATCAATCGTTCGGCAGGCTTGATGTCCACCACGTAGCCGTGGCTGCTGAGGGTCTCCGGGGTCGTAGAGAGTTTCTGCGGTTCGGTCTGCAACGCCTTGATGAGCGCCTGCTGCGTCGGCCACGACTTGGCATCGGCGAGCGCCACGCGCTGCACGATGTCCGCTTCCGGCCCTTTCGTAGTCAGGTGCCAGCCATCTGGATTGAAGACCACCGGACGAATCGATTCGGGCGCGCGGGCGTCGAACTCCTTGAACGTGCCGCCTTGCCGTTTGTAGGTGGTCACACAAGGCCCGGTCGCATTGCAGGTCGCCTTCTCGAACTGCCAGCCGGCGAAGTTACTTTCCTCGCCACCGAATTTCGCGAGCAGTTGAGGCGCGAAGAGCTTTGCGAGCGGCGCGGGTGCGGCGAGCGTGCGCAACACGGCCGCCTGATATTCCTGCATGAAGGTAGGCGGAGGCGCGGGCGGGGGCGGAGGTGGATTGAGGATCTCCACCGCCTGCTTGCCGACGAAGAGAAGCGCCGCCAGGATCACGAACAACGGCACGACCGTCGGCACTGCGACGG
This sequence comes from Caballeronia temeraria, assembly GCF_001544795.2. Classification (GTDB taxonomy): domain Bacteria; phylum Pseudomonadota; class Gammaproteobacteria; order Burkholderiales; family Burkholderiaceae; genus Caballeronia; species Caballeronia temeraria. The sequence continues at coordinate 211,547 of NZ_FCOI02000006.1, read as the reverse complement.
GCATTTTCTTAATCAGACCAACCTTGCGGTCGACTAACAACTCGCGCAGTTGGAACATCTCGTCGACGGCGTGAAGTTGCGCGCCGAAACCGAGCGTCGCGAGCGCGAGACCCGCTTTCTCGCACTGGTCCTCGATTTCCTCGCGTCGATCCGCGAGTGCGATGAGCGCCACCTCTTCATCGGCTGTAACCGCGCCGCGCTGCACCAGCACCAGATGCACACGCTCTTCATTCTGGATCAGCACCAGCACGGCGGGCCGGCGCCGAACCCGGTCCAGCATAGCAATACGTGCGGCTGCGGAATACAGCTTGCTGCCCTTTCGTTGCTCGGCCTCGAGCGTGCAGAAGCCCGCGATTGTTTCGTCGTTTGCCTTGATCTCGGCGTAATGCGTCGCGGCAAGTCCCTGGGCGTAATGCCGACGCTCGGCCCGCGCGCCTTTGGGCGAGTACGCCCGCCATTCAAGCCCGAAGACCAGCTTCGCGCCCTTCTCCCCCGGAATCGATTCGAAGTGCATTCTTGTGCTCACCTCGTGCTCACATCGACGGCACGACAGTAGCCGTGAGCATGATCACCTGGAAGGTCCGGCCCTTGTTCCAGTTGCCGGACATACCGGCAATACCGTTGTTGCTGGAGCCGTCATAACGGTTCGTCACCGCGCCGTACAGGACCACGGTCTGACCGTCCGACAGCGCGATGGTCTGATCATCCTTGCTGCCGAGAATGTCGGGCAACTGGATCTGCTGGAGCGTGGCCCCGGAGCCCGTGCTGATCGTGGTGAACGGCCCATTGAGCTTCGAACTGTCACTCCAGTACGACAGGATGATCTGGTTGTGGTCGTTGACCGACGGCAGGATGTTCACGAAGTCACCGACCGTGACCGACCCAGGCTGCAGGCCAGGCACGCCCGCCGTGCCACCGGTGAGCGACCCGACACTTGGGGTGGTCGCGGCGAGATATCCCTTGGTCTCGAACGAACCAATCGACACCGGCAAGCCATTGAGCGTCAGCTTCGTCTGCGTGTTGTCCTGCACCGTCTTGCCGAAGCTGTTCAAGCCGCTGATGATGGCGTTCGTGCCTTCGAACGGCGAGCCGGGCTTGAGCACCGAAAGGCCAACGCTGCCACCCGCGGCGGTCGCAAGCGAGATAGGAGACGTGAACGCGATCGCGTATTTCTTCAATCCATCGGAGATGCGGTTGAAGACAATGTCTGTGCTCACGCCCGCTTGCGAACCGTTGTTCATATCGATCTGCAGCGTGCGCACACGCAATGCGACCTGACGGGTCGAGATCGCATTTTCGCGAGCGAGCAGCACGCCCATCCGGTCCACCGCCTCCTTGGTATCGCGCACCATCACCAGTCGGCTCTGCGGATTGACGACCACCTCGCCCAACGGCGATTTCAATTTCTCGAGTTCCGACTGAATGATCGCGATCTGATCGAAGGTGCCGTCACGGCCGGTGGAAGTGACCGACGAGAACGAACCGGTATTGCCCACAGTGCCGCCGGTCGCCCCGCCCGCCTGACCGCCGGTCGAGGTGTCGGTGCCCTTAGACATGGTCGACTTGATCGACACTTTGCCCGGGATCGCTGCGATCGTGAACGTCTTCGTCACGAGGCGGCTGATGGAAATGGTCGTTCCATCGAACGACCAGTCGAGGCCGAGATTTTCAGTCACGCCACGAAGGTACTGGCCGACTTTGCAGTTGCACGGCTGCGCATAGACCGGTTCAACGTTCGCCTTCGCGAGCGACGATGTCATCGGACCCGGTTGCGACGGAGCAGCGACATTGGTCTTCGGGATGAACGCATCGCGCGGAATGAACACGTCCGGGCTCAGGTGCACCGGGTAGCCGGTCGCACTGGACACGAGCGTCGCAATCTTCGAGAGCGGCAAATTGCCAGGGAACACCACCGTCTTCTCGCGGAAGATCGCGGGCAGCGTCGCTTCATAGGCGACCGGCACGAGGCGATCACCGAGAAACGCGGTCGGCACATCCTCAACGAGCGCCATCGACTCGGGGCCATTGCCCATCGCCTTTGCGCCCTCCGCGTTGAGCGCATCGTATGCGTGGTTGACGTCCCATTGCGACACCGCGCAGCCGGTGAGCGAGATCGCCACAAGCATGGCGACGGCGGATTTGATTTTCGTATGACGCATGGCGATTACTCTTGGCAGTTTGCCGCGCGCGCGACCACGCGGATAACGTTGTTGGTGTGCTTGCACACGCGCGTGGGCGTACGCATATGATTAGTGGCCTGCATGAGTTGCGTCAGCACCGATTTGAAATCGCCCAAGAAGGTCGCATTGAATTCGAGCGGCAGATCGTCATCGATCTTCCATGCGAGTTGCCAGCCTTGCTGCTGCAGCCAGCGATCGAGCGCGTTGCGCAAGTTGATGTCTTGCGGCGTGATGGTGAGCGACAGCACTCCGCCCGGTGTACTTGATGCGGTACCCGACGGAACAACGACAGGCGCGACGTCGAGCGAGGCACTCACGGGTGTCGGTGCGCCAGCACCGGGCAATCCAGTCGGAGCCGGAGTGCCGGGTACTGCCCGAGGCGCGGCGGGCGGCGCACCCGTTGAGGCGACCGGCGTTCCAGCCGGAGCTGCCATCGCCAGTTGCACGGGCGCAGGACGAGCGCTCGGCGCCGCGAGCATCTGCCATCCGTCTCCCGGCGGCGGAGGGAGGCGCGACTGATCGGGGTCGGCCGCCGCTAGCGTCGAGACTGTGGTCAGGGCCAGACAAGCGAACAGTTGAGCGGACAACTGGGCGAACAGGCGCGCGATGCGATGCGTTTGAAGAGAAAGAATGGGCGTCATGTTGGTCAGTTCGCGCGCTGCAGGCGACGGTAAATGTTGTTGGCGTAGACGAGTTGTTTGCTCGACGAGACGGCGTTATAGGCACCGACGGCCCGCCACGTCGCGCCGAACTGCTTGATGTTCGATGCAAGAATCCACGTCCCGACGTAGGCGTTCACGCAGGCATCGAATAGGTGCTGGCGCGATATCCCAAAGCGCGAAAGCTTCGGGAACCAGGTCGAATTGATCTGCATGAGGCCAATGTCTTCGCTGCCATCGCTGTTGCGATTCGTGACGTAGGGGCGCATGCCGGATTCTTGCTGCGCGATTGCGCGCACCAGTTGAACGCTCACACGGTGATAGCTCGCGGCGTCATCGATGCAATCGGCATGTGCCAACATCGGTCCGGCGGCGGCAAGCAGAATCGAGATCTGGAGCAACCGATTCATGACGCAGGCCGGTCGAAGAACCGCACGTCATGCTTGCGAAGAACGTTCACGACGTTGCCATCGGCATTGACAATGAATTGATCAGCGGTGCCATTGAACTTGTAGAAACGTCCCTTCTGTTCACCTGAACCCATATGCGCGACGTCCGCGACCGTGACCTTGCCGACCGTGTCAGCGAACTTGAAGAAGGTCGAGCCGTTCTGATCGAACACGCTTTGCAGGGCCGCCTTGTTCGCCGGGTCGAACTCGTACACTGTCCCTGCCACGCGCGCGACTTCCACCTTATCGGCGGCGTTCGAGATGGAGAAGCGTTCGGAGCGGTTGAACGTGAGGACATTCGTCGCGTCATCCCATTTAGGACGCAGCGATTTGCCGTCAGCATCGACGACTTTGAGTTCGTTCGAAGGCTTCGTGGAGAACTTGACTTGAATGTGGCTGTCGTCGCTGTCGCGGATCGCGACAGCACCCAGTTTCGCCGCAAGCACGGAGTCAGCCGGCGCAGCGACATTTGCGCCGCTCTGCTTGGCGATCTCGGCGATCGGATCTGCGGCGGACGAGGCAGTCTGTGCTGCTGCCGTCGAGGGCGTCGCCGGTGCGTCGTAGTTCACCGCGACCGACTGTGGCGCCGAACGACGAAGCGCCACGTGATGCGCGTTGAAATCGACGTCCGCGTAGAGATCGGAGGCCGCGACGAGCCGATCCAGCGACTGCATCCAGTTCTCACCGTCGCGTGTGGCGAAGCTCATCGACGACGTCAGGTCGATATCCTTCTGTGCTGAGCCGGTCCACCCTTGCGGAACGAGCGCCTTCACCAGCTGCGACAGCGGCAGTGTCGCGCTCAACGCGCGCGTGCTCTCGAGGCTGGTGCGCGAGCCAATCAACGCGAGACGGCCCGAGAAACCGGCAAACGCCGGCGGGGCATCGGAACGGGCCTTGTCGCCAATAAAGCGATTGGCCTTTTTCCAGTAGGCCGTCGCGGTCGAGCCACCCACCGTGTAGTGAATCACCTCCGGCGTGCCCGCGACGACGACGTACGGACCCTGGCTGTGTCCGCCATCGACGCGCAGCGCCTGTCCCGCGCGCGGCTGAAAGTAGGTATCGCTTCCATCGTTGAAAACGAGCGCTGGTCGCTCGAGCACGTTGCCCGCAATCTCATAATCGAAATCGAGCGGGTCCGTGCCTGCAGCGCTCGCATTGAGCGTGAACGCGGCAAGCGCCAGTGTGAGAAGGGAAAGCGTATGCTTCATAGACCGCGTTCGATTTGAGAGAGGTGCTTGACGAAGCGCGCGAGATACTCGCGCCCAGGTGCAGGATTCGCGCTGTGGTAGTACGCAACCGCCTTCGCGGCGGAGTGAGTCAACCGAAAGTTCTCGTTGAGAATGTCTTCAGCGACACGGATATTCGTCGCCGGCGCGAGCGCGTCCCAGGGGCTTGCGAAACGCTTGGAGTGGTACCCCCAGTTGATTTGCAAGAGACCTATGTCGAAGTCCGATCTGCCATGGCTGATGAGATAGCGAATAGCGCGATAGGCGTCCTCTCGGGTGCGGAAGAAGAAGCCGCGACCGGCCACGTTGAGCGTCCATGGCCAAGGTCGGCCGTTATAGGCCGACTCGTTGAGCGCAATCCCTGCGAGAATTTTGGGATCGACCGAGGTATGCATGGCGTCAAACGGCGCTTGCGCCGAAGCGCATGCCCAACCGCCTCGCCGCTCGGTCATGCTGGCCTGCGCGTCGTCGGTCAACGCAGCCGGACGCAGCCACCCTGCGCGCACGAACAACGTGGCGAGACTGACCGGCGCGCCGTCGATCGCGACAGCAACGGATCCATCGGCGGCCGACTCAATCGCCTGCCCTTCGAAACGGGTTGCCCACGACTGGAACGGCTTCAATCCGCACGCGTACACGGGCTCCCCAGGCAACTCGACAATCGCGCGTTTCGTGCCGTCATCGAGCACCACGCGCGTCGGGCTGATGATCGAATCGATCGTCGCCGCGTGAGCGGTAAGTGTGCAAACCGCAGCGCAAGCCGTGACGAGTGCCTTAATCATGGTATGGCTCCATCACGATGTCCTGCGTGACCTGAACCAGAAACTTCTGGCCAGGGTCGACCGTGATCGTCGGCGGGATGTTCTGATTGCGTTGCAGGACAGTCTGGGCGGTCGCGGCCGCGACCTGCCCCGCCGTGCTGCCGTAAGTTGTCACGCCGTTCGGGGTCGCGGTCGTTGCAGTCTGCGCGCCGTTGTCAAAGGCCTTCAGCAAGATCGCCGTGATGAACCCCGCGCCGAAGATCTTGAGGAAGTGGTTGTTCACGTCGCCGGAGAAGCCCGCATAGCCGTTTTGATCAGCGCCTTGCATGCCGTTGAGTGGCACGTTTTTGCCGTTCGGCAGACGCAGACTGGTCGATGCGACCAACAGGCGTTCCTGTCCCACCTTGACGTCGGCACTGTACATACCGTTGATGAACGACCCCTTTGGGATCATCAGACAGTCACCCCGCAAGCTGTCCCACACATCCTCATCGACCATGAGCGCGACGCGGCCCGGCTTGTCTGAGTTCAGCCCCTCGACGGTCTTGACGTGAATCGTATGCGGCGGCGTCAGCGTGCAGCCCGTCGAACGTCCATTGAACGTCGTTCGCTCGATGCCGCCGCGCGCGGCCGCATCATTCAGGAAGGCGCGATCGCGATCTTCAGGCGCCTGACCTTGCTTGGCAAGCGCGAGCGCAAGGGCATCCGCGCCTGCACTGCCCGCTGCCGCGCGAGCGGCGCGAACCTCTTCCAACGACGGGACACCGGCAGGCAACACGCCGGCGGCTTGCGTCGCGTTGCGCGAGGAACCGGCTTGCTTGAAAACTGACGCTGTGTAGATCGCATCCTGAGCGGCGCGGCGCGACAGGTCTCGCGTATCGCCGCCCTTGTCGACCTCATCCTTAAAGTCTGCGCCAGTGAGCATCGGCTTGACCGGTGGCTTCTTCGCAGCTGCTGCGTCGGATGCCGCGCGAGCGGCCGCCTCAGCGGCTGCGGCTTCGCGCTGCTGACGGATCATCTGATCGATGTCATTGCTGTTGGCAGCAGGCGCCTCAGTGCTGCTCTTCAGCGCCGTCGCCTTTTTGAGTCGAGCCTCTTCATCCGCCTTGCTGGTCGCCTGCAGCTCGTAGTAAAAGCCCAGGCCACCGATCACGACTGCGGCAAGAATGCCGATGCTCATGATCGCATTTCGCGGCGTCTTACCTTTGACGAGCGCCTCTTGCTCGGCGGTGGGGGCGGCGGAATCTGGTTTCTTCGCCACGGTCAGAACACTTCGAAGATCCGGCGGCGGCCGCGCGTCACCGTGACTTCATCCTTGCCCGAACGCAACACGATCTCATCAGCCAAACGCTGAAGAACGAGGAAATCGCCACGACGGATAAAGTTCGCTACAACGCGATCGCCGTGATCGAGGATGAACGGCACGGGCCACTCTTGTGCCTTCCCGGGCATGCGCAACCAGACCGCGTGACCGTCATCGAATACGGTCTCCGGCGTGAATTCGGCCCCGCCGTCCACGCTGTAGTCCCAGTTCAGCTTGTCTGGAGCCACACTGATGCTGCCGGAATCGACGCCGCCACGACCGCCATTGCCGACGGTGCCGCTGGCATCGTCGCGCGCGCCAGCCCGGGCCATCGGGGCGCGGGGATATTGAAAACGCACGGTCTGATAGAACATGCCCCCCGCCGGCGAGGCGATGAGCGTGAAGTCGTATTCGCGCAGGTTCGTCGTCAGATGCAGGGTGTTGACCAGATCCGCCTTGTGCGGCTTGATGAACACATGGTTCATCTTGTCGTCGTCGATTTCCCACTGAACGCTGTCGCCCATCGCGGGATCGGCAATCAGCTTCTCGCCCTTCTCCAGTTCGATGGTCGTGAGTTTCAGGGGCGCGGTGAGCACACGATAGATCTGGTCGCGGCTATACGGAAACACGCCAATGCGAGCATCGCCCGGCATCGTCAGCGGATCAGCACCACCATTGAAAGGATTGATCGGGCTCATCGGGTCGCCAGCGACCATTGCGGTGTTGAATCCGCTGCCCTCGCTCGACGGCTTTTTCGCCTCGGCTGCCGGTGTAGCGAACACGGCCCACGCAGCGAGGACGCACAAGCCGATAACCGGCCCTTTGTTGAACTTGGTAGCGGTCATGCTTATGCGGTCCGCTCGAGGCGGAAGAACGGAATGTAAATGCCGAAGGGGTTCGCCGTGAGCGCTTGGTCAGCTGTAGGCACGACGATCTGATAGCGCAAGGTCAACGCAAACTGCTTGACCTCGGGTTTGCCTACGGAGCCTGCCTGTGAGGTGGTCGTGGTGAACTCCACGAGCACCGTCGAGTCCTCCAGCAATGCGATGTTGCGAACGTCCACTTCGCGGATCAGCTTCGGATTGGCTGTGATCGCCTGAAACGGCGCGTCCAGCTTGAGCCAGTCGCGGAACTGGCCCGTCGCGGCGCCGATCATCTGCGCCTTCACGGAATTGATGTTGGCGGTCATCCGTGAGGTCTCGAGCCGATCGGTCAGTACGGGCTCGATCGTGAACCAGCGCACCGCCATGTCCTTGACGGTCGTGCGGATCGCCTGCGAGTCAGGCTTGTAGGCCACGAGCTCGGTGACGATAGGATGGCCGCCGACGTCCGCCGAGACTCCAACGACGCGGGTCACCGACGGCGGCGGCTGGCGCGTCCAAACAGCCCCTGCCGCCACGAACGCGAGACCGAACGCAATGAGCATCCAGCGGTTTGCTTCGAGCTTGAGTCGGGTACTCGTCTCGAAGATGACCTTGCTCGGATCTTCCTCCGCGAACATGCCCGGAGCCGTAGAAAGCGCGGTGCGACGTTTGTTTTTAAAAAGACGCATGGCAACCCTTGTTGAATGGCTACCATTGAAACAGCGCGAACGTCCTTTTTTTCCCTGAAAGACGATGTGTTTTATGCGCCTTTACACGACACGACGTGGCGAAGCGCATTGCTGCGATAAGAGCTACCCGGATAGCTCTCTCGGCGAACAAATACGCAGTTTTTTGCGAGCTTTTCCAGACCAAGGCGAGATTCGGCTGTGCTCTAACCATGACCGGTACGGAAGGCCACCGTAGCCGGAAAAGCGCGGTTTCGTGTGCCGATTTGGGGGGTTGCGCTAAATGTCACATTTGTCGCACGCGAATTTACTAATACAAATCATATAGTTAGTGAACTTTACACTTTGGCATCCGAGCTACCCAGATAGCTCTGTGGTGGTTTTGATGCTCATCGGGCGCAAGCCGCGGTAGCGTTTCCTTCAAGGCGCCGAGGGCGAACTCTGCGTGGTCAACACACGATCGCGGAGTAAGGTCGGGCGAAGGTGGTACGGCGCGTAGTCGTCGCGAGTGATTACCTTGCGCAGTTGGCCGCAAAGATCCGTGAACGCTTGATGCAACGATTTCGAGCGCTTTGTGGAACGGAACGACCTTGATGACCGTCCGGCGCCAAGGCCACCAGTCCGAGTTCTTCAACTGGTCCGAACGTTGGCGCTGTCGAACTGGAAGCTTCTTCCTACAACGCTCGAACTTTCTCCCTAACGCGTGTTCCTCTGCGGCTTAATGCACGCGCGCTCAGTAGCAGCTAGGGGCTCCGTCTCACGTTCGCTTTTCAAGCACGCGAAATCGATGGTCCCATGCCACAGCGCACGCAAATAGGCGAGCGGGTTGATCGTCTTTCCTGATTTCATTGAGGGGATACATGCACCACACCGTCGGAGAGTTTGTACCGCTTCCCCGGGGCAATGCCATGCCAACAAATGTCGATTGGAGTAATCAACCCAGCGGTTGCAAGCCAAGGTAACTCGCGCGGAAGCGCGCTTCCTTCGAAGAGCCCCAGCGGTTGTCTCGTTGAAAAAGATCGCTTAGGTTCACTATTTACCTATCGCACGGATGCAACGCCGTTCCGCCCCCCAGGACTTCTGACGATTCCGCCTCGGTTCTGACAGAGGTCAGTCCCAGCGTATCTAGACCCCGGCGCGTGAAAGTGGACATTGAAACTGTCTCGGCCCGCTCGGGCTCGCTCGCAAGGACGTCATCCCGGAACTTGTTGGTCCCTTCGGCGGGTAATTAGCTTCATACGAACGGCATGGGCCGAAGGCTGCCGATTTAGAGCATGACGAAGTCGGAGTCGTTGTCGGATTTAGCCGTTCGTCGCCCCCAACCGCTCGAGCAGCGCGCCTGCAACGGCTGTGAGTTCCACTTGAAGACTATCGAGCTTGGAAAGAACGGATGGGAGATCGGTCTCGGCGTTCAAAGCTTTCGGAAAGTCCTCATTTCGGCGAACCATTTCCGCTAGTCGCAAAAAACCTAACAAACAAGAGAGCGGATGACAGAAACACAACGTTTCGGCGAGTAGCACCTCCCGTTTTGCACGGTAACGACGCTCGAAAAGCCGGGGAAAAAGGCGCTCTTTCGCGGGATTGCCACGCGCCGCGATCTGGGAGAATGAAAACGAACAAACCATGGAGCGTAAGTCTTGCAGACCGTAGAAGGACGTCCGATCGCGCGAAATCCGCTGCTGCTCGCTGAACTCTATTTCTCCGGTCTTGCGAAGGAGAAGTGGACTTCTCAGAAAGAAGCTCTCGCCGCACTAGGCCATCTGACGCCGAGTGTGAGCCGTGAAGAGTTGAGCCGGGCCATTGGCGTGTCGAAACTGCCGCCACCTGTGCTCTCACTTTTTCAAGCCGCGGGAATATGGAGCAGCACGGCGCGAGAACTCGTGAGCCTTGCGAGAAAATACGGACCCCATGCGCTTGAGGAGCGCGCCCGGCTCATTGATGCTCGCGGCCTGACGTGGCATCAAATCGTCAAGCTGCTGGACGGCCAGGAGCCTGTTGCGCCGAAACGTCGGTCGAAAGCCAGCTCCCCTCTTGTGCTGGCGGCTATGTACGAAAACGGAGTCGCCGATGGCCGGTGGGATTCAATAACCGAAGCGGCCGAATTGCTGGGCTGGAGTAAATCCCACCTCAAGTGGGCAGTGGCAGTGTCGCGGCTCCCTGCACAAGTGTTGCAGCTTTTTGACGGAAAAATACTCATTAACGCAATTGGCGATGTTCTTCTCCATGTCCACGAGGTCATCGGCACGGCCGAGATGATCCGTCGCGCGGACGAATTGCTGCAAAAGCCAAAAAGACGCACCGTGGAGAAGATCGTCGCACATCTCGTAGGGACCAAAGAGGAATCGCAGGTCAGCCTAAAGGTGCGCAAAAGCCGGAGCCAGCGCGTCAGCCGCTTTGTTTTCGAGTTCTCAGTTGAAGCCTCTGACGCCGACGAAATCATTACGGCCGGACAGGATTTTGCGCCGGTCGTCCAACTCGTGCTGTCAATGCTCCGGGTGCGAAACGCACAAGGGTCAAAATAAAAATTTCGTGTAAAGGGTGCACGAGGTCGGCAGCGTCATTGCGATGGTTTACGTCGACGAGGGCCCGCGATGCCGGAAGCAACCTGGCACATCTCGCGCCGACTATCGCAAGACGATTTCGGCCGCGTGATTAGGCAGCTTCGACGCTTCACGACCAACTCGGCCTTTTGGACGTCGATCGCGGCATCCAGGTTAGGCAGGCGCACTCAGCGACCCCTTCTGCCTCGGGTCAAGGATTGTTTCACGTCGACGCTCTTGTTCCACACTTAACGTCTTTTCGCGAAATCCTCCCTGCATGTCCACAGGACAACGCGCTCCGCGATTCGAACGGCGCAAAGTTAACTTGCGTTTACCACACGAGACGTCTAAAGTTCCTCTTGATTCTATCCGTTGGATCGAAATCTCGCATATCGATAGAATAATTCCAAACGATGGAAAGTGGACCATGGACTTAGACCTCGCCAACCCGGGTAAGACTACGCCAGAAGATCTTATAAGGCTCGCTGGACTGTCCGACTTCATGTTGCAGAAGATCCGCGACGAGTTACTCGAACCTTTTCCAAGGAAGGTTCCGCCGATGCTCAGCTCGGCGCGGGTCCAGGAAATGTGCGGGATCGACGTCCAACGGATGGCCTATATGCTCAAAAAAGGTGAGCTGCCTCAAGGTAAACAAACGCGTCGAGGCTCGCCGCGTCAGTTCACTGTGGAAGAGGCTGTTCAATGGGTTAGGGCCGAGCTTGTTCCAACACCTCGATCGGGTCCCGGCAAAATTATTGCGGTCGCCAACTTCAAAGGTGGTGTGACCAAAACCACGATGTCGACAGTCCTTGCACAGGGGCTGGCGATGCGTCGTGGTCGGCGTGTTTGCCACATAGATCTTGACCCGCAAGGAAGTGCGACTACGCTGTACGGGATCAACCCGCACGCAGAAGTCGACGCTTCGCAGACGATCATGCCTTTGATCGAGGCGTACTTGAAGGGTGACGAGTTTGATATGCGTACCCTTCCTCAAGAGACCTACTGGCCCAACTTGGACCTGATCCCTTCGTCCACTGAGCTCTTTAATGCTGAGTTCATGCTGCCCGCGCGCGCATCGGCGGGCGCCCGCGGCGAGCGGTTCGAAAATGTACTTCACGCGGGAACTGAAGCTCTGCGCGACAGGTACGACTACATCATTTTGGATACGGCTCCGACGCTAAGCTATTTGACCATCAATGCAATCTTTGCAGCAGACGGGGTAATTGTGCCTGTAGTGCCTGACGTTTTATCGTTCGCGTCGATGGTGCAGTTTTGGCACCTGTTTTCGGATCTGGTGACAGGCATGGCAGCACGCGGAGAACAGTCGCGCAAAGAATTCGACTTCCTCGACATTCTTATCACGCGCATGACACCGAAGCCAGCGGCCAAGGCCGTCCAATCGTGGATTAGCCAACTCTACGGTAACCGGGTCATCCCTGTCGAAATTCCAGAAACAGATGTGGCGCGCAATACGAATATGCGGTTCGCGACCGTCTATGACATTAGCACGTATGAAGGCGGCGCCGAGACACTGCGACGGATTCGGACGCCCTGTGACCAGTTTGTCGATCGCGTTGATGATCGCGTCTCGGCTCTATGGCAGAAAGGGGGTAACGCATCATGAGCATGAAGAATTTTGCCTCCAAGGCCGCGAATATACGCCTCACAGATGAGGAGGCAGACGAGGCACAGAATCGAGCGGCGACGACACCTCGTACCGCCCCCGGTCAATTGATGCACCTCCAAGCGAAGTCGGAGCAACAGCAGGATGAGATCGACCGCCTCAAGAAGGAGCTGCAGGAAGCCAAGCAGATGGGCGGCGCCGTAGATGTGCCTCTTTCCGATCTGCATGAGGTCCCGGGCCGGCGCAGATACATGGCTCCAGAGAAGTATGCCGAACTGCGCGACAACCTGCGGCACAACAAGCTCATCCATCCAGTAGTTGTCCTGCCTCGCGCAGAAGGCGGATTCGAAATTATCTCGGGACACCATCGAAGCGATGCGTATCGGGAGCTAGGCCGCGAAACCATTCGTTGTGTGCTGGGAGAGGCAACAGCTGAAGAGGCCGATGAAGGAGCCTTCTTCGCAAATTTGATGCAGTCGGACCTTACTGACTATGAGAAGTACATTGGATTGAAGCGATTCCAGACGGAGCATCCAGAACTGAGCAAGGCATCTGTTGCCGAGCATGTGGGGATCAGTCCGTCTCATATCAGCGCTCTTTTGTCCTTCGAACGTCTCCCGCAGGAGGTTCGAAAGATTCTTGAAGCGAACATGGCGCTGTTGGGAGCGAACGCCGCGGCCGAGTTGGCGGTCCTCGCTGAGGCGGGCAAGAGCGACCGAGTGCTAGAAGCCGTCCAGCGTCTTGCGGATAGGAAGCTTGACCAATCGCAGGCGGTCAAATTCGCACGCGCTTCCGTCGAACCCAAGAAAGCAGCGACAGCAACAACGAACTTCAAGATCCGCTCGGGGAAGACAACCTGGTGCGACGTCCGCAGTGCAAAAAATGTCATGCGGATCGAATTCCAATCAGAGGAGATCGCGAACTCTGTCCGTGACGCGATCCGCAAACACCTTGAGCAGCTAGCACAGGCTCAAAAAACGTAAATTATTGATTTTTAAGATCTTCGTACTACGCAGCCGCTAACGGAGAAGGAAATGAAGAAAGTTTGAGGCTAGAAAGACAAAGGCCCGCAGCTGGAAACTGAGGGCCTTTGCGATTGTGGGCTTGGCTGGAAACCTTGCCGCACTACTCCCCAGCTGGAAACTGGAAAGGGACTACAGACACCCCGGAGTGTAGCGCAACAAGATCGACAGTCAAGCAAAACCCATCCATTTACCGTAATGGACCGCTCGACATGTCTATCGCGCAACGCTTCGTTGCTGGCGAGGGTGAAGCACACCCCGAAGATTCGGCCGCCCTCACCGCTTTTCGCTGTGACTCGACCAACCTGCCCTGGATCATCTTCCGGGCGGCGTTTCGCGCCGCGCACATCGAACAGATTCCGCCGCGCGCTCGCGCTGTGCTCTCTGCCCTCGCTCGTACCGTCGACGCTGCCAAACCGTTCGGTGCCATCTTTGCGCGCCGTGAACTGCTCACGGGCCGCGCCCTGCAATCCATGCGGACGTTCTACCGGAGTCTCGACGATCTCGAGGTCGCCGGACTCATCGAGCGTCGCCCGCAGGGCCGCTATGTCGAAGCCGGGTTGTTCGGTCGCGCTTACCTTCATCTCACCGAGCATGCCGCAGCTCTCCTCGGCCTCATTGAGCCTTCACGCGCGCACGAGAACGAAGCCGGCCAGACGCCCTTTTCAACCGCACCCGCATCGGCCGAGCCTTCTTTGTCTGTACCGTCTGCCAATGTGGCAGACGGTGGAATATATAAGGATCTAAGCCCTTCTGTTTTTCAAAAGAGACAACCGGGCCAACTGCCTGCGGACCTTCAGCGCCTGCGCGCCCTGGGTTTTTTTGATTTCTTGATTTTCAAACTCATGCGCGAGGCACGTGAGCACGGCAAGCGCCTCTCCGATGTCGTGGAAGCTACCTGGGATCATCTGAAGCTCGCCAAGGCGCCAATCAACTACCTTCGCGCCCTGCTCCGCAATCCGGTCGATTTCGCCCTGCTGGTGCGTCGTCGGAACGCCGACCACCATGCCGAGCAAGCGCGCGCGCAGCAGCACGTGGACGCCCAGGCCGTTGCCCTCCAACATGCCGGCCGCACGTTCATTGACGCGGACGATGCGCGCCAGTTCGTGATCGGGGCCGGTGGTGACTCGTTGACGATCTTTAGCCTCACGGAGCGCATTGGTCGGCAGGCCGCCGGATGGATGCCGTCGTTTGCGACGGCGCTCGCGTCCGGGAAACTTCGCCCAGCCACCGCGCTCGATCTCGAGCGCTTCGCCCACGCGCAACGCGAGGCGCTCGGCAAAACACAGCCTTGCACGGCACCGCTGACTCACCCAAAGCCGCCGGTGACGGGTGCGGTGCGGGCGCACATCGCCGGCCTGCGTGAGCTCCTGAAAGTGCGGGCAGCGGGCGCGTGACGTGGCGTACGCGACCGCCGTCTGAGTATCCGCATGAATCGCCCCGGCGTCGCGCGAGATCAACGAACGCACGGCCGAGCACGGCACTTGGACGGGGCCGACTCGCTTGCTCCAATAGAAAGATCATGTCCACAAAACTCCGCACATTGCCCGCATGCGCAGGTGCGACGGGCGCTCGAAAACCCGCTCTCAAGACGGCGATCGAGGCGCCGGGACGGCACAATCTGAGCGAGACGACGGGGTGAGACGACGGGGTGAGACGACGGGGTGAGACGGGCGGTACGCCAACATCGAGCGCACGGGCAATGCAGGCGAAGCGAGCCGCCGACGCGGAGCACCGGGTCGGGCGGTGAACAACGCTAAGGACCCGAAGCGAATGCTCATCGACGATCGCTGCGCCGGTAGGCGTGCCGGTCTCAAGATGTCCGCGGTCCCCGCGCCGATCATTCGTGCCGCGCACCTATTCGCTAGAGTCCGCAGGCAGACGAGGAAGTGCCAGGCGTCACGCGAGCGAAATGCCGGGGCGAACCCCAAGCGGCTCACGGTCCTGGCCAGTCCGACTACGCGAATTGTCCGCGCCGTTCACTCGTAGAGTGCCGACGTGCGGACGACCTCTGCAGCCGTCCCCAGACGACCAACAATGGTCCATAGCGCCGCACAAGAACCGACGCTGTCGGACGATCGGTACGGCGCTTAGCGGCAACCTTGGCGTGCAACATCGCCTGCCGCGAGTACGGAAAGTCCACGCTTTCAGACGAAACGTGGCAGCGCCGGTGTGGCGTTCTGGAAGCTTTGCCGGCCGGAACTGGGATCGCGAAACTGGACTCGGTGGAACGGACGGTGGGCCGTCCGTTGATGTCTGCTGGCCGGTTCAGATCTCGTGAGCCGACGATAAGCGGCCACGCACGACGGCGCGGCCAATGACCGATCGAATCGCGTGAGCAGCGCGTTTCGTGCCGCGGAGACGTCGGACCGGTCGTGACATTCAGCCCCGCGCCGGCAGCGCGTCGCGAGGCGCGAGGCTGGTAGCCTCGGGCACCGAATTGGCGCCGGATTCGACGCGGACGCCGCAACCAAGTGAAGGGTCTCAGAACGGCCTCTGGCGCCTGGACGCCGGACACGGCGCCGCCACCCACTCATTGGCAGGTCATTAAACGGACCGAAGGACAGCGGTCGAGTCGACGTCATCACACGCGCATCTGGGCCCTCCGTGCTCGGTTCATTCGCGCCGACCGGTGGGGGAGAGGCGTCGCCTGCGCGTCGCGGTGGGTCCAACCATCGATCCAGGCGCGCATCGAGTGGTCGATCGAAGGCTGCGCACGGCAGCCGTTTGTACCGTTTTCGCGCGCCATGGGGCGATGCAGGGAAGGGCGAGCGAGTTCACCCAAGGCGCACGCAATGGCATTCAGACTGATTATTCGGAAGGGGGCCGCGTCATGATCTTCTCGGTTGCCTAGTGCGTGCGAGCAGGTCAAGATAGCGTCCGGCGCTCGCGAGGGCGGGGCCGTCTTCAACTTTTTAGGTCAACAAAAATGGCAACTGGTACGGTCAAGTGGTTCAAGGACGACAAGGGTTTTGGCTTCATTACGCCTGATGGCGGGGGTGACGATTTGTTCGCCCATTTCTCGGAAATCCGCGCCGAAGGTTTTAAGACACTCAAGGAAGGGCAGAAGGTGACGTTCGACGAGAAGATGGGTCCGAAGGGCAAGCAGGCAGCGAATATCAAGCCGGCGTAAGCACTCGCGGAAAAATGGGCAGTCATCGTCCGGCAGGCGCCGACGATGTCCGCCCATCGAACCGTCTCCGGACCCGCACATCGCGCTCTCGTTCGCGTGCGTCCTTCACCGGTCGAGCCGCGCGCGCAGCGAGACAGTCCGCCCGATGCAACCAGACGCTTCACCACACAAACCGCTCAATGATCGCAGAAGAATCATACGGAGTCCTACATTCCTCGTGGATTCACGCGATCCTAGGGATTAACTCGGTGTGAAACATTGCTGCGAAAATGGCGTTCGAGCCTAACCGGTTGTTATAAAACAGATTTTCGACGAAATCGCGGCGAAATCGCGCATTGTTTCACGCGACCATGGGTCGGCACGCAACTTACATCACCATTTTGCGGCCCGTATTGCCTCAATATCCCTGTTGGGCGTTCGTGCGTATCAAACGAAACGAATTCCGTGCGCATTGATACCTTGGGCAAAAATCGGTTTCCCGGCGTGGTAAGCACCGTCCCAAGGCCGGCTCAGTGCCGGCTTAGTGGCCAGCTGAGTGGCTGGTCGCCGCGGCACGCAGCGGGGAGGTTCGATTGCTGGCAGCGAAACAGTCGAGTCGGTGGCGGGCGCCAAGATGAACGTGCCTTGGTGCGTTTGCGAGCTGACGATCCGATTGGCGCAGCACTGCCTCGAAAAGCGGGATGTCGTTGGCGTCGAGTGTCCAAGCCCGCGCGTGTTCGGCGCGTTGCAAAACGCGCTCCATGGCCGCCTCTGCGCACGCGTAGATGATCAAGTCGGTGTCGCCAAAGCCCGCGTCCTGAATATAGTAGGCGAGATAGATCATCCGGATTAGTTCATTGAACAAATACGCAGAGCCGGAGCCACTTCGACATGCGACAAAGGTCAGATGATTCACCAGGGAGATTTCTCGCGCCGCGGTCTCTGGCATCGGCAGCAACATGGCTTTGTTGAGGGGCTTGCGCGAGGACGCACGGGAAGGTCGAGAATGTGGGCGGCGAGAAGGCATGCGGCAAAAAAACATCGAAGAGAGTTCCGCGTCATGCGGAGTTCTGCGAATCCTACCCGTGCTTCAAGGCGACGTCTGTGGCTCTTCCCGCGCCGGCAGCCGACGACCCGGTCTGAATGGATTGCGTCATTTCTGTTTGGCGAGCCCCGATCCATGCGTGAACTGTGGCGCTCGGGAGACGGGGCCGCCGGATGCCTATTCGAGATGCAGTCGGGGATCATGTTCGACGGTCCCGGCGCCTGCGTATTCGATGAGCGCAAAAAAACGGTGCGCGTCTTGGCGCGGCGTTTTCAAGAGCCTTCGACTGCAGCTTGCGATGTGAAACCCTGAGGACACGATGGTCAGGATTGAGTTGGAACTGGACGATAGCGTGCATGCCGCCCTGCGCTCGGTGGTCGCCCGCTGCAACGCGGCGCACAAAAGCAGCGGCGGGGCGAACACGCACGGCGAGCTGAATGTGAAGAAACTGCTGACGCTTTTGGCGGAAGACGCCGCGATGATGCAGAGTCGGCCGGGCTCGTGGGAGGCATTCGACAATGCAGCAGGTGCTCGACGCGCACGGCTATCCGTCCTGCAGCGAGTCGTGAGATGCAGACCGAAGCGGGGAGGGCGCAGGCGGGCCGGGACTTTCGCGGGTAGAACCGACAACACCAGAAGTCGGAGCGTCGACAACCTTCGCTTCCGTGACTGCGCTCGCTGCTGTGTCTTCGCGGGGCGCTTGGAACACCGGATGCCGCACCTCATCTGAACGCCCCCGCCGAACGCCTGTCGCAAGTTGCATTTGAGCTTTTATCCAATGGGTCGATCGCCCCGAGCGGTATTGCGCATTGACCCGCCTGGTGCCGTCTTTGGCGTCTGAACCCGCGCGGTACCTGAAACACTCCAGCGACCCATCTCACTCGCCCGGTCGCGCCGGCCGCGGCGCGTCATTCTCATCGTCGCCCTGCGAACGTTCGATGGGCGCACGCAACGGCTGCGTCGTGTCGATGCCGGCCATCTGAAGTGCGGCGTCGATGCGCTTCAAGGGCGAGCGGAAATCCAGCACCCAAGGGCGGCGAACATTCGTCGTCGCTGAGCACAGCGATGCCGTGGTGAACCGTGAACGCCCCCTCTATTTGGTGCGGCGCAGCAATTCGTGCTATAATTTTAGGCAGTGCTCACATCGCACTGACTCTTGATGCGCCATTTCATCCGGCCCGCTCGTATCAGCGGGCCGCGTCCCCCGCTCGTTGCGATATCACAAGCCGCGTCCGCCTTCAGCCCTTGAATGTCTTTGACGCGCCGGCCGCGATGTTCTCAGCCGCCGGACTCGCCGTCGCCGAGCACACCTGCCAAGGAGAATGCATGACAAGCTTTGATCGTGAGGTTTTTGGGTCCGCTACAACCGCCTTCGTGTCTAAGGCCCCGGGCCGACGTGGGTCCAAGGCCAAGGCTGCTGCACTTTTGCTGCCGATGGACACAATGTCCTCGGCTCTGCAGGATGAAGAGCGGCAACGCCAGATGCGCGCGCTGATCCAGTTAGGCAAGTCGCGCGGCTACCTGACTCACGCGGAGATCAACGATCACTTGCCCGACAACTTCGCGCAGACCGCTGCAATCGAAACTATCGTCAGCACCTTTAACGACATGGGCGTGGCGGTCTACGAGCAGACGCCGGATGCTGAGACGCTGCTCCTGAACGGCGTTACGCCGGCCGCCATCTCGGACGATCAGACCGACGAGGAAGCGGAAGTCACCCTCGCCACGGTGGATTCTGAATTCGGCCGCACCACCGATCCCGTGCGGATGTACATGCGTGAAATGGGCGGGACGGAATTGCTGACGCGCGCGGGTGAAGTTGAGATTTCGAAACGCATCGAAGACGGCCTTCACCAAATGATCCACGCGATTGCGGCCTGTCCGGCAACGGTCTCCGCAATCCTCTCAAGCGTGGAGCAAATTGAGGCGGGCGAATTGCGCATTGACGAATTGGTTGACGGACTCAATGAAGACGCCGCAGCGGCGGATGCGGGGGTCTCGGACTCATCTGATTCGGCTGAGCTCACGGCGGCCGCCGCCGACGGCGATGACGGCAATGACGGCAATGAGGAGAAAGGGGACGAAGAGGGCGACGAGCTGGTCGACGAATGCGGCGCGACCGAGCAACAGGATTCGGCGAAGGCAGACGCAGCTCGCCTGAAACAGCTCACGAACGACAGCCTTGCCATTTTTGCGCGCGTACGCGAGTTGTTCGCTCAACTTCCGCGCGCCGACGCGACCCAGGGCGCGGACATAATTGGCTTTGCACACGTGTGTGAAGCGATGCAGCGCGAGCTGGCGCCCATTCGCTTTAGGGCACGAACGATCGATCGGCTGTGCGCGCACGTGCAGCAGCAGGTCGCGCAGGTGCGCGCGATCGAGCGCCGTGTTTTGCAGATTGCCGTCGACCGGTGCGGGATGCCGCGCGAGAACTTTGTCGAGTCCTTTCCGGGACACGAAACCGATCTTGGCTGGACCGAACGCATGGTTACGGCGTCGAGCAAGTATGGCGCCGCACTGGAGCGCAACCTGCCGGCGATTCAGGCGGAGCAGGAAAAGCTGATCGAGATCGAAGCCGCCGCCGCTCTGCCGCTGCAGCAACTGAAGAAAATCAACCGGCAGATGATGGCGGCCGAGTCGAAAATGCGCCAGGCCAAGGGCGAGATGATCGAAGCCAACCTGCGCCTCGTGATCTCGATCGCAAAGAAGTACGTGAACCGCGGTATGCACTTCCTGGATCTGATTCAGGAAGGCAATATCGGCCTGATGAAAGCCGTCGACAAATTCGAATATCGCCGCGGCTGGAAATTTTCCACCTACGCGACATGGTGGGTGCGTCAAGCGGTGACGCGTTCGCTTGCGGATCAGGCGCGCACGATTCGTGTGCCGGTGCATATGATCGAATCGATCAACAAGCTCAATCGGATTTCGCGCGAGATTCTCCAACAGACCGGCCAGGACGCGCATCCTGCATTACTGGCCGAGCGCATGGGATTGACCGAAGAAAAGGTTCGCGGCATGTTGAAGGTCGGCAAGCAACCGGTGTCACTCGAGATGCCGGTGGGCGAAGACGCGGATGCGACGCTTGGCGACATGATCGAAGATCCGATGGCGGCATCACCCGCGGACGCGGCCGTGCATGCCAACCTGCGCGATGCGATCGATGAGGCGCTCGATGCGCTGTCGCCGCGTGAAGCGAAGGTACTGAGGATGCGTTTTGACATCGATACCGCGTCCGACTTCACGCTCGAAGAACTGGCTAAGCAATTCGACGTGACGCGCGAACGGATCCGGCAGATCGAAAGCAAGGCGATGCGAAAACTGATGCATCCGAGTCGGGCAGACAAGCTCCGGCAATTTCTTGACCATTGACGATGCGACAACTCGACCACCGGTCAGCGCCACGGGAGCAAGCGACGCGGGCCGGACGGGACTGACACGCGCCCTTTCCGTATCGTCGCTTGAAACGAGAAGGTCACTCGCGCTGAGCGTCGCTCGCCAGAACTGGCATTACAGCACGATGGCGGTCGGCAGTGGCGCCGGCGTTATAGCAATATCGCTTGCTGCAAAAGCTCCAGCGCTTTCAACTCGTCCAATCGACCCGTGCGTGCTTTGCCCGCTAGCGTCTTGATCAAGGCTTCCGCGATCGGCTCGATACCGTGAAGATTGTCCAGGCTCGTCACGGAAGGGGTGGGGAGCGATGCGGCTTTTCGCTCGGGTAGCGTGGAGGCCGGTGCCGGCTCAATCGTTACCGGTGCGACGGACGAGACCGGTGGG
The DNA here is from genome assembly GCF_001544795.2 of Caballeronia temeraria. Taxonomy (GTDB): domain Bacteria; phylum Pseudomonadota; class Gammaproteobacteria; order Burkholderiales; family Burkholderiaceae; genus Caballeronia; species Caballeronia temeraria. The sequence goes on along the minus strand of NZ_FCOI02000006.1, from coordinate 190,300 downwards.
ACATGCTGCTCGGTATCGTCGAGCGAGCGAACAGGCGATTCACCAGAAGCAGCACCGACCTGATCTAACGGGACGGGGATCGTCTCTTTCGCGCGCTGGACATTTGCTGACCTTAAGCTTTGCGCAGCACCCTGGCCGTCCAGATGAGAATCACCTTGGCGCGCCTTTGCTGCGGCACGCTTACTTTGCGCGCTGTTCTGAGTTGCGAGCGCAGGCGGCTCGTCGTGTTGAACGGACGCGCGACCCCGCGCAGCAGGGGTCAGCAAACGTGACACCGACTCCGGAATCTCGGCTTCAGAGCGCGGTGTATCGAGCCAGCCGGCTGGCAAGCCAAGGCGCTCCGTGAAACGGCTCGCTTCGGCATCGTCCATGCGCTTCTTGCCGTGCAGTCGATGTGCCATGTTCGACCCGCTCAACGCCATGACCACGCCGAGTCTTACTTTCGATCCGTTTCGAGTCGTCAGAACGTGCAGGTTCGCGCGTCGAATGCTTTCAACAGCGGCGCCGTTATTCAAAGGCAGCGGGTGTTGCTCCGATGCTTTGAGCGACGTCTTGGACTTCGCGGCGACTTCTTTACGGGCAGCACGCTGTCGAGGCTGCTTGGCCGTTTCGCTTGCGCTGTTCGTGGCGGCGGCCTTGGGCGAACCGTCCGTTGTTTTTTTTCGCATTTGACCTTCCTCGAACACACTATCCTCAAGAAACGATTGCTGGCCGACGGGTACAGCGCCAGCAGGCTCAGGTGCTTGAAACTCGGCTTCCGGCTCCTCGTCGCCTTGAGCGAAGTCGAGCGGTGATTTCAGCCGCGCGATGGTTTCTGGCGTAAGCGCAGGATAAGGTTGATCAAAAAAGCCATGCGGTAACCCGAGCGTCGTTTCCATGTGAAAAGCGGTCTCAGGCGTAAATCGCTCGCCTTTCATCAACTCGGCGACCCGCGTCATGCTCGAATCGAGGCCTAACGCGATATTCTCTGCGCCCACTGCATTGACCAAAAACTGAAACGAACGCGTCTTGAAAATCGAGGCTGCTTGGGCTGGGTCAGGAGCAGGCGGTTTCGCGTACGATTGCCGCTGACGATTCGGCGACGACTGTTCTATGGGACGAGGTCGACGTTCACCGCTTTTTCGAGATCCCGCATATCGCCCGCGGGTTTGACTCATAGGGTAGTGCTCCCGCAGTCGTTGACATATTAACGACTCGATTATAGACGAGGCGATATGAGCGCCTCATCGAAAAGCTCCGCGAATATGCACGTTCGTCGACTAAGAGCGGCGCGGCTATAGCACGCTGCGAAATCGGTAGCAGACGGTTTAGCCAGGGAAGGGGAAGGGCGATCCCCTAACACTGTAAGGTCGCGCTCCGCGCCATGCTTGGCATTTCATCCGAAGTCACCGATCTCTGTCCCATTTGTTGCGTGATGGGAGCCGCTCGGGCTGCGGAATAAGCTGTGTCGATCTGAGACAGGGTCGCTGACGTGACGCAACGCCGTTTCGACAAGACAGCGGGCGCGAGCAGGCGAGTGCGTTGAGAGCCAGATGGTACCCGCACGGCCACGTGCACGCCGAATGCTATGTAACGCAGGACGATGTGCGACACCCACGCACCCACGACGAAGAGGGGCACTCTCATGGGCCAAATTTGTGAAGCTTGTGGCATCCAGTATCCTGAAACGGACGAGTGGAAGCGTTGCCTCATCTGCGACGACGTGCGGCAATTCGTGCCGCCGGCGGGACAGAAATGGACTACGTTGCGTGTGTTGGGCGAGAGTCATGCGAACGCATGGCGCACATTGCGTGATGATCTCCTCGAGATACGGACCGAGCCGACCTTCGCCATCGGACAGCGTGCGCTGCTTGCGCGAACCGCGGACGGGAACGTTTTGTGGGACTGCATTACGCTGCTGGACCGCGCGACCGTCGCGATCATCGAGGCGCTCGGCGGCCTGAAGGCGATCGCGATCTCACATCCACATTACTATTCGACAATGACGGAGTGTGCTCGCGAATTCAACTGTCCTGTGTGGATCCATCAGGCAGACAAGCAGTGGGTGGTCTCTCCCTCAAGTGCCGTGCAATTTTGGTCAGGCGATAAGCTGTCGCTCACATCGGATATGACGCTGTTGCGCCTGGGCGGACATTTTCCTGGAGGCGCAGTACTTCATTGGGACACTGGAGCAGGCACTCTTCTGTCGGGCGACATTTTGCAGGTAACGCCGGATCGGGCGCACGTGTCGTTCATGTATAGTTACCCGAACTATCTGCCCCTGTCCGCGACCAAAGTTCGAGCGATGGCAGCGCTCCTCGAGGACTTCTCGTACGAGAGCGTCTACGGCAGCTTCCGACATGCCGAAATCGTGTCAAACGGAAAAGCCGCGGTCGAAGCGTCGGTTCAGCGATACATCGATCTACTTGCGGACCAATTTGACACGCGTTACTAGGCACCAGGACGCTTCCTCGCCGGCGTTAGCGCGGACGCGGATCGATGGCGAAGAAAGTCTGCATCGCTCATCGTGCATGGAGCCACGCGGGGGAATGCATGCCGATCGGGCAGGGCAGTCAATGCATCGAATTGGGCTTGGCGACGCAGTCGTTCCTAAGACCGAATCAATTCGGTGACGTCACTGAAAACCATGACAAGACGGGGGTACCCCTGCTCCGTCAGCAGAGATGGGCGATATATGAAGCTGGACCCAGAAAGGCTTCCCGTCGTCCTTGTAAGCCAACAGTTGGCCCGCAAATTGGGACCCTTGCGCGAGAGCGCGCCGCCGCGACCCGTTCTCCCCCACGGATCCACGACCGCTGAAAACGAGTGGGAATTCCTTCCCAAGCGTTTCGGACGCACCATATCCAGCAATACGTTCGAACGCCGCGTTGACGTATTCGACAACTTGCTGTTCACCGTCACGGCGCGTACGACTACGCTGTTCGCAGCGCTGAACACATTGCTACCGGTGAAGTGATCGCCGAGGTCCATCGGCGCCATCGCAGCAGCGAACTCCTGCGCTTTCTGCGAACCATCGAAGCCAGCGTGCCCTCGTACCGGGATGTACGTCTGGTGATGGATAACTATGACACGCACAAAACGCCCTCGGTCAAAGCCTGCTTCGCTCGTCATTCTCGCTTCCACGTTCACTTCACACCCGCATCGGCGTCGTGGCTTAACCAGGTCGAACGCTGGTTTGCCGCGCTCACTGAAATATCTCCGACGCGGCACGCATCGGTCGACACGCCAACTCGAAGACTCGATCTGTCATTACCTGGACATTTATAACGCCAGTCCCCGACCGTTCATCTAGACCAAGTCGGCTGATGAAATCCTGGCCAGCCTCGAACGGTTTTGTGCGCGGGTCAGAAGCGCTACGGCGGGAGCATCATGAACATCAATACCGATGCAATCAATGAAGTGTCTAGCTGACCCTGCACGACCGATACCGCGGATGGAAGGGGTTGGACTGGGATGTACTGAACCGGCTCCACGAGCGAGCCTTCATCGAAGATCCAGTCAACAAGACGAAGTCCGTGATCTTCCGTAAAGGATTGCGCGAATCCAAACGGCTCTTTATCGAGTGTTTCGTCATTCCGGAGATAACAGGATATTGATTCAACGAACTTCTAACTCACGACACTAGGCTCACGTCTACCGGAACTTGACCCAACAAACACTCGCCGGGGCTGTCAACCAATTGGACGTACCAGACGTTTTCTCGTCGTTTGACATAACGACGCGCCGATTTGCCGGGCAAGTGTTCGCCGGAATCGGGCGCGGCAAATTGTAAGCTCGGTTTGCGCGGGAAATGGTGATAGATGGATCATATCAATGACGCTTGGCTGATCAATGAAAGGACAAACGGAGACTGGGTTCTTTTCGGGTACAGGGCAGGGCATCGGGAAAAAGTCGGAACGCTCACGGACGCGGCGCTCGTTGAGCTCTTTCTGAAGGCCGGCGATGGCGCAGACGAAGCGACGTTGCGAGCATTGCTGCTGCGGGCGTTGCGAAACCATCTTTGCGGGCGGCCGGTGGAGGAAATACCTGTGCTGGACACGCCCCTCGATTTCGATTGACGCCGGACTTAGTCGGCGCGGCGAGAGGCGGCGGGCGTCACGTCTGTCGAACCGTCGCTCAAAGGCTCGGGCTTTCAGCCGCGTGATCGTCGATGCCCGCTCTACTGGCCGAAATTAGAGTCCGGTTTTTTGCAAATCGGAAGGATGCACACGCACGGTGGGGTTGCCACAGATGCCGCCTGACCTCCGCCTTTCTCGCCGGTGATCACGTTCGTGCGTCTTCGTGGACGTTGTTCCTGAGACCGCTCCTGCACCCTTGCCACTTGCGATTGCGGCCATGGTTCGACCAGTAATCGGCTCTTTCACCGACCGGCTCTTTTCGGCCGGCTCTCGCGCTGCAAACGGTCGCAGGCGCTTAAACGCGCAGTGTCAAACCGCTTGATGACGCTACCAGTGTGCGGCGAGAAGAGCTTGCAGGCGGTCAATGCATAACGGCTTAACGAAGCATCCGTCGAAAATTTCTAGATCGTCGGCAGCCTTCGTTTCGGTGTAGCCAGTAAGTGCATAAATCTTTGCAACTTTCAAATCGCGCATCTGCCTGCAAACGGTTCGCCCGTCAGCATCCGGCAGCGATAAATCAAGAAAGACGAGGTCAAACCGGGCCGACGAAGCAACTTGCAATGCACACGCGCCAGTATAGGCAACGGAGGGACGGTGTCCCAGTGCTGCAGCGATGTCCGATAACGCGTCAGCCGTGTTGCGATCGTCATCAACAAACAGTACCTTCGTCATCAATCCTTTCCGTGGGTGGGGCCGAAAAAGCCGGCTTGCTGGAACGCTTGAGATGAAGTCACCGCGAAGAACTGCAATGTCGGCAACGTTTCGGGAGTTCAACTATCTGCGCTGTGAAGGATCTCTCTGCCAGCGATGGCGGCGAGCGACGCGCCGATCAGCATGGCCACCAAGGCGACCGACTCGTCAAACTCGCCGTCCATCTCATCCGTCGCACACCACCACAAACCCGCGCCGGCCACCGTCAAGATTGCGCCAAAACAGACGCCCCAGACAGGTCCGTTGGACTCGGATCTTAAACGAGCGAAGATTCTCATTTCCGGTTCCTAGCGACGACTCGCCATCCTATGCTACCAGTTTTGCGCTGTCCCGCACCGGCTGAGTAGCTTAGCTGTCGAGAACGAGAGGCACACGTGCGCTCCGGTCTGATCTTTGCTGCGGGTATACAACGGCAACCTGTCGGATCGCGGAGGCGAGACGGACATTCCTGAGGATGTGGTCGCATTTCTTACCTCACGCGGGTTGAAGCTCGCAACCGCGGAGTCTTGCACTGCTGGTTATATTGCCTCTCTGATCTCATCCGTGAAGGGAAGTGGAAGTTGTCTCGACGTTGGCTTCGTGACGTACTCTCCGAGCGGCAAGGCCGGTTTCCTCGGCGTGAAGGAAGAAACAATGAAGCGCTTTAGCCTAACAAGCGAGGAAGTGTTGCGCGAGATGTCGGAAGGAGCACTCGCACAAGAAGCATGTTGTGCAGATTTGACTGTCTCGAATACAGGCGTCGCTGACGGCTCTGCCGATGACGGCCCTCCCGCAGGGACGCAGTGCTTCGCCTGGTCGTTAAAGCAGCGCGACGACATGATCACGTTCAGCGAAACGCAGAAATTCGAGGGTGAGCGTAACGAGATCCGCAGCGCCGCCGCGATATGCTCTTTCATGCATACCGCACTACTTTGAGAAAGCAACGCATTCTTAATGGATAGAGGGGGTCGATATGGACCAGGACGACGTCGAATACCGGCAGTGGCAAGCGAAAGTGATACGAGAGCTTGGCGTTCGCCAGCGTTTCGATCCCGATGCGGAACGCGAGGAACGAATCGGCTTCTTATCTGATTATCTCCGTTCCCAAGGGTTGAGGACGTACGTGCTCGGAATCAGCGGTGGCGCGGACTCTTCTACTGCAGGACGTCTCGCGCAGTTAAGCGTTGAGCGACTCCGTGCGCGCGGATACGAAGCGCAATTCGTTGCTGTCCGTCTGCCGTATGGTCGGCAGCGAGACGACAAGACGCACAACTTGCCCTGCAGTTCATTCAACCCGATGAGACGTTGACCGTCAACATACAACAACCGTCGGACGACATGTTATTGGCGCTCAAGGAGGGAGGAGCTCAATACGCCGACGACTTCGAAGAAGACTTCGTACTTGGGAACATCAAGGCCCGTCAGCGCATGATTGCACAGTACGCAATCGCGGGAGCGAGGCGGGGTCTTGTGATCGGCACGGATCACGCCGCCGAGTCATTGATGGGCTTCTTTACCAAGTTTGGCGACGGTGGGGCTGACGTTTTGCCGCTTTCGGGACTTACGAAACGTCGCGTGCGGGGCCTCGCGCAGTCGTTGGGTGCGGAAGACCGTCTCGTGGTGAAAGTGCCAACAGCGGATCTCGAGTCGCTCACTCCACAGCGGCCGGACGAAGATAGTTATGGCATCAGCTACGAGAATATCGACGACTTTCTGGAAGGAAAGGAGGTAAGCGAGGAGGTCGTGACCACAATTCGCCGTTTCTACGCGGCAACTCAACATAAGCGTTCGCTACCGGTCGAAGTGCCGCGGGATTGACGGGCCGATGCCTTGCTAATAATGACGAAAGAGGCGGCGCAGTTCAGCAACCGAGGTTTGCTGAGGAGGGGGCGGCCCGCCAGGCGGCAATGCCTCGCATCGTTGCCACGTTTTCCGCGGGTGCAAGCTCCCCGCGATGGTCCAGGACGGCTGGGACTTTTCCCGTGCATTGACATTATCCAAACCGGGGACCAAGAACGCTCACGCGGACTGAGCCTGCTCGAGGAAGCGCTCGACGCGGATCTGGCGGCAATCGGGCTCGAGCTGCAGGGGCTGAAGTCCGGCAAGCAAACTGGGACGCCACGTCAACAGCCAAAGCGGGCGCCGCTTCCTCCCGAATTGCCACGTATCGACTTTCATCACGAGCCGGACAGCTCGATCTGTACGTGCGGCTGCGAACGCGTTCGTGTCGGCGAGGACATCAGCGAGAAGCTGGATTACACGCCCGGCGTGTTCACGGTAGAGCGGCATATCCGGGGAAAATGGGCGTGCAAAACATGCGAGACGCTGGTGCAGGCTGCGGTGCCGCCTCATGTGATCGACAAGGGCATTCCGACCACCGGCCTGCTGGCTCAGGTGCTGGTCGCCAAGTACAGCGATCACCTGCCGTTGTATCGACAGGAGCGCATCTTTGCGCGGGCGGGTCTGGCGATCGCGCAATCGACGCTCGGCGCCTGGGTTGGCGCGTGTGGCGTGCGCCTGCAGCCCCTGGTCGATGCACTTCGCGAAGAAGTGTTGCAGCAGGCGGTACTGCATGCCGACGAGACGCCGGTACAGATGCTTGCGCCGGGAAAGGGCAAGACCCATCGAGCCTATCTGTGGGCGTACAGTACTACGCAGTTCTCCGATCTGAAGGCGGTGATCTACGACTTCGCCCAGAGCCGCGCTGGCGAACATGCACGCGCATTTCTGGGCGAGTGGCGCGGCAAGCTGACGTGTGACGACTATGGAGGCTATAAGGCTAGCTTCCAGAACGGCGTGACCGAAACCGGGTGCCTGGCCCAGTATCCTGAGTCTCGTTTTATGTCGAGAACTGCGCGTTTGGCCTTGTACGAGTAAGCGCGCACATCCCTGCATGGCCACATAAATTCCTTGGCTTACAGCGAATTCAGAAACGTGAGCAGGTCTGGTTTCGGTTTCCATGACTTCGCGCTTGCGGGCTCAATTCCCGCATGCCGCCAAAACATTTCCAGGGCATCGCGCTTCATTTGAAGGTTTGTCTCGATATAGCGTCCGGTTGTCGCAACGCTTGCATGACCGAGATAGTCCCGAATCACGGGCACAGAGTTACCCGATTGCAGCAATCCGACAGCAAAACTGTGCCTCATGACGTGCGGTGTAACCCGCTTGTGAGCGAGCGCCGGTAGTTCCTCGGTTGCAGCTTGTACGTGCTTGTGCAGAATATAGGCAATCCCGTCACGGCTCAATGCTTCTCCATTTCGATTTAGAAAAACGTGCGACTCACGCTGAGTGTCAGTCCGATTGATCGTTCCAAGCCGGCGAAGCGCATCGGCAGTTTCGCGCCACAGTGGCAGCAGCCGATCCTTTCGACCTTTACCATGCAGTCTCACCTGCCGCGGAGAAGCAAGTTGCAAGTCACCCCAGCAAAGGCCCGCAGCTTCGCTAACACGGGCACCGGTATTGTAGAGAAACAGCAGTAACGTGTAGTCGCGCCAACCACCGACCGTCTTCGTGTCGGGCTTTGCGAGAATCGAGCGGACTTCATTGGCTTCAAGATAGGTTGCCGGCCGATGCCGCGCCTTCTTTGCCGGAATGGCGAGCGCTTCGGCATATTGTTGCGAGTGAGCGATATCTGTACGCAACAGATGTTTGAAGAAGCTTCGAATCGCGGTGCGGCGGCAGTTGCGCGTTGCCACCGAGTTTGACCGATCCGTCTCGAGATGAAGGAGGAATCTGGCAACAGATTCGGCCTTCATGTCGCCGAGATCAAGACCCGAAACGCTGCACCTCTTGTTCGCGGCGACGAATTCAAAGAAGAGCTTCAAGGCATCGCGATAAGCGCGCACCGTATGGAAACTGGCACCGCGCATGCGTTGCAGGTACTCAGTGAAGAACGATTCGACCCGAATGAACAAGGCTGTGGATGACGCGGACTTCATTCCGGGGCATCTGCATGGCGCAGGTGGTTGTGGAGCCGTCTGCTGGCCAGAGCCAGCAGTTGTGGCGTCGCCTTAAGGTAGATCTCTGTACCGAGCAAGTCCTGATGACCGAGATAGGCAGACAGTGACGGTAGCTTTGCATGAATATCAACTCGGGCAGAGGCCCATGCCATGAGACGGTGAACCGCGAACGCGTGACGGAACTCATACGGTCTCGGGCCGACCCTGCCTGTGGGTGGTTTGATCTCCAGTTGACGAAGCAGGTGCCGAATCGCATCTGAGGCTGACTTTACCGTGAGCGGAGTGCAGTCGAGTCGAATGAACAGTGCTTGTGGATCTTCGACGCAGCGAGTCCGAATGAGCTGGCGACGTGCTTCGAGATATTGATGCAACTCACCGGCGAGGTCCGAGCGGAACGCGACCTTGCGTGATCTTCCCTTGCTGTGCGATATAAAAAATGTGTTGCGGCGAAAATCCACGTCTTCCATATGCAATCGCACTGCTTCTCCCAGCCGCAGGCCAGTGCAGTAAAGCACCAGTATCAATGCCCGAAACATTGCTGCCCAGATCCAGCGACCATGATGTTCGCTCGCCGCATGCAGAAGCTTATGTACCTCCTTCTGCGAGAAGATGTATGGAAGAAACGGCGATTCCTTGACTGGCGCGAGCGCATGCTCGGGAACATATCCGGAAGGATGGTTGCGGCGCCTGTAGAGGCACAACTGACGAACCACCCCGAACTCCTGGCTTACTGTGACCGCCTTGCGTCCGGCGACACGTGACGCCCATCGCCGGACGGCCTCATCAAGTGCCACAGGCTGTTCGCCCCATTGATTGGCCATGAATCGCACGAAGCCGTCGAGTACAAATTCACCGCGGAAATATTGCACGCCCATGGCACGTCGGAATCTGAGAAAGTCCGCGACATCACGCGCGATACCTTCCGCTGTCACAATCGTTCTCATGTTGGCACCGGCAGTGAAACATCGCGCAACGTCTCCGTTGCAATGCGCACGTACGCAGAAATGGAGTCAGGATCACGATGGCCAAGAATATCCGAGATTACTTGCGGGTTCGCACCAAGGTCGATCTGACGGGAAGCGTTCGAGTGACGCAGCACGTGGCTACCCAGGAAGGGCGCTGCCACGCCGGCCGCGGTGGCGTGCCTGACGACCATGTATCTGATTGCTGCCCCAGTTAAACAGCCGAATGGCAACTTGGACTGAAGAAACAGATACCGGGTCGTTACATGCGGTGGTCTTCCGTCGCGAAGATAGCGAGCCACTGCCCTCGCGACGGCAGGTAACAGCGGTAATGTAAAGGCGACCTTGGTCTTCGGCCGAATCACGCGCAATGTCGCAGCATCCCAGTTGATATCGTCCAGTTTCAGCCCGATCACTTCTCCTGCGCCGAAGCCATAGGTGCTCATCATCAGCAGCATCGCGTAGTCGCGAAGGCCACATGGATTTGACCGGTTCACGGCATGGAGTAGCCGCTGCACGTCCTCCCACGCCAATGCCCGACGTGGACGATAGTACTTTAGCTGAACCGGGGCAATCACTGAATCGGCCAAGTTGTGTCGGCTGCGGCCGCTGGAAAACAGAAAGCGCGAAAAAGACCGAATACTACTGGCAATATCGGCTGTCGTGGTTCGGGCGTATCGTTGACTACAGTCAATGAGAAACGAATCGATATCAGCCAGGCTCATGGAGCGCCACGTGTGACCGTTCTTGCGAAGGTGCTCGTGAAAATAACCTATGTGAGTCAGCTTCTTGTGCACAGTAGTTGGCGGGCTGCCTCGATGGGCCACGAGGTAATTCCTGTATGCACGCAGCACCGCCGTCGAGGGGGATCTGGTTACCGGAGCAACCCGCCAGGGCGGCACTTCCCTTCCGAGCACACAATAGACACGATTCAGTTCATGAACCGCAGTCCTGGCGTTCATTGTTGCATCGGGGTCTAAAGCATGCCGGTGGCAATACCAATTGGCAAATCGACGCGCACCATCAAGGGTCAGCTGGGCCTGCTCATCCAGGCCGTGCTGTTCACAATACGCCCTGAAGTGTCCGATCCATCGGAGATACACGCTAGCGCTGGCGTCCTTTACGGAGCGGTCGTGACGCCACGCATCAATGATCTCGGCCGTCGTCGGACACGGTCCGGGTCGATCTGAAACGTGTGGTTCAAGCTGCATACTGGTTGCTCGCAGATGACGGTCGCATCATAAATCGGTTGATGCCGACCGCCAGGCCCCATGTCTTGTTGGTCAAGCGCACAATGAGCAGATACGCCTCGCTGCAGTCGTAGAAAGCCCAGTGGCGCCGGCAGTTCGCTCAGTGTCTGATAAGAGAGCGTACGCCTTAACTCCAGAAGCGTACATCGCGCGCCGGGTTCTGCTGGCGTGCCGGAAGGCGGTGGTGGTTGCAGTGAAGCTACTGCATGCAGCGCCGCTTGAACTCCACGCAACCGGCGGCGCAACCAACGCATAGCCGCAGGTAGGCTCACGTCGTCCTGCCGCAGCACATCGGCAGCGGCTTCCATGCTACGCATACGCGGCACCCTTGCGACGACAGCATCGATTGTGGCAAGCAGCCCAGGCAGCCTTGCCGCGAGAAAATCCGGCAATAGGCTGAAAGTTCGGTGTCCTTCCGGGCAGTACCACCTGGCAATGCGTATCCCCGATGGCGTCGCGCGCGCATAGGTGCCGTGACGGGCGAATGAGCAACCACCAGAGGGGTGTAACGGACAACGTTCCAAACGCACCGCGAGCCATTCGTGCTTCGCGATGTAGCTCTCGACATTCGATTGCGTTCGTAGCGGGATCTGCACGTTCGCAGCCCTTACAGGAATAGCGTCCGGATAGATAATATGCCGAGCTGTCCAGCCCTTCAAGCACGGGTGTAGGCCCGCGGCCAGCCGCCGCTCGACATAAAACGAAACTCAGGATACTGCGCCATGCATCCGAAGTGCGCTGCCTTTTTAAGCGTGCGCCAGGCACTGTAGCCGTCGCTCATCAGCATGCCGCTGTAGTCGCCCAGAAACTTCTGCGGATGCTCCTGGCCGCGTCCCGGCTGATACTCGAACAACACCACGGGCTCAGCGCAGTCCTGCGCGCTGCGGTAGCACCACATGTAACTGGGATGCTGTCTATTGCATCGGCTCAGGCGCTAGGGTGCTTCAGACCATATGGTTATACACAAGTTGACGTTAGGAGAGGAATAGCAAAGCAGTCAGAGGGGGGTTGTTAACAATGCGGATTTCGCGCTTACTCTCGGATTTTCGGCATGAAGATCCAGGACGACGCGGGGGCATGGGTGGACGAGGAATTCGAAACGCTGGATCTGGGTGATCCGCGGCGAGACCGGCGCGCGAAGGAGCTGGTCAAACGGTTTGCCAGCCGGCCGACGGCCAGTATCCCGGGCGCGTGCGAAGGCTGGGCCGAGACGATGGCTGCCTATCGCTTTCTGGGTAATGAGCGCATCGACTGGCGCGACATGGTGCAGCCGCATTGGGATCGCACCACTGCGCGCATGGGGCAGTTGCCGGTGGTGCTGTGCGTTGCCGATACGACAGAGCTGAACTTTAACGGCCAGGATATCGAGGGGGCTGGCCCGCTCAGTTATGAAGCGCAGGTGGGCATGTACCTTCACGCGACCTATGCGGTGACACCGGATCGGGAGCCACTGGGTGTCATCAATTCCTGGATGTGGGCGCGCGAGCCACGCGATGCAAACGGCAGGCGTGGTGGTGTCAGGGAAAGTACACGGTGGATTGAAAGTTATGAGATCGTGGCCGAACAGGCACAGGCCCTGCCTGACACACGGCTGGTGTACGTGGCCGACCGCGAAGGCGATATCGCCGCGCTCATGCAGCGTGCGCAGGAACTGGGTAATCCGGCTGACTGGCTGATCCGCTCCCAGCACAATCGTGCCCTGAAGGACGAAGAAAAGCTGTGGGACAAGGTGCACGCGAGTAACGTGCTCGGCCATATCGGCTTCGTGTTGCCCGGGCGCAGTGGCCAAAAGGCGCGTGAAGTGAAGCAGGAACTGCGTAGCCAGCGCATCACGCTGCCCGGGCGGGCCGGTGTCACGCTCACCTGCGTCGAGGCGTGCGAGGTGGATGCGCCAGCGGGCGTAAAGCCCGTCATCTGGCGTCTTGTGACCAACCGCGAAGCCGCTGATGCGGATGCGCTCATCGAACTCGTTGACTGGTACCGCGCGAGGTGGGAGATCGAAATGTACTTCAATGTCCTGAAGAACGCCTGCCGGGTTGAGGCGCTGCAACTCTCGCAGATGGAGCGGGTCGAGAAGGCACTCGCGCTGTACATGGTCGTATCGTGGCGTATTGCACGGCTCATGCGTCTGGGCAGGACGTGTCCGGAGTTGGAAGCGTCACTCTTCTTTGCGGCTGACGAGATACATGGCGCTCATGTACTTTCAAAAAAGCCACGCCCGAAAAAGACTCCAACGCTCAACCAGATGATACGGATGATCGCATCACTAGGCGGATTCCTCGGGCGTAAGAGCGACGGTGAACCGGGCGCGAAGACGCTGTGGATCGGTATGCAGCGGGTCATGGATGCCGTGATCACCATCCAGATCTTGCGCGACGGCTACGACACTTCCGTATAAGGGGATGGCTTCAGACAGGTTGAAAATCCGATAGCTTGAAGGTTTGTTGTTGAGGGCTCCCCCCCGGCGTCAGAATAGTTGTCGTGTTATCTGATTCTTATAGACATGGTCCGGGGGCGGTAAAATCGGAATGAATGAAGCCCTACTCAGCAGAAAGAAAAGAAGCGCTGGTGCGCCGCATGATGCCGCCAGAGAATGCGCTGGTTTCGGCGCTGGCCAGAGAAACGGGGATTACAGAACAGACGTTGTACACGTGGCGCCGACAGGCCAAAGGACAAGGAGTCGCAGTGCCGGGCGATGGGAAGAATCCCGAAGGATGGTCTTCGGAACACAAGTTTGCGGTAGTGCTGGAAACCGCGCCGCTCAATGCAGCGGAGCTGGCCGAGTATTGCCGCCGCAAAGGTCTTTATCCCGAACAGATAGCGGCGTGGCGAGCCGCTTGCCAGACGGCCAACGCGAATGCTGCCGAGCAGGCGCGCGAGCAGCGCCATCAGTCGAAAGACGACAAGAAGCGCATCCAGCAGCTCGAGAAGGAATTGCAGCGCAAGGAGAAGGCGCTGGCGGAAGCGGCTGCGTTGCTGATTCTGAGAAAAAAAGCCCAGGCGATCTGGGGAGACAAAGAGGACGATTGATCAACGTCCCTATAAGGACTTTCCTTTTTTTCAAGCTCGGGGTTCATTCATTCATTCGATTGACCTCCCATGTGATCTGGGGGACACATTCAGCATTGAGCGGCGAGACAGACTGCGCACCTATAAGCGGCCTTGTTGGACACGATGGTTGCTGTGCCCGGGCCCGGATAGTAACCGCGCAGCAGGACTCCATCCGGATCACGGCGAATACACGATGTGTAGCGCCTGGGACGTTGTCGAGTTCGCCTGCTGCCGGTCTGACCTGTCGCTATCCATGCCTGTTGAGTCCTTGCATGCAGAGTTTCCGACTTTGGGGTTGCGGGGCGCTATGCTGCCTCAATTCGATCATGCGGTTGCGGCCTCGCGACCAGCAGGGGGCGGGCGGGTCGGCACATACGACGGATCGAACCGCTCGCCCTTGGCGAGAATCGCCCACAGGATGCGCGCGTGCTTGTTGGCGACGGCCACCAGCGTTCGATACCAGCCCACGCGTGCCTGGAGCTGAACGATCCAGCGCGACAGCCGGTCGGTTCGTCGATGGGCGCTCGTTACGGCCGAGCGCGCGCCCTGGAACAGCAGCGTGCGCAGATACGTGTTGCCCTGTTTCGTGATGCGGCCCAGCCGGGTCTTGCCGCCGCTGCTCTTCTGTTTGGGTACCGTGCCGATCCAGGCAGCAAATTGGCGGCCATTCTTGAACAGGTGAGCGTCGCCGACGGTCGCCACCGCGGCCGATGCGGTGAGCGGCCCGATGCCGATGACCGCCATGACGCGCTGCGCGTCGCTGTCGTGCTTTACGTGCGTGGCGACCTGCGCGTCGCACCGGGTGATTTGCTGGTCGAGGGCCTGCAGATGGTCCCAGCCTCGCAGCAGCGCAGTGCGCGCGACACCGTTCAGTTCAGTAGCCCCGTCCTCCAGTGCGTCGACGAAGTGGGCACGAAATGCGTCGATGCCTTGCGGCAGGAACACGCCGAATTCGACCAGCTCACCGCGCAGCCGGTTGACGAGCGCGGTACGCTCCTCAACGAAACCGTCCCGCATCCGGTGCACCAGCAGCACGTTTTGCTGGTCTGCCGTTTTGATGGGCACAAAGCGCATATGCGGCCGACCGGCGGCCTCGCAGATGGCCTCGGCATCCAGCCTGTCGTTCTTCACATGCTTGCCGCCCTTGCGGTAGGGCGCGGCGAACTGCGGCGCGATCAGGCGAACCTCGTGGCCGAGCGCGCGCAGCTTGCGCGCCCAGTAGTGAGCTGCGCTGCACGCTTCCATTGCGACCAGGCACGGCGCGAGGTTGGCAAACCATTCGAGAAACTTCTGCCGTGAGAGGGCTTTCCTGACCACCACGTGTTCCATGCTGTCCACGCCGTGTACCTGGATGACGTTCTTCGCCAGATCCACGCCGATGCGAGTCATCTTGTCCATGACATTCCTCTCCTCAGATGGGTTGCCCAGTACCAATCATCCTGGCATATCGCTATGCCACGAGATCGGGAAAGTCCTTACTAATTCGGATCGCCTGCTATGTATATCGTTGATTCGCGAGGCAACAGAGGCGGGCTGCCGCCTGGAGAAGGCCTGTAACGAGCTGGGCGTGAGCGTGCGCACATTCCAGCGCTGGGTGCGTGACGGCGACGCGGTGTGCGCGGATGGCCGCACCACGACCGTGCGGCCGCAGCCTCCCCACAAACTGAGTGAGGCCGAACGACAACAGATTCTTGAGGTCGCCAATAGTGCGGAATTCGCCAGCCTGCCGCCCAGCCAGATCGTGCCAAGGCTGGCGGATCGTGGCGTGTACCTCGCGTCGGAGTCGAGCTTTTACCGTGTGCTGCGTAGCGCCTCGCAGCAGCACCACCGGGGTCGTGCGCGCAAGCCCTCAGCCCGGGTCGTGACCAGTCATTGTGCTACCGGTCCGAATCAGGTCTGGTCGTGGGACATCACCTGGATGCCGGCGGCGGTTAAGGGACAGTATTACTACTGGTACATGATGCTGGACGTGTTCAGCCGCAAGATAGTCGGTCACGAAGTGCATGATGCGGAGTCGGCGGAACTGGCTGCATTGCTGATGCGACGCGCCAGTCTGGCGGAGGGCCTGGCAGGACGTCGGCTGGTGCTGCACTCCGATAACGGCAGCCCGATGAAGGGCGCGACGATGCTCGCCACCCTGGAGAACCTGGGGGTCATGGCCTCGTTCAGCCGGCCGCGTGTGAGTAACGACAACCCGTTCGCGGAATCGTTGTTCCGCACCTGCAAGTACCGGCCCGACTACCCGCGCAGGCCGTTCGGCAGCATTGATGAAGCGCGGGCCTGGACGCAGCAGTTCGTGCGTTGGTACAACCATGAGCACAAACACAGCGGCCTGAAATTCGTCACGCCGGCGCAGCGCCACAACGGCGTAGCCGCCACAGTGCTCGCGCAACGTGAAGCCGTTTACGCAGAGGCCAGGCAGCGCAATCCACGGCGTTGGTCCCGATCGACGCGCAATTGGGAATTGAAGGATGAAGTCTGGCTCAATCCGGAGCGCATGCAGCCAGGAGAACTAAAGCAGGTTGCTTGAAGTGACGCGACAACTACGTTGACAACCGCCGTATACGGGGAAGGAGGCGGGTACTGAGCGCGCTGAACACACCGCCTTCAGTGTCCTTATTGCGGCTGCGAACCTTTCACCCTTTCGAACGTCAAGATGCCTACGCCCTCTCGTCCGTCCACCGGGCTCTTGTTTGGTTCCGTCTTAATCGAAAGCGTGTCGCCATCGATGGCGTAAAACCGCACTTGATCGGTTCCGATGCGCCTGCCGTCCCATTCGATGTCGATGTGATGCACGACCCTGTCGGGCAACACGCTATACGTCCCGCCGTAAGCGAGCATCGATTTATGGAGTGTGACTCGCTCTTCGTCGGAGGGCTCATTGCGCGGTCGTGGCTGATTGCCCGACACAAAGAACGCGATCATCCGGCCATCCGACGAGTAGGTGAGGTAGCCGTCGGGATGATCACCGAGTTGGTTGTACCGCTCGCCTGTGGCGGTGACCTCTCGCACAAACGATTTCAGGCGCCATGTTCCGAGTAACGGATTTGCGTCGGCCCGGGCAAGCGTGGACAGGCACAGCATGATCAATGTGAACGCAACAGCGACTATTCTCTTGTGCATGGAACGCCTCTCCACGAATGAGCGCCTCTGATGCTTCGGGAAGATTTCAGCATCGATGCAACTATAAACGAATGCGCGTGACGACCGCGTGGAGTCCGCCCGGTCGACGACAGTGTCGGCTCCCCTAACATCTAACGTTGCGAATGGCTGGGCCGATCGCAGCGCTGACCCAATTCCAGGAAGATGAGTTTTTGCTCCGGCGTAGATTGCAACGTGACAGTCCACACTTGCTCGCCAAGTCGATAATTCAGATAATTCCATGCTGGGGACTGTGCCTCAGTATCCTTAGTGGAGAAGCGCGATGAAACAGGCGATCCTTTTTAGAAGTTCTACTATTCTCTTGTTGTCGGGCACGCTGATTTCATGCTCGCACGTGCCGTCCAACCGGATACGCTGAAGGAGCAGGTCGTCGGAACGTGGGCGTACGTATCGGTCGATACAGTGCGCCCCGACGGTTCCCGGCAACCCATGTACGGAACTAGCCCGCAGGGCCTCGCTGTCTTCGACGGGGCCGGTCACTACATCCTGATGACCTCTCGCGCCGATATTCCAAAGTTCAGGGTGGCTAATCGACTGGGGGGCACGGCGGAAGAAAATAGAATCGTTGTGCAAGGCATGATCGCTCACTTCGGCACCTATACAGTGAACGAGACTGACAATACAATCACGTTCCATGTCACCGCCAGTTCATTTCCCAACTGGAACGGTGTCGAGCAGAAGCGGCCATTTATTGTGAACGCGGAACAACTCACGTGGACGACGCCGGCCTCGGGCGGCGGCACGGCTGAAGTAATCCTGCATCGGCTGAAGTGAACCCTGCACGATCGATGGCACGCGCGAAGCCAAAGCACCGTACAAGCCGATCTGCGTCGTCGGTCCGGCTGACGCTTATGCTCATGGGGAGGAACATCTGCTGTCCTTGAAGTGACCTGTGTCGCTTGCGTTCCGTCCTGTCATTGGGCAGTGATGCGTTCACATGTGTGCTTCGGCGTCCAGTCGTCTGCAGGCGATCCGCGAGGCATCGTCGCGTCCATTAGGATGAGCACTAGCCAGTGTGCTTGCTTCTCGCCTATTCCGGTGAGAAGCATCGGTTCTCCCGGAGGAACGATTACCGGTGGCGCGCCCGGCCTGCCGATCTGTTCGCCGTGCGGCGTCTCGAGACACTGTGCGCCGCTAAGAACAAACCACGCTTCGGTACCGGGATGTCGATGGATCGTTGATTGCATGCCGGGTTTGAAGTTTCCCTCCATGTAGGTGGCCATCAAGGAACTTGCCTGGGGAAGCGTCAAAGGGCCGACATCGGCAATGCGTTCTCCGGTCGATCTCGGCCAGGACTTGCCCGCGATCGTAAAGAGCCAGATTTGTCCGAGAATCTCGACGACTGTTCCATTCATGCTCTTGGCCGCTTCCGCCGATGAGCGGTCCGGAAATCGATCGATATGCCAATAGATCGGACCGGCTGCAAGCTTTTGCAGATGCTGTTCCGCATGCACGAAGCATCCGAATTCAGTCGTTCGTTCGCTCACGGGAATGCAGGCGCCGCCTGTTTGCGCCAGCAAGTCACCCGACGCTGCCAGCCCTATCAGTGCGACGCCTACGGCACCCAATACCTTGGCAGCCGCCCTGACGATTCCTTCCGGGAGTGACAAAAATGATTTCACCGCGTCCTCCACCGAATAATCTCGTGGCTGCCTACCCGTCTCAATATAGACGGGACGCTTGCTTCCGCAAGGACCTTCAGCCGAGGCGGGGTGTATCGGCAAGGCCACAGAGTTGTCGACACGGATCGCCACGACACGCCAGAATCAACATCGAGCGCAACTTGAATCGATGCGGCGACTTTTGCGGACACGCGTTCGAAGGTTGCACCGAGGCGCTTTTGCAGAGCGTCTCAGACTGGATTCGCTCAGGGTAGACAAGGCGAGCCACGGTGCTCCGTGCGACGAGGACGGCGCGAATGCCAGCGACTTGAAATTATCGTTAAGTCTCAATGGGGTAGGCTTCGAGCACAGGCGTTATCTACACGCTTGTCCACTGAATCTGTGGATAACTTTTCCGCAGGCAGTTGCGTTTCGGAGGCGATTTATGCATTCGACTAGCCGCGGCCGGTCGTCGTTAGGCCACCGGTGGACGCATAGTGCAGCCCTAAATTGCCGCAACTGCGAAGATGTTTGCGGCGACAAGGTCCGTCCATAGAATCGTGGGACAAATGCTTTCAAGCGAAACCAGGACGAGTCGCACTCCGGCTTGCGGCTGCAGCAGTCCGCAGGAAGCCATCGCGACAACGGAATCGTTGCCCGCCATCGAAGATCTTCTTGAAGTTCGCTCGATGCGTAAAGTAAGGAGTTGACCGCGCGGGACGGAAAGAGCGACACAAGAACTCGGTCGCAATTCGTGAGCCTTTCGGTCGGGCCGCCTCGGAGGTTGGCGTCGGCCGTTTCGGCAAGCGCCACGATCCGCCTCTCGAGATTCGCTTGCCGTCGCCGTCCGCCTCATCGAAGCGCGCTGCGCACCGCTGCCGCGGGAACCGAGCATTGCATGCGGAGATGCAATTCGGGATACTAATTGAAATGCGTTAATGGGAGGCAAGCGGAGCCAGATTGTCCCACCGAACCGTCGCTATTGGCAGCAAGAGCCGCAGCGACGCGTGAGCAAAGGGAGTTCCAACATGATCGAACTTCGGGAGAAAAATGCCCTTATGCAGTGGCTTGGACACCTTGTGCGGTGCCCCTAACGAAGTGCAGCCGCCACCGCCTCGTCAATCTGCAGTGCAAAGCGCGCTTCAACATCGGGCACCGTGTAGCCAATCGACAGTTCCAAATACGCGTCGCCTAGCACCAACTGAACGAAAGTCGCTGCTCGCAATGCAGCAGTCGATTCATCAAATCGCTTTCGCAGAATTTTCGCCGCAAAGGCGCGCACAACCTTTGCCCCGTTTTCGTAAAAGACCTCGCCGAGTTCCGGAAGCCGCTCGGCCTCCGCAACGATGGCGCGGTAAAGCCGCAGATAATCCGGCTCGATAAGGATTTGTGCCAACGCCCATCCCAAGTCGCGCAACTCGACGTCGGGCGAGCCAGCGGATTGCTCGTGCTGAGCGCTGACAAGTGATCCACCCACCTGAGCGCACATCGAGCCCACCAGACCGACGAAGAGCGCCTCCTTCGACTTGAAGTGGCGATAGACCGTTTGTTTGCCGACACCCGCAACCGCGGCGACGTCGTCCATTGTTGCCAGGCCGAAACCCTGGCGCAGAAACACGCTTCTCGCGCCGTCGAGGATGGCGGCCCGCTTACGGCGTTGCAGCGAGTTCAATTCTGGGAGAGTGGACGAGTTCATCCCCGAAAAATAACAGGTCGCTGAGCAGTTGACAAGACTGACCAGTCTCGTTTAGATTCACCGGAACGAGACTAATGAGTCTCGTACGTATGACTTAGCTTCCCAGACACTCTTCGAGGAAAACGCTATGGAACTGTTCATGACAGGTGGCACGGGCTACATCGGGCAAGCGGTCGCGCGCAAGGCAATCAGCCTCGGCCATGAGGTGACGGCGCTGGTGCGCGACGACAGGTCGGCGGGCGCGAGCGCGCTGGCACGTCTCGGCGTGAAACTGCATGGTGGCGACTTGCGTGAGCCACAGTCTTTCGCTGCGACTGCCGGTGCCGCTGATGGGGTAATACACGCCGCGTCGACTAACGACGGCGTCGCCAGTGCGGTCGACGAGGCCGGAGTAGAGGCCGTGCTTTCACATATGCGTCCGGGCGCGGCGTTTGTGTACACATCGGGCACGTGGGTTTACGGTGATACCAATGGCGAGACCGCGACCGAAGCATCGGCGCTGAATCCGACACCCCTCGTAGCCCGGCGGCCTGCAGTGGAAAAGCGCGTGCTGACGCTCGCAATACGCCGCTCAATTGCCGCGGTGATCCTCAGGCCGGCGATGGTGCATGGCTACGGCGGCGGCGGCGTCTTCGGGATGCTTGCCGGAATGGCCCGTCAAAACGGCAGCGTGAGATGGTCGGCGATGGTCGCAACCACTGGCCTGCCGTGCACGTCGATGATCTCGCCGTTGCATATCTAAGCGCAGCGGAGCGACTAGCGAGTGGGGATGATGAAGTCGCAGGACAGATCCTCGACGTGGTCGCGGAAGATGCCGTTGCCGTTGCTGAAATGGGCGAAGCGATTCGGGCCTCAATCAGGGCCGATCGCGTTGAGTTCTGGCCGCTCGACGAGGCTCGTCAATCACTTGGTTCATTTGCTGACGCGCTCGCGCTCGACCAGACGGTAAGCGGCCGGCATGCCCGGCGAGTTCTTGCGTGGGAGCCCCACGGTCCCGACCTGATTGCGGATCTCTCAGCGCCGAAGCACTTTCAGCAAAGCAACAGAGAATGACGATGGACTTCAACACCGCATTTTTCGAATCGGTTTTTGTGACGATCGTGGCAGTTCTGTTCGCGGTTGCTGGGGTGGTCAACCTCGCGGGACGCGGCGCGGTGAAGCGCGACTTCGTCCGCTGGGGTTACCCGGCATGGTTTCATTTGCTCTGTGGCGCCCTCGAACTATTGAGTGCGGCACTTCTTGCTGGACAACAAACCCGAGTCCTAGGTCTGACGCTGGCCGGTGCGATTATGATCGGCGCGCTCTTCACGCTGCTACGAAATCGAGAGCCGTTCGGGCATCTCGCCCCGGCGCTGATCTTCTCGGCTCTCGTTGTGGTTACTGTGGCGCTGCGGGGTTGAGGCCTGCTCGCCACTAGGCGAGTGAGCCCGGGACGCCAACAGGCCGCGCGGGCAGTCCGTGCTGCAGGTGCTTGAATGCACACACGGATATCGACGTGCGAACGCCCGGATCAATCGTGCATGGAGGCCTCCTCATTGCGCTGGGAATTGGGGAGGCATTGCGTTAGCAAAGCGCCCGGTGGAGGCCACCCGAACGGCCGCTTTGCGTAGGAGCGACTGTCTCTAGTGGGTCCGTTCACGGGGCCCTTCGCCGTCCCCGGTAACGGTTGTCGGTGTTTGCTGAACACGAAGGAATAACAGTGCCCGGCTCCGTGCCGAACTTCCTCGTCAATGAGACGGAGCGCTCGGTGAGAGCGACGACGTACATTGTGTGTCGATCGAGCACAAACTTGGCATCATGGCGAGTCCGACGGCGTCGCTGCAGTTCGGCGACCACGGCGCGCCATCGTCCTCGACGAGCGGAAACGCGGCGGGCTCAGAGCGGTCTCGATGAATCTTCGTGCCCTTGATTAACGCTCGCGGACTCTTCAAAGCGTATCGCTGAGCGTTTCCGGTATTCTCACAAGATCGCACTTTGTCACGTGAGGATTGTTCAATCCTTTGACGCGCGTTTTCATGCGGTCGGCGTTGTGCCGAAGCGCCCGCTGTTGAAGTCCCGCACGGCTTGATGAATTTCGTCGTCCGAATTCATCACGAACGGCCCATAGGCGACGACCGGCTCGTCGATAGGCTTGCCGCTCAACAGGAGGACCGTAGCGTCTCCGATCGCATCGATATGAATCTCGGATCCCGCTTGTCCCAGCATGACCACCTGAGCAGTGCCGACCGATTCGTCACCGTTGACCCGCACCTGGCCGTTCAGCACCACGAGTGCTACCGTTCTGCCGACCGGCATCCTGAGCTGCGCCGAGCGACCACCAACCAGACGCAGATCCCATACGTCGAGCGACGTGAAGGTATGCGCGGGGCCCATGGCCGTCAAAATCGCCGGCAATCACCCAAACGTGCCCTGCGCCGTCCGGCAATTCGACCGAGGGAATGACGTCGTGGCTCAGCGTCTGATAGCGTGGCGGGGCCATCTTGTCACGAGCGGGCAAATTGACCCACAGTTGCACCATCTCCAGCGTGCCCCCGCGCTTCCCGAAAGCAGGCGAATGAAACTCTTCGTGCAAAATACCCGAGCCGGCAGTCATCCACTGCACGTCTCCCGGACCGATCAGGCCGCCGCCCCCTGACGAGTCACGATGTTCAAGCTCGCCCTGGTAGACGATCGTCACCGTCTCGAACCCACGATGAGGATGCGAGCCGACGCCCCTGCGACCCGAGGTGGGGGAAAAATGCTCAGGCCCGGCATAATCGAGCATCAGAAAGGGGCTCAAATGGTTGCCTACAGTGGCGTCGGAGATCAAGGTGCGAACCGGGAAGCCGTCACCGACCCAGTGAGACCGCTGATTTGCGTAAGTGCCGAGAATCTTCTTCATGATGATGTCCTTGAATGCGATCCAGGATCGCGTTTGTCTCCTTCCAAGGTAGGGCATAGGCATCATTTTCTGTAGAGGGGGCGGATGATCCTCTGTGTCTCACTTATGGAACGAGCGGATATCGGCATGCAAGATCTCAACGACCTTTATTTCTTCGCGCAGGTGGTCGACCATCAGGGTTTCGCCCCGGCTGGACGGGCGCTCGGCGTGCCCAAGTCGACGATCAGCCGTCGCATCGGGCTCCTCGAGGAGCGCCTCGGCGTGCGGCTCGTGCAACGATCGACGCGGCGATTCGGCATCACCGAAGTCGGGCAGATCTTTTACGCCCACTGCAAGGCCATGCTGATCGAAGCCGAGGCTGCGCAGCAGTCCATCGACTCCAGCCGCTCCGAGCCGCAGGGCGTGGTGCGCCTGACGTGTCCGGTGGCGCTGCTTCACGCGCGCATTGGCGTCGTGCTCGCCGAGTTCATGGCTGAAACGCCTCGCGTGACCGTCCATCTGGAAGCGACCAATCGCGTCGTCGATGTCATTGCCGAAGGGATCGATGTCGCCATCCGCGTGCGGCCGCCGCCGTTGAAGGACAGCGATCTCGTGATGCGCGTGCTGGGAGAGCGCACCTGGTGTCTCGTCGCGGCCCCGGCACTCCTGCAACAGCACCGGGAACCGGCGGCTCCGGCGGATCTGGCCGAATGGCCGACGATGGATTTCGGGCCGCCTTCCGCGGAGCACGTCTGGCGCCTCGAAAGCCCCGATGGTCTGTCGGCGGCCGTTCGTCATGCGCCACGGTTCATTACAGACGACATGATCGCGCTGCGGCAGGCTGCCATCGTTGGCGCGGGCATTGCGCAGTTGCCGGTCATGATGGTGGCTGACGAGCTTGCGAGCGGTGCCCTAATCAAACTGCTTCCCGAATGGCGGCCAAAGAGCGGCATCATGCACGCCGTTTTCCCCTCTCGCCGCGGTCTGCTGCCTTCAGTGCGGAAATTGATCGACTTTCTCGCGCAGCGGTTAGGACGGGTCGACGAGGCGTAGACGAAGAGGCGAAGCCTTGGTCTGTGCATGACTCGCTGTCCAGCGATAGTCGCTCCACGACCCTCACCGGTACTGCGATCTCTTTTGCCCTTGGTGCACCTTCGTTTCTCGCCGTTTCAAATGCAAACCATGCGTGACGCAACGGGGCAAGACGAGATTCATTGAGCGTTCCAGGTCGGCCGCCTGGATAACGAATAGGGTATTTACGAATGTTCGAACATTCGTTAAAAGCCGTATCGTCTATTCATGGATAGGCGGGGCGCTGTCGACACGGAGCAAGCCCAACAACCGATACACGGAGAAATCGATGAGAAACATGACTGAAGCGGACCTTACCGAGGTCGTGCTGGAACGCTATGCGAGCACGCCCGATCCTCGCCTGCGAACTTTGCTGCACACGCTGATCCGCCATCTCCACGCATTCGTGCGGGAGGTGCGACTCACGGAAGATGAGTGGATGACCGGCATCCAATTTCTGACCCGCACAGGGCAGATGTGCGACGACAAGCGCCAGGAGATGATCCTGCTTTCCGACAACTTGGGGATTTCCGCGCTGGTGAACATGGTCAGTGCTGGCGTGCCTGAGGGCACAACTGAATCCACGGTGATCGGTCCGTTTTATGTTCCGGATTCGCCGCAACGTGAATGGGGCGAGTCGGTTCTGCTTCGCGAGGGCGCAGACCGCGAACTCATCATCCACGGGCGGGTGCTCGGGCCGCAAGGCGAGGCAGTGCCCGGCGCGAGCATCGAAATCTGGCAAACCGACGCAAACGGCATGTACGACATACAGGATAGATCGCAGCCCGAGCACAATCTGCGTGGCTGGTATCGCGCGCGCAAGGACGGCACCTTCCTGCTCAAGACGATCCGTCCGACGTCTTATCCAATCCCGACTGACGGTCCTGTCGGCGAGTTGTTGCAGCTGAGCGCGCGGCATCCGTTTCGTCCTGCTCACATCCACGCAATGGTCTCCGCTCCGGGCTACCGCCAGCTGACGACGCATCTGTTCGATTCCGAAGACGAGTATCTGGATTCCGACGTCGTGTTTGCCGTGAAGTCATCGCTTATCCGCACGTTCGAGCGGAACGAATCCGCGGAAGCCGCCGCGCAATGGGGCGTGAAAGCACCTTTCTGGGAGCTGCGCAACGACTTCGTGCTGAGCCGCGATGAGTGAGGCCATGTACTTCCTCGTGTATGCGGCCGACCGTCCCGCTGCTGGTGCGCTTCGAGCGCAGACCAAGTCACGGCACAGCGCGCATCTCGACGCAGGTTCGGCCGACGTGAGCGTCATTCAAAGCGGCCCATGGCTCGATTCGAACGGCGCAGAGCTCGGCTCGCTGCTGATTGTCGAAGCCGCTGACTCACGTGCTGTCGACGCCTTCGTCGAGGCGGATCCCTACGTTCAGGCCGGGCTGTTCGAGCGGATCGAGATTCATCCCTGGCTCTGGCGTCGCGGCAATCCGTTTCTCGGGAGTCACGGACAGACGGGGCCGGATCACCTCACACGAGCTTGAAGGAGCGGAATGCCATGAACATCATGTGGATCGGCTATGGAAAGATGGGCGAGCCAATGGCTCAGCGCGTATCGAGCGCCGGCCACACAGTGCAGGTGGTTGACGCGAGCGGGGCGCGACGCGGCGCGGCGCGCGAGCACGGATTTGCCGTTGCGGAACCTGAGCGAGCCGATTCGGCCGCCGCAGACGTGATCATCACGTCCTTGCCGAACGATGCGGCGGCACTGCTCGGACTGACGGGTGACGCAGGCGCACTGTGCGGCGCGCGTCCGGGCACGGTGCTCATCGAGACGAGCACGATCTCGGTAGGCGCGTCATCGGCGATCGAAAACGCGTGCGTCGAACGCCAGGTCGGCTACGTGCGTGCACCCGTGTCGGGATCGATCGCAGCCGCCGCCGAAGGAACGCTCACATCGTTTCTCTCTGGGCCGGCTCAGGCAAGAACTCAGGCGCGGACGCTGGTCGAGTGCTACGCATCGACGGTGATGGAAGTCGGCGATGCTGAGCAGGCCCGAGTGATGAAGCTCGCGATCAACCTGATGGTAACCACGATCGTGGCGAGCCTCGGCGAAGCCTACGTACTGTGCGTCAACGGCGGCATTGCACCCAGGACAGCGCTCGACGCGATCGGCGCAAGTGCCGTCGGTTCGCCGCATCTGCGTTTCAAGGCAGCCGCCCTTGCGCGGCGCGACTTCTCGCCCGCATTCACGGTGGCTCAAACGCGCAAGGATCTTCAGTTGATTCTGGACGGCGCGCGAGCGTACGGATCGCCTGTGTTCCTCGGCGCTCTCGTCGAGCAGATCATGGCCGCCGCCGATGCTTCCGGCCATGGCGAGGAGGACTACCTGGCTTGCGTCAAGGTCATCGAGGACATGGCGGGCATGCCCGCTCGACGCAAGACATCGCCCGATGGCGATTTAACCTGACACGAGGAATGAAGCGATGAACGACGAACGTCACGATCGAGAAGTCATCCGACAGCTCGAAGATGAGCGTTACACGGCCATGCTGAGAAAGGATATCGCGACACTCACGCGTCTTCTCAACGAGCGGCTGATCTATATGCACTCGAGCGGCGTCACCGATACCAAGGAGAGCTACGTGGACGGGCTTCGTTCAGGCCTCTGGAACTACCGGCGAATCGAGCGCAGTGACGTGCGCATCGAGGTGCAGGGCGATATCGCGCTGGTGTTCGCGAAACTGGCCATCGAGTTGATGTCGAATGACAAGCTCAAGTCGTTCGAGGCACGCGTTTTGGCCGTCTGGTATCGCAAGCGGGACGGCTGGCAGTTGACCGCGGTGCACTCCGGGGCGCTTCCCCCTTCGCCGTAACCTGTTCCCGCCAGCGAGTCGGGCAATTCACACATCGCTATACCTTTTCGTATGTTGAGCGACCTTGGGGGCGTTTCCATGTCACATCGAACCTTGATTCGAAATTCAAGCATCATCAGTGTGGACCCGGCGATCGGCAATCTGGATCGGGGCGACGTCCTGATCGAAGGCAGCCGGATTCGGGCAGTCGGACCGAACCTCGACGCGGCCGACGCGCAGATCATCGATGGAACCGGCACGATCGTCATGCCGGGCATGATCGACACGCATCGCCATATGTGGCAGACCACGCTGCGCAATATCGCCGCAGACTGGACGCTGGACCAGTATTTCGCTGGAGTGCGTGGCCAGCTTGGAGAGCATTTCCGCGCAGAGGACATCTATCTCGCCAATCTGGCGGGTGCCTACGAGGCGCTGAACGGCGGTGTGACCACGGTGCTCGACTGGTCGCACAACATGAACACCCCGGCGCACACCGATGCGGCCGTCGAGGCCTTGAAGGCGTCGCACGGTCGCTTTGTGATGTGCTATGGCAACTCGAATGAAGAGTGGCTGCCGGTCAGCGGTCTGCCGACGTCTCGAGACGTACGTCGCGTGAAGCTGCAGCACTTCTCGTCGTCCGACGATCTCGTGCAACTTGGCATGGCGCTGCGTGGTCCGCAATACGCGACGAAGGAGGTGACGCGCGACGACTGGGCGCTCGCGCGCGATCTCGGCGCACGCATCTCCGTGCACGTCGGCGATGGTGCATGGGGCAAGAAACGGCCGGTCGAGTGGCTGATGCAGAACGGCCTGCTGGGCGATGACGTCATCTGCTCGCATTGCAATTCACTCGCCGACGACGAATTCGACATGATGGCGGATTCAGGCTGCTCGGCGTCGATGACGCCGGAGATCGAACTACAGATGGGGCACGGCTGGCCGGTCACAGGGCGTCTGCTGAAGGTCGGCATGAAACCCTCGATCGGCATCGATATCGCGACATGCAATAGCGGCCATCTCTTCCAGACCATGCGCACAGTGTTGCTCGTCGAGCGCGCGTGGGCGCACGACCGTGCGGACCGCTCGGACACAACGGTGGAACGCCTGCCCGTCGATACGCAGGATGCAATCGAGTTCGCGACCATCAATGGGGCAAAGGCACTCGGTCTCGACCACAAGATCGGCTCAATCACCCCGGGAAAAGACGCGGATATCGTGATGATCCGCGCGGACAACCTGGAGATGATGCCGCTCAACAACCCGGTGGGCGCGGTCGTGCTTGCCGGTCATCCGGGGTTGGTCGATTCGGTCTGGGTAGCCGGCCGCGCGGTAAAGCGCCATGGAAAGCTCATTGACGTGGATGAGCAACGCGTGCTTCGCGAACTCAGCCTCTCGCGCGACCATGTGCTTTCCAGGGCCGGCGTGGCGCCGGGTGAACGTTTCATCCCGGCGCCTTACCAGGCACGTTGAAGTCGAAAGGGCCGACAGGGGACACGCAACCGTGAGAGGGCAAGTGCAGACCGATTATTTGATCGTAGGCGGGGGCACCGCGGGCGCGGCGCTGGCTGCAAGGCTCTCGGAGCGGAGCGACCGGCGCGTGATGCTGCTCGAAGCGGGCCCTGACACGCCGCCGGATTCAATACCTTCCGATATCGACGATACCTTCCCGAGTTCCAGTCTCAACCCGCAATACTTCTGGCCAGCGCTGGAGGCTACGATGGCGGCGGGACAGTCGCCTCGCCCCTGGCCGCAGGCGCGTGTCGTGGGTGGCGGTTCGAGCATCATGGGGATGTTCGCATTGCGCGCGCTCCCGTCGGACTATGCGCGCTGGAGCGCGGCCGGTGCACATGGGTTTGAAGACGATGTAGTCGCGGCAAGCTACGCGCGAGCAGTCGATGACATCGATGGCGGCGCCGAAAATGGCTCACGCGATGGCCCGCGCGGCGCGAGCCCGATTTCGCGCTTGCCGCGCACACAATGGCCACGGTTCATGCACCGCATCGAAAGCGCCGCCGGGACGCTAGGCTTTCCCCTGCTCGACGATGTCAACTCGACATCCGCTGACGGTTACTTTGCAATGCCGGCCACCAGCGACGGCAACACGCGCTCTTCAGGCGCGCGCTGCTATCTGACGAGGGAAGTGCGGGCGCGGCCGAACCTGTTGATTCTCGCCGATACCTGCGTCACGACCTTGCGTTCGAGCGGACACCGCGTGACGGGCGTCGAAGCCATACGTTCGGGTGAGAAGATCACCATCGATGCGCACGAAGTGATTCTGAGCGCCGGCGCGATTCAATCGCCTGCGATCCTCATGCGCTCCGGCATCGGACCCGCGCACGCGTTGCGGCGGCTTGGCATCGAGGTGATTGCGGACCGGGAAGGCGTGGGAGGCAATCTGCAAAACCACGCCTATCAGTTCTTCGCGGCGACGTTGCCGCGCATGGAACGGCTCGCCACGGATGTACGGCGCTTCGCCATAGCAGGGCTTCGCGCATCATCGCGAGTGCCGGACTGTCCGAACGGTGACCTCATGTTGTTTCTGCTCGGGCGTGCGAGTCCGCGTCGGTACGGCGTGGACATTGCGATGTTCGGCTCGGCGTTATACGCACCGTTCTCGCGTGGCGCGGTCACGCTCGCAAGCGCCGATCCGAATGTGCATCCGAAAATTGAATTCCGCATGTTCGACGATCCGCGCGATGCACCCCGCATGGTCATGGCAGCGCGGCTTGCGGAACGGCTGTTGCGCGACCCCATCGTGATGGCAGGTTATCGCGATGCCTATCTGCTGCCCGCGGGTCTCGCCGTGAGTCAGTTCAACCGTGCGGGCCTGATGGGGGCCGTTCTCGCGGCCGGCGCCAAGGCCGTTCTCAACGGACCTGCTTCGCTGCGTCGGGGGCTTTTCGCACACGCGTTGCCGGGCGTGGTACCACTGTCTGGCCAGAACGGCAACGCCGCCCTCACCGACGAACAGTTACTCGGCTCGATCGCGCCGATGGGTCACCCGGCAGGCACCTGCGCGATGGGCGGTGAGCGCGATCGGTTTGCGGTGGTGGACGACGCTTACCGCGTGCACGGCGTCGACGGACTGCGGGTCGTTGATGCGTCGGTGATGCCTGTCATCCCAAGCGCAAATACGCATCTGCCAACGTTGATGCTGGCGGAACACGCGGCAGCGTGCATTGGCGGTGTTTCGCTCCGTTCGCGATAAAGCCAGACTGCGGACGCGTGCCCTCGCGAAACGTCATTCGCTTCAACCGGCGCTCTGGGTCAGCTGAAAAGACATCGAGTAACTGAACCGGCTCGCCGGATGAACACCCGTCGTCACCTCGATGACCTTCTCGCGCACGAAGTAGCTTCGAATGATGCCCAGTCCAGCAGAGCCGTGCGGCACCTGGAGCAACTCGGCCTGACTTCCTTCGATCAACAGCCCCTGAATCTGCTGCTCGACGCGCGTGACCTTGATCCCATGCTGCTCCTCGATCATCGTGTACACGGGCTTGTCGAGCGTCTTCGACAAGCCGGTCAGGCGGCTGTAGGCAGATTCGACATAGATGTTCACCAGCGCAATGGGTTCGTTGGCGCCTTCGCCACCGTATCGTACGCCTTCCAGATGAAGCCATTTAGTGCCCGGCACGCAGTGCAAGAGCCTCGTCATGGACGCGTCCGCTTCCAGCGTTCGGCGCCCATTTACCCGAAACTGCGTGCCTTTCGCGTAAAGCGCAAGGTCCGACAGGGAATCCATCGACTGGACATAACGTGTCTGCGGACGATCCGCCATCACCGTCGTACCCACTCCGGCCTGCCGAGTGATGAGACCAAGGGCACACAGTTTCTGAATCGCCTGACGTACGGCATAGCGGCTCAAGCCCCATTGGGCGCACAGTTCCGCTTCGGTAGGCAGCATGTCTCCGACGGCGAAGCGTCCCTCACGAATGTCCTGCATGAGTGCGCGGGCGAGGTCGAGGTGACGCGGCTGCGGCGCCTCGAGCATGAGCGATTCGTGGTCGTCCTGGACGGTCGGCATAGCGTGAGTTCCGACAAAGAACGGCCTTGCCGGCCGTGACCGAACCAGTATAGCAGCAGCCAACCGCCTAAATCCGAATGTTCGAATATTGAGTTGAACTCAGTCGGGATGTCGTGCGACGGGAGCGCTGGTGTCAGCGACCGCGGCCGGTTTTTTGGGAGAGGATCGGCGCCGACCGCGCACTAGGGCAAGCGGCCCAAATAGATAGTTCAGGCACGCTCCGAGTCCAGCTGCTCTTGGTTCCGGACAACGTCTTGTGCCTTGGTATAGCTTTCGATGAGCAAGCGATACGGAGGAAAGATTAGCCCATAGACTTCAGCCCATTGTTGCGCGTCTGGCCGATGCCACGTCTGTTGCAGCTCTGAGGCAACTGCGGCCGTGTCCATCGGAACGACGCCTGCCTGAACCACTCGCGCCAGGGTAATCTCTTGCGCCATTTTCGAATACGTTCCCGAGGCGTCGATCACGGCGAAGACCTTGAATCCTTCCTGAACGGCGGATATCGCAGGGAATGCCATGCAGACGCTGGTGATCGTGCCCGCGATGATCAACGTCTTGCGACCTGTCGCCTTGACGGCCGCAACGAATTCCGGATTGTCCCATGCGTTGATCTGGCCGTTTCGGGCGACGTACTTCGCATGGGGCGCGCTCTCTTGAATCTCCGAAATCAGCGGCCCGTTTGGACCCTGTGGCACGGATGCCGTGGTGATCACCGGGATCTTGCATAGCGTCGCGATCTTCGCGAGCGCGACCGCATGATTGCGGAGGACCGTGGGCTCCATATCCTTGACGGTCTGAAACAGGCCACTCTGATGGTCGATTAGTAGCAACGCGGCATCGTGGGGATCGATGATCGGGCGCTGTCCATTGAAGTTTGCGGGTGCGGTCATCGCAGGCTTCTCCTGAAAGAACGGTTTGAAGGCCGGGCTTCATCGGCGCGTGCGCCCTGTACGTAGCAAGGTCCGCCGCCATGACCTCGCGACGGCGTGATGCGGTCGACAACCCCGGGGAAACGATGAAAGATTAAGGAACACCAGGTGCAACAGGAAGGCATCGAAACCTGTCCTCACAGTCTCATTTTTTGAAACGAAGATACGCCGACGCAGAGGTCATGATGGCGTCGGGCCGCACTCAATCGCAGGCCCCAAGGAGTCCGTCAACAGCCGCTTTCCGACACATCCCGTAAGCGAAAGAGGTACCGGGACGCCCGGTTTGGCGAGCGGGGTTACGTGGTAGGGAAACTCCGAATGTTCGAACATTCGAATGAAATATAAATTTCGATGCAACGGACGACTTCGGCGTCCAATCCCTGACTCTGGAGAACCCCGCATGTATCCGATCGATTTCCTCTGGCGCGCTGTACAGCGCCATCCACATCGAACGGCCGTCGTGAGCCCCGCCGGCTCGCTGACGTTCACCGCGCTCGCCGCGGAAGTCCTGCGGCGCGCAGCAGCGCTCGTCACGCTCGACCCGCAGCCGCGCAGCCGCGTCTGTATCGGTGCGGCAAACTCGGTTGATCATTTGTTGACGCTGCTAGCCGTTCTGGGCGCGGACAAGATATGGGTGCCCTTGAATCCTCGCAATGGCGATCCTGAATTGCATCGCATCGTCGAGTTTGTCGAGCCGTCGCTCGTGCTCGCGGACGACGAAATGTTCGACCGTCTCGCCGGCGTGACGAGGCCCGTACGCAAGCTGGACGAGGTGACGCGCTCGGTGGGCGATGTGGCGTCGGTAGCGTTCGGGCCGTATGTTCGGGGAGGCGTCAGTCTGGAGGATGCGCAGGCGATCAAGTTCACCGGTGGATCCACGGGAATCCCGAAAGGGGTGATTCAACCCTTGCGTGCGTGGAATACGAACATTGCTACGCAAATCCACGAACTCGGATTGACGCCGGCGGACCGTTACCTGGTCGCGGCACCCATTACGCACGGCACGTCGACCTATATGCTTCCCTTGCTGGGCGCGGGCGGGGCACTCGTCTTTCCAGAATCGTCAAAGCCCGCTGGCCTGCTGGACGCTGCCTGCGAACATGGCGCGACGATATTCTTCGCGCCACCGACCTTGATTCTTGCCCTTGTCGAGGAACAACGCCGCTCGCCGCGCGAATTGCCTGCGCTTCGCTACCTGGTGTACGGCGGCGCCCCGATGCGGCCGGAGCAGATTCGGGACGCCCAGTCCGTGTTTGGCACGGTTGTCTGTACGTCGTTCGGACAGACGGAGGCGCCGCAGATCATCACCTTCCTACCGCCAGCGGAAATGACGGGCGAGTATCTGACGTCGGTCGGCAGGCCCACGCTGCTCACGCGAGTGGCGATCGTCGACAAGGAAGGTTATCCGCTACAGCCGGGCGAGGAAGGCGAGATCGCCGTTCGCGGCAGCCTCGTGATGAGCGGCTATCTAAATGCGGACGAGGAAACGAACAAGACACTGGTCGGCGGCTGGTTACGCACGGGTGACGCGGGCGTCTTCGATGAGCGCGGCTACCTCTTCTTGCGCGATCGAATCCGTGACGTGATCATCACCGGCGGTTTCAACGTCTACCCTGGAGATGTCGAAGTCGTGCTTTCGGGCCATCCCGCGGTGGCGGAGTGTTCAGTCGTCGGTGTACCCGACGCGAAGTGGGGAGAGGCCGTGCACGCCGCCGTGCAGCTGCGCCCGGGCATGAACGTACGGACCGACGAACTGGTTGCACTGGTCAAACACGAGCTCGGCTCAGTGAAGACGCCGAAGCACATTCACCTGTTTGAGGCGCTCCCGCGCAACGCGGTCGGGAAAATCACGAAGCCGGCGGTGCGAGAGGCAATCCTCAGTCAGTGGAGCCGGTCATGAATAGACGAAACGAAGGCGTCACTCCGCACACGTTGTTGTGCCGCTATACCACCGATGCTGTCTTCTATCGTGAAGACGATCTAGTGCGCGACCTCCTTGGCAAGGCGACGTTCGTCGACGTCTTCATGAAGCAGACGTTCGGCTATGCCCCGAACGCCGCGCAGCGCCGCATTGTCGACGCGGTGCTGGTGACGCTCATGGAACACGGCCTGACGCCGAGCGCGATTGCGACGCGCATGATCTATTCGAGTTCGCCTGAAAACCTGCAGTCAGCAGTCGCGGCTGGCCTGCTGGCCGTGGCGAGTCGCTTTGTCGGCACGATGGAGCCTGCTGCTCAGCTTCTCGATCGCATCGTCGCGGCGGGGGATGGCGCAGCGGATGAAGCCTCGCGAATCGCACAGGATTACCGGTCGCGCCGCGCTGCGGTTCCGGGATTCGGCCATCACATGCATCGTCCGGATGATCCGCGTGCGGTGGCATTGTTGAAGCTGGCGCGCGAAGTGGGCACGTTTGGCGAGCGTTGCGCGGCGCTCGAGCACCTAGGCGCCAGCGTCGACGCCGCAGCTGGACGGCACATCACCATCAACGCGACGGGAGCGATCGCCGCCTTGCTCGGCGACATCGGCATTCCCGTTGCACTCATGCGCGGCTTCGCCGTACTCAGCCGGGCAGCGGGGCTCATTGCGCACATCGCGGAGGAGCAGCACGACCCGTCGGGCCGCTTCATCTGGGACCTGGTGGACGGTGCGATGACGGCATAGGCTACCGAGCTTTCACAGTCTATTGGCCCGACGGGCAGACGTGCGCCCCTCTCGCACGCAATTACTCAAGGAGACAACCATGACCCATATCAATCAGTCGATCATGCGCCATCACCACATCACGCTGTGCGTGGGAACGGCGCAGCAGGATTACGATTTCCACACGAAAGTGCTTTCGTTGAAGAGCGTGAAAAAGACGCTGATCTACGATGGCATGTCGCCGTTCTATCACCTGTATTACGGTAACGATCTTGGTGAGGAAAGCACGCTCATCACCTGCTTTCCAGTGGCCCATTTCGGTCGCAAAGGTCATCGTGGCGCTGGCCAGATTGGCAGCCTTGCGCTGTCGGTGCCCGTCTCGGCCATTCCCTTCTGGGAAAAACGACTCGCAGCGCACGGTTTCGATGTACGGCGAACGGAGCGCTTCGGTGAACACGTTCTGTCATTTTCACATCCGTGCGGCATCCCGTATGAACTCATCGGCATCGAGGACGATGCTCGCAAACCCTATTCGAATGGCGAAGTGCCTGCCGAACTGGCGATCCGTGGACTGCATACGATCACGGTCAATGCGCGCGACATGGAGTCGTCTCAAGAGTTCATGCAACAAGGGTGGTCCGCGCACGATATCGCGCACGACGGAAAGTATGCGCGTTATGCCTTCGGTGACGGCGCTTCGGGCAAGTACGTCGACTACGCGCTGGAGCCGGACCTACCGCAGGCGAGTTGGACCTACGGCGAAGGCATCGTCCATCACTGCGCGTTCCAGGTGGCCGACCGCTCGGTGCAGGACAAGGTGAAAGCCAATCTTGAAGGTCTGGGCTTTACGGACACGTCCGAGCGCAAGGACCGCGGCTACTTCGAATCGATCTATGTCCGTACCCCGAGTGGGGCGATGTTCGAGGCTACCGTTTCCAAGCCCGACGCATTCCTGATCGACGAGCCGTATGAAGAGATGGGGCAGACGGTTCAAATCGCGCCTCAATTCGAAAGCCAGCGCACGGTGATTCTGGAGTCCCTTGAAGCGCTGAACTATTGAACCAGCGAAGCTGGCGAACATCACCGTCGGCCGTCGCTAGCCGTTTCTACAAACAGTCCACCAAAATGAACAATCCTCATCTCGCTCTCCCGGCGGTTGAGTATGGTGTCCCCGTCGAGGACGCAACGCTCGCCGTCATTCTCGTGCATGGGCGTGGTCAATCTCCCGACTGGATGTACGAAAACGTCGTGCGTCGGCTTGACTGGGCGAGCGTCGCGTGGCGAGCGCCCGTGGCCGCAGATGCATCGTGGTATCCGGAGCGGTTCATTGCACCCGCGGAGTTGAACGAGCCGCGGCTTTCATACGCACTCGCGTGCGTGGAAGCCGCGTCCGAGAAACTCAGAAGGCAGGGGATTCCGTACGATTCGCAGATCTTGATGGGATTCTCACAGGGCGCCTGTCTATGCAGTGAATTCGTGTGGCGAGCGAAGCGCAAGTATCGTGCGCTCGTGTCTTTTACGGGCGGACTGATCGGTCCGCCTGGCATGACGCGCGAAACGCGTGCTTTCTGCTACGACGGCATGCCCGCGCTGTTCTCGACCTGGGACGAGGATCCTTACGTGCCCGTGGACGAGGTATGCAAATCCGCTGAGCTTTTCAAAAAGGCGGGGGCCGCGGTGATTCTTCACGCGGATTCGGGCACCGAACATGGAATACGCGACGCTGAGATCAGATACGCGCATCGCCTCATCGATGCCGGTCGTTCCGACTAACTCCTTTGTGGATTCACTACCATGCGGTCGTTCGTACACGAAACCCGCCCGGCCCGTGTCGTGTTTGGCAACGGAAGCCGTCAATTCCTTCCGCGCGAACTTGACTTGCTTGGCATTCGACGCGCTGTCGTGATCACCACGCCCGAGCAAGTCGGGCTCGGCCAGCAGATTGCAGAGATTCTCCAGGGCCGGTGCGTGGGCGTGCTGAACAGGGCGGTGATGCATGTGCCGATCGATGTCGCGCGCGCGGCGATCGAGACTGCGCGTCAGCTCGGCGCGGACGGTTGCGTCGCGGCCGGCGGTGGATCAACGATTGGACTCGCGAAAGCGATCGCACTCGAATCCAGCCTTCCGATTCTCGCATTGCCGACAACGTACGCCGGTTCGGAGATGACGCCGCTGTATGGCATCACCGACAACGGCGAGAAGAAAACGGGACGTGACTGGCGCGTCATGCCGCGCAGTGTGATTTACGACCCGGAGCTGACACGCTCCCTGCCGGTGCAATTGAGCATGACGAGCGGCATGAACGCGATCGCACATGCGGCCGAGGCGCTGTACGGGACCGACGCCAACCCGATCTACGACTTGATGGCAGAAGAGGGCATCCGTGCGCTAGGGGCGGCCCTGCCGCGTCTGCATGAGCGCCCAGGCGATCATGACGCGCGCAGTGATGCACTGTATGGCGCGTGGCTGTGCGGCACGGTTCTGGGCAACGTCCAGATGGGGCTGCATCACAAACTGTGTCACACGCTCGGCGGCAGTTTCAACTTGCCGCATGCAGAGGTCCACACCGTGATCCTGCCGTATGCGCTGGCCTACAACGCCTCATCTGCGCCGCATGCGATGACGCGAATCGCCCGCGCCCTGCATGGCGAGGACGCCGTTCGCGCGTTGCGAGCCCTCGGGCGCTCACTGGGTGTACCACGTTCTCTGCGGGAGCTCGGAATGCCGCATGACGGTCTGGATCGTGTGGCGGATCTGATCGTCGAAAAGCCCTATCCCAATCCGCGTCCGATCGAGCGCGTCGCGATCCGCGCGTTGCTCGAACGCGCCTTTGCCGGCGCTGAGCCTGACTGACGCCATGTCGGCATATATAACTTCCGGAAGGGGTGAGTCATGCTAATCGAGCATCGTGCCTACACGCTGCGGCTGGGCACGACGGAAGCGTTCTGGGATGCGCAGAATAAGCGCGGTGCCGATGGACTCCGTCCGATCACTGAACGTCTCATCGGTGCCTTCGCGGCGCGCAGCGGTGCCTCCGATCAGATCGTGAGCCTGTACCGATATGACAGCTTTGATGACTGTCAGAATCGCCTGTTCGGTCTGTACGGACAGGCGGCTCTGCGGCCTTACTTCGATGCGGTCAGAGCGCTCATCGCGGTCCAGGAAACGAAGTTCCTCGTGCCAGCGCCCCTGCCTGATCTGCCGATTCAATGGGGCAGCGGACGGGACTGGTTGCCGGAGTCAGGACCGGTCTTCGCGGCACCGCGAGCACGGAGCGTCGTGGAGGAGGTCACGCTTAGCCTAAATGCCGGCGGCGTTCCGCACTGTTGGGAAGCATTTCGCGAACAAAGGTTACACGAAGATCCCATCGCGTCGTCCGGACTGTTCGGCGTGTTCAGCAGTATCGCAGGCCCGCTGAATCAGGTCCTCTTGTATCGTAGTTTTCCGGACTTCGAAGCATGGTGCGCCTACCGAAATCGTATCGATGAATCGTCGTGCTGGAACGGCATTTTGCATTCACTCGCCCCGCTGACGGTCGACGCTAAGAGAAAACTCCTCGAGCCCTCCAGAGTGGCAGATATGTCGCCGCTGTTTCAGACGGAGTGAGCGCGGGCGACCGCACTAGAGAATCGACCCGCTAACGCTCGATTCTCGATGGTGGCGCTTCGAGCCTCATGGATGACGTTTTTCACCTGGCTGGTTAATCGGCGTAAGACGTCATACTAATCAGTAATACTATGCATATAAACTGAGCGCTGTAATTATGCTATCGAGCATGTCTCGTGTTTCATATGCCGGCGAAGCGTATGGACCGTCGACAATTTATCTCCCTTTTTTATCGAGACTGACGATGGAAATTAGAACGATGACGGATGAGCAGCGCAGAACTATTGCCTTTGAATACTTCAGCCGCATGGACAGGGGCGAGAGCATTTTCGATTTGTTTGACGATGATGCCGAAGTCTATTTCCCGAAATGGGGAGTCGCTCGTGGCAGGCGTGAAATAGAGCGGCTGTTTGGCGATCTGATGGGCATTCTCGCCGGCGTATCGCATGACCTGGCCTATGCGAATGTCGTTCAGCAAGGCGACACGATAGTGATAGAGGGCTTGTCTAGCGGAAAGCTTAAGAACGGCACTGAATGGCGCGCCGGTAGTACGCACGCCGGCAGGTGGTGCGATGTTTTCGAGATTCGCGACTTCAAGATACAGCGATGCTACGTCTACCTGGATCCCGATTATGGGGGAGCCGACACGGCCCGTTATCCATGGCTCAGCGTCGAGCGTGCGACGCGCTATTAGAGCGGCTTGCGTGCAATCGCTTTGATCCGTGGACGGGTGTGGCGAATCGCCGCCGCCGCCTCACAACAGCGTCCATGATTCGGAAAAAAGGGCGCGCTAAGCCTCTGGTTTAAGGAGACGAGCATGTTATGGAAAGGGAGCAGGGCGCCACGGCTGGCGGTCTGCACGCTTGGACTATTGATTGGGAATGGTGCACAGGCGCAAAGCAGCGTAACGTTATTTGGCGTGCTTGATGCGGGACTACTCTATACGAGCAAAACGCTTGATCCGGCAAGCGGACACAATGCGGGAAAGCAGTTTTCGATGATCGACGGAGGGGAGTACTATTCCCAGTTTGGCATGGTTGGAACCGAGGACCTCGGTGGTGGGTATAAAGCGAAGTTTCGTCTGGTCAGCGGATTCAGTATCGCGAACGGAAGTCTCGCTC
This sequence comes from Caballeronia temeraria, assembly GCF_001544795.2. Lineage (GTDB taxonomy): Bacteria > Pseudomonadota > Gammaproteobacteria > Burkholderiales > Burkholderiaceae > Caballeronia > Caballeronia temeraria. The sequence continues at coordinate 150,750 of NZ_FCOI02000006.1, read as the reverse complement.
ATTGTAATGGCAATCTCTTTGGCTGTGAGGCGTGGGTCGGAATTGCGGGGCCGCCCGGAGAGATCAAGCTGGGCCTGCAGTTTTCTCCTTTCTTTCTTGCCGTCTATGATTCGGACCCTCGCAGCCTCTCGCTATTCGGAAGCGGTGCGGTTCCACTCGTGGACACGGTGCTTGGAACAGGCATTTTCAACGCCAATTCCGTGTCCTATACCGGTCCTGTCCTGAGTGGCCTTCAGGCAAGCGTGCTTTACGCCTTTGGCGGACAGGCTGGCAACTTTCAGGCGGGGCGCCAGTACTCGGCACGGCTCAAATACCAGCTCGGTGGCTTGACTGTCAATGCGGCTTTCTTCGACGGAAATAGCGGTGGCACCGCACAGACGCCAATTCCGACCACGCTGCAGTATGAAGGTCGCATGCTGGCCGTCGGTTACCAATTCGGCTCGCTCACCGCAAAGGCCTCTTTCGTCAATTACAAGGTCGCGGGGTCATTCAACAACAACGTCTACGGTGGCGGCGTCACTTGGTACGTCATGCCCACTCTCGACGTCAACGGTGGCGTCTGGGTGACGAGCGATCGCAACCATACGGCCAATCACTCGGTACTTGCAGCGCTCGGCACGGACTATTTTCTGTCGAAGGCGACGACGCTCTACGCGCAGGTTGGAATGGTCAACAATCACGGTGCGATGAACACCGGTCTGTCGTTGACCGGTGCGATGTACGAAGTGGCGGGCACCTCCATCGGCGCGGTGCTGGGCGTCCGACATACTTTTTGACCGTAGGTGCGGATGTCGCCGCGAGCGACCGGTCGAGCATGAAAATGGCCTGACATTTGATCGATCTTTTTTTAGAGGCGGAAATCGACGTGGGATACGTTAAAGCAATCAAAACAATGCAAGGCGCTACAGGCGTTTTCCTCCTGATATGGTTGTCCGGAGGATACGCCCAGACCAGTGCAATCGTCGCAGAGCCACCCGCGGCTTCACGCTACGCATCCTCGAACGAAAAGTCGTTGAAGGCAGAAAATCGTAGGCTGCAGAAGGCAGTGGTGCGAAGACTCTCCCTGACCAGGGGACTCAGTGCGAGCAACATCCTTGTGGTCGCAAGAAACGGCGTGATCACCCTGGGTGGGTCCGTTCCTGCCGGTGATCAGTTCGATCTGGCGGTCGCCACCGCTAAGAGCGTTGAAGGTGTAAATGAAGTCAGGAACGATCTAACGGTAAGGCCTGAAGGATTCTAATGTTCAGCGCGCTCCACGTTGTGAATGTCGCACGGTTCAGAGACTGCGCATAAAAAAAGTGTACCGGTAGGCCTGCATCAAACGTTGTGCCTGCCGGCTGCGCAGGACCTTCAACTTAACAGAATTATCAATTAGTGTGCGCAGTTAGGAATACACATGACACGGTTTGAATTACCGTGAGCCAAGTTTGCGATAGACGGAACGCATCTGAACTCTTGCCCCACGCTTGGGGATGCGTGCTGTCGGCCATCAGCAGTCGTTCGTCCCAACTGGTATGCGGACGTTGGAACGTCGGCTCGGTGATGTGGCAGCGGTCATTCGCTTGGACGTTTAGTCGAGGCAGTAAATGGCGACTGACTCGCAGTCGATACGGCACCGCCGTCCCTCGTTCCAACGGGGGCGTTGCATCCCAAGGTGATCCCGTAGCGGAATCCGTGCGGCTCTCATGACTTCGCCGTCGAAGGACGTTGGGCCCGGCTTGCGAGATAGTCAACCATGCGCTGCGCGGCTGGCTGCAACGCATCGAAATTTTTAAAGCACACGATGAACCGGCGCTGCGCCCAGGCATCCGTGAGAGGGACGACCTTGATGCCGAGCACCGGCCGATACGTCGCAGCCACCTCCACCGGCACGACGCTGATTCCGAGCCCGGCCGCGACCACACGAATCGCCGCATCGAAGCTTGAAACGATCACCCGGTAGGACACGGTTTTGCCAGCGCTTGCAGCCGCGCGCCGCAGCATTGTATGGACGGCCGTTGACGGCAGCAAGCCAACATGCTCATGCTCGAGCGTCTGATCGAAGCGCAGCGACACCTCGCCCGCGAGCGGATGATCGCGGTGGACGGCGAGCGCGAGCCGGTCCTGTCGGTAAGGCCGGTGCTGAAGTCCTTGTAGGTCGACGTTATCCCAGCACACGCCGACCGTCGCCGCGCCTTCGCGCAACTGCCGCACGAGATCGAACGACAGTGTTTCCTCGACATCCACTCTGATGTTTTGATACTCAGGCTCGCGCATGAATGCAGCGATGTCGTCGAGCAGCGCCTCCATATTCCGTTCGCGGGCGTCTCGGATTACGTCGCCAGCAAGGCGGCCGTCGCCGCGTACACGCGCGGCTGGTCGCGCGATCTCGGTCCGCGCAACATCACCCTCAACGTCATTCAGCCCGGCGCCATCAACACGGAGATGAATCCCGACGACGGCCCGTTCGCGGAGACGCTCAAGGGCATGGCATCGCTTGGACGCTATGGCCAGCCGGACGATATCGCCGCCGCCGTCGCGTTTCTGGTCAGCCCGGACGCGTCCTACATCACCGGCGCGACACTGAACGTCGATGGCGGTCAATCCGCCTGAGGAGACGGCCTAGCACAGGTCATCCGCATGCATGACATCGGCGCGCCGGACGTGTTGCGCGTCGAACATGAAGACATCGGGCTGCCCGGTCCGGGTCAGGTTCGATTGGCGCAGGACGCGATCGGCGTGAACTTCGTCGATACGATGGTGCGTACCGGTCGATTTCCGGTCACGCTGCCCGCTATTCCCGGCTTTGAGGGCGCGGGCACGGTGACGCATATCGGCGCGGAGGTGAACGGTTTCGCGCCCGGCGACCGCGTCGCCTATTTCTTCGCGGCGGGCGGCTACGCGAGCGAGCGTCTCATTTCCGCCGATGCGCTCGTCAAGCTGCCGCCCGACATCTGCACCTTCCACGCGGCGACGTTTCTCGCCAAAGGACTGACGGCGTGGATGGCCTTGCGTGCGCTGCATCGGCTGCGCGCGGGCGAGATGGCGCTGGTGGTCGGCGCGTCGGGCGGCGTGGGCAGCATCTTGTCGCGATGGGCGAAGTCGCTCGGCTCGACGGTGCTGGGCGTGTCCGGTTCGCGCGACAAGATGGCCAAGGTGCGCGCCGGCGCGCATCACGCGTTCCATGCGGGCGATCCGGCCATCGCGCAGAAGATTGACGCCCTTGCTCCCGATGGCGTCGACGTGGTTTTCGATCTCGTGGGCGCAGCCACGCCGACGCTCGCCTTGGAACTCGTGCGCAATGGTGGCGACATCGTTGCGATTGGCGCGGCCTCGGGCAATGCGCTCGATGAGTCCGCCGACGCTGCGCGGCGCAATGTCCGCATCATGCGCGGCGGCACGCCTCAGTTCGTCAACGCGCGGACAATCGATGCCGCCTCGGCGGAACTGTTCTCACTGATGCGCGCCGGCACGTTCAGCGATCTCGATGTCGTGCATTTCGAACTGGCGGATGCGGTCTCGGCGCATCGTGCCGTCGAAGCACGATCGCTGTCCGGCGTTGCGCTTCTCGTGCCTGGTGTCGTCTCTTGCTGACGCGAACCGGTGCAACTCCACACTTCTTTCCAATCAAGAATGTCTCGATCATGTCATCTGATCCAATTCGCATTGCGCTCGAGTTCTTCGATCACTGGAGCGCCAACCGCATCGATGAGGCACTCGCCCATGGTTGCCGGGAAGGTCCTCGGCGAGGACGTGCCGTATCCCGACAACGTTGGACGCGAGCAAGTCAAAGCGTTCCGCGCCGACTTCGGGATCGGCCGTATTTTCACGGTCGATTGGCAGGTCATGCAGATCGCGGCATCGGGCGATGTAATTCGGAACGAGCGCGGGGATATCTTCCGTCACGAAGACGGCGGCGAGATATCGCTGCCGGTGATAGATCGGTCACCGTCAAGGATGGAATAATCACCATGTGGCTCGATCACTTCGATCGGGGCGACTTCAGTCGAAGTCGCTGGGCGCTTTGACCTTGAAAGGTCCTGCAGCGCCTCCACGCGACGACCGTCTTATGTCGGAGGCCGGCGCTCGCGGGCAACGAGAACCGTCACATCGTCGTCTCCACGCGCGTGATCGCGATAAAGGACCGCGGCGATCAGGGACGGATGGCGCATGGACAGACCGGGATAACGGCTAAGCTCCCAGCGCGTGTTCAAGCCGTCCGAATGCATTACGAGTAGCGCATCGCGATTCCATGCGGCGTGGAATTCCTGTGTCTTGCGGATGGAGCGCCCAACGACGCCTGCATGCGAGACGAGGTGATGATGGCGCCTTGGCTCCCACACGCTTGCTGCGACATTGCCAATGCCGCAGAACCGGGCGATCCTGTCGTGTGAGGAAGCGGCTCCGCGAGGGTCGAAGCCGCCGAGGCGACCCGGCGCAGACAAACCGTCAGGCGGCGGCAGACGGGCGACCCCCAGCGCCGCTCCAACGGTGGGCCGCAACGCATTATGTGCATCGCTGACAAGGTGGGGTAGGGCCGCACCATTGTTTGGGGCAAGTGATCCGGTAGCGGCGACGCAGCGGAATGCGCCAGCAGGCCGTGGCCCAGTCCATCGGCGAGCATCACCGTGAAGCCGTCGATGCCCTGCACGCATGTCCATGCGTCGCCGCAGACGGGCTGGTCGCGCAGAGCGACACTGATCGCGCCGTACTCCACCACACCGACATTCGGTCCGGACGACGCCTTGGCAAGGTCGTGGTCCGAATTACCGCTCCACATAACGACGCGCAGCACCGTATCAGCTGCCGATAGGCCCCAGCTGTCGAACTCGTCCGCATACTGCCGGGTTGCGGTCATGCCGCTTTCGGAAGTGAAAGCCAATCGGCCCCCGAACAGCAAATGGGGTGTCTGTCCAGACGGGTGAAAGCGATTTCCGATCGACAGGATTTCGATGCCGGCGCCGCCCCCGTTCCCCGGGTGCGAACCGGCGCTGTCCGTCAACGGGCAGACCAGTAGCTCGCCACCGTTCGCATTCCGGAGCAGATCCGCGCCGCATTCGGCGACGACGATAGAAAGGTGGCTGATCCGCGCGGGGCTAAAACCCTGGACCACTGCGATCGCCCGGATAGACCTGCTCGCATGCGTGATGCCGCCCGCGTCGCGGACCTCGAAACGCTGGTGGGCAGGCATCGCCCGGATCGGTACGTCTTGCATCGCGAGTCCAGATAGGTGGGCCGCATGGATTATGCCGGAAGCCGGCCGTCAGCCGCCGCTGTGACCAACAGATACTGGCTCGCCACGAATTTCTTACTGGTGTGCGCGCCCGCGGACCGCAGCTTGGCATCGCCCGACATCGGTTGCGCGTTACTGTCTGATCTTCTCGAGCAGGCGCAAAAGCGGATCCGGCGCGCCGCCTTTCTGACAGTACGCATCAAACCCCGACGCGACGCCAGCCGGCCGGGCGACGGATTCATCAAGGGCGGTGAACGCAATGAGGACGGTGTGTCCGGTCGCAGTGTTCTGGCGAAGATGTCGGGCGAGCGTGTAGCCGTCCATTTGCGGCATGTTGATGTCCAGAACGGCGATATCGGGCACCCATGTCGCTATCATGTTTAATGCTGAAGCTCCGTCCAGCATGTACACCGCCTCGTATCCTGCGATCATCAGCGATGCAGTGATAGCTTCCCCACCGGGACGGTAATCATCGACGACAAGAAGTCGACGGCCTTGCGGCCCCCCGGGCGACAGCCTGCGCGTCGTCCATCGGCTGGTGTGTGGAGAATTTGCCATATAGAAAACGAGATATGGTTCGATAGGTTACGGCGACCGCCTGCCAGGCTGGTTGCGCCCGACAGAGAGCGTTCGTATATGAGCAACGCCCGTACCGGAGGAATGCATGAACCTCGCCGACTTCATTGAAGCTGACTTACCCGGTCTGATTGACGACTGGACCCGCTATGCGCTTGTGCTCAGCCAGGAGGAGAGCCAGCTGACCGAAATGCAGTTGCGTGATTCGGCGGCTGACATCCTGGGTGCGATCGCGACGGACATGCGCGAGACGCAGAGCGCCGGGCAGCAGGAAAGCAAATCGCGCGGCGACAAGGAGGAGCCGAATTCCGCCTTCAACCGGGTCGCGCGACTGCATGCGGAGGATCGCCTGTCGCACGGCTTCAGCATCGACGATGTGGTTGCTGAGTTCCGGTCCCTGCGCGCCACCGTGCTGCGGCGCTGGCAGAAAACGTCGCCGTCCGGTGCCGCGGCGTTCGAAGAGATGATCCGGTTCAACGAGGCGATCGACCAGGTGCTTGCCGAATCGGTGCGGCACTACGCACACCGCACTGAGCGTATCCGCGACCTCTTCGCTGGCGTCCTCGCCCATGACCTGCGCTCGCCACTGGGCGCAATACTGAATGCCGGCGAAGTACTCTTACATGACGAGGGTCTTTCTGCTGGCGGCGCCAGGGCGGTGGCCTTTGTTCAGCGTGGCGCGATGCGGATGAAACAGATGATCGACGATCTGCTCATCTTCACGCGCACCCGGCTGGGCGACGCGCTTCCGGTCAGTTTCACACCGCAGGATATGGGGCGGATCTGTCGCGATGCGGCGGACGAAGTGCGCGCGTCCTATCCCAATGCCCATATCGAGCTGCGTCTGGCCGGTGAACTCCGGGGCAGGTGGGACGGTAGCCGACTCAGTCAACTGCTGGTCAACCTGCTGACGAACGCTGTGCGCTACGGAACAGGTCCCATCGTTGTCGAAGCCGCCGGTCATGATGGCCAGGTGACACTGGTCGTATCCAACGAGGGCAACCCGATCCCGGAACACGCGCTGCCCACGCTGTTCGATCCGCTGACCCGGGCGGGCCCGGCCGACCGGCGAGGTACGGCGGCAGGCATGGGACTGGGCCTGTATATCTGCCGCTGCATTGCTAGCGCGCATCAGGGAACAATAGGGGTCGCCTCTTCAGAAAACGGCACGTTCTTTACTGTCTGCCTGCCGTGCTCGCCAGCATAATGCGACCGGCAACAGATTCAATCGGCGCGCTGGTTCGTCCAATGGCGCAGCCGCCTTGTACCTGGGTCCGTTACACCCCGCCTGGGTTATGTCGTGGTATCCGATATCGCTAATCTCCATGGGGCCCTGTCTGCTGCGGCCGCTTTCGAGCGCCGGGGCGACATCTGACCAAACTGACGGAAGGGCGGAAACGGGTCGTGAGTATGAGTTCGCTGATGCAGGCAGTTGCAGTCCTATCGCGCGACGCCGGCAACGTCCGCGATCCGCTTGGCTGCCGACGTTGAATGCGATCAGCGTCAAAGTCCGAAGGCCGAAGCGCGCACGTCGCCCTTCCGGCAGAGCCCGGCCAATTTCGGTCATTCGCTGGCCGTCTAGAAAAGCGCCAGCCAAGATGTTGACGCGCGGGAGCAAATGCGCACCGCAGTCGGACAGCGCGTTTGCTAGCCGCGTAGCGGCGCAGCCCCCGGTTTGGCATCGCGATTCTCATCGCCTTGCCGCTCGTCATCATTGCCATCGTGGTTGTCGACGAATGGCGAACCGGTGTCGCTGCCGCCCGCGCGCAGCGCGGTCCGCGCTTCTTCCGCCAATTTTTCATAGTGTTTTCGGAAACGACTCAGATCTTTTTCCCCGAGTTCTTCTAGATCGAGCAGCGCGTTATGCGCACCTTCCATTGCGCGGATCAGCTCGTCGAGTTTGATCTGCATCGCGGCCGTGTCACGGTTCTGCGTGTTCTGGATCAGGAAGACCATCAGGAACGTGACGATCGTGGTCGACGTGTTGATCACGAGCTGCCATGTGTCGCTGTAGTGAAAGAACGGGCCGGTGATCGCCCACACGAGCACAAGGGCAACGGCCATCACAAAGGTGGCGGGCCTACCGGTCATCGTGGAAAGGTAGCTCGCGAATTTCGAAAACCACTTGCTGCTCATCATGATCTCCGGTAGTCGGGTCACTGTACCGGATGATGGCATAGACGGTGGATTCGCTTCTTTCTACGATGTGACTTGCAGGCACTAAATGACCATTTCAAAGTGGGACGACCGTCTCTTGTAGGTCGTTCACGGTCCTACGCTGCCACTAGGCGGCCAGATGGACACAATGAGCAACGCGAAGCGTTTGACCATGCAGGGCGGAACAACCTTAGACGGCTTTGCCTTACTTGTTCTTTTTCAGGTATGCCTCAAAGTCGACAGCCATTGCGCCCACTTTCTGCGCTTTTTCTCTCGTCGGCGCTTGGGAACTGGTTTTCATTTGCACAAGTAAGAGGAGTGCATAATGCAGAAGAAAGCCATCCCGAAAAACTGAGCACCGCCCATGATCGTTCGCATCGCACAATACCCACTTAAGAAGCGCCTGCTGTACGGCATTGCATCGACAGCTGGCGTCCTTCTAGCGCAGCAGGTGCTGGCATCGATTGCCCATGGTCGGCTGACGTTCCTGCTCATCAGTGCTTCCCTTCCACTAATCACGGTGTTGTTTGGTGCGTGGTCGGGAGCCTTGCTTCTGACGACCGGCGTGGCTTACGGCGCACTATGGCTGCAGCCGATTGGCAGTTTCGCTGTTGATGAACAGCCTGACCGGATCGTGCTACTGGCCTTTACAGTCGTCGGTGGATTGCTGATAGCTGCAGGACAGCAACTGGCCAAGGTGGCCCGCCGGGCTGGACGAGCTGAAGCGGCTACACGGGACGCAGCAGATCGCCTTCTGCAAGTTGAGCGCGACGCCCGTCACCGGTTTGACGTAGCGTTGGACAGTGCCGGCGTGCCGTTTTTCATCGTCACCCCGGTCGTGCGCGAGCGCCACATCGCCGAGCTCCGATGGGACTTTCTGAACGAGGCAGCCATGCAGTTATTCAATCCAGCCGCAGGGGTCGTGATCGGCAGCTCGACCGCGTATGTACGTCCCACAGGATGGGACACCGATCTGCTGCTTGACCGCTTGGCGCCACTTGCCGAACGCGACGGGCGTGACGCATTCGATGTGCGCGTTCAAGGAGATGACGGCGAGCAGTGGTTTCACGTCGTCGCCGCATCGCTGGAGGGGTCGGTCGTAGCGTGGTTCGGTAATATAACGCCCCGTGTGCGAGCGGAACAGGCGCTCTCGGAAGCCGACCGTCGCAAGGACGAGTTCCTGGCCACGCTCGCGCACGAGCTGCGCAACCCCCTTGCGCCGATCAGGCAGGTCGCGGAAATCTTGGAGCAACCCGGACTGACGGATCAGCGCACGAAGTGGTGCATCACGGTACTGCGCCGGCAGTCGGCCGCCATGGCGCTCTTACTGGACGACCTGCTCGACGTGTCGCGCATCACGCGTGGGGCGCTCACTCTGCGGAAAGAAACCGTGGCCCTTAGAGAGGTACTCGACGACGCGGTGGAGATTGCGAGACCTTTGCTCGAAGCAAAGGCTCACGAAATCGTCGTCGAGCTTCCTCCGCGGCCCCTTCATATCCAGGCCGACCGCCTGCGGGTCGCGCAGGTACTCGGCAACCTGCTGACGAACGCCGCGAAGTACACGCCGCCGGGCGGGTACATCGAACTGACGGCGACCGCGGACGATGCCGAGATCGTCCTGTCAGTCGCCGACAATGGAATCGGAATCGAATCTGACAAGCTGTCGGCGATTTTCTTAATGTTTTCGCAGGTGAACCCGGACCATCACCGCGAGGGCGGACTCGGTATCGGACTCGCGCTGTCGAAATCGCTGATGGAATTGCACGGCGGCCGACTGACGGCGTCAAGCGCTGGAAAAGATCGCGGAAGCTGCTTTTCCATTCATCTCCCGGCGCAATGCAGGGTGGTGCCCGCGCCGGTGCCGACGCGTGATGCGCCGGCCATTGCAGCATCGGTTGGAAAGCGTCGCATCCTGGTCGTTGACGACAATGTTGATGCGGCAGATGCACTGACCGCGCTCCTAGAACTGGAGGGTCATGAGGTACGCACAGTCTATTCGGGCGAGGAGGCGATCGGCATCCTTACTCACTTCAGCCCCGAAGTCATCCTGCTCGATCTCGGTTTGCCCGGCATGAGCGGAATTGACGTCGCACAGTGCATTCGAGCGACGCCGGCAACGAAGGATGTCACGATGATTGCCATCACCGGGTGGGGGCAACCTCAGGACCGGGAGAGGACCGCAAAGGCCGGATTTGACTTCCACTTCACGAAGCCCGTTGATGTGGCCCAACTCAGTCAGGCAATCGAGAGCGCGGTCGCGGCGACATAGCGGAAGGCCACGTGTCCGCAAGCATTCGGTGCGGGATGCGGAGATGCACTTGCGCCGAAGCGAATGGGCCGAGGCCGTCGCGGTTAGCGGGATCGAGTGCGTGGGCGTCGTCAAATCGTGCCCGGGAGGCGAGTTCCCGGTCGGGGCGAAGGTGGTGGCCTTAATGGGCGGTTTTGGCCGGTCGCCGGAGCGAAGCATCGCGGGAAGAGAAGGAACCTGAATCGGCTGCAACGAAGTGCTCCTGCGACTGATTAATGGCAAGGACCGCTTCTTTCTGCGCGTACAGTGGGCGGCAAAACGCGCCGTGAAGGGCGTCGTGGCAGCGGACAACCTACATCGGCACTGTCGAGATCCGCTCGCCGCATCGCTTCGTCCTCGCGGATCGCGTATCAGCGCCACAAGTAGGCATGGGAATGGAATACTAACGAAAATGCGTTAATCTTCATGATCGATCATTGATTCGGATATCTAAATAACTGGTCTTAGCGAATCCGCCATCTGGTGGTGCCCTTGATCCCTAGCTCGTTCTGCAGAAGAGTGAGAGGCTGGAGAAGAATCACTTCAGAGTCTACCGCTGCCAGCTTGACTGATCCTTCGGAAGTTGCGCGCCAGGATCGTTCACCTCGATCGCATTGCCGTCGCCAAGCCGGTCGTTGAAAACCATCACGTTGGTGCCGCCGGCATGCGCCTGGCTCGGAAAAACAATCCCGGTGTAGCCGAGATCTCGGACCAAGTCGCTCAACACCCAGGTCGGCGGTTCGATGTGTTGCTCGAACTTCCAATACCGCCAGTCCTCGCGCCAGTCATGCCAAAGCTCATCCCAATTCCCTTGGTCGAGTTGCCGCAGATCCACCAAGTCCCGGAGTTCAGCAGCGTAAGAGCAAATGGTGCAGGGCGGAAGAAAAGGGGAGGTTTGCTGATATTCGCGCAGCGCCGTCAGTTCCTCCAGAGACAGGTATAGCGCCTCGATCCCTTCGCGGTTGAAACGTCCTCCCTTCAGCGCGGCGCCCGCGCCGCTCATGGGGCGGTCGGCCCAGCGCGGTGTGTGAGCGCGATACAGCGTGGTTCCCGTCGGCAAATCGGTGAGGATCATCCAACGAAACCTGCACTGATAGACTCCAGGTAGTCGATCGCATCCTCGGTCCGGCCCTCCTGGACCAACTGGAGGATCGTCTTATGCCGAAAGGCCGGGATCGGATGGTTTTTGATGAGAAACAGCGCTCGTTCGAGGTCCGGTTGAACCGCGACGGCTGCCGACACCACGCGCATCAGGTCACGCAAGGCGGCCTGCAGTCTTGGCGACTCGGGGTGCGTGCGGAGCGTGTTTCGATGCACGCCAGCGATCGTGGCCAAATCCTGCTGCTGCAGGCCGAGCACGTTGGCGAGATTGGCCGCCGAAAGCCGGGAGGTTCCCGCTTCTCGGGCAGACTCCAAGACGTCGGTTAAGGGGTCAGCGTTCATCTCGTGGGCTCCAGCGACGATCGATGATAATGCACATTATACGCACAGTCTGAACATAGTGCACACCGTCGCGACGGAAGCAATCGAAGTGTCCCGTTGTCGTTAGTTAGCTGATTCACGAAAAAACGATAATACTATATATGTAAAGTCGACAACAGACAGTTGGATGTAGATGGAGACATTTAGCATACGTAAGATGATGTTAGCTGCTAATTGTTATTAGCAGTGAATGGTTTAATCGGTAAAATGACGGGTCGTCTGCTTTACGCCTCGTTCCGGACGCGAAGCGGCGTGCAAAAGGGCGCGGAAATACGTAAAATACGTATTGATACGAACCTAGGACGAAACATGCAGATCATTACCGCCACCGATCTGGCGCGGCAAACCCGCCAGATCCTCGACGCTGTCGCGCGTAACGGCGAGACGGTGATCATCGAGCGCAACAATTTGCCGGTCGCGCGCCTCATGCCGCCCGCACCGGTGATGACGGCGGCCCAGGCGCTCGCGGGACTGCCGGCGGTTCTGACGCCGCAGCAAGGGCAGGCTTGGCTCGAAGAGAGCCGCGTCGATTTCGATGAGGGGGTGCGGGATCCATGGGCGTCGCCCCGGCCATGACCGCAGCCGTGAACGAGGGCGCGAACGAGGGCGTGATCCTCGACAGTTGCATCTGGGTGGCGCTCGCCGCCAAAACCCTGGCGCGTCAGACGGTAATCGATCTGGCCGGGGAGGCGCCCGTCTTTATCTCGGTGATCTCGCTCGGCGAACTCGGCTTCGGTGTGCAGGCGTGTGCGGATCCAATAGAGCGGGCCGGGCGCGCGGCATTCCTCCAACAGCTCGAGCGGCGGCCGATTCTCGAGGTATCCCGGCACACGGCCGCAGCGTTCGGTGTCCTCGCCGCGGCGGTCAAACAGTCGGGTCGTTCGCCACGGCCCCGTTACAACGACTTGTGGATTGCTGCGCAAGCCATCGAACACGGCTACGCGCTGATGACCCTGAATGGTGGCGACTTTGCTGATTTGCCGGGGCTGCGCCTGGTTATTCCCGAGTAACGCCATGGAGCCGAGCAGGCCCAACCTCACCCCGTCGCGGAAAGTCGAATGGTCACCGCAACCGGCGAAGCGCAATGCGCGGCACGGGCGGCGGTGCGTTCGGCGTCGCCGCGGTGGAGGGTCGTCGTGCGTCGCGCGGAATGCCATGCCGTGGTCAATCCGGCGCATCCGGATGCGGCGCCTCTGGCGGTCTCGGCGCCGCAGCTAGTCGTGTGGGACCAAGTTGTTCACCGCGGGCGGGACGCGCCTCCATAGCCTTACCGTCCTTCCCTGAGAAGCCGCACCGGTTCGGACACGTGTTGGAAGCCATTTGCTTCCTTCGAATTGCAGACAAGAGCGCCTCGCGATGGCCAATCAACCGCAACAGCTGACCCTGCCGCCGCCGCGCACCTATACCCGCACCGACTTCACAGCGCTGCGCGCGTTCGTGCAGCGCCTGCCGGCGGCGACCATCGCGCGCCTCTACTACGATCCGGAGCGCTCGCCCCACGCGGCCAGTGCCGACGCGATGGAACGGTTTTTGGGCACGATGCGCGATGACCTGGTTCTTCTCGCGGTGCTGCATGGCTCGTCGGTCCTAGCCGATCATCTGCGAGCATCGATCAAGCAGCACGGCAGCGCGAAGCTCACGGCCATGACCTTGCGCATGGTCGAGCAGGCCTCGACCTTGGCGGCGGCCGTCCCGCTCGTGACACACCCGGTACACCTGTGGTTCCGGCCGCTGATCGCGCGGCGTCTGAACGGGGAGGGCATCGGCACGCTCGGCGCACTGATCGAGTACTGCAATGCCCGCGGCGGCAGCTGGTGGCGCTCGGTGCCGCGCATCGGTGCCTCGCGCGCGCGGACGCTCGTCGCGTGGCTGCGGCGGCACGAAACGACGCTTGGTATGAAGGTCGCCGCCGACGTCGACACCACGTCGTTGGTGCCGGCCAGTGCGAGCGAAGGGAAGGGGGACGAGCGTGTCATTGTCATCGGCGGCGATCCGAGCGAACCGCGGCTCGCGCCCTTCGAGCACCTGGTCGTGCCTGCAGCGTTGTCCGGCGCGACGTGCGTCAATCGAGCGGCCAACTTCGCTTTCGTCCGCGCCGAACACGACCTGGCAGCGGTGCACGCATATCTACACCGCTATCGCGATCGGCCGACGACCTTGCGGGCCTACACGCGTGAGCTCGAGCGACTGATTCTCTGGAGCGTGGTGGTTCGCCGAAAAGCGCTGTCGTCGCTCACGGTCGAGGACTGCGAGGCGTACAAAGACTTCTTGAAGGCGCCGTTGCCATCTTTCGTGGGGCCCAAGCGACCGCGCACCAGCGGCCGCTGGCGCCCGTTCGTCCCCGAAGGTTTATCGGCCGACAGTCAGGCGTACGCGGTGCGCGTGCTGCGCGCGGCCTTTGCGTGGCTGGTCGAGGTCCGGTATCTCGCAGGCAACCCGTGGAGTGCAGTGCATGAACCGGCGACCGTGACGCGGGAGCTGTCGGTGCAAGTGCACCGGGCGCTGCCGGCCAGACTATGGGCTCAGGTGCGCAAGGCGCTCGATGGGCGTTGCGACGCTTTCGGTGGGGTGGATCCGCAAGACGATGACGAGCTCAGGCAGTGGCGCGCCGCGCGCGCGGCGATTTTGCTGATGGGCGATTCCGGGTTGCGGCGTGCGGAAGTTGCGCTCGCGCGTCGAGAAGACCTGCGGATCGCTGAGGTGCCCGAGGAGGGGCGAACGTCGCGCCGCACCGCGTCGGGTTCGCCCACGCACACGACGCCGGGAGGGACAACGCAGGCCAAGCCCATGGGCTTGGCGGAACCCGGCCGTGGAGCTTCATCAGTGTGGACGCTCAGCATCATTGGCAAGCGTCGCAAGCAGCGCACGGTGCCGGTCAGCGGGGCGACGATCGGCGCCCTGCGGGCACACTGGAACGACCGGGGGCACGACTTCGACGCCCCACGCGCTGACGGACCACTGATCGCGCCGCAGTGGATTCCGGGCACGCGCGCCGCGCTTGATCGGCACGACGTGAACGCGCAAGACGTGCCGTACACCGTCGATGCCCTGGGACGGCTCGTGCGCATGGCGGTGCAACGCTTGAGCGCGCAGACCGCTGCGCTGGCCGACTTCGGCGCGGACGACCTGGTGCAACTGGCGAACACCTCGGCGCATGCTTTTCGGCATACATTTGGGACACGGGCCGTTGCACGCGAGATGCCGACCGATGTGGTGCAGGCGATCCTCGGACACGCGTCGTTGCAGACCACGTCGATTTATGTGCGGGCGGAGCGACGGCGCATGCTCGAGGCCGCCGCGCGCTACTATGACGAGGACGAGCAATAGAGGCTGCGTCGTTCGGCGGGCAACGAAACAGGGAGCCGTTGGCGAGATAAACGACTGGGATTGCCATCATGCCCACCGATGCGAACGACATCCAAGCTGATTTCCTGAATGCCCTCGTGCGCGAACGGAAAGTCGTTTGGGTATTTCTGGTGAACGGGATCAAACTGACCGGCCAGCTGATGTCCTTCGACAAATACGTTCTTGCATTGCAGTCGCCGACAGGCATACAGCTGGTCTTCAAAAGCGCCGTGTCGACCGTCTGCGAATCACACTTTGTAGAGAAGCCACGAACGAGAGATCGTCCGGCGACGCCGCATGAGCGTCAACCCGCCAGGGGACACGAGCGGTAGTCGAGGTTCCTCGCAGTGGATCTCAACATACAGGGGCGGCGTGCAGGAAATAGGGGGAACCCCTGCACGCCGAACCGGCAATTCGGCTCGTTCAAGCAGCCGACGACGGTTGTCAGTATCGCGGGGCGGCTCGCAATGACAGGAGCGGCACCGCACACTACCGATCCACCTGTCGAACATCACAGGCGCGGGCTTTAAGACTATCCGCCCGCGGAGCCCGTGCACGATTTTCCGCAGTGGATTCGTACGAGACGCGCGAGTGTCCTTCTGACGACAGTGCCCAGGCGCTCGTTCAGATGTAGGTGAATCAGACCGTACCGGCGATGAAGAGTTCTTCGGGGCGTAGGCGCGATGGCGACGCTTCCTCTTGGATTAGGCTGCGGTAGCCTCGAGAGAACCGCGAGGGGTTCTTCCTGCCTGCCGCACCGCTCGCTCGCTCGTCGGGCGGGCGCTACGGCCAGCCCCGCGGATTTTTCTGCCTGACAGGCGCTCATGGCGCGTTAAAATCTGGCGGTAGGCCGCCATCGAAGTCCGACGGCTTCATGAAGCTATGAGGCACGTACTTCAACCCTGTCTGGGCACATACCGGTTTCGCGAATCGCCTGCTCCACCTCCGTAGGCGAGGCACACCCCGAAAGCCAACCAAGATCCTCGTTGCCGATCATTAGTCGCCCCGCCCATTGTCCGTTCGGCGTTTGATAGATTCGAAGGATAAGGGGTTCAAACGAATCTTTCATGGGCCTCTCTCCATGCGCCGTAGCGGCTCTGGCTTATGTATGAAGAAAGTAGCTGAACCTGAATCATATGTCCAGGGTCCTGTCGAGCCTCACGAATTCGTGGAAGGCCGTCAACGATCCGGTGATGATCAAGCGGGAGCGCCGATCAAGATCGAGCGCCTTACCGGCTGAGCTGCGGCGCAAGCTGCGTGGTGAACTCGATGCGCGGCCGGCCGAAGCAGGGGCGCGCCGGGCTGCGAATCAGCGTCTGGCGTGCAGTGGCCCGATGGCCAGAAAGTCAAAAACTCCGACCGACGCCGTCGTCGGACGGTGATGGATTGGTGGGCAATCGCGCGGGCGAACCAACTTAACTACCACCCGAACTTCGATGATGTCGCGCAGACATTCGTGAAGCGCCAACCGAGCGATCGGGGCAGTTGAGCTGGACCAGGGAAATCGCTACGCGCGAGCCAGCCGCAAGAGAACCGGATCTTGTAAGCGATCGCCGAGCGGGGCTATAAGCCCAAATGTCTTCCCCCAAAACCGTCCGGGCAGAAATCAGGGCATGCCTGGTTGGATGCCTCACAAGCAACGCCGTTGGAAAGGCACGGGGTCAATTGCGCAACGGCAAACAGATTGCGTATGAGATCGACGAGCCCCCAAAATAGCTGACGACGGTTAGCACATCGAAGGCATTCCGCGGGGCAAGCCGTCGCTCAACGGCCGGCGCGGGCTCGAACTTCCGGGAGGCCCGCTGCTCAACATATTTAGAACCGAAATATGGTCAGGTATTGCCAGGGCGCCGCGTTTCTGCCATCTATCACACGCGAAGACACGGCGCTGCTGTCCGGATCCTCGTTCTCAATGAGGATGGTCGATTCCTCTCGTTAGGTGCCTGCGCGTTTTTGCCAACGAAGACGGCGCAGTGGATTTGCGGGTCGCGTCGCGACCGCGTTCATTGACGGCGACGAACTGCTGGCGCTTCTCGCGATAACGATAAGCACCCAAACCGCGACGTCGTGGGAGTAGGAACGGCGTTTCCGAAAAGAGCTGGGCAAAGGGTCCGCTGTAACCCAGATCAGCGTCTTGCCCTGCGCGAGGAAGTAGCGGCGGCGCCCGTTTCACGGCTGTGATCTGATGGTTTCTGCCCGACACTTCCGCTCAATCGGCTGAAGGAAGGCGCTTGGCTCCGAGGCACGTTGGATGCTTGCATAAAGCTACGAAGCGCAATTTACGAGGCAGCCATGAATTCCATCCGAACTCTGTTAAGCGTCGTGCTTTTTGCCACGAGCGCGGGCGCAATTGCACAAAACACGTCCAACGCTCCGTCACCAGCGACTCAGCACGGCACGCCGACAGGCCAAGCAACTCAGGCTGCCTCAACCAGCGGCAGCAGCGCCCCCACGCTGATGCAGCAACGGGAGAAGGGCATGTCGCCGGACGGCGCGTCGGGGCCGGACGCGAACGCGAAGGCGAAGGCGACAGGCAAGATAAAGCAATAAACCGCTCCACCGTGCGCGCTAGGATGAACCGCTAGGCAGACAGCCGCAGCGAGGCGGCGCCTAAGAACTGCCGCAGCGCAATCCGCGCAAAGCGGCGAAGGGGTAGGGATGGCTTCCGTGTTGCTCGTCGATGACGACATGGATGGCTGGGTTCGCTTGGCGTCGAGATCGCGGCGGAAGGTTATGTCGTCCGAACCGCGAGTGACGGCGAGCACGCGCTAGCGCTTGCGAAAGCTGCACCGCCGGACGTTGTCGTGACCGACTGTGCGATGCCCGGCCTTAATGGCGTCGGATTAATCCGGGTGATGCTCGCTGAGCCGAAACTTGCACACATCCCGGTAATTCTCATCTCCGATTCTCGAAGACGCCCGAGCGTCCGGTGTGCCTGCTTCATGAGCAAGCCGTTCCCCGTGCTTGCGCTGCTTCGTCAGTTGAAAGTGGTCGAGAGACGGCAACGTGGGAGCCAGCATTCAATGCTGAGGGCCGCTGTCAGCCGTTTCACACGCATACGATAGGACAGGACGTCTACTCCGTCAGGCCCGCGACCGGCCATGGCTAGGACACCGCCGCGGCACCTTGCGCGTGCGCGCTACGGGCGTTGATCGCGCCGCAGTGGATCCCGTGCACGCGCGTCGTTCTTCGGCGGCACGACGTCCACCCATAGCCGTTCATTGCTCCTAGGGGTGCGCAAGCGATCGAGGTACGC
The DNA here is from genome assembly GCF_001544795.2 of Caballeronia temeraria. Taxonomy (GTDB): domain Bacteria; phylum Pseudomonadota; class Gammaproteobacteria; order Burkholderiales; family Burkholderiaceae; genus Caballeronia; species Caballeronia temeraria. The sequence goes on along the minus strand of NZ_FCOI02000006.1, from coordinate 132,435 downwards.
CTTTTGCATCGCTCGTCTGCTTGCAACCGGACGACCAACATGAAGGCCACCATAATCGCCCACGAATCTCCTCCTGCGGACGCATCAGTGGAGATTCACCGATTCAAATTTCTGCTGGACGACGGTACAGCGTCTCCACTCGCCGAGACCATCTCTCTGCGCACAGCACGGGTGATTGTGGAGAACCTGGAGGACGGCAACGCTTTCATCAAGATGCTTCAAGCGATTGTGATGGCACAGCCGGCCGAGTACGACGACTTGGTCGGTCGGATCTTTCCCGATCATTACAAACATTCTTCCGATGGCGGACATCCGACGCGGGGATGTGACGGCACGTCCCCGATCTCATAGCTTCGTAGACCGGTAATGCGTGAGGGTCGACGTCTTTTTGTTTTCACCGTGGTGCCCTCGGTTTCCTAGTCGGGATCACCATCTCGCTAGTAGAGCGACCGAGGCGTCTCGCGTCTATCGGACGCAGACTTAATGGAGGCCCATGATGAATGAAAAAGCCCCGTTTCCGGACGCCGCGCCCATGGACACCGTCCCTTCGACGTCCAGTCCCAGCTATGCGAAAGCGCATCCTGTCACGCGAGCGTTCGATGCCTTCGCGAGCGCTGTCACGCGCTGGGCGGGGTCGCCCGTCGCATTCGGGCTGGCCGTAATTGTCATCGTGGTATGGCTCGCGTCCGGTCCCGTCTTCAAGTTTTCCGATGGGTGGCAACTGGTCATCAACACGGGCACGACGATCGTCACCTTTCTGATGGTGTTTCTCATCCAGCAGAGCGCGAACAAGGACAGCGTGGCGCTTCACTTGAAGCTAAACGAACTGCTCGCCTCGAACAAGCGGGCAAGCAATCAGCTGATCGGCATCGAGGACGCAACTGAAGACGAGTTGCGCAAGCTCGCCGCCGCCTATTTGCACCTGGCGGAGGAGCGAAATGGCGATGGCACCCAGGCGTTGCGCGTCGACGGCGGTGCGGCCGCGGAAATTGCGCGCCGTCTAGCGAATGCTCAGGCGAGGACCACGGACAAGCACGTAGGGGGCGAATGCGTCGACGCGAAATAGGGCGGAAATTGGCCGGACTCACCCCGTCGACTTCGCTTCTTGATGTTTGCGACAGTTGAAACTTGAAGCGGGTTGCCATGCGTCGGGGGGCACTGTCCGACGCACGAGAAACCGCCAGATTCGCGAGAGCAATTCATCGCGGTCCTCGTGCGTGCTTTCTGAGCAGCCTGCTCAGGGTGATATTGTGTCAAATATGCCGGACCGATCTCCGCCACGTAAGTCGTCGCGCGCCCGCCACCTTCTGCCTTCCTCACAAAATGAACGTCATCAAGCGCAATAACGTGCACGTCGTCGGTGATGGCCAGATGACAATGGTTTTCTCTCACGGCTTCGGTTGCGACCAGTCGATGTGGCGGTATGTTGCGCCGACATTCGAGAGTCGATACCGGACCGTGTTGTTCGATCTCGTTGGAAGCGGCGGGTCGGATCTTGCAAGCTATGATTTCGCGAAGTACAGCTCGCTGAATGGCTATGTGGACGACATACTTGAGATCCTCGCTGACGTCGAGGCACCGCCGGTCGTCTTCGTAGGCCACTCGGTCAGCGCGATGATCGGCATGCTTGCGGCGATCAAAGCACCCGAGCGTTTTGCGGCGAACGTGATGGTCGGGCCGTCACCATCGTTTATCAATGATGGCGCGTACCCAGGCGGTTTTGCGCGCGCGGACATCGAGGAACTGCTCGAAACGCTAGAGAACAATTTTCTCGGCTGGTCCAGCACGATGGCACCCGCCATCATGGGCGCGCCCGAACAGCCGCAACTCAGTGAAGAACTCGTCAACAGCTTCTGCCGGACCGATCCCGATATTGCGCGACATTTTGCGCGCGTGACCTTCCTGGCGGATCATCGCGCGGAGATGTCACGTGTCACGACGCCGACGCTGATTGTGCAGTCCAATGACGATTTCCTGGCGCCGGTTTCCGTCGGAGAGTACATGCACCAACATATCCCTGGCAGCCGCCTCGCCATCGTCAAGAATATTGGACATTGCCCGCACTTGAGCGCCCCGAGCGCCAGCGTCGACGCCATCGAGTCTTTCCTGCATGAGACAGGACTCTGATCATGCATGAGCTGCAGCGAAGCGTATCCGACTTCAGAGCAGCGTATGACCGCGCGCCCTGCGGGCTTTTTACGGCGACGGCAGGCGGGAAAATCCTCCAAGCGAACCGAACGTTTTGTGAATGGCTCGGATTCTCAGCAACAGAGCTGGTTGGGCACCGCACCTTTCTCGACCTGCTGACGATGGGCGGAAAGATTTTTCTCCAAACCCATCTCTCGCCGCTGCTGCAGGTGCAACGCTCCGTGGCGGAAGTCAAACTCGATATGCGTCGCCAGGATGGGGCGGTCGTCCCGATGATGGTGAACGTGTGCCGGGTGAACGAAGGTGGTGTTGAACTCGACGAGTTCGCCGTCATGGTCATGGGCGACCGGCATAAATACGAGCGCGAGCTGGTCGCCGCACGGAGCCGCTCAGACGAAGCCCTGAAAGCCAAGGAGACGGCGGAACTTGCGCTGAGACTCGCCGACCGTCGTAAGGACGAATTTCTCGCGACGCTCGCTCACGAGCTTCGCACGCCCTTGAGTGCGATGCGTTCAGCCATCGACCTGCTTTCGCGTCAGCAGGGCTTATCGGCTGACACGGTTTGGCCGTTGGAGATGCTCGATCGGCAACTCGATCAAGCCACGCGCCTCGCTGATGATCTGTTCGACGTGTCTCGCATCGCAGAAGGGAAGATCGAGATCAAGAAAACGCGCGTCGAGATTGGCGCGATCATTCACGAGGTCATTGAAAGCACCCGCGCTCGCCAGGCTGGGTCTGAGTCCTCGCACGAGTTCGACGTACGCCTCCCAGATGATCCCCTTTTCCTGTCAGCGGATCCGGTTCGGCTCGCCCAGATCGTTCAAAACCTGCTCAACAACGCCTTCCGTTATACGCCATCGGGCGGAAAGATCGGGCTCTTGGTGACCCGGCAGGGCGACGCCGTCGTGATCACCGTAGGCGACAGCGGCATCGGCATCTCGCATGAGGACCTGACGACGATTTTTACTATGTTTGCGCAGGTCCCGTCGGGCCACGGACGTTCGAAGGGCGGTCTTGGCATCGGCCTGGCGCTCGTACGGGCGCTCGTCCAACTTCACGACGGGCAGTTGACAGCAGCAAGCGAAGGACCGGGAAAAGGAAGCACATTTGAAGTTCGGCTTCCGGCCCTCCGTGCTGACCACGCTTCGTCGGTGGAAGAGACCCGTCTCTCCGCGGCCAATCAATCGCTTTCAGCGCCATCGAAACAGCGCCGGGTGCTGGTAGTGGACGACAGCGAAGATGCCGCAGCCAGTCTCGCGCTCTTGCTTCAAGCGGAAGGCCATACAGTGGAAACAGCGAGTTGTGGCCTGGATTCTCTACGCGTGGAGGATGCGTTCCATCCCGATGCGGTTATTCTGGACCTTGGCTTACCCGATATCGATGGGACGGAGGTGGCGCGAAGGATCCGCTCCAGGCGCGGATCGGACGTGATGCTTATCGCGCTCACAGGGTGGCAGGCAGAGGTCGAGCCGAACCCGGACGAAAATCCATTCGACGCCTACTTCGTCAAGCCGGCGAACATCAGCGAGCTTCTCGACAAGCTAGCGAACAAAACACAGTAACCCTCGCGTCCTCCGGTGGTGCACGACTTGCTGATTCCGCGCGCGCAATCCGGATTGCTTGAGCAAAAGCGGCTCAGCGCAGTCGCCGCCGGTGTTCTTGCACCGTCAACCGTAAGCCTTCTCCGAGCCGCTGGTCTGGAAACGGCCGCGCTACCGTAAGCACACCACATGACGGTCTGGGGCCAGACGCCTTTGGGGGACATGAGCTCCAACGTAGCTATAGCGCCGCTGGAGATAGCGAATACACATGGCTATCGTTCGTAATACAGATCAAATTCCATGAGGTCTAGTCGTCGTGTCTCGTCGTCATGTCGCCACTACGCAAATACGTTCAAGAGGAGGTCATCGCACGACGCAGGAAGAAGACAGGAACAAAGGGGACCGTGCCGACGTTGTGCGCGCGTCTCCAACTGCCCCGGTTTCAAAGAGGCGGCTTATTAACGGGCGGGGCAGCCGGGCCGTCATTGGGGACCGCCGTCCTTTCGACATTCACCTCGGTGCCTCGTACCGTATCGGCGATGGTCTCCGTTCTGGTGGATGCTTCCTTGCCGACCGCTACCTCTTCAACGACCCGCGACGTTTGGGAACCGCGGGCTCCTCAGCCGTCTCGCGGATCTCTACAGAGCCTTCCGTCGGCAAGCGCGAAGTGCAGACGGGCGGCGTTCGCGTCTATTCACGCGTAACGGAAACGCCGGTCAGCGAATCAGTCAGTCTGCGTGAAGAACACGCGACCATTGAGCGCAAAACCGTGGACCGCCCGGCGACCGCGGCCGACCTGAAGGGGGTGCGTTTCTTCATGAACGACCTTGCGCACCCGCACGGCGCCCGTTTCCGTCGTCGTGGCGCCGACCGCGATCTCTTCCTTGACCGCCGACACCCACTGTGTCCGACGGTCCAGGCGTTGGCATCGCACCGGACGTCTCTTCCTCACGCATGGGTTCCTCCTCATCCGCACTTCGGCCGGATCTGCACCGGCTGTCGGAAAGCGGCGGCTCGCTCAGAGACGACCGCCTCCTAGCACTGCACGGCTGCGCACCGTCGGCGTATCGGCGCCGGAAGCTGCACCACCGCTTTCTTCAAAGGGCGGCTGATGGCGAAAGCCGGCGCCGCCGGAGACGATGGCGATGATGGCTCCCACGATGAGCGCGGCAAAGGAGAACCAGCTCGCCCGCGCGACGCCCCGTGCCGCGGCATCTGCCGTTTCACGCGCCGTCTGTTCGGCCTGCGGACCTGAAGCTGCCGATGCCGCCGAGGCGGCGGCCGCCTGTATTTGCTGTTTGGCGTTATCGACTATCGACGGGGTCGTACCGGATTGATTGGCGGCGGTCGCCGCTACCTGCGCGGTCGTCGCGGCGACGCTACCCGCGGTACTGACCGCGTCGGTGATCAGCGAGGTCATGCCGTACACGATAAGCAGCGTCATCGCCGCCCAAGACAATAGACCGTGAAGCCATCCGAGCACGGGGGCGCAGCGGCCTGCAAAGTACGAGCCGATGAAGACCGCCAGCACCGTGGTAACGATGACCCAGACCCCGGACCCGAAGCCAAACCCATGCAACGGATCCGGCTTGGACATGGGCGCCAGCAGCGATGCGCCGATGGCCGTGCCGAGCACGCTCATAATCAGGTAAACGATCATCGAAAGAATGACGCCGGCGATTATCGAACCCCATGACAGCCGGGGCAGACCATCCCGAGTGGTTAGAAGCCTCATGGCTCATCCCTGTAGATAAGTGAACGTGTAAGGCAGGCGCCTGCAGCGGCTCTTAAGTAGCGCAAGCGTTGTGCCTATTGCGGATGCTCGCTCGCCCGATGGAGGGGCGTTGCCGGAGGGCAAGAAATTCCACGCGATGCGCAGCGGACGCGGCATGTGGTGCCGACGTCATGGTGCGGCGTGCGTGCTGGAGCACAGCGCGGCGCGTCTCTCTGTCTCGTGCGGGGTCGCGCGCAAGATACCGACCGCTTCGTACGGTTTTCAGGCATGCCTCGATGCAGAGCACTCCGATCCATGTGCGGGCGCGGCGGCGAGGATGCTTGAGGCAGTAGCGCCGTGCTAGGCCGACGAAGACGAATTGACATTGCACCTAAGGCGGGCAATCAAACCCACGAAAGTGCGCTCGGTCCTTCGAGCTGTACTCCCGCCGTCCGGGGTCGGGATAGTGGTCAGCGTCTGTTCGTCGTGATTGCCCGCATAGTTTTTTCTAGAGAATGCGATTCCGGGAAGAGCGCCTGCTCAAGACGCTGCGGTTAGCGGCAAGTACTACGCGATGAACTCCGCAATTCGTGTCTCTTCTCGGAATGAGTGGACTCGTTATTGCTTGAGTCGACGAACGCTACTCGAGGTAGGACTTATGACGCCCACGGAAATGTTTGTCGTCGCGCGAAGAGAGGACCCGTGCTCGCCAGACGCTGCGGCTCTTCTAGACGAGTTGGATGCGACCATGGCGCTCTTTTATGGAGCGAGGGGCCGCGGTCGACTATTTCACGAAGACATCCATTCTGCGAGGAGTACGTTTCTCATCGTCAGAACAATGAACGGATTCCCTTTAGCGTGTGGTGCGTTGCGCCGATCAGACTATCGCGTGGCGGAGGTCGCACACCTCTATAGCCGTGCCGCGAAATCGGGCATTGGCGCTGTGCTCCTTTCGCGGCTCGAGGCGGACGCAGCCGCGATGGGATACAACCAATTGCTGCTGCGAACTCACAAAGCGAACCGTCGCCGAGTTCTGCGCGCGCAATGGTTTCCGTCCGGACAGTCACCTATCCAGCGTCTCTTGTAAGGTTGACCGAAGCTCATTCAAAAAGGCACTCACGACTCCGATCGCGCAGTTCACGTAGTGGGCAGCGGTGCATCCGGAGGGACCCGTTCGCGACAGAGGCTCCGATCACGCGGCTCGCCGACTGTGCCTGCGATTCGGATCGGCAGATCAGTGTGCAAGTGCCGCGGGTCGTGTGGCGGCGGCGGGCGTACTAACGACCGCCCAAGCGACCGTAAATCACTTCATGCAGCTTGAACATCGCGATCTTCAGCTCGCCTGCTTCGATGAGCGAACGAGCGGTACGGATAAGATCGGCGTCGAAGGGATCAGGAGCGACGACCTGTTCGGCTTCGCTCGCGAGCCGGAGTACGTCCGCCTCGAGCAAGTCGGGGTAACAGCCCGTGCCGTACCGATTGGGCTCCTTGATCAGCACGGTCCAGCGATCAACCAGGTGATTCACCGTTTGCTGGGAAAGGCGTTCCATCAATGCTCCCCGTTGGGCGACAGCTGGTTTAGCGACCGCAACGGGCGGTCCAAGCCGGAAACGATGCCGTTAGGGGGCGCACTGGTTGCCTTGCATTTGGCTGCGCTGCTTAGTCAAGTGCAGTATAGGCGTTCTGGCAAAGCCGCTCGCGAGGTGTCTCGTGGACGGCCACGCGAATATGCTTTGGCTAAGGAGGCGGCCGCTCACTGCGGTGAAGCGCTCAAGCCGGTCCGCGGCGGCAGACGGATCGCGCAGGCTGACGAGGCGAGCTACCGAGCGTGCAGTTGAACAGTCCGTTCGCGCAGCGAGGCCCTCTGCGCGCTGATGTGCCAGCGACTCTCAGGCTTCCGATGCCTCGTGACGCCAGCCAAAAATCGTCCCTGACCGGCAATCGTCGCCCGGCGAGCCGCGCGATGTTGCAGGGCGACAAAGCTCACTTATTTCAAGTGCTTAGGGAGTTACGGCCCGGGTTGTTCACAGGCTTTTCAACCGAATCTGTGGATAAGTTCAGTCGTGAGTCCCGGCCTCAGATGCTTTTGGCCAGCGTTAAAGCGGTTACCGCGGGTCCCGCTCGCAGATCGTTCCCCTTGAAGCTTTTCCGCTCGAAAAGAAAGACATCGCTGTCAACGACATGCAACGCGTGCGGTAAGACTATCGTGGACGCTCCTGACCTCATTGACACATAATGTTAGTTATCCAAATAATTGCGACTATTGCGAGGGAGTTTCGGCTACGACCCCGCCGCGTCTACACTTCAGGCGTCACGACGGTGCTCGCATAGAACGGCTTCAACGTCGGCGCCCATTGCCTTCCTTTGCCGTCTCCCGCGCATCATGCCGACATGACCAGCGTAGACCGATTTCTTTAGGTGCCGAAATGATCGTGATGACAGTGGTCCCGTTGCTCCTCGGTGGAGCGCTCGTCGTTTATCTCAATGAACGGAGCGGCGAGGACAGTGGTCGACGGGGAAAAGGGGCGCGCGCTGAGGAAGCAGACAGACTCCTGAAAAGACGCGTGAACGACACGTGAGCTTCCAGGACTGGCCTAAAGCGCCCTGCCTCGCCCCGGCACCGTCGATGGCGCGACGTGCTCGATCAGGGCGAGGAGCGACCGGACCGAATGGCCTTTCCGGCAAAACGCGTCGATCTGCGCTTCTCTGCCCCGCTCGATTACCTCCGCCTCGTTCAGGGAGGTGTACGCGATGATCGGTACGTTTGCGAAGCGGTTTGAGCTGCGCATCGCCGAGGCCACAGCAAAACCGTCGCGGTCTGGCATTTCGATGTCGAGAGTGACGACGTGCGGCGTCCACGCAGGTTCCGTTCGAAAGGCGGCATTTCCCCCCACCGCGACAATCGTGCGGAAGCCTTCAGTCGCGAGGGCAGCGGCCAAGGCTTCGGCCCCCGCGCTGTCATCATCGACGATGAGCACGGCAATCGGCGGCGTAACACCCTCAAACGGACGAGCGTTCCATAACCCTGGAGGCGGCGCGACGGAGGGCGACATGACGGTGGGCGACACGCGTTTGAATGGGGAATTCATGCTTTCCCTGTCAGCAACGGGTATGCCCTCGCGAGGTTTGATCGCCGGTGTGAGCCGCAGGCCAAGTTAGCGGTAGGCGCCTGGGTCGAAGGAAACGTTTCAGCTCCCGCGAATCAGCTGCCGTCAACGCAGGGTGCGATGCCGGATGCGCCACCAAAAAGAAGTGGACTACTGAGTTGGTGGCAGGTGCTGGACCGGCTGTTGGACGTTGGCGTTTCTCGGTAAAACGACTTCAAACACCGTCCTTCGATTGTCTGACTCGACCGTGATGGCTCCGTTGTGAGAGGCGATGATCTGTTTGACGATAAAAAAAGGCCAAGCCGCAAGCCTGCGCACGTGTTGGAACCTGCTGCCCTCTGCTTGAAGGGCCGGGGCCGGAAATCGTGGCAGCCGCTACGCTGGATGGCAACTAGGTTCGCTCATCGGACGGCGAACATCGGCAAAATTTCGGACATCATGCTCGACGTGCGGGGCGGAGGGATCGCCTACCCTGTGCTGTCCGAAGGCGGTTTTCTCGGTATGGGCACCAAGCTCCACGCCATTCAATGGAGCGCCTTGACGCTCGATACCGCAGAAAAGTGTTTCCGCGTCCGTCTCGCGATGCTTTGACGGTGCTGCAGTCCGTAGTCTCGCGTTAATATCGGTCATCGCCCCGGTACCATTTTGGGTAAGAACGTGGGGGCGCTGAATTCGCGGTTGCCCAAATCGCACCCAGCAGGAAACCTAATCCAGCGGCCACTGCAAGCGCGGTCAGCGGACTATCAACGGTCTTGTCTCGTACGATTTCCGTCGTATCGGCGTAAAGCTGCTGCGCCTTGCCGCCGAGTTCGCGCGCCTTGCCGACCGCCTGCGTGCCCGTCTTCGCCAGCAACTCACCGGCCGCGTCCTGCACCTTACCGGCAGCGTCCTGCACCGTGCCGGCAATTTCCTTGACGTTTCCTTCTGTTGTATTTGAGTCCATTTTCGCTCCCTGATGACGTTAGAGATGGGAGGACGTTCTGCTGCGCGCTAATGGCCGGTCGCCGGTCCGCCGCCCGTTAATCCTGCAAATCGTGTTCCTGGTCAGAGCTGAGGCTTCCTGAAGGCACGAGCTGGCCTCGACACGGGGTCGGCATCCGTGCAACCTCAACGATGTAGCTGCGATCTCCGGGGGCTGCGCGTGCGCTCGAGCATTCCCTCCAAGCGTTCAATCGAGTTGGCCAGAAAGTTTGCGCATGCTTGGCCTGCTGAGACATGGGCTCGGCTCAGGCAAGCTGATTGCTAGGTCGAGTTCGATGAGGCGGGTAAGCCGGCCGGACTCATTCGGTGCGCGTTCGCGATCGGTCGAACTTGCGCCCGCGGCCCTGCAGCAGCTGTTAATAAATAACGAAAAGGAAGACTATGCTCGGCGTCGTGATCCCTGCGCACAATGAAGCTGCCCTTATCGCACGATGCCTTAATTCCATTCGAATCGCCGCTTCGCATCCGCGCCTCGGTGGCGAGCGCGTGCTGATGGTGGTGGTCGCCGACGGCTGCAGCGATTTCACCGAAGCGATCGCGGTATCAAGCGGGGCGCTCGTCCTTAGCACGTCCGAGCGCAACGTTGGCAGTGCACGCGACCTCGGGGCGCGCACCGTCATCGCCCACGAAGCGCGATGGCTTGCTTTCACGGACGCCGACACGACCGTACACGCGGACTGGCTCGTGCAGCAACTCGAGTGTGCGACGGACGCGGTGTGTGGGGTGATCACGGTCTCCGATTGGACGGGCCACCAAGCCGAGACAAGAGCCGACTTTCTCGCGACGTACCGCGATGTGGAGGGACATCGCCATGTGCATGGTGCCAATCTCGGACTGTCCGCGGCCGCTTACGAAGCCACTGGCGGATTTCAGCCACTCGCCTTCAACGAGGACGTTGCACTTGTCCATGCGCTCAGGGAGAACGGCTTCGCCATCGCCCGGACCAACAAGGTGCGTGTCGACACCAGCGCGCGAACGCTATCCCGCACACCGCAGGGCTTCGGTGCCACCTTGCGCGCGGTATCGGAAAGGCTCAAGGTGAGCCGGCGGGAATCGTCAAGCGACGCGCGCGGGAGCGAGCCGATGCTCGGCGCGCCACGAAGCACCGCCACACCGCTTAAAGGTAACTGAATAGGAGCGTCACATGTCCAAATCCGCGATCTTTGACGTTGATGGAACCTTGATCGATTCCGTCGATCTGCATGCGCTCGCTTGGCACGAGGCATTCGTCCAATTTGGCCACAACGTGACTTTCGAGCAGGCTCGCAGCCAGATCGGCAAAGGCGGTGACAATCTCCTTCCAGAGTTCCTCACTCCGCGGCAGATCGATGAATGTGGCCCCGCGCTCGAAGAGTGGCGCGGCAAGCACTTCAAAAGCGTCTATCTGCCACTCGTTCGTCCCTTCTCCGCGGTGCCGGCCTTGCTGCAGCGAATGCGAGCCAATGGCATCAAGCTCGCGGTCGCTTCCTCAGCAAAAAAGGACGAGCTCGATGCCTATCTGCAGATTGCAGAGGTCGCAGACATTTTTGACGCGATCGTTTCTTCAGAGGATGTTCAGAGTTCCAAGCCGGCACCCGATGTCTTTGAGATGGCAATACACAAGCTTGGCGTCTCGCCGTCCGATGCGATCGCTATCGGCGACTCGCCGTACGACGCGCAAGCTGCAACATGCGCTGGCTTACGGGCGTTGGGCTTGTTGTCTGGCGGATTCGCCGAAGAGGCGCTGCGGGAGGCGGGTTGCACGGCGATTTATACTGGGCCTGGCGGTCTTTTGGCGTGCCTTGACACTTCGGTGTTTGGACTGTCACGAAGCTGTTGAGCACGTATCACCGCCGCGAAAGTGGTTGACAGCGGCCGCTCAGACGAGCTTTGGAGCCTGGCGCAGCCCCAACTTGCGAGCGTGCCCGAAGTAGGCATCGATGAAACGAGCATCGTCGATGGTGACGCCACCATTCCGAGGTGACGACGAAAAGTCAGTTGCGCAGCGCATCGAGCACCCCGTCGACCACCCGATGGGTCGACGCGCTCAATCCCGCTCCGACTGCCGTCTGCACCGTGCGACGCAGCCCGAGGATGGCGACGCCGACGAGCGCAAGCGCGACCAATTCCGCGTTGGGTGTGCGCAGGAACCACGGTGCGGCACGCGTGGTGGCCGGCAATGTGCGCGGCACGCGCGAGACGCTGACGGGTTCGCTTGCGATACGTGCGGCGATGAGCTCCGCGCGTGATTCCGCCATGCGCGCGAGCACGGCTTCCTGGGCTCGCGCGTGCTTCATTGCGCCGCCTCCCTGATGGCGTCGACGTCTCGACGCAACTCTTCGCGCAGCAAACGGAACGGTTCAGCGGGCTTGCGCGACAGCATGACGATCAAAGCGATCACCGCAATCGCAAACCACGCACCCGCCACGCACCACGCCGTCAGCACGAGATGCGGCGTGCCGGTCGCTGTTACGATCACCGCGATCGACACGAAAGACAGTGTGAACAGCAAGCCAATCGTGAGCCCGATGAGCGCGACCACTTCATGCAGCACGCGTTTCTTCGTCTCAGCGAGTTCGATTGGAATCAGTTCGCCGTAATCAACGAGCCGTCCCGTGCAGAAATGGCTGATCTTGCGCCATTTGGCGATTTTTCTCTGGATTGTCATCCTTGCCCTCCAGCGCGTTGCCGTCCAGACGTGGGTCTGGCCGGTCACTAAAGAGCAGCGAGCGTGCCAGCACTTAAGGAGGGCTCTGCAGAACGCGGTTTCAAATGCCTGCGCACTCTGCGGGCGTTCGGCGGAGCTTTCTCGCTCAGCATGGTCTGCCAATGACAGAGGTGATGGGCCCACACTTTGTGACCTCTCATTGAGAGGGCGGGAGCGAGTTCAACCTGCGGCGCGGCTTACGCTTTGCGCAGCGCCTTGAATTTCGCCATGCAAATAATGTGGTGATCTGAGCGCTATTCTTCGCTAGCGCCCGTTATCGCGTCCATCCGTTTCGAATTCTCAAGCGACAGTTTGTTTCTTGAAGCTGTAAGGCCGAAGCTAATCGTTCCCAGTTTCGCCGGCCTTCGAGACAAGCTCGGTACCGGCCTGGGCGCCGCTTCGCGAGTCTTCGGTCAACGCCTTGCTTTCTTTCGCGGCGTTAGCAAGTCGTGTCCGCCCCGCCGTTCTCCGTTCACATTCAACAGTTCATCGATCGCAGGATGCCAAAGACGCTTATGGGACGCTCCCCCACTTATTCCGCCGCTATTACTCCCGCCGCCCCAATCGTCCCGTACAAATTTTTGCACACAGGAGGTCGGGGAATGCAACGTGCTTTTAATACCGGCCATCCATCACGAGCCGAGGTCCGCGATGCACGACGACGAGTTCATGTTCGCGCGTCTGCTGATCCTGCCGATCGGCGCCGCGCTGGTGCTCTCGGATAAAGTATCTAAACTCGATGCCAAGCAGGCCATCAAGACGGCGATGAGGCGCGCCCCCAATCTCCGCTTCGCGATCGGGGAACACGTCGCCCATCCGCGCGACGGAGAAGAAATTCGCTACGTGCGCATCGAACGCCTGACCGACGCAGACGGCACGGACGAGTGTGAGGGCGGTCCGCATCCCCAAACGTGACGAATGCGGACTGAAATCACTGACTCGGAGACGCCTGAGGAGTCGGATTACCGGCTTGTTAAGATTCGTACCGAATGCGAGACCTGGTGCGGCATCTGCGAAGTGTTTTATCGGAACGGCGAGCCATATGCTCGCACCGAAGACTTCGTACCGCTCGCATGGGAGATTGACGACGATAGGCAAGGCGCGAAGCTACTTGAGCTTATGCGTACAGCGTTAGAGAAGCCGGTGTTAGACGGCAACATCCTACCGTCCAGCGAAACTCGACCGAAAAAATGATTCAAGGCTGATCAAAGTTCGAGCCACTTCTCAGCAACGTCGGCAAGCCAGAGTTCTTCATTTTGCGTGCAATCCTCCGCGGACCGGCCCCGCGGCGATAATTCCGTGGGCATTAGCTCGGCGACTCAGCGATTCGATCAACAGCGAGCGGAAGGCAAAGCTTCCAGCAACTCGTGAGCACTGACATCCCTGGCTCCATCGAAGCCCATGCTGCGGAGCTTTCGCACCGAATCGACGTTGACCCCAACGCAAGCGGCAACGTCGCACTCATAGTCGAGGTCTATTAAAGTTCAAGTCTGATAGTGTCTATTATCGGGATAGCGTTTCAGGGGTAGAATTCCCGACTTCCAATTTACAACATAGGGGAGAGGGCCGTGGCGCAAGCCTTGCCGCCGGATCACGAAAAAAACGACGAGCCGAACGATTTTGAGCGGTGGCCGGCCGAGGCGCCGACCGCCGCGATCGCGCGCGTCGTGCTTGAACTTGATGAAGCGATCACCCTGAAACGCCGGGCGGCCGCCGCGTGGCTGACCGCGCACGGCGATGCGGTGCCGCTGCTGCCGGTGAGGCCGTCCCGGCTCGAGCTCGCGGTGGTGATTGGGCTCGCCGAAACCTATGGCGCCGCGCTCCGTTCGGCGCGGCGCTTCCTACCGGTGCTCGACTTCACCGCCGACCATGGTGCGGTGAAGCTGGTGCAGCGGGTCATGTATGGCGCGCGCCCGACCACTCACTTCGATGTCACCGCGTACGCCGCGGAAAGCGCGCGGCTGGCCGAACTGCTGCGCGAGGCCCGCCCGGCGTTCGAGTTTCTCTGTGCGACGTGGCCCGAGGCATTCATGGGGCAAGCGAGCGAGGCGCTCGCCCAGCTCGGGCTGCCCACACTGCGCGCACCGACGCCGCCGCCCACGAACGGTGAAAGACGCGGCCGCGACAAGCCGATCGATGAGTCGCACGACGAACCTGGCCACGCCCCCGGCGACGCGGGTAGTGATCAGTCAGATGAGGAGGGGGGCGATGCCTGAGCGCGCGCGTGTGGCGACAGCGTCGTCCCCGGAAAAGCTCACCGCTAAGACGGAACGGCCCCCGGAGAAGCTCACCGAGGATTCACGAACAAGGTTGTGCTGGTTAACCCCTCAGAAACACTATTGAGACAAGGCTATTGCGATATAATAGGAGTCACCGAACGCAAGAGGCGGAGGGTGCGATGGCGGAAGCGTTGAAAACGGTGACAGCTCAATTGCCCGTGAATCTCGTGGACAGGATGGACGACATGGCAGCGCGCCTGGACCGTTCGAAGCAGTGGATTGTGCGCAAGGCGGTAGTGGCGTATATGGCTCGCGCCGAGCGCGAACGCCAGATGATCCAGGAAGGCTTGGACGACGTTGACTCAGGACGTCTCGTGTCGATGGAAGCCATCGAACGCTGGGCGGATTCGCTGGGCACGGACGACGAACTGCCTTTGCCGAAGGTTGGCGACTAATGGCGATCCCCGTCCTGTTCACGAGCAAATCGGCGTCTGACCTGCTAAGTATTTTCGAGTTTGAGAAGAAGATAAACGGCGCAAAGAAGGCGCGCGAGATCGTGAAAGCGCTGAACGCCGAAGCCCGATCACTGGGCGCGAATCTGCGGCATCGGATAGGTGAAGAACTGGACGGCTGGGAAGGTCCGCCGGCGCGGGAGGTCCACAAGGACATTTGTTTGCAGGGAGATTACGAGATTCACTACGAAATCATGCCTGCATACGAACCGGTCCCAACCAGCATCGTCATCCTCAGAGTATGGGACACCCGGCAGGAGCGATGAACCAAGGGCCGCAAGGGCCCTTTCCTTTTCTGGAGCAGGCGTGGCGTCCCGCGAAAACGTGGCGGAGCAGCAGCGCACGTCGTTCGAAAAGGCGAAAAAGTGGAGGCAACTTTCCAAGCTTTGCTGCTGCGCGCTGGCTGACAACCAGTTACCATGAATAAGACGATTCCTATGCAACGGCATATACGGGCCCGTGAGTCCGGAGGCGGTTGACTCACTTCATGTTTCTTCTCTGGTTTCGAGGCTCGCGTCTCGTGGCCGCAGGGTGTTGACATAACGCCGTCGTAAAATCTGTTTCATGTAGATAGCAATCCTAACACAAAGACAAACCCGAGCGCGGACGCATCTTCCTATGGCTTTTGGGGCTCGTCACCGTACATGGGCTTTCGCAGTGCAGGGAACTACACGTCGCATTGCTAGTTGTGCGCCGCGTCCTCGCGATGCGGGCAGTTCTCTAGCTCCGCGCCAAGACTGTCGTTTCGTCATGCCTTCGCCCGTCGTCCGTCGTTCCGATAACAACCAAGAGGTTCGATATTCTCTCTTCGGCCGCGCGACGTTTAGATCTTATTCGGGCGCACTCAGTGCTAAGCGGACCACGCGTGAAAGCTCGTCGAGTTGGAATGGCTTGCGCAGCGCCGTGAAGCGCTTATCAGTGATTTTCGAAACATCGACATCTGCGTAGCCTGTGGCAAGAATTACTGGCAAATTCCCGCGCAATTCGTGGGCCTTTTCTATGACCTGCAAACCGTTCATTCCGGGCATGGCATAGTCGACCATCAGCAGGTCAGGGTCGTCGAGGCGAAGGCGCTCAAGACCGCTGACGCCATCGCGGGCGTGCGAAACGGTGTAACCGAGAACCTGCAGGCATTCGACCAGCATGCTTCGGACGTCCTCGTCGTCCTCGATTACGAGGACGCGGCGCCCCTCCACGGCGCGGTTATCCGGGTGTGAACCAGCGACGATTTCGTGCGTTTCCTTTGCTACGAGCGGCAACCACATCTCTACGGTGGTGCCTTTTCCCATCTCGCTCTCAATGCGCGCAATACCGCCTGCCTGCCGTGCGATTCCGTACACTTGACTCAGCCCCAACCCGGTGCCCTTTCCGACCGGCTTCGTCGTAAAGAACGGGTCGAACACGCGAGCGAGGATGCCTGGCTCGATGCCCGTGCCAGCATCGCTCACGCTGACGACAACATAGCGTCCGGCGGCAAGGGTTTCATCCGGCGCAGGCCGTTCGCTCGCGTGGATGGAAAGGCGTCCGCCGCCCGGCATTGCGTCGCGCGCGTTAATGGCGAGGTTGAGCACGGCGAGTTCTAGCTGGTTGGCGTCCGCCCGGGTCCAGAGATCTTTCGCATCCGCATGGGTCGAGAACGCGACCGCCGGTCCCAGCGAGATCGAGATGATGTCACGCATGCCTTGCAGCAGCGAAGTGACGTTCACGGCCTTCAGGTCGAGATTGCTCGTGCGTGAGAACGTGAGCAGTTGGGCGGTGAGCTTGCCACCACGCTCGGTGGCGCGTTTGATCGTTGCAGCCATCTTGCGCACCCGCTCATCATCACTTACGCGCGCAAGCAGCTCGGCGTTGGCCATGATGACATTCAGCAGATTGTTGAAATCGTGCGCAATGCCGCCGGTCAGTTGGCCCAGCGCTTCCATCTTTTGCGACTGGACGAGCACGGCCTGCACTTTGGCGCGCTCGTGGATTTCTTTCATGAGCCGGTCGTTGGCCGATGCAAGCTCACGCGTGCGTTCGCTGATACGGCTTTCGAGCGATTCATTGAGGTGCTCGAGCGCTTCTTGCGCTTTCACGCGCTCGACCAGATGCTGCTCAGACTCCGCCAGATGCTTGCGCGACTCATACTGTCGGGCACGGGCGCGCAGGGACGATGTCACCGCACGACGCAATGTCTCGGAGTTCAACGGCCGCTCGAGAACCAGTACGTTCCCCAGCCGTTCGAGCAGGTGGAGGCTCGCGGCGGAACGGCGCTCAGCCATACGCCCCGAGAGCAGAATGATGGGGAGATCGGACCAGGCTGCTTGCTGGTCGAGCCACTCCCCGAGCGCCCGGGCGCTATCACTCTGAATGGATTCTTCCGTGATGATCGCAACGCCCGCTCCGCGCTCCAGTTCCCTCAATAGACATTCCGAATCAGAACACGCGAAGCAGCTTCGGCGGTCGGTCGCGAGGACGTCGGCAATAACATCGGCGTCGCGACCGAAGGGCGCCATGATAAGAACGCGAAATTCCATTGCGCTAGTCGGAGAAGGGTTTCTTCGTGCCGCTCGAAGGAGGCAGCATCGCCGTCTCCCCCTGGTATCTGGGTAGACCACCCAGAATGCCTTCAAAGTCGCGCAACGCTTCGCCGACGATTAGACCGCCGCTGCCAAGCTGGAACTGGCGGATCGAGCGCTCGTGTCCACTCGTGCGACTCTTGACCGCGGTGACCGCGGTGAGCACCTCGCCGCGACGCTCGAAGTAACGAAACAATACGACCACGTCGCTGAGATAACTGATATCAATGTCGCTCTGAATCTCGCCAATGACACCGTGCTGTCCCAGAACAAGCATGGTAACCACGCCGCGCTGATTCAGGTAGGTGAGCAACTCATGCATCTGCAACAGCAGATAGCGTTCCCCGGGCATCGCTTGCAAGAACGCGTTGAGACTATCGATCGCGACATAGCGCGCGTTGTCCTGCTCTACGCTTTTCCTAACATCGCTAGCGAATTCGCCCGGTGACATTTCGGCCGGATCGACCTGGCGCAACGTCAGCAGCCCACTATCAAGGTGTCGCCCCAGATCGATGCCAAGGCTGGTTGAACGCCTCAGCAGCGTGGATCGCGTCTCGTCAAAAAGATAGTAGACGCACGTTTGTCCACGCTCTAGTGCAGCCAACAGACACGACGCGACCGTGGTCGTCTTACCGACTCCCGATGGGCCGACGAATACCGTGTTCGTCCCGGGGAAAAGGCCACCGCCTAGAAGTGCATCCAGTGCTTTGGTGCCCGTGGTTAATGCATTCGCTGAATAGTCAATGTGATGCTCTGCCGCGACGAGGCGGGGGTAGACCTTGATGCCGCCGGTTTCGAGGGTCATGTCGTGGTAACCCTCGCGAAACTTAATGCCGCGCATCTTGGCAATGCGCAGCCGCCTGCGTTCGCCGCCATAGTCGTGTACCAGATTGTCGAGGCTGATCACGCCATGCGCGATGCTATGCAGCTGGAGATCACCGGGTTCCGAGGTGTTGTCATCAAGCAGCATCACCGTACAGGCGCGGGTCGCGAAGTAGCGCTTCAAGGCGAGGATCTGACGCCGGTATCGCAGCGGGTTCTGCGACAACATGCGGAGTTCGGACAGGCTGTCGAAGACGAGGCGGACTGGCTTCAGTTCGTCGACCTGCGCGATGACGTCACGCACGGTTTCTCCCAGTTCCACTTCGGCGGGATGCAAGACCGTTTGTTCGTAACGGGGATCCAGGCCCTCATCCGTGAGCAGTTCGATGATCGTGATGCGGGCTGTGTCCCAGCCATGGCTTTTCGCGACGGCGACGAGTTCAGCCTTCGTCTCCGACAAGGTCACGTACAAGCCTGGCTCCGCGATCTCGGCACCCTTGAGTAAAAACTGCATGGCCAAGGTCGTTTTGCCTGCGCCCGGTGCGCCTTCGATAAGATACATGCGGTGCGGTGTCAACCCGCCGCCCAGGATATCGTCGAGGCCCTCAACGCCCGATGCAATACGGCCGGAATCTGGCTGATGGATGATCGCTGACATAGTTCTCAGTTTGGGGTCTGTACCGTCGGGCGCTAGGGCATGCAAAAAGTGGGCCATATTCGCGTCAGCGTTCGCGTCCCAGAGATTGCGCCACTGGCAGGGGCACGGGTAGGGGCAGGGGCACAGGCGCGGGCAGCACAAGTAATGGCATTGGCACCGGCACGGCCGGTCGATGATGTCCTTGATACCGTCGGGCAAGTAAAGTGGAGTTTCTACTTTGGACGTCATGGCCCTGGACCCGGCGGCGCCCATGCAACTAGCCTTCCAGCGTCGTCATACGAGCGAAAATTTTAGCCCTGCGCGCCGACGTGCCGCCGCCGCGCGCCTTTATAGTTGTACCCGATCTCGAAAATGGGATGCGGCGCAAAGCACAGACGCTCGCACTGCGCGCGACTGCACGCCGTGTTGCTGCGCCGCGGACAAGCGATGTTCGATGGCAAGCGGACAAGCGCGAGACGAGGCGTGCTCCAGGTGCTCGATCGCTACAGCTGTGGCAAGCAAGTTGGCTAGACGCGAGGTCACCGCCGGTCTCGCCCTTGTGCTGCGGCTAACCTAGCCTGACATCACTGTATCGGTGGCACGGCACCGACCTTTTCCGCGAGCATGCGCTCATACACCCCGAAGTGCAGGTCGACCTCTTCCTGGGCCACGATCCGGACAAGGATATTGACTTGGTCCGGCAGAAGGCCCATCACCGTTGCGATCGCGGCCTCCAGTTGCGGCGCGCAGATCCGATCCTCCACTAGAGTGGAGCCGACTGTTATATCGTAGGTCTTCTCTTGTTGGAAGACGATGTCGACGATGCGCGCCCGCGCACTCATGTTGTTATCGACCGCGGTTCGCGTCACTTCTGCGAGCTGGTACATGACTTCGGTCGGGAAGCCCTTGGCCGAGCGCAGCCGGATGCGGTGCTTGCCAAGCGTACGCCAATCAGTATCGAATTCCATGGTGTCCTCCAGATCGATCTATTTGCGCCGGACGATATGGGCAAAGCGACGATTTTCAAGCCGTACGTTGGACCGGAAGAGCTAGCACGAGCGGTCAGGCGATGTCATGCACGACGACATCGATTCCCGCAACGGGACCATCGCGCTGTGAGCCTGTCACGACGGTGTCGACGCCTGTCGCCGGGGAGCGTAGCAGCCGTGGGTTCACACCTCCATTGGCGGTGCCTGAAACGCAGTGGGATGAGGGCCGCAGAAGCAATGCGTTTGTGGCGGCGTACCGTGCTCGACCCCAGCTCGCCGTCTCTCGTCTTCGCGGCCTTGCGACGGAAGTCGCGCTGTCACTCGCGGCGGCGCTCGTCAGTTCACCGCGGCGACTTGAAATTTTTGGCGAGATTTAGTACGTTATTTTTAGCTCAGGCAGTGTGTCCGCCGCCCGACCGGTCGCACGCTGCGTGTTTCTATTTGTTTGCTGGCAGCATCGCAGGCGAACCGGAGCGCGCAAGCCCGTTCTCTTCCTTGCTGCGTCGAAGGAGAAGACGATGAGCAAGCTTTTTTGCGCTCGGCTTCGTTTGGTCTGGTCGAGCGCGTCCTCTGCTCGTGCAGCGCGTCGGTCGCATGCGCTACTGGCGGTGCCACGCGTCGAGACTCCGCCAGTTTTCCCCCCCCGTAGAAACGTAGTCGCGCAGCGCCGTTGTGCGTGCAAGCAATTGTGCGATGCGCGTCCCACCGCGTTGTTTGTACGCATGCGTGACTTTCAGGTGCCGCGATAACGCCAGCCACCAACACGCTTTGAATTGAAGAGAGCGATGGACAAGGGATTTGCCCCAATGGGCCTGCAAGAGTATGAGGCGTGGGCTATGAACGCACGAAAGGTATTACTCGCGGCTGCGGCTGCGATAACCATATTCTGGACCGGCGACGCATCTTCAACAAGCTCGCCGCTGCGGACCTTGCCCCTGGAGGGCGATATTTGGATTACGGGGACGATCCAGCGAGGCAGCGACCAGTACGCCCCGGGCGACTATACAACGATCCTCCTGGATCGCCCGGCGACCTCACCCTGCAGCGACAAGGTGGTCAACGATATTCTGCTAGGCGTAAGCGGCACCCAAGGTCCGACGCTATTGCTTCCTTACCTCGACCAGCGGGTGGTCGTCAGGGGGCGCGTGACGTGTCCTAGCTCAGGCATTCGGTTTTCACCACAGCCGGACGTTGTGTTTCCGGTGTGGTAAAAATCGTCCGGTGCTGAATAGGGCAGTCCGTTACTCGGTCTACTCGGTCCGCTTCCAGCACAAAGCGATGTGGTGGAAGGCTACGCGTTACTGGATTGGATTGGCGGTAACGCCGAGCTTGTCTGCCGGCATCCTCTCGTCGCCACGAAGTGCAGATCGACACCTCTTCTGTGTGGCAAAAAATTATCCGCGCGGACGCCACGCTCAGGACGCTCGAAACTGCTGCGTCCCGGGTGTTCAGATTGCTGCCGACCGGCAAACGGATGACTTCGACCGCCGTGCGCATCGCCTCGGGCGGGAAACCTTATTGGAGCGCAAGAGAATTCGGTGCCCCCTCGGCTCATCCATTCCTATTTGAATCGATGGTGTCGTCGCATGTCAGTCAGGAGCGCCGTAAAGATTGGGGAGGCGGCCGTCGATGCGGCCGGCCCTTTCCATCAACAAAACATCGCAGCTCGCCCTTGAAATTCCTGTCTCGCAACCTATCTTAGATTGCGCTCAGGCAGTCGCGCCGCAGTCCGGCGCGCTGCGTGTTTCGATTTGTTTGCCCGCGGCACGGCAGACGGACTGGAACGCGTAAGCCGGTTCGTCTTCCTGCTCGTTCGAAGGAGGAAATGACCATGAGCGAACTCAACTTCGGGACCGACCTCTTTAGCGAGTTCGACCGTCTGCAACGGCAGATGGCAGGCCTTTTCGGCGGTTTCCCGTCCAGTATCCGTTCCGGGCCCTTCGGCGCCTTCCCGCAGATCAACATCGGCTCGACCGACGACTCGATCGAGATCGTCGCGTTCGCGCCCGGTGTCGACCCGCAGAAACTCGATGTGTCCATCGACAAGGGGCTGCTGACCATCAGCGGCGCGCGCGAGCCTTCGCCGCCAGAAGCGACTGGCGACGACATGCGCACCTACGCGCAGGAGCGGTTCATCGGGACTTTCCGGCGCGTCATTGAGTTGCCGCAGCACGCGGACCCCAACAAGGTGACGGCGCAGTACATCAATGGTTGCCTGAGCGTGAGCATCGGCAAGCGGGAAACGTCTAAGCCGCGGGCCATCACGGTTCAATGAGACCCTTCGCGGATTGAGGAGAACATCATGAACGACACGACAGAGCTTTCCAGGAAAGATGAAACTGAAGTGGCCCGGCGCGAAGGTGACCAGTCGCAACGCCGGATCACGCTAACGCCGCCCGTGGACATCTTCGAGGATAGTCAGGGCGTAATCCTGTGGGCGGATTTGCCCGGCGTGACAAAAGACCGCCTCGAGGTAAAGGTACACGATGGCAGCCTGTACATCGAGGCCGAGGCGGTGGTACCTACGCCGGCAGGGCTGCGCCTGCAGCACGCGGAGATTCGTCGGCCCCACTTCGCCCGGGCGTTCTCGCTTGGGGCTGACCTGGACGCATCGAAAATCGATGCGAACCTGAAAGATGGCGTGTTGAAGTTGACAATACCGCGCCGCGACGAAGCCCGGCCGCGCCGGATCGAAGTAAGGACGGACTGAGCCAGCGGGCCGGCAGCAACGGTAGGAAGAGAACAGGGTGGTGGCCGTCTGGCTGCCACCTGTCGACTGCTTGGTCCCCGACTCAGCCTGCGAACAGGCGGAACCGTGCGCAAGCAGTCTCCTCCTAGCGACGTTGTTGCGCTGGTCGGAATGGTGGTCTGCCACGCCAAAGAGGAGAGTACGAATGAACACCGATCCGAAGAAATGGAATCCCTTCAAGTTCCTTCGCGGGTCAGCCCGCAAGTCCGATGCAGACGAGAACTCGGAACCTCCGTCGGCAAACGAACAGTGGCGGGCGTCGTGGCCTGACATTCAGCGACTGTTTTCACGCGAACCGTGGCGTGCAATGGAGGAGTTCCTTCATGACCCATTTGCGGGTCGCGGTGCGCTCGAACGATGGTTCGGCGACTTCAGTTCATCGCGCTTCCAGCCGCGCATCGACGTGGTCGATGAGGGGAAGGTGCTGCGGGTCACCGCCGAACTACCCGGCATGGCGCGCGAAGATCTGAATGTCAGCGTGGAGGACGGGGCGATCGTGCTGCGTGGCGATAAAAAGGCGGATGTGCGCAGCGAAGAGAACGGCTGCTACCGGCTGGAGCGCGCCCATGGAACCTTCGTGCGCACGATCCCGATGCCGGATTACGCTGACCCCGAGCGCGCCCTCGCGAAGTTCGACAATGGCGTGCTCACATTGACGGTGCCGAAATTAGAGCCGACGCGCGCGGCGAGCCGCACAATCGATATCGGCTAGCGCATCGAGGGAACCGGGTCGTTAGCTCAGCTGGTAGAGCAGCGGACTTTTAATCCGTTGGTCACTGGTTCGAATCCAGTACGGCCCATCGAACAATAACGCCAACTCCAAAGGAGGTCTGGCCATCGCCCTGATGCCCGAATCGCTGCGTGTGGCACGCTGGGATCTCTACATAGACAGAGCAAGTGCTCCCTGTCGGAAGGCTGCACTTGCTCTGAGGCGGAGATGCCTGAGCCGACGATCCGAGGTGCGACGAGACGATAGCGACTCATTCAAGTCGAAACCAGCTGGACCAAAAACAAAATATCAGATCAGTTCGGCCCGGACAGGACAAGCTTCCAGGTGTTGGAGTCATCCGATGCTTGACGTACTTCAGGAAACATGGGGCGACTATACAGTCGGCATTCTGACGTTCCCGGTTCTCGAGCTTCAAACGCGGACGTCCTCGCCCGGCGGTTACGTCGCAATCGAGCGCATGGACAGGGGCGGCGAGGTACTCGCCGACGGGCACCTGCCGCGTTCCTCCCGACCGTCCGAGAGTGCGCCCGAAGCTCAACGCAATGCCTTGGAATACGCGATCATCCTTATCGGCCATCGCGTTTTCGACGAAACGTCGTGAAAGGCATGACGCCCTCTCGCTGCGCGACGACGTTGCGCTGTGCACCGCTCGCTCACGCATTCGCCCGCCTCCTGTCGCAGGGGCGCGCAACTGCGCGGGCATGTAATTGGCACGACTTACAACGCGTGCGTCTGCGCATCCCGTCGGCTAACACTAACGAAGCCAGTTTGCATTGCTGCAATGACATGCCGCCCGAGCCCGTTGACACCCGTTTGACTCGACTGCGCAAGTAAGGGGGCGCCGAGAACCCGTCCCCGCCGAGACGCCTCGGACTGAGAGAAGGTCCGCGAAGAACACGTTCGCGAACTCCGCCGAGCTGGATAGACCCGACAGAATGTAGGACCGCAGGCACTTGTTCCGCTCACTGCCGGCCATTTGCGGTCACTGATTTCGAAACTTCTCATGGCAGGCGGGCGCTCACTGTCTCGCCAGCAAACTCGGGGCAGCGCGGGTCTAAGGGCACTAGGATCCAGAGCCCGGTTTCTTGTCTGAGTCGCGGAACCTGTTGTGATCGCCTCTGCCTGCTTTCCGCTTTGCCTGCCGGTTACTAGCCGACTGCAGCGTATCCTGCAACTGCGCAAGCGAATACGGTTTGCGCAGCGCCGACCATTCGAATTGCCGGGTTTCTTGCTCCGGCAGCGTGTTTCCGGAAGCGAAAATAACCTCAAGGCTCGGTTGCATGGCCGTGGCACGGCGCGCCAGCTCCAGCCCCGATATGTCGGACATGACGACGTCTGTCAGAAGAACGTCAATGTCGCCCACTGCAAGCATGTCGAGCGCGCCCGCGGCGCTTTCCGCGCGCCGTGCGTCGATTCCTAGCAGCAGGAGCAGTTCACAGAGCGCGTCGAGCGACGCGGGGTCATCGTCGACCGCGAGGACCCGCAATTCTTCGGGGCGTCGGACCGGAACATCAGGGTCATCGCCGGATTCGGCCATCGGTTGTTCGACGACCTTGCTATCGCTGTCGCCGAGCACCTGCCGTATCTTCATCGCGAGCTGCTGACGGCTGTACGGTTTGCTGAGCAGTTCCACGCCGGGGTCCAGCCGGCCGCCGTGTACGATAGCATTCTGCGTGTACCCTGAAGTGAAGAGCACTTTGAGCCCAGGGAGCATCTGGGTGGCTTGCTTTGCCATGTCGGGGCTACGCAACGACCCGGGCATGACCACGTCCGTAAATAACAGATCGATGTGCACGCCGCTCGCGACGACAGCCAGTGCCTGCTCGGCGTCATTGGCTTTTAACACAGCGTAGCCCAAACCGGTAAGAAGCTCGACAACCGTCGATTGGACCTGCGGATCATCCTCCACCACGAGAATGGTCTCTTCGCCATGCTTCACGCTGCCCCCCGTGCGCGGCGGGAATTCGACTGCCGTACCGGTTGAGCGAGGTAAATAGATCCTGACAGTTGTTCCTTCGCCGATCTCGCTGTAGAGCTTGATATGTCCGCCGCTCTGCCTGACAAACCCATACGCCATGCTGAGTCCAAGGCCAGTACCTTCGCCTTCCGGTTTGGTGCTGAAGAACGGATCAAAAGCGCGCTCCATCACTTCTCGGCTCATGCCGGTCCCGGTGTCCGTGACAGCCAGCATGACATACTGTCCGGCCCTGACGTCAGGGACCGTCGATACGTATTCGTCGTCCAACGTTGCGTTGGCGAGTTCGAGTGTAAGCTTCCCGCCATCCGGCATTGCGTCGCGTGCATTGATGGCCAGATTTAGAATCACGTTTTCCAACTGATGCGGATCGACGAGGATGTTCCAGAGACCGCCCACGACAACAGACTCAATTTCGATCGTCTCGCCCAGCGCCCGGCGCAACAGGTCGTCTAGCACGCGAAGCTGGCGCGCGGGATTAATGACCAGGGGCGCAAGCGGTTGCTGACGTCCGAAGGCGAGCAGCTGAGAGGCCAGTTTCGCGCCGCGATCCACGGCGTCGATCGCCTTGCCCAAGCGCTCGGCGCTCCAGTTGTCCCGTCCGTACCTGCTTTCGAGCAGTTCCAAGTTTCCCCGTAGCACCTGCAGGACATTGTTGAAATCGTGTGCCACCCCGCCGGTCAGTTTTCCCAACGCCTCCATTTTCTGCGCCTGGAACAAAGCGCGCTGCGTTTGCTCAAGTAGTTCCGAAGCACGGCGACGCTCGGTTATGTCCCGGGTGACCTTCGCAAAACCGACGAGCTCACCGTTCTCGCGGATCGCGTCAATGATGACGTGTGCGAAGAAGCGGCTGCCATCCCGCCGCACGCGCCAACCTTCTGCCTCGAAACGGCCTTCGCGTCTTGCCGTTTCCAGCCCGCGAAACGGTACCCCGGCGGCGACGTCCTCGGGCGTGTAAAACCTTGAAAAATGCGAGCCCACAATCTCGCTTTCGCTGTATCCCTTGATCCGCCGGGCGCCGGAGTTCCAGCTTGTGACCCGGCCGTCGGGCGACAGCATGAAGATGGCATAGTCGATGACACCCTGAACCAGCAGGCGAAAGCTCCGCTCGCTTTGCAGCACCGCGTCGTAAGCCGCCTTTTTGTCACTGACATCCTGAACGACCTTTCCAAAGCCCAAAAGCTGACCGGCGCTGTCACGAAGTGCTGTCATGACGACATGGGCCCAAAAACTCGTGCCGTCCTTTCTCAGACGCCACCCTTCGCTAACGTAGCGCCCTGAACTGGCCGCAGCTTTAAGTGCGGCCTCGGGCGCGCCCGAGGCCTGTTCGGTCTCCATGTAAAAGACGGAGAAGGGCTGCCCTATGATTTCGTCAGCCCTGTACCCTTGAATACGTTCGCCCCCCGGGTTCCACGTCATCACGACGCCGTTAGGCGAAAGGGCGAAAATGGAATAGTCGTCAGTAGACCCGGCCCACAGCTGAAGCCACGCAGTGCTGAAGCTGGCGGCGGGTGAGGTGTCGTGGTTCATGGCGAACGGTGTGCGAATACCTGCTGGACAAAAGTTTGTCCTTGCCGCATTTTTCATGCCAGATAGGGTGCAGACGTTTCAATTAGCCGCGTTCTTGAGTTTTCATGGCGCGCTCGCCGCTACAGCGCCAAAGGTCGAGCCTGTTCGGCGGGTCACGCGTCGTTGCAGACGACGTCGATTTATGTGCGGGCGGAGCGTCGGCACATGCTCGAGGCCGCGGCGCGCTACTCACCGGGGACGAGCATAGAGGCTGCGTCGTTCGGCGGCGCAACGAACCACGGCGCCGTTGGCGAGATAAACGACTGGGGTGTGCCATCATGCTCACCGATGCGAACGACATCCAAGCTGATTTTCTAAATGCCGTCATGCGCGAACGGGAAGTCGTTTGGGTTTTCTGGTGAACGGGATCAAACTGACCGGCCAGTTGATGTCGTTTGAGAAATACGTTCTTGCATTGCAGTCGCCGACGAGTATCCAGACGATCTTCAAAAGCGCCGTGTCGACAGTCTGCGAATCACACTTTATAGAGAAGCCACGAACGAGAGATCGTCCGGCGATGCCGCGTGAGCGTCAACCTGCCAGGGGACATGAGCGGTAGTTGAGGTTCCTCGAAGTTAATCTCAAAATGCGAGCCGACAGTCATGCTGTGAGCGGCTTTTTCGTCGATTCAGCGAAGCGTAGGGAAGCCGCATCGGCGCTGCTATGTGCAACGACTGCTCCCTTGAGTATGACCGGCGCCCGACCTATGGGCCGGATACATTCCGAGAACAATGCTGACAAAAGAAGGTTCAAATGCGATGGTCGTCATCGTGCATCCGCTTCGGATGCAGAGTGGGAAATCGAGCTTCGGCAACCCGGAGCTACCTTCAGTATGGTGGCCATTGACTAGGTAGGCGCAGGCGCCTTGACTAGCAAACAGTAGCGGCTCTGTTTATGTATGAAGAAAGTGGCTGAGCCTGATTTGTTGGGTGGGCGTGGCACACCGTCGCAATTGTGTTCGCCGCAACATGAGCGGAGCAGCGAACCACTGAGCATCGCTGCTTTAGGCAGCCAGGACTTGTCCTTTGATCTTTGCTGTCTTTCGCAGTTCGAGCGCGCCGTGCAGGATCGCAAAGTCGACGTTCCTCCAAAGGTGCGAGGCTTGCTCTCTATTCGATGCAGAGTGCGGCGCCGCACCGCGCCTTGAGCGTTGTCCGACCCGAACCCGTGGGTACGCGGGATGTCGACCATCGACGCGGCCGCGCCAGCCGATGGCGCGTGAGGAACGCGCAATGCTTTAGCGCATTATTGCCTCTCCGACAGCGAGTCCACCATGCGAATCAGGCTCAAACCTCTCGACGAACAGGTCATCGTCATCACGGGCGCGACGAGCCGAATAGGGCTCGTCACTGGACGCACCGCGGCCAGACGCGGCGCCAGGCTGATGCTTGTGTATTGCACGCCGTGGCTCATCCGCCGCGCGACGTCTATGCGGGTAGCGCGTCGCGCGGCATGGCCTGGTCCGGGCGCTCGGCGCCGCGAGCGTACGACGCCATGATGAGCCGGCGCGGCGTGAAGTCGCAGCTTACGAGCGAGCCCCGGCGCGACGGCGATGCGCTCTATGAGAGCGTGACAGGCCTGAGCGAACGGTCTGGACGACACGGTCGGGTCCGCGAACGCCGCTTCTACGCCGATGCGCATACCCATCCTGCTAGTGCGCGCGCGGCGCTCATAGGGGTCGCGGGCGTGCCGCTGGTCGCTGCGGCGCGGCGCTATGTGCGCGAGACACAGGGACATCGGCTGACCCGCTTCCTGCGCAGAAGCGTGCATAGTTCATACAGGGAGGGAACAAACTCTTGGAGAGAGCTAATCATGAGCGATTGCTTCCATATCCGCGACGGCTGCCCAGTCCGCACGAATGCGCAGCTACCGCATGAAAGTGCGTACGAGCCCGGGTCATGACAGGCCGCGTGCGAATCGGCATCTCGGGCTGGCGGTACGCGGGCTGGCGCGGTGTCTTCTATCCGCAGAAACTCCCGCAGGCGCGCGAACTCGAATTTGCGTCGCGCCGGGTGCAGAGCATTGAAATCAACGGCTCGCATTACTCCCTGCAACGCGCATCGAGTTGGCGTGCATGGCATGACGCGACGCCCGACGATTTCGTTTTCAGCGTAAAGGGTCCTCGCTATCTCACCCACATGCTGCGCTTTCGCGACGAAACGGCCATCCCTGCGATGGCAAATTTCTTCGCCTCTGGCGTACTGGGCCTTGGCGAAAAGCTCGGCCCGTTTCTCTGGCAGTTTCCGCCGAGCTTCGCATTTCATGTGGCCGACTTCGAGCGCTTCCTAGCACTCTTGCCGAAGGATGCGGCCAGCGCTGCGGCCTTCGCTCAGCAGCACGACACGCGAGTAAAGGAACCGTGGTTCGATGCGCCGAGGAAAAAGCGAGTGTTGAGGCACGCCGTAGAAATTCGACATCCGAGCTTTCTTGACGAGACCTTCGTACGATTACTGCGCAAACACGGCGCGGCGCTGGTCGTATCAGACTCCACGGCTGGCTGGCCGTACGCGGAAGATTTGACCGTCGATTTCGTTTATATGCGCTTGCACGGTACGGAAACCCTTTACAGCGGCGCATACACTGACGAGGCGCTTAACGCATGGACGCACCGCATCATGTGCTGGGCAAAGGGAACGCAGGCCGAGGATGCCCGCCTTATCGCGGCGCACAAGCCGCGCAGTCGTGCATCGCGCGATGTATTCTGTTATTTCGACAACGATCAAAAAGTACAGGCGCCGTTCGATGCTGAACGGCTACGAGAACGTCTCGAAAAAGAGTCCTTTGGCGGTCCATCGCGCTAATGCAATCGTCGATGACCATCAATGCGCCAACGCCTCGCGTTCGAGTTTGTCCAGCGGAAGGTGACGCACGTCCCGGCCGTTGACGAGACACCCAAGGAATCTAGCGGTGTTTTGGCGTGATCTCCGATCCCCCGAGCGAGCCCGTGGATGGTGCCGCGAAACGGACGAGATCGAAGACGCGATGCGCAGGATTCTATAGTGGACCAAGGAAGGCAGCGCCTGAGTGTGCTCGCGATACGCGGCATCGCGACGTGGTCGGATGGCGAGGCGGCCTCAGTCCTCCGCGCGATATCGACGCCCTCCGTGCCGAGCCGATGAAGCGTCGCGCGTCAATCGGTCGGTCAACGCAAAGACAAGCAGAATTGTGAACGATCTGGCACCACGATTGCTGAGATCGCGCATTGTCACCATCGGAGCCGATCATGGCGCCAATCTCCACACCGCTGGGCCGAATCCTCTTGCTCACGCTGAGCCTCGCCGCCTTCGCTCAAGCAGGCATTGCCCAGGAGAGCCCGGACAAGCACGACAATCATGCCCGAGGTGGCGGTCCGCAGCTTCAGCTCGTCGCCACGTTTGAACATCAGGTCACTGGCGTGACGGTCACGCCGGACGGCCGCAAGTTCGTCAACTTTCCGCGCTGGACGGAGGATGCGCCCGTTTCCGTCGCGGAGCTCGGAGCGTCGGGCGATCTGCGTCCTTATCCCGATTCCGAATGGAATAGCTGGCGCAACGCGCGCCGCGACGAAGTCGCGCCACAGGATCATTGGGTATGCGTGCAGTCCGTCGTAGCGGACAAGCATGGCAACCTTTGGGTGATCGATCCCGGTGCACCGGCACAGTCGCTCGTCGTGCCGGGCGCGCCGAAGCTCGTGCGGATCGATCTCGCGTCGAACCACGTCGCACAGGTCTACGCGTTCGATGAAACCGTCGCGCCTCAAGGGAGCTATCTCAACGACGTGCGCATCAGTCCGGACGGGCGATTCGTCTATATCACCGATTCCGGCGTGCGCGGCGCGATCGTCGTGGTCGATACGGCGTCGGGCGGCGCACGACGCCTGCTCGACGGTGATCCAAGCACGCAGGCGGACAAGACCGTCACCGTGAAGGTCGACGGCAAGCCGCTGCAACAGACGGACGGCAGGCGCGTGAGCTTCTCGGCGGACGGCATCGCGCTGACCCCCGACGGACGCTATCTCTATTGGCAGGCGGTGAAGGGCAAGACGCTTTATCGCATCGCAACCGACGCGCTGCAGAACGCGCAACTGAGCCCGCAACAGGTCGCGGCGCGCGTGGAAGTCGTCGGGATCGATGGACCTGCGGACGGGCTATGGTTTGACGAGCGCGGACGTCTCTATGTTTCGTCGGTCGAACATCACGCGATTCGCGTGCGTGAGGGCGACCGGTTCGACACGCTGCTACGGGACCGCGCACTCGTCTGGCCCGACACGTTCTCGGAAGGCGCCGACGGCACGATCTACGTCACCGATTCACGCATTCCCGAAATGAGCTGGTTCGATCCGCAGAGTCCCATCGCGCTGCCAACGCGGCTGTATGCGATTCGAGGACGCTAGCGGCGCGAGGGCGCCGTGGATAATTACGCAGAAAGAGGAAAGCAACGTATGAAACAGCAATTTCATAATCGGATCGTCCGCTCTCTCTGCTCAGGTTCGACAGCGGGACTTGCATCGGCGTCGGTGGCAACGACCGGTGCGCTTCGCGCGGGTCATGCGCCCTACGCCGCGCTGAACGCCGTGGCGCACTGCCTATGGCCGGACGCAACGTCGCAGGAAACGCCGAGCATCAGATACACGGCGCTCGGGGCGACGATCCACATGGGCAGCGCGGTGTTCTGGGGCGTGCTGTTCGAAGCGCTGTGCGATCGGCGGAGCCGTCCCGCGCGAATCGTAAGCGCTGCCGTGGCGACCGCGCTCATCGCCTATGTGGTCGACTACCACGTCGTGCCGAAACGCTTCACGCCGGGTTTCGAGAAGCATTTGTCTAAGCGCTCGCTGGTGATGACCTATGTCGCGCTAGCCGCTGGGTTTGCGATTGCCGCGTTGGCGCGACGCGCGTCTCGCTGACGCATCTCATCGTGAAACACAGCGCTCCTCGCGACCCGCTTCGTGCTTCACTCCGAGAGCGGGACATCGAGCACGTGATGCGCGGCGATGACTGAGCGTTCGTTGATGGCGGGCGGCATGGTCGAATGGTGAAGTGTTCTCGACCATCGACGCGATATCGGCCCCATCCGTGCCAATCGATGAGGGCAATCGCGGCGTCGGTTGTGCTGCTGAAGGCCGCCCGAAAGGGAACGTCAGTTGCTGCTGCGTGGTGCAAACACATCGAACACGTGCGAGGCAAAGGACATGGCCGAATCAGACAACGGCGTTCGCAAGAGCGCCGTATACCCGTATTCGTCGGGCGGATGGGGATCGCTGAAGGCGGTCGCAGGCGCGCTCATCCAGGAAAAGGTGCCGTTGAAGGAAACCACGGTCCTGCTGAAGCAGAACAAGCCCGATGGCTTCGCCTGCGTCAGTTGCTCATGGGCGAAACCAGCCGATCCGCACACGTTCGAGTTCTGCGAAAGCGGCGCGAAGGCGACCGCCTGGGATCTCACCGCGAAACGCATGACGCCGCAGTTTTTCGAGCTTCACACGGTGACGGAACTATGCGCATGGCACGACCACGATCTCGAGGACGCCGGGCGTCTCACCGCGCCCTTGCGATACGACGCCGCGAGCGACAAGTACGTCAGCGTCACGTGGCAGGAAGCGTTCGAGGACATCGGCCGTGAGTTGCGCGCGCTCGATCCGAAGCGCGTTGTCTTCTATGCGTCGGGGCGCGCGTCGCTCGAAACGTCGTACATGTACCAGCTTTTCGCGCGCATGTACGGCACCAACAATTTGCCCGACAGCTCGAACATGTGTCACGAAAGCACGAGCGTCGGATTGAAGGCGGCGATCGGCGTAGGCGTGGGCACCATCAAGCTCGAGGACTTCGAGAAGACCGATCTCATGTTCTTCTTCGGGCAGAACGTCGGCACCAACAGTCCGCGCATGCTGCATCAGCTACAGGACGCGAGAAAGCGCGGGGTGCCGATCATCACGTTCAATCCCTTGCGCGAGCCGGGGCTTATCAAGTTCGCCAATCCGCAATCTCCCCTCGAGATGATGACACCGGCGCATACGGTGATCAGCACGCAATATCATCAGGTGAAGACGGGCGGCGACACGGCCGCGATGCTCGGCATCTGCAAGGCCGTCATTCACGCCGACGACCGCGCGATGGAACTCGGCGAACCGCGCGTGCTCGATGTCGCGTTCATCGAGACGCATACGATCGGCTTCGAAGCCTTCGCGGATCATGTGCGCGCCGCGTCCTGGGACGATATCGAGCGCGTGGCGGGACTTCCGCGCGCCGATCTTGAAGCGGCAGCCGCGGAATACATGCGCGCAAAGGCGGTGATGGCGCACTACGGCATGGGCATCACGCAACATCGGCAAGGCGTGCAGAACGTCCGCATGCTGTGCAATCTGCTCTTTCTGCGCGGAAATATCGGCAAGCCCGGCGCGGGGCCGTCGCCGGTGCGCGGGCATTCGAACGTGCAAGGGCAGCGAACGGTCGGCATCACGGAGAAGCCGGAACTCGCGCCGCTCGACAAGCTCGCGAGCCAGTTCAACTTCGAGCCGCCGCGCGAGAAGGGCATGAATATCGTCGAAGCCTTCGAAGCGATGCTCGACGGCCGAGTCAGCGCGGTCATCAATCTAGGCGGCAATCTCGTGCGTTCGGTGCCGGACCGCTTGCGCATCGAACCGGCATGGCGCGAACTGGAACTCGTGGTCAATGTCGCGACGAAGCTCAATCGCAGTCATCTCGTTCACGGCAAGAAGTCGTACATCCTGCCGTGCCTGAGCCGCATCGAAATCGATACGCAGGCGAGCGGCGCCCAGGCCGTATCGATGGAAGACAGCACCGGCTGCATTCACGGCTCGCGCGGCGTGGCCGAGCCCGCATCGGCCGATGCGCGTTCCGAGCCGTATATCGTCGCAGAGCTGGCGAAGCATACGCTCGGCGAGCGCTCGACCATCGACTGGGATCGCTGGCGCGACGACTATGCGCTGGTGCGCGACGAGATCGCGAAGACCTATCCCGAGACCTTTCACGACTTCAACGAAAGAATGTGGAGTCCCGGCGGATTTCCGCGCAATTTGCCGGCGCGCGAACGCAAATGGAAAACGAAGAGCGGCAAGGCGGAATTCGCCGTGCCTGAAACGCTCGGCGAAGATCCCGACATGCCCGAGCGCGAGCCGCGATCGCTGCGGCTCATGACCATGCGCAGCGACAGTCAGTTCAACACGACGATCTACAGCCTCGACGATCGCTTTCGCGGCGTGAGCGGCGATCGCATGGTGATCTTCATGTGCGAGGCCGACATGACGCGTCACGGCCTGCGAAAGGACGACCGCATAACGTTGCAGACCATCGTCGACGATGGCTTCGAGCGGCGCGTCGCGGGTCTGCGCATCCAGCCGTACGACATACCGCAGGGATGCATCGCCGGTTATTTTCCCGAGTGCAATCCGCTGTTGCCACTATGGCACTGCGCGAAGGAAAGCAAGGTGCCCGGCGCGAAGTCGATTCCGGTTCATATCGTCGAGGTGAACGGCACGGCGCGCGAACCGTGAGGGGCGACGCGATATCTGCGGCGCGCGGAAGCGGGCCGCAGACAGTGCGCGAAGGCGCGCGCGCCGATCGACGTCAACGCGAACGATGCGAGCGGAAACGCGGTATTCGCCGCGATCGCGCCGGGCCGGCATGGCTGAACAGCTTAGCGGCGGCGTCCTTGTACCCGTTCGAACGTTTAGACCGAGAAGTCGCATTGCTTGCACTGGTCGCATTCGCCACAGATGATCGTGAACGGCACGACCACGCGATCGTCGATTTTTAGCGCCGTGTTGTCTTGGCCAACTTCAACTACTTCCCGATGAATTCGTGCCGCATGACGCCGCCGGGTTTCATGCCGGGCATGAAGCCGTCGACCAAAATGAAATCCGAGCCGCAGATCGATACCTCGATAATCGCATCGCGGCCCTGCTCGATGCGCGGAGACCCGTGTCGTATTGAATGTCCTTCTAGCAGTGCCAGATGAGTGCTTTCACGGACGCCTCGGGCGGTTTTCCTGTAACGGCGGCCGCGCTGTCGTGAGCCTAGGCATCCGTGTTGGCCTTTCCCGGTCTGCCGCTGCGGCTCGCGGGTTTGAGGTCGGGATCGACATGATCGTGCTCGGGGACGTACGAGCCTTCCTCGGGATGGTCCTTTCCCTTTGGCACGAGACTCGGGTCGATGTTGCCGTGCTCACGCTGTTCGATGGTGCCGTCGCGCTTTTCCTTCACATCACCTTCACCAAGCGCCTTTCGGCGCTCGTCCGCACGTTCGACGGGATCAGATGGTTCGTTTTGCATGGCCTGCTCCTTCAGCACTGTCCTGCTGTCCCATTCGAGCAATCGACATACCTCGATTGCCGTGCGCGTACGCCTTGTCGCGGACCGGCGGGGGCGCTTACGCCATGGCCTGACGGCACTGAGCGCTGCGCGCTTGCATGGCCTCGGTTACCGCGCGAAAATGCCGCACTGTCCGCGTGAGCCCTTCATCGAGCGCGGTCGTAGGTATCCAACCCAACACCTCGCGCGCCATCGAAATATCCGGTTGACGATGCCACGGATCATCCATCGGCAGAGGCTTGAACACGATCTCCGACGACGACCCTGTCAGCTCAACGATGCGCCGCGCGATATCGAGCATCGACAGTTCATGCGGGTTCCCCAGATTCACCGGCCCGGTAAATTCCTCGGGCGTGTTCATGAGGCGAATGAACGCATCGATCATGTCGTCGACATAGCAGAACGAGCGCGTCTGCGTGCCTTCGCCATACACGGTGATCGGCTCGCCGGAAAGCGCCTGCATCACGAAGTTGGACACCACGCGCCCATCCGATGGATGCATGCGCGGCCCGTACGTGTTGAAGATGCGCGCGATCTTGATCGAAAGGCCATGCTGCCGCCGATAATCCATGAAGAGCGTTTCCGCGCAGCGCTTGCCTTCGTCATAACACGATCGCGGGCCGATCGGATTCACGTTGCCCCAATACGCTTCCCGCTGCGGATGCACGTGCGCATCGCCATACACTTCGCTCGTCGATGCCTGGAAGATTCGCGCGTGAACCCGCTTCGCAAGCCCGAGCATGTTGATCGCGCCGTGCACGCTCGTCTTCGTCGTCTGCACGGGATCGTGCTGGTAATGAATCGGCGAAGCCGGGCACGCAAGGTTATAGATTTCGTCGACTTCCACATAGAGCGGAAACGTCACGTCGTGACGCATCAATTCGAAGTTCGGGCTATCAAGCAGATGCGCGATGTTGTCCTTCGTGCCGGTGTAGAAGTTATCGACGCACAGCACGTCATGACCCAGCGCCAGCAGCCGCTCGCACAGATGCGAGCCGAGAAAGCCCGCGCCGCCCGTCACCAGAATCCGCTTTCTATACGCTTCTCTCATGTCGTCATGTCCTGTCTGATTGATCTGCTAGCTGCATACGTAGCGCAAAGCCTCGTCCCACTCGCGGGCGAAACGGTCGATATGAAAGCGTTCGAGCGCGGTTCGCCGCGCGCCTTCGCCGAGACGCCGCGCTTCGGCGGGATCGCGCAGCAGGTGCTGCATCGCACCGATGAGCGCCTCCGTATCGGTATGGATGAAGCCGCTTTCGCCGTTGCGGATCACGGTGGATAGCTCGGTCGTCGCGAGTCCGACGATCGGCATGCCTATGGTCATGGCCTCGACGATGGCCAGCCCGAGGCTCGTCCAGCGAATCGGATTGAAGAAGAAGCGATAACGTGCAGCGAAAGCCGCCAACTCCAGATTGCCGATTTCGCCGATGCCGCCCGCCGACTGCGCATCCATGCCGACGAGGTCGAGCGGTACACGCGCGGCGGCTTGTGCATAGACATCGTTGCCGAGGCGCCTGCCGCGCTGGCGCAGATGATTGATCACTGCGATGCCGCGCTCCAGTTCGCCGCTATAACGCACGTCGTCCGGCACGATCACGCCATGCTCGATGACGCGCGTCGGCGTCTCGCCGCTATCCCACATCAATCGGTTGAAGTGCGTGACATGCACGAGCAGCGTGTCGCGTTCCTGCACCCAATGCTTCTGCTCGAACGCGTTTTCCTGCGGCGGATCATGCTCGATATAGACGCGCGGCAAGCGCCGTTGCGCATCGGTGAGCAGGTTGAGCCGATCGTCGTCCCATTGACGCCTGTGCTGAAAGAGCACGACATCGAACGATTGCGACGGCACTTCGCTTGCCGGAATCTCATGCACGTTCGCGCCGAACGGCAACGCGCCGGCCGTGCCCGCATATCCCGGCGGATAAGCGGGACGCGTGACCAGATAGAAGTCGTGCGGCGCCTGGCTCAGGTAATACAGATAATTGCCGTGGATATGCCACGTGAGCACACGCAAGCGCCGGGAACTAGTCGTGGGCATGAAGAAGCGTCTCCTCTCGAAGGGTGTGTGCGAGTTGTGCGAAGGCGGCATCGATCACGACGGGCGCGCTCACGTTGAGCGCGCATTCGTGGCCGTAGGGACACTCGCGAAACGCGCAGGGCCGGCACGCGGGCCAGTCCGCGAGCACGCGATGACGCGCATGATCGAGCGGCGCCCAGCGGCGCGTATCGCTTCCGGATGCGATGACGACACTCGGCGTGCGCATCGCCGCGGCGACATGCGAAAGCCCCGTGTCGTTGCAAATGATGAGCCGCGCCCTCGCGACGAGCGCGGCCAGCGCGCCCAGCGACGTGCGTCCGGCGAGATCTATCGCCTGCGCGCCGGCATCGTGCGCGGCGCGAGCGGTCAGCGACGCTTCGCCCGCGCCGCCCGTGACCGCGATCTGCCATCCCGCTTGAGACAACGTACGCGCCACTTCGCCGAAGCGTTCGACGGGCCATCGGCGTGAAGGCAACTGTGCGCCGGGATGAACGAGCACGAGCCTGTCGCAATCGATCGCACAGGTGTCGATGAGCGCATCGCATTCGCGTATGTCGTCATCGGTCAGGGGAATCTCGAGATCGAGTACATCCGCGTCGATGCCGAGACGTTGCATCAACACGGTATAGCGCGCGGGCTCGGGCAAATCGTCGGGCCACGGCATGAACGCGCCTTCGCGCATGCGTTCATCGGGCTTGAGAAAGCCTGCGTTCAACCGCGCCCCCATTCCGTCGACGATATCGTTCGCCACGCCGCCGCTGCCGTGCAACTGGATCGCGAGATCGAAGCGGCGTTCGCTCAGAGCCCCTAGAAATGCGGGCAGATGCGCGTCGGTCTCTTCCTGTTCGGGAAAGCCGATCGCGCCCGGAAACACGATCAGTTCATCGAGCAGATGCGCGTATCGTTCGATGAAGCTTTTCGCCCACGGCAAGCCGACGAGCGCGATATGCGCTTGCGGATAAGCACGCCGCAATGCGCGCAACGCGGGCACGGCGCACAGCATGTCGCCGAGTTGCAGCGCGCGAAAGATCACGATGCGTTCGATCATGGAAAGAACACCTTGAACTTGAACGCGCCGCGAATGCGCCAGTAGATCGACAAATACGGAATGATCGCCGACGTCCACAACATTTCGGCGATATGCGCGGGCGTGCGCGATGTCGTCTTCAATCGCTGCACGGCGAACCATAACGTCATCGCGATCCATGCAATCGCAGTCATCGCGGCGATGCGCGGCGCATCCGCGATCAGCGACACGATCACGACGACCAGCGCCGCGAGCATCGCATAGTAGAGAAGCGGCGGAGCGCGCCGGATGCGCTCACGATAGAGCGCGGGATGCTTCTTGTAGAGCAGCGCGTCGAACTGACTCTTCTTCTGCTGCGAAATGCACACGCCCCAGCGCGCGGGGCGTACGGGATGCAGCACCATCGCGTCTTCCGCGCGAGCGATCTTGAGTCCCGCGCGCATCAACGCGAATTGCAGGTCGGAGTCCTCGCGCCATGCCGATGTAAAGCGCGCATCGAAACCGCCCGTGCGTTCGAGCGCCGCGCGTGTCGCGAATGCATTCGCGGTGGCGAACTCCGCGTTCGCGAGTCCGGCGGCGTCGAGTTCGTAATCGGTCGGACGATCGGGCAGCGGCACGACGATGCGGCCCGATACCGCGTCCGCGCCATCATCGAGCGCGCGCACGCCGTTGACGAGCCATTGCGGATCGGGAATGGTGTCGTCGTCGGTGAAGGCGATGCGTCGTGCGAGCGATGCGCGCCAGCCCGCATTGCGCGCGCCTGCCGGACCTTGGCTCCCCGTCACCGGCAGGTAGCGGATCTTCGGGCCGTGCTGCGCATACGATGCAGCGAGACGCAGTACGCATGCTTTCGTGGCTTCGTCGGGGCCGTCGTCGCACACGACGATCTCGTAACGCGCCGCATCGTACGCCTGCTCAGCGAGCGCGCGCACGCAGCGTTCGAGCATCGCGGGACGGCGATACGTCGGGACGACCACGGACACATCCGGAATGAAATCGTCGCGTGGCAGAGCGGGCGCATCCATCGCGCTCATCTCGTCGTTCTCGAAGAGACCCGCGTACGTGCTCATGCTCGGGCGCCCGGTTTTTCGATAAGGAACGAGCCGATGACGAGCGCATCGAGCGGCGACGTCCAGAACGATTCGAGCGCATCGCGCGGCGTATTCACCATTGGCTCGCCACGCGTGTTGAACGACGTGTTGACGAGCACCGGCACGCCCGTGCGTAGCTTGAACGCCGCGAGCAGATCGTAGTAGAGCGGATGCTGCTCGCGATTGACGGTCTGCACCCGCGCGGTGCCATCGATATGCGTGACCGCCGGAATACGCGCTTTCATCTCTTCGCGCACATCGAAGACGAACAGCATGAACGGCGCGACGCGCGCATCGACGAACCAGTCGGCCGCGTGCTCTTCCATCACGACTGGCGCGACGGGGCGGAAGTCTTCGCGATCCTTGATCTCGTTCAGACGCGCCTGCATGTCCGCGTGAATCGGCGATGCGAGAATTGAACGCGCGCCGAGCGCACGCGGGCCGAACTCCGTGCGGCCCTGATACCAGCCGATCACGCGATTCTGCGCGAGAATCTCCGCCGTTTCTTCGGCGATATTCGTGAGCTTGCGATACGGCGCGCGCGCCCATTTCAGGAACGCTTCGATTTCGTCATCGCCGAATTCGGGACCGAGATACGCGTGATCCATGCGCCACTTGCGGCCACGGGCGCCCGCCTTCGCGCGTTCCTGATAATCCGTCCACAGCGCGGCGCCCAGTGCAGTGCCGGCGTCGCCTGCCGCGGGCTGGACCCACACTTCATCGAACGGACCGCGATCGCGAACGCGCGCGTTCATCACGCAATTGAGCGCGACGCCGCCCGCCATCGCGAGATTCGGCAGCACCGTCTTTTCATGCAGCCACTTCGCGAGTTCCAGCGCGGTTTCTTCGAGCACGGCTTGCAGCGAATGCGCGATATCGAAGTGATGCTGCGTAAGCGGCCCGCCGCGTTCGCGCGCGGGACCGAAACGTTCAACGAGACGCGGCGCATCGACGGTATAACTTCCGTCATGCCGATACTTCACGATTTCACCGAATTGATCGACATACGCGGGCTTGCCGAACGACGCCAGCGCCATCACCTTGTACTCATCCGATGAATGCAGGAAGCCGAGATAGCCCGTCACGGCTTCATACAGCAAGCCGAGCGAATGCGGCAATTCCACTTGCTTGAGACGCTTGTATTCGCCGTTGACGAATTGGCCGAGGCTCGTCGTCACGCCTTCGCCGCGTCCGTCCATCGTAAGCACGGCGGTGTCGTCGAAAGGCGCTGCTAAGAAGGCGCTCGCTTCATGACACAGATGATGATCGACGTTATGCCAGGCGAAGCGCGGCGCGCGTCCGCCGCTTGTGAAACGACGCTTGAGATGATGCGGCGCGCCGTCGAGCAACTGGTCTTTCGCGTTGACGATATAGCTTAGAAACAGCGGGTCCCACGGCGATTCGGACGGGTTGCTCAGCGTTTGCGCCGACGGCATCATCGGCAAGGCGATGCTCGCTTTCGCGTCCTTCCGCATGCCCGAGAAGAGATGCGGATCGTACGAATACGCAATGTGATCGATATCGGCGAGTTCGATGCCCGCTTCCTTGAGGCAATAGTCGATGGCGTCGAAAGGAAGCTGCCATGTCGAGAATGGCACGGGGCGCTTCGCATGCTTCACATGCGTGAAACGCTCGTCTTCGGCGGCCGCGATAACGACGCCATCCTTGACGAGCGCCGCGGCGCTGTCGTGATAGACCGCATTGATTCCCAATGTGTACATGACTAGCTGGCCTGTATGGTCGGGTTGATGAGCGATGCGTTTTCGGAGAGTTCAAGCACGGCGGACACGACCTCGTCCACGCCGACCTGAACGAGGCACGCGTGATGACCTTCGGGACACACGCTGCGATAACACCAGCGGCAGGGCACATCGTGATAAAGCACGCGATGCGGCGTTTGCCACGGCATGTGCTGCGGATTCGTGAGCGCGTAGAGATCGACGACAGGCGTGCTGAGCGCCGATGCGAGATGCACCGGCCCACTGTTGTTCGACAGCAGCACGCGCGCATGCTCGATGAGCGCCGCGAGTTCGCCGAGTTCCAACGCGCCCGAGAGATCGATTGCATGTGCGCTATCTCCGCATGCTTCGCGGCATAGCGCGCTTTCGCTCGGCGAGCCCGTCACGAGCATCGGCCATTGCAATTGCGTGCCGAGACGTTCGATGACTTGCGCAAAGCGTCCGGTCGGATATCGACGCGATGCAGCGGTCGCGCCCGGATGCACGACGATGAATGGCGCATGCAGATCGACGCCGCGCGTGCCGAGCTTTTGTGCGAGCGACGCGGCATCGTCGGGACGCACGTCGAAACGCATTCGCGTATCGGTTGTGCGTGCGCCGACTCGCGCGACGAGTGCGAGTTGACGTTCCACTTCATGCCGCGTGCCGTGCTGCGGCTCGGTTTCCTGCACCCAATCGGTTAGAAGGCCATACGGATTCTCGCGGCAATGCGCAAGCCGCAGCGGAATGCCGGCGAGATGACACAGCATCGCGGCGGGCAACGGGTTCTGGCTATAGACGCTGAAGATCACGGCCGCATCGAACTGCGATGCGGCGAGGCGCGCACGCATCGCGAGATCGGCGAGTGCATCGATCGGCGCATCCTGCTTGACCCAGGGCGCGTCGTATTCGATCACGTCATCGATCGCATCGATGAAAGGCGCGGCCGCCTTGCCGGAACGCGACGCGAGCAGTGTAAGATGCCGTCCCGGCTGCGCACTGCGCAACGCGTGCAATGCGGGCGTGGTCATCAGCACGTCGCCGAGATTGTCGAGACGAATGCACAGGATGCGCTTCACGTCCGCGCCCCAGTTGCGCGCTTCGCTTGCCGCGCTCTTGCGCGCATGCGCCTCGACGACCGGCGGAAGCGTCGACGGATTCACCGGATCACGTTTCATGCAGGACACTCCGCGTCGACGATCGCCATCGCGGCCTCACGCATGTTCTTCACGACGATGTCCGGTTCGCGACCTTCGCCGCGCAGCCATTCGGTCTCGTTGCCGTTATC
This sequence comes from Caballeronia temeraria, assembly GCF_001544795.2. Taxonomy (GTDB): domain Bacteria; phylum Pseudomonadota; class Gammaproteobacteria; order Burkholderiales; family Burkholderiaceae; genus Caballeronia; species Caballeronia temeraria. The sequence goes on along the minus strand of NZ_FCOI02000006.1, from coordinate 90,034 downwards.
GATGAGCACGCTGCGGCATCCCGCACGATGGCCCGCCTCGACATCGTCGAGTATGTCGCCGATGAACCAGCTTCGCGAGAGATCGATGCCATGTTCGCGCGCCGCGCGCAGCAGCATGCCGGGCTCGGGCTTGCGGCAATCGCATGATTGCGTGTACTCGGGCACGACGCCTCGTGGATGATGCGGGCACCAATAGATTTGCGTAAAAGCCGCGCCCGCTTGCGCGGCAAACGCTTGCAGGCGCGCTTCGACCTCATCGAGTGCATGCCGCTCGAACTTGCCAAGCGCCACGCCGCTTTGATTGCTGATGACGAACAGCGGCACGCCATGCGATGCGAACACGCGCAACGCGTCGAGCGCACCGGGCGCAAGGCGCATGTGATGCGGATCGACATTCCAGGGCACATCGTCGAGCAGGGTGCCGTCCTTGTCGATGAAAACGGCGGCGCGCGGCGACAGTGGCGCTTGCGTCATCGCGATCCTCCGCCCATTGCGACGCGAGCCGCGTCCTGCGATTCGGCGCCGCTCACGCGCGCATAGACCTGCGCGAGCGCCTGTGCGACGCTCGACCACGTGAACATCGCGTTCGCGCGCGCGAGGCCCGCTTCGCCCATGCGTCGCGCAAGTGCCGCGTCGCGTTTGAGTGTGACGATTGCCTGCGCGAGCGCGGCCGGATGCTTGGGCGGCACGAGCAGACCCGTCTCGCCGTGCGCGACCGAATAGCGGATGCCGCCCACATCGGCGCCGATCACGGGCGTGCCGCACGCCATCGCTTCGAGCGGCGTGATGCCGAAGGGTTCGTACCAGGGCGTCGTCACGAACACGTCGGCGGCGTTGTAGAAGTGCTTCAGATCGCTTCGTCCATGACGTCCGGCGAAATGCACGTGCGCTTCCACGCCGCATTCCCGCGCGGTGTCGCGCAGTCTGCCAATTTCCGGTGTCGCGATCTCGTTGGCTTCGTCGGAATTGCCGCCGACCACGTAAAGCTCGACGCTTTCGTCATGCTCCGCTCGGCACACGCCGAGCGCGCGCACGACGTTGTCGATGCCCTTGCGCGGCACCATGCGCCCCAGTTGCAGCACAATGAAGCGGTCCTGGGGCCAGCCGAGCCGCTCGCGCGCCTGGCGCTTGTCGAGCGGTTGGAATTCCGCGCGATCGAAACCACATGGCACGAGATCGATGCGCGCGGGATCGGCGTCGTAGAGATGGAGCAGATCGTTCTCGTCCTGCGGGCACTCGGCGATCACCGAGTCGGAGCGCTTCACGAGCTCGTCCTCGATATCGAAGCGCGCGTCGGGAAAGCCGTCCGATTCGCCCTGATGCAATCGCCGCACGCGTCCGAGCGCATGAAACGTGGTGACGAGCGGCACGCCGAGCGCGTCCTTGATGCGCAAGCCGACGAGACCCGACATGAAGAAGTTCGCGTGCACGATGTCATACGAATGCGCTTCCTGCTGCATGAAGTCGATCATGAAGCTTGCGAACGCATCCATGTGCGGCAGAAGCTGTTCCTTCGGCAACTGCACGGGCGGCCCGGCCGGCACGTTGATCACGCGAATGTTTTCGAAGCGCGAGATGAGCGGCAGCAGCGAACGATCGCAGCGCGTGAAGACATCGACATCGTGGCCGATACGCACGAGCTGACGCGCGACATTGGCCACGTAAATATTCTGGCCGCCGCTGTCGACGCCGCCCGCGATCGCCAGCGGCGATGCATGTTCACTGATCAAAGCGATCTTCACGAGAGCCTCTCCGTTATGCGATCCCCTTCGGCGTGTCGCGCGACGCGCAATCGCGTGGATCAGTCATCCGGATTCAGCATTTGGCGTGCCACTCGTTGTGAGTGTCGACAGAAGTACGAAACGATTTTCGGTTCGTCGCGCAACGAACCAAATATCGTTTGGTTCGTTGCGCGACGCGCGCGCTTTTACGTGGCGCGTGTAGAACCGACAGCGCGTTCGCCGCGCGTCTGGGCTTCGCGGCGTGCGTCGTCGTCGTGGACGAGACGCCGCATGAGTTGCACGCGCTCGTCGATCACGCGTCGTCTGCGAAGCGCCCATGCGATGCCCGCGATCAACTCCTTCAGATCAGGCAGCGGCGATGGTTCCGTGAGCAAGAGAGCGATCGCGTCGCGGGTGGCACGCAGCGCTTCGGCCAGCGGCAGACGCATCCACGCGACCCACGAGGCATTGCGTGCGAGCAGCCTGCGTCGTTGCGCGCTGTCGCGCAGCGGAGAAGGATGATGATGAAGCACAAGCTCATCCATATAGACGATCTCGTGGCCTGCGCCAAGCACATCGAGCGAGACGAGCGCCTCTTCTCCGCCGATAAAAAGCCTCGGCTCGTAGCCGCCCGTTTGCCGGAAGACGTCCGTGCGAAACACACACGCGCCCGCCATGAAGCCGATGAGCGCGGATCCAGGCAGCCCGTCGCGCGCGAGCGGACTATCGCGCATGCGCTCGCACGTTTCATCGATTGCGCCGTGTTCGCCGACGACCACCCGTGCATTCAGCACGCCAACGCGCGGCGCGGCATCGAGCACGTCGACGGCACGGGACAGTGAGCCGGGGCTCCACCATGTGTCGTCGTCGCAGAACGCGACGTATTCCGTTTCGGCGCGCGCGACGCCGAGATTGCGGCCGGCCGCGCCCAAATTGCGCGGCGCGAGGACGAGCTTCACGAACGGAAAGTTCGTCGCGATGCGCTCGGCGGTGCCGTCGGTCGAGGCATTATCTACCGCGATGATCTCGATGCGATCGGGCAGCGCGGCAAGTCTTGCAAGCGTGTCAAGAACCTGATCGTCACGGTTGTAAGTCAGCACGACGACGGAGAGTCGTGCGCGGTCCGCGTCGGGAAGAACGACTCGTTCATCGGTCATGGCGTGCGGTCTGCAAGCTCCAGAAGCGCTCTGTCGCGAAGACATCGTCGTAACCGTTCGGGCCAAACGCCTTCAGTTGGCTAATATAGCGGCTCACGGCGCGCTGCTTCGCTCCTTGATGTCGGACGAGCGCGGCCGTATCGATGCGCTCGGATACGGGCGTCGCGATGATGCCGCAAGCGGCCAGATCGGCAAGGCGCGTCTGCACGAGCCCGTCCATGCGCCGATATAAAGCGTCCTCATACGCGAGGCAGGCGAGCGTTGGATCGGCGAGCCATGCCTTGCGGCACGCGCGATGCACAAGGTCGTGATCCGAATGAAAGAGACCCAGCGGAATCACGAGCGCACGGCAGGCCGTCGCCCGGATCACATCGAGCAGGGCCGCAACTATTTCATCGTGCGAGGCGGGGCTATCGCCTGCATATTGCGAATCGAGAAAGCCGAGATGGATGGGGCGCGCACCGAGCACGTCGAGCGCGGCGGCGTCTTCGGCGCGGCGCGCGTGCATGGCCTGATGCGCGTCCGTTAAGCCGCACTGCGCGTCCCAGTCGGTGACGAGCGCATTGTGCGGCACGCCCGCGAGAACCGTGCAGACGATCGAATCGGGCGCACCGGCGATGGCGACGCCGCAACTGAAGACGGCATCGTCGAGATGGGGCGAGATGACGAGCAAGGGGTCATTGGCGTGCGGCATGGGCGTAGCTTTCGGTGTCGGCATGCGCGGCACCGTGCAATGCCCGTGCCGCGCGCCTTCACCGTGCGTCGATGAGGCGGGGTGCTGCGTGGCGGTGATGGGCGAGTCCGGCCGAAACGTCAGTCCCCGTCTGCAATCGGGTTCCTGGTGAATCGTGTGGACACGCGCTGAAGCGCGGCATGAGGGCGAGGCAGACGCAAAGGGCTGGGCGAGAGCGAGGCGCTGACCTGACGTGAGACAGTACCGCCGTCAACGTGACCCGAAACCTATGTGACGTTCAACCTCGCTTGGACCTGCTGGACGCCGCTTGCGCGCCCGCGTGATCAGCAGGCACGCCCCCCCTGACGTGGACAAGCCGCCCACCCGGTGACTGACAGGCGCGCGGTGCTTCCTCGAGTTGGCGCGTTAGCTGGACTGGTTCGTCGAACTCGGGCTAGAGATCGACGGGCGCGCCGCGTCCCGCGTAAGTTCGCATATGGCTAACGCGACACGAGCATGCCAACAATTAAGCCCCCTAATCCAGCCATGACGATTGCCTTCCAGGGATTGTCATGCACGAAATCATCTGTCGTGTCGCTCGCAGCCCTGTAGTTTTTTACTACGACGCTCTTCATATCAGCGAGCTTTTCTTTCGCGGTTGCCCGTGCCTCACCACCGGATGATTTAGCGTCCCACGACTGGGATGCTTCCCGGAAATCGCCATCGCCGACGGTTGCGGACGATGCAGTATCTGCCTCAGAGGCGCCGTGATTCGCGCTCGTCGGAAATTCATAGGTCTTGTCGGCCTTTTCCGTGACGAGCGAATTGACCGGTTCAAGACCGTCGGTGTTTGCCATGACTTCCTCCAAAAGGGTGTTCGGGCATTGAGCCAACCAGTCGTGTTGTGGCATCAATCCGTGAAGTAAACTCTATTGCCGCAATCGCGATCGGGCAGCGTGCGCATTGGGCAGATGAAGTCCGAAAACAAAGGGGACTGCGCAAATGTTCCGCGGGCCGTCCCCGACCTTCAATGAGTTCAAAGAGGCGGCTTATCAACGGGTCGAACAGCAGGACTGTCATCTGTTCCCGCCGTTTTTTCGACGTCCACTTCGGTGCCACGTACCGTATCGTTGACGGTTTCGGTTCGAGTAAATGATTCCTTGCCGACCACCACCTCTTCGACGACGCGCGCGGTCTTGGCGATCACCGGCTCTTCAGCCGTCTCGCGGATCTCGACAGAGCCTCCCTTGAGATCGGCCGCTGTCGCCGGGCGGTCCACGGCTCGGCGCTCAATGGTCGCGCGTTCTTCGCGCAGATTGACGGATTCGCTGACCGGCGTTTCCGTCACGCGCGAATAAACGCGAACCCCGCCCGTCTGCACCTCGCGCTTGCCGACCTCCAGCTTTTCCTGGACGACGGGGAAAGCTTCGCGTTCCGCCGCTACCTCATCGGCAGTGTAGGCCGGTGCGTTACGGTCATAGGCCGTATAGCCAGTATTGCGCCACTGTGCGACACGCGAATCGATGTCAACGGCGCCTTCGGCATACAGTGCGTCCCGGACGCGTTCCACGGACGTCTCATCGGCGACGTCGACCGAAAGTAACGCACCCCCGCGTCGAACCGCTTCATGATAGTGCCCAATCTCTTCAGGCTCATCGCTGCCGCCGAACAACCTTTTGAAGAAGTGTTCAATGCCGCTGACGGGTCCGTCGTGAAGGCGGTCTTCACCCGTGTCACTGGTTACGGACCGCGCGGTCGGATCACCACTCATTGCGTTGGCGTCGCCAGTGGTCGCGCTGTGGACCTCCATGTCCGTACGAGCGATGCCTTGTGATTCCAAGCGGCTTTGGGCGCGCTCCGCATCTGCAAACGAGTCGAACATACCGATAATTGTCTGTACCATTTCAGCTTCTCCAGAATTTAAGTTGGATGGTTCAAAGGACTTTATGCAACCACCGAGGAACGGTTTGATTTTTGGATCGTTGCATCAGTTGGCGCCCGGGTCTTTCTTCCATGGACCGTCAGGACCGTCGCGACGCTCGACGACAAGCTCCTCCGAATGGGTCAGCACGCGATGGATCACGTCTTCTTGTATCTCGGTCGTCTTGACGTGCACTTCTTCCTTCAATGTGAGTTGCATGCGTACCACCGGGACGTACTCGTAGATCGGGATGATGAGCGTGTCGCCTTCGCGCCGCGGCTCGTCGCGCTCCTCCACAGGCCGGTTCACTGGGATGCGCTGAACGTCGACCTGCTGGCTTCGCAGGCGCAGCGCGATAGGGTGCGTTTCTTCATGAACGACTTTGCGTACCCGAACGGCGCCCGTTTCGACCGTTGCGACATCGACGGCGATCTGTTCCTTGACCGCCGACACGCGCACTGTGTCAAACGAATCGGTCGTCGTTGGTGTCGCACCGGACGTCTCGTCCTCACGCATGGGTTCCTCCTCCTCAGCACGTCGGCCAGATCTGCGCCGGCTGTCGAAAAGCCGCTTACTCAGAGACGGCCGCCTCCTGGCACTGCACGGCTGCGCACCGGCGGCGTATCGGCGCCGGAAGCCACACCACCGCTTTCTTCGAATGGCGGCTGATGGCGAAAGCCGGCGCCGCCCGAGACGATGGCGATGATGGCCCCCACAATGAGTGCGGCAAATGAGAACCAGCTCGCCCGCGCGACGCCGCGTGCCGCGGCATCCGCCGTTTCACGCGCCGTCTGTTCGGCCTGCGGACTTGACGCGGCCGATGCCGCCGATGCGACTGCTGCTTGTACTTGCTGCTTGGCGGTATCCACGATCGACGGGGTCGTACCGGATTGATTTGCGGCGGTCGCGCTTACCTGGGCGGTCGTCGCTGCGACGCTACCCGCCGTGCTCACCGCACTGGTGACGAGGGAGGTCATGCCGTACACGACAAATAGCGTCATCACCGCCCAAGACAATAGACCATGAAGCCATCCGAGCACCGGTGCACAGCGGCCTGCGTAGTACGAGCCGACAAAGACCGCCAGTACGGTGGTGACGATGACCCAAACCCCAGACCCGAAGCCGAACCCGTGCAACGGATCGGGTTTCGACATGGGCGACAGCAGCGAGGCGCCAATGGCCGTACCGAGCACGCTCATGATCAGGTAGACGATCATCGAAAGAATGACGCCGGCGATAATTGATCCCCATGACAGGCGCGGCAGACCATCTCGAGTGGTTAGAAGTTTCATGGCAGTCATCCAGGTAGTGAACGAACGTAAGAAGCCAGCACCAGCAGCGGCCTTTCATCAAGCGCAAGCGTTGTGCCTATCAAGGAAGTCTGCTTCAATGGCTTCCGCTGCGATCGGAGGAGCGCCAGCTACGGGCATGCAACGCATATGCATGGCGCTTGGCTCTTAAATGCGAATCGTGTCGAATCGACGCGCGGAATAACTATGCGCGGCGTATGCGCCATCATCGCGGCAGCGCTGTGGGTCCGACATGACTATGCTGAAGTGCGAAGAGAGGAAGAATCCATCGGCGACGGTAGGGCAATGGAGCGTATTGAGGCTGGAAGGTCCTGCGCCCGCTGTTATTTGACAAACGCATAGGCCGCTCTGCGTCGCTGGCGTTTGTCGCGTTCCTCGCCGCCGTCTGGCTGATCTCTGGCTGATCCTCTGGCTGATGGTGAAAAAGACGCTGTGAATCTCGCTGTGGTGGACGTCTCAAGGGGACCGGCCAGTAGATGTCGTTCGAGACGTATGTCCTTACGCTGGGTCGCATCGGGCACGCGCGGGCTATGCGACCACGGCTCTGAGTACCGGAGCGTGGAATCGTAGGTCTGCCGGAAAGCTAAGAATGACCGGGACCAGAAGGTTATCTGACAAGACCGCGTGCCTCAGTTTCAAGTTAGATAGGTCCCTCCCAGGAGCCGGAGAGCTCACCGGCGAGAGAATGCGAAGCATCCACGTCCGCCTGCATCGAACGGTCGAGCCTCACTGGAACCGCCGTCCTCCGGCGAGTCTTGCGCAGAGGCGGTCTTGCATCACGTCGCGGTACGCGGCGAACGGCCGCTAGCCAAGGCAAGTCACGGGCGAGCGCCGGCCGCGCTTGAATGGGACAGCGCATCGGCACGGGCAGGATCATTCTAATTGCCGCCATTTCGGACAAAACCGTTCCATCCGCACAAAGAGAGCCAAGAATGCCTTCTTCTTAATCGCGTTTTCTTGTGATAAGCATTCGCGAAGGCGGATGGAAATCCACCCTGCCAATTTTCGGCACGGCGGGTGCTGGGATAAAGGCACCCGTCATGACGACGGCACCCGACATGGCTGGCTTCTCGCTGTAAAGCGGGGCCATGATGATCGCACTTAGCTTGCTTGACCGATGCGATAAGCGGCGGGGGCCCCTTTCTACGGCCGGCACCGGCTACCTGCACGGCAGTCGACAGTCAGCAGTTACTGCGAAGAGTAGCGAACGGCATCATCGCAATGGAACGCGCGCTTGGATTCTTCGAGTTCGTAGCATACGGGCCGCTGGCGACCGCAAGGTGGCGTAGTACTCGAACGGACGCTTGATGGGCTATTGCGGAGGTTCTTATTTCAAGCGCACCTCAAGAAGTGCGCTTGAAGGGTAACGCGCTTCCCTCGCGGGCTGCCATGACGCTGATTAACAACGAAGAGACAGAATCATGATTCTCTACCACAACGGGGCCGCAATTCTTGCTTCGGCTTTGCGAGAGGGCGTCGCCTATGTAGCGCGCGCCAGCATACTCGAAGAAGACGGCGAATCGACGTCTCTCGGGACGCTTGGCATGTTCGCAAGCGAACGGGCGGCGATGGATTTCGCGGTGCGCACCGCGACCGCGTTTGTCGATGGCGAGCCTTTGCCAAAACCGCCGTTCGAAACACAGTGATTCGATGACGCGGGACGGCGTCGCCGCGACGCCCTTAAAGGCCAGCGTCGTACGAGCGATCGACACGCATAACTGCGTCCACCGGAAAGAATATCGCGAGTTTCAAACGCTTAGCGCGAGTGACTTGGTTGCATCTCGCGATGGGGCTGCGCCGAGGCGCGAACGGCGAGGTTTGAATTGAGGGAAGGTGTTTTGGGTATTCATCATACGAAAGTGAGTCGCGGGGAATCTCATTCGCGGAAAGAGCCCAGCTTCTCTGCTGACTCACCTGTGGACTCTTGCTCAATCGCTATAAATCTGGGGAGTGGCCGAGCTTGGCCTATCGTATCCAGGCCGTGCACCGGTGGCTCGATGCGCATGATCGGTGGGCCGACTGGAAAGAAAGGGCAAAGCTGGCGCTCTGTGCCACGGAACTCGCTGAGCGAAGCGTCTCTCTGCTGCAAACAGGCGCCGGCCGATGGGAAATGGACGTCATTGTTGCGTGTGGTGCCATCGACTACAACCGGCCGGGTTTGCGCAATTTATACATTCAATGCGAAGCGGCAGTCGTCCCCAAGGCGTGGCCCGCAGCGGGCTGAACCGGTCTAGACTCCATTGCCCGGAATGAAAGTGCCGCCCCCTCGACGCCTTCTGGAAACTGGACTGGTGTTGGGGAGGCTGATGCCGCTCCATAAGAAGGGGCTCGGATCGCGGCATGCGGTGTCGTGTTGTCGTGTTTCTTGGAGTAGATCTCGACTGGCGTATATTTGACTTTGCGTCGGTCGCACGGCGTGCCGAGATCCGTAGAGTATTTGCGCGCCGATAGTTTGGCGGGCTGTTCCGCGTGTCTTCGACGAGCTCTGGGCTGATTTCATTTCGCCCGCCTGGCTGCGGGGAGGCGAAATGCAGGCCATGATTCACGAAGCAAGAAGCCTCCCGCGGGCAAGACTAGTCGCGGCGGCGGACCTGGCGAGGGATGCACACCGTGAACGTCGTTATGGCCTCCGCTGATTCGACCGCTATCATGCCGTCGTGGGCGTGCGCGATGCACCGGCATATATACAGGCCCAAGCCCATGCCGGCCGCTGTTCCGCGGGGCGAGGGCGACGGATTGACCCGCGTCAGCGGGTCAAACAGCGTCGGTAGGGCATGTCGGGGTATCCCATTGCCTTCGTTCGAAACCGCAACGGTCACCTGTTCACCCTCCCCGCGCGCCTCGACCCGTATCGATCCAGCGCCGTGTTGCACGGCGTTTATCAACAGGTTGACGACCATCTCGGCGATACGGATACCGTCCCACTGGCCGGCAAGATCGCCCGCAAGGCCTACGTCAATGCGAGCGTCCGGGTATGCAGCGCGGACTTCTTCGGCCGCGTCGCGGCAAATTCGCCCCATGTCTTGAGGCGCGAGCTCGATCGGCAGCGCGTTGCCGAGCCGGGTCCGGGTGAAGACGAGAAGGTCATCGATCATGCGCTTCATACGTGCGGCGCTGCCTCGCAGATTCGCCACCGACCTCGCTCCACGCGAGGATAGAGAATTGTCGCGAAGGAGGACCTCCGACGAATTGATGATCGCGCTGAGAGGCGAGCGCAGGTCATGCGCTAGCACGCCGGCAAACAGATCCCTGGTGCGTTCCGTCTGTTGCGCGTACTGCCGGACTGATCCCGCAAGTGCCTGATCAATGGCTTCGTTGAAACGGATCATCTCCTGAAACGACGCGGCACCGCGCGGCGCGGTGCGCTCCCAGCGACGTAGGACACTGGCCCGCAGCGCCCGGAATTCCGCGACGACATCATTGATGTCAAAGCCATTGGCGAGCCGATCGTCGGCGTGCTGACGGGCAATCTGATCGAACCCGCATTCCCGCGCGCCTTCGTTGTGCGACTTGGCTTCCTGCTGCCCGGAACTTTGTACCTCACGCATATCAACCGCAATAGCGCACAGGAGGTCGCGGGCCGAATTCCGCAGTTCGCTTTCGGTAAGGCCGGTTCCGTGCCCGCTAATCTGGGCGGCATAGGCAGTCCAATCGGCAATCAGTTCCTCGAGATTATGCTCAATGAAATCAGACAGGCCCATTGATCCTCACCTCGCTCTTGGGGTGGACGGCCGCCGCATTTGATTCATCCGACAAGCGCGCCACAAGGAATAGCCGTTGCTGACGGTTCGGAACCCGGTCACTTACGTTGACACTCTATGTCGCTCTTGTCCACGACCGCCCGCTGGACCTCGCGCGCCCTGATCGAGCCAGAAGCGGGTCGCAGGCGGCGGCTGCTCGTCGTCGACGATTTCCAGCCCGGGGCCGAGGCGACGACCGCGTTGCTTTCGACGTCCGGTTATGACGCGCGATTCGTCGTTGACGGGGCGGCAGCGTTTCCGCTCGTTATCGCGTGGGTGCCCGACTCCGTTGTGCTCGACATTAATATGCCGGGGATGGACGGGTATGCGGTCGCACGCCAGCTGAGGCAGGACGCGCGTTTGCAGCATGTCGTCATCATCGCTTTCACCTCACAAGAGGAGTCCGCCACCCGCCTTCCCGGGATCGAGGCTGGCTTTGATGCATATTGCCGCAAAGACGCTAGGCCTGACCAGCTGTTGCGGCTGCTCGCGCTAATCGCGGGGGAGACAGGAACCTGAGAATAGTCCACTTTCCGATCTGATGGACCCAACCGGTCGGTCATGTTGCTTACGATGGTGGGGAACGCTCATTGTCAGCTAGAACCATGCATAAACCCCATCAAGGCGCTCGCGGTCGCACGCCAACGAAAATGTATGGTCAGCCTGGTCCTTACAACCTCGATCTGTGAGATAAAAGGGATTGCGCAAATGTATCCAGGCTCGAAATGGGCACGGGTCAGAGCGCCCGGCTCTCCACGAGACGCCGCACCCAACTGTCCTCAAAAAGGCCTCAGTCTGCAGGACTGGATTTTATCTCAGGTTTTCAGTTGGGCCTTGAACCGTTTATCTTCATCACAGGTCAGTGGTCGCAAAAGCAGGCTGGAAAGTTGTCAAGCGATAGCCGGTTGCGCCCGGTACTCCCCACCCTCGGCCAGAATCGCCCAAACGATTCTGGCCATTTTGTTGGCGAGTGCGCAGGCGACGACATTGCTGTGACGCGTCGCAGCAGCGCTTGTAGCCAGCGCCCGAGCGCATCTGTTCTCTGCTGGCGCGAGATCGTTCAGAAGCTGCAGGTCGCGCGCCAAGTGAGTGTGCAATACCTTCGGCGCTCGCGAAGCTGATTCGTCTGCATGATGCCCCCGCTTCCCTACATCGCATTAGCGCGGCTGCGCGTCGCTGACCGACCTCGGATGCGAGGATTGAGGCGCGGCGCACTCACCAGTGTCCAGATCAAGCGACAAAAAGCCCGCCGGTTGCGCGGGCTCTAATTCCTAGCGGGTCATTCGCCCATCGCTCGCGAGGCGCCGCCGATGTTCGACGGTGGCGGATTTAGGTTCTTCTCGTTTCGTCGAACCACGGCCCTCGGTGTGGTTTAGCCTCGATCTTCGCGCGTTCTCCTGTACACGAACCGCCGACTGCGGCGCGTGGAAGCAGGGCGCAGGCAGTGCGCCAGAACAAAGGCACCCAGCGACACGATTGCGAACGAGGCGGCTGGAAAGGTCGCGACCGTGTTCACCGCGATCGCGGCTGGGCGCCTCTGTGCGACGAGCTGCAGCCTGCGCGTGCTCATGCGCTGACCCAGCTGCGAGAGCTGGGACGCAAGCGCGCGTTCAGCGCTCGGCAGCAGCAGTGTCTCTTCGTCGGCAACATGGTGAATCACTTCGCGCATGAGGTGCATGAAACGTGCGTCGTAAGCAGCGTCGTTAGGGCGCATCGCTCGTAGTCGAGCGATGTCCTCGCGCATCTTGTCGTGGTCGGATTTGCTCGTGGCAAGGGTGTCGTCGGTCGGCAGCGCGGCGCTGAGCGCCGGGTAGAAGATCTCTTCTTCAAGTTGCGCATGAATTTCAAGCGCCGTACAGATAAGTTCGACGATAGCGTGCTTTCTCCACCACGGCGTTCTGCGGCGGTAACGATGAAAAGCCGCCATCACGTGCCTGTGATCCATTCGAATCATCGTGGTGACGGAAAGCGGGAACAATTCCAGATCCACGGCGGCTCCTTTGCGGTTGGCGCTTCATCAATGGCTGCCCCTGGTAAGCGGGCGGGCTGCCTTTTTCGTCGCGCTTGTTGCAGAAATCTGTTCAAGTGCGGCAGCAGGATGCATACCCATGACCGCACAAGCGGCCCCCCTTAGCGAACGTCGGCTCTGCTTGACGGTACACGAGTTGCTCATCACGACTGCCTGCTCGTCGACCCGCGACGCAGCGATCGCAAGCACCGCGGTGCGCTACGGGAGCAAAGATAATGGATGAGTATCAGGCGCAGGAACGGGTTCGTCGGCGCGCCTACGAAATCTGGGAACGACAGGCTCGTCCAGGAGGCCTCGCCGAGGAGTTGTCGGAGCAGGCAAAGGCCTCGCTCGACTTTAGAAGCGTCCCCAAGAGCGCCCGCCCAGGCGTTGGCAAACGGCACCCCGCGTTGGGGTCCCTTGCCGTGCGAAGTGAGCGGTCGATGCGGGCCCGCTGCAGGCGGCCGCGCCACGCCGCTTGTGCGGCGTGTTGGTGGCGAGCCAACGTCGTGCGCGTCAGGCGGCGGCGATGGGTTGCAGGCGCTCTGGGGCGGCTCACTTAACTTCGTGCGCTGTGACGGATCGTGAAATTTCTCGAACCCTGCGCATCGAGTAGCAGGCATGCGCACTTAATCGCGACGCCCCATTCGACCCAGCAGGAAGATGAATTTGCTCAGCGTCGCATCGCGGACAACAACGGCGAGGTAAAGTCCTCGCGTCACCCAGGCGCGGCCGTGCAGCTTGCCGAGGCATCTAGTGGGCACTCCTTGGCAGGCTGCCGCGCGTGCCGATCGGCCGGCGCACCGGCTTGAGGCTCGACGACGCGCCACCCGCCGCGTTCGCCGCGCCCCGGAACGCCAATTGGCTCCGGTCCGGCGCATCCGTGCGCGTGTTCACCCAAGCGCCGAGGTTCGAACGGACGCGCCGGGGTACGCCTTTTGCATCACTTGTGTGCCCGCAACTCGGACGATGACCAAAATGAAGGCCACAATAATCGCCCACGAATCCCCTCCGGCAGACGCGTCGGTGGAGATTCATCGATTCAAATTTCTGCTCGACGATGGACTGCTTCTCCACTCGCCGAGACGATATCGCTGCGCACAGCACGAGTCATTGTCGAAAACTTGGAGGACGGCAATCCCTTCATCAAGATGCTCCAAGCGATTGTGAAGGCACAGTCGGCCGAGTACGACGATTTGGTCGGTCGGATCTTCCCCGATCATTACATTCATTCTCCCGACGGCGGATAGCCGACTCAGCGAAGCGACGGCGCGTCTGCACTTTAGCGGGGGTCTGCTGTCGGTTCGGGGCGTCCGCTGGGTCTGACTGGCATTCCGCCGAAATTTGCTTGCATAAAAACTTTCCTCATCGGCGAGAGGGCCAACGTGTATGTCTTTCCGCACTGGTGCCCGGGTCTTCAGCCCGGATCGCCGTATTGCCGCCAGAGGCGACGCTCACGCCCTGAGGCATTGAGCGACGAGAAGAGCGGCCCCTCGCAAAGCGCGAAAACGCGGACCGCGTTGACCTTCGCCAGTCGGTACTGACCGCTGCGGAACAGCAATTGCGGGAGTGCGATTGGCAAAATGCGTTTATACGCCTCCGTAATGCCAACTATCCCGCTGGAGGGAAAAATGCGTGCACTTCGCTGGCATGGAAAACACGACATCCGTTGCGACACGGTTCCCGATCCCGAAATCGAAGAAGGGCGCGATGCCATCGTCAAGGTTTCGTCTTGTGCGATCTGCGGCTCGGATCTGCACCTGTTTGACGGCTTCATGCCGACCATGAAAAGTGGTGACATCTTGGGCCACGAGTTTATGGGCGAAGTTGTGGAAGTGGGCCGTGAGAATAAGGCGCTTAAAGTCGGCGACCGGGTGGTCGTGCCATTCACTATTTTCTGCGGCGACTGCGATCAGTGCAAACGAGGCAATTATTCTGTTTGTGAGCGCAGCAACCGTAATAAAGAGCAGGCCGACAAGATGTTTGGCCACGCGACCGCGGGTCTGTTCGGCTATTCGCATTTGACGGGCGGCTATGCAGGTGGGCAAGCTGAGTTTGTCCGCGTACCATTTGCCGATACCACGCATGTGAAGGTGCCAGCGGGTCTTACCGACGAGCAGGTGCTTTTCCTCGGGGACATCTTGCCGACCGGTTGGCAAGCCGCGGTGAACTGTGAAATCGTCCCGACGGATACGGTTGCCATCTGGGGCGCTGGCCCGGTCGGCCAGATGGCAATTCGCAGCGCCGTCCTGCTGGGAGCCAAGCAGGTCGTCGTGATCGACCGCGTGCCTGAGCGCTTGGCGATGGCCCGGCAGGGCGGCGCTATCACGATCAATTTTGACGAAGAGAGTGTGCTTGACCGGCTTGCAGAGCTGACGGACGGAAAGGGCCCGGAGAAATGCATTGACGCGGTGGGAATGGAGTCGCATGCGACGCGGTCCTTTGACGCAATGTACGACCGTGTGAAGCAGGCCGTCATGCTCGAGTCCGACCGACCGCACGTGTTGCGGGAAATGATTTATGTCTGTCGTCCAGCAGGCATCTTATCGGTCCCGGGTGTGTACGGTGGATTGATCGACAAGCTACCCTTTGGGGCATCGATGAATAAAGGTTTGACGTGGAAGATGGGACAAACACACGTCAACCGGTGGACCGATGACCTACTGCAACGCATTCAAGAAGGTCAGATCGACCCGTCTTTCGTAGTCACGCATACCGTTGCGCTCGAACAGGGCCCCGGGATGTACAAGACGTTCCGTGACAAGGAAGATGGCTGTATCAAAGTCGTGCTGAAACCATGACGCCCCGGCCGAGTCACCCCGAGCAAAGTCGGGATGGCCGCTCGAACGAGTGGTCGTCCTGCAAAGCGTCATTTATCTCGGCGAACTGATGCGGTTTCAAGGACGCGAACCCGGACGACCGCCCTCGTTCGGGAATTGCAATACTCAATCGAGGCAGGCCGTGTGGCGGTACAGGCGGAGTTTATGGGCGGAAGAAAGTGACGGAATAGAAGTGAGTGCCCTGCTGCTCACGCGTCGAAAACGGCGGAGTTAGTCAAGGTCCATTGTCTTAGCTTGACGAGCCGGTCAATACACCAAAGCGCCCCTCGTTCGCCTACACGATGCCGCGGCTCAGTGGAACCGCTGCGGAACACCCGATGCGTTCATGACCAGGGCAGCTATTGAGGTACAAACCGTCGTACACCGCGGGTCCGTATGTCCATCGCGCGCAAAGTGCTTTTTCGGGAAACAGCATGTCCGATCAAACTGCAGGTGCTGGGTCCCCACACCTTGACAGCAACGAGCGCGAGCAGGCGGCCGACCATGCCACTCCGCATCCGCTTGTCATCCATGAAATCGTTCGCGAAGAGGGCGAGGCTGCAATGGAGCGCAGCGGCGCTGCGCTCATTTGGTCGGCGCTTGCGGCGGGGTTGTCGATGGGATTTTCTTTTCTCGTCCAGGCGATCCTCGAGGGGGCGTTGCCTGATACCAGTTGGCGGCACCTGGTTACGAGCCTCGGCTATACCATCGGGTTCGTATTTGTGATTCTTGGCCGTCAGCAACTCTTCACCGAAAGCACGTTGACCGCCGTGCTTCCTGTCCTGACGCGTCGCAATCTGAACACGCTTGGCAAGACGCTTCGGTTGTGGGTCATCGTGCTTGTCTTCAACCTTGTGGGCACGACGATTTTCGCCGCGCTGTTGCAGTTCAAGCACGTGTTTGGCCCCGAGGTGACAACGGCGCTCGCGGAGGTTGCACGTGCGCCGTTCAGCGCGCCGTTCGGCGTCACCCTGGTGCGGGCTGTGTTTGCAGGCTGGTTGATTGCGCTCATGGTCTGGCTGTTGCCGACTGCCCGTTCGGCTCGTCTCGCGACGATTCTGCTCGTTACCTACACGGTTGGCGTCAGCAAGCTCACGCACGTGATTGCGAGTTCGGCCGAGGCCGCCTATGCGGTGATGATCGGCGCGGTCGGCGTGGGCGATTACTTCAGTGTCTTTTTGTTGCCGACCCTCATCGGCAATATGCTGGGCGGAATCTCGATGGTGGCAATCATCAACCATGCAGCGATTGCGCCAGAGATCGACGACACGCGGCGCGAGGAGTGAGCTGAGGCTGCGCGCGCTTACATAACGGTCTCGCTGCCTCCGTCATCGATCCGAGTCACTTATGTATGGAGCTGCGCAGCGAACCCACGTCGTTCGCGGTCACAGGGCGTGCATCGTTGCCCCAGGACGCACGGATATAGGTGAGCACCTGCGCGATTTGCACATCGGTAAGCCGGTCGGCGAACGGCGGCATCGACTGGCGCGGGGGGCCGTGAATGGTTGCCGGGCTGTTCCCGCCCTCCACAACCAGCCTAATTAGCGAAGTCGTATCTTCGCTGGTCACTGACGGATTGCCTGCCAGCGCAGGAAACGCATTCGCCACGCCGTGTCCGTCGTCACGATGACATTGCGCGCAAAAGCCCGCATAAACCGCCGCGCCTTGCGCGGGCGGCACATCGGGCGCGCGTGTCTTGAGGCGCCCGGGCTGCGCGAGTGCTGGATCAAAGGTGCCGTCCGCGGCACCCGTCGCGGGCAGGCTCTTGAGGTAGACGGCGATCGCCCGTGCGTCGTCATCGCTTAGATACTGCAGGCTGTCTTCTACCGTTTGCACCATGCTGCCGTAGGCGACCAGGCCCGCGCCATGACCCGTCTTGAGGAATGCGGCGATGTCGTTGGGCGCGACGCGCCCGAGCCCCGAGCCCGCATCCGCGCGCAGATTCGGTGCGAACCAGTTGTCATTGATGCCGCCGGCCAGGAATTTCGTCGACGCTTCGTCGTATCCCTGTTCCTGATAGCCCATCCCGCGCGGCGTGTGACACGAGCCGCAATGTCCGAGCGACTGCACGAGATACGCACCGCGATTCCGCGCGGCATCGCGGCTCGGTTGCGGTGCGAACTGCGCCTTCGGCGCGAAGGTCATGCGCCACAGCCGCAACGCCCAGCGTTGGTTGAACGGAAACGGCACCTTGGTGGGGGCAGGGCGGTACTTAACGGGCGGTACGCCGTGCATCATGTAGGCGTAAAGCGCGTGCATGTCCTCGTCATTCATCTTCATGAACGACGGATAGGGCATCGCGGGATACAAGCCTTTGCCGCCCGGCGCCACGCCCTCGCGCAGCGCCCGTGCGAAATCCGCATAGCTGTAATTGCCGATGCCGGTCTCCTTGTCCGGCGTAATGTTGCTGCTGACGATCGTGCCGAACGGCGAAGCCAGACCCAGGCCGCCGGCATAAGGCGCGCCGTTAAGCGGAGCGGTGTGGCAGCCCGCGCAGTCCGCCGCCTTGGAGACGTATTCGCCACGTGCGAGCAACCCCGGAGAAGGCGCATCCTCCGCCATGACGAAGCGGCAGGGTGACAAGGCGGTGAGCAGCAGAAGAGCGGGGAGGGCGGCACGCATTGCATTCACTGGTGGTAGAGATAGGCGGCGATGTCGCGCGCATCGGTTTCACTGACATCGAGATCGGGCATTGCGTTGCCGGGCACCACGCGTTGCGGAAAGCGAATCCATCTTTGCAGGTTGTCGGGCGAGTTCGGCAGCGTGCCGGCCACGTAGGCGCGCTCGCCGATGTTTTCCAGCGTTGGCCCGACCGTTCCATAGGCGCCCGGCACGCCATTGATCCGGTGACACGCGCCGCAGCCGTAGCGCTGGATCGCCGCGAGGCCGCGTTGCGGATTGCCGCCGGTGATCGCGTCGGACGTGGGCGGCTGCCCTTTGCAGGCGGCGAGCGCGAGACATACCAGAAGCGCGGTCGTGAGGCTGCGCATGTGATTAGCCTTCATGCGACACGCCCGCGATATGAGGCTGCACGCGCCGCACGAGCAGACGGGCGCCCACCCACAGCCCGCCAATCAGGTAGGCGAGGCCCCCCGGCACCCACATCACGAGTCCGCCGAGTTGCTGGTCCTGTAGCGGATCGAAGCCGAGGGCAAGCGTCGTCTCGATGCATGACGGATACCAGACGTCCGGCGCCAGCGTCAGCAATGCACCGAGCGCGCCGGTGTGGACCATCGTCGTGAATAGCGACAGCATGGCGTGTGCGCTGCCACTCGCTTGCGCACCGGATGGACGACCGAACACCGTCCACCAGAAGAGCAGTGCACTGCCGAGAAAGCTCGCGTGCTGAAGCGCATGAAGGCCGGGGCGAGCGAGCGCCGCCTCAAAAAAACGCGGCGCGTGCCAGCACCAGAGCGCTGCCGCGTGCAACATCCAGGCGACGGCGGGCGCCGTCAGCCATTGCCAGGGCGCCTTGATCCAGCGCGAGCGCACCGCCGCGCCAATGGCTGCCCTTGCGTCGGCCGGAAACGCCCATATCCACACCGCAAGGGGCCGGCCGATCACGAGCAGGGGCGCTGCGACCAGCATCAGCAGCTCGTGCTGGAGCATATGAGCGGAGAACAGCCGCTCGCTTAACGCATGCAGGGGCGACACCAATGCGAGCACCAGCGTGAGCCACCCGGCGCTGAATGAGACGAGTCGCATCGAGCGCGGCGCGCGACCCCGCGCGCCGCGCGGGCGCAAGCGCATGTACCCGGCGATATACAGCGCGAGGCTCACCAGCAATGCGATCACGACCCACCACTCGAAGGTCCACGCGAGCGGCGAGGCATCGGTACGTGATCCGGCGCTCGAGAGGGTATGCGAGCGCGCAGCGTCGCTCCATAAGGCAGCGCAGACGAGGGCGGGCGCAACGGCCCTTCTCAGCAAACCGGAAGTATCCATTGCGGTATCGAAATGGCGATGACGGCCAATACGGACAACGCGCCCACGCCTGTCGCCACGGCGGCGACGAAGGCTGGCCGCGCAGGCAAGTCGGACGCATCATTGGTCAAGACGGGATGAGCGCGCCGCGCGTCGCGCCAGCGTTGCCACGCGAGCAGCGTCGCCAGCACGCACACGACGAGGCTTGCGCCGCTCACGCCGTCGAGGAGCGTGTGATTTGACAGGCGGCAGGCCGGCGCGAGCAGCGCGTAATTGACGCTCAGACAGGTCAGCAGGATCGAGGGAGCGCCCAGCAGCGCGAGCCACGTTTTCATGATCTGTCTCAGAGACGGGCCGCCCAGTAAATGACCGCATAGATCGGCAGCCAGCTCAGCACGACGAAGTACCAATACACCGCGTTCTCGCTGACATCGACGAAGCGCTTGCCTTCGAACGGTCCCGTGACGAGCAGCACGGCGAGCACGGCGGTGTCGACCGTATCGGTGATCAGGTGAGTCGTATGCAAGCCGAGCAGCAGCCAGACGACCGAGCCATACGCGTTCGTGTACCAACTGACGTTCAGGGAGGCGAACTCGAAGCCGCGTATCACGAGAAACGCGGCAGAGGCGAGCAGGCACGCCGACAGCCACAGACAGGCCCGGCGCCGGTCGCCGCGCTCGGCCGCCTGCTTGGCAAGCTGATTGGGCCACAGGCTCACCACCAGCACGGCGGTGTTGAGGGTGCCCCAGAGGAGGCTCGGCGCGGCGGCCGCCATGGGCCAACTCGGCGCGCGGCTGCGCAGGTAAAAGTACATCATCACGGCAATGGCGAACACCGTCCCTTCGATCAGCATGAGCCCCATCGTGCTCCACCACATGAGGCTCCGATGGCTGAAGCCGAAGGTCGGCAGCGCGCTGACGTCCAGCACGATGCGGGTGCGCTCGAGATCGTCGGGGCGCGCCTGCGCCATGCGCGGATTCGTATTCGTGGATGGCGTATTCATGGGTGACGCTCCCGCGCAACGGCCATCCGATTATCGGTGCGCCTGGGCCAGAACCACACAATCATTGCTATCGCCACCGGCACCGATCCCCACACGATCGCCCACGGCGTGTAGATCGAGCCGATGAACAGGATGGTCGTGGCCCCGGCGCTCACGAACGGCCAGATCGACGGCTTCGGGAACAGCGGTCGAAGATCTGGCTTCGCATCAAGCACCGTGGTGACGAGCACTTCGCGCGCATCGGCGGCGATGCCGCTGACGAAGGCCGGTTGCGCGGACGGTTCCCATAGCGGGTCACGGCCATGGACCACAGGAATCGCATCGAAGTTGTGCGGCGGCGGCGGCGACGGCACACTCCATTCGAGCGTGCCCGCGCCCCACGGGTCGGCTGCCGCGTGATCGTTGCTACGCAGCGTCCTGGCGACATTGACCATGAACAGCAGCACGCTCGCCGCGATCATATAGGCGCCGATAGTCGCCGTCAGATTCATGCCGTCCCAGCCCATGCCGTGCGGATACGTCCACACGCGCCGGGGCATGCCTTCGAGACCGAGCATGTGCATCGGAAAGAACGTCACGTTAAAGCCGATGAAAAACAGCCAGAACTGCCACTTGCCGAGCCGCTCGTCCAGCATGCGGCCCGCGAACTTCGGAAACCAGTAGAAGAACGCGCCGAACAGCGGAAACACGGCGCCGCCGAGCAGCACGTAATGCAGATGGGCGACTACGAAGTAAGTGTCGTGGACCTGCAGGTCGATTGGCACCGAGGCAACCATGATGCCCGTCATTCCACCGATCACCATGATGAAGAAGAACGCGAGCACATACAGAAGCGGTGTGCGCAGATTGAGTCGCCCCGTCCAAAGCGTGGCGATCCAGCAAAAAATCTGGATGGCCGACGGGATCGCGATCATCAGGCTCGCGGCCGTGAAGAAGCTCTTGCCGAGCTCCGGCACGTTGGTCGCGAACATGTGATGCACCCATAACCCAAAGGCGAGAAACGCCGTCGCGATCAGCGAGAGCACCATTGCCGGATAGCCGAACACGGGCCGACGCGCAAAGGTCGGGATGATTGATGAGATGAAGCCCAGCGGCGGAATGAAGACGAGATAGACTTCAGGGTGGCCGAAGAACCAGAACAGGTGTTGCCACAACAGCACGTCACCGCCTTTGGCCGGGTTGTAAAAATGGGTGCCAACGAGTCGGTCAAGAATGAGCGCGGTGCTGCACAGCATGACGGAGGGCATGGCGAAAACCACCATGAACTGCGTGACGAGCGTGGCCCAGACGAACAGCGGCATGCGATTGAGCGACATGCCGGGTGCGCGCATTTTGAAGATCGTCGTGATGAGCACCACGGCTTCGATAAGGCCGGCAAGCTCGGTGAAGGTGATCATCTGCGCCCAGATATCAACTCCCTTATTGGGCGAGTAATTGGGGCCCGCGAGCGGTACATAGCTGAACCAGCCCGCGTTCGGTGCTGTATTGACGACCAGCGACGCGAACAGCAACAAGCCGCCGAAAAGAAACACCCAATACGCATACGCATTCATGCGCGGGAATGCAACGCTGCGCGCGCCGATCATCAGCGGCACGAGGAAGGCAGCCACTGCCTGCATGACCGGCACGGCGAACAGAAACATCATCGTCGTGCCGTGCATCGTGAAGAGCTCGTTGTAAAGGTTCGGCCCAATGAGCCGCTGGTCCGGCCGCGCAAGCTGTGTGCGCATCGCAAGTGCGAGCAGTCCCGCGAGCAGGAAAAACACAAAGGTCGTCACAATAAAGCGCCGTGCCACGGTCTTGTGATTGATCGCGCTCAGCGCACCGATGAAACCGGGTGGATCGCTCCACGTCCTCGCTAGTGCGTCGAGCGCTTCCGGCGAAGCGTGCGGGCCATCAATAAGTCGGGCGGCCTGTTGCTGATCGCTCATTTGAGGGTCTCCAGCCAGACGAGCAGCGCCTGCAGATCGGCGGGCGGCAAGCGCGTGCCCGGCATGACGGTGCCGGGTTTAAGCGTGCGCGGATCGACGATCCAGCCCGCGAGATTGCCGCGGTTGTTGGCGAGCGTGCCGGCCGCGATGAACTGGCGGCTCGCCAGATGCGTAAGGTCGGGACCGATGGTGCCAGTCGCATCGGTGCCGCGCACAGTATGGCAGCGCGCGCAATCCTGGCTAATAAAGACGTCGCGCCCGCGCAGCGCGAGGGCGTCGACGGGCGTGGCGGCCGGCTGACGCTGCTGCGCAGCCCACGCCGCATATCGCGCAGGTGGGTCCGCGGTGATGGAGAACGCCATGAGCGCATGCTCGTAACCGCAGAATTCCGCGCACTGCCCGCGGTACACGCCTGCCTTATCCGCACGGAACTCGATGGTTGCATCACGCCCGGGAATCATGTCTTTCTTGCCATGCAAATTCGGCACCCAAAACGTGTGGATGACATCAGCCGCCTTCAACGCGATGATCACAGGCCGACCCACCGGTACGTGCAGTTCGTTGGCCAGCGTAAATTCGGGAGTGTTTGCATCGCTCAGATATTTCGCTTCCCACCACCACTGATAACCCGTCATCTCGATGCGCAACGCGTCGTCGACCGGCAGGCGCGACAGCGCGCGGTCGGTCATGACGTCCGCGAGCAAGAGTCCGAGCAGAAGCACCGTCGAGACGCCCGTCGCGGCGGCGATCCACAAGCGCGTGCGCGGTTGCGGGCGGTCAATGCTCGAGAGGTCCACAGGCGTCGCGCGATTGGCACGTGGCGCACGCACGATCGCGACAAGGCACGCCAGCAAAATCGCGGCAAAGACCGCACCGCACACCGCGAGCGTGAGGTGCCACAATTCAAGAATGCGGCTGGCCTGAATGCCTGCCGGGACCAACGCGGTTTGCATGATGTGCATGTGATTCTGGTTACCCGAAGCCCCGCGCGTGGTGACGAAAGTTCGACACCGGGCTCGCAACTCGGGCATAGCAAACCGCGTTCCGCCAATATTGCCGGTCTGTTCGCAGCCTTTTCCAAGAGTCGCGTGGCGACGGTGGTCGCGTACCGACCCGTGCGCAGGCACCGCGCCAGTTCGCAGTGGCGTTACACGGCGGCATGCTTCGTAGGTGTGGATGGGGTGCTTGGCAACGGACCAGACAAGGCGACTGCCCGGCGGTTCAACTGCCGTTTTCGATCACGATAACCTGTCAGACCAAGGCCTGCCATAAAAGCGCGGTGTTTAAACCGACAATGAGGCCCGCGCATCCCCACGCAGCGACCAATGGCGTACGAGCCACTCGCCAGCGGCCCATGAGGCCAACGTCCGAAGCAAAGCGCACCAGCGGAATGATTGCAAGTGGCAATTGCAAACTCAGCACAACCTGCGTTGAAACGAGCAGCGCGTTCGACCCGTGTTGCCCATAAAACCCTACGGCGAGCAGCGCAGGACCGATCGCAAGCGACCTCGTCAGGAGGGCACGTGCCCATTGTGCGATTCGCAGATTCAGGAAGCCTTCCATCACCACTTGTCCGGCGAGCGTGCCCGTGACCGTCGCATTCAGGCCGCAGGCGAGCAGGGCGGAGGCGAACGCAACGCCGGCCCAGTGACTTCCCACGAGCGGCGCAATCAGCCGATGTGCATCGGCGAGATCGTCGACCTCACGATGGCCGCTTGCGTGGAAGACTGCTGCCGCGACGATAAGTAGTGAGGCGTTGACCACGAACGCTAGACCGAGTGAAGCAAAGGTATCAATGTTCACCCCCTTGAGCGCGCGGCCGATGGCGGCATCATCGTGATTGGGCGCGTGATTCTTAACGAGCGCCGAATGCAGATACAGGTTGTGCGGCATCACGGTCGCCCCCAGAATGCCCGCGGCAAGCCACAGCATGCCGGCGTCTCGCAGCAACGCGGGGGGCGGGGTAAAGCCGCGCAGCGCGTCCGCCCAATCGGGATGCGCAAGCGCCAGTTCCACAACGAAGCAAAGACCGACAAAGAGGATCAGCGCCGTAATCGCGCATTGCAAGGGCCGCTTGCCACGGCTTTGCAGCGCGAGCATGACAAACGTACCCGCTGCCGAGCACAGAACGCCGGCGGTGAGTGAGATGCCGAGCAACATCTGCAGGGCGACCGCGCTGCCTACGACCTCCGCCACGTCGCATGCAATGATCGCAATCTCGCACGCCACCCAGAGCCCGAGCGTCGTCCCCCGACTGAACCGCTCACGGCATAGTTGCGCTAGATCGCGTCCGGTGACCAAGCCCACGCGTGATGCCACCCATTGCAACAGCATGCCCATGAGACTGGCGATCAGAACGACGAAAAGCAACCGATAACCATAGCGGGCGCCGCCCGCCAGCGCGGTCGCCCAGTTTCCCGGGTCCATATAGCCGACTGCGATAAGCGAACCCGCGCCGACGAACGACCACCAGCGTCTGCGCGGCGCGCGGGTCGACTTATCGAGCTCGCGAGGGTGCAACGGAACGTCAGACGCGCGGCCAGAAAGCTGGGCAAGCGCGGACGGGTCGGTATTCATGTGATCAATTACCTTTTTTCAGTCACTGTAACGTCAATCGAATCGCCCTCAATCGGGCCGGGCATTGAACCGCCGATGGGATCTTTAGGAGCCCGCTAGTTGGAGCAACTCGCGTTCCGTGCCGGCAGCGACAGAGACCCTCCGCCCAATCACGCCTGCAAATCCGAACAGGAGTCAGTTGAATCGAATCTCCGCTGGCTCCAATGGCGCGCGTGTCCTGGGTTGATGAACAACCGACGAGCAGGTCGTGCCTGCCTCCCGCAGGAGGCCCTAATGTTGCGCGAGGCGGAGAAACCGTCGGCGACGGCGCACTCGCTGACGCGCTGCGCGCTACGCTTATGGGGCATCAGAACGAGGTACTCGAACCGATCAGAACCGCGCGTTTCTCGGCGTCTCAACCAAGCGAAAAGTCGGCGTCGATGGGGCATCCGTTGCGTAAAAGAGGGACCCGGTGCACAGCGACGCGGGCGAGCGCTTCCTAATAATAAGAGGCCCATCGCGCCAGGACTGCAGTTCCGAGCCGCCAAAGCCGACTCGGTTCGACTGCTTGACTTGTTCCTGCTGGAAGAGCCGATGCGTGGACTCATCGGCCCTCGCAGCGATCCCTGCATGCGGCGAATGCTAGCGGAGCTACCGAGCGAGAGCCCGATGCCATTAAGAAAGGAGGCGCAAAGGGTAGGACCGACGTCGCTGACCGTGACTGTCGAAAGATGCGGCTGAAGGCAGGCGAGTTATCTCTGCGGCTCGTCCACGGACGACAGAACGGCCTTTCTTGGAAGCTGTAAGTCGGGATTAGGGATTGCTTATCGTAATCACTAGCCGGTTTAAGACAAGAGACGAATATGGACATTCCGACGCAAGTGGTGTCGTTCCTGAGTTCCAGAGCATTGAAGCTCGCTACGGCCGAGTCGTGCACGGCTGGTTTCATCGCATCGTTGATCTCGTCAGTTCCAGGCAGCGGCGCGTGCTTGGACGTGGGCTTCATCACGTATTCGCCTTCCGGAAAAGCCGGCTTTCTAGACGTTCAGGAAGAAACAATGAACCGATATGGGCTGACAAGCGAAGAGGTCGCACGCGAGATGTCCGAAGGCGCGCTGAGACTCGAAGCGTGTTGCGCAGACGTATCGGTTTCCAACACCGGCGTTGCGGACGGCAACGCTGGGAGCGTTCCCATGCCCGGAACTCAATGTTTTGGATGGTCGTTCAAATTGCGAAGTGGCGAGATCGTCAGCGTCACTGAGACCAAAGTGTTTGAGGGCGATCGCAATGAAGTGAGGCACGCAGCTGCGCTTTACGCGCTTTCGCGTATCGAGCACCATTTTTGTCATCTCGTACACGTGTCCGAGCAGCACGCAGACCGAACCGAACAGAACGAGCGATGACTCGCGAACGTGGCAACGCGACGCATGCCGCTTCCGGGCTCAAGTAAGCGCAGCGGCGGTGCGCTTGCAGGGTCGCCGAGTGCAGAGGACCGGTTGGACACGAAAGTGCCCAATGCAGACCGAGAGTCGCTCATCGCCTCGGCCGCGACGAAAGCTACGTGAACAAACGCGATGCGCCGGGGCCGCTTTGCTCGGGACAATCGGTTCGCTGCAAGGTGACGGAAATGACGCCCGACAGCATCAATGCGCTTGACGCGAACCTGTGAAACGCAGCGGCTTGACCATAGCAGACGAATTCGAGACGCCGCGGGCCGGTGTCTTGCCTGCAGACAAGGCCCTCGGCAGCCATAAGTGCGAGAACATCGGATGGTTCTATCGGCGGGACGCCGCAACCACGGATTGTTAGGGTCGCGCGCACGCCGCCTCCGGTCTGTAGGTAATGCAATTTGTTGCCGAACACGCGAATCCGCGCGCCGTACATCGTTCAATCGTACGCACGGTTCAATATCAGGCTTCGTGGCCGCTTCTTCAACAAGCTCTTCATGGCTTCTCGCCCGATGCCAGGCCCGTCGTCGCTTTGGAGCAAGCGGGCGAACGCTGGAGCGTCCTACTGGCAAGTTCGACATCTGCGGGATAGCTCGTTTCGTCGGCGACAGGGTTGAAACCGGCGCATCGGTAGGCCTGGCTGTCCTGCTCCACCGCTCGACGTCCGGGGTCACCGGACGGCGCACACCCGGCAAGGCTCGCGACAATGGACAAGACCATCGGCGCGCGGAGCGCGTCCACGAAGCTAGGACCCGGTCGCCGGCGCGGGACTTTGTAGAAATGGCAAACGCGTGAAATCACGATTCTCTCCGCACAATGGAGATAAGATGCTCGACGCGTCCGCCATTGCGTGTCGGTGTCTCGATGCATCCGTGGTAGTCCATGGTCCAGCCCGCTCGCAGTTGGATCGATGGGCGATTGCCTTCCCTTCGGCTGTCAATGCCGCCCAGCCCCATTGCAGGCGCCGATACGTGGTTGACGAGCGTTGCGTTGGTGCCGACCACGTTATCGTGCTGTATTGGCAGATCTCGTTTCGCCTCTAGCCCTTTGCCGTCCGTGTCCACGGTGTCATCGGACGCGTCCATATTGGCATTGTCTACCGAGACGATACGAGACTTGGTCCGTTGGAGTGGATCCGCCGAGGCTGAAGGCGAAGCATTCAGATCGATCGGCGGCAGCGGATCTCCGTCTCTTGCTCCGGTCTGATATGAGGTCGGTGGTGGATTCGCTCCAACGTGATCTCGTGCCATAACGTCGGGATCGGCGCGGGCGGTCTCCGTTGCCGGTGTCGCCGAAGGCGTCTTGGCCTGGATCTCCCTCTGTTGCGCCTGAGTGGGATTGGACTCGGCGTTGTTCATGAGCTTGCCTGTTTGGTTGCGTCGGTGTGGAGGGAAACGAACCTGTCCGGCATTCGCACAACGTTGCGCAGCATCGGCCGTGCCGGCGGATTGGCCGAGCGGGAAACGCGGCAGGCATCTGACAGGGGCAGCCCCGGCACAACGGTTGCTCAGACAACATGCCCACATAAAAATTGAAGGAGCGTGCCGTGAAGCGAAATCTGACTGTCCGTGTAACGTTGAGCGTTGCGTTACTTGGCGCTTTTTCCTCCGGGTTTGCTCAAACCCAGGCTGCGAGCACGACGCAAGCCAACGAACTCCCTCCGGTCGACAAGGCATTCGTGCAGGCCGCATCCGAATCCAGTTCGACCGAAATTGATACCGCGAAACTCGCCACGAAGCAGTCGCAAGATAAGGACGTCAAAGACTTTGCCCATCACATGATGGTCGATCACACTAAGCTGACTGTCGAGCTCAAGATGGCGGCCCCGCACGGTGTCGCGGTCCCCAAAGACAATTCGGATCCCGCAGTGCTCGATGCGCTGAAACCATTAAAGGGGAAGGCGTTCGATACGGCCTATATCAAGTCCGTTGGTATCGAAGGGCATCAAAAGGCGATTGCAGCCTTCCAGAAGGAAGCTCAAGAGGGACAGAATGCCGATCTGAAAAAAGCGGCCGCCAAGGCGCTGCCGACGATCCAGCATCATCTGGAAATGGCGCAGGCGCTGGCGGCTAAGAAGGGTGTGGAATAGCCACCAGCCTGATTGCGCAATACTCGACGATGCGGTGACGGCTCGCCGGGTGAGAGATCGGGCAAGCAGACTCGCAAACCCGACGCTTGCACCGTCGAAGCATGCTTTGGGAGGGTAACCAGCCATGTCGAGCGAGGCAAGCGCACCGGCGGCGAGCGCCAATGACGGGAGGACGCGCCCAACGGTGGGGTTCTGGCGGGACGGACGATTCATAGAGCCTCGTAAATGCCGATTTAGGAAAAGTCTTTCAAATGAGCGTCGAGTCGGCCCGGTAAGACCAGACACATCGGGCCTTGCGACGAGAAACTCGTGTCGCGGTCGTCGCGACGTAAGAGCAACGCCGTGCGTTGTCATCAGTCAGAGCCACGCTACAGTTCGTTGCGTACCGCGCCTTCGTGCTTCGTAGTCGGCGGCAAACCGTGCCAGTGAACGATGGTCTCGCACAAAGGCTATCGCCGGGCGGGCTCAGCAAAGCAGTGCTCCGCCTCAGTTCCAAGAGCGTTGATCTTCTCGTGTGAGGCAGCCCGCTTCACATAGCGGGCGATGAACGTCCGCGTCTCGTCGTCCGAACAGCGCACGGCGACGCGATCGCCGCTGACCATTTCTACCGTCCCTTCGCCATAACGGCGCACGCGGACGACGTCGCCTACCGCGAAGGTGCGCGTGAGCTCATGCGCGCGCGCCGGCACTTGGATTTCACGCGGACTTTCCTGCACGGTGGGCGGGTGGATACAGTTGTCGCACACGCCACAGCTTTCGCCGCCGAGTTCATCGATCGGTTTTCGATCGCCTGATGACGCTTGAGATCGCGCATCTGCAACATCTGCGACATCGGTGGCGAAGTAGTCGAGCAACATCCGCCATCTACAGCGGGCGCTTTGCCCGTAGGTAATCATGCGGCCAAGCACCGCTTGGTCGCGCTCGGCGCGCGCTGCGAATTTTTCGGCGGTCGCGTCGACTTTCGCCATTGCGCCGCCGTCGTCGATGAGCTTCAGGCCACCGTTGCGCGTGCGGCGGGTCATTTTTATATCGTTGAGCAGCGTTGTCGCTACGCGTAGCTTGTTGATGCCTACGTTCGGCAACGCTTGTCGTAACCGCTCAAGCGGTTTTTCGAGAACTTTGCTTTCGCTGTCCCGCGCGAGCATCTGCACCGTTTCGGCCACCTTGCGGATGGTTTCCGTAGTTGGATAGCGTCCGCCCAGGAAAAACTGTTGGACCTGTCTGTCCTTCAACTCGAACAGAAGGATGCAGCGCGCGGCTTCGCCGTCGCGCCCGCCGCGGCCTGCTTCTTGATAGTACGCATCGAGGCTGCCCGGCATCTGCGCATGGATAATGAAGCGAATATCCTGTTTGTCGATGCCCATGCCGAACGCGTTCGTTGCTACCATCACACGTGCGCGGTTTTCCATGAAGGCGTCCTGTGCCTCCGAGCGGGCCTTGGCCGACAGCTTGCCGTGATAGTGCTCGGCTTGGACGTCTGCATCAAGGAGCAGTGCATGCAGCGTCTCGCACTCGGCCACGGTCGCGCAATAGATGATGCCGCTGCCTTCCTCCGCTCTCGCCAGTTCGACAGCGCGCTTTCGCCGGTCATCGAGATTTGTCATCTGTTCGACGGCGAAGTGCAAGTTGTCGCGATAGACGCCGGTATGAATAATGTTTGCATCGCGCATTTGCAATTCGCGCACGATGTCCGCGCCGACGGCAGGTGTCGCGGTCGCGGTTAGCGCAAGCACAGGCGGGTGCCCGATGTTTTTCACTGCATGTATCAGCTCGACGTACGCGGGACGAAAGTCGTGTCCCCATTGCGAGATGCAGTGTGCCTCGTCGATGACGACGAGCGGCACATCAGGCATGCCGTCGGCCGTGAGCATCGTGACGAACTCATTGCTAACGAGGCGCTCGGGTGTGACAAACAGGATGCGAATCGCACCGTCCGCGAGAGCCTGCAGCGCATCGCGCTCCTCGATTGCTGACAGCGTGCTGTTGATGACCGTTGCCGCGATGCCAGCTTCTACGAGCTTACTGGCCTGATCGCGCATCAGCGATATCAGCGGCGATACAACCAATGTCATGCCATCGAGATGTAGCGCGGGCAACTGATAGCAGAGAGATTTGCCCGCGCCCGTTGGCATGATGGCCAGTGTATCGCGTCCTTCGAGGACACTGCGGATAACCTCTTCCTGTCCGGGCCGCAGATCAGGGAAGCCGAACACACTCCTCAGGGCGCTTTCCAGTTGCGGATCTAGCGGCCTGCGCGTTCGTGTGGACGTCTCGTCATCGTTGTGCATAGAGCCGCGTGCCGAAGTAAGGATGATCAGGGAGCTCTGTACGCGTTGGGCTCTGCCCGCTCATTGTCGAAAGGTTATGGATCACTGAATTCAAAATCACTGATTCGTTGGCTCGCCCGGGTCTTCAATACCCTTGCCAACGTTGTCCTTCTGGTCGCCGTAGTCTTTTCTGTTGGCGCCATTCGTGATCTCAACGTCACCCTTTAGCTTGCGATCTTCATTTCCCGTTACGGAACCAATGGCAGTGTCCGTCCAGCCTTTGATCTGTTCCTTGATGCCTTCTTTCTGGTCGCTGTTCATATCTACCTCCTGCAGTTCGGTTAGTTTTGCGCGAGCCCATGATCACGCGGCGTGTGAACGCGCGTACGACGATATTGTCGCGCGCGAGCCCCACTGGCACGCAGCCCCATGCGTGCCAGTGGGGCGGCTTTGCCGGATAGGGCTGTCCTACGGTCGACGCAGTCCGACCAGCCCCATTTCAGGGATGATAATCAGTGCGTTTGCACTTCAGTCAAGCGGGTTGCGATGAGCTAAAACGGTTCCGTTCGATAACAGTGGGCATTCGCAACGTCCTCCTGGCTAGATGGGCGTGACCGCGCCCGGAGCGCGGTTGCTCATCAGACGCTTGTCGGACGGTCAGACGGCCTTGCCCGATCCAAGGTCCGCGCCGGTAGTGGGATCGGCAGTCGGATCGGATGCGGTGCGCGACGCCATCGACTGCAGTGTCTGCACGTCCTCCTCAGACACCGTAACGGTAGCGGTTCCGTCGCCTCCGTCGACGGCGGGCTGCGGGTCCGCCACGAATTCCCAGTCGCCGCCTTCGTTCCATGGACCGCGGGCGTCGTCGCCCTTGGACATGTTGAAGTACACGTTTGTGAATTCCGGATTGCCCGGCAACTTGCCCTGCGGAAAGTTCGGTTGAATGGAATGCAGCGCTTTTTCGAAGGACTTCTGGTGCGCAATCTCACGCGTCATCAGAAAGCCGAGTGCGTCCTTGATGCCCGGATCGTCAGTGACGTTGATAAGCCGTTCGTAGACGATCTTCGCTCTGGCCTCAGCAGCGATATTGGAACGCAAATCGGCGGTGGGTTCACCGATCGTATCGATGTAAGCCGCAGTCCAAGGCACGCCTGCCGAGTTCGTCAGCGGGGGGCCGCCGCCGTACAGAATCGAGGTGATGTGCGAGTCATTGCCGGCCCCGGTGAGCGAACGGTAAAGCTCCGCCTCTTGCTCGACGCCTTCGGCCAACTGACCTTTCGCACCCTTGTTGAGCATCGCCACAATCGAACCGATGATTTCGAGGTGGCTCAATTCTTCAGTGGCGATGTCGAACAACAGGTCCTTACGGCCAGGGTCATCTTCGCCAACCGCCTGAGTGAAGTAGCGGCACGCGGCGGCGAGTTCACCTTGTGGCCCACCGAACTGCTCGAGCAGTAAATTGGCAAGGCCGGGGTTCGGCGCCGCAACGCGGACGGTGTATTGCAGGCGTTTGTTATGAATGAACATCAACGGCTCCTTTTTTCGTGGCGATGCGCGCAGACCATCGCGGCACCGTGTACGCAATAAGTGATGGAAGGTCAGCTCGAAGCGGCCGGGAGGAGCGCCTCGGCGTCACTTACGGTCCTCGTGCTTCGAGTCTCAGCGCAACGAACCTACGCTGGCGTATGCGGCACAGCCGCTGGATATCAAGACCGCTTCGCGTTCAGACATCAAGCGCGCGGTCCTGTTCGTCGAGCAATGCGTGTGCCACCGGCATCGCCCCCGCTTATTTGCTCCCCTCGAACGTTGCAGCAGAACGCACGCGGTAGGGGATAGGGCCCCTCAGAATGCTCGAGCAGCGAACCGCGAACGCTTGTTCATCACGCTAACTGCGCTCGCACACAGTGTTCTTTGCACGGCATCCTATCGATCGGCGCCGCGCGTTCGTACTAGGCATCATCGATGCTATAGGTGGGGGAATCCTAAGCGGAGACCTGCAATGACCTCGCCGTCTTTTATAAGCCGAGCAAGCGCTTGGCCGGTCCGGATGTTTAAACGCTTCTCCGCGGATCGATGTGCGCCGATGGCGGCCAGCATTGCTTTTTACTCGGCGTTTTCGCTCGCGCCGACGCTCGTCATGGTGATCGCCGTAGCCGGCCTTGTCTTTGGAGCGGAAGCAGCACGCGGCCAGCTATTTGGGCAGATCAGTGGCATGCTGGGAAAAGATGCAGCGGCGAGCGTTCAGGCGATCGTGGAACATGCCCATCAGAGCGGCGGCGGCGGCTTGGCGGCCCTGATTTCATTTGCGTTGTTAGCCGTTGGCGCCTCCGCGACGTTCTCGTCGTTAAACACCGCTCTCTCGATCATCTGGCCGTCTGAAGACAAGTCGAAGTCCGGCGTGACGACGCTCGTCAAAGTCCGCCTTATCTCCTTCGGGCTCGTGATGGGCGTCGCATTCTTGCTGGTCATATCGCTGGTCCTGGATACTGCCGTGCAGGCAGCGGGAAAGTGGGCGTTTGGCGCATCACCCCTCGTCATTCTCGCGGACGTCGCGCAGTTTGTGATCGCGCTACTGATCCTCTCATGCGCTTTCGCTGCGCTATTGAAGTACCTGCCCGACGGTCACGTGCCGTGGCGCGACGCCTTGGTAGGCGGCAGCATCGCTGCGGTTCTCTTCTCGGCCGGTAAGAAGCTTTTCGCGCTTTATCTCACGCACGCCGGGACCGCAAGCGCGTTCGGCGCAGCCGGATCATTGGCTGTTTTACTCATGTGGCTGTATTTTGCTGCCGCGGTACTCTTGCTCGGAGCAGAGGCGGCTGCATCACGGGTCGAACAACGTGGCGAAGAACACGAAGGGGGTAGGGCAAAGAAATCGGGGGAGACCCGCGGTGCTACTGCACATGCCGTTCCCCAGACTTTGACTTCCGGCCGGGCGGGGGTGTCGCCTGTTTCTGCGCCGTCGAATCCGCAGCCCTGCGCAAGCGCGAAACGTTTGAACACGGTTGGACGCACGTCCGACACCCTGCGCTCGCCTGCTGCTTCACACTTTCTGCAGTTGCTGAGAGCGAACCCTGTACGCTTGACAGCGGCGGTAGTGGGAGCGGGGCTGTTCCTATTCGCCCGTAGCCCGAGCGGGTCGAGCCGGAAGTGACACGGCGTCTCGCTCGGACGACTGGGCGATCTGCGCATTTATGGGGCGAGAAAGAGACGATGGGCGGATGTGGCGACGAAAGACTGCCAAGCCGCCAATTCTCGGAGCCCTTTTTCCGTCTCATGTGCGACCCTATTTACGGCAGGCCGCGCGGCCAATTCTTGATGGTGTCAAAGTGATCGTGATGACGGTGATTCTGCTGCTCCTCGGCGGAGCGCTCGTCGTTTATTTGAACCGCCTGAGCCGCGACCATTCGCGGACTGCAGAAGAAACGAACGTGCGAGTTCCAAGTGACCTGCGAACGCACGGGCTCGGGATGCTTCGGTCACGCCGCAAGGCTTCGAAGAAGGCGTCCGCGCCATAAAAAACGACCTGTGGCACGGGGACGTGGCGTGCGGTGGGTTACACCATTACACTGTCGCATGGCGATTGGGCGATTTTTATACGGCGAAATTAGGCATTGGCGCCATGCGACTCTCGCAGCATGGGCCCACCACAGCAGCTTTGCGATACGCCAACGGATGCTAGCCACTGACAAAGGAACCACCGCACTTTTCGTGTTCCGTTGACCGCTATTTGAATGTGCTCCGGCCGAACTGACATGAAGAGTTGGAGAGGAATCTCACGACGCGTTCCGGTCGACTGCACAAGCACCGGCTGCAGTGGAAGTCATCCGAGGAGACGACACGATGTCGTCTAACTAATGAGCGGTCGTGCCGAAGGACCAGCAACCTGAGCAGGCCGAAAAATGAAGCCGGTCGGGGGCTTCCGATGAAAGGGGCCGTGACCCGGGTTATTTTCTGCCAGCACGCTGCGGCATCAAGACGAGTTCCGATGTCGTGTCGAGTGAATCCTTTGTCGTCCTCGCGCAAGGACGACACTCGCTCGGCTCTTCAAACCGGTGTCGCTGCAACGCGAGTTCTTCTGCGAGCGGGTGGAAGATAGGTCGGCTCGGTTCAGGCGGTACGACGCCCGACCGGACTTCCGTAGGATAACCCAGCAGTCCCGTCTCGCAATGCCGGTCGTTACTCCAGCCGGGATAGTCGACGATTGGATACAGGCACAGTCCCTCGACCGGTACGCCAGCCGCTCGTGCTCGATACGCCTGGTCAGCCACGAACGACAACCATGGCCGCCGCATATCACCTTCGGCACCGGTTTCGGCAATCACTAGCGGGCGATTGTACCGACGGTACACTTCTTCAAACATATCCGACAATGATCGATACGCTGGGTCGCCTGGACCGAGCTCGCCGCCTTCAATAAGCCACTGGTTGAAGCTGTAATAGTTCAAACCGACGATGTCTAGGTAGGCCTGCCCGCCTCCGAGTCCAGGCCAGAGCTCGCCCGTCAGCATGTCAAACGCTTGATACTGGCTCAAGCGATGACGCTCGGCGTCATCCTTGCGTTCTGGCAGGCGTGAGACGACGTTGATCAACGGGTCGGTTGTGATGAAGCGCGCGCCTGGAATTACCGCCCGGACCGCGTCAGTTGCAGCGATGGTCGCTCGAATGAGTTGATGTTTCAGTTCGAGCCCGCGGCCGAATGTCGATGGGCGAATGTCGCCGACCTCGCCGCCGAACCATGACCAAAATGAAATTTCATTGATCAAGGTGAAGACCGGCGTTTCGTCGGTTTCCGATGCGACGAGTTCAGCGGTGGCTGCGGCAAACCGCGCAAATGCTTCGACGAACTGAGGCCGCCAGATGTCGATATGATCCGGCCACCCATAATGGCAGAGGTCCCAGACGACCTGCACGCCGCAGGCGTTAGCCGCACGCAGCATCGGGAGCACGCTGGTCCAATCGTATCGACCGGGTCGCGACTCAACCAGGTGCCAGCGCACGCCGTCCCTCACGGTAACTATGCCGTGTTCCGCCAGGCTGACATAGTCTGCGAGCGCGTGTACATCGTGCGCAGTGGAACGGAGCAGGTCGAGCCGCACGCCGTCATTCCTTCGATGACTTGCGCATTCAAACCCGCCCCAGAAAAAGGACTTGAACTCAGGCGCAGGTCTCATCGTGATGGGATGTCCGTCGCGGTTTGAAGTGGGCTGTCAGTCATGGCTTCCCTGTGACTTGCGCTCTGTGGCGGGGCCCGTTCGCCCGAGCGCGATTCGGCCTCAATCCGCGCATAAACGGCGAGCGCCTGTCCAACAACCTGGTCCATGTTGTAATAGCGGTAAGTGCCCAGGCGTCCCACGAACGTGATACCAGGCGTCTGGCCCGCCAAGGCCTCGTAGCGCTTGTAAAGCGCCTGGTTGTCTGAGCACGGGATCGGGTAAAACGGATCGCCGGTGGCGCTCGGATATTCAAAGGAGATACTGGTTCTCGGATGACGCTGGCCCGTCAGGTGCTTATATTCGGTAATGCGCGTGTATTTGACGTTTTCGTCCGGATAGTTCACCACGGCCACCGGTTGAAGCTGCGGTAGGTCAAGGGTCTCGTGTACGAAGCTGAGCGAGCGATACGGCAACTTGCCAAAGCAGAAGTCGAAGTATTCGTCGATCGGGCCGGAATAGATAATGTGCCTGAAGAGGAAGGCGTTGCGCGCTTCGCGGAAATCAGTGTTGAGCCTGACTGTGATCGCAGGATGCGATAGCATGGCCCTGAACATCGACGCATAACCCTCAGCGGGCATGCATTGAAACGTATCGGCAAAATAGCGATCATCCGTGTCGGTACGCGTCGGCACACGAGAAGTGACCGACTTGTCTAACTGCGACGGGTCCATGCCCCACTGCTTGCGGGTGTATCCCTGGAAGAACTTTTCGTATAGCTCGCGGCCCACCGCGCTGACGACGACGTCTTCCGAGGTGAGCACGTCATGTATCGCCTCCGCTCGTTCGGCAAGGAAGGCGCGCGCCTCCACCGACGTCAGGCGGAGCCCATACAAGACATTCAGAGTCGTCAGATTGATCGGAATCGGCACCAGCCTGCCGTCGACATGCGCCTTCACACGATGTTCGTACGGACGCCATTCGGTAAATTTCGACAGGTAGTCAACAATCCGCTGTGCGTTCGTGTGAAAGATATGCGGCCCATAACGATGTATTCGGATTCCTGCTGCATCAAGTTCGTCATAAGCGTTCCCGCCGATGTGGTCGCGGCGGTCAATGATCAACACCGTTTTGCCCAGGCCGGCGGCGAGGCGTTCAGCAAGAACAGCACCCGCAAATCCGGCTCCGACCACCAGGTAGTCAAACGGCTGGCGACGTTCGCATCGCGGGCCGACTGTGCCATGTGCCCAGGCGACGTTGCCGTCAGTGCTGCCGGGGCCGCGGTTATCCCCGATTGCTGGTTCGCGCCCGCTCTGGTCATTGCGCATTGTTCACCTCGTGCCCTTGCTCCAACACTTGCAACACGACGTCGTGCATTCGCGCGAAGGTGTCATCCCAGCTCATCCCCATGAGAGCCGCGTCTGCCGCTTGCTCGACAAAGTGCCGGTCGGCGGACTGTTCAAGGGCTTCATCGAGCGCCGCTAAAAATGACGAGAGCGAGGTGCCGTCCCCACATGCTCGTGCGATGGAGACGGCAGGGCTGCTGCCGTACCTGTCCACGACATCGCGAACCGCGGTCGACACAACGAGACGTCCGCCGGCCAGGTATTCCGGTGTCTTCGTCGGACTGATGAAGCGGGTGGATGCGTTGAGCGCAAACGGCATCATGGTGATGTCCCAATGCGCGAGAAATGCAGGCAGGTCGGCGTACGCTTGCTTGCCAAGGTAATGAATGTTCGGGCATCGCGGCAATTCGCTGCTGTCTATCTTCACGACCGGACCGATCACCACGAAATGGATATCAGGCCGCGCTGCAGCTGCCTCGCGCAACAGAACCGTGTCGAAGCGCTCATCAACCACCCCGAAAAAGCCGACACGTGGACGCGGTATCGCCCGCTGGCTCTGTGGCTCGGGGAGCGCCTTCCGGGCGTGTCTAAAATGCGCCACGTCGACGCTGCTTGGAAATAAGTGAACGGCCCGGTGATGCCGTCGTTTGGCCTGGTACAGACTTCGCCCACCCGCAAAGACCAGGTCGGCTTTCGCAAGCAGGGCGCGCTCGGCAAGTTCGAGCGACGCCGGCGCACCCACGAACGCGCTTAGTTCGTCCATGCAGTCGTAGACGGTCGCGACGGGTGCGAGAGACGGCGCGCACGGCAGTGCCATAGGCGTATAAAACCAGAGCAGATACCGCTTCAAGCCCATCTCTGACACGAGTGCGTCAATAAGGCATTTCTCGATAGCGTCGCGTTCTAATGCGGCGCCTGCCGGCAGACACGGTACGACAACGGTCGGCCCTGTTCGGCCGCGCCTAATTTCGAGGTGAGCCTTTCCTTGGCCAACATCGATTGGCTCTTCGATAAACCACAGCGGATAACGGCTCGCCAGCCTTGACATGAGGTGTTGCGGGCGCTGATACACGAAGTCCCAGCGCAGATGCGAGAAGCAGATCACGCCATCGAACGGATCTTCGAGCGGGTAGGATTCTGCCGCGCCCGTCGTTGGATTCATCTTGTTCGCCAGCGCCGGACGTTGATTTCTGTTCATGACGGCCTCACGGGGTTCGCTATAGCCGACTGTTCCCCAGCGTTGTGACCGAGGAACGACGAGTGATCGGAGAAGGCGCCGAGCAATCCGTACATGGGCTTGGCAGCATTCAGCAAGGACGGTGCCTCAAGCCGTGGAATTGCGGCGTCTCGAGAAGACGCTGATGGCGCGGCTCATGCGGCGCCTATATACGGGTATTTGCGGTCTTAAGCGCACGCTCCTTCATCGAAGGATCCCATCGTCCTTTGTGCTCGCACCGAGTCGCAGCTGGGCGCGGAAGACGCTGGAGTTGCAATAGAGCCATGGAGTGAGTGACCCTCCCTCGCCCCGTGCAATGGAGGTCACAATCGCGAACCCCTGCAGTGCGGCTGCCGACGGCTGCCCTTTCGGGCGGCACGCCGTTTGCGCAATGGTTTGCGCCCCTACTTTCCACTCGATAGGAGAATCGTCATGGCTGTCGCAACTCTCAACGATCTTTTCATTCACGGACTTTCCGATATCTATAGTGCGGAGAAGCAACTGACCAAGGCGTTGCCCAAACTCGCCCGGGCGGCCACTAACTCGGAATTGTCTGCAGCGTTCAAGACCCATTTGGAAGAAACCCAAGGCCAAGTCGAGCGGATCGATCAAGTCGTCGAGACCTCTGGAATCAAGCTGAAGCGCCTGAAGTGCGTCGCCATGGAGGGGCTTGTCGAAGAGGGACAAGAGCAGATTGAAGAAATCGAGAAGGGCCCCATCTTGGATGCGGCGTTAATCGCCGCCGCCCAGAAAGTCGAGCACTATGAGATTGCTGCATACGGGACGCTTGCCACCCTCGCCAAGAAACTGGGCTATACGGAGGGCATGAATCTTTTACTCGAGACCTTGGAAGAGGAAAAGGCAACGGACGAGAAACTGACGATGTTGGCCAAGCAAGAGCTTTCGCAAGAGGAGGTTGGCAAGTAAGCCGGTATCGGTATCGGGCCATTTTCAGTCGCCGAACCGATGTGTACGCCGCGGGGGGCCAACAAAGTTCCATGCGGCGTATCCGTCGTATGAATGGAAACGGTGAGACGATCGGCGTTCGGGAGGAGACGATGGAGCTT
Organism: Caballeronia temeraria; assembly: GCF_001544795.2. Taxonomy (GTDB): domain Bacteria; phylum Pseudomonadota; class Gammaproteobacteria; order Burkholderiales; family Burkholderiaceae; genus Caballeronia; species Caballeronia temeraria. The sequence continues at coordinate 50,688 of NZ_FCOI02000006.1, read as the reverse complement.
CGGCGAGATCGTCACCTTCCGCGAGAGGAAGAAGTTTGAAGACAGCGTAACGAAGTGCGCTGCGGCAGCGCTTTACGCGCTGTAGCGTATGAACGTTACTTCGAGCGCCCACGGTCGCGTGACAAGGGAGGGAAGAGCGATGACTGAAGATCCGGACAACTGGAGAGCCTGGCAAAAGCAGATAATCCGCGAGCTCGGCGTAGCAGAGAATTTCGACGTGGACATTGAACGAGAGCGGCGAATAGGCTTCTTATGCGACTATTTGGTCTCGCAGGGACTTCGGACATTCGTCTTGGGCATCAGCGGAGGCGTCGATTCCTCCGCTTCGGGCCGTCTCGCTCAGCTGAGCGTCGAACGTCTACGAGCTCGCAGATATGAAGCTCATTTTGTCGCGGTGAGGCTGCCATACGGCAAGCAGCGTGACGAGGACGATGCGCGACTCGCGCTCGACTTCGTGCGTCCGGACGAGACTCTCGAGGTAAATGTAAAAGGTAGCGCAGACGAAATGCTTGCGGCCCTTGAAAGCGCCGGCGCGCACTACTCGGATGATTTCCACAGGGACTTCGTGCTAGGCAACATCAAGGCGCGCGAGCGCATGATTGCGCAGTATGCGATCGCAGGGGCGCGCGTGGGGGTGGTGATTGGCACGGACCACGCTGCGGAGTCGCTCATGGGCTTCTTTACGAAGTATGGCGACGGCGGCGCCGACGTACTGCCGCTTTCGGGCCTTACCAAGCGACGCGTGCGGGCGCTGGCGAGCTCGATGGGGGCGGTAGATCGACTCGTTATGAAGGTGCCGACTGCCGATCTAGAGTCGCTCACGCCCCAGCGACCCGATGAAGACAGCTACGGCATTAGTTACGAAAACATCGACGATTTTCTCGAAGGAAAAGAAGTCAGTGAGCAAGTACTAACGACGATACGCCGCTTCCATACGGCAACACGACACAAGCGCTCGCTCCCCGTGGAGGTCCCTCGGAACTGATGGTCGAGTCGCGGTACAGGCAGCTGCGGGCAAACGTTTTTCGTGGGCCGTAACTTGCTCCCCACGTACGATGATTAGGCGGGAGCCTTTTACACGAGTGAATGCCTTTGGTGCACGGCCTTCTAATTTTGTTCTATGGCTCGTTGGGCATGTTGTGGCGAGCGCCGAGACTGATGTCCGCGCACTACATCAAACTGCTTCCCGGTTCATCCTCAGAAACTTACTTGCCTGCGCCACGCCCTCTGCGCCACGCCCGTACGTCCTGAATTTAACTCGGTAGGTCGCACTGAGGCACGCTGGATGCTTGCGCAGACTGCGGAAATGACGCTTACGAGGCAGCCATGAACCGCAACCAAACTTTGATAGGCGTCGTCTGTTTTGCTGCAAGCGCGAGCGCAGTTGCGCAAAACACTTCTAACGCTTCGTCGCCAGCGACTCAACGCGGCACGGCGACGGGCAAGGCAGCTCAGGCTGCCTCAACCGGGGCAAGCGGCGCAGGCGCTCCAACCCTGATGCAGTAACGCGAGAAAGGCATGTCGCCGGGTGGCGCGTCGGGGCAGGACGCAAACCCGAAGGCGACAGGCAAGATAGAGCAATAAACCGGTCCAGGGCGCCGGCTAGCATGAACTGCTCGCAGACAGGGCTGCGTCGAGGCGGTGTCCAAGACTCGCGCATCGCAACCGGCGCTCAGCAACGGGGAGTAATGGATGGCTTCCGTGCTACTTGTCGACGACGATATGGGATGGCTGGGCTCGCTCGGCGTTGCGATTGCGGCAGAAGGCTATATCGTCCGAACGGCGACTGACGGCGAGCACGCTCTATCGCTTGCGAAAGCCGCACCGCCGGACGTTGTCGTGACAGACTGTGCGATGCCCGGCCTCAACGGCGTAGGGTTAATCCGTGTGATGCTCTCTGAGCCGAAACTCGCCCACATCCCGGTAATTCTCATCTCCGATTCTCGACGACGCCCGAGCGTACCGTGTGCCTGCTTCATGAGCAAGCCGTTTCCAGTACTCGCGCTGCTCCGTCAATTGAAGGTTGTCCAACGACGACGCCGTGCGGGCAAGTATTCAGTGCTGAGGGCTGTTGCCACCCACTTCTTACGTGTTAGATAGGACTGGACACGCCATAGACCCGCAACCGACCATGGCTAGCACTGCCCTTCGATAGGTCGGGATTCGCGTAAGGGAGGCCACTACGGCCAATCGTTGAGCCGAACGCACGACTGCTTAACGAGCTGCGAATCGGGTAGAAGCGTCGTCGCCTGCGAAAGCTCGGGCTTCGGAATTCGGAGTAATTGGGGCGCGACGAATCTATTGCTAATACCGCTTTGGTCGAAACTGTCGTTGCGTTGATGGGCGTTGAGCCAATTCTGACGTTAGTTGGCAGATGTCCGGAAAGGAGGACTCGGCGCCTCGCGTGCTTACATGTTGTCACAGCGGTATGCTCCCTTTTTTACCTTGCGAACTGCATAACGGTGCGGAGAACAGCTTCAATAACGTACCCGTTCGGGTCATGGTTCAGCATCGTCACGGCGATCATTTCGCCAGCTGAGAGTTTTGCTCGAGGGAATGTTCCCTCGAATACAGGCACGCCCAATGCTGTCGTTTTGGCTGAGGCAGCGCTCGAAGTTATTCAGCATTCGCTTGTGCCGCTGAGTATTAGATGATGGGCTTGCCGCCCGTCACCGCGATGGTCGCGCCGGAGGTGTAGCTCGCTTCGTCCGATGCGAGCATCACATACACGGCGGCGAGTTCGGCGGATGGCGACATCCGCGCCTTCACGCGCATAGGCGATCGCCACCGCGCGCCCGATGCCGCTGTCCGCGCCCGTGATGAGCGCGACCTTGCCGTCGAGCCTGTTGCTGCCTTTGTAGCTCGATTCGCCGTGATCGGGCTGCGGGTCCATCGGGGCGGTGAGTCCGGGGCGGTGTCCGGTTGCTGCGACGGCATGGGCGGGCGCGGGTATTGGCTGGTATCGGTCATGATGATGGGCCTCAAAAGACGACCGCTCGCGCGGCCATGCGCCCGATACAGCATTGGGCGTTCCAGCGCCCACACACGTTGGCGAATACTTAGGAACGCAATTAAATGGCCGGCTGCGCGGATGTGCAGCGAGGACGGTTAATCACGCCTCTTCGGCGAGCCATAGTGAAGCTTCGAGAACGTCGCCGCTCTTGTCGATGAAGTCGCGCAACCATTCAGCGATCGCCGCTTCCGCCGCTGCCACCGTCGGCCTGACGATGTGGCTGTGGAACGTCACCTTCGTGACCTCGGCGTGCCGCCTGTAATCAAACCCACTGAATACATGAACGCCTCCGCGGAGCGCATGTACCTTTTGTCGAGCATAGACCGCTCCACGTCGGGCGAATGGATATATCGGCGATCAGCGTCCTGTAATGCGCCGCAAGCCCGCTTCGACCTTCGCAATCGCGAGTTTCGGATCGCCGGCGAGCGCGGTTGTGCGAGCCATCATCAGCGCGTAGCGGTCGGTGGATTGAAGATCGAGCGACAGCGTGATCTGATCGACGAGACTGCTGACTTCGATGATTACCACGTTTTCCAGGCGCGAGCCGCCCGGCGCATTGTGCTCAAGAGCCGCCAGCTTGAAAGGGTAATTCCGTGCTTCCATGACGACTCCGAGTCGCGACCGGCGGCCGGTTGCATCGAGCATCGTTTGTGCCAAGGCTTTGCCCCGCGGGCGGGCGCACGGGTTGCTGTCAAGACACGTCGTCGGCGCGAGGAAAGGTGCAATGAATCGATTCTATCGGTCAGCAATGATGCTTGCGCTCGCGCTTGCGTGCATGTCGGGCGCGGAAAGCGCGGGCGCGCAGCAGAACGGCGCGCCGCCCGGCAACAAGTCGCCGGGAGATGGCGTGCCGGGCAAATCCGCGGGCGTGGCGGGCGGCGCGGGTGCGGCGGGACAATCGGGCACCGATCCCGCGACGCTCAAGCGCGCCGAGGAAGGGCGCGTGGAGCAGAAGCATTCGCAGGGCGCATCGGGTGCGGGCGCGGCGAAGCGCAAGGACTCGAAGGAGTGACGCTTCACGCCGCATCCAATGCATCCAGCGCGTCCGATGCGCAGCGCGCGCGCGTGCGCCGCCGCATCTTCGCGGATCTGTGGCGCGCGGTCTGGGCATGGCGCTATCAGACCGCCGCCGCGATCGCCCTGATGATCGGCGCGCGTCTCGCGGTCGTGTCGGTGCCGCTGCTGTTGAAGCGTGTCATCGACGAGTTCAGCCATCCCGCGACGAGCGTCGTTTTTCCCGTTTTTCTGGTGCTTGCCTACGTGCTGCTGCGCTATCTCGGCGATGTGCTGAACGAGGCGCGCGACATCGTATTCAGTATCGTCACGCAACGCACGGTGGCGTCCTTCACCGAGCGAACGTTCGCGCATCTTCATGCGCTGGGCGCGCGCTTTCACGCGCAGCGCGAGACGGGCGCCGTCGTGCGCGACGTGCAAAAGGGTGCGGACGGCATCGGCTTTTTACTCGGCACGGCGTTCTTTACTGTCGTGCCGGTGATGATCGAAATCGGCACGGTCGTCGCCATCATGGTGAGCAGTTACGCGCTTGAGTTCATGGTCATCATCGCCGTGACTTTCGTGCTCTATTCGGTGTGGACGCTGATCTTCACGCGCTATCGGATGCGCTTCCAGCGCGCGGTCAACAAGCTGGAGGCGCAGTCCGACAGCCGTCTCGTCGACAGCCTGCTCAACTACGAGACCGTGAAGTTCTTCGCAAGCGAACGCATCGAGACGAACCGGCTTTCCAGCGTGCTCGAAGAGTGGGTCCATGCGCGCGTCGCCAATCAGCGCGCGCTCACGCTGCTGCATGTCGGGCAGAGCACGATCATCGCGGTCGGCATTGCGGCGGTGATGCTGCGCGCGGCGCAACATGTCGTCGCGGGCACGATGAGCGTCGGCGATCTCGTGCTCGTCAACGCGTATATCGTGCAGGTGTGCAATCCGCTCAACACGCTTGGCTTCGTGTTTCGCGAGACCAATGACGCGATCGTGAACGTCGAGCGCATGTTCACGATCCTGCTTTCGCGCGGCCGCGTGCGGGAGGACGTAGACGAGAAAGACGCGCAGCCGCTCGTCGTGACGGCGGGCGAGATCGAGTTCGATCATGTCGAGTTCGGCTACGACCCGGCGCGGCAGATTCTGCGCGATGTCGATTTTCGCGCGCATCCGGGTAAGAAGCTCGCGGTAGTGGGCGGAAGCGGATCGGGTAAATCCACGCTCGTGAAGCTGCTTTTCAGGCTCTATGAGCCGACGGCCGGCGCGATCCGAATCGACGGGCAGGACATTGCGCAGGTCACGCAGGACAGCCTGCGCGCGATGGTCGGCATCGTGCCGCAGGACACGGTGCTGTTCAACGATACGATTGCCTACAACATCGGCTATGGACGTCCCGATGCGACGCGCGCCGATATCGTGCAGGCCGCGCGCGCGGCGCAACTGGACGGCTTTATCGAGCGTCTGCCGGATCATTACGACACGCGCGTCGGCGAGCGCGGCGTGCGGCTTTCGGGCGGCGAGCGGCAGCGCATCGCGATTGCGCGCGCCATTCTGAAGAATCCGCGCATCATCGTGTTCGACGAAGCGACCTCTGCGCTCGATACGCGTTCGGAACGCGCGATCCAGAACGAGCTCGATCGTCTCGCGAAGGGGCGCACGTCGATCGTGATCGCGCATCGGCTGTCCACGGTCGTCGATGCGGACTGGATCCTCGTGATGGAACACGGACGTATCGTCGAGCAGGGACAGCACGACGAACTGCTCGCGCGCGATGGCGTGTATGCGCGCATGCGGTCGCTGCAATGGCAGCAGGGAGAACTGGAGCACGCGCAGCGCAAAGTGTCGGCGCAGGCGGTCGGACTCGATACGCTCGTGGCCGGCGTCGTCGATGCGCTGCATGAGGAGATCGCGGAGCGCGGCGTGAATCTGTACACGGTCATCAGGGAACCGGGCTTGCGCGTGTCCGGCGATCCGAGCGTGCTGCAGCAGATCGTCGCCGAGTTGTGCCGCGCGCAGATGAGCGCTGCGACGCGCGGCGAGCGCATCGAATTGCGCGTGTTCCGCGAGGAAAATCAGGCGAGTCTCACGGTGATGGGGCAGCGCCCGAATCCCGCGGATCTTACGCCTCAACAAGTGCGGCGCCTCGAAAAGGCCTTGACGGAGACGGGCGGCAGTTTCGCGCCGCGTTATATCGACAAGCATGTCGCCTATGTCGCGACGATGCCTCTACGCCCGGTGCTCGACGATACGAGCGCGCACGCAGCCGCACACAACGACGCGTTGAACGGCATCACCGTGATGGTGCTGGACGATCAGGAAGAAGCGCGCGACGCGCTGGAGGCCGTGCTCGAATCGGTGGGCGCACTTGTGGTGCTGTGTGCGTCGGGCGACGAAGCGATCACGCGATTGCGCGGCTTGCCGACGGCGCAATGGCCGGATGTTTTCCTGTGCGATATTGTGCTCGGCGGCGAGCAGGACGGTTATGAAGTCTTGCGTCTGATACGCGAGGAAGAGGCGAGCCGTGGCGCATCGCTTGCCGAGCGGACGCCCGCGATTGCGTTGACGGGACATACGCAGGCCGATGCGCGCGGGCGCGCGCGGGCGGCGGGGTTTCAGGCACATTTGACGAAGCCTGTGCCCGCGCCGAAGTTGATCGGGACGATTGGAGGGGTGATGGCGAGGACGTCTGCGCAGTAGCAGTCAGGTGCTGCGCGACGCCGCCGGCGTGCCGCTCAACGCCGCGCGCATCCGCGTATCGAATCATGCCTGCGATTCGCCGGGCGCGACGCTTCTCAGCACCGTCGCGATCCGCTGCGGCGACTTGCGCACGTCGCGCAACAGCAGCGCGAGCGCGTCTTCAGCGGTCGTCCCTCACGGACGAGGATCTCGCAAAGCTCCATGCGAAATACGGCATCGACAAGTTCAACCTCAACGATCGCGGGTATATCGCGCCCGTGCATCCGCTCGAATTGTGGACCGTGAACTATCTGCGGGAGCATCAAGCTCGCGTCGCTCGACGACGTGCAGCAAGCGAGCCGCGATGTGCGCGCCACCGCTTATTCGTGGCTCTTCAAGACACGCTATCGCGCGACGCAGGACAGGCGCATCAAGCGCATGGTCGAGTTGCAGGCGTATGCGGAGATCGCGAAGTCATGGCGCGCGCTCGGCTATCCATTCTCGTCGGTCACGCCTTCGTATGCGGCCGCGATCGGGGCATCGGGCGACCGGCCGGAGGCACTAGCGCAACTGGTCGGCATCGTGGAGAACGGCGGCAACGGGCTCGCCACGCAACGCATCTCGACTCTCGAATTTGCGAAAGACACACCGTACGAAACGCGTTTCACGCACGTGAGCGCGCCAGCGAAGCCTTTGCTCGCACCCGAGATCGCGACCGTGGTTCAGCGGCTCCTGCGCGATGTCGTCGCTGGCGGTACCGCGCAGCGGCTCGCCGACGGCATCGGGTTGGGAATCGAGATGTCCTGTCGTGCCCGTTGCGTGTGAACAGTTTCACTCGCTTCTTATCAATGCGAGCTAGCAGTCGGTAACCGTCTAGCTTGGATTCAACTATCCAGTTACCGCGACCCGGCCAAGAAACAAATGGCGGTGCACGTAGCACGGCCCTTTGGGAACAGCCCATGAGAGCAGCACGCCGTCGTGTTCGAGCCGGAAGTCATAGTGGAGGCGACTGGCCCAATGCTTCTGCGCAACAAAGCTGCCCTCAGTCGGCGTTCCGTTTGCCACACTCGCCTTCGAGGCAGACGGCTCGGGCGCGGCGCCAAAGTCCCGATTATCGCGATAACGCTTGAGTGGCGTTGCCGCTGCATTTTTGCGGGACGAAACCATCGCGGTTTCCCTCGGTTCGATGGGCTGGTTTTCTTACAACGACAGTTTCGCCCGGAAAAGTAGCCGACCGTCCACATTGGATGTTCGGGTGAATTGCAGAACTTCTCAAAACTCTTCCATCTGCGGATCGGGGCCGCGTGTCGGGACTGCGGGCGCAGCGAGCTTGACTGCGCGGCCGGTGCGCGCGGATTCGTAGATCGCCTCGATGATGCGCTGATCCTGTAAGCCTTCTTCGCCCGGTGTGTGCGGCACGATTTCATCTTTCACGCACACCGACATGTGATCCATCTCGCGCGCAAACTGGTTTTGCGGATCGATCTGCACTTCGGTGGTCGCGCTCTTGCCGTCCCGCAATGTGCCGTGCCGCATGCGCAATCCGTTGTAGCCGAACGCTGGGTCCATCTCGACCCAGCCCTGCGCGCCTTGCAGCCTGAAGAAACGCGACTCGTGACTCGCATAGCTCGACATGCACGTCGCCGTCAGTGCGCTTGGAAATCGCAGGATGAAGTGCACGGATGCCTCCACTTCGACGAAGCGCGGATCGGATTCCGGCCGATACACCATCGCGATGACTTCCTTCGGCTCCTCTCCGGAAAGAAAGCGCGCCGCATTTAGACAGTAAAGCCCGATATCGGGCAAAGCACCACCGCCCGCCAGCGCTTTGTTCGGTCGCCATTGCGCCGGATCGCCGACGTTCTGTGAATTGCCCGCAATGAACTCGCGCAGCGGCCCGAGTTGCCGGTCCTTCACCATCTTCGCGATCATGCGATCCATCGGCTCGTATTGGCTGCGATATGCGATCATGAGTTTGCGGTTCGCGCGCTTCATCGCGTCGACCATTGCCTGCCAATCGGCGACGCTGTTCGCCATGGGCTTTTCGCAGAGCACGTGCTTGCCGATCTTCGCGGCACGCAACGTGAATTCCTTGTGCATGCCGTTGGGTAAGACGATGTAGACGACCTGCACGCGCGGGTTGTCGGCGAGGCGCTCGAAACTCTGATAGTCGTGGACGTCAACTCCGGCACGCCGTACTGGTGCGCGACGCGCAGCGCCTTCGTGCGATCGCCCGAAACCAGCGCGGAGACCTTCGAGTATTTGCACTGCGCGAGCGCGGGCAGGATCTGATTGAGCGACAGTCGACCGAGTCCGACGATCGCATAACCGATGCGATCGTCGGGCGGCAGGTTGGCGTCCGGCGTCTCTTCCTTCTGCTCGGTGTTCGGATCCTGAATCAGCGGGAGCTTGACTTGATTGGCGTCGGAGCCCGTCGGACCGGCAGCCCACGCGCTGCCGGCCGAAGCGGCGGTGAGCGCGACCGCGATGCCCGCGCTTCCGCGTAACAAGAACGAGCGCCGCCCGGTTTCTGGCGGAGTGGAAGTCGATTCGGAATCAGCAAGCCTAGGGTCGTTGCGGACAGGCATCGAAAGCTCCAGGGATAGGCGTGACGCGGCAGCGCCGTCCGGTGGAAATCGGCCGTCGCGGTGTAGCATTGACTGTGCCGTAGGCTCGTCGACTGCTGGTGAGGCGAGTTAGGACCGAGCGTCGTCGAGGCTCGGCAAGGGTTACTGATTGCTGGGCTCGTCGGGGTCCTCGACGCATTTCCGATGCTGTCCCTCGGATGGACGTAATTCTTGCGATTCACGCCATTCGTGATTTCGACGTCCCGCTTCACCTTGCGGTCTTCGTTTCCGATGACTGTACCGATAGCCGTGCCTGTCCAACCTTTAATCTGTTTCTTGATACCCTCCTTCTGATCGTTGTTCATCTTGCGCTCCGTGACTCGTAAGCGAATCGGCGGTGTTTCCCGCGACGTGCGACGTGCCCGGCGTAAGGCTAAGCTTCGTTGTCGGACTTGCCTGGTCTGCCGCTGCGGCTCGCGGGTTCGAGATCCGGATCGACGCGATTGTGTTCAGGCGCGTCTAGGCCCTCGCCGGGATGTTCCTTGCCCTTCGGCACGAGGCTCGGGTCGATGTTGCCGCGATCACGCTGCACGACGTCGCCGTCGCTCTTCTCTTTTACATCGCCTTCGCCGAGCCTTTTTCGACGTTCGTCCGCGCTCGACGGGATCGGAGGGTTCGTTTTGCATCGTCTGCTCCTTCGCATCGGATGGGGATTGCGTGGTACTTCCTGGCAACGGATATGCCACGTTGCCGGTGGGTTGCGGTGCGAAAGCAACGTTGTCAGGCGCTGGCATTTAGGGGCACAGGGCACGCTGAAACGAGGCATCCTCAACGCAAAGGTGGTATGCCATGCGAATCAAACTGAAACTGCTCGACGAGCAGGTGATCGTCAATGCAGAAGCGACGAGCGGAATAGGGCTCGTCACCGCGCGCCTTGCCGCTGCACGTGGCGCTCGCCTGAGTTCAGGCGTTATTGGCTGGCGCCCGAAGGCGTGTCGCTGGCTGCGGTAGCAGGGAAGCTCGCCGCAGTCGGAACGGATACGCCCGATGCTGGCGCGGCGGCGGCGGTGTCGCTGGCCGCATTTCCCGTGGTAACGGTGGTGCGGTTGCGGTTGCAGCCCGCCATAGAGCAAGTGCACGTCGTCAGTGCGATGATCAGCGAGATCTTGATGCGGTTGGAAGCTTTCACGGTGCGCTCCTGCTCAGATGGCGATGGAACAGCAATGAGCCCATTGGGGCTGGTTTTTTGCCCGTACATTGCGTAGCACGGCGGTAACCCCTCTCTGCAAAGTAAAGCTCTGCCATGCACTCGGTCGACGCCGGAACGCGGAAGCTGGTATTTATGCTCCGCAATATCGCGCTGAATGATCGACGTCGGCGAACACAACACGACTCGTTTGGTCTTTGAGATCAGGGAGCACCGCGCGTACCTGACCTATGAGAAGGCGGACGCGCCGGACGCATGCGGTTGACCGCGCTGGCGGTCGACGACTGTTCGTGGACTGCGTCAGCGAGTCGCTCGCGGCAGTGTCGGACGCTTCGATGTCCTATTGCGCCGCGACCTCCGACGCCCGAAGATGTCGCCGGAAATTCAACAGACACGAGCACGACGGGCGTGCTTGGGTGAAAAGATCCGGCTCGACGGCAGCGACCACGAGGGTACTGGCGAACCGGAGCGACGCGTCGGTCAGCGCTTTATGTGTGAATGGCCGCGCTGCCTGCGTGGACACCGGAAAGCAGCTGGTCGGGATGGTCGGGCTGGAGCGAAATCGCGACATGGTCGAACGGCGAAGTAGCCTCGACCTCGGCGCGAAATCGCCGCCCTCCGTGGCCAGGTCGCGAATGAAAGTAGCATCGTTTGGAAGTCCGTCCCGGAGGTATGGAATTTGCAGAGATTGCTTCGGCATGCGCACCCTTCCAAAAACCACGGGGCTGCCCGCGATGGGCCAGAATCGACAATGCTGTTTCTGTTCGTCGAAGACGATGAAAACGTCGTGGCGGCGTTCGCCGAACTGGCCGCATCGCTCGGTCATCATCCGGACGTTGCGCGTACCGGTGGCGAGGCGCTACGCACGACGGGGCAGACGCGATACGACTCCTTTTTCATGGATATCGGCCTGCTCGAGATCGCGACGGACGGAAGCTTTGCGACTACGTTCGCTGCGCGGGTGCTTCGACCGAAGCGTGTATGGTCGCGGTGACCGGTAAGAGTGGACTCGACATGGAGTCATCGCGTCAAATTCGACGGTTATCGGCGCAAACCGGTACCGCATCGGAAATCGCGGGAATCATCCGCAGCTGTTGAGGCGTCAGGTCGCGCAACATTGCTCGGATCGAGTCAAAGACGTAATCCACATAACATTCACTTAAGGGAAGCCGCGCTACGATCGCGGCACGACAACGCACGCGCGCCTTCATGAACGAATCGGGCGAATCGCTCGATTCACTTGGACCAGTTCATTCGCCTACCAGATTGTCTTCATCAGCTAGCCGACGAAGACGACGACCTTTAAAGTCCCCTGATCGCATAGAGCCGCGTCGGTAACGCGGTGGGGCTTTCGGGTTGAAGCAGCTCCTCTCGGGAATCCGCGAGTCGGTGACGTAGATCGTGCCATCCGCGCCTTCCGAGAACGTCGAGCCAGACGAGGCGCTTATCGCGCAGGAGCGTGGTGAATCGCAAGACAACATTTTCGAACAAGGCTGACGAGATGATCAAGTTTAGCTACAGCGGCATTAGCATCCGGCGCAGGAGCTCAAGCCGACTGCGAAGCGGCCGCCTAATCACGCCGAGGGGGTGCCGACTCGGCTGGAATGCGAGGCATCCGGTGGGAGCCAGAGGTGCGGCGGCGACGAGCGGCAGCGCAGTGAAGACAGGAGAAGCGACGACTTGGCTGCAGCGGCTGACCGACGAGCACAGAAGCGGGGCCTCTAAAAGTTTTACATAAGAAACAGATCATTCTCATCCCGAAGAATATAGCAATAATCGACACCCATTCATTCTTCGAGTCGGCGCGAGCGCCATTGTATTGGGCGTGGCGTTTTCATACCTATTAATCGCCCAGTGATCGACACAAATCGTCAAACTTGAGAATACCAGCGTTTGGATATACAATGGACGAAACGTATATCAAAGGGGTTGATCATGCAGGTCGCAAAATGGGGTAACAGTCTTGCCGTGCGGCTGCCGGCGAGCGTCGTCGACGCCCTCGACTTGAAGGAGGGCGATGATATCGAGATTTACGCCCACAGTTCCGGCGCGTTCTCGGTGACGAGAAAGCCGACCGTCGCAGAACGCATCCAGCGCCTGCGGCATTATCGGGGACGTCTACCTGCGGACTTCAAGTTCGATCGGGAATCGATCAGTGAACGGGATAGCTCTAAATGACAGTCGCGGCACCGAACCGATTTGCCGTCGATAGCAATGTCGTCGTCTATTTGTTTTCCAACGATGCTGCGAAGGCTGACAAGGCTGAGGCGTTGATGGCTTGCGAGAGGTCGAACCCCGTCATCAGCACTCAGGTGATGAATGAGGTCACGCTTGTTGTGAGCCGGAAAATGGGGCTCTCGTGGCCGGAAATAGAAAGCATTCTGGAAGATGTCGAGGTGCTTTGCGAAGTCGTGCCGCTGACTCTCGAGGTTCACAAAGAAGCCCGCCGCGTCGCAGCGCACTATGGATTCAGATTTTATGACTCTTGTATTATCGCGTTCGCGCTGCTCAACGACTGTGATGTTCTCTACAGTGAGGACATGCACCACGGTCAAGTCATTTTCGACCGTTTGACCGTGGTTAACCCGTTTCTTTGAATGCGCCGAAGACGGTTCGATCGTTAGCGAGTTCCTTGCATGTGGACGCCGTGAGGGCCGACACAAGTGTCGTGTGCGGTAACCCATATGCTCGTTACCGACTCACTCGAGGCGCACGACCCTCTCGCGCTTTTTGGCGGATTCAACTGTGACGCGACGATCTTGCCGGTCTGGCCGACCTGGTAATTTTTAGACGAACACTAAAACTTTGCGCAACCTTGTGCTGCCTTCTTCGTAAGAATTTGTGTCGGCGCAGCCAGAGCCGTTCGATTGGCTGATCCCGCTCGATAATCTCGGTCGCGCTGGGCGATCCCCTGCCGATTAAACGGTGATCGGGAGACGGTTTCGGGTCGAACCGCCACCGCTTCCTCTGCGTGCAAATAATCTCCCTTCATCGAAGAGAAGATCGTCATGGAAACGCGATTCTTCCGGCGCACGCCGGGTGCCGTAGAGCACGTGAAAGCTAACTGGTCAGAAGCCGCCGTTGAAGCTCCGTGAGATCTGGGCGATTCGGACGAGACTCCAGGTGTCATCCAACGCTCGTGAGTTGGCGCTGTTTAACTTGGCGATTGACAGCGAGCTTCGAGCGTACGATTTGACGCGACTGCAGGTGCAAGATATCTGCGCGGGGTGGCCACGTGTCTCACGAGCGACATTCAAGCAGCAAAAAACGCAGCGCCCTGCGCAATTCGAGATCACGGAGCAAACGCGGCAGAGTGTGGCAGCGTGGATTTCGATTTGGGGGCAGAAACCTTTTGATTATCCCTGAATTTATTCCGATCGTCAACCTTTGTACCACTGCCCGAACCGTGCGCACCCACATCCACGCGCGTTAGGCGACTTTTCCATGAACAGAGAACCCATTCCATCCGTTCGTGCGTTCGTGCCATTGATCGACCGGTTCTCTGCGGGACCGGATCGTGCGCCATCGCGAGCGAACGGTCGAACGCCCTAACGGCTACTGATCGAGCGGAGCGAACAGACATGAACGACGACGAATTACGCTTGCGGGCCTACTACGTGTGGGAAGCGGCCGGTCGGCCCGATGGCGATCCGGATCGACATTGGGCGCAGGCTCGTCGTGACGCGGGCCTGATCGATGAGGCGTGGCCGACGATCGTTGCCGATCGACTCACCGATGTTCTGTCGCCGGAAAACCGGGTGCTTCTCGAGCAACGGATCCTGCCCGACTATCTCGCGCGACGTCGCTGGTTCGCGGCGAAGAACCGAACAATCCGATCGCTCAAGCTTGTCGAACCGGTCGCCATCGACGAGCTCGGTGTGCTCGCCCAGATCGAAGTCGCGCTCGACGGCAGCCTTGAACGCTACGCCTTGCCGCTGGCGCTTTCATGGGACGGCGACGCATACGCCGAACGCGATCCGACGCGTGACATGGGCATCGTCGCGGTGCTTGGCGACGGGCGCCGCGGCGTTCTGACCGACGCGTTCTTCATGCCCGCGTTCATCCGTTCCCTGCTTGGCCGGACGCAGGACGGAGCGGTGATCGGTTCGGAGGAAAACGGCATGCTCGATTTCAGGCCGGAGCCCGCCGGACGGGATCAGATCGGCGGCGCCCAGGAGATTCGCTGGCTTTCCACCGAGCAGAGCAACACGTCGGTCATCGTGGACGGGCGCATCGTCATGAAGCTGATACGGCGGCTTCAGCCGGGCGTGAATCCGGAAGCCGAAATGTGCCGCTTCCTGACGCGAGCCGGTTATGAAAATGCGAGCCCGTTACTGGCGGAAGTCATACATACGGACCGCGACGGCGAGTCGCGCTCGGTGCTGGTCCTGGAAGGCTTCGTCCCCAACCAGGGCGATGCATGGACTTTCGCGACCGAATGTCTGCGCGGCGCGCTTGCGGCGCAGTCAGAAACAGACGATTCGACCGGCAAACTTCAGGGCATGGTCGAGCTCGTCGGCCGACGTCTGGGTGAGCTGCATGCCGCGCTATCGAAAGCGCATGACGACTCCGCCTTCGACCCGGAAGTCGCGCAACCGGGCGACTTTGACGCATGGCGCGACGCGGCCATCGAACAGTTTGAGCGCGCCGTCGATGTTCTCGCGTCTTGCGACGATCCGCTCGTCTCCCGCATCGTCGATGCGCGGTCGGAAATCGTCGACGCCGTCCGCCGCGCGGAACTCCCTGAATCGGACGCATTGAAAACCCGCATCCACGGCGACTTCCATCTCGGACAGGTTCTGTGGTCGGGCACGGATGCCTGCATCATCGACTTCGAAGGCGAGCCAGCGCGGCCGATCGAATCGCGCCGTGCGAAGTCGAGCGCACTGAAGGACGTCGCCGGCCTGCTTAGGTCGATCGATTACGCAGGGGCATTCGCGGTCAAAGAGGTGAATGGAACTGATGGCGCAGCGATTCTCCATACGTCGATCAGCGCTGCGGGGAAGGGTTTCCTTCGCGCGTATCAGGACTCAAGCGGAACGGAGGTGACCGCTTCCTTGACGGGTGACGAACCCGATCTCCTGAACCTCTTTCTGCTCGAAAAGGCGGCTTACGAGGTCTGCTATGAGGCGGCGAATCGGCCGGACTGGCTCTTGATCCCGGTGCGAGGAATGGCACGCGCGCTCGCCGCCTTTACCGATGCAATCAACCCTCCATGACACGACGCGCACGTACGCACGCGCCCGTTGCGCGGCTCACGCTCGAGCCCTTCGCTGCCGTCCCGACCCTCCGAAACTGAGAGAGCTTTTCAACGACCCCGCGCGGCAGCGGTGAGTATCGTTGCGGTGTTTGTCCGTCCGCGTCAAGGTCGGCGCGGGCGACATTCGAGCGTGAAGAGCGATCCCACCGTGCTTGCTCCGATACGACTGCTGGACACTTGCGGCCCCGACCAGTGACGTTCTAAACGGCCGCCACCACACAAGGACGGAGTGTTCTCGTTACGGACCGCTGTTGGCTGGAACGAAGACTGCTTCGGGCTTGCACGACGCTCTACGGCGAATGTCGGCCGACAGGACGGACCCGTACGGATTGCCTCATGCCGAGATCTGCGCATTTGAGTTTGAATCGCGATGGCACTGCAGCAGTGACGGATCGCTAATATGTCCCAACATCAAATCCATTCTGAGCGACACCCAAGCGCGCATTGTTTTTCCTTCGGCGCGCATCTCACCGGCGCGGGGCAACAGCATCCGCGCACGCGCTTCCGATTCTGGGCGCCGTCGCGCGACCGCGTGCAAGTCGAGGTTCAGGGAGCCGGCAGCACGACGTCCGAGCTCACCGACATGCAGCCCGTCGGGGACGGCTGGTACGAAGCCGAAGCTGACGTCGGGGCGGGGACGCTGTATCGCTATCGTCTCGACGAGGAGCTCGCCGTTCCCGACCCCGCATCTCGCTTTCAGCCACAGGACGTGCATGGGCCGAGCGAAGTCGTCGACCCGCACGCTTATCGCTGGACACACACGGACTGGCATGGCCGGCCGTGGGAAGAGACCGTGCTTTACGAGTTGCACGTCGGCGCGATGGGCGGCTATGCGGGCGTTACCGCGCGTCTGCCGGAACTCGCGCAACTCGGCGTGACGGCCATCGAACTCATGCCGCTCAACGACTTCTCCGGCACGCGCAACTGGGGCTACGACGGCGTGCTGCCCTATGCGCCCGATTCGGCCTATGGCCGCCCGGAAGAACTGAAGCAGCTCATCGACACCGCGCACGGCCTGGGCCTCATGGTGTTTCTCGATGTGGTCTATAACCACTTCGGTCCGGACGGCAACTATCTGCATGCTTACGCCAAGACATTTTTTCGCGAAGGCGTGAACACACCATGGGGTCCCGCGATCGATTTTGAGCGGCCGCAAGTGCGCGACTTCTTTTTCGACAACGCGCTCTATTGGCTCAATGAATATCGGTTCGATGGCCTGCGCCTCGATGCGGTGCACGCGATCAACTACGACGAATGGCTGCGCGAACTGGCCGACCGCGTGAGAAGTTCCGTGGAAGCCGGGCGTCACGTGCATCTCGTGCTGGAGAACGAGCACAACACGGCGAGCCTGCTGGCGGATCACTTCAACGCGCAATGGAGCGACGACGCCCACAACACGCTGCATGCGCTACTGACCGGCGAGAGCGAGAGCTACTACGAGGCGTATTCGGACAGGCCGATTGACAAGCTCGCGCGGGTGTTGTCCGAAGGCTTCGTGTATCAGGGCGATTCGTCACCCCTCCACGATGGCGCGCCGCGTGGCGAGCCGAGCGGACACTTGCCGCCCACCGCCTTCGTCATGTTCTTGCAGAACCACGATCAGGTCGGCAATCGCGCGATGGGTGATCGCCTGCGCGCGCTACGAACGACGATTCGCTCCGTGCGGCTACCGGCCTGCTGCTGATTTCGCCGCAAATCCCGATGCTCTTCATGGAAGAGCAGTATGGCTCGAAACAGCCGTTCCTTTTTTTCACTGACTATCACGACGAACTCGCCGATGCCGTTCGCAACGGCCGCCGCAAGGAATTCTCGAACTTCTCCGCATTCAGCGATGAAAAGCGCCGCGCGCAGATTCCCGATCCGAACGACAAGCTTACATTCGAGTCGTCATCGCCAAACGTGGCGAACAAGGAAGACGAACTCGATCGTCTTGAATGGCGGCACTTTTATCGTTCGGCGCTGACGGTGCGAGCGAAGCTCATCATGCCGCGTCTGAAGGGAGCCAAATCGCTCGGGGCGAACCTGACCGGCGAGAAGGCGCTCGTCGCCCGCTGGAAGCTTGGCGACGGCGAGACGCTCTCGATCGCGCTCAATCTCGCGGATGTACCCGTCACGCTTTCCGACGCGCCGGAGGGAAAGGTCATCTTCGAGACACCGCCGCGCGCGCAGGATCGCGCGTACGAGGGCGAACCGAGCGGCCGCACGTTCGTCGCATGGCTCACGGGCGACGTGAACGAATATGCGAGCGCGCACGACGCGCGCCGACTGCAACCGACCGAAGGGCAACGCAAGTGAGTTGACAATTAGAACTCTTACGAGGAAGAAAACGCGCGACTCGAGGCGCGCGGCATCGACACGAATTTAACAAGGCGACCGGCCGCCTGGACGAGAAACCCCAAAACTCAATTGCGGCGGTGATCCCACCATGGTGTAGTGAACTATCCCGTGCCGGGAGCGCGACTCCAAGTCGAAGGTCGGCTATCGCGACACAGTTGACATGGCAAGCTAACGGCCGCCCGTGGCATGTGGATTGCTGATGAGCGAGTTCAAATAGGAAGGAGACTGGTCATGAGCAGCGATCGCTTGGAAGGACCGGGCAGCACCGATAAGCCGCTCGGCGATGCAGGCAGCGGAGCAAGTGGCGGTGGCTCGCTGGGTAACCAGCCAGGACCGGGCGCCGCCACAGGCGGCGATCCCGTCCAAGGAGTGCGTCAACCAACTTCCGGCGAGGCCGAACAGCCTGCACAAGGCCGACCGGAACAGAAGGCCCACCTTAAGTCGGGCAACAGCACCGAGTCACCCGGCAACGACGACGCGCTCAAAAGAGAGTGACAATTAACGATCGCTTCTCGCATGTCGGCATCGAAGAGGTCCGCGATCGGCTACTTTCTTGTTAGGAGCGATACATCGACATGACGAAGCAAGTAGTGCTGCTCGGATTGTTGCTGGCGAGCGCTTCGTCTGCGACAGTGGGAGTCTTGTATTTCCTTGCGGTCGTATCTCTACTGAGGGAGCGAGCGTTGAGACCTTCGGCCACGCACAGTACTGGCAATTAATGAGACATCCCGCCCTGCCCGATCCGGTATGGACGGCAGCGTCGCTTTGGGGAGACAGCGGGCCATTCTTTGCGGACGCGGGGCTTGTTCGGTAAGGCACAGGTTGCCAGACGTCCACTGATGAAGGACTATGCGCGATCGCGCGCGCGCAGCGGACGTTAGCTTCTCAGCGTAGTGCAACTAATCGTCTTTATTCTCCGACTTTATAAGAAGGCTTCGCCATCAATGCGGAGCCAACAAAAGGGCGTCGAGATTGGCGCGTTCGAAATGGCATTTTTGGCGGGCGAACGCCCAGCGCATCTGCACGCTTTCATCAGATGATTATGATCTCCGTGCAAGGTCTTGTTGCATTGCACAATTTGCTCTTGCTGCGTGGAAATTTGGGAGCAACACATGAACGACGCGGGAGTCGCGGCCACACTACTGAACAGATGGGAACGAAATAATCGGGCGCAGAACGCAGACAGCGCGGTCGGCCTTTTACGCGAGGGCGGTCTCTCGTTCAGCCACTACGTGGGCGTCAGCCACGACACGTCGGCTGAGTTCGTCAACGGAGTGAAGATTGAATGCCTCACGTTCGGCGATGGCTCTCGAGCTCGCCGATTTGGAACCTTCCCGACAATTTTCTTCCGGCGGCTTTTTTAACGGCTTGATCAATTGTCGCTCTCAACAACGTCCGGGGGCAGGACAGTCGAAGCAAGATTTCGCAGATTTCGTCGAAATTCGCGGCTGAGCTCCTGATGGCGCGACTGAACCTACTTACGAGCAGGCGTTGGATTGGCGTGCCTTTCTCGGCGCGTCGCACTTGTGCGCCGACAGCGACCGCCTTTTTGTAGATAACCGCTTCCCTTAGCGTGTCGTCGCGAGCTCGGTTAGCTAAGGCAATCAATGCAGTCGTTTATATTTCGCATCACCAACGAAAATGCGCTTATGTTCACTATGTCAAAATTCGCACTGCGGCTTGGGTCGACTACCAGCAGGAACGGCGCGTAGCGCTGGTAGTCGACACCGAGCGAACGTATTTAGTCCGCCGCGCAAGGCGTATGTCCGAACGAAAGTCGCTTCATGGCACATCGCGTGGCGCAGTCGATCTGGCGAAAGTCGTCCTATGACGCTGACCGGCCAAGAAGCGCCATTCGCACGAGACTTCGTCGAGTCATCCAAGCGTCGGTTTCACCCGGCAATCGGTCATTCAATTCGCAGTGCGAAAGCGCTTACTTGTTGACCACTTGTGATCCAACAGTCCTCACGGTGTCTTGAGCGGCTTCTTGGCCCAACATGGGGGGCGGCATTCGGGCAATGCGTTTTAGGTGCAGCCACTAGTTCGTGCGCAGCAAGGCGTGCCTGCTAGGACACCCACGACCCGAGAATCGCTAGTCACTCCCGCCTTTGGAGGGCAGCGTCACGCGTCCGATGCCTCTGCCTCTGCGCACGCGGCGCTTGACCGCCGAAGAAGTGTTGTCCACTGACAAAGCTCGTGTCCTCGAACCCCGCATCCGCAAAATCGTCTGACATGGGAAGCCGGTCGGCCACGCGCGGTCCACGGTACATACTCTCGGACTTGATGCATGTTCAATGCATGCGCAACGAACGCAATCCGACTCCGCGTCAAGCGGACGGCTCGCGACCATGCGGGAAAGCCGGCGCGTGCGCTTTTCCCGCAGGATTCATGCGCTAATGTCCCTGCTGCCACTGCAAAAGCGGATGCGTCGCGCCAGCGGGCATCGCCCAGACGCCTCCCGCCGGGATGCTCCAGTCGAGGAAGTTCGACGCGTTGCTCATCTGCGTCGTGGTGAGGCCATTGGTGTCGGGCGGCGCAGTACCGTTGCCAATGGTGAAGGCGCTCGTTTGCGTCGTCACCGTCCTGTCCCAGTAGACGTTGTTATGGATCGCGCCGTAGTTATAAAACGCGGTGCCGCCGTGAAATGAGCCTGGCTCGCCGGGGCCTCTGACCAGGTTGGCCGCGAACGACTGGTCGATGATACCGGTCGCCGTGTTGTCGTAGACGAGCCCCGCGTCCTGCGCATAACCTGTCGAATACGACTGCGTGAGCAGTCCCGCATTGATCCCGACGATGCCGCCGGTGCCGCCGTGCGAGCCGCGACCGACCGAACCGGCGACGAACGACTGCGAGTGGTCCAGTAGTTGTCGCCCACGAGGCCGCCCGCATCCCCTTGCGTGCGCACCGCTGCACTGCTGGACGATCGCTCGACGGTGCCGTAGTTGCTGCCGACGAGACCGCCGTCGGGACCACCGCCGTAGATGATGTAGTCGGTGACATTGCCGGAACTGGACGAGTAGGTGACGAGCCCGTAGTTGACGCCCACGAGCAACCCGAACGACCCGACATTCGATCCGACGCCGATGGCTGCGTTGGTGAGGTTCACGTTGCGCACCACGCCATTCTTCCCGACCACCCCAAAGAGACCCAGCGCCGCGGTGGGTCCGCCCCGGCCGATGTTGATCGGTCCGTAGGCCAAGCCGTTTATCCTCAGGTTGTCGATCGTATGGCCCATGCCGTCGAACTGGCCCGTGAACGGCGCGTCGGACAGTGCGGCGATCGGGCCGGGCAGTGACCCGATCGGATTGAAGACCATCGTGCCGCCCGCGTCGATGTCCTTGCCGAGCGCATAGTTCCCCGCGACATCCAGCGCGACGTTCTGCAAGTCGTTGACGTTGTTGACGAGCCTGTACGCGGTAAGCTGCGTGACGAGTCCGCTATACGGCGCCGCGGTCCAGCTAGTGTTGGCGAGCACGGTGCCCGGCGAGTCATTCCCGGTCATATCGTAGAGCGCGCTGACGATGCCGGTGCTCTTCGACCAGTCGATCGTCCCGCCATTCTTGATGCTTCCGCCGTTGTCGACGCCGCCGCTGTCCGCGCGCAGCGTGAGGTTGCCGCTTCCGGCGTTGGCGATCGCCGTGTTCTCAGCGATCGTCACGTTGTGAGCCGCGCCGAGCGTCAGCGCCGCCGCGCCGTTCCATTGCACGTTGCCGTTGACGGCCAGATCGCCCACCGACGCCTCGACATCCACGGACGTGCCAGCATTCAGGCTGCGCGAGACCGCGCCCGCATTGCTTCCGTCAAGGGTGAAGGTGGGCGCGCCGAGTCTCCACGTTCCGGCCAACACCGTCGCGCCGCCGACGTCCAGCGTGGTGCCGCGCGTCTCCACCGTGCCGCCGCTGCCGTTTGCGTTGCTCGCGGACACGTCGCCGTTCGCGTGCACGCCGCCCGAATCCGCGACGAGCCATACGTGACCATCGCGCGTGGCCGTGCCGGTCGCGCGGATCGCGGCGCTGTGACCGGCGAGCGCATAGACGTTGCCATCGGCGGCCTGCAGGTCGATCTGCGCGGCGCGGATCGCGCCCGCGTTCAGCGCCGTGCCGCCGCTCCCCCTCTGCACGAACACCTGTTGACTGCCCGATGCATCCTGCAACAGCACCTGACTGCCCGCCGCGAGTTCGGCCGTGCCCTGCGCGGCATCGATGCTGCCGAGATTCGCCGCCAGCGTGCGCGAGACAAGAAAGACATCGCCGCCACTCGACCCGATGCGGCCCAGATTCACGACGACGCCCTTCCCGCCGCCCGACAGTGTGAGCGCGCCGCCTTGCATCAACGCGTTGTTATCGGCATCGAGCGCAGAGGCGACGAAGCGCCCGCCGGTCGCGATCACGCCGGTCGGTCCGACGAGCACGCCCTGCGGGTTGATGAGATAGACGCTGCCGCTCGCGTTGAGCGAGCCGAGAATCACCGACGGATCGCCGCCCGTGACGCGGTTGAGCGTCGCGCCGCTGCCGTTGTTGAACGTGACGGTGCGGCCATTGCCGATCGAGAAACTGCACCAGTCAATCACGCCGCGCGACGTGGACTGGTTGATCGTCAGCGCCTGTTCGCCGCCGCTGATCGAGCCGCCGCCCGCGATGAACTGTCCGCCTTTCGGCAAGGGTGGAACGGCGTGCGCCTCGATGCTGGATAGCCCCGATGAAGCCGTGGCGAGAAGCAGCGCCATCGTCAGTGGACGAAGCCGCAAATGGCGCGCGCGGAACCTGAGATGATGAGAAAGGCGGGAGTGTCGAGCGGGACGCCCCGACAAAGCAAAACTTGAGTTGAGCTGCATATACCCTCCAGACGGAATCAGGCATGCGATCGTCGTCCGGCCACTGGTGAAGCTCACCGCTGGATTTCAAAGAGCGTGAACATCGACGTGTTAGCGGGCGCAAAGATAGTATCAACCCGGAACCCGGCTAGCGGGGATTTGTACGTTCGTTCAATGCGCAAAGGCAGTGCGCGGCGGTGTACCGCAGGCGTGGTCGCAAGGCGGCTTTCATGAAGTTCAGCATTGTCGGCGACGCTCATGCCGTTAGCCATGTTGAAGAACGGGTTCCCTTCGCGCCAGAGGACCGAGCGCGGCGCTCGAAAGTGCGATCTTCGGCAGTCGGCCACTTTCGGTCATTCGCTCGCCGTCTAGAAAAGCGCCAGCCAAGGTGTTGACGCGCGCAAGCGAATGCGCACCGCAGTCGGACAGCGCGTTTGCTAGCCGCGTAGCGGCGCGGCCCCCGGTTTGGCATCGCGATTCTCATCGCCTCGCCGCTCGTCATCATTACCATCGTGGTTGTCGACGAACGGCGAACCGGTGTCGCTGTCGCCCGCGCGCAGTGCGGTCCGCGCTTCTTCCGCCAATTTTTCATAGTGCTTTCGGAAACGACTCAGATCTTTTTCCTCGAGTTCTTCGAGATCGAGCAGCGCGTTATGTGCACCTTCCATTGCGCGGATCAGCTCGTCGAGCTTGATCTGCATCGCGGCCGTGTCACGGTTCTGCGTGTTCTGGATCAGGAAGACCATCAGGAACGTGACGATCGTGGTCGACGTGTTGATCACGAGTTGCCATGTGTCGCTGTAGTGAAAGAACGGGCCGGTGATCGCCCACACGAGCACAAGGGCAACGGCCATCACAAAGGTGGCGGGCCTACCGGTCATCGTGGAAAGGTAGCTCGCGAATTTCGAAAACCACTTGCTGCTCATCATGATCTCCGATAGTCGGGTCAATGTACCGGATGATGGCATAGACGGTGGGTTCGCTTCTTTCTACTGATGTGACTTGCAGGCACTACATGACCGTTTCAAAGTGGGACGAGCGTCTCTTGTGGGTCGGGTCCGGAAGTTCGTGCCGAGGTCGCCGGCGGTCCGTGCACTCGAATTGCGATCGCATGGCACGCCGCATGCGCGATCATTGCTCACGCGTCGGAGACCGTCATTAGATGCCGACGCAGTACGCTTATGTGCGACGCGCCGCCGCTTCCAGAAAGGCGATCAGCAGCGGATGCGGCGCTCCGTCACGCGACGACAGTTCGGGATGGCCCTGCATTCCCGTAAAAAACGGATGCTTATCGGCCTCGATGGCATCGGCGATTGACCCGCTTTCATCGCGCGCGCTGACGGTCACGCCGAGCGTCGCGAGCGGAGCTTCGAGCGCTGGATTGAGCCTGTAGCGGTGGTTGCAGAGAATGCGCGCCTGCGCGCCGAGCATGCCCCGTATGCGCGATCCCGGCACTAGGCTTATTGGCCGCAAGCCTAAGCGATGCAACAACACGCCATCCTCGCCAACATGAATCGGCTCGAAGCTGGCGACGCGCGCGTCGGGCTGCGCTTCCTTCATGCCGATCTCATCGCTCTGCAACGCGAGCCGCGCGATGGCCGTCGCCATTGACTGCATGCCGAGAGACAAACCCACGACCGGAATCGACGCCAGCCAGCAGAAACGCGCGGCCTCGATCTGTCCCGCCACGCGCGCCATGGCCGCGCCGCCCGGCAAAAGAATGCCGTGTGCATCGGCGAGCAAAGTTTCCGCGTTGTCGCGGTCGATGTCCTGCGCCGCGATGAAGCGCACGTCGAGTTCAAAGCCGAGCGCATCGGCGGCGTCACCGAGGGCGGCGAGCGTCGCGGGATATTGCTGATGTTGGTCGCACTCACGACCTATCAGCGCAATCGTCATGGACGCTCCGCTCGCGCGCGGTGCCGCATCTTGCGTGGATCGCCATCTGCCATAGCGATCCCGATGCGCTTGCAAAACCACGCCCGAACCATCTTCGACGAGTTGTGCGCTATCGGCTTCGTGAACGACGCGCAACATCTCCACATCTTCCGTGCAATGCGTGGGAAACGCTTTGAACGATCGCACGAGAAGCACGATATTTCGCGTGCGCGCCAGCGCAAAAATTTCGTGGCATGGCTCGGCCGTATCAGGCAGGCCCGTGCGCGTGCGCCAAATCAGACCGCTGGCGATTAGGCGTCCATCCGCTGTGACGTGCCGACGCGCATCGGGAAACCGCTGCTCGTCGAAATGCACGCCTGCGCAGCGAAGTTCGGCATTCAAAGTCCGGGCGAACAGCGCGGCCAAGGCGCCGAATTGCGCCGGCTCGGCGGTAGCGTCTTCGATCAGATAGAGCATGGAAGGCCGTCCGATAAAGAGAAAAACCCGCGACCCGGCACGCGCGTCGCGGGCATGACAACTGGTGCCTAGGCGCTCCAGACTGCGGCGACGGCGGGATCAACGCGACACACGCGGTCTCAATGCGCCAGCACGCGCCGCGCAGCGTGAGCATCGGAACAGCATACGCGATCCGCACCCACACATGGTTCTCCACGCCGAACGCGCTACGGTGTATCACGCCGACATGCGCCGCCTTCGGTAGATAGGTGGCGAAGTCCAGATCGGTAGCGATGACATCGCCCGAAGGCGTAGAACACCTATCGGGCCCGAGCAGTATCGGAGGGCGTAGAACGCGCCATCGGGTGCATCGCAACGCAGGCCGGGGCAGCGTGCCACGGTGTCGACTCACAAGGTCGCGGCAGGTGCGCAACTTACCGATCCATTCAAGCATAGCGATGCCCCGGCTCGCCATTGAATACGCCTTCAATACGCCGTTGACCGTCAGCTGCGCTCGTGCACGCGCGAGCATGGGGTCGTCGGTGGACCGGAAGAGCGCCGGGTTCGAGCGATACGCAAGCCTGTCGATGTGCTGCGCCTGGCAAATGGCAACCTGCGAAACAAATGCAACTAATCGTCAGTGACGCAAACCGCATTCGAAGGCTTCGCCATGAAGGCGCCTTCGCTTAGCAACGAGCTCGAAAAGTCCAGAAGGACGTCTCCAAGAAGACAGGCTAGCGGGGCTCAACCACCGGAAAAGTCGGCCTCTGTCAGGGTGACCGAGCGCGCTGGCCGCGCCAGCAGCTTGCGTCGCGCGACCGCTTCGATCCGAGAAAACCCATCCCTGAATACTTTTAGCATTCGCCCATCATCCGCATTCGGCGGCAGCCAGAAATACATTTCGAGGCACTTGCGCGGGACGACGCACGTCACGTTTTGCCCGCGCCAATCGAGGACGAAGTTGAGGGTCTGTTTGTCGGCGGCGATCTGCGGTTCCGGCACGGGCACGTTCATGAGCGGTGTTGCGGTTACGGGAAGAGAGCGGGAGGCGGGCGGTGCGGTGCGTGGTTGGTCCTTGCGTCGCTCAGCGTCACCAGTCTACCCGATGCTTTTCTTCGGTCTCCTGGTGGCGCCGATCGTCATCGACGTGCAAGTAGATGCTGGTCGTGGTCAGCGATGCGTGCCCGAGGTTGTCACGCACCATGCGCAAGTCGACCTGTTGATCGGCCATGTGCGAGCCCGCAGTGTGCCTGAGCCAATGCGCGGAAGCTTTTTCGAGCAGCTCAGCTTGCGCGCTTGCCGTATCGTCGCGCTCGCGTAGGCGCGACGCAGCGCCCGCAAAGACCTCCTTCACGATGGCGTGAAGCGCCGCGCGCGTGAGCGGCGCGCAGGTCTCGATGCGTTCGTTTGACGCCGTCGCGCCCATCGGCAGCACGAGCGGTGTGTTTTCGTTGGGCGACGGCAGAGCGCTCAATCCAAGGTGTTGCCGATAGCGGGACAGTTCCATCATCATCTCGCGCGTGGCCGGCACGAGCCGTTGTTTGTCGCCTTTGCCGTGGATGGTCAGCCACCAGCGCAGTGTGCCGTCCGCATCGCGTCGCACGAAGAACTGGCTCATGGTGTTGGCGCCAACCTCCGCGATGCGCAGCCCGCCGAGATAGAGCAGGGTGAACAGCCATCGCACGCGGTACGCGTGGGCCTTTTCCCGGTCTGTTTCCTTCGGCATCGTGGCGATAAAGTCCTTGACCTCTTGCCAGACGCTCGGCTCCAGATATCGAGTGATGCGCGGCGCGGTGTGGCGGGCGCGCTGGCGGGAGAGCGACAGCGGATTGCCGGCCAGATAGCCGGCTTGCACCAGCCACGAGAACATCACGTTCAAGATGACGGCCGCCTGGCGTTGACTGGACGGCGACAGCGGGCCGTAGAACGGCCGCCAGCGCGCGTCGCTGCGCGGATGCTTGCGGCCGCCTCCGGCTACCCATGTGGAAGCGGGTTGCGGGTTGGCGAGGAATTGCTGATAGCGCAGGCAGTCTTCGTGTGTCAGCGAAGAGAGGGGTTTGCCCATTTCGACCACCGACCACAGCAAGAGCCGCTCGGCCTCCTTGCGGTAGTTCTCGAAGGTGGCTTTTGTCTCGACGAAGCGCGAGAGCCATGCGCGGATCGCGTCGAGATCGTTGTCGGCCGCAATCTGGGCGCGCCCGGTGACTGCGCGATTCAACCCGGCCGAGCCATCCAGACGGGCGGGGACGACGAGCGTTTCGAGCGGTGCCGGCTGGAGCGAGTACGGCGGGGAAGTGGGGACCGAAGGCGTTCGAGTCACGGTGATTTTTCCGAGGGCAGGCCGGGACGTTCCTCAACATTATAAGCGTAATGTCAAATCTGCGGCGCGCCCGCGTTGGTTCTCTCGTTAGATACGTTGTATTATGGACGCGTTGTTTCAACCTCTGCGCCCATGTCCGACGCTCATCCTGCAATCCCGTCCGACGAAACCCGTCTCGCCGCGGAAATCGAGCGCCTCAAGGTCGACTTCCCCAAGACGCGCGAGCTCTATCGGGAGGTGTGCGCGCTGCTGTTTTTCCGCTTTGGTGTGCCACCCACGGCCAATCGCCTCTACAACCTGGTGCGGCGCGGCACGATGAGCACACCGGCGTCGGTCTTGGGCGAGTTCTGGACCGAGTTGCGCGAGAAGAGCCGGGTGCGCATCGAGCATCCGGATCTGCCGGCCGATCTCAGCGAGGCGGCCGGTGAGTTGATTGGCACGTTGTGGACACGTGCGAGCACGTCGGCACAGGCCGAACTGACCGCGCTGCGTGACGAGGTCGAGGCGCAGCGCGCCGAGGCGGAGCAGAAAGTCGTCGCGGCCCGAGCGGAACTGGGTCGCACGGAGACCGCGCTGGAGCAGCGCACCGCCGCGCTGCTGGCGGCCCAAGTTGAGATCCGGGAGTTGGAGCGACAGCAGGCGGAAGAGGCGGCCACGCGCAAGGCGCTTGAGGCACAGATCAAGCGGCTCGGCGAAGCGGTGGTTGCGCGCGAACGGGAGCTGGAGAAGGTGCGCGACACGTTTTCGCGCGATCTGGAGAAACTGCGGGAGACGGCCAACCGGGCTGAGGAGCGCCTGCGCGCGACGGAAAAGCGCGCCCTGCTGGAGATCGATCGCGAACGCAGCGCGGCGGCCAAGGCTCAGAAGGAACTGGCTGAGGCAGCCAAACGCGCCGACAAGCGCGAGGCCGAGCACCGTCGAACCGTCGACGGGCTGCAGGCGCAGCAGGGCGATGCCCGCCATCAGACCGGGGTGCTGCAAGGCAAGCTCGCCGCGCTCGGAGCGGCGCACGAGTCGCTTCAAGAGCAGTTGAAGGCGCTGCGCGGAACGATGCGCGCGCCGGCGCGGCGTGTGCCCACGGCAGAATCCAGTCCGCCCGTCAGACGACCAGCCCGAAAGGCAGCGGTGGGCAAAACGGCGAGAGCGAAAGCTCGAACATAGATAATGACCGGATGGCGCCAACGGCTGGCGCGATCCATGACCGGTTGGCGCTCCAGTCGCGCCGACGGTCAGAAGGAGCGAATAGGTGAGAAGATCATCAGAGAACAAGTTGAGGGTCGTCGCGGTGCGCATTGACCCGGTCATCGAGCAGCGCTTACGCGTGCTGGCAGAGGCCACAGGGCGGAAGCAATCGTTCTTTCTGCAGCGGATGATCGAGGAAGGCATCGACGCGATGGAAGAAACCTGGCTGTCGTCGGACACGCTGGCCAAGGTTCGTAATGGTGATTTAGCCGAGTTGCTCGCTGCGCACAGCACGACCTCGGATCTGTTCGACCTGGATGCCGCCGATGCTGCCTCGTAGCAGTGGCGGCCGCATGTTTTCGTCGCGGTCCGGTAAGATCGCATTCGTTTTCAATCGAGAGGGGGTTCAATGAACAAGCAGGAATTGATCGACGCCGTTTCGTCGCAGTCGGGTACGAGCAAGACCGCCGCTGAAGAGGCGATCAACGCGGTGTTTGAGACGATTTCGAAAACGGTGGCCGCGGGAGACACCGTTCAGCTGATCGGCTTTGGATCGTTCGGAACCGGCCAACGCGCCGCGCGGACCGGTCGCAATCCGCAGACTGGTGCGGCGATTGAGATCGCAGCGGCCAAGACGGTGAAGTTCACCGCCGGGAAAGGCTTCAAAGACGCCGTCAATCAGACGTGAGCGCAGCGCGACCGGGGTGACGCGCGACGGCCGCAGGCGGCCAGCCAGCCGTCGCATCACCCGTTCGACGGGTCGCGCTGGGTCAGAAAAGCTGAGTCTCGAGCGGTATGAGGTTCACCCATTTCACCGCGGTGCGGCGCTCCTGTCCGTCCGGGTGAATGGAGCGAATCATGACGCGCTGCCCGCGGGCTTCGCCCAGCACTTCCGCGATCCGGTCTTCATAGCGCACCAGGGTGCCGCGCGCCGGTTTGCGTTTGAGTTTCGTGCGACGAGGCGGAGCGGACATTTCTTGACAGGCTGACATGCGATGATGCGATTATGCCTGTCGTCACCTCAGCGCAGATATTTTCGTTCCTTCTCACACCAGAGTCTCGTCCATGCGCCGCATTGCAGTCCGTCATTCGCCCATTCACGGTCGCGGTGTGTTCGCCGCCGTGACGATTTCCGCTGGTGATCCGATCCTCGAGTACAAAGGCGAGATCATCTCGGCAAAAGAGGCACAGCGCCGGTATGAACGGTCGGCCGCGGAAGACGGACATACGTTCTTCTTCGGACTCGACGACGGACGCATGATCGATGGCGCACGAGGCGGCAACTCCGCGCGTTGGATCAATCACAGTTGCGCGCCGAACTGTGAAGCCGAGCAGGAGGGCGACCGGGTCTTCATTCGGGCGACCCGCAGGATTGAAGAGGGCGCCGAGGTCTTCATCGACTACGCACTGGATGTCGAAGGGCGCCGAACGGCGGCGCTCAAGCGCCTTTACGCATGTCGGTGCGGCGCTCGCCGCTGTCGAGGCACCATGCTGGATGCGCGTCGGTAGGCGCTTTGTTGTGAGGCGCACCTGCGGCACCAGGTGGCCCGTGAAAAGACCGCCGAAAGCATCGGCAACCGCTTCCTCGACGGGTTGAAATGGATTAGCCTGATCGCTTTCATCGACGACATTCCTGAGTGCGACGACGATGCCGCAAAGCATGCAACAGCTCGATATATTCGCCGACAGCCGCGACGTAGTACTGCGCAATGACGTCGTGGAGCACTTGCAGCGTCGCCATGCGGAGGACGCACGGACCTCACTGACGCAGCTTGCCAGCGAATACCCTGACGACAGCGCGCTGCCGGCGATGACGACGCTTGTTCGGGAACTCGAGAACGAGTCAAGCCTTCCACTGACCGACCACGCTGAACTGGCCTGGGTACTTCGACACCTCGAGGATGCTGTGATGCCTGCGGCCCAACGGGTGCTGCCCGCACCGGACGTTCACGCGTGGACGACACCTTGCTGGCGCTCGCTGGCCCAGCGCGCGGCACCACTGCCGTTCTGCGCGACCCACAGCGAAAGTCACGCCGCGCCGCTATGGCTTCGAGCAGGGAACTGGGCGGCGGCCACCGACGCCATCAACACGATCGAATCGTGGTGGCGCATCCCGTCGCCACTCGCCTGGATGACCGAAGCACGCTATCGAGCGGGCGGTCTCGATGCGGCATGGCCGCTGTTTGCAGAATTGGCGTGGCTAGCACCGTCGCGGTTCGCCGCATTGATCGCCGGGCTTCGGGACGCTTCGCTCGATGCGCTGCGCCGGCACTTCGATGCTGACTTCTCCGGCACAGGCGAAATCGAGGACTATACGTGGTTTCCGGCCTGGCTAGTTGTCGTCAAGCCAGCGCTCGCGAGTCGGCTGGGCGAGGCGCGCGTCCAGCGAGATTTGCCGGCGTCGCGTGCGACCGCCTTGCTCGGGGAGATTCTGCGACGCGAACATGAAGGCGACCAGTATGAACTGGTGACCTTACGCGAAGAACTGAGTCGGCTGCATACCGGACTGTTTGACGCCTACATGGCAACACGGAAAGTGCAGCATCGGTGACGTGGTCTGTTTGCGTCACCGGCCTGACTTTCGCGTGGCCGCTGGAGATTTTTTGTCGGACGGAAACACAAACACGCGCTGCGATGTTGCCGGTAGCGTTGCCTCTGCCTGCTCGAGCACTTGCGAGACCAGAGGATCCTTCGTACCAAGCGAATCACTTGAGTCGGATACGGCGTGGCTTTCGGCAGGATCCAGATGCTTCTGCGTCAACGACTGGATCAGGTGCGCGAACCCTCGTAGTCCATGCGGTGAAGTCAAAGGTTCCAATGCGGTCGTCCGTGGATGTCGAAGGTCCATAGGAATACGCCAAGGTGATGGTTGCTCTCTCGGCCAGCAGTTGCTGATTGGCTTCGGGGTCGCTTGTTGATTTTTCTTCGGGCGGCTTTCATGCTTCACCCGGTTCCTGGCCCACGTCTTTGAAGTCGTCCCTCGGGTCATCGCCGACCAGGTCTTCGAGTTCAAGTTCGTCGATGAACTCGTCAAGCGATACATCGACGATGTTCTCAGGGAACGATTCGAGTGTGTCGAGCCATTCTTTTACGGCCGTGCCCTTTTCGCCATCTTTCCAGTCCTCCGAACGCTCGCTGTAGGCTTTTTCGAGTGCCCGGTGCACATTCTCGAAATCCGCGCGCACATCTCTGCCCTTCTGATTGTAGTCATCGACCGCGGCCTGAAGTGTCGCGCGCGCGCAGACGAGTGCTTCGTTGAACACGCCCACCGCGTGTCCCAGTCGAACGCGCTCCGCGCTGAGGATATCGAGCCCCTCTTCCATGCGCTTGAGGTCCGCCGCTTTGATCTTGAATGTCATGGTTGTTTGATGGTGGCGAAGTTTTATTTCCAACGCTGTCGGACTGCGGTGTGTCCTGCATAACATTAGCTTAAGGGCGGCCGCGCTACCATCGTATGAGCAAAAACGACGCGAACGTTCATGAATCGATACTTCACCACTCGGCAGGGCGCGGTTCGGCGCCTCATGGCGATCAAGCGCGAAGGGACCGAGGCGTTTCGTGCGACTGTAATCGGCAGGCAAAGTGATGGCAGCGAGGTCTTCGGGCTCGAACGAGTGCTGCTGCAACTGCGGGTCGGGCGCATCGCGTATTTCTCGTGCGGAAATTCGTCCGACCGCGACATCGTCTTCGTCAGCTAGACGAGGCGGTGTGCTGCCGGATTGTCATGCCGTCCCTTTCGCCTCGGGCCGCGTTACCTGTACCTTCAGCACCGACACCGGTGAAAAGCTGAGGGAAGCGCGGTTGCACGCCTGGTGGACAGGCGAGCCAGATGACCTATGAAGCGAACGGCAAGCAATACGGGCTAATCGTGGCGGGCGACCACGGCTCGTTCCTGACGAAGCTCGGCGATTCGGTCATCGCGTATGCGCTGCCGGACAAGCATTGTCCGCGACTCGCCCCCTTGCCCAGTCGAACAGGCGGGACATAAAACCTGGCTGGTCGTTGTGCTCGTCGAGGTTCTTGCTCGATGAGTCCGATCCTTCAGTGTTCGTTTTCGCCGACTGATCTTCTCTGACTCGGGTGCCGATCCGTCCGTTTCGTCGAGCGTCTTGTCGATTTTGGTGCCGTTTTCCGCAGGCGTGGTGATTCTCGCGCGCTCCATTCTCTCGCCGTCGACACGACGCGAAGGGGATGATGTCCTAGGTTGAGGAAGTGACGCTCGTGCGAGTGCGCCGGCTAACATTCGATCGAGCGCGACGGCGTTCGTGCTCCCTTACGCCAGCATTGCTCGCGACTAGTAGCCCTTCAGATCCGCTTTTGCGCATAAAAGATCGTTCGATCTAAAATGACGCGATATCGCCACGATACGAGACCATCCCATGATCGAGTTCTACTTTCACCCGACACCCAATCCCGCAAAGATCGCGCTCTTCCTCGAAGAATCCGGGCTGCCATATGAACTGAAGCCGGTGGACACCAGCAAGGGCGAACAGCATTCGGCCGAGTTCCGCGCAATCAACCCGAACGGCAAGGTGCCCGCCATCGTGGACATGGAAGGGCCGGGCGGCAAGCCGGCTGTTGTGTTCGACTCGACCGCGATCCTTCTATATCTTGCGGAAAAGACGGGTCAGTTCGCCGGCGCGCCGATAGATCGCCCGCAGCTTCTTTCGTGGCTGATGTTCGTAGCGAGTGGGCTCGGACCGTATTCCGGGCAGGCGGTGCACTTTCAGTACGCGGCGCCGGAAGGGCTCGACTATGCGGTGAATCGTTATCGGCGAGAGGCGGATCGTCACTATCAGGTGCTGAACGACAGGCTCAAGGGCCGCGAATACATCGTGGCCGACAGCTATACGATCGCGGACATGTCCGCGTGGGGCTGGGTCGATCGGGCATCGCGCGTGTTCAAGTCGAGCGAGGATCCGCTCGGGCCATATCCGGAACTCAAGCGCTGGTTCGCGAAGATCGACGCGCGGCCCGCCGTCGAACGCGCGCGCGCCATGAATAAGAAGCATGCGTTCAAGACGGTAAACGACGATGAGACGAAGCGTGCGTTGTTCCCGTCCAATTATCCGAAGACGGCGTAAGGAAGAGGACCTGCTGCATGCCGTGTCCGCGTGGTTCGATGAGGAGGCTGCGCTCGACGCGGCCACTGTGCAGTTCTGGTCACACGGTTATGAAGCGACTTTCGTCCAGCGATCGCCGCAACGATGGGCCTCCCGGCCGCGAGCCAATATAACGCTTCGGCGGCAAGCGCTCGATCTAGGAACGCGCGCTCGAACGACATGTCGAGCGCGGCTCGAGTTGGGGTATCGAACTGAAATGTGGCCGCGCGGTGCGATCCCTGCGTTCTTTGAAGAGATCATCCAGCTTTCGAGCATCGCGGCGAGTGCGAGGCGCACGTGCATCAGGCGTCTCTCGATACGGCGCGAGAACCGATATGTGAGGCGGGAAGATCCGCTTCCTGCTGCTCATGCGACGATGCGCGGTATCGGACGCAATAGTCCTGCGCGCAGAGAAAGGAGCCGCCCTTGATGACCATCGCGGTGTCGTGCGTGTCCGCGGGGGCGACCGCCGCCGTATCGCCGATCGCATGCGGCTGACGCGGTCCCGGTTAGGGGTCCTTCGTCCATTCCCATGCGTTGCCGATCATGTCGTACAGCTTGAAACCGTTGGCCGCATATCATCCTACCGGCGCGAGACCCGCAAGACCGTCCTCGGCGGCATCGAGGACCGGGGAAACGCCTTGCCAGTAATTCGCCGATGGCTTGCCGCCTCCATCGCGAAGGGCGGCGTCGACCTCCGCGCCTTCGCGGCCCGCCTTGCCGGCATATTCCCATTCGGCCTGGGTCGGCAGGTCGTGGTCAAGCCGGTGCGCATAGGCGAGGGCGTCGGCGAGCGTCACCATCTTCGCCGGCTGGTTCTCGTGACCTTTCCATGTACCCTACAAGCAGTTCGGATGCTTCCACGATGCGCCCTTCAGCCATGTCCACCAGGCGAGGTCGCGCGCGCTCATCTCCTCGCGAGACGGTACGTGGAACATCACCGCGCCGCACCGACGCTCGGCATCAGTCACAGAGCCGCTTGCATCGACGAAAGCGGCGAACTGTGCGTTCGTCGCGTCGGTCCGGGCGATCCAGAAGGCGCGGACTCGCGATCCTGCCGTCGCGTGCGGGACGTTCGTCCGCATAGCCGAGTCCGCTGCCGAAGACAAACTCGCTGCCGCGCAAACGCACCATGCCCGCGCGCGGCTCGTCGCGCCACCTGGCCGGCAGCACCGAGTAACGTTCGCATTGCTGCTCGGCGCCGAGCGGCGCGAGCGTACGTGCAAGATTGCGCTGATCGAAGCCGTGCTCGCCGTCCACCGCACGCGCAGCACCGAAGCCAGCCGCGAACAACACGACCGTCAGGGTGCCCGCGCCGCCCAGGGTTTTCCAGCTCCTCTTCATCGCGCGCTCAGTAATAGCCGCGCCGCCGCGGCGGTCCCACATTTCTTCGGCTACATGCTTGGTACTCGCCTTGACTTTCCGTGAGCCGGCGTACGCTGATTGCAACGAAATCAGCGAAAGGCCCTACGTATGAAGACAAAGGTTGCAAATCCCATCCGTCGAACCGGCCCACCGTCGCCCGAGGCGCGGAAACGGACTTCCCTCGAAGCCGATCGTGAACTTGCTCATATACAGGCAGTAGTGCGGGCAGTGAGGGCATCAAAGTCAGCTACGTTGCCCATAAGCGCTTGCTACTGGAGGGCACGCCTCCGTGATCTGCGTATCGGCTATGCATTGCTTCCCGTACAGCTTGCTCTGCTGTCTGCGCTCGAGTCTTGTGTCGACGATATCGAACAAGCAACAAGGGAGATCCGCCGTCCGAACCACGTGCGCCGCGTGGCGTAGATTTGCGGCGCCCATTGATCTATTGAACGCAAATCTGTATGCAGTACTTATGAGTAGAACCGCCGGCCGACCGAATGGACTCGCTCCGACGACGCTTGTCGCCGATGGCAAGCCACCACCATTAAACTCAAGCGTGCTAATACGAGTTATCACGCTTGAACGCGAGCCATTTGACGTCTCCCTGCCGGCGCGGCCGGCACCGCCGCTGAACGGAGCGCCACCGCGGCGGCCGCATTAAGCGTAATCCTGCTTACACGAGTTATCAGGATTAGAACCAAGTCCCTTTCGGCTTCGAAAATCGCCAGATCACGCCGCCGGTCGAACGCGTGGCCGTGGACGCCTTTTGGGAAGGCCGGCCGGGCGCCGAGGTCCCTGATCGCGAAAAGCCAGCTTTCGGCTGGTGGCGCCTGGGTAACTGGGGCCGAAACGGAAAACGGCGCCATGAATAAATACGCGCCACTGCGCTTGGTTCGAAGGTCGCGCAACGCCACAACGAAAAAACGAGAGGGATGCTATTCGCCACGCGCGGCAGCGGGGAATACATTCGACTTGGATCCCGAGATCCACAGGCCTCCGTCGGAGACGCTAGCCAAGGTCCGAAATGGCGATTTGCCTGAGCTGCTTGACGCGCGCAGCGCGACTTCGGACTTATTCGATTTGGATGTGACCGACGCAAACTCGTAGAGAGCAGAGGGTCGGCGATCTGATGCGTGGCCCGCGTTCGGTATGATCGGGTTTGTCTCGAACAGAAAGGAAGCGTTTTAAGGAACAAGCAGGAACTGATTGACGCAGTGGCATCTGAAGCCCGCACGAGCAAGCTCGCCGCAGAGGAGGCCATCAATGCCGTGTTTGAAACGATCGCGAAGACGGTGGCGGCAGGTGATGCCGTTCAACTGATCGGCTTTGGCTCGTTTGGGGTCGGCGAACGCGCCGCGCGCACCGGTCGCAATCCGAAGACCGGTGAGCCGATCGAGATCGCGGCAGGCAAGACGGTCAAATTCACCGCGGGCAAGGCGTTCAAGGACGCCGTCAATCAAGCGTGAGCGAGGGCGGCGCCCGTCACGCCGCCGACTTAGAAGAGTTGCGCTTCGAGCGGCCGCAGGCTATTGAGCTTGACGGCCGTGCGACGTTCGGTGCCGTCCGCATGAATCGAGCGGATCATGATCCGTCGGCCACGCGCTTCGCCCAGCACCTCAACGATGCGATCCTCGTACCGCATGAGGGTACCGCGGGGCGGTTTGCGTTTGATGCGGCTGCGACCGGGTGAAGAAGGCATAGGGGTATCGACGGGCGTGCGGCGATCGTATCATGCCGAGATGGCGCGGCGGCACATCGTGTCGCTCACCAGGTCACAGCAATAGGGAAGGGCAAAATCATGCGCCGCATCGTTGTACGTTCTTCGCCGGTCCACGGACGCGGCGTATTCGCGCTCATCCAGATCGGTGCTGGCGAGACGATCCTCGAATACAAGGGCAAGCGGGTGTCGTGGGCACAAGCACAGCGCCAGTATGCGCGCTCGGCCGCCGAAGACGGCCACACGTTTTACTTCGATCTCGACGACGGGCGTGTGATCGACGGTGCGCAGGGCGGCAACTCGGCGCGTTGGGTCAATCACGGTTGCGCGCCGAACTGCAAGACCGAACAAGACGGCAGCCGGGTGTTCTTCCACGCGCTGCGCGACATCGCGCCAGGAGAAGAGTTGTTTATCGACTATCGACTTTTTGTGGCCGGACGAAAATCTGCTGCGCTCAAGCGGCTCTATGCGTGTCGCTGCGGGTCCGACGCCTGTCGAGGGACGATGCTGGCCGCGTCCTGAAACCGTCGATGAACTGATGCGCGCGCCACAGACTATCGCACTTCAGCTATCGCACCTCAAATATCGCATCCCGATCGCCGCACCTGCTCGAGCGCAAGGATTTTCGACGCTGCACTCTGCTGATGGAACGTGACTGTCATGCCCTCACCGAAATGGACATTTGCTTCACGCTTCCGACGCAACGCATTCGGATGGCGTTCGTCGCTGCCGATCCAACGCCTGAAGGAGGCGGTCTCCGAAATCCGTTCGGTCGCCCGCACCGATCCCGCGTTCGCGGCCGACGGAGCCGTTCTTCTTCTTGAAAAACTGTCGCCTGCGCTCGAGCACGTCGATAGTTCCTCGGGCGCCCTCGGCAGCGCGGTCAATCGTACGATCGAGGCGCTTGTCCCACTGATCGCCTCGGCCGACGTTACACCTGCAGCACGGCAGCGTTGGCTGGAACGACTATTCGAGGCGTTGCAGGACGATCAGATGGCCTACATCGAGAGCCTGGGCGAACATTGGGGAGCCTTGTGCGTGACGCCCGCGTTGGCATCTGACTGGGCCGACCGGTTGTTGCCGCTCGTCACACATGTGCTGGAGGCTGAAGGATTCAATTACTTCGTCGGTGCCGTGCCGTGCTTGAGCTCGCTTTACGCAGCCGGCCGCTTCGAGGAAATCGTTGAGCTGGTGCGGCGCGATCGGCTGAGTTCCTGGTGGTATCGACGTTGGGCCGTCGACGCGCTGGTCTGCCTCGGACGTCGGGGCGACGCGCTTCGCCTTGCTGAAGCGAGCCGAGGGCTGAATGCGCCCGAATCCGCGATCGCGCGCACCTGCGAGAAGATCCTCCTCGAATCCGGCATGACTGACGAGGCCTATGAGCGCTACGCGATCGCCGCTAATCGTGCAGGCACTTACCTCGCAACGTTCCGGGCCATCATCAAGAAATATCCCGCGAAAACGCCGGAAACTATCTTGTCCGACCTGGTCGGAAGTGAGCCCGGGTCAGAAGGCAAATGGTTTGCCGCTGCCAAAGAAGCTGGCCTGTTCGATCAGGCGGTCGCGCTGTCCAGACAGAGTCCCACCGATCCGAAAACGCTGATACGAGCCGCGCGAGATTTCGAGATAAAGCAGTCCCGGTTCGCAATGGACTGTGCGCTGTGCGCACTGCAATGGATGGAGGCCGGCTACGGCTATGAAGTGTCGATGACTGACGTCACTGATGCCTATGATGCCCTCGTCGCTGCGGCAACTGCGAGTCAGATTTCGAAGGCAGCGGTGGACGATTGCGTGCGACGCCTGATTCGCCATGCGGACTCGCTTGTTGGGCGCGCGTTGCACACGCGATTGGAAGCCGACAGGCGCTAGACCAGAAGGAAAAAGGTTTCTGCTGATACAGCGTCGGCGCCGCTTGCGCGCTCGTGTGAGCCTGGCATTGCTTACCCTCTAGAGCTAAGCCCGTTACATGCCCCGCATGCTTCCTTGACTTCTCGAATGGCTGGATACGCTGGTCTCAATGGATCAGGAGATGCACAGCGTATGAAGTCAATCGTAGCAAACCGAAACAATCAAGGACCGGCGACTTCACCCGGCATGCTGAAGCGGACGTCCCTGGAAGCGGATCGTGAACTCGCTCATATCCGGAAAGTGGTGACGGCCGTACGGGCAACATCCGTTCCGTTGCCGATCAACGTTCGTTACTGGAGGGCGCGTCTGCACGAGCTTCGCATCGCCTATGCGTTACTTCCCGTTCAAGTTGCCCGGCTGTCCGCGCTTGAGCTCGACGTCGAGAATATCGCACAAGAACAGGTGGACGTCGGCACGAGCGACGATCGCCGCGTGGCGTAGAGAGTCGGCCAGTAAGCGGTCTGCGACTAACGCGATTCTTACGCGTCAACTCGACAACTCGGTATTCGCGCGAAGCCCGCCGCGCAGCGCGAATCCGATCGTCCGAGCCCCGCACCCACGGACAGGGCCGAGACGGCGCTGCTAGAGCAGAACCGCCTGTTGCAGTAACTCCAAGGCTTTGAGCTCGTCCAAGCGACCGGTGCGTGCCTTGCCGGCGAGCGTCTTCAGGAGCGCCTCTGCGATAGGCGCGATCCCATCGAGACCGTCCAAGTTGGTCGCGGAAGTGGAGGAGGGTGACGTGTCTGTAGGCGAGGACATTGCAACCGCGGGCTGCAACGCCACCGGTGCAGGAACGGCTGCTGGCGTGTGGCTTTCGATACGTTCTATGGGGCTGTCGGCGCGTGTTGCAACGGCACTGCTGACGGTCTCGTGCTGAGCGCTGGCAACGCTGTCGCCGTCTCCCGCCGTATCATCTGGCGATGGCTCGGCGTGCGGATCGCTCGAAGTGCTAGACAGCGCTCGATCGATCTCGCTCGTCGCAGCGGCTGCGACCCGTGTGTCCTCATACGCCGCTGCAGCTGTGGGCGCCGGTGCTTGGCCAGGCACGCGCACGCGTGATGCGGGCGCGAGCAACTGCGCAACCGACTCGGGAATGTCGGCTTCAGTGCGAGGTGTGTCGAGCCAGCCCGTGGGCAGGCCAAGCCCCGCGGTGAAGCGCTCGGCTTCAGCGTCATCCATGCGCTTTTTACCGTGGAGTCGGTGCGCCATATTCGATCCGCTAAGACCCAAGACCGCGCCGAGCTTGACCTTCGAACCGTTGCGTTTGGTGAGAACGTGAAGGTTGGCCTGCCTGATGCGCTCTACGGTCGCACCGCCGTTTGGCTGGGCCTGCTTCCGCTCGGCCGCTTGATGCGACCGGTGCGACTTCGGCGAATCTTCTGCTCTTGCAGCTTGACCGCTTGTCTGCGCAGGAGCCTTTTGGGCACGGGTCTTGGCCGCGCCCGGCGCTTGCGTTGAACTCTTAGACGGCATTGTCGTATCCTTGGACAAACTGCTGACAAGCAGCGATGGCTTCTGCGCACTGGGAGGGAAGGGTGCTTTCTCGACGTCACCTTCATCGCTGATCTCGTCCGTATGGACGAACTCGAGCGGCGCCTTCAGACGCGCGATTGCCTCCGGCGAGAGGACCGGATAATGTTGGTCGAAAAAGCCGGAAGGTAGTCCAAGCGTCGTTTCCATGTGGAAGGCGGTCTCGGGCGTAAATCGCTCTCCGCGCATCAGTTCAGCGATCCGGGTCAAGCTGGAGTCGAGCGCCAACGCGATATTCTCCGCGCCGACCGCATCGATGAGGAATTTCAACGAACGGGTTTTGATAATGGACGCCTGCGCGGCTCCGCCATCAGTCGCTCCTAAAGGAGGTTGACCTCGCGCTGCGCGATTCGGATTCGACAGGTGATGAGGTTGGCGCCGACTGTTTGGCTTGCCCCGATATCCCGCATTCGGTCCGCGGGTTTGACTCATAGGAGAACTCCGGTGCAATGCGTGATTTCCGCTTTCCATTATATCGGCCGCCTTCTCAAGTGAACGACTTTCGCCGCGCGCGCGTAATGTACGGTAAGGGATGGCGCGTTCGCCATTTCACGAACCGATTGCGGTCAGTGGCGCGACGCTGTGGACATGAGCGGCGAGGCGCGCCCGCTGGCGGCAAAGCGTTTGAGCCGGTCTCGTGCACCAACATGAACGTACCTTGGCGCGCTCGCTAATTGGCGGTCTGCCTGTTGCAGCACTGCTTCGAACATCGGCAGGTCGGCCGCCTCGAGTGCCCATAGTCGCTCGTCTTCAGCGCGTTGCAAGCCCCGCTCCAGAGCCGCTTCAGCTCGCGCATAAATGATTACATCCGTGTCACCGTAGCCGGCATCTTGAACAAAGAACGTGCCGTAGACCAGTTGAATGAGCTCGTTAAAAAGATGCGCGGATCCGGCGCCGGCGCGACAGGCGGCGAACGTCAAGTGATTCGACAGCGCGACGGTCTGCACCGCTGACGAAGGCAAGGGCAGCAACATGTCTTTACTGAGCGGTTTGCGAGACAGCGATCGAGCAGCTTGCAAGCGAGGGCGGCGAGATGACATCAGCGAAGAAGGAACGGGAGTTTGCTCAACGGGTGCGGCAAAATGATAACAGGCTAGGGGCGCGTCGTTGTGGCGCGCGCCTCGTTGGGGCGCGGGCGGACCGGCCATTTGTACGTCGGTGAACGCAAGGGCATTTCCATATCAACATCGCTCTCCTCTTCGCCATCGCCGCGGTCGGCGCAGAGTTGCTTGGAACGTCGGCAGGCCGGGCGCGCGACCGCTGTGAACGGAACCGAGAGAAACGACGGAGGGCGGCAATTCTCCATATTCGGCCTTTGCGGACGTTGACGTGTGCGCGCAGATGTGATCGCTATCGAACGCGGAGCGGCCGCGCCATGAAAGCCAAAGTTAAGCGGCGGCGATTTGCGTCAACGATTGCGTATTGCCAACCCACAGTTCACGAGTCGTGTCTTCAGGCCGCGACGTGCGTTCATCGAGTTGAAGGCGTGGCGGGCAGAGGAATATCCTCGGTTGCCGACTGACCGTAACGGGCGTAGAGCAACAGAGCAAGAGCTGTCCGAGGGGAAGGGGAAACTGCGGTCCTGAGCCGATAGAAGGATAGTTTTGTGCCGGACATTCGGCTCAAATAATCACTGCTTTGTGCGATTCGCGCTGCCGGACGCGACTGATGCTTTTTGCTTGTCTCTCGACAAACTCGTGTGATTTTGTGTTGATCTCATCGCACGATCGGTTGCCACATTACTTGTCAGGGGATTTATAGCGACCGAAAGACCCTTCCGGGCGGAAAATGTTGTTGCTAATACGAAGCATCCGACTACCCGCCCTACCTGATTGTTTCCTAAATCAATCGTATGCCAGGGCTCTTGCCTGACGTTTCTCGTAATTTACCCTGCAGCGCCCGTTCCGAACCTTCAAACAAGTTTTAACAGAATGTCGACTGAAATCCGGCGCATTTCTCCCACGTCCATGCGCGACTTCGGACTTCCTTTAGCTATGCGTGGTCGCTTCGACCATTCCCGGTTGCGCCGCCTCCCATGCGATGGCATGATCAGCCAGTTCTTCACTTTGTGCTACGGACGAATCTAGTGTCGCTCGATGCTGCCGTTTGAGTTCACCATCAAGGGTCCGCCGCTCTCTGCCCAGACCCACAACCGGGTGAGACTTAGAGAATGGAAGGATCAAGTTCGACGGGCTGCAGCAGCCAGGGTCCCGGGCGGGATGCAACCGGTAAAAGCGCCCGTCAAGATCACGGTAACATATTATTATTCGGGCAAAACGCCCGATGTGGA
The DNA here is from genome assembly GCF_001544795.2 of Caballeronia temeraria. Lineage (GTDB taxonomy): Bacteria > Pseudomonadota > Gammaproteobacteria > Burkholderiales > Burkholderiaceae > Caballeronia > Caballeronia temeraria. The sequence goes on along the minus strand of NZ_FCOI02000006.1, from coordinate 8,077 downwards.
TAATATCGGTAAGCCCATTCAAGACGCATTGAACGGGCTCGTCTTCGTCGATGATTCGCAATGTCACGAAACTAAATCTCGAAAGCGTGCGCTCGATGGCTCCTATCAAATTATGGGTGCATCAGCTCCGCTTCTCATCGCATTTTCGGAAGGAGTTGAATTCCTGCATATTCGTGTCGAGGAGTGCCCTCACGATGGAGTGCTCGATAAATGAATCATAAATCCAGTAACCGTGAGCGGCAACGCATTCGCGATATAGCGGATGAATACTCGAAGAAAGGTTATCGGGCTACTGTCCCTCGAGCCTCATCCGATTTGCCGGAATTTCTTCGGGCAGAAGGATATCTGCCTGATCTCATCTTGGTGTCAGACCACGATGGTTTGATCGTGAGTATTAAATCATCTGAGAGCTTGCGTTCAGATGCCGAGTTAGCAAGAATCTCGGACATGATTAACGCGCAAGAAGGCTGGCAATTCCTCTTCATCCTCTCTAACCCGCGTTCACGCCATTTACCTATAGTTGGTAGGAAGAGCGCTTCTAGATGGCGCGAATACCTAGAGAAGTCTCGCTATTCGGTTTTACAGGAACCCGAGCTTGTCGACGCTGCTCTGCTATTCGCTTGGGCTTCGCTCGAGGCCATCGTCAGAGAAACATTGCAACGAGACGAGACAAGAGGAAGGGAAGAGAGCTTTGAGTCTCCCCTGTCTCAGATGCGTGACGCAGTGATCCTCGGACTACTTAGTCGAGACGCTCTCCCCAGATTGGAGAGTATCTGGCAGATTAGGACGTGCATTGTGCACGCTGTGGATGGGCCACCGGCATCAATAGCGGATGTCAACTTTCTGCAGGACCGAGTGCGAGAAGTCAACGAGTTGGTTGAGTCAAACCGCACTCAAGACTGATAGTTCGACGGTACTAAGGTCGAAGAGGCAAATGTCTTGGAGCGCCATTGGTGGGGAAATGAACCGCCAATGACCGCAAGCGGCAATGCAGCCTCCGCTCGACGCCTGCCCGGCGAGCGTCTGCAAAGGCCGACGCTCGCACGGCGGTCATTCGGCAGACGTCGGCCAAGTGCAGACGGTGTCCCCCACCATGGACCGGACGTTCGAACGACTGCTCCGGTTCCATGGAACGGCCTCGGCCGCCGACTGCGCGTGCGGCGAAACGTCGGCGCCGACTGCCAGCCGGTACACGCTTGCTTGATGCATCTAAGCAGGGCTCTAGGTGTCGGACGAGCATTCATTGGCCGGCAGAGCTCGTCGGTATCTGTCGCCTGCACGCGATTACGACTCGTTGGACGTCTGCACGCGTTCCCAGACAAACGGTCCGGCATCAACGGTAACGTCTCGCCCGAAACCGCACCATTTCCCTGTCAACGTCCTTCCATTCGGGCTGATGACTAGTTGAAAAGGTCCAAAGTAGGAAGCGCCAGCGTCAGGATGCCCCCACATCCCAGTGATGAAACTGCCGCGGTGTATCTTACCGGTCAAATCGTAGCGTTCGCCGTTCGATTCGAATGCCGTTCGGATTGTGTCTCCTACATGGATAACGTCAGCCTCAAATTCATTCTGCGCTGGATAGCTCTCTCGAGTAAAACCCCACATTCCGCGCCAGGAACCACTAAGATTCGTGTATCCGGCCAACGGCTTCGTTAGTTTCGCGATCGCTTGCTTCACTAGAGTGCTCGCAGTCCCAAGAGCCGCAAAGAGGTTGCCACCATGACCACCCGGAAAATACTTTGCGGCAGTTAGACCCAGAAGATCTGTGGGAAGGTGGAACTCGTCATCAGACGGTACAACAAAGAAGACCCGATCTTGGCCAAGCAAACCGGCAAAAAGTCCAAACTCAAGCAGCACATTGTCTCGAGCCGTTTTGTGTTCCTCCTTTCGCAGTTTAGTAAGATCGTCGGGTGAAAGGATGAACAGCGCGAAGTCGCACGCTTTGGCAGTCTGGATCAAGCTTGCGAGTGTATTCTTGGAGAGATCGAATACACCTTGCGACCAGAGTACCGAATCAACGGTGTACGACAGGTTGTGTTGCATTGCCTCGGCGACGGGAAGCCCTTCGACGGAAGAGCCAATAAACATGAGCGGCTTCATATTTCCATTCTGAATTCTGTGGCTCGCTATCTTAGCGCACCATCGGACAGAGTCCCAGCGACCGTTGACCCCTCGCGTTGACCAGGTGGCCCCGTCTTTATAAAGCGCGCCGGTGATCGTTAAGTGGAGCGGCTCACGAATGAAGTTTGTGTAGAGCGAGGCTCGTATGCGCCGGCGTCAATTCGAGGGCGGAAGGCCCAAAGCGATACTCAGGTGTTGCAGGAACCTGTTTCGCTAAAGTTTCCGGAAAGTCTGCCGTTATTGAACTCTTGCCTTGGCTCGACGGACATGACTTCAAGACCAGATCTAAGGCTGTAATATGCACCGCAGAGATAACATTCTCTTGCAAAAGATCGAATTTCGTGCCAACACCCTGTCTGTGTGTGAGCAAACGCTGCTCGCAGTCGCAAAAAAAGAACCCACAAATGCAACCGATAAGAATTCTTCACCTCTCGGACCTTCACTTGATGAATGGTCTTTATGCGGATCAGCGTGTCGTCTTGGACGCGCTATTTGCCGACCTACGAGATCTCAAAACTGCCTCTGGGCCAATTGACCTGATATTTTTCACCGGCGATCTTGTTGGGAAGGGCGCGTTCCCTATGGAAACGCTTGAATCCCTCGAAGAAAGGTTCTTCACGCCATTACTTGCAAGTGCAGGCACCGATGCGTCGGCTGTCTTTATTGTTCCGGGCAATCACGACGTCGAACAGTCGAAGCGCAGCGCTATAGCGAAGCTAGCGATTGACGGCTTGAAGACTGTCGATGATGTCAATAGAACTCTCGACGACCCGTTCAGCGTTTTGGCACTCTCTGCCCCATTCGAAGGTTTCAGAGGTATTCGTGATAAGTTCGTCAAAGCGTCGAGGGCCGTGTCGAATGGCCTTTTCGAGTCCTACGAGCTGGATGTTCGTGGGAAGAAAATGGGGATTGCGGCTCTTAATTCCGCCTGGTGCGCCACGGGGCGATCTGAGAACGCTGACTATGGCAAGTTGCTGGTAGGAGGGCGTCAAGTCGAGCAACTGGCGCGCAGCTTAAGTCACTGCGACATGAAGTTTGCGCTGCTGCACCATCCGTTTCCTTGGCTAGCGGAGTTCGACCAATCGGCCGTCCAACGCAAGGTTTACGACGAGTTCGACGCAGTCTTCTTTGGACACAACCATCATGGCGACGTTCTGCAGCTTGCCAGACCGTCAGGGAAGATTTTCGTCAGTAACGCAGGGTGCCTATACCAAGGTCGCGGCTACTTCAACTCGTATTCGATCATTGAAGTGTCCGCAGATATATCCGAATGGACCGTGTCTGTGCGCGAGTATTTCGACGAGCGCGCTAAATTCGGCTCCAGCGACCGGTTCGCCGCGGGCGGCCGCCAAACGTTCAATATGGCCGGCTCGCAGGCGCCCGATCAGTTGAACGCTCTGCCGTCAGAAGAGTATTTGACCGCTGTCAGCGAAGCCGCCAACAGTCATCTTTTGTCTTCGACGATCTCCGAGGTCGCTCCAAAGAACCTCGCTCAGCTATTCGTCGTTCCTCCTTTACACTCGGTTTCGGAGAGACAGCTTGGCGCAAATGGGTCCGATACGCCGAAAAGCGAGCCGCTGCAATTGAGCCAGCTCCTATCCGGCGACTCAAACGTCATTTTCGTGGGGGCGAAAGAGTCTGGAAAGACGACGCTGCTCACGTACATCTGTACTCAAGAGAATGGACTTGCAGCCAACAATCCCACGACGATCAGCGCTTATGTCAACCTCCATGCACTGACAAAGCAGACCAAGGCGGCCATTCTCCAAGCTATCGTTGGCTTCTCGAACGGTTCCTATCCTCGCTCGCACTTCGTCCGACTTCTCGAGCTCGGCCGGATGACACTGTGCCTAGACAATTTAGACCTGTCGGACTCGAAGCTTGTTGGACTAGTCGAGGACTTCTTTAAGCAGTATCCCAACAATAAATACTACATTACCATACTCGAAACCGTTCAGACATCGCTGGCGGGCGCATCCATTCCCGCACTGATAGACAAGCAGCTTGTCGCGTATGTCCATTCCTTTGGTCGGAAGCAGGCGCGTGAGCTGATGCACCGTTGGTTTCAGGGAAGCGACGCCAAGTCGACAGACGAGATCGACAATATCCTCGCGTCTCTCAAGAGATTGAACATCCCACGCACTCCGTTTTTGATATCGATCTTTCTCTGGGTCCACGAGAGGAATATCGCGTTTGATCCCGTAAATCACGCGGAAGTCCTCGATACACTGATCGACGGGATGCTGGACAAGTTTCACGAATCCAAGTCCCGGAGCAGGCTAGATTCGACTGCGAAACGGCATTTTCTTAGCGACTTAGCGTTCTACATGTATCAACTTGAACGGGATTATGTAACATCTAACGAACTGGAGATGTTCACAGCGTCGTACTTCAAGAACAAGCTTTTGACTGCAGCTGGCGCGCCTTTTATCGAAGAGCTTGTGCGCAAGGGCGTTCTTCACGACATTGAGGATGCGGTCTACTTCAAGTTTGACTGTTTGCGGGCCTTCTTCCTTTCAACGCGGCTTCAGGAATCACAGGCTTTCTTTCGAGACGCTTTTACGGCAGAAAGGCTGCTGACTCTCGGCCAGGAGATCGATTACTTCACGGGAAAGCAGCGCGGTCGGGATGACGCATTGCGTGCTGCCCTAGTAATACTCGACGAATACTATAAGCCGATACGGCTGGACTTAGACTTGTCGGTATTCGAGAAAATCGATGCCAAGGAACTTCCTATCACTGTTCAACAACGCGATGATCTAAAGGGGGAGCTGTTTCCGCCGAGGCTATCGGACGAGCACCGTGAAGAGATGCTTGATGAGGCGGATGCACAGACAGTACTGGTCCCTGAACGTCGGCCAACCCTAACCGTGCGCAAGGCGCCAGGCACCGTACCTGACTTCATCTCGGCGCTCCAAATCACGTCAGCGATCTTGCGCAACTCAGAACTCATCGATGACGGAGACCTGAAGCGCTCAGCTTATCGCCGTATCGCCCATTACTGGTGTGAGATCTTACTGATGGCAATCTTCTCGGTCGAGCTGCGACACGACAACGAAGCGTTCGTTGAGATCAAGAAGATCATGCCAATGTTCGATGAACAGACATTCGACTATTTGTTGAAACTCGTGGTGCCGAACGTGATTGGAAGCATAATGTTCGAGTATCTTGGCACGAACCAGTTGGAAGTAGTCTTGAAAGAACACGCCGAAGGGTCGCAGTATGCAATCGAACGCCTAGTGAGCACCATGCTGCAAATCGACTTGTCCGTTCCCGGTTATCTAGACGCGGTGGAGAAGCTGTCCAAGGACGAAAAAACCAACAAGTTCACAAAATCGATCTTGTTCATGAAGCTTCTCGAAAAGTATATGTTCAAGTCGATGCCTTCAGCAGAGGCAGAAAGACTGAGAAAGCTCGTTGGCAACATCTTCGTTTCGCAACGCGCGGGAGGTGGAAACAGACTCAATTTGGCTCATAGAGATCAACTCATCTCCGCAATGGACCAAAACCGTAGAACCAATTTAAAGGCGGTTGAGCAGTGACCGGCCCGACCTCAACTGAAGCTAAGAGACGGATTCAAAAAGGCTGCCCCGTCCGTCTGAAGATGTTCCAGCAGACGAGGGAGCAACCGAGTTTTAGAAATGCTTCGTTAATGTCGGCGCGATGTTCGAAGCGAATACGAAGGCGACGGAAGTTGTGAAGCCACGCATGAGTACGTTCGACAACCCATCGGAATTTGCCCAGACCACTCCCGTGCTCTGTCCGGCGCTTGGCAATCACCGGGTTGATGCCGCGCTTGCGAAGCTTCTGACGATGTGTCTCGGAGTCATAGCCACGGTCTGCGTAGATGACTTTGGGCTTCTGAAGAGGTCGGCCACGTACGCCGCGTATCGGTGGAATGGCGTCAACGAGTGGCAGCAATTGGGTGACGTCGTTGCGATTCGCGCCTGTCAGGATCGCGCTAACTGGAACGCCGTTGGCGTCTACCAAGATGTGGTGCTTGGAACCTGGTCGCGCACGATCCGTGGGGTTCGGGCCAGTTTTTCGCCCGCCCCAACGGCTCGCACAGATGAAGAGTCGACAGCTGCTCGCGAGAAGTCCAGTTCGCCTGCCTCGCGTAACTTCGCCAGCAGTAGTTCGTGCAATCGCTTCCACACACCCGCCTTCTGCCAGTCGCGCAATCGTCTCCAGCAGGTTGAGCCCGAGCCAAATCCTAATTTTGTCGACAGGTCGCGCCAGCGAATACCGGTCTTGAGCACGAACAGGATGCCGTTCAGTGCAGCCCTGTTCGCAACCGGCAACCGTCCCGGATACTTCTTGCGCCGTGGTTTTGGCATCGGCAGCAATGGCTCGATCAGTGCCCACAGTTCGTCCTCAACAATCGGCGCGCCCATCCTTGGCTCCAGTTGTTCAGATGGCCAAAGGTTAATCTATGGTCACCCCCGTTTTTGCAACCGCGATCTTGATGGGTGGATGGCTTGCACAAATCTATCCGGCGTCGTTGTGAGGAATAGTCCTCGCGCCACGATGAGAATCGCGCCTGACGGTCCTGATAACAGGGGCAGCTTCTAAAAGCTGGTTAACCTTCCAGGGTGTCCGTCAGGCCGTTTGGCCGTTCACGTCATCACTTATCAGCAGTCGCAAAACCTGATGGGTCGACTCTAAAGTTGCGACCTTACGTCCGTCACGCGGCGGCAACGGATGCTTGTCGCTCGAATACCGTGTCATGGCTCACCAGCGCCCACGCAACTCGCGCAAGCTTACTGGCGAGCGCACAAGCAACCACGCTCGAATGGCGTCGCGCCAGCATTGCGCGAGTCCAGTCGGCGATCCGACCATGTTGTTTGTCCAGGCGCAGCATGAATGCTCGAGCACACTGGACCAGCAAGTGACGGATATTCTTGTCACCGCGCTTGGATATTCCGAGCAGGTTTGACTTTCCCCCTGTGCTGTATTGCCTCGGCACTAGTCCGACCGACGCCGAGAAGTCGCGACTGCACCGATATTGTTTGCCATCACCGAGTTCCGAGGCGAGCAGACTTGCCGTGATAGGTCCGACACCGGGGATGGTCAACAGACGCTGACCGATCGGATCATCGGCGAGTTGACGTTCGATTTCCTTCTCGATATCGCGTATCTGCTCGGAAAGGTATTTGAAGTGCGCATGCAGCTGCTCAAATATCGTTACGAGACGCGGCGGCAGTGGGTGCTCGGCCAGTACTGAAGGAAGGCGTTTCACAACGGCATGACCCACCGGCAGACTAATTCCGAACTCTAGAAGAAATCCGTGCATCTGGTTGGTGGTACGCACTCTATCGCGGACGAAAGCCTGGCGAACCCGATGGAGTGCCAGAAGAGTTTGCTGCGATTCCGTCTTCGGTGTTACGAATCGCATCGAAGGTCGCGACGCAGCTTCGCAAATCGCCTCGGCATCAACGAAGTCATTCTTGTTGCTCTTGACGAACGGACGCACGAAGTGCGGTGAGATCAGCTTTACGATATGTCCGAACGCGCCGATCTTGCGTGCCATCCAATGTGCGCCGGCGCAAGCTTCCATCACGACGGTACAAGGGTGAAACGTGGCAAAGAACTCGAGCAGCTGCTTGCGCGAAGACTTCTTGCAAAACACAGCTTTGGCAACGCGGTCTTGGCCATGAACATGAAAAGAATGTTTGCCCAGATCAATTCCAATCATCGTGACGCTTTGCATGACAATGGCCTCCCGTGGAAAGTACCAAGCAGCCTACCCCCAAAGTGGGGGCGGAGGTGGGGGTGACCATCCACTACAGCTTGCCGAAAAGGTTAAGGAACCTCTGCAAAACCCCAGCTCATAGTGACGTTGAGGAGTACTATTAGCAAATCAACGACTTGGGGGCATAACGATGACGCAACTTCATCTCGGCTTGGACCTCTCAACCAAACGCACGCGTAAGCGGGAGTTTCTGGACGAGATGAG